>NZ_BMFW01000099.1 GCF_014639275.1 Arthrobacter liuii | reverse complement strand
GGTCCGGGAAGGCCTACGCGGACTGGCTCAAAGCCCGCGGCGAGGAATTCACCACCGGCATCAAGACCGCCGCTTTGGATCCGTTCCGCGGCTACGCGAACGCGATCCGCGACGAACTGCCCGAAGCGATCACCGTGCTGGACGCGTTCCATGTCGTGAAACTGGGATCAGCCATGGTCGATGAAGTCCGCCGCCGGGTCCAGCAGGACACCCTCGGGCACCGCGGACGCAAGGGCGACCCGCTCTACGGGATCCGCCGAACCCTGCAGATCGGCGCCGAACACCTCACCGACAAGCAATCCGCCAGACTCGATGCGAAACTGACCCTCGGGGACCCGGACCACGAAGTCACCCTGGCCTGGCAGTGCTACCAGAAGCTGCGGAACATCTACCACGCCAGGCCGGAGCGGGGCAGGGAACTCGTCAACGAGGTGATCTCCTCGTTCCCGTCCTGCCCGATCGCGGAAGTCGCCCGCCTCGGCCGGACACTCAAACAATGGAAGGCAG
>NZ_BMFW01000098.1 GCF_014639275.1 Arthrobacter liuii | reverse complement strand
GGCCCTTCGCAGATGAGCGTGGTTAGGGTCGTCTGACGCGAGGGCGGCAGCGTGTCCTGATGCCGCTGCGGCGTGGTGCGGGAGGAGAGGGGTCAGGGCCTCTTTGAATTGGTAGCGACCAAGCTTCCAAATAAAAAAGAGACCCTGATATGCCCAATGTTACTTCCTGCCCGGGCGGTCGCTGGTGCGAGCGGGCAGACGCGCTTCTTGGTGTCGACGGCATCCACGTCTGCTCTGTCACGGCGGCCGGGACCGGCCTGGTTCTGCATGTCGAGACAGCCGAAACTCTGAGCGGTTGTCCGGACTGCGGTGTCGTCGCGGTCGGGCACGGCCGCCGGCAGGTCCGGCTCCATGACACCCCGTGTTTCGGGCGGCCCGTGCGGCTGCTGTGGGCCAAGCGTGTCTGGCGCTGCCCGGACCCTGACTGCCCCAGAACCACCTTCACCGAAGAACATGAGCTGGCCGGCCCCCGGGCGAAACTCACTGCCAGGGCCGTGGCGTGGGCGACCGACGG
>NZ_BMFW01000097.1 GCF_014639275.1 Arthrobacter liuii | reverse complement strand
GGCGCCGCGGGACTGAACGTATAGGGCCTGGTAGATCGTCTCGTGGCTCACCTGCATAGTCTGATCATCCGGGAAGTGGAACGCCAACATCGCCGAGATCAGTTTGGGGCTCCACCCCTCATCCATCCACACTCCGATCAGCCGGCACAGCGCCTCCTCCTGGATGAGCTTCAACGGCTTGGGCCGGCGCCGGGCCTGATGCGCCTTCGTATGCGCGACAGAGGCGTAATACACCCCGTCTGCGCTGGTGTTGCGTTTCACCTCCCGCCAGACCACGGATTTGTTCCGCCCGATCGCCTCACCGATCCTGGCGTAACTCAGTCCGCTCCGCAGGCCCATCTGGATCATCCCCCGCTCCGCCAGGTTCAACGCCCGGCCCGGCCCTTCCACTGAGGGCGCCGGATCCGCCAAGCCCCCCACGGCACCCATGTTCACAGCCATCATGTGGCCAGATTGGGCCCACCAATTGCTGCCGGTCGCATGCACCGCTCCGACACGCCGAGAGGCCTCCAGAATCGACAG
>NZ_BMFW01000096.1 GCF_014639275.1 Arthrobacter liuii | reverse complement strand
GGTTCCATTTGCGCAGCATGGGGTCGGAGTCGAAGGAAGGAAAGGCTTCGTAGTCTTCCGGATCCATGACGTTGGAGAACCGCAGCCCAACAATGCTCAGCTCCGGGTCCCAGCGCGTCAGCTCGATCGCCATCTGCTCCTCCAGTCGTTTCACGAGCGAATACGTGGTTTCCGGCCGGGCCGGGTACTCCTCGTCTACCGGGATATAGGGCGGGTCAACCTCGAACGGTGTGCCCAACACCGTCTCACTGGAGGCGTACACCACCTTCTTGATCCCGGCCCGGCGGGCCGCCTGAAAGACGTTATAGGTAGACAGCATGTTGTTCTCAAAGGTCGCCGCGTCAGGCAGGAGACCTGGAGCGGGGACCGCGCCCAGGTGAACGACGGCATCGAAGCCGCTGTGCCGGCGGTCCACGCCCAGGAACGCATCCACAACCTGGCCGTAGTCCCGCAGGTCCACCACCACAAGACCGGGGCTTCGTTCACCAACCCGGTCCAGATTCAACACCCAGTGCCCCTCCTCCGC
>NZ_BMFW01000095.1 GCF_014639275.1 Arthrobacter liuii | reverse complement strand
GATCACGGTCACCATAGGGTTTGCGGTCACGGTCACCGGCACCGCCACCGAAACCACGACGGTCACCCTCACCATCACGACGCGGGCGGTCACCAAACGGCTTACGATCACGGTCACCATAGGGTTTCCGTTCACCGCCGGCAGCCGCGCCGCGGGAAGAGTTGTCCCCGCCACGGTCGGACCGGGACCGGAACCCCCGGGGCTCACCGCCGGAGTTGTTGTTGCCGCGGAACGCGCCACGGTCGTTGCCGCGGTTGCCACCGTTGTGCTCGGCCATATGGATTCCTCCTGTTGTGAGCCGACCACTGGCGCAACTGCAGCCGCTCGTTTCATTTCCTACGCAACCCGAAATCAAGCGCTTCGAAGTCCGTACATCTTCATCAATTCTAGTGGAGCCACAAAATCTCCCGGGACAGAGGGGACCCTGGTGCCGGTATCGTGGCCATCTTCACAACCCCGCCCAGTCCACCAACACGCCCGCTCACGTTTGGCATGGTTTGCGGGGGTGCCGGCTCGTGTTTGGCATGGTTTCCGGG
>NZ_BMFW01000094.1 GCF_014639275.1 Arthrobacter liuii | reverse complement strand
CGGCGCCATTCACCCCGGGGGATGTGGAGAACCAGATCTCCGCCGGCCTGTCCGGAGCCCTTGTCATTGGGGACACCCGCGCTGGTTTGCCCGAGCCCCTGCAGAACGTCGACACCCACACGCTGGTCTTCAAAGACATTCAGACCGACTCTTCGGGTGCGGTTGTCCAGAACACCAAGAGCACGTCTATCGATTCGAATGCCGCCACCACCCGCCTCGTCAACGGCCAGCTCAAGCCTGTCCTGTCAATGCATCCGGGTGAAACCCAGCTCTGGCGGCTGGTCAACGCCGGCGCTGACATCTTCTACAAGCTCCAGCTCGACGGCTACCAATTCACCGTGATCGCCGAGGACGGGACCGCCTACCCCCAAAGCGCAGCGGCCGGTGAGCTCCTGCTTCCGCCGGGCAAGCGCTTCGACGTGCTCGTCACCGCAGGCCCGGCAGGAACCACATCGCTGCGCACGCTCGCCTACAGCAACGGACCTCAGGGCGACTCCTACCCCGACACGGCGCTCATGGACCTCAAAATCACCGGAGACGGCGTTTCCG
>NZ_BMFW01000093.1 GCF_014639275.1 Arthrobacter liuii | reverse complement strand
GTATCGTGCTGACCTGCGGTGATGCGGGCTGCTTCATGGTTTTTCACGCACTAATGGGATTTGTTCTAGTGTCACGGTGTGGCATTCATCAGGAGGGTGCGGACGGCTTCGGGGGCGACCGGTGTGCAGATCGCGGAGTATGTGCGGGGCCGTCAGCGGATAGTAGAGCACCTCGGTTCGGCGCATACGGAAGCCGAACTCGGTGTCCTGCTGGAGCGTGCGCGCGAGTTGCTGGAGAATCCGGCGCAGGGCGTCCTTGAGCTTGGTGTCGAGCGCACGCCTCCAGTGAAGAATCTGGTTGTCCCTGCTGATAATCCGGGCCTGTTCGATATTGCCCGCCCGGCAGCAATTCCTGGGCGCGAGGGCCGTGCCCGCGTGGTGGGCACGGACTCCAGGTTGCTGTTCAATGCGTTGGCCTGGGCGTTCACGTCGTTGAAGTTCGATGGCCTCGGTGACGAGGTGTTCCGGGATCTGGTGATCGCCCGGGTCGTGGAACCAACTTCACTTCTGGATGCCGGCAGAGTCCTGCGGGACCTCGGCCAGAGTCCTGCCAG
>NZ_BMFW01000092.1 GCF_014639275.1 Arthrobacter liuii | reverse complement strand
GGCCAGACCGGGTCAGCGGTTATCCTCGGCCACGTCAACGCCACCAACAGTGATATCGGCCTGTTCTACCGGCTCCACGAACTCACCCCCGGCCAGACCATCACGGTCACCCGGGCCGACCACACCGCCGCGGTCTTCACCGTCGACAACGTCGACATCTACCACAAATCAACGTTTCCGACGGTAAAGGTCTATCAGAACGCGGACCGCCCCGAAGTCCGCCTCATCACCTGCGGCGGCTACAACCCCGCCACCCGCGAGTACCTTGACAACACCGTTGTCTATGCCCACCTGACCTCCAGCCACCCCGCCTGAGCACCCTTGCCGGCAGGCCACGGGCCGGGTCAGTCAGCCGGCAGGCCGTTCGCGCCGCGATTGAAAGAGGAATACGCCATGAAGACCACCACGATCCGACAGCGCCTCACCCTCGCTGTAATCGGTGCCGCCACGATCATCGGCGCCACCGCCTGCGGCAGCGGTGGTACCGGGACCGGCACGTCAGCAGCGCCTTCAACGGTCGCTGGATCAGCCGGGGCGTCCATGGATCCGGGCATGAACATGAGCGCTTCCCCGATGGCATCGTCAACTCC
>NZ_BMFW01000091.1 GCF_014639275.1 Arthrobacter liuii | reverse complement strand
GGGCGGGGTTGGCGCGGTCCGGGCCTTTCCAGTCCTGCTTCTTGGACCAGTCAGCCCAGGCCTGGGCGGCAGGCTGCGCAGCGGCCGGGGCAGCTGCTGCCGGGGATCCATTCAGGGTGTCCAGCGGGATCTGGTTGGGCTGGGCGGTGTAGGGGGTGGTGTCGGCCTTGTCGGTGAACGCGTCGAACATAGGCTGCGCGGCGAGGTCCATCTGGGTCATCGGGGGCAGCGCGAGGATCTGTTCAATGGTCCGGACGATGTTCAACTGCGTGTAGTAGGTGTTCACAACGGCGCCCTTCTTGGCAAAGGGGCTCCACACCAGGGCCGGCTGGCGGTGACCGTCGACGTGGTCGACACCGCCCTGGCTGTCATCTTCCATGACGAACACGGCGGAATCCTTGCCGTACTTGGAGTGGGAGATACCGTCAATGATCCGGCCGACGGCAAGGTCGTTGTCCGCGACCATGGCGGACGGTGTGGGCTGGGACGGGTCCGTCCCGGCGGTGTGGTCGGTCGGGAGTGTCATGACATTCAGCTGCGGGAGGTTGTTGTCCGTTTCGGCCTGCTTGAGGTCTTTGAGGAACACGTCCGCCCGGT
>NZ_BMFW01000090.1 GCF_014639275.1 Arthrobacter liuii | reverse complement strand
TGGGTGATGACGTCCAGGGAGCGGTCGTAGCGGAATGCGGGGCGGATGCGCTTGAAGATCCGGGGGACGGTTTCGACGTTGTGGGCGAAGACTTCGGGGGCGGAGTCGCAGATGGCCTTGATGTGGTCGGGGTTGCCGGAGAAGTCGGGGATGAGCAGTTCGACGCCGGTGCCGGGGTTCAGTTCGTGGATTTTGCGGACGGTTTCGGCGTAGAGCCAGACGCCTTCGTCTTCGAGGTCGTCACGGGCGACGCCGGTGACGGTGGCGTAGCGCAGGGCCATGGATTGGACGGAGCGGGCCACCTTGGTGGGTTCGAACATGTCCACGGGGGAGGGTTTGCCGGTGTCGATCTGGCAGAAGTCGCAGCGGCGGGTGCATTCGGAGCCGCCGATCAGGAAGGTGGCTTCCTTGTCTTCCCAGCATTCGAAGATGTTGGGGCAGCCGGCTTCCTCGCAGACGGTGTGGAGGCCTTCTTTTTTGACCAGGTTCTTCAGCCCGACGAACTCGGGGCCCATCTGGACTTTGGCCTTGATCCACTCCGGTTTGCGTTCCACGGGAACGGCCGAGTTACGCTGCTCCACGCGCAGCAGCTTCCGGCCTTCAGGTGCCAATGTCA
>NZ_BMFW01000089.1 GCF_014639275.1 Arthrobacter liuii | reverse complement strand
GGGACCAGTTCGGGGTTTACCTGCCGCCTTCGATTTTGCGGCTGCGCTGGGTTTGGGCCATCGGACCGTAAGGATAGACCCCTACACGGGGTTGGCTGGTCTGGGTGAGCCGCAGTGTTTCCTCCGGGGTGAGTTCCAGGTCCGCTGCGGCAAGGTTGTCCGCCAGCTGTTCAGTGGTGCGGGCACCGAGGATCACGGACGTCACGCCCGGCCGGTCCACCAGCCATGCCAGCGCCACTTGGGAGGCGCTTGCCCCATGATCCGCGGCGATCTTTTCCAGTGTGTCTATGATGTCCCAGGTGTGGGGGTCATCGTTGCGGGCCTGCCATGCCTCCATGCCGCGTTCGGGGTTTTCGCCCAGGCGGGTGGCACCTGTGGGCGGCTCGTCACGCTTGTATTTGCCGGAGAGCCAACCGCCGCCCAGCGGCGACCACGGCAGCAGGCCGATGTTCGCGTCCTGGGAGGCCGGGACAATCTCAGATTCGATTTCCCGGACCAGCAGGCTGTACTGCGGCTGTAGGGTTACGGGGGCGCTCCAGCCGTGGGCCTTGGCAATGTGGACCGCTTTGGTCATCTGCCATCCGAGGAAGTTGGAAAAGCCGTAGTAGGCGATCTTGCC
>NZ_BMFW01000088.1 GCF_014639275.1 Arthrobacter liuii | reverse complement strand
GTGCCGGGAACGTGTCCCCGCTCAAGCTCGTCGCGGTCCTGGCAGCGCTGATCGCCGGGTTCTTCGAGGAGACCCTATTCCGAGGCGTCCTGATGGACCGGCTAGCGGCCGCAGGCCGGTCACCGGCTCTCCAGGTCTTTATCAGCGGGCTCGTGTTCGGAGGCCTCCACTTTTACGTCTTCGCCGGCTTCCCTGCCGCTCTCCTGGCCCAGGCCGCGACGACCATTCTCGGATGGGGCCTGGCCGCCCTCTACCTGATGTCGAAACGAAGCCTGTGGCCCTGCGTCATCGCCCACGTCCTGATCGACGCCGCCCTGGAGCCGGCGCTACTCCAAAGCCTCATCCGCTAAGCCAACGGTAGAGTCATCGCGACGGGGTCCGGCCGGGTAGGGACGCATCCCGTTGTGGACTGCACGGAACGTCACGTGGCGCCGCGGAAAAAGTCCGTCATGTATCGCAAAAAGTCAGACTCCTGACCTGATAAGGCCGCGGCCCCCAAGGCACCGGGCGATCTGGAAGTCCCGGCGCGTCCCTGCCGAACGGGTTTGCCTGCGGTACGTTGGAGGCCATGGGCTACTTGTCCCCCGCATCTGCCGGGAATCCGAATGGATGAAGTATT
>NZ_BMFW01000087.1 GCF_014639275.1 Arthrobacter liuii | reverse complement strand
CTCAAAAAGCATGGCCTCCCCTTGTCCTTGCCCTGATCGCCTCTCACGTCGAAACCTACCCCGCGCAGCGCGCAATCAACAGCAAGGCCGGTTCAGGCACAGAGGGGTCCGGATCATGAGAGTCCCCGGCGGCCTGAGGTCTGGCCGTTTAGCCGCCGGCCAGCCAGCTAAGTGCCGCGGCTTCAGAGGTGAAGTATCGGGTGGGGCGCTGAGGCCGGTGGACGCCCGTGAAGAAGCTGGCGATCACCTGGTCGACGGGGGATTCACCCAACAGCGCCACCCGTGAGACCGCGTGTGGATCCGCGAAAACGTCCCTGGCCCGCGATGACGTGTTCCCGGCGTTGCGCATATCGACCAGCAACGGCCGGTCGTGGTCCGGGCTGATCTTGTTCAACATCGTGACGGCTGAGACGGCGTCCTCTTCCTGCACATAAGTGCCAGGGGCCCAGACAAGGTGCAAGATCCCGTCCGGCCGGAGACTGAGCGCTGCCTTGCCGCCGGCCACCGAAAATACTTCATCCATTCGGATTCCCGGCAGATGCGGGGGACAAGTAGCCCATGGCCTCCAACGTACCGCAGGCAAACCCGTTCGGCAGGGACGCGCCGGGACTTCCAGATCGCCCGGTGCCTTGGGGG
>NZ_BMFW01000086.1 GCF_014639275.1 Arthrobacter liuii | reverse complement strand
GCCTTGTCTCCGCGGATCCGGTCCGGGCGGGTGCGTGGCCTGCCCGGACCGGCACGGTTGATCTTCAACTGGTTCATGAGGTGGGCGAACATCGGCGCATCTCCACCCTGGCCCGGTGCGACCAGCAGGACCAAAGGCCGGCCTTTGCCGTCCACCAGGGCGTGGATCTTGGTACTCAGTCCACCGCGGGAACGGCCAATGGCATGGTCGTCCGGTTCAGCAAACAGATTCATGTAATTCGAGCGGTCCCCCTGTGGTGCGGGGAAGGTTGGTGCCGTGCTGGTGGGCACGGTTGACCGTCGAGTCGACCGAGACCGACCAGTCCACCTCACCCTGGGTATCGGCGACCGTCAGCAGCGCCGCCAGAATGCTGTCCCACGTTCCGTCACCGCTGTAGCGGCGGTGACGCTTCCAGATGGTCTGCCACGGACCGAACTCGGCAGGCACATCCCGCCAAGCGATCCCGCAGCGATACCGGTAGATGATGCCCTCGACCACTCGGCGGTCGTCCCGAAAAGGACGACCCCGCCGGCCTGCAGAGGACGGCAGTAGCGGCTGGATGCGGGCCCATTGCCCATCAGTCAAAACGGAAGTACGCGACACCCATCAAGCATCCCGGATGCGGTCATCAGGCTTTGGGAGACACGCCCTA
>NZ_BMFW01000085.1 GCF_014639275.1 Arthrobacter liuii | reverse complement strand
TTCAAGGTTGGGGCCCCCCTTCTCCCGAAGTTACGGGGGCATTTTGCCGAGTTCCTTAACCATAATTCTCTCGATCGCCTTAGTATTCTCTACCTGATCACCTGTGTCGGTTTGGGGTACGGGCGGCTAAAACCTCGCGTCGATGCTTTTCTCGGCAGCATAGGATCACCAAATCCCCCCACACGGGGGTCCCATCAGATCTCAGGCATCATGAACAGCGGATTTACCTACCATTCGCCCTACATCCTTAGACCGGGACAACCATCGCCCGGCTCGGCTACCTTCCTGCGTCACACCTGTTAATACGCTTGCCTCCCGGGATCAGGCCCTGCGCTCCACCAAAACCCTTCACCCACAAGGGGTGTCAGGCAGGTTTCGGGCAGTTAGTATCCCCCGCTCAGCATGGGCGGTTTTTCGCCGGTACGGGAATATCAACCCGTTGTCCATCGACTACGCCTGTCGGCCTCGCCTTAGGTCCCGACTTACCCAGGGCAGATTAGCTTGACCCTGGAACCCTTGATCATTCGGCGGACGGGTTTCTCACCCGTCTTTCGCTACTCATGCCTGCATTCTCACTCGTGTAGGCTCCACCGCTGGTTTACACCGCGACTTCACCGCCCACACGACGCTCCCCTACCCATCCAAACACCTGAACCACGAAGGCTTAG
>NZ_BMFW01000084.1 GCF_014639275.1 Arthrobacter liuii | reverse complement strand
CGGTCTTGACGAACCGTGGGGTCCGGGCTGATTTCTGTCCCTCGATGACCTCCCGTGCCCGGTTCTCCTGGGCCGTGAGCGTTGTGTTGTCGTGAACAGCTCTCTTGCGGGAGTAGGCCCACACCGCCCGCCATGAGCCCGGGTGCGCGGCAGGGTCCCAGACGGGTTCGGTACGCAGATCAGGGTTGTTCTCGTTCTTGTGGCCGGTCCTGGGGGTGACCGTATCGATCAGCTGCCCGTCGCTGAACGCGTCACCGTGCCAGCGGAAATGCGAGGCCAGATCGTTCGGCGCTTTCGTCATCCGGGAACCGACAATGAACCGCAGGTTCGCCTCGTCCAGCTCGCGCAGATTGCCGGCTGAGAGCATGCCTGCGTCGGCGACGACGACCAGGTCGGCCAAGCCGTGGCGGACCTGGAACTGCTTGATAATCGGGATCATGGTTGCCGTCTCGGCCTTGTTGCCCTCGAAGCAGCCGATCTCCAGCGGAAACCCGCCGCGATCCACGAGCAGACCGACAACGATCTGGGGATCAACGCGACGTTCCTTGGAGTACCCGACTTTCCGCAGCTCGTCTTCCTTCTCCGCCTCGAAATACAAGGTGGTCACGTCATAGAGCACCAGTGAGACGTCCCCGTCGGTCCTGGTGTGCTCGAAGCACCAGGTCGCGACCCGGTCGCGGTACTTATT
>NZ_BMFW01000083.1 GCF_014639275.1 Arthrobacter liuii | reverse complement strand
TGGCCTAACCCGTAAGGGGGGGAGCTGTCGAAGGTGGGACTGGCGATTGGGACTAAGTCGTAACAAGGTAGCCGTACCGGAAGGTGCGGCTGGATCACCTCCTTTCTAAGGAGCGCCTACAACAACCCATTGCTGACGCGTGTTGGTGGTGTGGTGTTGTCAGGAAGCAAGCCCGTAGCACGGACGATTGTTCCGTGGCGGGTGCTCATGGGTGGAATATCAACGAATAGCGGCCGTGGTGTTTCTTTGCCTTCTCTAGTACGGACCTGCCTTTGGGTGGTCCTGGAACGGTGGGTGTGGGGATGGTGCGGTTTAGTGTTTGGCACACTGTTGGGTCCTGAGGCAACAGGACCGGGTGGGGTTGCTGTGGCTTTGGCTGTGGTGGTTCCTTGTCCGGGTTTGTTTGTTTCTGGTTTCCCTGCTGCACCGATCACGCACACTTGGTGTGTGTGGGGTGTGTGGTGTGGGGTTGTTGTTTGAGAACTACATAGTGGACGCGAGCATCTTGTATAAGAAGCAATTTCCAAGATATATGAACCTGGATCTGATGGTTTGCTGGCTGCGCTTTTTTGGGTGTGGTTGGTTGCTGTTTGGTTTCGTGGTTCTCTCGAAATTAGTTTTTTGATCTTTGTGGTCAAGTTTTTAAGAGCACACGGTGGATGCCTTGGCATTAGGAGCCGAAGAAGGACGTAGGAATCTGCGATAAGCCTGGGGGAGTC
>NZ_BMFW01000082.1 GCF_014639275.1 Arthrobacter liuii | reverse complement strand
GGTTCTCCAACGTCATGGATCCGGAAGACTACGAAGCCTTTCCTTCCTTCGACTCCGACCCCATGCTGCGCAAATGGAACCTCTGGGGCTATATCGATGGCCGGGACGGCGCGCAGGCGGTGCTCCGCGCACTGGAGAACGGCAAACCGGGGTTCGAGGCATTCATCATCGCTAACGCGGACACGGTCATGAGCCGGTCCAGTTCCAGCCTCGCGGCAGAGGTCTATCCGAACGTGAAAGTGGTCAAGGACCTGGGCGAACACGAGACCATGCTCTCCATCGACAAGGCCCGGCGGCTGCTGGGCTTCGAACCGAAACNGGAACCATGACGTTCGGGGCCGAGGCCACCGAGGAAACGTCGCACGCCATCCTTGACAGTTATGTTGAGGCCGGCGGTAATTTCGTCGATACCGCGGACGTTTACAGCGCCGGGGTATCGGAGGAGATCATTGGCCGTTGGCTTGCCCAGCGGCCAGAAGCCAGGGAGCGGGTGGTGCTTGCCACCAAGGGCCGCTTCCCCATGGGTGAGGCCCCGAACGACGTCGGGACCTCCCGCCGCCACCTCACCCGGGCCCTGGATGACTCACTCCGCCGCCTGGGAGTGGAACAAATCGACCTCTACCAGATGCACGCATGGGACCCCATCACACCGCTGGAAGAAACGCTCCGGTTCCTGCATGACTCCGTCAGCAACGGCAAGATCGCCTACTACGGCTTTTCCAACTTCCTCGGATGGCAGATGACCAAAGCGGTCCACATTGCCAAGGCCCACGGCTGGAGCGCCCCCGTAACCCTACAGCCGCAGTACAGCCTGCTGGTCC
>NZ_BMFW01000081.1 GCF_014639275.1 Arthrobacter liuii | reverse complement strand
GACATTCCGTAATTCTTGTCCCCGCAAAGCGAAAACAATCTGCTCCCGTGACTGTGGAGATTCCCACCGCTGGCCATGACCGCGAGCCACGGCGCCGACATCCAACGACCGAGCAGATCAGGTTGACAGAAGATCAACTATCGGCGTTTATAGTCCGGTGGGGGAGAACCGTAAAAGTGGCTTTTTCTTGCCTGCTATTCATGGAGTTCTCGGCAGCAGCCCCGGCGTCAAAACAACGTAGCCAGTGTCCGGTTGACGGCAGGAATGTCCAGAAAGGCCGGGTCAAAAGGTTCAGTGGAGCCGGTCATTTCGGCCACCCAGGCAGAGTACTCGGCATGGTCAGGATGGGACGGTTTGGCCCAGGCGTCCATTATGTCCTCGTACCCCGGCAATCCTCCAGAGTCTTCGAGCGGGCCGCGTCGCGCGCCGTCGAGCGCCGGGCCGGCGGTGTCCCGTGGTCGGCCGGCCGGCGGGACACCAGCTCGAGCCGGTGAAGCCAGCTGTCTCCGAAGTCGTATTCGTAAAAGGCTACCGCGGAGCCCAGCGCGAACAGCTGCTCGAGGGAGAGATCCTCCTCAGGTCTAGGAGAACCGCACCTACGACCAGGTCCTGGGCGATGACAGCCGCGGCAACGGCGACCCGGCCCTGGCCGAGTTCGGCGGCAAGACGACGCCGAACCACCATGCACTGACTTCGGCCGCCGGTCCGCTGTGGGATAACACCTACTCCTCCGGGACCATGTCCGCCGACGGGCACCAGTGGCTGACCCAGGCCACGGTGGACGAATACCTCACCCGCTCGATCGGCAACTACGACCGCAGCTACCCCTACAACGGCGGC
>NZ_BMFW01000080.1 GCF_014639275.1 Arthrobacter liuii | reverse complement strand
GAACTGCTGGACCACTGCCGGAACACCGGGCTGGGCGTCAGCGATGTGATGCTGCTCAACGAGAAGGCCTCCCGCGCCGGGGAGGAGATCCGTGCCGGGCTGCTGCATATCTGGTCCGTGATGGAGGCCTGCGTGGCCACGTCCCTGAAGCGCGAGGGGGTGCTGCCGGGCGGGTTAAAGGTCCGCCGGCGCGCCCCGGACTGGTACGAACGGCTCAAGAAAGAGTCCGCCGACACCCGTGAAGAGGACCCGGACGTGGACTGGGATGCGGGCCCCTACGACCCGCGGTATTGGCAGGAGTGGGTTAACTTGGTGGCCCTGGCGGTGAACGAGGAGAACGCGTCCGGCGGCCGCGTGGTCACCGCCCCGACGAACGGGGCGGCCGGGATCATCCCCGCCGTCCTGTTTTACGCGCTGCATTTCGCCCCGGGCATGGACCAGGCCAGCCAGGAAGACCGCGACGCCGTGGTGGTCCGGTTCCTGCTCGCCGCCGGCGCCGTCGGGGTGCTCTACAAGGAACAGGCCTCGATCTCCGGGGCCGAGGTGGGCTGCCAGGGCGAGGTGGGTTCCGCGTCCTCGATGGCCGCCGCGGGCCTGGCCGAGGTGATGGGCGGNACCCGATCGGCGGGCTGGTCCAGGTCCCGTGCATCGAACGGAACGCGATCGCCGCCGCCAAGGCGATCAACGCCGCGAAAATGGCGCTCTGGGGCGACGGCACGCACCGGGTCTCCCTGGACGAAGTCATCATCACCATGCGCGAAACCGGCAAAGACATGAGCGACAAATACAAGGAAACAGCGATGGGCGGCCTCGCCGTCAACGTCGTGGAATGCTAAGGAAAGAGTACCGATGACATTGGCACCTGAAGGCCGGAAGCTGCTGCGCGTGGAGCAGCGTAACTCGGCCGTTCCCGTGGAACGCAAACCGGAGTGGATCAAGGCCAAAGTCCAGATGGGCCCCGAGTTCGTCGGGCTGAA
>NZ_BMFW01000079.1 GCF_014639275.1 Arthrobacter liuii | reverse complement strand
GGAGGGGATCGGGGCCGCAGAGACCAGGGGGAAGCGACTGTTTACTAAAAACACAGGTCCGTGCGAAGTCGCAAGACGATGTATACGGACTGACTCCTGCCCGGTGCTGGAAGGTTAAGAGGACCGGTTAGCCTGTAAGGGCGAAGCTGAGAATTTAAGCCCCAGTAAACGGCGGTGGTAACTATAACCATCCTAAGGTAGCGAAATTCCTTGTCGGGTAAGTTCCGACCTGCACGAATGGAGTAACGACTTCCCCGCTGTCTCAACCATAAACTCGGCGAAATTGCAGTACGAGTAAAGATGCTCGTTACGCGCAGCAGGACGGAAAGACCCCGAGACCTTTACTATAGTTTGGTATTGGTGTTCGGAGTGGCTTGTGTAGGATAGGTGGGAGACGTTGAAGCCCGGACGCCAGTTCGGGTGGAGTCATCGTTGAAATACCACTCTGGTCACTTTGGACATCTAACTTCGGCCCGTAATCCGGGTCAGGGACAGTGCCTGATGGGTAGTTTAACTGGGGCGGTTGCCTCCTAAAAAGTAACGGAGGCGCCCAAAGGTTCCCTCAGCCTGGTTGGCAATCAGGTGTCGAGTGTAAGTGCACAAGGGAGCTTGACTGTGAGAGAGACATCTCGAGCAGGGACGAAAGTCGGGACTAGTGATCCGGCGGTACATTGTGGAATGGCCGTCGCTCAACGGATAAAAGGTACCTCGGGGATAACAGGCTGATCTTGCCCAAGAGTCCATATCGACGGCATGGTTTGGCACCTCGATGTCGGCTCGTCGCATCCTGGGGCTGGAGTAGGTCCCAAGGGTTGGGCTGTTCGCCCATTAAAGCGGTACGCGAGCTGGGTTTAGAACGTCGTGAGACAGTTCGGTCCCTATCCGCTGCGCGCGCAGGAAATTTGAGAAGGGCTGTCCTTAGTACGAGAGGACCGGGACGGACGAACCTCTGGTGTGTCAGTTGTACTGCCAAGTGCACCGCTGATTAGCTACGTTCGGATGGGATAACCGCTGAAAGCATCTAAGCGGGAAGCTCGCTTCGAGATGAGATTTCCATACAC
>NZ_BMFW01000078.1 GCF_014639275.1 Arthrobacter liuii | reverse complement strand
GGTTGTTGTAGGCGCTCCTTAGAAAGGAGGTGATCCAGCCGCACCTTCCGGTACGGCTACCTTGTTACGACTTAGTCCCAATCGCCAGTCCCACCTTCGACAGCTCCCCCCCTTACGGGTTAGGCCACCGGCTTCGGGTGTTACCAACTTTCGTGACTTGACGGGCGGTGTGTACAAGGCCCGGGAACGTATTCACCGCAGCGTTGCTGATCTGCGATTACTAGCGACTCCGACTTCATGGGGTCGAGTTGCAGACCCCAATCCGAACTGAGACCGGCTTTTTGGGATTAGCTCCACCTCACAGTATCGCAACCCTTTGTACCGGCCATTGTAGCATGCGTGAAGCCCAAGACATAAGGGGCATGATGATTTGACGTCGTCCCCACCTTCCTCCGAGTTGACCCCGGCAGTCTCCCATGAGTCCCCGGCACTACCCGCTGGCAACATGGAACGAGGGTTGCGCTCGTTGCGGGACTTAACCCAACATCTCACGACACGAGCTGACGACAACCATGCACCACCTGTAAACCAACCCCAAAAGGGAAGAACTGTTTCCAGCCCGGTCTGGTTCATGTCAAGCCTTGGTAAGGTTCTTCGCGTTGCATCGAATTAATCCGCATGCTCCGCCGCTTGTGCGGGCCCCCGTCAATTCCTTTGAGTTTTAGCCTTGCGGCCGTACTCCCCAGGCGGGGCACTTAATGCGTTAGCTACGGCGCGGAAAACGTGGAATGTCCCCCACACCTAGTGCCCAACGTTTACGGCATGGACTACCAGGGTATCTAATCCTGTTCGCTCCCCATGCTTTCGCTCCTCAGCGTCAGTTAATGCCCAGAGACCTGCCTTCGCCATCGGTGTTCCTCCTGATATCTGCGCATTTCACCGCTACACCAGGAATTCCAGTCTCCCCTACATCACTCTAGTCTGCCCGTACCCACCGCAGATCCGGAGTTGAGCCCCGGACTTTCACGGCAGACGCGACAAACCGCCTACGAGCTCTTTACGCCCAATAATTCCGGATAACGCTTGCGCCCTACGTATTACCGCGGCTGCTGGCACGTAGTTAGCCGGCGCTTCTTCTGCAGGTACCGTCAC
>NZ_BMFW01000077.1 GCF_014639275.1 Arthrobacter liuii | reverse complement strand
GGTCACGTCCCGTGGAGTGGTGTAAATCTCGGTTCTGAGCGTCGCTTCGTTGACGTGAAGAGCCATCGTGCGATGGTCAGTGAGAACTGTCTAGGAATCTCACGAGAGGACACAAACACACGATGGCTCTTGACCAGTCTGCCTTGTTGGACCTGCTTGGCCAATTGAAACTCACCGATGTCACTGAACGGGTCCGCACCGCTACGGAGAAGCTCTATCAGGAGCTCATCGACGCGGAAGCGACCGCGTTTATCGGCGCCGGCCCGTTCGAACGCACCGATGAGCGCGCGACGCACCGTAACGGGACCCGCCCCAGGACCCTGGCCACGACGGCCGGGGACCTGGAATTGAAGATCCCGAAGCTGCGGCAGGGCTCATTCTTCCCCTCCTTGCTCGAACGGCGCCGCCGCGTGGATCAGGCCCTGTTCGCTGTCGTGATGGAGGCGTACCTGCACGGTGTCTCGACCCGGAAAGTCGACGATCTGGTCAAGGCTCTTGGTGCTGATTCGGGGATCTCCAAGTCCGAGGTGTCGCGGATCTGCGCCGACCTCGACGCGGAGGTCGGGGCGTTCCGGGACCGGGATTTATCCGCGTTGGGCTACCCGTACGTGTTTCTCGACGCGACGTATTGCAAGGCGCGCGTGAATCACCGGGTCGTGTCCCAGGCGATCGTCGCCGCGGACGGTCGCCGGGAGGTGCTCGGGTTCGACGTTGGCGACAGCGAGAATGAGGCGTTCTGGACGGACTTTCTTCGCTCGCTCAAGACCCGGGGTCTGGGCGGGGTCAAGCTCGTCATCTCAGACGCCCACACCGGGCTGAAGAAGGCTATCAATACTGTCTTTCAGGGCGCATCGTGGCAGCGCTGCCGGGTGCACTTCATGCGTAACGTGCTCTCGACCGTGCCCAAGGGCGCCCAGGAGATGGTGGCCTCGATCATCCGCACCGTGTTTGCCCAGCCCGATGCCGGGCATGTGAATACTCAGTTCGACGCGGTCACCCGCATGCTGGGGAAGTCCCACCCGAAGGTCGCCGCGATGCTCGACGATGCCTGTGAAGACGTTCTCGCGTTCGCCGAGTTCCCGACGAAACATTGGCGTCAGGTCTGGTCCACCAACCCGATGGAGCGAGTGAATAAAGAAATCAAACGACGCACCGACGTTGTCG
>NZ_BMFW01000076.1 GCF_014639275.1 Arthrobacter liuii | reverse complement strand
GGGACTGTCCGTTTTTCGGTGGATCCGCCGTTGGCGTTTTAGTTGATTCTTCCGTCGAAGCTGATGGCGAAGGCGTTCAGTGCCGGCTTCCATCGTGTGGCCCATCGTGCCCTGCCTTTGCCGGTCGGGTCCAGTGCCCGGGTCGCCAGGTAGAGACATTTCAGGGCCGCCTGCTCGGTCGGGAAATGGCCCCGGGCCCTGACCGCGCGCCGGTAGCGGGCGTTGACGGATTCGATGGCGTTGGTGCTGCAGATGACCCGCCGGATTTCGACGTCGTAGTCCAGGAACGGCACGAACTCGCTCCAGGCGTTCTCCCACAGCCGGGTGATCGCCGGGTACCGCCGGCCCCATTTGGTCGAGAACTCCACGAAGCGTTCCTTCGCTGCGGGCTCGGACGGGGCCGTGTAGACCGGGCGCAGGTCGCGTGACATTTCGTCCCAGTACTGCCGGGCCGCGTAGCGGAAGGTGTTCCGGATCAGGTGCACGATGCAGGTTTGGACCACCGATCGCTCCCAGACGGCGGTGATGGCCTCGGGAAGGCCCCTGAGCCCGTCGCAGACCGTAATGCAGACATCCTCCACGCCACGGTTCTTGATCTCGGTCAGCACGGAGAGCCAGAACTTAGCCCCTTCGCCGCCGTCCCCGGCCCACAGCCCGAGGATGTCCCGTTCGCCGTTGACGCTGACACCGATAGCGACGTAGACCGGCCGGTTCGTGACCTGCCCGTCGCGGACCTTGACGTGGATCGCGTCGATGAACAGCACAGGGTAGACCGGGTCCAGGGGCCGGTTCTGCCACTCGACCATCTCGCCGATGACCTTTTCCGTGATCCGGGAGATGGTGTCTTTGGAGACCCTGGCGCCGAACACCTCGGCGAAGTGCGCCGCGATTTCCCCGGTCGTGAGCCCTTTCGCGCTGAGTGACAACACGATCTCGTCAACGCCGGTCAGCCGGCGCTGGCGTTTCTTCACGATCTGCGGATCGAACGTCGCACCGGTGTCCCGCGGCACATCGATCTCCACAGGCCCGATCTCGGTCAGCACGGTTTTGGTGCGGGTGCCGTTGCGGGAGTTCCCGCTCCCGCGTCCGGACACGTCGTGTTTTTCGTATCCGAGGTGTTCGTCCATTTCCGCTTCTAGCGCGGTCTCCAGGACGTTTTTCGTGAGCCGGTTCAACAGCCCGCCCGGGCCGACGAGGTCGATGCCCTGCTCTTTGGCC
>NZ_BMFW01000075.1 GCF_014639275.1 Arthrobacter liuii | reverse complement strand
TTTCGTGGTTCTCTCGAAATTAGTTTTTTGATCTTTGTGGTCAAGTTTTTAAGAGCACACGGTGGATGCCTTGGCATTAGGAGCCGAAGAAGGACGTAGGAATCTGCGATAAGCCTGGGGGAGTCGATAACCGGACTGTGATCCCAGGGTGTCCGAATGGGGAAACCCCGCCAGGGGCGTGAGTTGCCTGGTGACCCGTACCTGAACACATAGGGTGCGTGGGGGGAACGCGGGGAAGTGAAACATCTCAGTACCCGCAGGAAGAGAAAACAATAGTGATTCCGTTAGTAGTGGCGAGCGAACGCGGATCAGGCTAAACCGTTCCATGTGTGAATAGCCGGCGGGCGTTGCATGGTCGGGGTTGTGGGACTTTCCATACCAGTTCTGCCGGGCTGGTGGGGTGTGATGTGCGCGCATAGGTGAACGGTTTTGAAAGGCCGGCCAGAGAGGGTGTTAGTCCCGTAACCGTAATGTGTTTGTGCCGCCTGTGAGAGTATCCCAAGTAGTACGGGGCCCGAGAAATCCCGTGCGAATCTGTCAGGACCACCTGATAAGCCTAAATACTCCCTAATGACCGATAGCGGACCAGTACCGTGAGGGAAAGGTGAAAAGTACCCCGGGAGGGGAGTGAAACAGTACCTGAAACCGTGTGCTTACAATCCGTCGGAGCCAGTCTGATTCTGGTGACGGCGTGCCTTTTGAAGAATGAGCCTGCGAGTTAGTGTTACGTCGCGAGGTTAACCCGTGTGGGGCAGCCGTAGCGAAAGCGAGTCTGAATAGGGCGTGTGAGTGGCGTGATCTAGACCCGAAGCGAAGTGATCTACCCATGGCCAGGTTGAAGCGACGGTAAGACGGCGTGGAGGACCGAACCCACTTCAGTTGAAAATGGAGGGGATGAGCTGTGGGTAGGGGTGAAAGGCCAATCAAACTTCGTGATAGCTGGTTCTCCCCGAAATGCATTTAGGTGCAGCGTTGCGTGTTTCTTGCTGGAGGTAGAGCTACTGGATGGCTAATGGGCCCTACAAGGTTACTGACGTCAGCCAAACTCCGAATGCCGGTAAGTGAGAGCGTGGCAGTGAGACTGTGGGGGATAAGCTTCATAGTCGAGAGGGAAACAGCCCAGACCACCAACTAAGGCCCCTAAGCGTGTGCTAAGTGGGAAAGGATGTGGAGTTGCGAAGACAACCAGGAGGTTGGCTTAGAAGCAGCCATCCTTAAAAGAGTGCGTAATAGCTCACTGGTCAAGTGATTCCGCGCCGACAATGTAGCGGGGCTCAAGTACACCGCCGAAGTTGTGGCATTCAAGCATG
>NZ_BMFW01000074.1 GCF_014639275.1 Arthrobacter liuii | reverse complement strand
GGGACTGTCCGATAAACGGTGTGTGGGGTCCGGCGGTTTTCATTAGTGGAAGGTTCTTTCGAACCGGCCAGCGAAGGTGATCGCGAACGCGTTGAGCGCAGGCTTCCACCTCATCACCCAGCGTGCCCGACCACCGCCGGTCGGATCAAGTGATCTGGTGACCAGGTAGAGGCATTTCAGGGCAGCTGCCTCGTTGGGGAAGTGCCCGCGGGCCCTCACCGCCCGCCGGTAGCGGGCATTGATGGACTCAATTGCGTTCGTCGTGCAGATCACCCGCCGGATCTCCACGTCGTACTCGAGGAAGGGCACAAACTCCGCCCAGGAGGATTCCCAGAGCCGCACGATCGCCGGATACCGTTGGCCCCATTCGGCCGTGAACTCCGCGAACCGCTCTTTCGCCGCCTGCTCGGAAGGGGCCGTGTAGACGGGCTTGAGCGCCTTGACGATCCCGTCGCGGTGCTGCCGGCCGGCGTAGCGGAAGCTGTTGCGGACTAAATGCACGATGCACTGCTGCACGACCGTTCGCTCCCACGTGGTCGTGATCGCCTCCGGCAGCCCTTTGAGCCCGTCGCAGACAGCGATCAACACATCTTCCACGCCCCGGTTCTTCAGCTCGGAGAAGACCTGCAGCCAGAACCGGGCACCTTCGGCGCCGTCGCCGGCCCAGATGCCCAGGATCTCCCGCTCCCCGTTGGTGGTGACCCCCATGACGACGTAGAACGGGGTGTTGCGCACCTGCCCGTCCCGGACCTTAACCACGATCGCATCGACGAAGAGCACCGGATAGATCGGATCCAAAGGCCTGGCCGACCATTCGGCCAGTTCCCCAGCGACCTTTTCGGTGATGCGGCTGATGGTGTCCTTGGAGACCTTGGCCCCGTAGACCTCCTCGAAGTGCGCGGCGATTTCCCCGGTGGTCAACCCCCGGGCAGAGAGCGAAAGCACGATCTGGTCGATCCCGTCCAGACGCCGTTTCCGCTTGGGCACGATCACCGGCTCGAACGAGCCGTCCCGGTCCCGGGGCACCTCAATCTCGACCGGCCCGATCTCGGTCAACACGGTCTTGGACCGGGTGCCGTTGCGCATGTTGGCCGCGATCGGCGTCTGGCCATGCTCGTGCCCGAGGTGCTCGGTCAGCTCCGCTTCCAGCGCAGTCTCGAGCACGTTCTTCGTGAGCTGGTTAAGCAGCCCGCCAGGGCCCACCAGGCTCACGCCCTGTTCCTTGGCCTGCGCAAGCAACCGCTCTGCAAGCTCCGTCTGATCGATGATCTCTCCCGTCACAGGATCGATCATCACCCCTGTTACTGCGGTCGTGGACTCTGACACGGCCGTCTCCTTTCGGATCAGGCCGGACCATCACACACCGTTTTTCTTACAGTCCC
>NZ_BMFW01000073.1 GCF_014639275.1 Arthrobacter liuii | reverse complement strand
TCCTTACGATTTTGTTGAGGGTGATTTCGGAGCTGTCGTAGTGTTTCGATCACCCTCGGGTGGCGGGTATGGCACAGATCTCCCTGCCGCTTGGACGGCTCACTGGGAATGGCCGCCCGCTGCCCGCCGATGACTCGACCGCTGATTGAGAATTACGACATTGATCGTTGGGTAAGGACGTGCCGGCGCAGTTATCGACAGGGCCAACGAAATTGGAGCTGAGCGAAGGGGACTGAATATGCCGGCATTCTGGGTAGGAATCGACTCGGGCAAAAGAGCTCATCATTGCGTTGTGATCGATCAGACAGGGACGGTGCTGCTCTCGAAACGGGTCGAGAATGACGAGAACGAACTGCTCGCACTCATAGCCATGGTTGCGGAGATCGCCGCCGGCGGTGAAGTCTGTTGGGCCACGGATCTGAACGCTGGCGGTGCGGCCCTGTTGATCGAGTTGTTGGCCGCGCACGCCCAGCAGATGCTCTATATCCCCGGACGGATCGTGCATCACGCAGCCGCGACCTACCGCGGAGATGGCAAGACCGACGCGAAAGACGCCAGGATCATCGCCGACCAGGCACGCATGCGAACCGACCTCCAACCAGTCCGCGGCGCTGACCAGATCAGCGTGGACCTGCGGCTCCTGACCGCCCGCCGTACGGATCTGATCTGCGACCGGGTCCGGGCGATCAACCGGCTCCGCGCCACCTTGCTGGAATACTTCCCCGCGCTCGAGCGCGCGTTCGACTACTCCAAAAAGGCGCCCCTGATCCTCCTCGGCGGCTACCAGACCCCCGAGGGCATCCGGCGGACAGGACTGACCCGGCTCACCGGCTGGCTGAGGAAACGCGGCTGCCGGAACAGTGCAAAGATGGCAGAGAAGGCACTGATGGCCGCGAACTCCCAGCACACCGTCCTGCCAACTCAGACCACAGGCTCTGCCCTTGTCGTCCGGCTGGCCGAGCAAATCAGCACCCTTGATGAAGAGATCGCCGCCACCGATGCCCAGATCACCGAGCTCTTCCGGCAGCACCACAGCGCGGACATTCTGCTCACCATGCCCGGCTTCGGCCCCGTACTCGCAGCAACTTTCCTCGCGAACATCGGCGGCAACCTGGACGCGTTCGACAGCGTGGACCGGCTCGCCAGCGTCGCCGGGCTGGCTCCCGTCCCGCGCGATTCCGGACGGATCAGTGGGAACCTTCACCGGCCACGTCGCTTCAACCGCAGGCTCCTGCGAACCTGTTACCTCGCCGCCCTCTCCAGCCTGAAGAACAGCTCGGCCTCAAGAACCTATTACGACCGGAAGCGCGGAGAAGGAAAGTCCCACAAGCAGGCCCTCATCGCCCTAGCCCGCCGCCGCATCAACGTCCTCTGGGCCATGCTCCGCGACCACACCACCTACCAGGAACCAATACCAAGAGTCCGCGCTCAAGCTGCTTGACAGAAACATTGAGATTCCCAATGGCCGG
>NZ_BMFW01000072.1 GCF_014639275.1 Arthrobacter liuii | reverse complement strand
GTGCCGGGAACGTGTCCCCGCTCAAGCTCGTCGCGGTCCTGGCAGCGCTGATCGCCGGGTTCTTCGAGGAGACCCTATTCCGAGGCGTCCTGATGGACCGGCTAGCGGCCGCAGGCCGGTCACCGGCCCTCCAAGTCCTCATCAGCGGGCTCGTGTTCGGAGGCCTCCACTTTTACGTCTTCGCAGGCCTCCCTGCCGCTCTCCTGGCCCAGGCCGCGACGACCATTCTCGGATGGGGCCTGGCCGCCCTTTACCTGATGTCGAAACGAAGTCTCTGGCCATGCGTCATCGCCCACATCCTGATCGACGCCGCACTGGAGCCGGCGCTGCTCCAAAGCCTCATCCACTGACCCCCCAAAGAGGAAAGAGACATCACAGTGGAGAACGTTCGGCAAGGGATCTTCTACTGCGACGGCAGGAGGACACCTATCTCAGCATCCAAATCGACGGAGGGTCAGAAGGCCTTCCGGCTTCACTTGTCGAGCTCAAGCAACCGGCGCCTGTAGGTTGTAACCGATGCGGCGGCGCAGGGCTGCGTCCAAGGATGGGTGGATCAGAGGATGCCGGTAGAAGTGGGCATATGGCGGGTGGATGACGTGCCGCAGCGGCTACGCCCGGCGGCCATGCCGCTGGTGGAATTAGCCTGTGATGGTGGACACCTGAAGTAGCGGGATCCTGGGATTCCGCGGGAAGGTGTTCCTGTGAGCACGACACGACGTAAATTCACTCCCGAGTATCGGCGGGAGGCCGCACGGCTGGTGATTGATACCGGCAGACCGGTCGCGCCGGTGGCCCGCGAACTGGGTCTGGGCGAGCAGTTACTCGGCCGATGGTCACCATGAACCAAGACGTAATTAGCCAGTTCATCTCACTTGCCGCTTAAAGCGTACCAATAGCATGTCTCGCAAATAGATCATCCATCGCCTGAGCCTATAGCCACTCCTGCCGGTAGGTGTACGCACGTGTCCGCCCACCTTTCGGGACCCCGAGGGTGCCTCCAAGCCGGTCCTCAAACGTGCTGTGATGATGGCGTGATCGAAGGGTCAGGTGGAATGCTGGACACATGAGCGCGATCGAATTCGATCTTGAGACAACTGCAAGTCCAGAGATGGTGCGCACCGCGCTGATCGACTTCTCTGCACGGCGCCCCCAAGTATGGCCAGGTATCGAGCCTTCACTGTATGAGGTCTACTCGGTCGGCGAGACCACCGCGGACGTGCGCGAGGGCAACAAGGTTCCAGGCGGGAAGGTCTGGGCTCATGAGCACTACGACTGGTCTGACCCACACACCGTGCGCTGGACGGTCCAGGAGAGCAACTTCTCTGCGCCGGGCAGCTACGTCGCAGCCACGATCCGCCCCGGCCGCGACGGTGGCAGCGTCGTTCACGTCACCTGGGACCGCACCGGCAGGACTGTGCTGGGGCGACTGATCTGCACGATGATCCGGAAGTCCAAGGGCAAGCCGGTCGCTGCATCATTCAATCGAGGTCTGGCCGTGTTGGAGAGGGATTAGGCCCCAGACCATACCCGTTAGTCCCCCCTACGGGCCTGGGCGTGCCGTGCAGTCGACTTTAGACATTTCGTGCAGAGGACTTCGGATAATGAATGGTGTGGCGCGGATCCGCTGCGGGATGCTCGCTGCGGTCCTGCTCCTCGAAGCCGCCGCAGCCGGGTGCCGCAAACTGTCGACAGGCTCCAGGGCCAGGAATACCTTTAAGCCGTCCCACGACCCAACAAGGATGATGGAGAGGAGTCCCATCATGGGAACCACAGAAAATGTTGACTTGGTCCGGCGCGGGTATGAGGCCTTCAACGCCGGGGACATGACGAGCCTCAGCGAGATGTTCGCTGAGCACGCGGAACTGTCAGACGACTGAGCCGGGTTTGTCAGGGTTGATTGGTTCCGGGCCGGGGGCGCGGTGGGCGTTCCAGGTTTTGAAGATGGTCCAGCCGACGGCGGTGAGTGGAACTGCCAGAAGGGCTCCGAC
>NZ_BMFW01000071.1 GCF_014639275.1 Arthrobacter liuii | reverse complement strand
CCGCTGGACACCCTGAATGGATCCCCGGCAGCAGCTGCCCCGGCCGCTGCGCAGCCTGCCGCCCAGGCCTGGGCTGACTGGTCCAAGAAGCAGGACTGGAAAGGCCCGGACCGCGCCAACCCCGCCCGACTGAACCACGCCGACTGGTACGCCGCCCACAACTTCACCCAGCCTTACCCGGGTGAAGACAAGATCCTCACCCCCGACGAAGTCGACGCCGGAACCGCCCAGACACCGGCGAAGGCCTCGGCAACCGACACCGACGGCTAACCAACACCAAAGAATCGCCAACCCGGCAACGGCCGGGCCTCCAAATTGGGAGGCCCGGCCGTTGGCATTCGGCGACTGGGGGTGAGGCTTAAGGGATGGCGTTTGAAGACAGGCCCCGGACCGTGTCAGGGCCGCCTTGGCACGTACCAGCGGAAGCTTAACCGCTGACATCATGTTCGTCGGGACGCCGCGTGGTGATGCGTCGCTGCGCGCTTGCGGATCTCCGATTCTGTGTCTCCGGGCTCGTAAGTCTCGCGGGTGCGCCACGGTCGGCCCAGTCCTGACGGAGCCAGCTGTGAGGGCAACCCTCACTAATGCCCAACTCGGCTGGCACGCCGCCTATCGATTTGGCGGCCCGTAGCAGGACGACAGCCCGTGCGTGGAATTCCGTGGATAGGGTCGTGGCATGTCAACGAAATTTGGGCGGTTCTGTTTTTGAGCTTGCTGAGAAGGGGTAGGTGTGTGAATTTTGCGTGCTGTTAACGCGGAGGCCTGGGGTTGTTGCCAGAGGGGTAAGCTGCGCCGTTTGGCTCGTGCTGATTTTTGCCAAACGATCTAGGAGTTTGCCTTGCCGACTGTTTCGCCCATGTCATGGACCCCCTGCGCACAGTCGCCGCGCTTTCCTGGGCCTCGGGGCTGGGATTGCCGCGCCAGGTGAGGCATTCGGCGGCCTCCAACGGTTCATTCTGACTATACGCCGGTAATGAAAGAGAAACCCCGTGTCAGACGCGGGATCCACGCACGGGAGTGTTCGGCCGTGTTCCTTTGTCGGGGGGTTATCGGCCGGCTCCAGGCTCGAGTGTCAACGGTTTGTGCTCGTGTGGGAGCCACACCAGTTCAGGGTCTAGGGAACGGACAAAGCAGCAGGCCCTCGGTGCGCGGGTTTTCCAGTTCTCCGAAGCGGCCGCGGCCGGTTCGGAGGAGTCAGTTAGGACGACTCGTTGCCAAGGTAACGGGAGGATGAACGGTAAGGAAGGATTGGTAAGGAAAGGCTAACCTTTGTTACGATCTCTTGGCGGTTCCGGTCCGGGCCGCGGCTGCCCCCGTCCAGGAGTACCGATGCCTCACTTCCGTTCACGCGTCCGTTCCGGCGAGTCCCGGGAATGCGTGCCCAATCTAAGAATGCTCGTTCCTGCTGTGGTCCTGGCCGTGAGCATGCTGACCACCTTGGGCCTTGTGGGGGTGCTCGGCAAAACCTCGTCAGCTGCGGGGCATATGGAGCTGGCGGCAGCGCAAACCCGGGGAATGGCTCCCGGAGCGGTGCTGGTTGACCCGCCGTCGGTCGGGGCCGGGTTCGATGGCAATCTGGCAGTGACGCTGGAGGCGTCCAAGACGCGTTTCGAACTGTCGGGCCAGCAGATTTGGGGGCAGTCCTACAACGGCTCCTTCACGGCGCCGACGATTAATGCCGAGCCGGGACAGACGGTGTCCATTACCTTGCATAATCGTCTGAACTTGGCAACAAACCTTCATTTCCACGGTCTGCACGTTTCGCCTTCAGGGGACTCTGACAACCCCTCCTTGTGCATCCCTCCCGGGGCGACCTTCACCTACAGGCTGGCTATTCCGGCTGACCATCCGCACGGCACCTACTGGTACCACAGCCACGCCATGTCCACCGAATGCCCGAAGAATGACATGAACGGAATGCACGGCGGGCATGCCACGACGGGAATGCTGGGGATGGCCACGCCGGGCAACACGAACTCGGCGCCATTCACCCCGGGGGATGTGGAGAACCAGATCTCCGCCGGCCTGTCCGGAGCCCTTGTCATTGGGGACACCCGCGCTGGTTTGCCCGAGCCCCTGCAGAACGTCGACACCCACACGCTGGT
>NZ_BMFW01000070.1 GCF_014639275.1 Arthrobacter liuii | reverse complement strand
GATGACCTTCACGTGGATCACGGTGTGTCCGGGGCGCGGGCTTCCCGGCCCCAGTTTGATCGGGCACTCCGGGCGCTGATCGACGGTGACACCCTCGTTATCACGACACTGGACCGGCTCGGGCGATCCACCCAGAACCTGCTCGCCTTCGCGGACGAACTCCGGACCCGGGGCGCTGGCCTGCGGGTGCTGAACCTGGGCGGGGAAGACGTCGAGACCGCAACGCCCATGGGGTCGATGTTGTTCACGATCATGGCCGCCCTGGCCCAGATGGAACACGAGATCAAACGCGAACGCGTCACCGATTCCATCAGCAAACGCCGGGAAGCCGGAAAGGACCTCGGCGGCCGGCCGCGCCGCATTACCGACAGCCAGATTAAGAGCGCTGTCCGCCTTGTCGAAAGCGGCGAACCTGCCGCTCAGGTTGCCCGCGATCTTGGAATGTCACGCGCAACGTTCTACAGGCGGTCGCGGGCAGTCACCGATTAGCCATCCCGGACGTCGGGCTCCCTCTCAGTGTGATTCGTAGAAAATGGAGCCTAACCCAAGCGTTTTTGATACCACATTGGTATCATGGGGTTATGGCGATGACACTTAGACTCCCCGATGACCTGGACCGTGAACTGGACCGGCTGGCCGCCGAAACCCACACGTCGAAGAGTTCGCTTGTGGTCGAGGCCGCGCGTCAGCTCATCGAGCGGAGTCGGCGCGAGGCCCTGATTGAGCGCGGATTCCAGTTTGCTCTCTCCCACGACCGAGAGGCGCTCCAGCGACTGGCTGACGCATGACCGTCTTCCTCGAACTCGACGAGGCCATGACCCTGGTGGCGAGGATGGGATTCCACGTGCGCGACGCCGGCCTCCTCGGTTCGGCTCTTGCCCGGCCGGCGACAACGGTGATGGGACAGCCCGCCTACCCGACACTGCCCCTGCAAGCGGCCGCCCTGCTGGAGTCCGCTGCCCGGAACCACCCGTTGATAGATGGCAATAAGCGCACTGCGTGGGTGCTGGTCGTCGTTTTCCTCGCCATGAACGGAGCAGAGCACGACATGGCTCCCCACCAGGTGTTCGACCTTGTCGTGGGTGTCGCTGACGGCAGTATCGAGTTGGGGAAATCCGCTGAGACCCTCGGGGCCCACCTGCGGCCAGCGTCCACCTGATGTCCCTCGCCAGCAACGCCCTGGACAGCGCCGATCCGTTGCCGCCGCGTACACTCGCTGCACCCAGGGCCACGCCGTATAGGAATCAGGCGCAAGCATTAGGAACAACCCCGAGGAATCCGTGGCCACTCAATGCATGCTGCCCGGGGGTGATGACGTAACAGCTCAGCCGGTCCAGCTTCCGCGTCCGGTGACCAGGTCGAGGCCGGGCAGGCACGGATTGCCGTTATTCCCGATCGTGATGTCCCGGAAGGTGATGGAGCTTCCGTAGACGTAGGCGGCGTTGACCACGGCGGCTGTGTCAGCGGATCGTGCAGCCCATATGGGTGAGGAGACGCTGGTGCCGCCTACGGTGAACCAGCCGGTCTGTCCGTTGTAGGGGGTGGAATCGTAGACCGATACCCCTGATGCGGGGTCGGCGTCCAAGGATACGTCGGGGGTGGCCCGCTTGCCGCTGCAGTTCACCTGGCTGGATTGAGTGCTGATGAAGTTTGCCTGGGTGGTGTTGGCGGTTTCGTAGGCGCTGCATCCGCCTCCGGAACTGCTCCACCCGGTTTCACTGGTCAGGGTGCCGCCGCTGGACAGGTGCAGGGTGGTGCCGCCGACGGAGATGACGTTCGGGGAAGCTGAGGGATAGCCTGCGGGTGCGCCGTTATCCCCGGAGGAGACGAAGTAACTGACCCCGGCGCCGGTAAAGTGCGCGTCGTAGGCTGATTCGCCGCTGAATTCAGACCCGCCCCAGCTGTTGGAGATGTACTGGGCGTGCGCTGAGCCGTAGTCTTCGGCCGCCATCAGGTTCGTGAAGCTGTTGCTGGCGGCTTCCACGAGGAGAATCTTCGCGCCGGGGGCTATGGCGTGGGCCCACTGGATGTCCAGGGAGATTTCCAGCGCCCACCCGGAATTGGTTCTCGGGTATTTCGTGCCGCCGCTCTGGTTGACTTTCGTGAAGCAGCCGTTCGCAGTCGTGCAGCCCGGCAGCCCGAACTGGGCGCTGAATACGGCCAGGTCTGATTCGGCGCTCGGGTCGTTGTAGGCATCAACAATGACAATCGTCGTACCACTGCCCACTGTCGACGAGGTGGGGAAACCGTAAACTCCCTGCACG
>NZ_BMFW01000069.1 GCF_014639275.1 Arthrobacter liuii | reverse complement strand
GTCAACCTGATCTGCTCGGTCGTTGGATGTCGGCGCCGTGGCTCGCGGTCATGGCCAGCGGTGGGAATCTCCACAGTCACGGGAGCAGATTGTTTTCGCTTTGCGGGGACAAGAATTACGGAATGTCGAACGGTAGGGCTTTGTAAGCCGTGTTCTTGTTCATGTTCCATCCTGCGACGATGCCGGAGCCGACCATTTGGTCGCTGAGGCGGGCGAGGCGGTAGGCGGGGTCGGTGTCGAGGGCGAGTTGGAGGAATTGGTGTGCTTTGCTTCCTTTGCCTTCCCACCAGTTGATGTAGCCGATGGCGGTGAGGACTGGTGCCGCGTGTTCGGGGGAGGTGCGGGTGTAAGCGTGGAGAAGGAGTTGTTGCGCCCATTCAACGCGCGACCATTTCGGGGCCTCTGTGGTCTGGGCGAACAGGATCTGCTGCATGGGCTCGTCCATCCCCGGAATGTCGGCGATGAGGCGGTCGCGGATGGCGGGGAACTGCAGGTTTGCGACCAGGGCGTGGCAATCATCGTCGCTGGGAAAAGCCGTGGACGCGAGCATGTCACCCCAAAGTTTCCTGCCTTGCTGGAGCGCGGTTCCGCTTTGCTGAAACCTGATTGCTTCCATGTGCCGTTCGACGCCGGCCGCTTTCGAAGCTTCCTGCCCGGCAGGTGGAAGGGTGACGTGTCCGGTGGGTTCGACGAAGCTGCCACGGTAGATGAATTCGGCATTGATCGCGCTGGTTTCGGTGGAACTGACGGGCAAGGCGAGGCTGGTACCTGATTCGCCGTCGTCGTAGGGGGAGAAGGTAGTATTTCCCACGAAGAGTCCGTCCCTGATGGTGATGCCTTGTTCGGCGAGGACGCCGGTGAGCGCGGCGATGGTGGCGGCGTGGGGTTTGCCTGACCCGGGCTGGCAGGGTTCGCTGGTGTAGACGGCGAAGAGAATGGACGTGGCGGTGGTGTCGCTGGTGAGGTAGCGGGCGACGGTGCGTGCGTAGGGGAGTTCGTGACCTGGCTGGCGGGGAAGGTCGATGCGGAGGGTCGCCCCGATGCTGTTGTCGTGCATGGTGATGCAGACCAGGCTTTCCTTGGGCCAGAAGCCGAGGCTGTGCCCAATGAAGCTGAGGACGTCTGATGGTGTCTTGATCGTAAGTTTTTCCATGATCCCGTGATTCCCTTCACCCTTGCGATTGCTGTCTTTCAGCGGTTGTTGGTTGTAGGCGTCGTTCTGATAGGGGACCATCCGCTGGGTTGAGGGGCCGGAGTGCAACTTGGGGGACCGGCGCCGGGGATGAAAACTTGGTCCAGGAGCGAACCGACTCTGGCCTGAGAAGTTTTCGGTTCCGGGGTCGGCGCGGTAGCGCCCTGGTTGCACGGAGGGCCCGCCCAGCGACCATGGGACATATCAGAATGACAAGCAGTTCGTACTTCTGCTTGTCCATCGGCGGCCAAGGACGGGACGGCATGACTGGGCGCGATAAGGCCGGTTCAGGATGGCGTGAGCATCGCGGCTCTGCGTCCTTGTCCAGGTTGGTCTGCTGTACACAGGTGGAATCAGGTCCCGTGTCCCCGGGTCTTGCGGGCAAGAAAATGAGGGCCGGGTGAGTGCCGAAGCTATCAGGACAAAGAAGAACCGCACTCCTTTTACAGAGTGCGGTCGTTGGATTTGAGTTTCTGAGAGGGCCCGAACTGGGTGTGTACATTGATGCTCCTATTGCTGTCAAAGGGTCGCTCGGCCACGCGCTGCGGGGGTTACCTTGGCGCCGCTCCGGCCTCAAGGGTCGCTGTTGCGATCGCTGCGTGACGGCCTGCGGCCCCCTTGACCCCGGATCCTGTGCGGCAATGGTCAGGCGCGCAGCATGCGGGCCGGCAGACGATGTGGCGTCTGGACGATCGCGGGGGACTGGCAGTTGAGCCAGGTTTCGTAGCGTTCGTGGAGGTCGTCGTCGTGGCTGAGCCCGCGTTCGAGTCGAGACAAGGGGGGCCAGGCATGCAGGGCGCCGGCGGCTTGTTGCAGGGTTAGCCGTTTGGCTGTGCGTGTTCTTCGGAGGTTTCAACCATTTGGGGCGGGCGACGGGTGGATAAGTTGGCCGTAGAAGTCCTGGGCGACGTAGCGTTTGAGGCAGCGCATGATTTCCTTAGTGCTTTCCCTTCCTGGCGTCGCCTGGCTAGGTAGGTCCGGGTTTGGCTGTCATAGCGCATTCTTACGAGGACAACGCGGTGGATCGCTTTGTTGGCCAGCCGGTCTCTGGCCCGGTTAAGCCGATGCCGGTTCGTCTTTCCTGATGATGCGGGGATCGGGGCGACGCCGACCAGGGCTGCGAATTTTGCCTCGGTGGTGACGCGTTCGGTGTTATCACCCACGGTGACCAGCAGCTGGCTGGCGACGTCGGTGCCTACGCCGGCGAGGTCGCGCAGCATCGGTGCGTGGAGGGTGAGGATGGCGTCGAGTTCGGCATCGATCAGTGCCAGTTCCTGGTGCAGGTGCCGGTAACGGATGGCGAGTCGTTTGAGTACGGTCGCGGTGCTGGTCAGTGGGTCAGAGGGGACTCCCGACGGTCGTGTTTTCTCCAGTGCAGCCATGAGGGCCGGGCTTGTTGCGGTACGGTACCTGGCGCGGAGGGTTTCGGGTGCGGTTACGAGGATGGCCCTCACTTGTGCCACCACGGCGACCCGTGCCCGCATTGCTGTGGCTCGTTCGGCGCGGAGTACGCGTAGGCATTCCACCGCCCCGTCCCGGGATTTTGGGTTG
>NZ_BMFW01000068.1 GCF_014639275.1 Arthrobacter liuii | reverse complement strand
CGGCGTGTCGTACCAGCATGTATTCGTAGCCACTCGTGCAGTGGATGGGCACAAGCAAATATTTAGTAAGCATGCTTGCCTTCCGTGGGGTGATGTGGCTAGGTAGAAGGGTGTCGGCGCGATGAACGTCGCAGTCGGAAGACGTTTTAGTCCCTGCAAGGTGGAGGTTTTCTATGGAAGATACGCTTAGATCCGGGCTCGCTACGGTCGCGGAGTTCGTTCCCAAACTCGCTTTGTTCCTCGTCATCCTCATCGTTGGTCTCTTGATCGCCAAGGCCATTTCCAAGGCCTTGGACAAGCTCCTGCAGAAAGTCGGTTTCGACCGGCTTGTGGAGCGGGGCGGGGTGAAAAAGGCGCTGTCCAGGTCATCGATGGATGCCAGTGACATCATCAGCAAGATCGTCTATTACGCGTTGGTCCTCTTTGTCCTGCAGTTCGCGTTTGGCGTCTTCGGCCCGAACCCGGTCAGTGACCTGCTCGCTGGCATCATCGCGTTTTTGCCCCGGATCGTTGTCGCGATCATCATCGTCATCATCAGCGCCGCGATCGCAGCAGGGGTCAAGACCCTTGTCCAGGGTTCCCTCGGCGGCCTTTCCTACGGCAAGACCCTGGGAAACATCGCCAGCATCTTCATCCTCGGGATCGGCATTATCGCGGCCCTGAACCAGGTGGACATCGCCACCACTGTCACCACCCCGATCCTGATCGCCGTGCTCGCCGTGATCGTTGGCGTCATCATCGTTGGTGTCGGTGGCGGACTCATCGGGCCGATGTCCCGCCGCTGGGAAACCTACCTGAACAAGGCCGAGGCCGAAGCACCGCGGATCAAGGCTGAAGCCGAGTCGGCGCCCCCTGCCAAGGACCAGCTGGCAGCCAAGGCGAAGGAAGCCACCTCTACTACCGGCAATGGTGGGGGAGCCCATGTGACCGGCAAGAACCCCCTCGCCTGATTCGAAGGCACCTGNAAGCCGAGTCGGCGCCCCCTGCCAAGGACCAGCTGGCAGCCAAGGCGAAGGAAGCCACCTCTACTACCGGCAATGGTGGGGGAGCCCATGTGACCGGCAAGAACCCCCTCGCCTGATTCGAAGGCACCATAGGTCCCAGACAGAAGTACGAGAAGGAGCACATCATGATCAGCACTGAGAACCTTTCTGCACTGGCAACAGCAGGCGGTAAAGTCATTGGCTCTGACGGGACCAAGATCGGGTCCATTGGTCAGGTCTACGCCGAGGACGACACTGGGGAACCGACCTGGGTTACCGTCAAAACCGGTTTGTTCGGCACCCATGAGTCCTTCGTCCCGCTGGACACTGCAACCCAGGACGGCAACGACATCGTCGTCACGTACACCAAGGACAAGGTCAAAGACGCCCCCCGGGTCGCCCCGGACGGACACCTGGACCCCGAAGAAGAAGACCGCCTCTACACCTACTACGAACGCGCCGGCGCCGCCGCCCCCACCGGCACCACCACCGATCGGGACACCAGCACCCACCAGGACGCCCGCGACCGGGAAACCACCGCAGGCGGCACGGTAGGACACGACGTCTCGGGTCCGACCACCGATGATGCGATGACCCGCTCAGAGGAACAGCTGCACGTCGGCACCGAAAAGCAGGCCACAGGCAGGGCACGGCTGCGCAAGTACGTCACCACCGAAAACGTCACCACAACAGTCCCCGTGGAGCGTGAAGAGGTCCGTATTGAGCGCGAACCGATCACCGACGCCAACCGCGGCGCCGCTCTCGATGGCCCTGCCATCAGCGAGGAAGAACACGAGGTGGTTCTCCACGAGGAGCGTCCCGTGGTCGAGAAGGAAGCCGTCCCGGTCGAACGCGTCCGCCTCGACAAGGAAACCCTAACCGAGCAGCACACCGTCAATGAAGAAGTCCGCAAGGAAAACATCGACGTTGACGACGACGGCCGCCACGCCCGCTAACACCATCGAACGCAAGGGCGATAGCACAAGAGGTCCGCTTCCTCTGAAGGAGGCGGACCTCTTGCACCTTAAGTTCCTCTTGGCCGCACCTCACCAGAGGAAATATGCATCTCCTAGCGGAACCTGCCAAGCCACCTCCGTCAAGGATGCTTGTGCCCGTTCCCTACCTGGAAGGAAATTATGACCCCGGATCAAGCACCGGCCACCAGTGGTGGCAGTTCGTCCGCTGATGCCCGGAAGGGTGGACACCGCCTTGAACAAGCAGCGCAGCCAGCGCCGGCTCCACTCCCGATGGTTTCGGGCCTGCCTCCGATCTGGGCAACAACTCTGGGCAGGTCAGCGATCCGGTCCAGCCAGGTCCTGCTGGTCGCCGCGCTGGTCTGGCTTGTGGTGTGGGCGGGGACCCGCGTCCCGCTCGTCCTCACCCCCGTGCTGATCGCCTTGATCCTGGCGTCGGCCATCTCCCCGGCGGTACGCTGGCTCACCAACAGGGGGTGGCCCAGGGTGCTGGCAGTCGGGGCATCCTTCATCGTCATTCTCGCCGTCTTCGCCGGCGTCGTCACCGGCATCATTTCCCTCATCCGCCACCAAGCCAAAGACCTCGAAGCGCGGGCCGTGGCCGGCATCAACCAACTCCACGAATTCCTCATCAATGGGCCCCTGGCCCTCAACGACGAGCAACTGAACGCAGCAAGGTCCGAGGTCCAGAAATTCTTCGCAGGCGGCTCCTTCGGCACCGATGCCCTGACCGGGCTGCGCACCGCAGGTGAAACGATCGCCGGGATGGTCCTGATGGCCGTCATCCTCTTCTTCTTCCTCAAAGACGGCGACAAAATCCGGGGATTCCTCATCGGATTCCTCCCCGAGCGGCATCAGCCCACGGCCCGGCTGGCGGCCGAACGCGCCACCATCGT
>NZ_BMFW01000067.1 GCF_014639275.1 Arthrobacter liuii | reverse complement strand
AGTTCCCGGCGGGGGACATTAAAAAGTCAACGCATTAGGAGCGCCCTCATGGCAGGTCTCAATCGCCGTCGTTTTCTTCAACTTTCCGCCGCCGGTGCGGCCGGAACCGCTATTTCCCAGATGATGGGCCAGAGCATCGCCCGGGCCGCGGAAATCTCCGCCAACAGGGCCACGGGCTCCATCAAGGATGTCGAGCACGTGGTGATCTTCATGCAGGAGAACCGGGCATTCGACCATTACTTTGGCACCCTGAAGGGCGTGCGTGGGTTCGCGGACCCGCACCCGGCGCTTATGCCCTCAGGCAAGGATACGTTCCACCAGGCGAATGCCACGCGGGAAGTGACGCCGTTCCACCCGGATGCGCCGAACCTTGGCATGCAGTTCATGGAGGACCTGGACCACTCGTGGAAACTCACCCACGAGGCGTTCAACAACGGCAAGTATGACAAGTGGCTGCCGGAGAAGACTGATGCCACGATGGCGTTCTATGGCCGCCAGGACATTCCGTTCCACTTCTCCCTTGCCGACGCGTTCACTGTCTGCGACCAGTACCACTGCTCGGTCCTTGGACCGACTGACCCGAACCGCTACTACATGTTCGCCGGCGGCGACGACCCGGACCGCAAGGGCGGCGGCCCTGACCTGTGGAACGGCGAGAAGGGCTACTGGTGGAGCACCTACCCTGAGGAGCTGGAGAAGGCCGGCGTGAGCTGGAAGGTCTACCAGGACATTGGCGAGGGCCTTGATCCGGCGCACTATGAGGGCTGGACCGACGACGCCTACATCGGCAACTACGGGGACAATTCACTCCTGTACTTCAAGCAGTACCAGGACGCGAAGCCCGGCAGCCCGTTGTATGAGAAGGCCCGCACCGGTACCAGTGCCAAGACCGGTGATGACCTCTTCAGCGTCCTCCGCAAGGACGTGAAGTCGGGCACCTTGCCCCAGGTCTCCTACATCGTTGCCCCCGAGGCTTATACCGAGCACTCGAACTGGCCGCCGAACTTTGGCGCCTGGTACGCGGCAAACATCCTGGACGCCCTGACTTCCAACCCGGACGTGTGGAGCAAGACCGCTGTCTTCTTCATGTATGACGAGAACGACGGTTTCTTCGACCACATCGTTCCGCCGCACCCGAACACCCCTCAGATTCCGGGCGCCTCCACCGTCTCCACGGCCGGTGAATGGTATGACGGCACCCCCACGTTCTACGGCGACAAGGACGTCCCCGGCCACTTCGGCCTGGGCGTGCGGGTGCCGATGATCGTCCTGTCCCCGTGGAGCATGGGTGGCTGGGTTTGCTCCGAAACCTTCGACCACACCTCGATCGTCCGGTTCCTGGAGACCCGCTTCGGGGTGGCCTCGCCGAACATCACCCCATGGCGCCGTGCCGTCAGCGGGGACCTCACCAGCGCGTTCGACTTCTCCAAGGCCGGGGGAGCCGCGCCCGCCCTGGCGGACGCCTCCGCGTACAAGCCGGCAGACCACAACCGGCACCCCAGCTACGTTCCGGTACCTCCGGCGTCGAACTCAATGCCCGCCCAGGAAAAGGGCACCCGCCCGTCCCGCCCGCTCGGTTACGCCCTCGACGTTGATACGAAAATCGGGTCCGGCAAGCTCACCGGCCGGTGGACGAACCGCGGCACCCTGGGCGCGCACGTGCAGGTCCGCTCCAACCTGCTTCCGGAAGGCCCGTATTCCTACACCATCGGAGCGGGGGCCTCACTGGACGCGTCGTGGGCGCTCGGTGCGGAGTACGACGTGCAGATGCACGGCCCCGCAGGCTGGTACCGGCGATTGGCGGGCACGACGGCGGCCGCGGACATCCGCGTGACCGTCACCGCGGACGGTAAGGCCCCGCATGCCCAGTTCCGGATCGAAAACGCCGGGGCGGCTGCCGCAAACCTGACCCTGAAGGACGCGTACGGCTCCGGCTCCCAGACGCTCTCCCTCAACCCGGGCCAGGGCAAGACCGTGGTCATCCCGACCCAGGGCGGCTGGTATGACCTCACCATCACTTCAGCAGGCGACGCCAAGTTCGTCCGCGTCCTGGCCGGCCGCCTCGAGAACGGCAGCCAGCTGACCAGCGACCCCCAGCTCGGCCGGTAACCACACCGGTATTGGTGGCAGGGCTGCTCACAGTCCGCGGCCCTGCCGCCAAACCCAGCCTTACCTTGCTGCATCCCTCGGGAAACAGGTGCCCAATGCCGGGCCTACATCGAAAGGATTTTGCCATGCTCAATGTGCTCAAGAACCGGAGGACAGGCGCCGCGGCGCTTGCTGCCGCCGTCGCAGTCGCCGGATTCGCGGCCGTCGGCGCGGCGGTACCCGCGGACGCCCAAACTACGTCGGCCGCGTCCGCCCAGGCCAGCGGTCAGGGCCAGAACGGCCCTGACCATGTCTTCGTCATCATGATGGAGAACCACGGGTACGACCAGGTCATCGGCAACACCGCCGACGCGCCGTACATCAACACCCTGGCCCAGCGCTACAACACGGCCACCAACTACCACGGCGTGACCCACCCGAGCCTGCCCAACTACCTGGCCGCCATCTCAGGGAGCTCGCAGGGCATTTGGGATGACTGCAAGGCCGGCGCCAACGTCACCTGCGCCCCTGAAGAATTCATCCCAAACTCCGGGGACCCCGGAGCCACCGGGCTGCTGACCCAGGCCCAGGCCGCCAGCGCGGCCTCCACCCCGCACATGTTCTCGGGCAAGAACATCGTGGACCAGCTTGAGGGCAAGGGCCTGAGCTGGAAGGCATATATGGAAAGCCTTCCCAGCACCGGTTCCCAGGTCGAGTACGCGCCCATGATCGGCTCCTCAACGGTCAAGCTGTACGCCCAGAAGCACAACCCGTTCATGTACTTCTCGGACATCAACTACCCGGGAAGCCCGCGGCTGCAGAACATCGTGCCGCAGGAAAACAACCTGAAGGCCGACCTGGCCAGCGGAAACGTGCCGAACTTCACGTGGATCAGCCCGAACCAGTGCCACGACATGCACGGGGTCTCCCAGTCGGGCGCGGCCCTTGTAGGGATGCCCAAGTGCGGGTACCCGGATTCCGGCCTGGACCACGGCGCCATCCAGCTCGGCGACAACTACGTCAAGGAAACGGTCCAGCAGAT
>NZ_BMFW01000066.1 GCF_014639275.1 Arthrobacter liuii | reverse complement strand
CGCCGGCCTGCAGAGGACGGCAGTAGCGGCTGGATGCGGGCCCATTGCCCATCAGTCAAAACGGAAGTACGCGACACCCATCAAGCATCCCGGATGCGGTCATCAGGCTTTGGGAGACACGCCCTAGAGCCATCGTGTGTTTGTGTCTTTCTGTGAGTGACTCTGAACGGTACTCACTGACCATCGCACGATGGCTCACTACGTCACCGGAGCAACGCGCAACTGCGGAGATCTACACCACTCCACGGGACGTAACCCATGGAAGCCGGTGACAGCTGATTCTTTGGCCGCTCTGCTAGCTCAGCCCACGCCGCTTTCAGATCCGCCACCTGCTCAGGGCTCAACAGCTCATGTTCCTCGGACGCGGCCGCCACCACCCGGCGGACTCGCCAGTACCAGTTGTCGTCCTGCGCCGACTGAACCGGCTCCACGGGCCCATAAGATTCCTCCCCAAATACAGTCCCGCCAGGAGCAATAACTTCCCCAAGTTTCGCTGCGATTGGCGGGACACTTCCACCGTACCAACACACCAAGCAGTGACCGAGGCAAGGCAGAGGGGGCCTGCAAGCGGTGGGAATGCGGCCCTCGGACCTGAGGTGTAAACATCCTGGTGCTTACGCCTTCGACCATCCCACAGAAAGGGGGGGCGTCAAGGGGGTTTTTGGCCTCGCCGTCACCGGCCTACTGGGGGGAGTGGCCGGTGACGGGGGCAGTTCAAGTTTACCGCCGCGAGTCCTGGTTTACGCTGCGCTGCAACGAGTTGACGGTTTCAGCTGGCGCCGGCCCGCAGTAAACCATATGTGAGAGAGGCAATAGAGCATGAGCACTTGTACTGCCTTGATCATCCCCGCAGACCTGGCCGAACCGGCCCGCGTCGAAACCATCGATACGGGTTTGGATTACCTGCGAACCCTTGTGATCGAAGCGAACTATGCTGACACTCTCGGGGCTTCGAACGTGGGTTCGCGTTTACCGAGCTTCTGGGTTTCAAGCTGCTGCCGAGGTTGAAGAACATCTCAACTTCGGTGGAGATTTTACGGCTCGCCGACTGCCACTGGCCACGGTCATCGACATGTCTGCGTTTCAGCTGGGCTAGGACGCCTGACGCCTGACGCCTGTGCGAACGGGCGTTCAAGCGCTACATCCCGAAGTCCCTGCCGACCTGGGGACGGCCTCGATGCTGCGGTTCGCTTCCCGTTGAGGCGGCGCGAACGGCGTCCAGGGTCTCGCTATCCACGAGCGGGCCGCCAGGCTTGGCACGGCCCTTCATGGTTTCCAGCATCGGGCCGGCATCCTTGTCGGCCACGCAGTACACGACGTATTCGCTGACGCATCCGTAGTCGGTGGCGACGGCGGCGGCGTTGGCCGCGCAGATGGACTCCTTGGCATCGGGCGTGGTGAAGAGTGATGCCGGGAAGGACTGCGGCACCCAGCGGCCTCCCAGCTCGGCGTCACGGCCGGTGGCCGTGCCGTTCTCAGCCTCAAGGTAGCCCCGCTCCCAACGCCCCAGGGTGCGGGCCTCACTGACTGCCCGGATGGTCTCGACGGCGGCGATCTTCACGTCGTAGCCGGCGGCCTGCAAAGCATCCAGCTGCACACGGGCGTTCTTCTCCCCCAATTGTCCAACCATGCCGGGGAAGGAATCGGAAGGCACCGGAGTCTGGGCATGCGTGTAGCTGGTGCCGTGGCTCACCAGTGAGGCCAGCGCCGATTCCGGATGCGCCGCCACGTATCGGTCCAGGTCCTTCTGATGCAGGCCGTCCACCGAGAGCAACAAAACATGCTTGGACGTTTCGCCCCGGCCCTCCTGGCCGTCATTGCGGTGCTGGCCATCGTCGGCCAGAGCCGGCACCACCGCAGAACCGGTCATCATGACCGCCCCGAGAACCGCAGCTGCGGCGACCCCGTTCTTCCTTGCTGACTTCATCAAAATAACCCTTCGCCAAAGTGAAAAACACGAATGCCTTGCTCTCCCCTCGAGGATTCTTGCCGACGGAGGGTCCCTAGTTCCTCTGTTTTCGGGCCATCCGATGAAAGGTTCACCCAGGTTCAACACCGCGCCGCGAAACTCTCCGGCAACTCACAGGCTGCGGTCATCGCTTTGCCTTCCATCTACAACGAGGGAAACATGAACGCCTTGTTGGCCCACAGCCTTCTCGAAGGAGCGCAGGACCTCCAGGACCGAGGAGCCTTTGCCGAAGCCAAGGATCCAGCGGAACACGCCCGTGCGCCAGGTGATATTCTCAGCGCCGCCACGTGCCTTTCGGGCCAGGTCTACGACGTGGACGTAGTCGCGCAGGCAGATGGCGTCCGGTGTGTCATAGTCGCCGCCGAACACCATTAGCTTCTCGCGGCGTCGCGGCCACCTCGGCAGAATCCTCCCTGGTCAAGTGCCACGACGTCAGGTTGGGGAGTAGTCCAGCTACACCTCCGTTATGACTATGCCACGAACCCTCGTTCGTCTTTGGGCCGGTACTGCCCCTGCTGGAGGGCAGCTCATATGTATGTGCCCTGGTACTCCGGAACACTCTGGGGGCCCGGCAGGGAATGTAAGTGGCGTCCGCTGCGCCGAAAATATTTCAGTGGCAGGATCAAGCACCTGTTCAATACCATTCACACTCATTTCCCGCGGTGTGGGAGAACCATTTCAAAATGGTTGAAGCGCAACTCCTCGTAAGGCTAGGTTCAGGGGTGCGATCACCAACTGTTAGTCCAGGGATCAATGCTCCCTGAGGGGTTAGGAGATGGCGTACAAGGCCATAGCTAAACCGCCGGCGATCAGCGCTTCGCGGATCCCGGTGAGGCGGGGCACCGCATGTGCTTTGTTATTTGCCGATTTGGCGAAGGTGGCCATCATCCAACCCGCGGCGGCGAAGATCATAAGCAGGCAACTCATCACGGCCCCCAGAATTGCGCCCAGCTGATGCGCCGGATGATCCGTTGCCGTACCGCCGCCGTGGGCAGCTGAGAACAGCACCCAGACCGCCAGTACCGTCACTCCGGCGCCGTAAATCCCCGTGAACGGGCCAGTGCTTTCGGGGCCGCCTTTGCGAAAGGCGATGCTCGCGGCGAACCATGCCAGCGCGACAGCGAGCATCATTTCAAGCCGTCCAGTCACCAACGGTGCCCAGCCCAGCCCTACCGCGACCATGACCAATGCCAAAGCCGCAGCTGCAGCGGCGTCCACGCGCCCGTAGAGGCTCTTTGCCCGGAAAATGGCCGCGGCCGCTAATAACGCCGCGGCTCCAAAAAACACGATCAGCGCGTCCATGACTAACCAGCTGTGGAGCACATCGATCCTCTTTTCCTACCCCCGTTTCCCGGTGAAACCTATCTGCAGTACTACCACTTCCGCATGGGAAGGCCCTGGGTCTTGTTAGCCGGTGGTGTTGGCCGTCTGGCAGGTCACGTCGCTGCCGGTCTGTGCCACCTCGGTGCCCGGGGAGCCGGCCGGCGGGG
>NZ_BMFW01000065.1 GCF_014639275.1 Arthrobacter liuii | reverse complement strand
AACGAACCACTGTCAGTCCCGGTGGTCCCGTTGTTCCGGGTCGTGACGGTGTTTTGGATGGTGCTCGCCACACCGGCGTTCGCACCCAGGTTCAGGCCCAGGTCCGACGCCGAAACGAACGAACCACGGTCAGTCCCGGTGGTGCCGTTCTCCTCCGCGGTGTTCTGGACCGTGCTCGCCACACCGGCGGTCGCACCCACGTTCACACCCAGGTCCGTCGCCGAAACGAACGAACCACGGTCAGTCCCGGTGTTTTGGATGGTGCTCGCCACACCGGCGTTAGCGCCCAGGTTCAGGTTCGAGCCCACGGAGCCACGCTCGGCCCCGGCAACCCCCGTCCCGGTGCTCCGGGTCGTGGTGTTGTTCTGGATGCTGCTGGCCACACCGGCGTTAGCGCCCAGGTTCAGGCCAAGGTTCGAGGCGATGCTCTCGTGGTTGGCCGTCGAGGACGTGGAGGTGATGCTGGTGTGGTTCTGCGTGCCGATACCAAGACCGGCGCCGGTGGTGGTGCCGGTGTCGGCTGAGGCCGCTCCTGCGCCGAGGACGAGGACGCCGCCGGCGAAAACTGCGGCGCAAAGGGTGTTGCGGACAAATGAATGCATGACTGTTTTTCCTCACATGGAATGAATGTTTGGTCCGGCCAAACGGACCGGGTATGCCTGTATATGCCGCGGCATTTAGGTGCGCGGCGCGGGCATCATTAATCCGGTGAGAATCCAGGGTCCTGGGTTGTGGGCCCCGGGAGGACGAAGCTGAAAAGGGATCCGTCGCCGCCCTGGGTCATGGGCAGGATGAAACGGTAGGAAAGATCCGCTGCAGCCTGTCCACCGGCGCCAGTGGGCCCCGATGCGCCGGCACTGCCGGACACCGGTGAGTACACCAGCGCCGTTGCGGGCACCAGTCCGCCAGGAAGCCGGATAGGGCTCTGAGGCGAGGCGCCGCCCTCATCCATCGACGCCCCACCACGCGGGGCGATCACATCCGCAATGCCCGTAGGCAGAGGGGAGTGCACGGTGGCGGATGGGTCAGCGCCGCGCAGGGAAGTGTTAGCCGTAACGGGTGCAACTGCGGTGGTCGCTGTGGCGGGCGGTGCCCCGCTTGGGATGCCGCTTATAGGTCCGGTGACTGCCGCTGTCGTGGTGCCGGTAATCAAACCTGTCACGGGGCGAGTGACGGCGTCCACCGGGCTCAGGACGCTGCCCGCAAGCCCCGTGACCGGGGCAAGGAGCGGCTGGGCAGTGCCGGCGACGGGTTGGGCGACGGGCGCTGTGCCCGGGGCCACGACCGCGTCCGCCAGGTCCGTGACCGGGGCAAGGAGCGGCTGGGCAGTGCCGGCGACGAATTGGGCGACGGGCGCGCTGGGTTGCCGTACGGGAGCGGCGGCCGGGGCAGTGCCGCCCACGGGCTGGGCCGCTTTTGCGGGCCCCTGGACGGTGGAGGGCGTTGTTGTCCTCTGTGGTCCCGGTTCTGTCCGGGGCTGAACCGCGGTGATGAGCGGCTTCACGGGAGCCGTCAAAGACGTGACGAGACCGTCGGCCGTGTGCGGGCTCTCACCAGGTGGTGGTGCCGGGGAAGCGTGGGCGCTGCCCGCGCCGAAGATAATCCAGCACATGGCGAAGAGGCCACCGACCAGGAGCAGGCGGAGGGCAGGGGCGATGTTCAGGGTCGTGCGGTCCATCCCACCTCCCATCAACTGCCGGAGTCCACGGTCACATACTTTTCGTGCCCGACACTGTTACCGACGGGCACGAAGCCGCGGTGAGAACTCGCCGCCGCGTAATGCGTTGAAAGTGTTTCGATGCCGGGCCGGTTCCGGATGGGTCGGTCTCTAAGAATCATCAATACCCTTATCACCTGGCCTGGGATTCATGCCCTTCCTCAACCTCTCCCGGTCGCGGTACCGTATCAGTGATCATGGCCGGTTTGGCTGTGGCGACGAGGGCGTCGCAGCGCTGGGGTGCGCTAAAGGACTGAGTCCTGCCCCCGCCATTTTCATGTGAATGGCAGGAGAATGTTCCATGTTTGAACAGCGTTTCATTGTTGATGCTATTTCCCGCAGTGCCGAAAACGCGGTGGACCGTCGACGGTTCTTCCGCGCCGCGGGCCTAAGCGGTATCACGGCCGGGGCGGCGTTCGTGGCCGCGTCCGCGACCGCCGCACCTGCCGTCGCGGAGGAAGCCGGTGCACCCAGTGACGGGGCGATCCTTAACTTCGCCCTGAACCTGGAATACCTGGAGGCCGAATTCTATCTCCGAGCCGTCACGGGCATGGGCTTGCCGGACAATATGACCACGGGGACGGGACAGCGCGGCCCGGTCATTGGTGGGCGTGCCGTGCCGTTCAAGACCCCTCTGATCAAAAATTATGCGCAGGAAATCGCCGGGGACGAAAAAACCCACGTCGCGTTCCTCCGCAGTGCGTTGGGAGCTGCGGCGGTGGCACGGCCCCGGATCAGCCTTGACGACAGCTTCACCGCCGCCGCCCGCGCCGCCGGGCTGATCGGCCCCCACGATAAGTTCGATGTCTACGCCAACGAACTGAACTTCCTCTTCGGGGCGTTCATCTTCGAAGACGTCGGTGTCACCGCCTACAAGGGAGCCGCCCCGCTGATCAGCAACAAAACCTACCTCGAAGCCGCCGCCGGTTTACTGGCTGTGGAGGCCTACCACGCAGGGATCATCCGCACGACCCTTTACGCCCTGGGGGTTGAAACGCCTGCGATCTACACCACCGTGCAAAAGATCTCGGACGCCCGCGACAGCCTCGACGGGACAACGGACCTGGACCAGGGCATCGGCACCGCAGCCGTGGCCAACCTGGTACCCACGGACGCGAACGGGCTCGCCTTCAGCCGCACCGCTGCCCAGGTGTTGAACATCGCCTACCTCGATCCCGAGCAGGTCACCTCAGGCGGGTTCTTCCCGGCCGGGGTCAACGGAACCATCAACACCAGCGGCGATAACGACACAGACTAAGACCAACCAACGGCGTCCGCGTTGCGGGTTGCCTCCGGCTGCCCCCGGGTACCAACTCACCCGGGGACAGCCGAGCCAAGGGATTACGGGAGACAAAACCCGCCAGTCCTGTCCCTGGCGGAACCGCCGGTGCGTTGAGGATTCTGAAGCCGGGCTTTTCCACGAGAGGGGCGTCGCTGCCGTTTCTTTATTCGGAGCCGTTGTCCTGCGCTTCGAGGTGTTTTGCCATGGCTTCCACGGCCTGGTTCCAGCGAACTGCAAGGGCTTGTCTGCTCAACGGTTCGAACATGCCGGTCAGAACTCTTTCAACTGCATCATAGGCGGCGTCTTTGACCCGTTCCTGCGCCGCGGGACTGTAATAGTTCATGCCCGTAATTCGAGACGGCGGCACCAAAAGATGGTCTGCCTTGACCGGCTGATCCGGCCGTGACCACGCCCCGCTTGGGACGATCGCACGGGACGGGCTGTACGGATGACATCGATAGAGGATCTCTTCACCGTGAGGCTACGGCCACTGCCCACCGGTCCCATCGGCTGGATCTCGAGCCGCTACCTGACGGACCACACCCGCCGCCACAAGGCCGAACAGTCCCGGACCGGTGCCATCGAAACCGTGGTGCACCCGCTGCCACATGACACCACCAACCAACACCGGGTTTAGCGGCCAGTACGTCCGGAGACGCTGCACCGCCCATACCGTGAGTACCGCACCCCCAGAGGACGGCAGCGACCGGTCCAGCTATCGTCCAGGGATTTGTGGTGGCGGTGGTCAGCAACGTTGCGCTGGTCCCGAAACTGAGATCGCGGCGCCCGGACCGGCGAACGCGGCAAGGATGCTGGCGGCTTCGGCCAAGACCCCGCCCCTGGCCGGGGCCAGGGGGCTCATCGGGGACCCGGGCCGTTGTTGCCGCCACGGGGGCGCGGCCTGGGTCGCGCGGACGGTGGTGCAGCGGTTAATGGTCTTGTCCTGCGAGAGGCCTACGCCGAGCAGGAATACGGCGCTGGCCAGGTGCAGGCCCGATATCGGCGCCTTTCAGACAAAGGCGCGCCGCTCCAAGGGCTCTGCGGCCTGCGTGAGGACCCACTATGCAAAGGGACCCGCAACGCAGGACGTGTTGGTGACCCGTCCGCGGTGGAACCGGTCACGAATAACCGGTGGCGGGCGATATGGTGTCGGCCATGACTACCCTTTTGGAAGGTGTGTGCTTCATGGGACGGATAAGCGTGCCGCCACGATCTGCCACGCACCGGATGCTGGTGCCGGCTCTTGCCGGGCTGTCGATACTGGTCCTGGCCGGATGCGGCACCGGTCCCGGCACGGCTGTGTCCGGGCCCAGCGCTTCGGTATCCGCCTCACACAGTGGTGACCCGGGTGCCGGTACCCCGACAGCGTCGCCGACTGATATTCCCGTTGCCGCCGCTGGTGGCCCATCGGCGGCGGCGTTGATGGTGTGCAGCAAGGAAATCCAGGAGAAAATCGTGCAGATCCTTGCCCTCGCGTCTGCCCCCGGCAATGGGGCAACTTGGGCGGACAAGCTCTTCACCTGCACCTATGCGCTGCCGGCCGGTTCGCTCGGGCTCTCGGTCAAAGAAGCCGCGGACCCGGATGCCGCACACGCCTACCTTCAGGAGCTGCAACGGTCCACGGCTGGGGCCGCACCGATCGAGGGGCTGGCGAACCTGGGATTCCCGGCCTTCCAAACCCCCGCCTCCGCCGTCTTCGTCAAAGACAACTTCGTGTTGACAGTGGACGCGGCAGCGCTGCCGGAACCGCTGGGACCCCACCAGGTCACCCGCGCCGCGTTCGCCTACCAGGTCGCCACCACGGTCCTGGCCTGCTGGTCCGAATAACCACTCCAGGCCCCAGCCCGGGAACTGCACCGCCCTGGCCGCCTCTGTGGGCAGGGCAGCGGTCTCAGGGCCGGTGAAAAAGTTTCCAAGGATTTGACCAATCCGTGACGCGGGGCACAACGAACCGTTAGTGTCACAGTTATGGACGTGCCCATCTGGGGGAGCGTTCATCATCAATGGAGGAAACACATCATGAAGAAATCCGCTTTCCTGATTGCCCCGGCCCTGGCCCTGGGCGCCCTTGCACTTTCCACCAGCCCCGCCCTCGCAGCCGACACCACGAACTACCAGGCGAACCTCGCCGCGATCAACGGCAGCAACGCCTCCGGATCCGTCATGATCACCGTCAACGGCGACCAGGCCACCGTCACCGAGAAAGTATCCGGCCTCGCCGCGATGTTCAACGGTGCTCCCTACCCGCACGTCCAGCACATCCACATCGGCGCCCAGGGCACCTGCCCGGACATGTCCGCCGACACCAACAAGGACGGTG
>NZ_BMFW01000064.1 GCF_014639275.1 Arthrobacter liuii | reverse complement strand
GTTCATCGCGCCGACACCCTTCTACCTAGCCACATCACCCCACGGAAGGCAAGCATGCTTACTAAATATTTGCTTGTGCCCATCCACTGCACGAGTGGCTACGAATACATGCTGGTACGACACGCCGTCCGGATCCGCACGCTGGCGCCCTAGCAGAATCTGAATGCGGTGAATCATCCGCGGTCAGCGTCGGGTTAGCTGAGCCGCCTCTTTCCGCGTTCACTGAATCTGGAGGCGCGTGCGGTTGGTCTTACGGGTCCCGGCAGGCTCGTGAGTGCGGCATCGCAAGGCCTGTCCACTGGTTTTGGGGTGGCCACGGCGAGTTCCCCGGCGTAGGCGTTTCCTATCGGATGCGTCCTGGATACCCGCAGATGTGAGCGGCAAGTAAGTCCTGAACTCCCACGCTATCTCACCGATTGCCGCAGCATGTTGCGCTTTATGCAGAGTGAAGACCGATAAACCGTGAGCGCAAGGATCGCTCTGGCATCGGAGCCCCGTTCGATTGCCCAAGGAAACATATGTTTACCACTTCGATTTGAACCCTCCTGGGTAGAGCAATCAAGTCGCTGCAGGTAGCGGTTTGACAGAACCTCTTGGACCCTTACCTGAGCCACTTCATGGCTTCATCGCGTGAAGTAAAGAAGCGCCGCGGTCGGTCTGACTTATTCATGGCCAGGACAAAGTTGGCGATGACCTCGACCACAGGCGAGGTCACGAGCAAAGCAGCCTTCGATGCCTGGCAAGAGCGGCCAAAAACATCGCGGGCACCTCGGCTGACTCCCCGCGTGCAGGTCATGTCCACCAACAACGGACGTTCCACCGCCCCGCATACCTCGTCCACCACCCGGACTGCGAGCTCCGCATCCTGCGTTCCGACAGTTACATCCGAGTGCCATTTCAGCTGCGCTATCCCGACTTCGTCCACGTAGAGCTCACACATCCCTGGTCCGGAAGATCCCGCTGCCCCTACTTTCGCCTTGTTCAAGAATCAATGCCGAATCTAGCCTGATGAGAAAGGGCGACGACGGCTATTTATTCCGCCAATCTAGCTTCAGGTGTCCTTAGACTTCTACGCCGCCGTCTGCTTGAAGCACACCCCACCTTTACGTCATAGCCGTCTGACTAGGGAGTACTTGGTCTGCGGGCAGCGCTCCGGCTTGTTCTCAGAGGCCTGTTCCGAGGGTCAAACGGATCTGAGGCCTGAGGGATGCCTTCTGTTTTTTGCTGCCAGGGTGCGCGACAGCAAGCTGCACTCGTTAGCGTTCAGAACCACCGGGGCAAGCAGTTCCGTCGCGGTATGAACGAAAGACCCTCGCGCCTGTTGACTCAACCGCGAGGGTCTTGCTACAACCACATCCACAGATTGGGGACAGCGGATCGCTGCTCCCGCAAAGTAGTACTTGCAATGCAAGTTTCCACATTGATTCGCTAGGCGTGATCGTGGGCTGCACGGCGGCTCGCCCGGTAGCGGCTATATGACAGGGCTTCATGTAACAATGCCTGCCCCGGGGCCCTGCGGGATTCTCCAGCAACTCGTCCCGGACCGAGTTGCTCCAGCACTCTGGCCGACGCGGGGTGATTACAGAAATGACCGCGCATTCGCAATCCCGCCTGCGTCTCAGCGCGGTAGCGTAGGACTGACAGCAGGGGCTTGACGAGAAGATCCCTCGGTACTCTCCCTTCGCTTGAAAGGAACTTTTGTGACGATGTCCCGCAGGCACGTGAGGGCCGAGCGGCGGCGTCGTGGATGGTGGAAACTTGATGAGCTTCGCAGGTCTCCTATCACGGTGGGTTTTGTCTTGGTTTTCTGGTCCCTGGGCCCCCTGTCCTCCGCCCTCACCCATGGCGGGATCGACTGGTCGACTGCAGCGGTGGGCACTACGTCGGTGCCGGATCGATGGTGGACGGCTGTGGCTTCGGCCTTCTGGGCCCGGGATCTCACAGGGCAGGTGGTGGGAACCGGGCTGGTGCTGATAGCGGGGATTCCTTTAGAGCGGCGGATGGGCAGCGCGAAATTCGCTGCTGCTGTAGTCCTGTCCCAGGTCCTGGGTGTCCTTGCTGCGGTCGGGTTCGCGGAGTCGGCCCGCGCCGTGTTTGGGACCTGGGCTTCGGGAATGAACGGCACGGTCCTGCTCGGTCCCAGTGCTCTGGTATGTGGGGCAGTAATGGCATCGACTGCTTCGATGAGTACTCTGTGGAGGCGCCGTCTGCGCCTGGTTTTCTCGGGCCTGCTTATACTATTTGCCCTCTACGGTGGCGGATTCGCCGACCTTGCCCGTTTGGGTGCCGGTACGGTCGGAGCTCTCCTGGGACCGATCCTTCTTGGCCGCCCGCCGCGGCCGGCGCGCCCGGTGAGTTCGAGACATGAGGGACGGGTGCTTCTGGCTGTCCTGGTCGCGGTCACGGCCGTCGGGCCGGTGGTTGCCGGCCTGGTCCCACATGCTGTCGGCCCGCTGTCGGTGCTGCGCTTCCTGTTCACGGACATCCAGCCAGTCGACCCCGGGTCGTTGCAGAGCATATGCGCCGACCCAGCCCAGCACCGGGAATGCTTGGCAGGGCATCTGCAACTCAGGGCCGGGGCCGGGGCGATTTTCATGGCCATTGTGCCCTCGTTTCTGCTCCTGGTGCTCGCTGAGGGCCTTCGCCGCGGTCGACGCTTCGCCTGGGCTGCAGCTCTGCTGGTTCAGGCCGGGTTGTCCGCGTTGGCGCTGGTTACCCTGGCCTCGGTTCTTCGAAGCGCCGCGGCGGGCACAGTCGCCGGGGAGGTCATTGCCGCAACCGGGAACGGCGGGGGCGGGCCCCACCACCCGCTGGCACTTGCGGTGCCACTGGCCGTGCCAATGGTGCTGTTTATGGTCCTGTTGGTATGTGGGAGGTTCTTTTCTGTCTCCCCACCCCGAGGGACCTATGCCCGGCTCGGGGCGCAGCTGCTGGTGTTGGCGTGCGTCCTCAGTGCAGTTTACGTGGGGACAGGGATGGTCCTTGCCGCGGATTTCAGCCCGGTCCCCGCTTTGGCCGACCTGCTCGCGGATCTCCCTGACAGGTTCCTGCCTCTCGGATACACCGTGGACGTTCCGCCGGCCTTCTTCCCGCAAAGCAGCCCGTCTGTTCTGCTGTACGAAGGAGTCGGAATCCTGTTTTGGGCCGTTACAGGCGTGCTCATCCTGAAAACTTTTCTCCGCCCCACTACCAGCCGGTCACGAAACGACCGGGCCAGAGCCTTGGAGATCCTAAAAAACGGGGACAGCAATTCGATCTCCTGGATGACAACCTGGGCCGGGAACACGTACTGGTTCTCCACGTCAGGGAAGACCTTCATCGCCTACCGAGTCAATTCCGGGGTAGCTCTGACTCTCGGTGCCCCCGTCGGTCAGCCAGCAGGGCTTTCGGAAACATTGGAGGAGTTCTCGCGGTACTGCAAGGCCAAGGGGTGGACCCCCTGCATTTATGCCGCACCCGCTTCCGCCCGGGACGCCGCCTCCGAACTCGGCTGGGAAGCGACACAAATTGCCCAGGAAACCGTCCTCCCGCTCGAATCCCTCTCCTTTAAGGGAAAGAAGTTCCAGGACATACGCACCGCGATGAACAAAGCGGAAAAGGCCGGGATCCGGGCACAATGGGTCCGCTACCCCACAGCAGCCCGTCACCTCAAAAATCAAATTGTTGCCATTTCCGAAGAATGGGTCGCGGACCGGAAAATGCCCGAGATGGGATTCACTCTCGGAGGACTGGATGAACTCAACGATCCGGAGGTCCGCTGCCTGCTCGCTCTGGACAACCAAAACCACGTGCACGCGGTCACCTCATGGCTCCCCGTTTACCACCATGGCCGCATCGTCGGCTGGACCTTGGACTTCATGCGCAGAAACGAGACCGGTTTTCGGCCGGCCATCGAATTCCTGATCGCTTCCGCCGCCACCACCCTCCTGAAAGACGGCTACGAATTCATCAGCCTCTCCGCGGCTCCATTAGCTCACGTCCCCCAAGGCAAGAACTCCCAAACGCCACCGGCTGACCTGCCGGAGGCCAGCGGACTCGACCGCTTGCTCGACAACATCGGATCCGCTCTCGAACCTGTCTACGGGTTCCGTTCCCTCTTGGCCTTCAAAGCCAAGTTTCACCCCCACTATCACCCCCTGTTCATGATCTACCCTGATTCGGCTTCCCTGCCCGCCATCGGCAATGCCCTCAGCCGCGCATACCTTCCCTCCCTTTCCGTACGCGAGGTACTCCGCCTCTTGCACCAGATTCTCAGACGTGGCAGTACAACTGGAGGCCGTGCCAAGACACAAAAAAGCAGCAGCTTGATTAGTGCAAAACCTGAACCCCAAGAATCACACGAACAACTTTCCGGAGACGCCAAGCACGGCGGAACCACTGCCTCAGCCGGGTCAATCAAGGATCAAACATGAGACCGAAATCGAGCCGCAGCGGCAAGATGATCGTTCCAACAGGTGAACGAACAGCTTGCGACTGCGACAAGAAACTACCACTTCTTACTGCAGCGGCCCCGACATTCACTTGCGCCGAGATCTCCGCCACCACGCCTACGGAGCCCCGCCGCCGGACTCTCGGAAAACGATGGATAGCGCCAGCAGCCGGGATCGAAGAAGGACCAGGACCTGTAGCGACCTACGGCTTCCCATGGCATCTATCTGCACAACATGCTCGCTACCCGTCGAATAATCAGAGCAAGCACACTTAGATGATGTCCTGAGACAGGCGTAGCGCGGCGTCCGCTTACACCCTAAAACTATGAGCGGTCTCTCTTCGTATACAAGCCGTTCAGCATGACGCTGCATGGCCTTAGCTGTGTGCGTGGGTCTCGGGGACCACTACTCTGGTCTCTTCTACCCACTCGGGGGTCCCATGTCCTGGCTTCATCGGGCCGCAACTCTTCTCGCAGCTGCCGGCCTCCTTCTCACCGCTGCTCTGCCCGCATCCGCCGCCCCCGGCCCCAACAGCCCGGGCAAGGGCGCGGAACACGAACACTTCGCCAGCCACCCGTTGCGGGTCATGCCCCAGGCGGTAAACACTGCACCCACCGGCTTGTCGCCTGCTGCCATCCAGAAGGCCTACAGCTTCCCGACTTCGGCCGCGGCGGGCGCCGGGAAGACCATCGCGATCGTCGACGCGTACAACGACCCGACCATCGCCTCGGACTTGGCCGCCTTTACCGCCCAGTACGGGCTGCCGGGCTGCACCACCGCCAACGTTTGCTTCACGAAGGTCAACCAAACCGGGGGCACCAAGTATCCAAAGTCCGATTCCGGCTGGTCCCTTGAGATCGCCTTGGACGTCGAATGGGCGCACGCCGTCGCGCCTGGGGCGAAGATCCTGCTTGTTGAAGCGAACAGCGCCAGCTTCACGGACCTGATGGCGGCCGAAGACAACGCCTCCGCGCACGCCCAGTACGTCTCCAACAGCTGGGGTGCTGCCGAGTTCAGCGGAGAAGCATCCTCCGACACGCACTTCGCCCGGCCCGGCGTAAGCTTCTTCGCCTCAGCCGGGGACCAGGGCGCACCGGCAACCTACCCCTCGTCCTCGCCAAACGTGATCTCCGTTGGTGGAACCAAACTCAACCTTGACAGCACCGGCGCGGTGGCCAGCGAAACCGGCTGGGCCAGCTCAGGCGGCGGATGCAGCGCCTACGAAACCGCAGGCCCGGCCCAAGCCGCTTTTGGCCAGTACACCCAATTGAACTGCGCCGGCAAGCGCGCCACCCCCGACGTTCCCCTGGACGCCGACCCGGCCTCGGGCGTCTCCCTCTACGACTCCACCTCCTACAACGGGCGGACCGGATGGTTCACCGTGGGCGGCACCAGCGCCTCCTCCCCGATGTGGGCGGCCCGGGCCGCTGACACCGGCGCACTCGTCAACGCCTCCTACGTCTACGGCTCCTCGGTGGCATTCCGGGATATCCTCATCGGCAACAAGGGCAACCCCTGCCTAACTGGTGAAGACCTAGTCACCGGACGCGGAAGCTGGGATGGCTGAAAGCGAATCATGATCAGCCGTTGACATGATTCCGTACGAGATATCAACCGCCGCACCGCCGACCAAACGACCGACGAGTCTCCAGGGATTGACCTACACTCCAACCTGACGTCAGGCAGCCGCTGCAAACTCGTCAGATTGGGGTCGGGAAGACGGTTTCCGCACATGCCCAGTGAGCAGTCTTAGATTCAAACCTGACTTCCGTCCCTGATGCTGAGCCTCTGCAGGCGGATGCGTAGTAATTGTGCACCAGCCTGTTGCGCAATTGTCCAGAGGCGGTCAGGCCAATTGAAAATCCGAGCTGCACGGACTCCATCCGTCGGAGCCTTGCCTGGCCTGGAATCTCCGGCAATACTGCCACAAGCTGTAGCACTATTCAGCCGTGCGCCCCATCCTTTTACAAGCCCAACGAGGATACCGGCGCCACCCTCAATAAAGCGGATATAAGCGTGGACAGTAATGATGAAATTGGCCGTGTTGCGGTGTGGCTCTAATGTGACTGACGTCCCCCGACGCTCTGGGAATTGTCTTGACGTTGATCTGTCCGCGGCAACACAGCTGCAGTAAACGCGGCGGCCAGATGGACATGACCTTATAGGAGCCTGTTCCGAAGAGTCCCATTACTGTCTTGTCTGCCCACCCGGCCGGCGTGCCCTTTCGCATCGCATGCAACGAAAGGCCAGGGCAGTTCTCATCATGACAAACGAACAACTGCAAGTCATCGCAGGGATCGACACCCACGCCGACACCCACCACGTCGCCATCATCAGCGACACCGGGCTGCACCTGGCCGACAAGGAGTTCAGCACCACGGGATCCGGCTACCGGCAGATCATCGACTTCCTGACCCGCTTTGGTGCGCTCATCGCCGTCGGAATGGAAGGAACAGACAGCTACGGGGCCGAACTCTCCCGCGTACTCGCACAGCAGGACATCCAGGTTGTGGAAGGAGCGCGCCCAAACCGGCAAGCCCGCAGGCTCCAAGGCAAGTCCGATCCCCTCGATGCCTACCAGGCCGCTGAATCGGTGCTCGCCGGCCGCGCTGGCAGCAACCCAAAATCCCGGGACGGGGCGGTGGAATGCCTACGCGTACTCCGCGCCGAACGAGCCACAGCAATGCGGGCACGGGTCGCCGTGGTGGCACAAGTGAGGGCCATCCTCGTAACCGCACCCGAA
>NZ_BMFW01000063.1 GCF_014639275.1 Arthrobacter liuii | reverse complement strand
GCTAACTCTTGCTGATCCACATCAGTCGCCATGGGATCCATGGTGTCGCTCATGATCAGTCCTCCCCGCCAGGCAACGCCCGGCGTGTCAGGCCAACTGTGGATCCACCGTTATTCAGACAGTCCCGTTCACCCGGCACGATGGGGCATTCGCCGGGAGCGGAGGCATCTCAGTGTTCAGGAAATGTGTGTAGCCCGGCACATGGGGGATGCACCGGGCTACACCTGAACCGTACTGCACCCGGTTGGCTGGGCGCCGCTAATCCAATGGATTTGAATATTTTTCCTCTACGTCCATGTTTGCTTGTAGCTTGGAGAATGCGGATCTGAACAATGTGCCGGCGCTGGGCCGGCACGTATTCTTCAGATGCACTCACGGAGGGGGCCATGCGCGAGACAGGCGTGGCTGTGGTAATCGAAGACGATTTGGACATGCGCAACCTGCTTCAGGCTGTACTGCACCAGTCATGTCGCCCGCCACGTAATTCCCCAGGGCTTTCGTCACGTTATTCCTTAGTGCCTGGTGACATGGTAGTCCTTCTTCGCGGCGGCAGGTTCGGGGCTTAGGCCCGTTTTTCGTTCCGTCTTTGCTTTCTGCTTTCGCGTTGGACGGGGTCAGTTGTTAGGGCGGCTGCGGGCCCGGTAGGAGCCTGTCTGGATGGTGATCTGGTGGGCGTTGTTCACGAGCCGGTCCAGGAGGGACTCCGCTACGACCTGGTTCGGGAAGAGTGGGTACCACTGCTCGGGGGCCCGGTTGGTGGTGACGATGATGGACCGGGCTGGGCGTTCGTTGACGATCTCGTAGAGGTCATCTCCTTGGGCGGGGGTGAACTCGCGCATCGCGAAGTCGTCAAGGATGAGCAGATCGGGTTTGGTGTAGGCGCGCAGGCGCCGTGGCCAGCTCCCGTCGGCGTGGCCACCGGCGAGATCGGCCAGGATCCGGGAGGTCGGGGCGAACCGGACGGTGTGCCCTGCCCTGATGGCTTGGTGCCCGAACGCTGTGGCGATGTGGGTCTTGCCGGTGCCGACGGGTCCGCTGATGATCACGTGCTGTCCGGTGCGGACCCATTCGGTGTTGGCTAGATCGCGGATGCGGGCAGCGGGGATGCCGGGGTCCGCGGTGAAGTCGAAGTTCTCGATCCTTCCGTCGGATTCGAATCTCGCCGCCCGGGTGCGCCGCTCCAGGCCCGTGGAGTCGCGGCGGTTGATCTCATCCAGGCACAGAGCCTGGAGGAAGTCCAGGAATCCGAGCTGGCCGTCGGCGGCTTGGGCGAGACGGTTCTCGAGGGAGCCGAGCATCCCGGACAGACGCAGGGCACGCAGGGAAGCAGCGAGCTGGGTGCGGTCGGCGCCCACGGGCCCCGGGCCGGTGCTGGTCGTGGTGGTCATGATGATCTCCTTCTTCGTGGTGATGGACGCGCGTCCCGACGGCACAGATACCGGCAGGGGCGTGCGTTCGAGGGTGTTCAGCTGGCGGTGAAGGCGCCGGGGCCGCGGAGGTAGGCTCCTGCGCCGTTGTCGCCGTTGGGTCGTACGGGCAGGACGGTGACTCCGGCAGCGAGCAGTCCCCTGACGGTTTTCAGGGTCGGGTCCCCGGCCGCTGCCGCGGCCGCGCAGGCGGTCTCCACCGCTTCGGGGAAGTGGGTGCCGGCGAGGCGGATGATGCCCTGCGCGGCACGGATCCGGTGGACCGCCGGTTCCTGCAGCAGGCCTTCGACGAGGGCTGCGGCGGCGGGGCCGATCAGGGACGCGTTCGCGCGGCACCATGCCGCGTCGCGGGTGAAGAACCCCGCCGCTGCCGGCGGGTAGTCGGACAGGTCGGTCTGGCGCCCCTTGGTGATCCTGGGGTGGACCTTCGTGATCGCCCCGTCGAGGTGGAACTCGACCATCGTGGCGCTGACCCGCACGTCCAGACGGGTCCCCACGAGCTGGTAAGGCACGGAGTAGAGCACACCCCTGACCGAGGCGTGGCAGTCCGACCCGACCGTGGCCGTGCGCCATTCCGCCGGTTCGAGTCTCCTTGCCGGCAGAGGAACCAGGGCCGGGCGCTCCACGGCGGCGAAGACCTCCCAGGATGTCTGCCCGGCCAGGGCACGCGGCCTGCGGGCGCCGGCGACCTCACGGCACCACCGCGCAGCCTCAGCACGCATCTGGGCCAGCGAGGTGAAGGACCGTCCGGCCCAAAACGAGCCGCGCACGTACTGGACCATCCGCTCCACGTGCGGCTTGTCCTTGGGCCTGTAGCCTCGTGCGGGGTCAATCAAAGTCCCGTAGTGCACGGCCAGCTCGGCGTAGGCCCGGTTGATCCTCGGGTCGTAAAGGTCCGGGGTGATGACCCCGGTCTTGAGGTTGTCCGGGGTGAGCCGGCGCGGGACCCCGCCGAAGAGCTCGAACGCGGCAACGTGCGCGTTCGTCCATGCCATCTGGTCCATCCGGGTCGTGGGAAAGACGAAGACCTGCTTGGAGAACGGCAGCGTGAGCACGAACGCCCAGACCCTGTGGCCCTTGCCCGTGGCCGGGTCGCGCCAGTGCCCAAGCATGCCGTAATCGACCTCGCCGAGCTCTCCCGGCGCGGACGGCGGCTTGAGCACCGTCAGGGCCCGTCCCGCCCGCCCGGCATCGGGCAGGGTCGCGGCCAGCCACCGGTAAAACGAACGCTGCGAGGCCCTGACCCCGTGCTCGTCGACCAGGCGCTGGTGGACCACGGCCCCGGCGACCCCGGCGTCCAGCTGCTCCCTCACCCACTCGATCCGGGCGTCAAACTCCGGCCAGGTAATCTGTCGCAGCCTGCCGTCCACGACCGTCGGGAACCAGCCCGAGACCAGGTCCCGCCACTCCTCGGCAGCGAGCCCGAGACCCGGGACAAGGCCCTCGGCCTCGGCCGGGGCCAAGTACTTCTGCACGGTCTTTCGGTCCATGCCCAACGACACCGCAAGCTCGCTCTTCGAGCGGCCAGCGTCCCAATGCATGAACAGTTCGATCAGATCCATCGGTGCCACACTCCTACGCGCCAAACCACGAACCCCGCCTCCGGCCCGACCATCGGACCCGAGGCAAGACTCTCGGACAAGGCACCAGCGGTCCGTGACGTCGTCCCCATGGGAATTACGTGGCGAACCGCCGCTCAAGGTGGGGAATTACGTGGCGAAAACCACCTACGAGTGGGGAATTACGTGGCGGACGACAGTCAGGGTTTGATGTTCATACCGCTTCGGACGGCCGCGAAGGAGTCGATGTCGTTCGCCAAATCAGCCCGGATATCGTGACCCTGGATGTAGGGCTGCCAGACATTAACGGCATCGAGGTCCTGCGGCGGATCCGCAAGTTCAGTGCCGCTTATATCGTGATGCTCACCGGCAGGGACGATGAAGCTGTCGTATCGGCAGCGCTTCAGGCCGGGGCCGATGACTACATCACCAAGCCATTCCGACCGCGGGAGCTGCGCTCAAGGATCGGGATGATGATGCAACGGCAGCTCGCGGACAGGATGCCCCCCGGACCCATCAGCTGAAGCCCGCCGGGCATGCGGGTCCGCGTCGGGTTCGAACAATCACCGGCGTCAGGCGTCGCGGCCAGACGACAGGGCCAGCGGTTCAGCGTCGCGGTCACGCCGTGGTGGGAGAAATTATGCGGGTTGCCTCACCGAGGCTCTGGCTGCGTATCAGGCCGGGGTGGATCATGGAGGTGTCTGTTGCGGCGGACGCCGTCTCGTCTGTGGTGCCTTGGTTGAGCCGACCAACGCCGCGTCCGGGACCGACGCAAGCTGCGATCCCGAACGAATCTGCAGCTACCTCTGACACACTCCTCCACCGGACGCCAGCTTCCAGCTTCCGGGAACCCGGGTATCATCCCGCCCGTGGCACTCGTTTCACAGCCGCAGAAACCAAGCTAAGAATGCGTAGACACCCTCACAACATCGTCCCCGGGCCTCCGACGGCGGGTTACCGTTCGGGCCGGGTCTAGTGGGCTCCGATCACGTTGACACAACCACGCCAAGGAAGCTTGGTGGATTTCGTGCTGACTCTGGGGCAAATCCGGGTTTTTGAGGGGTGGCCCGGCACCCGTGCCCCTTCGCATTTGCCCGCGTTTTGGCCAAGTTGTGGGGTTCCCTCAGCCTCAAGCCGGGCGAAGTGTTTCCGCAGGATCGGCCGATATTGACCCTCTGGCGGCCTCGGGGGTCGTAGCGTGGGATGATGGCCGCTTCAACATCATCAACCCAGTCCGGGGACCCGGGGGAGGTACCTGCCCGTCCCTCTCTGGTGGCGGATGGTGGGGGGCTCCCCGTCAGGGCTGTAAGTTCTCCCGCGGTGGAGACGCTGCCCCTGGTGGACCCGGCCGCTCTCGAAGCTCTGACCGAAGATCTGGGTGTGCCGGGCATGTCACTGCAGTTTGCCCGGGATTATGCGGCCATGTGGGGGCAGCGTCAGGCCCGGCTGAGGGAATCCGTTCAGCAGGCGGACCTGGACGCAGCTCTGGACGCGGTCATCAGTTTGAAAGTGACCTCGGCAATGGTGGGCGGCTCACGGCTGGCGTATCTGGCCCAAGCCCTGGAAGCGGCCCTCCGGGAAGGCGATCTTCAGCAGGCGCCCACCCTGCTGAGCCTGATAGTGCTCCACGGGCAGGAGACCATGGCAGAACTTCAGCGACGGTATGACCTGGCCTGCCCCTGATCAGTTGTCCCTGTTATTTGGCAGCCTTCGGGGTCACCGTGATGCGCGTGTTCTCTGTGCGGGGAGCCTGTACCCGACCCCGCGGACGGTTTCCAGCCAGCGTGGTGATTCGGGATCGTCGCGGAGCTTACGCCGGATATTTCCGATGTGGATTTCGACGGCGCGTTCATCCGCGCCGCTGATGTAGGTATTATCACGGTATTGCTCTCCCCGGACGGCGCGGACCAGTTCAGCCCGGGACAGGACCGCTCCCGCTCCCTGCAGCACTTCGTGGAGCAGTTCGAACTCGCTGCGTGTCAGCTCCACCATCGTTCCCTGGACTGATGCGGTGCGGCGTCTGTAATCGAGTTCGAGCCCGTTGTACCGCAGGACCCCGGTGCTGTTCCCGGGCCCGGGGGATACCGGCTGAACGGCAGGTCGGGGCGTGTCTGCATCCGCGATCGGGGGTGAATGCCGGGGCCGGCGCATCATCGCGGTGATCCTTGCCCGGACTTCCCGCGGCCGGAACGGTTTGGTGATGTAGTCGTCAGCGCCGCCTTGCAGGGCGGCCAGCACATCGGCCTCCTCGTCCCTGCCCGTGAGCATCACAACGTACGCGGTACTGAACTGCCGGATCCTGCGCAGAACTTCAAAACCGTCGATGTCAGGCAGACCGATATCCAGGGTCACTACGTCCGGGCTAATCTCACGAACGCTTTGCACGCCTTCCCTGCCCCCGGATGCGGTATGAACGTCAAAACCTGCTTGACCTAGCACGGCCTCCAGGAGCCCGCGCATATCGAGATCGTCTTCAATAATTAAAGCCACGCCCAACTCGCCCATGGCCCCCTCCATTGAGTACCCGAAGAAGCTGTGCAGGCCCAGCGCCGGCACAGATGTCGGGACCCCACTTTCCAAGCTACAACCAAACAGGCGCCCCGGGTGAGGGTTTTCCTCACCACCCCCATACTTAGGGCTGAACGGTGGCCTTGGCGTCCAGTTGCCTCGCAACCCGGAGCACCCCCCAATATCCCGGGCTGCGCTCTTTCCCCCACAACGAGTGCAACGATGCCTCGTTTACCGAGGGCAACGGACAGCAGCCCCGCCATGTGCAGCGGAGGCGGTCAGCGGTCGCCCGGGAAGAACAAGCCAATCGGTCCGCGTGTCCTCCCTGCCGGGAAAACCAGAAATACCATGGGCGGTGCCCGTCGTTCCTGTCACCTGGAAATCCGTGCTGACCACGCCCGGATATCGTGGGCGGTGAACCGCGCCCCTGGCAGAACAGCACGCAGATTGTCGGTCAGAACTGTTTCGACCACGAAAACCGGGATACCGTTGGCGCCCACCGCGGTCTCCCGGATCACCTCCTCAACCCGTGCCAGCAACGTCTCCAGGATCTCCTTCGGGTCCGGGGTAGCGGCTGAGCAGCCGCCACCGCTTTCACCCACGAAAACCACCGAGGCCCGGAACCGGTGTCTGAAGGCAACACCACGACATGATGCCAAAGAAATAGCCCCTTCTGCAGCACTCCCCGAGGCATTTAAAAGAGCCGATAGTTGATATTCCGTAAAGCTGGAAGTGACTGTATGGGGGTACCATACATGTATGGATGATGTGATCACGCGGCTATCGGCAGAGGCCAGGGCTTTGGCTGAGGAGTCGGAGGTGGCCCGGCAGCGGATGCTGGTCCTGGCCCGTGGCCGGCAGGAGTGCATTCTGGGTCTTCACGCCTCGGGCCTGTCGGTGCGGGGAATCGCCGAGCGGTTGGGAAGCAGTGCTTCGGTGATCCAGGACGCGATCCGCACAGCCAAGGGACGGCATCCGCAAGCGCGGCGTGAGGAGCGGTTCCCGTTTGAACTGCATGTCATGCTGGGGATGAGATTGCGGGAGAATCCGTCGCGACTGCGGGGCCTCGCGCGGGAGAATCTTGAACGTATGCGTCGCACTCCGCGGGCGGCTGTCGCTGAGCGGTGGCTGGACCGGTGGGAAGAACTTCTTCGCTTGCCTGATGACGAGCTGGAGAAGGCGATGCTGGCCGATGACGAGGAGGGAAGGGACCTGCGCCAGATCAGCCCCTTTGCCGGGGCACTAAGCCCCGAGGACAGGCTGGTTGCGATGAAGAAGGCGCAGTTACTTGCGAAGGGATGAACTCGAGCACGCAATCCGTGCCGCGACACAGATCATCAAAGATGACCAGGTCATCATCATCGGCAGCCAGTCGATCCTCGGTCCTACACTGAGGATCAGCTGCCCGCCGAGGCCACGATGTCCCCGGAGATTGACATCGCGCCGATGCGTGATGCGGACGCCGATGCCCTGAGCGATCAGCTCAGCTTCGACGTGGGGGAGTGGTCGGAGTTCCATGCAACCTACGGCTTCTACATCGAAGGGGCCGGCAAAAGAACCGCGATCCTGCCTCCCGACTGGGAATACCGCCTGGTCGGAGTGCGCAGCGAAGCCACAAACAACGCCACAGGGCTCTGCCTGGACCCCCATGACCTAGGTCACGTCCCGTGGAGTGGTGTAAATCTCGGTTCTGAGCGTCGCTTCGTTGACGTGAAGAGCCATCGTGCGATGGTCAGTGAGAACTGTCTAGGAATCTCACGAGAGGACACAAACACACGATGGC
>NZ_BMFW01000062.1 GCF_014639275.1 Arthrobacter liuii | reverse complement strand
GTCGGAGCCCTTCTGGCAGTTCCACTCACCGCCGTCGGCTGGACCATCTTCAAAACCTGGAACGCCCACCGCGCCCCCGGCCCGGAACCAATCAACCCTGACAAACCCGGCTCAGTCGTCTGACAGTCAGCAGAGCTGGAAATTGAACGACATCACTCCCATCCCTAGCGGCCCGTAACATGAGTCAAGGGGTCCAGTCACGCACGTGATGAGAAGTCCGGGCCCCGGTGTATAACAGGTTCCAATAACGCCCAACAGTGCGTCGATGGCGTGCGTCGATCCGCAGGGGCAGGAAGACGATGGCCAGGACGAGGGCGTACACCGCCAGGACGGCCACGACGATCATGAAGACCGCATACAGGATGCTCATAATGCCCAATGCCGGACCCAGAACCATTTTTACCCCCACGTCGTTGTTGTCCATAGGCTACGCGAGACTGTTCTTGCCAGGGCACACCCGCGAGACACCTTGACGTAACCTCAGGATGCCAAGCTTGGGAGCATGGATACTTCCGACCTGATCGATTTCCACAGCGACCGCACCATGAGTTCCGACGGGGACCTCGCTTCGGGTGACTGCATCGAGGCTTATTACAAGGGCACTCTTGTCCACCGCGGCGAAGTGACCGACATTGCGCCCAACCATGGGCTGTTCTGGATCCAGGATGTCCTGACGGGGGGCCGGCGGCTGCTTGACGTCGCCGAGTTCGAGATCCGCAAGCCCGGCCGTGCCCAGTCTTCCTCCGAGTGCAACTGAGGTACTTCCAGCCTGTGAGCGAGCGTCCGTACAACGGGACCGGTCACCTCTATCTTCAGACCAGCAACATCAGGCGGCCTTGGGGCCGACGCTTCGGGAGTGCGTTGGGAAGACGTTCGGACGGCGAGAGCACCCAATGGACGCCCTTCATTTCGATGCTTTCCTGCGGGAAGCAGTCAAGGCGGATCCGGGCAGCGACAATGGCCTGGACGGTGAAGAGCTCTACGGTCTGTACACCGGCTGGTGCCTGCTCACCGGACGTCTGCCGCAGCCAGCAAAAGGCCCTGTGGCATACCCTCCACTTTAGGGGAAACCACCCCGGGGAAGAACCCCTGGCAATGACCGGGCCAGCCGCATGGGACTACATCGTCTCCAGCGCGCCCAGTCTCCTCTGACTGGCTGGACGCTATTTCCCCCTGTCTCCACATCGGAAGACAGCGCCTCTGCAGCCTGAGCTGGGTGTCTGCCCTCCGCCCTCACCCGCCGCCGGGCTTTAGACAGCAGCATCTTGGTGACCGTGACCATCCAGGCAAGCCCAGTGAGGAACACCAGGACGATCGCCACCAAGGGGTGCATTGCACGAGCTTAGGCCGGGGCGGCCGGGATTCTCCGATGAAACTCCGAGGCGGAACCCCCGGGTTATAGTCTACCGGTGGCAGGGGGCAGAGAAACTACCCCAGGGCCCATGACGGTTACCCTGTGGGGGGTGTTGCTTTTGATTTGGTGATTGCCGCGGGGGACTGTCGTCAGGCACGGACTTTTCTGAGGCTCAACCTGCGTCGCCTTGGAGCGGGGGTTGCCCGCTTACCGGACGGGCACGGCGCCAGGGCCTGTGGGGCGGTAGCTGATGGGGTCAGGGGCTGCGGGGGTGTAGTTCAACCTGCCGGATCGTCTGGTGGCTCGATTGCTGAACTATGAACGGTGAGACCTAGAGTGTGACTGTTCATCGAGAACGGCGGTTCCTTCGCTGTTCGATTTGTCGGAGCGAGCCCGGAACGGACTGGACGGCATTCTCCGCGCTGCCCAGAACTGATTGAAGCTTGTGGGACTGGTTTGTTGTCCGATATTGGGTCATTTTAGAGGCGCCGTCTTGACTGCTGGGCCTTTTCCCAGGCCTTCAACCAAAGAGGCGGTGCAGTCAATTCCGTGACGGGCAGCGGCGGGGACGTTGACGGCAGCGACCGGGCGTGAGATTAGGTAGCCCTGGGCGGTGTCGCAGCCCATGTTCTGGAGTGCAGCCAGTTGTTCGGTGCGCTCGACGCCCTCGGCGGTTGTTTTGACTCCCGCAGCTTGCAGGAGTTTGACGAGTCCGTGGACGATGGTTGCTGCACGTGCGTCCGTGTCGATGTCATCGATGAAGGATTTGGCGATTTTGACGGTCGTCAGCGGAAGTGCACGAAGGAGCGCGATCGTGGAGTGGGCGGTTCCGTAGTCATCCAGGGCGACCCCGACCCCGGCGTCGATCAGTTGTCGCAACTGCACGGCAGCCCCGGCCAGGTCCAGTATTGCCGCGCCCTCAGTGATTTCGATTTCCATGAGCCCGGCAGGAATCCCGTGCCTGCCCAGGGCTCCCAAGACATCGCCGGCCAGTGTGCCCGAGACCAGCTGCAAGGGGGAAACGTTCACGGAGACCTTCAGCGGGCTTCCCGCATCGGACCACGACCGTGCCTGCGCGCAGGCGGCCTCAAGGACCCAGGCCCCGATCCGGAGAATCTCCCCGGTATGTTCGGCGACCGGGATGAACTCGGCCGGGGGGACCTGACCGAGCTCAGGATCTCTCCAGCGCAGCAGCGCCTCGACGCCGTGGACCGCCCCGGTCGCCACGTCCTGGAGCGGCTGGTACTCCAGACTCAACGCCCCGTCATCAAAAGCGCGGGGCAGCCGGCGGCGGAGGAGTGCCTCCCGGGCAAACCCCGCCAGGCTCCCCGGATTGGAGATCCGCCCTACCCGGCGTTTACCGGCCTGTTTAGCTTCAAGCATCGCCCCGTCAGCGTGCCTCAGAAGCGCCTCGAGCTCGGTCAGTGTTCCCTCGGCGGCGCCATCGCCGGTGAGCTCCCCAGCCATGGCTAAACCGATCGTGGCTGTGACGTCGAGGTGATGGCCGTCTACGACAAAGTTCTCATTCATGCATCCCAGCACCCGGTCCGCGACGGCTCCGGCTTCAGTTCCATCCGCACCGACCAGCAGGACGGCAAATTCATCCCCGCCCAGACGGACCACGGTGTCCTGGGCTCGGACGCATCCGGAGAGGCGTTGGGCGAACTCGGCAAGGACGATATCCCCCGCACGGTGCCCGTGCGTGTCGTTGACGCCTTTGAAATCATCCAGGTCAATGAAAAGAACCCCTATCCGTGACCGGTCGGTGTCCTTGGTCAAAGCCGGCGCTTCCAGCTCCAGCATGCGCCTGTTGGGCAGACCCGTGAGGGGATCGTGCAAGGAAGCATGCCGGAAAACCGCTGAGAGGCCTTCGAAGACCTCCGAGACCGGCACGATCCGCGGTCCGCCCGTGCCTAGAACAAGCAGATCCTGGTAACGGGTCGCTTCGGCCCGTTCCAGGATGACCGGGACCGCTTCGGGTATCCCGAGCCCGGCAGGAACGGTGACGTTCGAATCACCCAGCAGCTCTGCCGCCGTCGCACGCGAGTACAGGGCACGGCCATAACTCAGGCGGCCCGACATCTTGAATTCCAGCTGGTCCCGGCTCAACAACCCGGGACCGTCTGGGCCATCGATCACGACCCCTCGCAGATTCCTATCAGCCCTAAAGAGTTCGTCAACCTCAAGGGCCTGCATGGCTCCTGGCAGAACGATCGCCTCGAACCCAAGATCCGCCAGCGTCAGTACACGCTGCCGCCCGTAGGGCACCGCAACACGTTCCAGGTTACTCACGGACCGTTCATATCAGAGCAGAACAACCAACGCCCGCCACTAACGACGTGTCAACATGAACATAAGCTGGCATTCCGGCGACGTTTCCATGAGGGCGGCTTCGGCCGACCCAAAAAAGACGGTTCCATCTGCTTCAAACCGGTGGTGACCTCACCCCCGGCATAGGAGTCCGAATCAGGCATTCGAGCCTTGTTTTGAATCACCTCGAGCTTCACAAGCCAAGCCTGGTTACACGGCGGCCGGTTCGGCACCGGCAGTTCCCGGCAGGGGCACCGCCTGCAGAAGGATGATTTCCAGATCGGCCATGTCCAGCACCCTCCGGCCGCCGATCAACTCATCCATGATTCCAGAACAAGCCACTGTCCGGCATCCGCTCCGTGATCGGTCCCCGATACGCCAAAGCGTCTTTGTACCGGGCATTGATCCCGACAGTAATCTCAGGGCAGGAATCGAAGGCTCTTGTCTCACCGGCGTTCACGAGGGGTCCTTTCCGACGCGTTCCCTGTCCAGACTCTGCGCCTCCGAGGTTGCCTGAGCGTTGCGAGAATGTAATTTCTCCGTGGCCAGGCGTGCGTTGGCCCGAAGACCAGCCGAGATTCCATGCGGGATGGCGGACGCGGTCGGATCCGCACTTACACCGACACTGGTCGAATCCAGTGCCAGGGACAGACTCCGCGGGAAAACGATCCCGGCCGTCGGCAAGGCGCTGACACCACCAATCCCGCGGCCAAGGCCCCCGGGGCTCAGATCACGCAAAACGGCCACCGCATCCTGGGCATCGTCGGTCGTTATATGCACGCCATGGGTCCCGCAATCTGCAGCACCCCGTCCATCCGAAGCCCAAGAACAGCCTTACCTCCCGCTACTACTCTCACGTCCTTCTTCATCCCATCCAGTCCAGCAACGACGACCCTGCGGGCCCGGCTGCGAGATTCAGGCAACCCGTCGGCAAATCCCCGGCCGGTACGCCGCGGCTCCCGCTCCCACAAGGTTCTGGACTTATCCACTCCAGGCGGATCTGACGGGAAGGAGCTGTCGAGCAGCCCGGTCCGCGGAGACCCCGGAATGTGACTTCACCTTGATGTAGCCAGCAGAACACCTGCCGGGTGCTAAAAGGAGAAAATTTCGGGGTGCGAACTGATCCCGACGGGCCAGTACAGGGATCGCTTACCGTGGCGCGGGCAATGAGCACTTCCATGAGGCCGGCAGGGTCGTTATCGCCAGATTCCGGGTCTTACCAGTCGTGTTTTTCGCGGGTCAGTCCGAAGGGCACTTCATCGCTGAGGGCAACGGTGAAGGAATCAGGTCCACGACGCGTCACCAGGATCCCGCGGCGGCGTTCCTGAAGTGCCTGCTCGCGGACTGCTGCCACCGCGGTATCAAGCTCGCGGTCGATGCTCTCGGCATCGGCAACCTGAATGGTGGTGGTTCCGGGTTCGTGGTTCACGGTGCTGTCCGTCCGTCTCGTCTGGCAGTATAGGCCTGTGCTCGGGGCAGGGGGACGACTGTGTCCAGGCGGGAAGTCCGCAGAGCTTCTTTATCCAGCATACGTGACGTCGTTACCCCGCCAGGGAGCCGCGTGCTGCTGTTCGCTGCTTCCGGGGCGTCTGGTCATACAGAGAACGAGCACGCCGAACAATTTGTCTGGGCTATTTCTCCAGCGTCCCGTCCACACCTCCCTCGGTCACTGAACGGCCGCCACATCACCCCGACCCGTCATTATGATCGCACGTAGGACGCGCCGGAACGCCGCGGCCTGAAGGTCCCCTCGCGGATTTCGGAAATGCAGTTCCGTGGCGGTCTGGTCCCCGATGGCGTGGGGGGTGAACACGGTTGAGCATGCCCATATCACGGTCGGAAGTCGCTGAACGGTATCAGGTGCCGGTGTTGTCGTCTTTGACGATTCGGACTGTGTTCATGTACTGCTCGCCTCATCGTAAGGTCTGACCATAAGGCTGTAAGGAGCCGGGCGGTGCTGTCCACTCTTGGATTAGTTCGTTCCTCAAGTCGCCGGGGGACACCCGGTGACCATACGAGTGTGTGTTAGCACTCGCGCCATTTCTTGGTTGAGGGAAGAAAAATCATGGGTAAGAACACCAGCACGAACCGCCGGATGCGCAAAAGCGTCGCGGTCCCGGCGGCAGCGTTGGCCGTCGTCATGGCAGGCGGCGCCGCTTACGCCGCCACGCAGACCGGCTGGGGCAATGCCCTGATCGGCCGCCAGGCGGACGGGTCGGTCCTGACCGCAACGAACCAGAAGATCACCCCTGCCGGGACCGGCGTCGAACAGACAGGCCGAAGCATCGCGATGGCGGTGTCCCCGGACGGCAAAACCTCCGTGAATGAAACCTGGCACGGCAAGGGGCAGTTCACCGTCACGGACCTGGTCAATCACAAGGTCCTGCAGCAGATCTCACCGCCCGCCGCTGAGGGGTCAACCTCCTACGGGGGCCTGCTCTATTCTTCGGACGGCAAAACCCTGTGGGCTGCCCACACCGCAGGTCTGGTCAAATTCGCCGTGGCAGCCGACGGTTCGCTGTCCAACCCGGTGGCGGTGGCGCTGCCCGGAACGGATGGTAAGGACCCGATTCCGGCAGGTCTGGCCTTTGGCCCGGACGGCAAGCAGATCCTGGCAACCCTGAACGGCACCAACATGCTTGCGGTCCTGGACGGAGACACCGGAGCTGTGATCCGGCAGATCCCGGTCGGTAACGCACCTCGGGATGTGGTGGTCGAGGACGGCCACGCTTTTGTGGCGAACCAGGGCGGCCGGCCGGCCCAGCCCGGGGACAAAACCAACGACTCCTACGGGACGAAAATCGTCACCAACGATGAGAACGGCTCCCCTTCCACCGGGTCAGTCTCCGAGGTCGACCCGGCCACCGGCACCGTGATCCGCGGCTACGAGACCGGCCTTGCCCCCTCGGCGCTGTTGGTCCACGGCGACAACGTCTTCGTCGCCAACTCCAACTCCGACACCGTCTCGGTCATCGATACTAAGACCGGCAAGCTCGGGCAGACCATCAACGTCAACCCGCTCCCCGGCGCACCGGCGAGCAGCTCACCAAGCTCGTTGACCATGCTCGATGACACCCACCTGGCCGTCGCCCTCGGTCAGGCCAACGCGGTGGCCGTGTATGAATTCAAGGACCAGAGCACACCGGCGACCTTCCAGGGCCTGATCCCCACCGGCTGGTACCCCGGCACTGTCCAGTACGACAAGGCACTGGGTCAACTCGTGATCTCGTCCGAGAAGGGTGTCGGCTCCCTCGGCGCCCCGGGAGCCGACGGCGGCCACAACGTCAAATCCGATCTTGGCCTGGTCAGCACCGTTCCGACCCCGACCCCGGAGCAGTTGCCGGAGATGACCAAACAGGTCTGGGCGAACAACCAGTGGACCGAAGCTCTGGCCGATTTGAAGAAGGACCCGTCCCAGGGCAAAGCCCCGGTCGCGATCCCGCGCCGTGACGGGGATCCTTCGGAGATCAAGCACGTGTTCATGATCGTGAAGGAGAACCGCACCTACGACCAGGTCCTGGGCGATGACAGCCGCGGCAACGGCGACCCCGCCCTGGCACAGTTTGGCGGCACGACCACCCCAAACCATCACGCGTTGGCCTCGGCCGCCGGTCCGCTGCTGGATAACACCTACTCCTCCGGGACCATGTCCGCCGACGGGCACCAGTGGCTGACCCAGGCCACGGTGGACGAATACCTCACCCGCTCGATCGGCAACTACGACCGCA
>NZ_BMFW01000061.1 GCF_014639275.1 Arthrobacter liuii | reverse complement strand
GGCACGCTGGGTGATGAGGTGGAAGCCTGCGCTCAACGCGTTCGCGATCACCTTCGCTGGCCGGTTCGAAAGAACCTTCCACTAATGAAAACCGCCGGACCCCACACACCGTTTATCGGACAGTCCCCCCGAGGGTCATGGCTTGTCCCTTGGGATGTCCCCGTGTGCTGGGCGGGTGGTTAGCCGCATCCGTGGTTCCAGTGCTTCGATTTGGATTCCTGCTCGTTGGTGGGCTTGGACTGCTTCTGTCTTGTTGACGTTGCATCGGCTGATGAGTTGTTGTTCTGCCACGGTTGCGAGGTCGGCCACGATCCTTGCCACGTGCTCTGCGCCTCGTGACTCTGGCTGTGCTGCGGTGAACTCCAGCATGGTGGTGCGTGTGTCGCGTCCTTGCAGGGCCGTGGTCATCAGGGCGTGGGTATCGCGCATGATCTCCAGCAGCCACCCCCGCATCTGTTCGGGGGGCATGTTGTTTTGCGGGGCCGGTGTCATTTTTGTTGCTTTCCGTGATTTTGGGGCCGGGGTTTGTTTGGGCGGTCGGATTGTTAAAAGGCATGGACTTTTAACAGTCACGACGCCACCAGTCCCTTTTCTCGTTCGGCCGCCCGCTGGCAGCCCTTACAGTCACCAGCCGGCGAGCCATCATGCTGCATGCACCCAGGACCACCGTTCACAACCGGCTCATGCTCACACGAACCAAAGTTCAGGTCCCACGCGTCATTCACCGTTTGCGTGAGGTCACCTTGAATTTGCGAGTCAGCGCTTAAGTCAGAGGTACTTGTGTTGTTAAAGGCTTCTTTTCCGCTCTGCTCTGCTCTGTTCAGCTCTGCTCTGCTCTGTTCAGGGTCACGCGTTGCCTCGCTTGTTACGTCACGCGTGACTGGTGCCGTGACTGCCTCCTTGGCTGATACCTCACTGGAAGCGCGGCCCTTCACAACCGCCTCGGCCTCGGCCCTCGTGTAGCCCTGCGCAATCAGGTTGTCCGTCTCCCGCTTCCGCTGCTGGCGGGCTGCGTTGGTCTTGCGCTTGTCAGCCAGATAGGCGGCTGACAGTTGCTCGTTTATGTGGTGGACAATCTTCAGCCGGCCACCGGACAGCTTGGTCCAGAAACCTGCATCGATTAGCTCCTGGACGGCTTCCGCCGCACGTCCGGATTCCGCGAAGCGTTTCACTTCCCGCTCCAGAAACACGCCGTCATTCTCACGGGACATGGCGTAGGACAGGCCCTCGGAGTGGGTACGGTAGGCGGCATCTGACAGTTCGGCGCTCGCGCACTCCAAGTCGAATTCTTCGCCCTTCTTCAGCCAAGTCATCACTCCACCTGCTTGTCCTGGCGTACTGGGCCGAGCTTGGCCGAGACGCTACGTGAATTGGAGAGCGCGCTACCACAAGGCTGGCGCTTGTTGCTCGACCGTACCGGGGGCACGTCAGCGGTAGAATCAGTTCCGAGGTTCCCCCAAACCTTGGAAAAGCCCCTGACCCCCAACAGGGGCTTTTCTTTTGCCGTCACGCCCTCGATGTGCATCTCTTTAGCCAGCCGCTGCAAACTGTGCGTTGACCCAGTCCAGAACATCGGTGCGCCGGAACATCACACGGCCGCCAATCTTTGCTGCCCTGGGGCCGGTGCCGTTGTGCCTCATCCAGCGGATCTGCGCGGGACTCTTGCGGAGAAGTTCCGCTACCTCGTCCAGTGTTAGAAGGTCCATTCTCTTGCTTCTTCCTTGGAGCTGACTTGCGCCACACGCTTACATTTCAAGCGCATAATCAATAATGTCACCTACTGTGGGCGATTGGCAACCTTTGACGCTTGAAATCTATTCGCGTGGCGCGTAGGGTCGGTGGCATGGAGTTTCCGCATGAGTCCCAACGCAAACCAGCGACTGACGAAGAGCTGCTCGTGGCCCTTCAAGCCAACCTGCAGAGGGAGCTTTCGGAGCACCGGGAGAGCATGCGCGAGAGCCTGCTGGGATTGGAAGCCGCCATGTGCGACAAGTTCAGGCGGCTGCGTGAGGAACGCGGCTGGTCCCAGCAGGACGTTTCGGAAAAGCTGGCCGGAATGGGCATTGATATGCACCAAACGACAGTGGCAAAGATGGAGAAGGGCAAGCGCCCGCTCCGCGTCGCCGAGATGTACGCCCTCAGTTGGGTTTTCGGACTTCCCCCGGGGGCCGTGTTCTGGCTCCCGTCCAGCGAGGGCATGCCTTACAGCATGAAATATATGACAGAAGAGCTGTCTATGATCGACGGGCAACAAGCCGAGATGCGCGAGCAGTTCCTGAAAATGTTTGAGTCACACTTGGCCCTCTACGCAGACCTGGATTCTCGACGGGCATCTCTGCTCCGGGCAATGAAGGACGCTGCGGCCGGCAATAGAGTGAACTCCTCGCAAGAGGACTATTTTAGGGACGACCCGTTAAGTAGTGGGAAAGACGCGGTGACGCAAGATGTCGATTACGAAGCGTGATACCGGCTCTTGGCGGGCCAGGTACCGTGACGAGACGGGCAAGGAACATGCACGGCATTTCTCCCGGAAGATCGATGCCCAGCAGTGGCTGAACGAGGTCACCGCCTCCGTAGTCCGTGGTGACTACGTCGATCCGAAAACGGCACAGACCACCCTGCGGGAGTGGTCGGAAGTCTGGATCAGGGGTTACGAGAGCAACAGGCCCTCAACCGTCAGGCAGGCACGGACGCACCTGAAGCGAATCAACGCCACATTCGGGGACCGAACATTGAAAAGCATTCGGCCATCCGAAATCAAGGCCTGGACGGCGAAACTCAGCGCTGAGGGACTGGCTGATTCCACGGTCTACGCCCTGCACTCCCGACTCGGGCAGCTCTTCGCTGACGCCGTCCACGATGGGATGCTGGCGAAATCACCCCTCAGCAGGAGGACTTCCCCCAAGGCTGGACGGCAACGGCCGTATGTAGCAACGACTGACCAGGTGTGGGGCCTATATGAGGCGATGCCGGCCGGGGCGAGGCCAGCGGTCCTGCTGGCCGCTTTCGCCGGTCTGCGGGTCGCTGAGGCCGTTGCGTTGCGGGTGTCCGACGTGGACTTCATGCGGGGAATCATTACGCCGGCCATCCAGTACCCGGGCGTAGAGCTGAAGACCGAGGAATCGAAAAACTCGATACCGATACCCCAGGATCTTTGCCTGGAGCTGTCAGCGAATCCCACGAAGTGGGGGACTGCCACGCTCGTAACCAACGAGTGGGGCCGGGGCATGTCGCCCCACCGGCTGGAGCATTATTTCCGGGAAGCACGGGCCACGGTCAAGGGCCTGCCGGAAGGGTTCCGGTTCCATGACCTGAGGCATTACTTCGCGTCCCTGCTGATATCCAAGGGACTCGACGTGAAGGTGGTCCAGAAGTCGCTGCGGCACGCTTCAGCCAAGACGACCCTGGACGTTTACGGGCACATGTGGCCCGACAAAGAAGAGTCCGCACGCGCTGCCGTCGCGGAAGTGCTGGCAGCTCGTGCGGACTCTCTGCGGACTAAACCCCGTTTAGCCCAGTAAATACGCTAGACGCCGTAGTAGAGCTCGAACTCGTACGGGTTCGGGCGCAGCGACAGCGGGCGGATCTCGTTCTCGTACTTGTACTCGATCCAGGTGTCAATCAGGTCCTGGGTGAAGACGCCGCCGGCCTGCAGGAACTCGTTGTCCTCGGCCAGGGCTTCCAGGGCTTCCTCAAGGGTGCCCGGAGCCTTGGGGATGTCCTTGGCTTCTTCTGCGGGGAGCTCGTAGAGGTCCTTGTCGATCGGAGCCGGCGGCTCGATGCGGTTGCGGATGCCGTCGATGCCGGCCATCAGCTGGGCAGCGAACGCCAGGTACGGGTTGGAGGACGGGTCCGGTGCGCGGAATTCGATGCGCTTGGCCTTGGGGTTGGTGCCCGTAATGGGGATACGGATACCGGCGGAGCGGTTGCCCTGCGAGTAGACCATGTTGACCGGTGCTTCGAAGCCCTTGACCAGGCGGCGGTAGGAGTTCACCGTCGGGTTGGTGAAGGCAAGGACGGCGGAAGCGTGCTTGAGCAGGCCTCCGATGTACCAGCGGGCAGTGTCAGAGAGGCCGGCGTAGCCCTTCTCGTCGTAGAACAGCGGCTCGCTACCGTTCCACAGCGACTGGTGGCAGTGCATGCCGGAGCCATTGTCACCGAAGACCGGCTTCGGCATGAAGGTCACGGACTTGCCCCAGGCGTCAGCGGTGTTCTTGATGACGTACTTGAACTTCTGCAGGTCATCGGCAGCGTGGGTCAGGGTGGTGAACTTGTAGTTGATCTCGGCCTGGCCGGCGGATCCAACCTCGTGGTGGCTGCGCTCGACCTCAAGGCCGGCCTCGTCCAGGGCAACACACATGGCGTCGCGCAGGTCAGCCTGCTTGTCGGTGGGCGAGACCGGGAAGTAGCCGCCCTTGACGGGGGTCTTGTAGCCCAGGTTGCCGCCCTCTTCTTCACGGCCGGTGTTCCAGTGGGCTTCCTCGGAATCGATCTTGTAGAAGCTGCCCTGCGGGGAGGACTGGTACTGGACGTTGTCGAACACGAAGAACTCAGCCTCGGGAGCGAAGAACGCGGTGTCGGCGATGCCGGTGGACGCCAGGTAGGCTTCGGCCTTCTCGGCCACGCCGCGGGGATCGCGGTGGTACGGGTCACCGGTGCGGGGGTTGACGATCGAGAAGTTCAGCGCGAGGGTCTTCTCCATGCGGAAGGTGTCCAGGAACGCGGTGGTGACGTCCGGGATCAGCTGCATGTCGGATTCGGCGATGCCCTGGAAGCCGCGGATGGAGGAACCATCGAAGAGCTGGCCGTTGACGAAGAAATCAGCGTCAACGCTCTTGGCGGGGACGTTGAAGTGCTGCTGGACGCCCGGAAGATCGGTGAAGCGGATATCGACGAACTTTACATCTTCGTCCTTGATGAACTTGAGGACTTCGTCCGCAGTCTTGAACATCTATGCTCCTAACGCATATGTAAATATCTGGCACGCAGCCAGGTGATCCAGCGCAATCCAAAAGCAGGGAGAACGCACGGTCTTCCCTGCTGCGGTACCTGCCGGGGGATTGCTTGAAACTGCTAACAGACTATGGATCCGGCATTTCCCGTCCGTGTCCACATTGTTTCGGGCAGGTTACAGAATGCCCTGCTATGACCACGCTATCTTCAGTCCACACTGTGGTCGAGCCCCATCCACAGTGTGGGCGCGACGCTGCCGTGGGATCGGTAAACTTGGACGGTGGTAGATCGCAAAGACATTGGCTCCTGGCTCAGCGGACCGGACACCTCCGGTGTCTCGAAGTATCCGGGGGAGCGCCTTGGCCTGCCTGAGTCAGGACCCGGGTCAGTTGCCCGGGCCGGCAGGCGGATCGCAGCCATCTGCATCGACTGGGGCATCGCCCTGCTGATCAGCAACTTCGCCTTTGGCGGCGACTCCTGGGCCACGCTGGCCGTCTTCGCCGTTGAACAGACCCTGCTGGTGGGAACCCTTGGATACAGCATCGGCCACCGGATCATGGGCATTGCCGTGGTGAAGCCCGGCGGCGGAACTCCGGGTCCACTGGCGGGCCTGGTCAGGGCTGTGCTGCTCTGCCTGGTGGTGCCCGCAGTGATTTTCGATCCGGACCAGCGCGGTCTTCACGACAAGGCCATGAACACGCTCCTCATCCGGCGGTAAGGCCCCTCAACCGCTCTCCACGATCCCGGAAGGGCCTATGCCCCAGGCAGTTCCCTGGCAGGGCGTCGACGGCGGAAGGCCGGCGCATTCGTGACAATCACACCGCCGATCACGACGACGCCGCCCAGCAGTTGCGCGGCCGTGTGGACCTGCCCGGCGAGGATGGTCAGGGCTGCGGTGAAGACAGCGATCAGGTTGAGGAAGACGCCTGCACCGCCGGCGGGCAGGACCGTCAGGGCGCGGTTCCACAGCACGTAGGACAGCACCGACGGAAAAATGGCGATAAAGAGCAACGACCCCAGCGCATCTCCGGTTGCAGGCAGGGCCGGGCCGCCTGTGGCGAAACGCATCGGGGCCAGCAAGGCTACGGTCACTGCCGCCTGGACAGCTGTGGCCGTGATCGGCGGGATCTCCGGTGCCAGGCGGCCGATGACGGTATAGGCCGTCCAGACAACCACGGCCCCCATCATCAGCACCTCTCCGGTGCCGAATCCCGCAGTCGCCAGCCTGCCAACATCCCCTCCGCCGATGACGATGAGGACGCCCGCCAGGGCCGTTACGACGCCGGCCACCGCCATTGGCGTCAGCCGCTCCCGCAGGAAGAGCGCGGCCGCCAGAGTGATCAGCGCGGGATTGAAGGCATTGATCAGTGATGCGTTGAACGCATCGGTGTGTTCCAGGGCGAAGTACAGGAGGAGGTTGTAACCAAGCAGCCCGCACACACTGAGTGCGAGCAGCCACGGCCACGCTGCCACCACCGACCGCCAGCACGGACGCTCCACCAGCTGGGCAATCACCAGCAGCGGCACCAGCGCGATGGCCCACCGCAGGAAGACCAGGCTTAGGGGGTCGATGCTTTGGACGGCCCACGCCCCCACAACATAGTTGCCGGCCCAGAACAGCGTTGCGCCGAGCAGGGAGAGCAGGGCCACCAGCCTTTTACCGCCCTGGACACGGCTGGCCGGAGGAGCTGCCTTATGCGGTGGCCCGGCCTTCAGCTCCTGCTCAACTGGTTCCACGGCAGCGTCCTGTTCCGCTAGGCGCGGCTGGGCTCAAGGACAAGGGCGGCCTCCGCAGCGGCAGCTGCGCTGAGGTATCCGCGGCGCCCGGCCCAGCGCTCGAACAGGAGGGTGGCGAAGGGGAAGACCGCGGAGACACCGGCCAGCACGGCCACCCGGAACGGCCAGCGCTGCACACGCCAGAGCATCAGCGCGGCAACCCCGTAGCCGATGAACAGGGCACCGTGGACAGGCCCTGCCACCTGGACGCCGACCTCCGTGGTGCCGGCAATCCACTTGAAGTACATGCCGGCCAGGAGCGCGGCCCAACTGCAGGCCTCGGCCACGGCGAGGATGCGGAAGGCGCGGATCACGGTTGTCCTGAGGGGCATGGTCATGTCCTGTCGTCAGTTGATGTACGGGTCGCAGGTGTTGGAAAGGGGCAGCCGTTCGGGCAAAAGAAAAAACGCCCCGGCGCCGACAGTGCCGGCACCAGGGCGTTCCACCAGCTAGCGTCCGCGGTTGGGACGGGCTTTGTAGGGGTCGATGCCCTTGGGAATGGGGAGCCTGGTGCCCATGGACGCGATGCGCTTGGATACCGTGCTGACTTCAAGTTTGGTCAGTTCGTTCTTCATCTTGCCCATCTGCTTGGCCACTTGGCTCAGCGGCACCTGGCCTTCGCCCCGGCCGGTCTGGATGGTGTGGACAGGAACGTTGGGCAGGATGCGGGCAAGGCGCTTGCGCTCGGCATCGAGCAGCGGCTTCACCCGGTGGGTGGGGCCTTCGCTGACAAGGACGACGCCGGGGCGGCCGACGGCGCGGAACACGGCATCCTGGGTGCGCGGGTTGACGGCCACAGGCTGTTCTTCGGTGATCCAGCCACGGCGGAGGGTGCCCAGGGCGGCCCCGGAGGCGCCCGGCTGGTTTTCAATCTGGGCGAACGCAGCCCGTTCGGCCCGGCGGGACAAGATGTATGTGGCCGCCAGCAGACCCAGCGGAATGCCGATAATCAGGCCGGTAATCCAGTTATCCAGCCAGAAACCCACCAGGAAGCTCACGGCCACAACGCCGAGGAACACCAGCAGCATCAGCCACGGAACCATGGGATCGTGGCGGCGGGTCATGGTGAAGACCTCGCCGATCTGCTTGAGCCTGTTGGGCTTCTTGGCCTTTGCTTCCTTCGGTTTGCGCGTAAACAGGCCGCGCTTCACCGCGCTTGAGCCCGCCGGTGTGGAGTTGCTGGAGTCAGGGGATTTCGCCATAGTGCATCAATTCTACGTGACTTAAACCCGGAAGCCGGACGCCGGAATCTTCCGGCGTCCGGCTTCTGGCCAGTCAACGATTGTGAGGTCAGGAGTGGGCTGCCAGGAGGGTGGCGGCTTCCTGGCGGGTGGTGCCGGAGTCCTGGATGCCGTCGGCGATGTGGGCGAGTTCGGTGGGGATGTGGCGGCCTTTTTTGCGCATGGCGGTGGCCCAGAGGCGGCCGGC
>NZ_BMFW01000060.1 GCF_014639275.1 Arthrobacter liuii | reverse complement strand
GCCGGCCTGCAGAGGACGGCAGTAGCGGCTGGATGCGGGCCCATTGCCCATCAGTCAAAACGGAAGTACGCGACACCCATCAAGCATCCCGGATGCGGTCATCAGGCTTTGGGAGACACGCCCTAGCTGGCCGTTGGGTAGTCGCGGTCCCGGCCGCATAACTCATTTATGATATATTCGCGGTATGACTCAGGAAACCGCTGAACACGTTGCCGCCATGTTGAGGGACGCCCGGAGCGAGAAGGGCTGGACGCAGGGCCAGCTGGCTGCCGAACTCGGCACCAGCCAAAGCGCCGTTGCCCGGATGGAGCAGGGCAAGCAGAACCTGAGCCTTAAGATGATCCAGCGGCTGGAAAACATCTTTGACCGCAGCATCGTCAACGTGGGCAAGCCCCAGATGACCCACCTCCGGGTTGAGGGCGGACGCACCCTGTCCGGTGCCGTGGACGTGAACAGCAGCAAGAACGCCGGCGTCGCCCTGCTGTGTGCCAGCCTGATCAACCGCGGCACCACCGTGCTCCGCCGGTTGGCACGGATCGAGGAAGTCAACCGCATCGTCGAAGTGCTGACCAGCATCGGCATGGAGTGCACCTGGCTCAACGATACCGATCTCCGCCTGCGCCGCCCCGCGGTCCTGGACCTGGATGCGATGGACGTGGACGCGGCACGCCGCACCCGCAGCGTCATCATGCTGCTTGGCCCGCTGCTGGACGAGTCGAGCGAGTACCGGCTGCCGTACGCCGGAGGCTGTGACCTGGGCACCCGCACGGTGGAGCCCCACATGCAGGCACTGCGCCAGTTCGGCCTCTCGGTGGAAGCCACCACGGGTTTCTACACTGTCCAGGCACCCCCTGCCGACAACTGCGACCGCTCCTTCGTCCTCACCGAGCGCGGTGACACCGTCACCGAGAACGCAATCATGGCGGCCGCGCACCGGGCGGGCACAACCGTAATCCGCAATGCCAGCCCCAACTACATGGTCCAGGACCTGTGCTTCTACCTGCAGATGCTCGGCGTCACCATCGAGGGCGTGGGCACCACCACCCTGAAGATCACGGGCCAGCCGGAGATCGATGCGGAGATCGAGTATTTCCCCTCCGAGGATCCCATCGAGGCCATGAGCCTCATCACGGCGGGCATCGTCACCAACTCCGAGGTCACGGTACGGCGGGTTCCCATCGAGTTCATGGAAATCGAGCTGGCAACGTTGGGCCAGATGGGACAGAAGCTGGAGATCTCGGGCGAGTACATGGCCCGCAATGGCCGTACCCGGCTGGTGGACGTGACCACCAAGCCCTCCGAGCTGCGCTCCCCGGAGGACAAGATCCACCCCATGCCGTTCCCCGGGCTGAACATCGACAACCTGCCGTTCTTTGCCGTCATCGCCGCTAACGCCCATGGGCAGACCATGATCCACGATTGGGTCTACGAGAACCGGGCGATCTACCTGACGGAGCTGAACCGGCTTGGCGCCCAGGTGCAGCTCCTGGACCCCCACCGCATCTACGTCAATGGGCCCACCAAATGGCGTGCCGCAGAAGTGGGCTGCCCCCCTGCGCTCCGTCCGGCCGCCTGCCTGCTCCTGGCGATGCTCGCCGCACGGGGAGTGTCCGAACTGCGGAACATCTACGTGATTGAACGTGGGTACGAGGACCTCGCCGAGCGCCTGAACACCATTGGCGCCAAGGTGGAGTATTTCCAGGACTGATCCATTCACGCTTCGTCATGAACGGCGGCAACGGTCCCGATGCCGCCGCACTGCAGCAGAATGTTTACATGCGTACGTTCGGCGTCGAGGAAGAACTCCTGATCGTGGATCCGGAGTCCGGGGAGCCGCTTGCCCTGGCTGACGCCCTCCTTGCCGGCCACCGTGTGGCGGCGGACGATCTTCCAGAGGATCCGGATGTCCACCATGGCGGAAACCGCAGGGATTACGACGACGAGATGGGCTTGAGTGCCGAGCTCAAGCTTGAGCAGATCGAGACCCAGACCCGGCCGTGCCTTGGGCACGCGGGCCTGCTGGAACAGATCCGGGCGGGGCGCGTCCTGGCGGACCAGGCTGCGAGGAAGCACGGTGCCCGGGTGGCGGCGCTGGCCACCTCCCCGCTGGCCTCCACCAGCCACACCACTCCGGACCCGCGCTACGCCAGGATGCTTGAACGCTTCGGGCTCACCGCCCAGGAACAGCTGACCTGCGGCTTCCACGTCCACACGTTCATTGAATCGCCGGAAGAAGGCGTCGCCGTGCTGGACCGCATCCGGGACAAGCTGGCAGTCCTGACGGCGCTCAGCGCGAACTCGCCGTTCTGGAACGGTGTACCCACCGGCTTCGAAAGCTACCGCACCCAGGCGTGGAACCGCTGGCCGACCGCAGGCCCAACCGGCATCTACGGAACCTACCCTGCCTACCGCCGGGTGGTTGCGCGGCTGCTGGACACCGGCGTCATGCTCGATGAAGGCATGCTCTACTTCGATGCCCGGCTCTCCCGCAACCACCCAACAGTGGAAGTGCGGGTGGCTGACGTATGCCTCCGGGCCGACGACGCCGCCCTCATTGCCGTGCTGGTCCGGGCGCTGGTGGAATCAGCCAGCCGGGAGTGGCGCGACGACGTGGATCCTGCACCTGTTCCCACCGTCGTTCTGCGGATGGCCTCCTGGCAGGCAAGCAGCGCCGGACTTAGCGGCGAGCTTCTGGACTTCGGCAACTTCCGCCCGGCACCGGCTGCGGACGTGGTCCGTTCCCTGGTGGACTATCTGGCTCCTGTCCTGGCCGAACAAGGCGAGCTGTCCTTGGCACGGCAAGGCGTGGAGGACATCATCGCGCGCGGAACAGGGGCTGGGGAACAGCGCCGTGCCCGTGAAAAGGCCCTGGCCGGACCGACGCCCGATGACAGGGGCTTCGGGGCAGTGGTCCGCCAGGCCATCCACGTAACGATGCGCGGCGTGCTGGATCTCGCAGACGTGGAGTCCACGCCGGAACTTCTGCGCGTCCGCCAGGCCTGACGGAACGCGCCCTGCATGTTCATGTCCGGCTAGATCTGCTTCAGCGCCTGTTCCAGGTCGCGGATAAGGTCATCCGGGTCCTCGAGCCCCACCGAGAGCCGAACCACGCCGTCAGTCAGTCCGATTGCCGCCCGTCCCTCCGGCCCCATGGCACGGTGCGTGGTTGTGGCCGGGTGCGTGATCAGCGACTTGGAATCACCGAGGTTGTTGGAAATGTCGATGATCCGCAGCCCGTCGAGCAGCGCGAAGGCCGCTTCCTTGCCTGAGCGCCCGCCGGAGGGGGCGAGCTCAAGGGTAAGGACCGTGCCGCCGGCGCTCATCTGCTTGGCAGCCAGCCCATACTGCGGGTGCGACTTCAGCAGCGGATACTTCACCCAGCTCACGGCCGGCTGCTCCTCCAGCCACTCGGCGAGCCGGAGGGCGGTGGCGGATGAGTGGCTGACGCGCAGGCTCATGGTCTCCAGGCCCTTGGTCAGGACCCATGCGTTGAACGCGGAAAGCGCGGGGCCGGTATGGCGCATCAGTTGCTTTACGGGGCCTTCGATGAACTCCTTGGTGCCCAGGATGGCACCGCCCATGACCCTGCCCTGGCCGTCGATGTGCTTGGTGCCGGAGTAGACGATGACGTCGGCGCCCAGGTCACCGCAGCGCTGCAGCAGGGGAGTGGCAAAGACGTTGTCCGCCACCACGGTGGCCCCGGCGGCGTGCGCCAGTTCGCTGACCGCGGCGATGTCCACGATCTCCTGCATCGGGTTGGACGGGGACTCGAAGAAGACAGCGGCGGTGGGCTTGGACAGGGCTTCCCGCCACTGGTCCAGGTCCGGGCCGTCCACGAACACCGTCTCCACGCCCCACCGCGGAAGGATCTCGTTCAGGATGACAAAGCACGAACCGAACAGCGAGCGGGCGGCCACCACGCGGTCGCCGGCAGCCAGCAGGGCACCCAGTGCGGTGAACACGGCGGACATGCCCGACGCCGTCGCAAAGCACGCTTCGGTGCCTTCCAGCAGCCTGAGCCGCTCTTGAAAAGTGGCCACCGAGGGGTTGCCGTAGCGGGAGTAGACAAAGCGCTCGTCCTCGCCCGTGAAGGCGCGTTCGGCCGCCGCGGCGGATTCGTAGACGAACCCGGAGTTGAGGAAGATGGCCTCGGATGTTTCCTGGAAGTTGGAGCGGTCCAGTCCGCCACGGACTGCCTGGGTATCGGGGTTCCAGTTGGGGGCGTCTGGGTTAAAAGTCACTTAGTTCTTTCCGAGGTTGGTGGGCAGGCCGCGGTTCTTCCAGCCATTCACCGTCCGCTCGCCGTAGCGGTCCGGCTCGCCTTCGAAGCCTTCCAGCACGCTGTAGGCGGTGAAGCCCGCCTGGGTGGCTGCAGTCGCAGCGGCGATGGAACGCTGGCCGGAACGGCACAGGAACAGCAGTTCCGCGGAAGGGTCCTCCGGCGCCTGCTCTTTGAGGTCCTTCACGAAGTCCGGGTTGGGAATGCCGCCGGGGAAGGTCCACTGGATGAACAGGGGATCGTTGTCCGTGGCCCTGGTGTCAGGGATGCCGATGTGGGCCCATTCGCCCTCGGTCCGCACATCCACGAGGACGGCGCCCTGCTCCAGCTTGGCCCAGGCTTCTTCCGGCGTCAGGTCTCCTGCGTAGCTCATGCGTGGCCCTCGCCGTCGAACTCGCCGTCGAATTCAGCGTCAAGCCGGTCCACCGCCGTAGCCACGGCGGCGTCTGCCGAGGCGATCGCGGCCGGAAGGACAATGGCCTGTGCCACGATCACGCCGGTGCCGTTGAAGGTTGCCGCCGGGCTGCCGTGCAGCACGTAGCCCTCAGCCAGCGCGGCCGAGATCCGCTCGCAGAATTCACGGTTGTCGGGGCCACTGATGAGCCGGTAGGACAGTCTTTCGTCAGGGGCAGGTGCGTCAGACACGACGGATCTCCTTCTTTCACGCTTGCAGCTCGAATCGGTCGATATGCCGAGTATTCACCTGAGGCACCCCGCCGCGAAAGGAGGGTTGCCGACCGGCCAGTCAGGGCTTAATGCCGGTGCTCATTACTCCCCAAAAACGTAACACTTGCGGCGCCAAGCCGCACCGCCGCCGTCGTCATGTTCCGTCATTGAGCGGAGGGCAACGGTTTCACAGGACTGCCAAGGTGCCCACCGTGCTGACGGAAAGCGCGACAGCGGACATCACCGCAGGTGGGCAGCCCGCCACTTACGCGCATACTGCCGCCGGGCCGATAAAGTTCTACGGGGGCGCCGCCCCGTCGTCAGAGCATGAGTACCGGGGGGTCCTTGTCAGCATGCGAGCCATCACATCGCACCACCACGCCACAGCCCGCCGGAACGGTCCGCGTTCCGTCGGTGCCATCCTGGTTGCGGCCCTCGCTGGCCTCTTGGTTTTGGTAGCCGCTGCGGGGCCGGCGCACGCCGCCGAGGCTGCACCGGAGAAGGGGAAACCCTGGCTGGGTGCGGCACTTGAGTGGGGCGAGGATACCGCTGCCGGCTTCAGCGACAGGCTGGGGGCGAGTCCCGCTGTGTTCGGCCACGACATCACCATCCCTTACCGTGAATCGGAACGGAACGACATTGACGGCTTCCTTCAGCAGGCCGCGGTGAAGGGAGCCCACGCCCTGCTTACGGTGAAGCCATCGGTGCCCCTGGACCAGCTTGGCACCGCGGAAGCTGAGGCCCTGGCCACCCAGGTGCGGGACCTTACCGCCGGGTTCAAGGGCCAGCTCCTGATCCGTTTTGCGCCCGACATGAATGCAAGCTGGGTGGCCTGGGGCCAGCAGCCGGCCACGTACCGCCAGGCCTTCCAGGCCGTGTCGGCAGCGTTCAAGAAGTACGACGGCGGCCGGGCCGCCATGGTGTGGGCGCCGTACGTGGGCAAGGACTACCCCTTTGACCGGAACCGGAAGGCGCCGGAGCCGGGAAGGGACGGGTTTTCGCTCCTGGACACGAATGGCGATGGGACGTGGAATGGAAGCGACAGTGCCTACGCCCCGTACTACCCCGGCGACGACGCCGTGGACTGGGTTGGGCTGACGGCCTACCACGACGACACCGCCGGCGGGGGCGCCGTCAACACCACGCCCCGGGCCGGTGAGCTTCAGGAGATGCTGACGGCTTCCGGCGGCGAAAACTTCTACGGCACCTACTCGGAGGGACGGAAGAAGCCCTTCCTCCTCCAGACGGCGGCGTTCTACAGCCCTGCCGCCGGTGGCGCGCCCGAGGCGGACATCAAAGCGGGCTGGTGGGACCAGGTGGTCACCACAGCCACGTCCCCCGGGTTCGCCGGGACGGCCTTGGTGGTATGGGACGAGCGGACCAGCACCAGGGATACAGGGGTGGCAAGCATCAATTGGCTCCTCACCGGAAACCCGTATGTCGCCAAGGCGGCGCTGGACAGGCTGAAGGCGTCGCCGATGGTCACCGGCCCTGTCACCGATGTGGCGTCCGGAAGCACCTATGTCCGGGCCAACACCCTTTCCGGGGCGGCCGCGTGGACTGTTGCTGCCGCCATGGCCATCCTCCTGGTGGCCCTGTGGCAGGTTCCCCGCCGGATCAGTGCCGCAACTGCCTGGAGCTACCAGGATCCCTCCACCAGGGACTCCCGGGTTGATTTGCTCCGCGGGAGGGCCATCGTGTTCGTCGTGGTCAACCACCTGGGCATGGCCTCGCTGTTCCAGCTGCTCACCCAGGAGGCCGTGGGCTTCGTGTCGGGTGCCGAACTGTTCGTCCTGTTCTCAGGCCTGGTGGTGGGCATGGTGTACGGGCCCAAGGCCAGGGAGGACTTTGGGCGGGTTGTGGACTTAACATCCCGCCGCGCAGCCAAGCTCTACCTGACGGCGCTCGCCGTGCTGGTCGGTGTCTTCCTTCTTTCCCTGCTGCCCTTCTTCAATGTCCAGGCCCTGACCACGTTCGTGGACCAGGGAACCGGCGGCGCCGGGCACGCCGGTGCCGGCCGGACCTACGATCTGTATTCGGGCATGTCATCGCTGTTCCAGTTTCCCGTGCCGCCCCAGGTGCTGCCCGCCATCCTGCTGCTGCAGTTCGGGCCGTGGCAGTTCAACGTCATGGGCCTCTATGTGGTGCTTTTGCTGGCCAGCCCGCTGATCCTTGCGGCACTGAACCGGGGAAAGGCCGTCTGGGTGCTGGCGGCAACGCTCGCCCTGTACGCAGTGGGTGCAGTCACCAGGTTCCGGATCCTGCCGTCGCAGTTCGAGGACTCATTCCCGCTGCTGGTGTGGCAGGTACTGTTCGTGCTTGGACTGGTGGCTGGGTACTACCGCCGCAGCATCATCGCGTGGCTGGCCACGCACACCTGGGTGGTGGCCGCCTGCACCGCCGCGGCATTCGCACTGGCTTTCCTCTCCTGGGGCAATCCGTATCTCGCCAACAACTACGATGTCCGCCTGGCGCTCATGCCGGACGCTCTGTACCGGCCGATGTATGACTCACTCTTCGGCAGGACATACCTGGCCCCGGGCCGTCTCATCAACGTCCTGGTCCTGGTGGTGGCTGCCTACGCGTTCCTTAGCGCTTACTGGAAACCGGTGCAGCGCGCCCTTGGCTGGTTCCTGATCCCGCTGGGCCGGGCAACGCTCTACGTGTTCATCATGCATGTGGTGCTGATCGCCGTCGTGGCCAACATTCCGGCGCTGCAGCAGCAAAGCATCCTCCTCAACACGGCGGCCTACGCCGTGGTGCTGGGGCTGCTGTGGGTCATGGTACGCACCCGCTTCCTTTTCCGGATCATCCCGACGTAGGCAGGACGCATGCGCCTCCGCGCAACTCATCCTGGCGGCCATGAAAAATGCTGCGGCACGGAAGTGCCACAGCATTTGATGACGCGCCGCCGGTTTTCCGGTGGTTTCCTGGCTGGATCCGGGCTTACACAAGTCCCGGATAGCTGGCCAGGATGTAGTCGGCAGCGGCGGGACCCTTCATGCGGAGTCCGTTGCAGCCAGGCGTGATCCTGTATTTCATGGCAGCCCAAAAGTTGGACTCAGTGCCGGTTGGGTGCTGGTTGATGACACACCAGCTGGTGTACAGCCCGTAAGGCTCTTCGCATTTAGGCATGGTTGGTCTGGTTGATCCGGTAGGGGCGGTGGCCGCCGGCGGCGAGTAGGCATCTGAGTCTGTAGTTGGTGAAGTCGCGGAAGCCGCGGGCGATTCTGCGGGTGGTT
>NZ_BMFW01000059.1 GCF_014639275.1 Arthrobacter liuii | reverse complement strand
TGAAACCAGCCAAAAACACCAAACCAATGCCACAGGGGCGGCACGATCCGGCAAATTCAACCAATCACATAACATAATCGGTATCAACAAACTTGGCACACTATTGAGTTCTCAAACAACAGACACATTCGAATATTCCCGGAAACAATTCATAAATGAATTACTGTTCCGTATTTCTTCGCTGCGATGTTTCAATCTTATTTCATCCATATTCACTTTTGCAAATCCGGTTGTTTTTCCGGAATTCACTTGGTGGGATGAATCCGCCCAGCAGAATGGGAGGCAATTTCTCCAGATCCACGCCAAGCGCGGCAAGAATTGCTTCTCATCAGTTGGGGGTTTGTCACCACTCAGCGGCGGCGACTCAAAAAACAATACACGCCCCCCAGCAGCCGCGCAAATCGGCTGCCGGGGGGCGTGCATCAAGGACCCGAAGGTGCTACGGAACCAACACCTCAACAGTGGCCAGGTTCTTCTTGCCCCTGCGCAGGAGCAGGTACTGGCCGTGCAGAAGTTCTGACTCGGAAATGACTGCCTCCGGATCCGACACCTTCTCGTTGTTCACGTAGGCGCCGCCTTCGCCCACGGTCCGGCGAGCGGCAGACTTGCTTTCGGAAAGACCGGACGCCACCAGCAGGTCCACGATTCCCATCTCATCCACCTGCACCGTGGTGGATGGAAGTTCGGAAGTGGCCGCCTGCAGCGTTGCCTTGTCCAAGGCTCCCAGGTCCCCGTTGCCAAAGAGCGCCGCCGAGGCGGCAATCACCTTTTCGGTGGCCTCCACTCCATGCACCAGTGAGGTCACGTCGAAGGCGAGCTTCCGCTGGCCCTCCCGGGCAAAAGGACGCTCGGCAACCGACACGGCAATCTCTTCGATTTCGGCGCGGGTCAGGAACGTGAACACCTTGAGCCGGTCCACCACGTCGGCGTCGGCAGTGTTCAGCCAGAACTGGTAGAACGCGTACGGGCTGCACATGCCTGCATCGAGCCAGATGGCGTTGCCCTCGCTCTTGCCGAATTTGGTTCCGTCGGAGTTGGTAATCAAAGGAGTTCCAAGGGCGTGGACACTCTTGCCCTCCACTTTGCGGATCAGTTCCGTCCCACTGGTGAGGTTGCCCCACTGGTCCGAACCGCCGGTCTGCAGCACGCAGCCGTAGTCGCGGTACAGCTGCAGATAGTCCATGCCCTGCAGTATCTGGTAGCTGAACTCTGTGTAGCTGATGCCTTCATCCGAGTTCAGACGGGATGCGACGGCGTCCTTACGCAGCATGGTTCCCACGCGGAAGTGCTTGCCCACCTCACGCAGGAAGTCGATGGCGCTCAGGGGCGCCGTCCAGTCCAGGTTGTTCACCATCCCGGCAGCGTTGTCCCCGTCAAAGCTGAGGAAGCGGCTCACCTGGGCCTGGAGGTAGCCAACCCATTCCGCAACCGTGTCCTTGGTGTTCAAGGTGCGCTCCGCCGTCGGACGCGGGTCACCGATCATGCCCGTGGATCCGCCCACCAGCCCGAGCGGCTTGTGGCCGGCCAGCTGGAGCCGCCGCATGACCAGCAGCTGGACGAGGTTGCCCAGGTGCAGGCTCGGCGCGGTGGGGTCGAAGCCGCAATAGTACGTGACCGGCCCGTTGGCGAGGAGCTTCTCCAGCTCTGCTTCGTCGGTGGAGACATGGACCAGCCCACGCCACTTCAGTTCCTGCCAAATGTTGGCGAAAGTGGGGTCGTTGCGCTGCGGTTCGAGGTTGTTCAGTTCTGGCACGCTTCCTAAGTTAGCAGTAACGCCGATGGCCCTGTCAGCCGGCAATACCTGCGGGGACGGGCTGCGCCGCAATCAGCCGCAGCCGCTGCGTGGCGCGGGTCATGGCCACGTAGAGGTCCCCCACCTTGCCGTGCTCATGGTTCAGCATCACGGACGGTTCCAGCACCACGACGCCGTCGAACTCCAGGCCCTTTGCCTCGCGCGGGCTGATGACCACGATGTCCTGCTCGTAGCTGCCGGCACCGGTGCCGATCCGCCGGCCGTAGGCGGCACGCAGCGCGGAAGTAGCCTGCGGCAGGAGGTCACCGTCGGCGATCACGGCGAGCAGGCCGCCGTCGAGCGCTTCAAGCTCCTCCGGGAGGACCTCCACAAGCCGGTCCACCACGGCGCCGGCAGAAACTTCGTCGATGATGGGCGCCCAGCGCCCCTCCCTGACGGCCTTGGGCGCGGACACCACAAGTCCTGCGGCGTTGGCCATCCTGACGGCAGCCTCCGCGATCTGGGAGGGCGTGCGGTAGTTGACGGTCAGCTCCTCCAGCTGCCAGCGGTCACCGAACATCGGGGCCAGCGCCCCCTGCCAGGAATTGGCGCCAGCCACGGAACTGGTCTGCGCGATGTCACCCACGATGGTGAAGGACTTCAGCGGGCAGCGCCGGACCAGCAGCCGCCACTGCATGGGCGACAATTCCTGCGCCTCGTCCACCACGATGTGCCCGAAGGCCCAGGTGCGGTCGCTCGTGGCGCGTTCGGCGGCAGTCTGCCGGGCGTCCTGCTCCCGGTTCTGCTCGGCCAGCTCCTCCGCCGACATCAGCGGGTCCACCCCGGCGGCCTCCATGTTGACCAGGGTCTGCTTTGCGTTCGCCAGGTCGCGGGCACGGTCGTGCTCCTGCTGCGCCAGGCCCCGGCCGGCGGCCGGGTCCAGCTCGCCGAGCAGTTCGGCGGCCTCATCCAGCAGCGGGACGTCGGATTCGGTCCACGGCGCATCGGCGGGACGCTGCAGGAGGGCCCGCTCGCCCGGGGTCAGGCCGGGGGTGCAGAACTCCAGCACCTCCGGTTTGCTGAAGAGGTCAGAAATCAGCTTTTCCGGCGTCATGGGCATCCAGCACAGGTTCAGCGCGATCCGCACGTCACGGGCGGTCCGGACGTCCTCCGCAAGGTACGAGCGGTCCGCGTTGTTGCCGATGTTGCCGGCCTCGACGAGTTCGGTCATCTGTTCGGTCAGTTCGCGCAGGAGGATCTTCACGAACGTCACGCGTGCCTCGTTGTACGGCTTTCCGGTGGCACGGGCCCGTTCCCGGGCGCGCCGGACCTGCCGCGGCGTCAGGGTGAGCTTGCGCCCGTCCACCTCAAGGATGCGGTTCTGCGCGGGGACGCGCATGCGGTTGGATACCGCGTTGGCCACGATGGCCGCCATGTCCAGGCGGCCCTTGATGGCGGCCACGTCCGCGTTGGGTTCGGGTACGGCGTGGATGCCGGGCATCAGGCGGCCAAGGCTGGCCATGACCACACCGGTCTCACCGAGGGAGGGCAGCACCCGTTCGATGTATTTCATGAACGACGACGACGGGCCCACCAGCAGCACACCTGCGCTTTTGAGGCGGTCACGGTGCGTGTAGAGGAGGTACGCGGCGCGGTGCAGGGCAACAGCGGTCTTGCCCGTACCCGGGCCGCCCTGGACCACGACGGCGCCGGAGATGGAGGACCGGATGATGCGGTCCTGCTCGGATTGGATGGTGCTGACGATGTCCGACATGCGGCCCGTCCGCTTGGAGTTCAGCGCAGCCAGCAGGGCGCCTTCGCCCTGGAGCGATTCATCGTCCGTGAGCATCCCGGCGTCCAGGACGTCGTCTTCGATGGCCTTGACATCGCGGCCCTGGAGGATCAGGTGCCGGCGGCGGCGTACGCCCTGCCGGTCAAAGGCCGTGGCCTGGTAGAAGTGCCCGGCTTCAGGCGCGCGCCAATCCACCATGAGCCGCTGCAGGTCCTCGGTGGTCAGGCCGATACGGCCGATATACTGCGCTTCGCCGGAGTCCAGGTCCAGGCGGCCGAACACCAGCCGGTCATCCACCGCGTCCAGCTGCGCCAGGCGGTCCTCATACAGTGCGGCAAAGGCGTCACGTTCCGAAACGTTCTGCATGGTGCCTACGGCTCCGGCACGACGGACCTGCGCCAGCTGGCGGCGCTTTTCCTCCCGGAGTTCCTCCAGCCGGGCATACAGGCCGGCTACATACTCCCGTTCGTGGGCCAATTCGGCGTCGAGCATCAACGTTCCCCTATCGCGAAAGACAGACCGTCCATTCTACAACCATTTCCGTTAACGCTGGTGAAACGTGGCAGCGGGTGGCCAAGCCGCCGCCTGTTTCCGGGTTCGGGGCTTCGCTGCCTTGTACTTGGACACCGTTGGGTCGCCGGTGAGCCAGAACCTCCACGCGTACTCTTCCGAGCCTCCGGCGCCAGCCACGCCCACCCGCGGACCGGAGCTGACCGGGCCGCTGGGAACGGAGGGAAGCTCCAGCCCGAAAGGCGGAGCCAGCGCGTCCCGGCCGCTGTCCGCCGTCGTCAATCCCAGCGCTTTGGCGAGGCGGGCCGGGCCGCTGGCCAGATCGGCGGGACTTTTCGACGTCGGACGGCGCTGCTGCGCCAACTCACGGCCGCCCACTATCTCCCCTGCCCGCAGGAGCAGCGCGGATGCTACGCCGGGAGGACCGCAGACGATGTTGGTGCAGTGGTGCATTCCGTAGGTGAAGTACACGTAGAGGTGGCCGGCGGGGCCGAACATGGGTGCGTTGCGGGGCGTTGGGCCACGGTAGGTGTGTGAGCCGGGGTCGGGGTGCAGCGAGTCCTCGGGCCCCAGATAGGCCTCGACCTCGGTCAATCGGATGGATACCGCGCCGTCGCGGGACTCGTGGGTCAGTACGGCCCCCAGCAGCAACGGGGCAAGCTCGCGGGCGTCCCGGGAAAGGAAGTCCCTAAGCTGCTCCGCGGCCGGGGTACTTTCGTTCATTGGTTGACCTTACCCGGATGCCGTGCAGTTCATCCGCTTGGAACAAGGTCCGGCAAAGGCTTTTTGCTGCCACGGCCATGTCCGATTTCCGCTAGCAGCAGTGGTCGCAGGCTGGCAGGATGGAGGGATGGACTTCTGGCAGCGCTACCGGGCAATCGATGCCCGCGACCCCCGGTTCGACGGCCAGTTCTTTACAGCCGTCCGCACCACGGAGATCTATTGCCGCCCCTCATGCCCGGCCCGGACCCCCAAAGCATCGAACGTGACGTTCTACGAAACATCCGCGGCGGCACATGAAGCAGGCTATCGCGCCTGCAAGCGCTGCCTGCCCGAGGCGGTGCCCGGTACCCCGGCCTGGAACGTGCGGCAGGATGTGGCGGGCCGCGCGATGCGCCTGATCAACGACGGCGTGATCAACCGGGACGGGGTGGCGGGTCTTGCCGCCCGCCTGGGGTATTCGCCGCGCCAGCTCAACCGGATCCTGGGCCAGGAGCTTGGCGCCGGTCCCCTGTCGCTGGCCCGTGCGGCAAGGGCCCAGACTGCGCGCACCCTGCTTGTGTCAACATCGATGAAACTCGCGGACGTCGCCTTTGCGGCAGGCTTCAGCAGTATCAGGCAATTCAATGAAACCATCGCCGAAGTGTTCGACATGACTCCCACGGCACTCCGCAGGACGGTCCGGCACCCGCTGCCCGGCGCCCGCACCACGGCCCTGACCCTGGGCCTGCCCTACCGCCCGCCGTTCGATCCAGGCATCTTCTCCTTCCTGGCGGTCCGCGCCATCCCGGGGATCGAGGAGGCTACGGCCACCTCCTACGCACGGACCCTGCGGCTCCCCCACGGCGACGCGCGGTTCATGGTGGAGTACGACGGCGGGGCCCGGGAACGGCCGCTGATCCTCACCGTCGGCGCGGTGGACCTTCGCGACCTCCCGGCGCTGCTCAGCCGCATACGGAGGCTGTTCGACCTCGACGCGGACCCGGAGGCGATCGACGGCACGCTGGAAGCCGACCCCCGGCTGGCTGCTTCCGTTGCGGCGATCCCCGGGATCCGGATGCCGGGGGCGGTGGATCCGCAGGAACTCTTGGTGCGCGCCATGGTGGGCCAGCAGGTCACGGTGGCGGCGGCCCGGACCGCATTGACCCAGTTGTCCGCGGCCGGCAGCCCCAGCAGTGCGCCCGGCGACGGCCTGGACCGGTTGTTTCCCACCCCCGCTGAGATCGCGGCCGCCGGACACCTGCTGCGTGGGCCCCGGCGCAGGACCGAATCGCTGTTGCACGCCGCGGCTGCGATGGCCGCCGGGCACCTCGAGTTCGGCTACGGCGACGACCTCCCAGGCCTTACGGCGGCGCTGCTGCCCCTGCCGGGTGTGGGGCCCTGGACGGTAGGCTACGTCGCGATGCGGGTCCTGGGCGCTCCCGATATCTTCCTTGCCAACGACGCCGCCGTCCGGAACGGGATCCGCGCCGTCGATAATGGGGATTACGCCCTGAGCACTGATTTCCGGGAGACCAGCCCGTGGCGCTCCTACGCCACGATGCACCTATGGCGCGCCGCTGCCCGGCCCGCCACCACCACGACCGTTCCCGCGAAAGGGATGCCATGAAAGCGCAACTGCTGCAGCTGTCCACGCCGGACGGACCGTTCACCATTCTCGCCGCGGATGGTGTAGTCCTTGCCTCGGGCTGGACGGCCGATCTTTCGGAACTGACCGGCCAGGTCCATCCCACGCTGCGGCCCGACGCTGTGGAGGAGGTGACAAGCCTTGGCGGGATCTCGTCCGCCGTCCAAGCCTTCTATGACGGCGACCCCGCACCGGCCATGGCAGTGCCGGTTCGCCAGCAGTCCGGCCCGTTCCGCGCCCATGCCTGGGATGTGCTGCGGCAGGTCAAACCGGGCGCTCCCGTCACGTACACCGAGTACGCGGCCCTTGCAGGGAACCCGCGCGCCGTGCGGGCCGCAGCGAGTGCCTGCGCCTTTAACGCAGCCGCGCTGTTCGTTCCCTGCCACCGCGTGATCCGGACGGACGGCTCGCTGGGCGGTTTCCGCTGGGGCCTGCGCATCAAGGAGAGCCTCCTGGCCCGCGAGGCAGCCTGACCAATTCCCACTTCCGCGAGATGGCATTTAAAGGCAGTGTTGCCCCCGGAATATTGCGGTTAAATGCCATCTCGCGGAGGGGTGCGGGGGGTGGGACCGCTACTTGGGCTCCGGCATCGCCGACGGCCAAGGCAGCAGGTCCGGGAGGTCGGTGCCGTCCCCGGCGGCGGTGGCGCGCAGGCTGTCCAGCGACGGCTGCCGCCCCGCAAGCCAGGCCGCAATGTCGGTGACCATGCCGCTGACGACGACGGTGCTGCCGCCGGCGCCGAGGGCCAGCGGCGGAAGTGCCACGGGCTGCAGGAGCAGCCTGGTTTCGGCCGGCACGCGGGCGGCCAGGAAGTCGAAGAGGTGCGAGCAGAATTCCCGGTTCCAGGTTTCCGGTCCTGCACCGGTGTCAAGGTCCGACGTGTGGATAACCAGCTCGCGCCAGAGCGCCAGCGCGGCGTCGAAGATTACCCCGTTGCGGAACGCGATCCGCGTCTGCCATTCGTCCTCCCCAAGTGCGTCGAAGGCGGCCAGCGCACGCTGCACGCCGGCCGCAACGTCCTCCCGGTGCTGCTCGAGGCTGTGTCCGGCGGCGAGATTGATGGCCCGGTTGCGGCCTTCCACGCCGCCGTCGTAAAGCTCCACGGTTTCGCCGCGGTGGCCGTATTCCACTTGCCGGGCCAGGGCATTGCAGATGCCGGCAATGTGGGCCAGGAGGTGGCCGCGGCTCCAGCCGGGAAGGGTGGACGGAGCGCTTTCGCCGCCGGCGGGAATCCGGTCCAGCCCGGCAGTCAACGCAGCGGCAGCCTTGTGCAGCTCAGCCATCAGGGCGGCTGGTGTTGGAGTGGTCATGCGGCCAGCCTAGCTGAGCGGTTTAGCCCAGCGGCCTACCGTCCGGCCCGACACGGTGGCGGACGTGCTGGCCGTCGTTGCTGGCCTGCCAGAACTCGATCTCGGCCGGCCGGACAGCGTAGAGCTGCCAGTGCGGGTTGTCGTTGCCGTCGGCCCGGGGTCGCTCATGCCAGTCGACGGCGGACGCCTCGGCGGAGAGCTCGGTCACGGGGCCTGCCACCCGGACCTGGCGGCCAAGGGCCGGCCAGTAGAAGTTCATCGCGGCCCGGGGTGACTCCGCCAGTTCCCGGCCCTTGCGTGAGGTGCGGGACGTGGCGAAGTGCCAGCCGTCGTCGTCAATGTTCTTCAGGATCAGCATCCGCGAGGACGGCTGCTGCTCGCCGCCCTGGCCGGTGCCCAGGGTGGCGAGGCTGAACGCGTGCGGCTGCTGCTCCCCCGCGTCCAGTGCCTCGTCCAGCCACTGTTTGAAGAGCAGGGCCGGGTCCTGCGGGGCATTGTCCGGTTCGAATCCGGGCAGGTTGGAGGGAAAGTCGGGCAGGGTGCGAAGGAACTTCCGGAAGGTTTCGCTCATGGGGCCAGCCTAGCCCGGCCCTAAACGCCGCGAGGTGGCACTTCACGGCAGTGTCTTTCAGGCAAAGTCAACTAGTCAGTGCAACGCAGGGGTTTAGGCCGCTGTTTGCAGCAGCAGCTGGTTCAGCCGGTTGGCTGGGGTCTCGAGGTTCAGGGTGGGCCGGGGACGGCGGTTGAGTTTCGCGG
>NZ_BMFW01000058.1 GCF_014639275.1 Arthrobacter liuii | reverse complement strand
TTCGGGTGCGGTTACGAGGATGGCCCTCACTTGTGCCACCACGGCGACCCGTGCCCGCATTGCTGTGGCTCGTTCGGCGCGGAGTACGCGTAGGCATTCCACCGCCCCGTCCCGGGATTTTGGGTTGGTGCCAGCGCGGCCGGCGAGCACCGATTCAGCGGCCTGGTAGGCATCGAGGGGATCGGACTTGCCTTGGAGCCTGCGGGCTTGCCGGTTTGGGCGCGCTCCTTCCACAACCTGGATGTCCTGCTGTGCGAGTGCGCGGGAGAGTTCGGCCCCGTAGCTGTCTGTTCCTTCCATTCCGACGGCGATGAGCGCACCAAAGCGGGTCAGGAAGTCGATGATCTGCCGGTAGCCGGATCCCGTGGTGCTGAACTCCTTGTCGGCCAGGTGCAGCCCGGTGTCGGTGATGAAGGCGACGTAGTGGGTGTCGGCGTGGGTGTCGATCCCTGCGATGACTTGCAGTTGTTCGTTTGTCATGATGAGAACTGCCCTGGCCTTTCGTTGCATGCGATGCGAAAGGGGCACGCCGGCCGGGTGGGCAGACAAGACAGTAATGGGACTCTTCGGAACAGAGGCGCTATAAGGTCATGTCCATCTGGCCGCCGCGTTTACTGCAGCTGTGTTGCCGCGGACAGATCAATGTCAAGACAATTCCCAGAGCGTCGGGGGACGTCAGTCACACTTAGAGCCACACCGCAACACAGCCAATTTCATCATTACTGTCCACGCTTATATCCGCTTTATTGAGGGTGGCGCCGGTATCCTCTTTGGGCTTGTAAATGGATGGGGCGCACGGCTGAATAGTGCGACAGCTTGTGGCAGTATTGCCGCAGATTCCAGGCCAGGCAAGGCTCCGACGGATGGAGTCCGTGCAGCTCGGATTTTCAATTGGCCTGACCGCCTCTGGACAATTGCGCAACAGGCTGTTGCACAATTACTACGCATCCGCCTGCAGAGGCTCAGCATCAGGGACGGAAGTCAGGTTTGAATCTAAGACTGCTCTATCGACATGTGTAGGAATTATCTTTCCTGGCCTAGTCGGACGCTTTTTGATGCCGCTTCCTGACGTCAGGTTGGGGTGTGCTGCAACCTGAGGAAACCAGCCGTGTCAGCACTATCAGGCCTCCCTGCCTGCCGGGACGGACAGCACCCCTTAGTTTCCTGAGTGCTCCTCACCAGACCGGCAGGAAGGATGGCATCCTGCATCCTTATCGCGCACTGAGCCTCCCGGCGCCACGGCCACGGCCGAACGCGAACTGCCCAACCTCTATAGCCACTACGGCTCCCGCGGCTTCGTCCTGATGACCATCCTCCAGTCCTGGTCCCAAAGCGTCGAGGTCTGGGGCCGGGACGGAAAGCACAAACTCTGGTCCGCCCCCAACATCAAGGTCTACGGCGGCGGCGTCGCCGAAGCCGAATTCCTCAACGAACTCGCACAACTCGTAGGCGAATACCGCTACTCCAACACCACCCGCAGCCGCTCCAAACAAGGCACCTCCTACAGCCATGACGACGACCGCAAAGAGCGCACCCTCGACGTCTCCGACCTGGCCGCGTTCCCCCGCGGCCGCGCCATCATGTTCGCCTCCCGCGCCCCCGCCGCCCTACTGGAAACGGTGCCCGGATGAACGGGCCCCACGCCGACGCGGTGCGGGCCTCGATCGCCGCACACGACCCGGCGAACAAACCCCGCCGGCACGGCCGCCAGCCGGCGGCTCAATGCGAGTGCCGCTCATGAGTGAGAGCCTGGGGGAGTGGGACGACGACCTGGAGGACACCGCACTTCCCACCGAGCCAGCTGAGGAGGACTCGGAGGCGCCTGAGCTGTTCTACCCGAACGTGGCCGAGTTCGTCAGTGGCAAGTTGGCCACCAGCTACCGCCGGCAACTCAACGTCCAAGGCGGGGTGGCCTGGTGCCCACAATGGTGGAAACACGCCGAAGCCATCAGCCGCCTCGAAGCCCTCTGGCGCGCCTGGGAATTCCTCCGCCTTGACGGAACCACAGGAATGAGCCTCTGGTGGCGCGACCACGCAGACCACCACATGTCCGTCCTGCTCTCAACCGATGGGCCGTTCAAAGGCTGCAACCCGGACGATGGCCACCACGGCAAACTCACCCCTCTACCCTGCGAAGAACCGCCCGCTGGGCTGTACTAAGCCGAGCTTTTCAGCCTCCACCCGAGGTGACCAGGCGGGCTGTCCACATTTGGGGTCAATCCGGGTTATCCGCGGCTGAAAACCGTGAGCCATCGGAAAAGCTCCCTCAGCAGCAATAGCGGTTGATAACCCATCAGGATTGTCCACCGACTGTGGGCAGCCAGAGCTCTGAGGACACTATTGATTCCGTCAGGGCCGTGTTGTCGTCGTGGGACACAACTGTGGCGGGCTTGGGCGGACCCGCACGGGTAGCGCCGTTTAGGTCCCGGGGTTGGGGCAGGGCACTGAGTGCGAATTGCCCGATGACGCCGGGCCGGAACTACTAGACGCTCGGCGGAGCCACCGAACTGGAAGTACCCGAGCTCGTCGCCAACGCCTAAGGGCCTGAGCCGGTACGGTTACCCGGCTCAGGCCCTCACGGCCTTTGTCATATCTTTCTGCGCCCACGCCGCGGGGGCCACAGCAGATGACTTCAAGGTCAGGACCGTGCACAACCCTGTGTTACTTGGGCATGAGTACTGAGTCGATGAGGTAGACGGTGGCATTCTTGGTCTTCACGCCGCCGCAGATAACGTTGGCGTTGTCGACCTTGAGGTTGTTGCCGCTGCCGGTGACGGTGACGGAGCCGCCCTCGACGGTGGCGTGGGTGCCGGCGATCTTGTCAGGGGTGATCTGGCCGGGAACAACGTGGTAGGTCAGGATCTTGCTCAACAGGGCATCGTCCGTCTTCAGGGTGCCGATGGTGGCGGCGTCAATCTTCTTGAAGGCGTCATCCACCGGTGCGAAGACAGTGAATTCGCCGCCGTTGAGGGTGTCAACCAGGTTGACCTTGGGGTTGAGCTTGCCGGACACCGACGCTGTCAGCGTGGTGAGGATGGGGTTGTTGGAGGCGGCGACGGCCACCGGATCCAGGGCCATGCCTGCTACCGAGCCTGAGCCGGTGGGTACCTGCTTCGCGTAAGCGGCGCAGCCCGGGCCTACCAGGTTCGCGGCCGGATCCATGGTGCCGGCGGAGGATTTCGCCGTTGCGCTGGACGACGGTGAGGCCATGCTGGAGCTGGGGGCGGAGGACATCGGCGCCGAAGATGCCGAGGACCCGGAGGTGCTGCCCGACCCACCGCAGGCGGTCAGGCTGAGCAGGGCGGCGGCAGCAACGCCCGCAATCGTAAAGGTGGTGCGTTTGATTGTCTGCATTTGAAGTTCTCCTGGTAGTGGCATGGTACTGAGCCGGAACGATGATGGGCCGTGCTTGCCTATGGTTTATTGGCACCTGCCCTTGGCTGGTGTCTCATTGGCTATTCGGCAGGGGTCAGGACGTGGATGGGTTAGAGCCAGGGAATTTTCGTGAACCCGCGCATCCCCACGCCGGGCCGTCCTCGTGCCGGTGCGACACCGGGCCGGAAGGTCTCTCATCGTCCCGGTGTTGGTTTTGCATGGCATCGAGCGGGTTCCGGTCTTGGGCTTGATCGGGAGCACAAGCAGGGCTGAGGCAGTGGAAAGGTTTGCGTTTTGTCGTGGGCGGTGGGACCGGCAGCTGAGCCAGGATCCTGGGCAATAAGTCTGAGGGGGGATTGGCGTGTAGCGACCCGTAAGCAAGCAGCAGCGCTTCACGTGCTTGTGCCACGCGGAGAAAAAACTGGTGCCTAACCGGTTCGGGGCCGAATCGAAGAAAGTCCTCCACTGCCTGCTCGGCCTGGCTGCCCAGGCAGTCCGCGGCATACAGCTCGGCGAGATCCAGAACGCCGCCGCTGACCAGGTCATAGGTAATGTCTTCCATAACTGCTTCCGGCCTGTCATCAGACGACCAAACCGCTGAGTAAACAGCGGAGGTAGACATTGAATTGCCCCGGGCTAACATGTTCGGGACCGGCTCGCTCGTGAGCTGTGGTGTGGGTCAGTGGTGGTGGGCGGCCGGGGCACTCGGGGTGCTGCCGCCGTGTTCTCCATGCGGGACGGCGTGCTGCCCGGCTGCGGTTGCGGCCAGGCCGGGGGTGGTGATCGCTGCGACGACGAGGGCGGCAGCGAAGGTCATCATCAGGAGGGGTCCTGCGGCTGCAGGACGATCACCCGGACGGAAGGTTTGGCGGCCCAGCCAGCCCACGCAGCCAAGGATGACCAGCTCCAGGACGGCCGCACTCAGAGCGGTTCCATCGAGTGAGCGGGAGGATCCGCCAGGCCACCAGATCCTCAAGGCGACGGCGGCCAGGTGCAGGAACACCCAGACGGGGGCCACGCGAAGGAGCGCACGGGGCCATGCCGGGGCTCCCGTGCGGAGAGTTTTCACCGCCCACATCAGGAGTGCCGCACCCCAGAGGCCGGCAGCGACCGTTCCTGCCATCGCCCAGGGAATTCCGCTGGCCGTGGTCAGCAACATTGCGCTGGTCCCGAAACTGAGGATCGCGGCTCCCAGACCGGCGAACGCTGCCAGGGTCCTGACGGACTCGCCCAGAAGCAGGCCCCGGACCGGGCTCTCACCCCGGGCCCGGTCCGTTGCCCCCGCCACGGCAGCGTGGTTCATGCCCGGCCGGCCCGGACGGTGGTGCGGCGGTTGACGGTCTTGTCCTGGGAGAGGCCCACACCGAGCAGGAGCACAGCGCTGGCCAGGTGCAGGACGTTGTCCGCGCCGTTCAGGGCGATGATGTTCAAGGACGTATTGAGCAGGAACAAACCCACGATCCCGACCAGGAGGTAAACCGCCCCGACCGTGGTGTTGACCGACCGGGCCGCGGGGACGGACTTCAGGCCCGCGGCCAGCAGGGCCGCCNGGCAAAAATAATCAGGAGGGGTCCTTCGGTCGCGAAGAAGCCGACGCCGGAGGTTACCGCGAAACCGAGAAGACCGACGAGCAGGTAAACGGCACCAAAAATGGTGGCGATCAATCGGTTGGGGGAAGTGCGCATGACACATGGACCTTTCAAAGGGGGGCCCTTCGCAGGTTCAAAGCGCAGGGCCGGTGGTGTCGGCCCCTGGATGAGGACCTCAACAACGATTCGGCGCCGCTCTCCCAGCGGATTGGCGCCTGATCTCCTCGGCGTCGGCGTTGACAGCCACTTTCCGCGCCGCGGTAGTCGGAGGCGCGGGTGGATGCACAGGGAAATACACGACTGGCTGCCAGGCGACGCTGTGGCGCCGGCCGGTGGCACGTCCCGTTCTGCGTCGACTTTTCGACGGGTCAATGGTCCAGGGCACTGACCGTGTCGGCGGGAAGCGGTGATGCCGGTTCAGAGTTCCGTTCGGAGCCGCATCAGGCCGCCTCTGATGCGGGATTTGATCGTCGGCAATGGCGTGGAGAGATGTTCGGCGACTTCGCGGTAGGTCAGGCACCCAAACTAGGCCAGGACAATGGCCCCGCGCTGAAGCGGAGACAAACAACCCAGGCTCCGGTGGAGGACTTCTGCGTCCATCCTGTCAGTGACCGTCTCCGACACCTCGTCATAAGGCCTGTTCTCGGCGTAGCCCGCCCACCGCGAGTTCCGGATGTAGCTGTTATGGCGCGAACGAAACCCGTGAGCCCCGCTTTGATGGGAAATCGCTGCCTAATTGCGCCCAACCTTGGATTCGGCGGTGAACGCGATGCGACCCCCGGGCTGGGACCGTTTAGTTGCGCCAACCCGGGGTAGATGCTGCCCCGGCGGGTTACGGCCGTCGGGAAGCGGCCGGGTCCAGTGCGTGCAGCGCGGCACTGGTCACAATGCCGTAGGCCAGGTGCGGGATGATGTCGCTTGCCCAGTCCACGGGAGACCATGTGCGGGGATCGGTAATTCCGAGAACTGTCATGGGTCCGTTGCTGCCGATCAGTGCGCCGGCCGCTGCGGCCAGGGAAGAAGCGAGGAGTCCGGGCCGGTATCCGGCTTCCCGGGTAAGCCCGAGGACGGCGCCGACGCCGATGCCGACGACAAGCCCTGTCAGCGGGCCGAGCCCGGCTAGCCGGTTCGTGCGTTCTTCGTCGGTGCCCGGGATCTTGACGCCCGTGACGTCGGCCAGCTTTTTGACGGTGGCCTCGGGTGTGTTGCTGGCGGGGCGGGCACGCCAGACCATGTCCAGGTAGGTGAGGGTGTTCAGGGCTGTGGTTCCGGCGGCGCCTGCTGCGGCTCCGGTGGCCAGTGCGCGAATGATTTTCATGGCTGCGGGGTCAGTCCGAGTTGGGTGAGCATGCCCAGCTGGTCGCTGCTTCCCCAGCGTTCGACGAGTTTGCCGTTTTCGAACCGTCCGATCTGCATGCCCCGGATTTTGATGGCCCGTCCGGTGGGCGGGTGGCCCATCAGAGGTCCCTGATGTGTCCCGGTGACTGTGTAGGCGAACGCGACATCATTGTCGGTGGCGGTGAGGTGTTCGACCTCGAGGTGGAGATCGGGAAAGGAAGAGCGCAAATCTGTGAACAGGTCTTTGAATCGCTGCGGGCCCGGCCCCTGTCCTGGTCCCGGGTCGTGGTCGACACAGCCGGCCGCGACGACGTCGTCGAGTTCATCGAGTTTGCCGCTGTTCACGGCGGCACCGAAGCGCTCCTGGGCCTGGATATTGGCGTCCCTGGTCATGGATCCTCCGGTTATCGTTGCCAGGCCGATCAGTGGGGACGGTCCTGGTGTTATCTGTCATGGTGCGCGCTGGTCTGCCCTGGAGCACGGGCAGGGGAGCGGGTTCAACCCTTCCCGGGTCCAGATTTCAGGCGGCCGGTTGAGACAACCTCCGACGCGCCGGCGGCCCCCCAGCTGCGCTGGACGTTGTCTCACCCGAGCTTCAGGCGGCCCCGCGGGCCGAGTAGTCTTGGTCGTGGGCGTAGCGGATCCCAGCGATGACATCGTCCAGGGACGGCCGGCCGAAGGGCATGGTCGCGGTGCTGGACCAGAACAACGTTCCGTCTTCGTCGAGGATGAAGATGCCTGGTTCGTTGAAGAGGTCGGGTTCGCCGTACTTGATCGCGTGCGAGAGGTTCATGCCCCAGGCCCGGGCGGATTCCTCGTCCAGGCCGTAAGCGACGGGCAGGTTGGACAGGTGCCACTCATTCACGATCCGGGTGCTTCGGTCCGCTGTTTCCATGCTGATCGCGACGGCCCGGCCGATCCCGGCAGCTTCCAGGTTCTCCAACGGTTCGAACATGCCGGTCAGAACTCTTTCAAATGCATCATAGGCGGCATCTTTGACCCGTTCCTGCGCCGCGGGACTGTAATAGTTCATGCCCGTAATTCGAGACGGCGGCAACAAAAGATGGTCTGCCTTGACCGGCTGATCCGCCGTGAACACGCCCCGCTTGGGACGATCGCACTGGACGGGCTGCATGGATAACCTCGATAGAGGATCTCTTCACCGTGAGGCTACGGCCACTGCCACACCGGTCCCATCGGCTGGATCTCGAGCCACTACCTGACGGACCTCACCCGCCGCCCACAAGGCGGAACAGTCCCGGACCGGTGCCATCGAAACCGGGGTGCACCCGTTGCCACATGACACCACCAACCAACACCGGGTTTAGCGGCCAGTACGTCCGGAGACTCTGTACCGCCCATACCGTGAGTACCGCACCCCCCAGAGGAAGGCAGCGACCGGTCCAGCTATCGTCCAGGGATTTGTGGTGGCGGTGGTGAGCAACGTTGCGCTGGTCCCGAATATGAGGTCGCGGCGCCCGGACCCCTGGCCGGGGCCAGGGCTCATCGGGGACCTGGGCCGTTGTTGCCGCCACGGGGGCGGGGTTCATGCCTGGGTGGCGCGGATGGGGGTGCGGCGGTTAATGGTCTTCTCCTGGGAGTGGCCTACGCCGAGCAGGAGTACGGCGCTGGCCAGGTGCAGGCCCATTATCGGCGCCTTTAGACAAAGGCGTGCACTCCAAGAGCTCTGCGGGCTGGTGCCTGCGTGAGGGCCCACCATGCAAAGGGACCCGCAACGCAGAACGTGTTGGTGACCCGTCCGCGGTGGAACCGGTCACGAATAATCCGCGGTGGAACCGGTCACGAATAACCGGTGGAGGGCGATATGGTGTCGGCCATGACTACCTTTTGGAAGGTGTGTGCTTCATGGGACGGATAAGCGTGCCGCCACGATCTGCTACGCACCGGATGCTGGTGCCGGCTCTTGCCGGGCTGTCGATACTGGTCCTGGCCGGATGCGGCGCCGGTCCCGGCACGGCTGTGTCCGGGCCCAGCGCTTCGGTATCCGCCTCACACAGTGGTGACCCGGGTGCCGGTACCCCGACAGCGTCGCCGACTGATATTCCCGTTGCCGCAGCCGGTGGGCCCTCGGCTGCGGCGTTGATGGTGTGCAGCATGGAAATCCAGGAGAAAATCGTGCAGATCCTTGCCCTCGCGTCTGCCCCCGGCAATGGGGCAACCTGGGCGGACAAGCTCTTCACCTGCACCTATGCGCTGCCGGCCGGTTCGTTCGTGCTGTCGGTCAAAGAAGCCGCGGACCCGGATGCGGCACACGCCTATTTCCAGGATGTGCAGCGAAGCACCGCTGGGGCCGCGCCCATCGAGGGATTGGCGAACCTGGGCTTCCCGGCCTTCCAGACCCCAACGTCCGCCGTGTTCGTCAAAGACAACTTCGTGTTGACAGTGGACGCGGTGGCCTTGCCCGAACCGCTGGGACCCCACCAGGTCACCCGCGCCGCGTTCGCCTACCAGGTCGCCACCACGGTCCTGGCCTGCTGGTCCGAATAACCACTCCAGGCCCCAGCCCCGGAACGACACCGTCCCGGCCGGCATCTTTGGGCAGGTCAGCGGCCTCAGAACCAGTGACAAAGTTTTCCTGGGATTTGACCAATCCGTGACGCGGGGCACAACGAACCGTTACTGTCACAGTCATGCGCGCGCCCATCAGGGGAGCGTTCATCGCCAATGGAGGAAACACATCATGAAGAAATCCGCTTTCCTGATTGCCCCGGCCCTAGCCCTGGGCGCCCTCGCACTCTCCACCAGCCCCGCCCTCGCAGCCGACACCACGAACTACCAGGCGAACCTCGCCGCGATCAACGGCAGCAACGCCTCCGGATCCGTCATGATCACCGTCAACGGCGACCAGGCCACCGTCACCGAGAAAGTATCCGGTCTCGCCGCGATGTTCAACGGCGCTCCCTACCCGCACGTCCAGCACATCCACATCGGCGCCCAGGGCACCTGCCCGGACATGTCCGCCGATACCAACAAGGACGGTGTGATCAGCACCACCGAAGGCGCCCCCTTCTACGGCGGCATCGGCGCGACCCTCTCCACCAGCGGGGACACCAGCCCCGCGGCCGGCACCGACCTGAAAGTCGCACCCTCGG
>NZ_BMFW01000057.1 GCF_014639275.1 Arthrobacter liuii | reverse complement strand
CCTCAGCGGCGCACCGCTCGCCCAGCACAGGAGCATCGAACTTTCCGAAGACCCCTCCGCGCCAAACTTCTTCGTCAACGGCCGGCAATTCAGCATGGGCGCCCCGACCTTCGACACTCCAGCAAAAGTCGGAACAGTCGAGGAATGGACCATCACCAACACCAGCGGTGAAGACCACCCGTTCCACATGCACACCGACGCCTTCCAGGTCACCGCGGTCAACGGAATCCCGGCCCCTTACCCGCACCGGCAGGACACCGTCATCGTTCCCCACGCGGTAAACGGCACCCCCGGCCGGGTGGTCATCCGGCAGCAGTTTTCCGACTACCCGGGTCTCTGGATGTTCCACTGCCACATCGCGGCCCACGAAGACCACGGCATGATGGGCTACATCCAGGTCAACCCCTGACAACTTTCCGTCAACCCCTGCCCCCGCAGGCCTTTCCCATTCCTCTTCCAGTCTGGATTGTACTTAGGTAAGGCTTGCCTCATAGCATTGGTGGAATGACCGCGCAGCTTGAACTTGCGGGGGTACCTTTCGCTTGGGGGCTGGCGGACTACGGGGACGCCCCTGCCATCATTACTGACCGGGTGACTGTGACCTACCGTGAATTGGCAGAGCGGGTTGAAGCTCTGGGTCGCAGACTTGGCACGGAACGCCGGCTGCTCGCCCTTCCGGGGTCCAACGATGTTGAATCGTTGGTGGCGTATCTGGCCGCCCTTGTGGGCGGGCACCCGCTCATCCTTCTTCCGGAAGACAAGCACTCGGCCCTGGAAGCATTGGTGACCGCGTACGACCCGGACGTGGTGCTTCGCCCTGCCAATGGGGAAATTTCCCTGGTGGAGCGGCGACAGGGGAGCCGGCACGAGCTGCACCCGGACCTTGCCCTGCTCCTCAGCACGTCAGGTTCGACCGGTTCGCCGAAGCTGGTGCGTCTTTCCCATGGCAACCTTCAAGCAAACGCCGAATCCATTGCCTCCTACCTGGGCATTACCGCAGAGGACCGGGCGGCCACCACGTTGCCTATGTCCTATTGCTACGGGCTCTCGGTGGTCAACAGTCACCTGTCCCGGGGCGCGTCACTGGTGCTGACCGGACTGTCAGTGGTCGACCCCTGTTTCTGGGAACTGTTCCGGCAGCAGCACTGCACATCCTTCGCCGCCGTCCCGTACACGTTCGAGCTTCTTGACCGGGTGGGTTTCGGCGATATGGATCTGCCGCACCTGCGCTACATCACCCAGGCCGGTGGCCGTTTGGCCTCCGACCAGGTACGCCGCTACGCACAGCTGGGCGGGCGTCGGGGGTGGGACCTGTTTGTCATGTATGGGCAAACGGAGGCGACGGCGCGGATGGCCTACCTGCCCCCGCACCTTGCCGCGGACCATCACGGAATTGCGCACCGGCGACCTGGCGCGGAAGAACGCCTCGGGCCTGTACGAAGTGGTGGGCCGGCGCAGCCGGTTCGTCAAGATCGTGGGCCTGCGCGTTGACCTCGGACAGGTCGAACGCATCCTGACGGACCTCGGAGTGGCCGCGGCCAGCACCGGCACCGACGACCGCCTGGTCGTGGCCGTCGAGGGCGAGAATGACACCCAGCTTCTGTCCAAGATACTCGCGCAGGGCGTAGGACTGCCAGGCACCGCCCTGAGCCTCTGCGCCGTCAAGGAACTGCCCCGCCTGGGCAGCGGCAAACTTGATTACCCTGCAGTCACCGCCCTTGTTGCTGACAGGACGCAAGTGACCGGACTCCTTTCCGATGCTTCCGCCCAAGGGCGAGCCCCGGCGGAGACCCCCGACCTGGCGTCAACTGGACCGTCTGACGACAGCCCGGCCAGCACTCCAGCCATTGTCATCGTGAAGCAGATATTTAGGGACGCCCTTGAGATCGCCGAGGTCGAGGACAGCGACACGTTCGTCTCGCTCGGCGGCGACTCCCTCTCCTTCGTGGCCGCCTCCGTCCGCTTGGAACAGGTACTGGGCCAACTGCCACCCGACTGGCATGTCACCCCCGTCAGCAGGCTCAAACCCTCGTCGAAACCCAACAGCCAGCCCCGCCGGCCCGGCATCAAAGGGACGATGGCGCCGATTGACACGAGCATCGTCCTTCGCGCTGTAGGCATCGTCTTCATCATCAGCACCCACGTCGGTCTCTTCGAGTGGCAAGGCATGGCCCATGTCCTGATCGCCGCGGCGGGGTACAACTTCGCCCGGTTCCAGCTCTCCGGCCAACGAAGACCCCGCCTTCGACGCCAGCTAGCCAGTATCGGCCGGATCGCACTGCCCGCCATGGCGTTCATCGCCTTCGCATATCTGGTCACCGACCGCTACAGCCTGGCCAACATTGTGCTCCTCAACGCCGTTCTCGGCCCAGTGGAAGTCACCACCCAATGGCATTTCTGGTTCATCGAAGACATTGTTTACATCCTTCTGGCCATGACCGCGTTGCTCGCGATCCCTTGGATCGACCGCACCGAACGCCGATTCCCGTTCCTCTACCCGCTGATGCTGTTCGGCGCCGGGCTGCTCACCCGCTACGAGATCGTTGAACCGGGGGTGCCGCACACCATCCCGGCACTGTGGCTCTTCGCCTTGGGCTGGACCGTGGCACGCTCGCGCACCCTCCTGCAGCGCCCGCTGGTCTCAGTATTGGCGGTCGTGACGATTCCCGGTTTTTTCGACGGCGACGTCCACCGCGAATCCACCATGATGGCCGGGATCCTGCTGCTCACCTGGCTTCCCGCCCTCCCCGTGCCGCGCGCGGTGGCCCGGCCCGCGGCTCTCCTGGCCGGCGCCTCCATGCACATCTACCTCGTGCACTGGCTCGTGTACCCGCCTCTGGCCGACATTAACCGTCCCCTCGCGGCGGCCGGGTCACTGATTGCCGGGATTGGCTACTGGGCGCTGTGCAACCGGATCACGAGTGTGCACCGCCGAATCAGAAAAGACCTTTCTCGCTCCCAAAGTTGAGCACCAGCACCGAGCCCGGCGCCATCGTAGATGCTGCGACGCGACTCAGCGATGCCAGGAATGGATCCGAGACAGTTCGGGATGGCGGCTTTGTGGCTTTGCACGATTACGTCAAAGATTTGGGTCTTTTCCATGGGCCGGGGCAGGTCTACCTTGGGAAAACAGAGCGGCCACCCGGGCTCCCGAGCACGGAGGATCTCGAAATGACTACACATGTCGCCGATTGCAGCGTAACCAGCTGTTCCTGCAACGACCACACCAACTGTAATGCCGCCGCCATTACCGTCAGCGGCGCGGAGGAGCACGCGCACTGCGCGACGTTCATTGAGACCGGAAGCCATGGTGGGCTCCCCAAGGTTCTGGCAGACGTCGGAGCCTGCCAGCGCGCTGAATGCGTCCACAACGACCACCTGATGTGCCGAGCCACCGAAGTTCACATAGGCCCCGGCAAAGACAACGCCGACTGCCTTACCTACGCCCACAGATAGTCGAGGCGATAGTACCTGCCCTCGAACCCGGGTGCTAACGGTTACCGGGAGTACGGCCATCATGGGACCCAACAGCGATTTCGTCGACCTGACCGGGCAGGGGAGTGCCTGCGGCACCCTGAAGGAGGCCGATCGGAGTAATCCTCCATTTTGCGCCGACCAGGTCCTTAGCGCGCTGCACCTAGACAATTTGGGCCTCAGGAGATTCCGAACCCACTCGCGGGAGCACGCCCCCAACCGCAGTGGTCCGGCTCCCGCGCATCATGCCGGGCGGCGGCTGGTCCGCCACGCACAGCCCTAAGGCCGCTGATGCCTGGAAGGGTTTCCCAACCCTTCCAGGCTCCTTTGGCAGATGACCCAGAACGGTCTCGTGTCATGGTGATGATGTGCAGGGCTTATGCCCCTTGTCGCATCTGGGAGGGAAACGTATCAGACCCTGACCAAGCGGGACCATTGGCCCTGTCTGAACCCGGTTGGGTGCAGAAAGCATTGTTTATGGCGTTCTTTCTTGAATACGCGACCGACCATAGCGGGGGCTGGTTCACGGTTGATGGCGCGAGTTCCAGTGATGCCGCTGCCAAGGCTATGGCTGCTCTCCGCGGTCTGGAGTGCACCCACGCGGTGTTGCGGCAGACCATCTGTCCGCGTCCGCGTTTCGGTGTGGGACCGGTGCTGGCCGCTTTTACCCGGAGCACGGGGTGGACCATGCACGGAGCATGGCCGGGCCTGTAGCGAGTTTCACCTCTGGAATCTGCTGTCAGGGGAGATTGGCTCGCTGGAAACGCTCTAGTCAGCAGCGGCCGGCCCCGTCATGGCCAGGGTGTTGTTTCCCGGCATAATTCCCCTGCTGGTCAAGGCTGCCCACAACGCCTCGGCAGACTCGGCCGGGCATAAACCCTCGCCACGGCAGCCGTTGACCGGCTCCTGCATCACGCCCACGTCTGCCAAACCAGCGGCGACTCCATCCGCCTGACCCAAGCCCTGGCCGGGAAGGGAGTGACGCAACTGAACTAACGCGACCCGACGATGGCCAACCCCGCCGAAACCCTCAGTGGGCAGATCTGTTGGCCATCACCGGGCAGTTCCACTGGCCACGAACGGGCATAATAGCTGGCCGCTTATGGGCAGAAACTAATGGCCATTGACAGCCGAGCTGCCTCCGCCATTTCTCGATACTCATTGAAGGGCTGCGGCTGATGTGGTCATAGATGGCGTCCGCGTTGCCGGTCGAGGTATTGGCTCGGAAGAGTTGTTGGGGCCGCCTCCGGGGTTGAGCGCCACCATGTAGACGAAGGCATCAAGTGCAAGAATTCCCATGTAGATGTACGCGGTTTGGATGTTGTCCCGGATCAGGGGGATCGTGATGCTTATTGCCGTGCGGAATCTGCCGGCGCCGTCGATCCGGGCTGCTTCGAAGAGCTCGGCGGGGATGCCCTTGATCCCGGCGACAAAGAGCACCATGTAAAAGCCGACAAAACCCCAGACGGTGACAAACATTGAGGCGGCCATGGCGGTGTTCTCGCTGCCCAACCAGGCAAAGGATTTGAATTGGCCAAGGCCGGCGGAGGGCAGGATTCCGTTGAGCAGCCCGTTGCTGGGGTCGTAGATCTGGCCCCACATGATGCCAATGATGATGGCGGGAATCACGTAGGGGAAGAACGAGACGACGCGGTAGAAGCTGGAGTTCCGCAAGCCTTTGACCTGGCCCCGGCTGCTGCCGCCCACTGTGACGAGGGACGCGAGGATGAGGCTCAGGATGATCGTCAGGGCCGGCAGGACCAGGGCAAGAAGAATGTTGTTGCCCATGGCTTTCATGAAGATGTCGTCGCTGAACAGTTTTCCGTAGTTCGCCAGTCCGGTGAAGTTCATTTTCTGGGTGAACCCGGTCCAGTCGGTCATGGAGTAATAGAAGACCTGGACGAAGGGGGAGACGACGAATACAAGGTAGACGACCAGCGGGAGGCCTAAGAAGACGGCGATGAAGCTGACCTTGTCAAAAGTCCATTTCGAGCGGCGCCGTGTCCCTCCCGCAGCCTCCGCCGCAGGAGGGACACCGGTTCCCAACAGGCTCATTTCACTTCGACCTTACTGATGGAGCTGTCATTGCGGACCTTGTCCGTGATCTTTTGCATGTCCGAGGTCAGGGTGGCGACGTCTGACTTGCCGTCGAGGAAGGTGTTCCAGACAACGAGCAGGTCCTTGTTCATCCCGTAGACGTCCACGAAACCCCACGTGAGGATCTTGCTTCCTGCAGCCTCGAGCATCTTGGTTTGCGACACCAAAGCTGTGGAGCCGAAGCCGTCGGCGGGGACGGTTCCCTTGACGATGGTGGAGGCCAGTTGCTGCTTTGCAAAATTGGTGGCGGCGTCCTTGGACAGCATGGTTCGGAGCAATTCTTTGCCTCCCGGAACGTTCTTCGCCTGGGAGGGCACGATGTACGCTTCGGCCGAGGCGCTGTGCATCGCCTCGTAGGGGAACTTCGATCCGCTCGTCACCATGGGAACGGGTGCACCGGTGAGTTTGAAGTAGGGCGCCGTCTGGTCCTTCATCTCGATTTCAATCCATGAGCCGGACGGGTAGAGGAGGGCGGCTTCGTCGTGGGTCCAAGAACAGCTCCGGCAACGATCCGCGGAACTTCCCGGGCTGATTGCTGAGCAGCGCTTTTGCGTTGCGGTTTGCCTGGGGGCACAAGAATGGCCGGCGGTTAGGCCGGCCATTCTGCGTTCTCCTCGGCGAAGGAAACTTATGGATCCAGCTTAGCTGAATGTTCTTCTGCGCTCACCGGCGGGAATCCCGATGCGTGACCCGACTGTGGGAGAGGCGGCCCGGGCTGCTTCGGGTCTGCAGAACTAGGTGCCGCGGTGGTGTTGTCCGGTCAGCCGGCGGTTGCGCCGGTTTTGGGGTCGAGCTGGAGCGCCGGCTGGGTGGAACCGTTGAAGTCGAACATTCCGTTCAGGGGGCCGGCCTTTTCGTCCAGGGAGCCGTCGCCGATGCGTCCGGTCTTCCAGTTGTCTTCGACGAAGCGCAGGATGGAGGACTGGTCGGTGAGGGTGTGGTCGATGTAGTTCGCCTTGGCGAAGGGGGAGATCACCAGCAGGGGCAGGCGGGGGCCGTACCCGCACCGTCCCTGGTAGTTCGCGGCTGGCTGCTGGGCCGTCGGTCCGCACTGTCCGTCCCCGTTGAGCGCGTCTTCCTGGGATGTCGACGTGTTCACGACCGGAGGGGCCTTGTGGTCGTACCAGCCGTCGGAATCGTCATAGGCGACGACGACGGCGGTGTCCTTCCAGTCCGGGAGCTTTTGGAGGTGGTTGACCGTATCGACGAGGAACTTTTGTTCATCGAGCGGGTCGGAGTAGGCGGCGTGGCCGTCCTGGTAACCCGGCGCCTTGAGGTAGCTCACGGCGGGCATGGTGCCGTTGTCGGCCGCTGTCCAGAAGTCTGTGAGGTCGTATTGGTGGTTGGCCTGATCGGTGGAGCCGATCATGTTGGTGGCCGAGGGCGCGAGGTGGTGGGGGTTCGCGGTGGAGGGGTAGTACTGGAAGGGTTCGTGGTGGGGGATGTAGTCAGCTTTGGTGCCGTACGCCAGCGCCCCGTCCTTGCCGGTTCCGCCCAGCGCCTCGCCCACGTTGTGGGTGGCGCCGCAGACGGCTTTGCCGTCTTTGGTGGCGGTCGGCTTGAAGCCGCCTTCGAAGAAGCCCCAGGAGACGCCCTTGGCGTTGAGCAGGTCTCCGATGTTCTTGCTGTCGCTTGACATCTGGGCCTGGTCGCGGCTTGAGCAGTCATCCCCGAGCGGCTGGGGGTCCCCGACCACGGTGCCCTGGTTATTGCCGGCGTTATCCAGAACCTCGCCCTTGGGGAACGGGGTCCCGTCCGGCATGAGCTCCTTGGTCACGCCGTGGGTCTGGCCCGTGACGAGGTTCAGCGCCCCCACGGTGGAGGGGCCGAAGGTGGTGTTGTAGGAGTTATCACTCATGGCGTAGTGCTGGGCGTAGTTCCACATGCCCGTGACGGAGTTCCCGTCGTAGTAGTCCATGACCAGGCCCTTCGGCCCGTAAAGCGGTGCCTTGCACGTGCTCCCTTGGGCTACCTCGGTGTGCTCGACGAACTTATCCATCGCAGTGCCGTTGAATGCTTTTTGTTCATCAATGTATTCGTGGTCCTGGTCGCACGTGACCTGCTGGCCGGGACCCCCCAGGCGAACCGGCTGCGCCGAGTTGGGGTTCTTGGTCAGCAGCGAGGCGTCCAGGCCCTCCGCAGCGGGTGTGCCGGGAGCCGGATGGAAGGCGGTGCCGTCCGTATTCGCCGCGTTCGGGTAGGTGCCGAAGTAGTGGTCGTAGGACACATTCTCCTGGAAGATCACCACCAGGTGCTTAACCGGAGTGCTGGTGTCTGTTGTGGCAGCCGCCGCGAAGGCCGTGCCCGGTGCAGGAGCCCCGGCCGAGGCGGTATCCGCCGGGCCCGGCGTGCCGGTCGAACCGCACCCGGTCACCACGCCCATTAATATTGCCGCGCCAGCCACGGCGGCACAGGCCCGCCGCTTCGAAAGTACAGCTGTTCCCATTTTTGGTCCTTGCTTTCACAGGGCATGCGTCGACGTCCCTCGCCGACCGTGGAACACGCTAAAGGCTGCGGGTTACTTCCCGGTAACACCCGGGCAAACGCCCGGAACCAGATCAAACCCCGGCAAGGACACGCAGTCAGCCGATGGCCAAAGCCGTATCGTTGGCGAAGCTGCGCGCCGTCTAACGGTGATCAGATTTAAGCAGTATGAAGGCGACGGCGAAGGATCCCGTGGTGGGTAGGCTCCGGTTCGCGGCAGGATCCGGACCGGGCCTCGGCCGCCCAGACCCCTGCCGCAAATCGGCTAGAGGTTCTTGAGTTCGCTGCTTGGGGTGGGGAGGTCGGCGGTTGCCTCTGTCTCTTGGACCTCTCGGGCCTGCCGGCGGGTCCGGCGCTTGTCGTTCATGATGCAGATCCCGATGGCCGCGAAGAACAGGGCCAGCAGCGGACCGGCGAGCATGAACATGGAGATGGCGTCGGCGCCCGGAGCCGCCATGGCAGCCAGGACGAACACGAGGAATACGGTAATGCGCCAGGCCTTGAGGATCGTCCGGCCGGAAATAATGCCGGCCATATTGATCCCCACCAGGACCACGGGCACCAGGAAGGCCAGGCCCAGGACCAACACCATGCGGGTGACAAATTCGATGTAGGTCCTGGCGTCAATAACACTTGAGGAGCCCTCGGGCGTGAACTGGGTCAGCGCGTGGACCACCTGGGGCACCACGAGCCAGCCGACCCAGATACCGGCCAGGAAAAGCGGGACCGCCGCCGCCATGTAACCGAGTGTGTAGCGTCGCTCTTTGGAAGTCAGCCCGGGAGTGATGAACGCCCAGAGCTGGTAAATCCAGATCGGGCTGGAAATGACCGCGCCGATCAACAGCGACATCTGGAGCTTGAAATCAAAGGGCGACGCGATGGTCCCGAAATTGATGGTGGACAGCCCGCCAGTCTGCTGTGAAATCCGGTTCACCGGCTCGGCCAGAGCCTTCAGCAGCGGGTCATAAAGAATCCAGCCCCCAATACCGCCCATGATCACGCCGATCGTCGATTTGATCAGCCGGTTTCTCAGTTCTCTAACGTGGTCCCACAGCGCCATCCTCCCCTCGGGGTTGGCTTCACGGGCCCGAGACAGTGCCATGGGAGGTCAGGAGCGGGTCGATGGCGGAACGTCAGTGACGGTCGTCGGCTCAGCGGGCTTGGTTTTGGGGTGGTCCACGACGGCGCCTTCCACCGGGCCGGTAGCCTCAGTGGATTCGGGTTTTCCGTCGTTCTTCATTTCCCTGACCTCGGACCTCAGAATCCGCATGGACTGGCCCAGACCTCGCGCCATGGCAGGAAGCCTAGGGGCGGCAAAGAGAAGCAAAGCAACAACGATGATAATCATGATTGGCCAAGGGCCATCAAAGAGTCTTCCCACGGGAAATCCTTTCCTCTAAGTACATGCTAGGTCTGAATACCTTTAGCCCCTTAGCGTGGGGTACGTCGGACTGGTTTGTCGTTTGGTCGGCCCCTCCGTGGGACCCTTTCGTGTCTGGACTCAAGATCGATGTCTGGAAGGGTGAAGAACTCAACCCCTGCTGACGCCGATTCGGTGCATTTCCTCAGCGTTCTCCACAGTCATCCTCGACTTCGGGCGGTTCAGAAGCGTCCTCCACAACTTTGACTCGAGCGACTCGGAGCCGGACGGTCCAATCGTCCGGCACCCTCGGCGCTGGGATCTTTATAGGGCACTCCAGTAGATGATCAGGCGGACCGCGCCGCAGTGCCCTACCCCACACGGAAAAGTGCGCCGGTGGCTCGGGATCCGGGTTCCGGGCTGGCGTTGTGTTGAGTTGATTTTGCCTGCGATGAGTTGTTGAGGCGGCCGATATAAACGCCATCCTGCGGCCTGGGGTGCGGGATGGCGTTTCAGGGTGCCTGTTGTGCTTGCGTTCAGAGATCGACGGACCGCGGGTTAGTCGCCAAGGTTGTGGCCGTCCCCGTTGTTGTTTCCGTTGGCGTTGTGGCTCTCAGTTGGTCTCTGAATGGTTGCCGGCACTNGTGGTGGGTGAGCAGGTGTTTTCCAGGCAGCCCAGGTGCCACATGTGCTCGATGGTGGAGAGCAGGGTGTAGTGGTCCGAGACCTTGTCGGTTGTCTTCTGCGGGCCCTCGGCGGAGTTGATGACGATGGCGGGTGCGTGGCCACCGCCCAGGACTGCACCGTTCTGGCCTACGGGGCTGCCCGGGCCGCCGTCGGATCCGGAGTAGTCGTTCTCATCCCAGGCCAGGACAATGCTGGACTTGGTCGTCTTCCACGTCGGGGAATCCATGATCTGCTGGACCGTTTCCTTGACGTAGTTGTCGCCGAGCTGGATGGCGCCGTGGTCCAGGCCGGAATCCGGGTACCCGCACTTGGGCATCCCTACAAGGGCCGCGCCCGACTGGGAGACCCCGTGCA
>NZ_BMFW01000056.1 GCF_014639275.1 Arthrobacter liuii | reverse complement strand
ATCGCCCGAGCCGGTCCAGTGTCGTGATAACGAGGGTGTCACCGTCGATCAGCGCCCGGAGTGCCCGATCAAACTGGGGCCGGGAAGCCCGCGCCCCGGACACACCGTGATCCACGTGAAGGTCATCACGTCGGACGCCAGCGGCGAGCAGATCGGCCTGCTGCCGGTCAGTGGACTGCTGCCGCGTCGAAACACGCGCGTACCCGATCAATTTGGTCATGGGCTCTCCGAGATGTCTCGTAACTAATGGTGAATACACCAATCTAGTCACAAGGTTTCGATACATGGTTACGAGAATCGCAGAGGCCGCCGAGATCCGCGCTCTTCCGGGAAAATGAAGGCCCGGGCTGTGACTTTCAGGGTTTATTGGCAGGATTTTCGCGACGTTATTTGGCACGACAGGCTGAGGATCTGGGGCTTGCGTGTGGACGCGACTAGACAGTCTGCGGCCGGCCGATTGACGGTAGGGATACCCGCGCTGAAGTCGTCGTGGGTGATCATCACCCCACGATTTGTCGTTCTAATCTCGGAGGGCGTGGTCGCCCTCCGCCCGTTGACAATTGCACAGGCCTGACTATAGTTCTGTGCGGATGTACGGGAATGGGCCGATGGTTTGGTCGAGGTCGGGGAGCTGATCGGGGCGACGTTCGCCCGGTCGGAGCCGCGGGCGAACGCGGTGGAGTATGTGCGGGGGCTGATTTCCGAAGAGGAACGGAAGAACTCCTGGACGCTCTCGGAGCGTGCAGGGCACCGGGTTCCGGACCGGATGCAGCGGCTGCTTTCGAGCACGGATTGGGACCCGGACGGGTTGCGGGACGATCTGCGCTCCTACGTCCTGGAGAAGATCGGGGACCCGGACGGGGTGCTGGTTGTTGACGAGACCGGTTTCCTGAAGAAGGGCCGGCGGTCCGCCGGTGTCACCCGACAGTATTCGGGGACCGCGGGGCGGGTGGAGAACTGCCAGATCGGTGTGTTCCTTACCTACGCCACAAAGCACGGCAGGACGTTTCTGGACCGGGAACTCTACCTGCCCAAGGAATGGACCGACGATCCGGACCGATGCGCGGGAGCCGGGATCCCGGAAGAGCGCGGGTTCAAGACCAAGCCGGCGCTGGCCATCGACATGATCGAACGCGCCCTGGACTCCGGGGTCCAGGCGAAATGGGCGGCTGGGGACGCCGTGTACGGCCAGTACCACCGGCTGCGCCGCACTTTGGAGGAACGCGGAATCTACTACGTCCTCGCGGTCCCGGTCTCCCAGCGCGTCGCGGTCAAGGACGACACCTTCCTGGGCACGGAGAAGCGCGCCGACGCGGCGATCGCGGACCTTATCCCGACCGCGTGGCGGACCCGCTCTGCCGGCGACGGGTCAAAAGGAATCCGCGACTACACCTGGGCGAGGGTAAGGATCAACGGCGCCGAAGACGGCCAGGCCGAGCACTGGCTGCTCGGCCGCCGCAACCTGGCCAACCCTTCAGAACTCGCGTACTTCATCTGCCACACCCCAAACGCGTCGCCCTGGCCGAAATGGCCCGGATCGCCGGGATCCGCTGGTCGATCGAGGAAACCTTCCAGACCGCCAAGGGCGAAGCCGGACTCGACCACTACCAGGTCCGCCAGTACACCGGCTGGTACCGCCACATCACCCTGTCCATGCTCGCCCACGCCTTCCTCACGCCGTCAAGGCCAAAAAAGGGGCGCCGGAACCGGGCCGAAAGACCTCGTAGAACTCTCCCTGCCCGAAATCCGTCACCTCATCACACGCCTCGCCTGGGCCTGCCTCCCAGACCCCAAGCACGTCCTGAACCGCTCACAATGGCGCCGAAAACATCAAGCGGACGCCCGCCAGCATCACTACAGAAAGCGACAATCACAAAAACAAACGCGACTGTAGTACTAGGAGCCGCGGTTTAGCCTTCCTTTGTCCAGGGCGGTGACGAGGTCCGGGAGTTTGGGCACCGTGTGGTCGGGCGCCTGGAAGTACTGGGGATACTGGGCTTCGTCACGGTTGATCCAGGCGGTTGAGAGGCCGGCGCGGGCTGCGCTGTGGATGTCCCACGGGTGGACGGCGGTCAGGAGCATGTCATTGGGGCTGGACCCATAGACCGAAGCGGCGTATTCGTAGGCTGTTTTGCTGGGCTTCCACGTAGGGGCATCTTCCACGGAGAGCAACAGCTCGAACTTGTCCCTGATACCGGCGTCGGTGAACAGTTTTTCGGCGATATGAGTGGAGCCGTTGGACAGCGTGACCAGACGGTATCCGGCCCCGTGCAATGCCTTGACACCCTGGACTACGTCGGGGTGCAGGCTCAGGCTGGAGAAGCCGCCCATGACGTGCTCGACCGCGCTCCCGGAGTCCCGGTTCAGTTCCATCTCGTCAAACATTCCGCGGAGGACGTCGGCTCCAATGTCAGGAAATGAACCGTTGTCGCCAGCGGCGGCGAGGGCGAACCCGTCCCTAAGTAGGCTTGCGAACCAGAACTTGGCTAGATGCTCCGGTGCGCCAATGTCGGCGAAGCGTTGGGCCATGGGGGACATGTCGGACAGTGTTTCGTTGACGTCGAAAACAATGACCGAGGGCTTCTTCATAGCGTGCGCTTTCCGTTGGGGCGGGGTTGCCCGTACGCCTCCGGAACTGGCCGAAGGCGTACGAGCCGAGTGGACTACGAATGGGGCTGCGGTTCCTTATGCTGCTCCGCGGGCGGGGTAGTCGTGGTCCTGGGCGTACCGCACGCCAGCGATGATGTCGTCCAGGGACGGCCGGCCAAAGGGCATGGTGGCCGTGCTGGACCAGAACAACGTGCCGTCGTCATCGAGGATGAAGATGCCCGGTTCGTTGAAGAGATCCGGTTCACCGTCCTTGATCGCCCGGGACAGGTTCAGCCCCCATGATCGTGCGGCTTCCTCGGGCAGTCCGTAGGCGACGGGGAGTTTGGACAGGTGCCACTCGTCCACGACGCGGGTGCTCCGCTCGGCTGTCTCCATGCTGACCGCGACGGTTCGACCGATACCGGCCGCCTGCAGATCATCGATCCGCCTGTCGATCTCGGCGAGCTGTTTGCGGCAGATGGGGCAATGCAGGCCCCGGTAGAAGACCACCAGGGTGAAGCGGCCGTCGGCCCCGGTGCACAGCCTCAAGTCGTCGGTGTTTCCTCCGCCGACCAGGTCCAGGCCAAGGTTGGGGGCTTTTTGTGTGGGAAGAAGTGTCATGGATTCGCTCCGATCGTAGGGAGTTGATGCTGACGTTAGGCGGTGGGTTCCAGTTCCCAGTCCTTGAGGTCTGCCAGGGGTGCGAAGACGCTGCCGTCGAGTTCATCGAGGCTTTCGTTGCTGCGTGCCCGCCGGGGCCAGTCGCGGGTAGCGAGGGCTGCCTTGCCCAAGGCGATGACGTCGGCCTGGCCGTCAGCGATCAGGGCCGCGGCTGCTTCCGGTTCATCCAAGTTGCCGTTGGCGATGACCGGCAGGCCCGTGTGCTGCTTGGCGAGGGCTGCAAGTGAGGGCCCTTCATCACCGAAGGCAGGGGCATCGGCGCGGTACTCGGTGGTGTGGATGTAGTCGATACCTGTCGCCGACAGCGCGGTGAAGATCGTTTCTGCTTCCTCTGCACCGCCGGACCACTTGTGGGTGTAGTCGCTGACCTTGCCCTGGGAGATGCGGATCCCGACGGTCATGTCCGGGCCGACGGCATCGCGGACAGCCTGGGCTACCTCAGCCACAAACCGCACCCGATTCTCGGGCGTGCCGCCATACCGGTCGGTGCGCTGGTTCAAGTAGTCCGTGAGGAACTGGTCCAGCAGGTAACCGTTCGCGCCATGGATCTCCACCCCGTCGAAGCCGGCAGCCTTGGCGTTGAGCGCCGCGTTCACGAAGCCTTCGCGCACCTGCTCCATCTGGGCCGGGGTGGCCTCTTCCGGTTCCCGGTACGGGCCTTCGCCGCGGTAAAAGCCCAGCTGCTCTCCCCTGGGGGCGACGGGCGACGGGCCGATGGGGGAGTCAACGAAGCGGTTGCCCTGCGCCTGGGCGCCGGCGTGCATCAGCTGGGCGAAGATGCGCGCACCGTTTGCATGAACCCTGTCAACGACCTTCACCCAGGAATCGGCCTGTTCGGCCGTGGCCAGGCCGGGCTGGAACAGGTAGCCCTGGCTGTGGGCGGTGTCGGTGTAGATGCCTTCGGTGATGAGCAGCCCGAAGCCTCCGCGGGCGAAGCGGGAGTAATACGATGCCATCCGCTCGGTCGCGTGGCCGTGCTCTGTTGCGCTGACCCGGGTCATCGGCGCCAGAGCCACACGGTTGGGCAGCTCTGTGGAGCCGATGCGGAGAGAGTTCCACAGGGGATCAAGAGTGGGCATGTAAATGTCCTTTGCAGTGTTGGGGATGGTTCCTGGCAGGTGCCTTCGTAGAGAAGCCCTCATCAGCGGCAAGACCCAGGCGGGGGATTAAATTCCCCCTGCGCCCGGCTCATCTACGGACGGGCGGGGTTGCGTCGGGGCCAGCGGTGCGGGCCGGGGCGCAGGGTGTTTGGTCTCCCTCGCGGCACAGAAAAGGGCGCACCACTACGTGGGCGCGCCCTATCTGAGGCTATAGCCAGTGTCTTAGGACTCGGTGGCGGGTGGCTGGATGATGCCGAACACTTCGCCCTGGGCCCCTTGCAGGACAGCCATTCTGCCGAACGGGCTGTCGGTGGCGGGGAACAGTACCCGGGCTCCGAGGCCGGTGGCTTGATCGATCGTGGCGTCGGGGTCGGCGACGGCGAACCAGGTCAGCCAGTAGTTGGGCATTCCCTCGGCCAAGGAAGTGTCGTGACTGATGCCGCCGACAGTCTGAGCGTCCGAGGAGCGTTCGATGGTGGCGTAGGTGAAGTCGTCCCCGCCGTCGAGGTCGGTGTAGGTGTAGCCGAAGACCTGCGCGTAGAAGTCCCGGGACCGCTGGTAGTCGCGGGTGTGCAACTCGTTCCAGCTGACGGATCCGGGTTCCCCGTATCGGGCGATGCCGTGATGTGCCTTGGCCTGCCAGAGCCCGAACGCGGCGCCGGCGGCATCGAAGGCCACGGTCATCCGGCCTTGGTCCATGACGTCGAATGGCGGCATCATCAAGGAGCCGCCCGCGTCGGTGATCTTCGCAGCCGTGGTATCGGCGTCGTCAACAGAGATATAGGTGCTCCACACCGATGGCATGGGACCGGCGTTATCGGGTTTCGGGCCGATACCGGCAACGACCGACCCGTCGAGGAAGGCCATGTGGTAGCCGCCGGCACCGGGTCCGGCGTCCTGAACATCCCAGCCGAACAAGGCCGAGTAAAAGTCGGCGGCGGCCTTGACGTCATCCACCTGGGCGTCAATCCAGGTCGGTGTGCCTTCGGGCCAAGGTTCGTTTCGTACGGGCAAGATGATCCCTTTCAGATCGAGTGGCGGCGGCCGACATGGCTGTCGCAGCACCGGCAGGTCACGCTTGGGGGAAGCGCGGCCTGCCGACGCCGCGGCCGAGATCCTTGGGGAGATTCGGCATTCAGCTTTTTCTTAACTGCCCCTCGATTTTGGCAAAGCAGCCATCATGGCGGGTTGCGATTTCCCATTGAACGGGAAGGCTGTTCAGATCCGCCTGGAGGTGAGGAGGATCTCGCGGCTCCGCGGGTCGGGTCCGGAGTCCAGCTGGGTTTTCATCGCTGATGTGATGGCAAATGACGCCGACCTCAGGACGGCTACGGTGAGCGGGATGTTCGCCCCGACTTGGGGAATGACTGCCGTCAGTGCGGCGGGAAGATCCTCCAGGTCGCCCAGCACTGGAACGGAAACCGCTATGGTCCCTTCCGTGAGGATGCCAGGGCGCGTCACAAATCCTTCAGCTCGGGCTTGGGCGAGCACGGCCCGCAAGTCTCCATCTGCGGAGGCGAAGAGGTTCGCCTGGTAGGCGGCGGACTGGTGGGCGAGCAGGATGAGACCCGATGGATTGCCGAGCAGGGGCAGGCGAGCCATTCTCTGCGTGATGTTCGTGGCCGTGCCACCACGTGCCACGCGTTCTAGGTACAGCGTCTGGTCGTGGTCCAGAACCGCCAAAGTGACCTGCTGCTGCAGCACGGCGTGCACCGACTCCATCAGCGGCACCGCGGCATTGCGTAAACCCACATACGACCCGCTCGACACGGCTGCCGCCGGCGACTGCACAAGCGACCCGATCCGCAGGAGACCATCCTCAGTCTTTTCCAGGAACCGGTGCTTGAGAAGATCGACGACAAGGCGCTGGGTAGTTGATACCGGAAGGCTGGCCCGTTGCGCCAGGGAGGTGAGCGTCAGCGCCTCATGATCAGGGCCGAAGGCTGCCAAAAGGCGCGCGAGCCTGGTAACGACGGACTCACCACTGGGGGAATTGGCCATAACGTCTACTTTGCGTCATTCCGCCGGTTTTGGGGATTTCCGTGCCAGCCTTTTCCAGGCCCCGGCCCAACTCTCCCCCAGACGCCGAAATAGTTCATTGTCCGAAAATCAGCGCGAGGCCGCTGTAGCGTGATTCGAGAAGGTCATTGCAGATAAGGCGACAGCCGGCTTGCTGGGCGTATCTCGCGGGCCAGTCAATCGTCTCTATCGGTGGTGGAGGATCCATGGTCGAGGAGCGTTGGTGGCACAGCCGACAAAACGTATGTACTCGTTCGAATTCAAGATCGGCTTGGTCGAACGGTTCATCGCTGGCGAGACTTCCCCGGATCTCGCTGCAGAAGCTGGATTATCCTCACCTCGTCTGCTCGAAACGTGGGTGAGGGCATATCGCCGCGAGGGTGCTGATGCGTTGCAGCCACGGGTTTGTGCCACGCGGAGAAAAAACTGGTGTCTGACCGGTTCGGGGCCGGATCGAAGGAAGTCCTCCACTGCCTGCTCGGCCTGGCTGCCCAGGCAGTCCGCGGCATACAGCTCGGCGAGATCCAGAACGCCGCCGCTGACTATGTCATTGGTAATGTCTTCCATAACTGCTTCCGGCCTGTCATCAGACGACCAAACCGCCGAGTATCCAGCGGAGGTAGAGATTGCATTGGCCCGGGCTGACATGGTCGGGTCCGGCTCTCCCGTGAGCTGTGGTGTGGGTCAGTGGTGGTGGCCGGCCGGGGCACTCGGGGTGCTGCCGCCGTGTTCTCCATGCGGGACGGCGTGCTGCCCGGCTGCGGTTGCGGCCAGGCCGGGGGTGGTGATCGCTGCGACGACGAGGGCGGCAGCGAAGGTCACCATCAGGAGGGGTCCTGCGGCTGCAGGACGATCACCCGGACGGAAGGTTTGGCGGCCCAGCCAGCCCACGCAGCCAAGGATGACCAGCTCCAGGACGGCCGCACTCAGAGCGGTTCCATCGAGTGAGCGGGAAGATCCGCCAGGCCACCAGATCCTCAAGGCGACGGCGGCCAGGTGCAGGAACACCCAGACGGGGGCCACGCGAAGGAGCCCACGGGGCCATGCCGGAGCTCCCGTGCGGAGACTTTGCACCGCCCACACCAGGAGTGCCGCACCCCAGAGGCCGGCAGCGACCGTTCCTGCCATCGCCCAGGGAAGTCCGCTGGCCGTGGTCAGCAACATTGCGCTGGTCCCGAAACTGAGGGTAGCGGCACCCAGACCGGCGAACGCTGCCAGGGTCCTGACGGACTCGCCCAGAAGCAGGCCCCGGACCGGGCTCTCACCCCGGGCCCGGTCCGTTGCCCCCGCCACGGCAGCGTGGTTCATGCCCGGCCGGCCCGCACGGTGGTGCGGCGGTTGACGGTCTTGTCCTGGGAGAGGCCCACACCGAGCAGGAGCACAGCGCTGGCCAGGTGCAGGACGTTGTCCGCGCCGTTCAGGGCGATGATGTTCAAGGACGTATTGAGCAGGAACAAACCCACGATCCCGACCAGAAGGTAAACCGCCCCGACCGTGGTGTTCACCGACCGGGCCGCGGGGACGGACTTCAGGCCCGCGGCCAGCAGGACCGCACCGATGGCAAGGTGGATGACGTTGTGCAGGGGATTCACGGCAAAAATAATCAGGAGGGGTCCTTCGGTCGCGAAGAAGCCGACGCCGGAGGTTACCGCGAAACCGAGAAGACCGACGAGCAGGTAAACGGCACCAAAAATGGTGGCGATCAATCGGTTGGGGGAAGTGCGCATGACACATGGACCTTTCAGAGCGGGGCCCCTCGCAGGTTCAAAGCGCAGGGCCGGTGCTGTCGTGGCCCCCGGACGAGGACCTCAACAACGATTCGGCGCCGCTCTCCCAGCAGATTGGCGCCTCCTCTTATGGGCGTCGGCGTTGACAGCCACTTTGGCGCTGCGGTAATCAGAGGCGTCGGGGGTTTCCACAGGGGATATCAAACTGGCTGCCAGGGGACGCTGTGGAGCCGGCCGGTCACACGTCCCGTTCTCCATCGCCTTTTCGACGGGTCAATGGTGCAGGGCACTGACCGTACCTGCGGGAAGCGGTGATGCTGGTTCGAGTTCCGTTCCGAGCCGTGGCAGGCCCTCTCTAATGCGCCATTTGGTCGTCGGCAATGGCATGGAGAGCTGTTCGGCAACTTCGCGGTAAGTCAGACACCCAAAGTAGGCCAGGACAATGGCCTGACGCTGAATCGGAAACAAACAACCCAGGCTCCGGTGGAGGACTTGTGCTCCCATCCTGTTGATGACTGTCTCGGACACCTCGTCATAAGGCCTGTTCTCGGCGTAGCCCGCCCACCGCATGTCCCGGATGTGGCTCTTGTGGTGAAGCGTGCAGCGCGGCACCTGTCACCATGCCGTAGGCAAGGTGCGGGATGATGTCGCTTGCCCAGTCCGCGGGAGACCATGTGCGTGGATCGGTGATTCCGAGCACGGTCATGGGGCCGTTGCTGCCGATCAGTGCGCCGGCCGCTGCGGCCAGGGAAGAAGCGAGGAGTCCGGGCCGGTATCCGGCTTCCCGGGTAAGCCCGAGGACGGCGCCGACGCCGATGCCGACGACAAGCCCTGTCAGCGGGCCGAGCCCGGCCAGGCGGTTCGTGCGTTCTTCGTCGGTGCCCGGGATCTTGACCCCAGTTATGTCGGCCAACTTTTTGACGGTGGCCTCGGGTGTGTTGCTGGCGGGGCGGGCACGCCAGACCATGTCCAGGTAGGTGAGGGTGTTCAGGGCTGTGGTCCCGGCGGCGCCTGCTGCGGCCCCGGTGGCCAGTGCGCGAATGATTTTCATGGCTGCGGGGCGAGCCCGAGTTGGGTGAGCATGCCCAGCTGGTCGCTGCTTCCCCAGCGTTCGACGAGTTTGCCGTTTTCGAACCGTCCGATCTGCATGCCCCGAACGTTGATGGTCCCTCCGGTGGGCGGGTGGCCCATTAGCGGTCCCTGATGTGTTGCGGTGACCGTGTAGGCGAACGCGACGTCATCGTCGGTGGCGGTGAGGTGTTCGACCTCCAAGTGCAGATCGGGAAAAGAAGAGCGCAACCCCGTGAAGAGGTCCTTGAATCCCTGCGGTCCCGGAACCTGTCCTGGTGCCGGGTCGTGATCGACGCAGCCGGCCGCGACGACGTCGTCGAATTCATCGAAGTTGCCGCTGTTCACGGCGGCGCCGAAACGCTCCTGGGCGTGGATATTGACGTCCCGGGTCATGGATCCTCCGTTTACGGTTATCAGGCCGATCGTGCGGAACAGCCCTCGTTGTTATCTGCCCATCGTAGGCGCCGGTTTGCCTTGGAGCACGGGCAGGGGAGCGGGTTCACCCTTCCCGGGGTCCGGATTTCAGGCGGCCGGTTGAGGCAACCTCCGACGCGCGGGCGGCCCCCAGCTGCGCCGGACGTTGTCTCACCCCGGGCTTCAGGCGGCCCCGCGGGCCGGGTAGTCGTGGTCCTGGGCGTAGCGGACCCCGGCGATGACATCGTCCAAGGACGGCCGGCCGAAGGGCATGGTCGCGGTGCTGGACCAGAACAACGTTCCGTCTTCGTCGAGGATGAAGATGCCCGGTTCGTTGAAGAGGTCCGGTTCGCCGTCTTTGATCGCGTCCGAGAGATTCAGCCCCCAGGCCCGGGCGGCTTCCTCGTCCAGGCCGTAAGCGACGGGGAGGTTGGACAGGTGCCACTCATTCACGATCCGGGTGCTGCGGTCCGCTGTTTCCATGCTGACCGCGACGGCCCGGCCGATCCCGGCAGCTTCCAGGTCCTGCAACCGCTTGTCGATTTCGGCCAGTTGTTTGCGGCAGATCGGGCAATGCAGGCCACGGTAGAAAACAACCAGGCTAAAACGGCCGCCGGCTCCGGTTCCCAGCTTCAGATCATCGGTACTTCCCCCGCCAACCAGGGCGAGGGCGAGAGCGGGTGGTGTCTGTGTCGGAAGAAGTGTCATGGTCTCGGTAACAAGGCCCGGCGCCCGGTCATTCCCTCCCCACCCGGTCCTGCATCAATTTCAAGGCACCGGGGACGCGTCCCGCGTGTCGCTGTTCACGAGAGATTCCCCGGCAAGGGCCGGATGCCAGGTATGGCATCCGGCCCCCGGGTCGGCTGGATTAGCCGCCGAGGATTCCGGTGTTCTTAACGGCGGTGGTGTTCTGGATCGTGCTCGCCACACCAGCGTTGGCACCCAAGTTCAGGCCCAGGTCCGTCGCCGAAGCGAACGAACCACGGTCGGTCCCGGTAGTGCCGTTCTCCTCCGTGGTGTTCTGGATCGTGCTCGCCACACCGGCGTTCGCGCCCAGGTTCACACCCAGGTCCGTCGCCGAAGCGAACGAACCACGGTCGGTCCCGGTAGTGCCGTTCTCCTCCGTGGTGTTCTGGATCGTGCTCGCCACACCGGCGGTCGCGCCCAGGTTCAGGCCCAGGTCCGTCGCCGAAACGAACGAACCACGGTCAGTCCCGGTGGTGCCGTTCTCCTCCGTGGTGTTCTGGACCGTGCTCGCCACACCGGCGTTCGCGCCCAGGTTCACACCCAGGTCCG
>NZ_BMFW01000055.1 GCF_014639275.1 Arthrobacter liuii | reverse complement strand
TGCCTCCGTTTCGAAGGGCCGGGTTCCGGTTGTTGCCGTCCTGGCCAGCGTCGCGTTTGGCGTTGTCACGGTGGTCCTGGAGCTGATGTTCCCCGAAATGGTCCTTCCGGTCCTGCTCAACATTGTTGGTTCGACGTGCCTGCTGGTGTGGACATCAGCGCTCTTGGCCCAGCTCGCGCTGCGCCTCCATGCTAACCGCGAGGGAACGGCGCTTCCGCTGCGGATGCCGGGCTTCCCGTGGCTGACTTCCCTTGGCCTGCTGATCCTCGCGGCGATCTTCACGGTGGGCCTTATGGGCAAGGATTCCCGTCCCCAGCTGCTGAGCACGTTTGGACTTGTGGTACCGCTGACGGTGGCGAACTGGCTGAATCACCGGAAAAACAAGGTACATGTCCGGTTCGAGGCCGCGGCCGACGCTAAACCTCCGGTTCTCATCGACTGAGGCGATTGCCGTGATCATTTCCTGATTCAGGGCTCACGAAGGGCGCGTCGGTGGGGCGAGCCCTTCCGGTGCTGCGAACAACTGGGCGATACTCGCACGGATATTCATGCGTAGCAGGAACTTCAGGAGGTCTATTGATTATTTGGTCGATGAGCAGCGACACGGGGAGCGATATGTCAAGGCAGAGAACTACCGAAGACTCCAATAGCATCAATAAATGGTACGCCCATGCTCTCAAGTCGCTCACTCATACGCTGACTCCAGATCGGATCAATGCCTTTTGCGAATGCGACGTGACCCCATAAGAAAGCTATGTAGTCCATTGGGCTAGAATAGCCCCTATAAATCGCTTGATTTGATAAGCCGCCTTTTTTAATTCCAAAAAGCTCGGATTCAAAGCTTCTTTTGTAGGGGCGAGTCAGTCCGACTCCGCTGGATGTAACAGAAAGTCCAAGGATTCTGAAGCTATTCTTGTTTCGAAGGACCTGCGTTTTACTCTTATTCAAGCTAAGGTTATAAGTGGAGCTAAGTTCGGTAATGTTTCTAATAAGTGAACCAACTTCCTTCTGGGTCATAGTCCGAGGGCTAGATATAGTTATGTCATCTGCATAGCGTGTAAGGGTGAATCCGGATAATTCAAACTCACCAAGACTTTTATCTAAACTCCTGAGAGCGAAGTTTGAGAGTGCGCCACTCGTTGGGGCACCTTGGGCAAGGAATCTTCGAGAAACATTCTTGTAAGGCCGATTGCCATTCACTTCATTATTCAGCTGTATCGTCGCGCCGTACGTGCACAGCATTGCCATTTCAAACGCTAAAAGTTCCGGATAACCCGCTGACTCAAAAACACGATATACGGCCTTGCTACCAACGGAGCTGAAAAAATCAGAGTAATCTAACTTAATGACCGTGCGGGCGCCTACATGCCGTTCCGCAGCATCGCGAATCCCTCGCCCGCGGGTGTAGGCGTAGGAGATGGGGCTGCTGGGACCTGGCGGCAGGCAACGTCCCAGTATGAAGCGTTGTACTTTCAAAAGTGCAGGGCTAGGGATGCGGATGGTACGGTACCCGGTTCCTGGCTTCTTTTTTGCAAGGCGTTGCTCAGTGTAGTGGGACTTTGTTTCCAATAGCATCCTGCGCAAGACTCCGTGCGGGACTGCGGAGAGAAAAGCCAAATGACCTAAGGTGTACAACGGGGTTACGCCGGCGTTGCCGCAGTCGAAGTTGACTCTGTGTATCTGGCGCAGCAGGGCAGGACTCCCACCAGCGGCGAACAAGCCTTCGGTGAATGCGTGGGATGAAACGCTCACCTACCATCGATCCCTTCATGCCGGAACGATTATTATCGTGTCTTGTTGATTGTGTTGTAATTGTGCATGCTGCTGGCTAGTAGGGCCGGCATGTAGTGACTCTGCACAAGTACAAGCTCCGCTCACACACGATACCCCTTCCTTCGGAAGGATTATCTGCAGCCACTCAACGTAGCTGAGTAAAATGGGGGTCAATGACGCCCCTTTGAACTAGGTTATTTCACCCCACGCACAGATTTAGGGTAGTAGACAGTTTTTGGTTCGTCAAATTCCTTGCTCATGAACCGAATGCCTTGCCTGAACTCGGAATAATTTTCTCTCCTGCCGAAGTTTCGAAGTCCGTTATTCCCTTCAGCGGTAAGCGTGAAGGCCTCGGTGGCCCATCCTACCGTCACGATTTTCGTCAACACTTTTTTGCTTTCCGGATACGAGAGGCCCAGCTCGCCGCGTATCTGCGATGGAGTATAGTCAAGCGCCATTAGCAAAATCATGGCCCAAAGCTTTGACTTCCCATTGCCACAAATTTTGGCCGCTGTTACAAGTCGCTTTGCTCGCAGCCGTTCATTGAACTGCTGTACATTTCGGACGGGCAAGGGACTAGGATCGGGAGTCATGGCTTTCACGTCCGAAGGAATTAGTCGGTTCGGAAATAGAGCGTAGTAAGTGTTGGATTTTTTGCCGCCTCGAATCAAGAGGTCCGGCATGTTATTTGGTGCGGAAGAACCAAGTGGAAGAAAGAGGGCGCCGGCATCTCCGAAACCTAAGCCACGTTTCCCCTTTTTGTCGGGGTTTGCTGTCTTAGGATACTTTTGTACCAGGCGCATAACTTCGTTCAAGGCTTCGCCTTCAGGGAAGGCAGTTGCGACTGTGGGCACTTCGGCCACGATGACACGGTTCACCTTCAGCCATTCCGGACCCGAGTCAAGCTTCGCAATAACTTCGGGCGTCGCCCCCCAGCAAATGAGATGCACTTGAACTCTTTTGGCATGCATTTTGAGGAGACTATCGACTGCTGCACTCTTCCAAAAGGATTCCATGAAGTCGGTGACTTGTTTTCCGGACATTGAGTTGTCAACAATGAAGATGAACCCCAGTTGATTTTCAGTAGTCCGAACGAGTTGAAAGTCAGTGGCGTTACCTGTGACGTCAGCCTGGGGTCGGAATTTTCGCCTAATGTCGCGGGCTACGAGGGCTAGGTAGTTCTCGGATCCGCTATCCCGATTGAGGATTTCGTGTGCTCTAAATTCGTCGAACATGGCCGGAATACGAGGATCGTGCTGGTCGAGGTTGAGATGATCCCTGATGTCTTCCATGGATACAACAGGAGCGACGTAAAACAAATTCTCGGACGATTCTACTATTTCCTGCGTGGCCGCTTCGACGTCGGATTTTATTTGATCAGTAGTAGTTATCTGTATAGCGTCCACTAGTAATGTGGCTGTTATTTGTTCTTCTGCCGGGAACTGTTTCAGCCAGGCCAAAGCACTTTCCGTGTGGCTTAGTTTCATTTCATTCCTAGGAATTTCCGGCCGACGTTAGCTCAGGTAGGCCTTTAGAACGTGACCATGCCGAGTCCAAGAACTTGTCTAGATAGCGGGTGGTTTACAGCAATTGAAGGGGACTTTTTGACAGGTCACTCGGTATCGTGCAAGCTCAGTTGCCACACAGAGCGGTTCCTTGTTCTTACCGCGACCAAGCACACAGTTGAGTTTAACGTAAGGGGCCCGCGTCCATACGGAACCGTAACAGACGGTCGCCCCGTAGACACGGCTGATTGAAACTGTGGACGTGCACGAGTAGCGGCAAGGGATCGGCGTGTTTCACCTTCTCCTCAGTATTGGGGGCCCATAGATGACCCCCGCATGGATCAATCAGTTCCGCGACATACTGCACGTTTCGAATATCCTGGCGCAGTGACTGATTTTATTGGGGGATTGGCAGCGGGGCGGCTGCCCGAGGGCCTGTACGAGCTGCTCAACACGGATTTGCTCGGTGACCATCTGAAGCAAGAGCAAGGACTCCAGCCAGTCTTCGCGGACGTAGGGGACGAAGACTCACCGGACGTACTCACCCGCCACGTCGCGGACGCCGTCCGGCGAGCCCTCGCGTCAGCCAAACCCACCGATCGAGTCGCCCTCGCGAACAGGCTTCTCCAGGAACTGGACACCCGAAACCGCATCGCACCGGGTCCAACTCAGCTCCAGTCTCTCCATCGCCCGGATAAGCTCAAACGTCGCAGCCTGCGCCGCCCTAAGACCAAGCTGAGCGATTCCGCTTTGCTGACTAACAGCAAGGACGATCCCAACCTCGCCGCCGAGCTTCGGGCCGAGATGGAGTCCGCTGACACGGTGGACCTTCTCTGCGCCTTCGTGCGGTGGACCGGGCTGAGGCTCTTGGAGCCCGCCCTTGCACAACTGAAAGAACGCGGCGCCAAGCTCCGGTTCATTACCACTACATATATGGGTGCCACCGAACGCAGAGCTATTGACGAGCTCGTCAACCGGTACGGGGCCGAGGTAAAGATTAGCTACGAAACTCAGGCAACTCGGTTGCATGCCAAGGCCTGGCTGTTCCGCCGTAGCACCGGATTCGACACCGCCTACGTAGGCAGCTCCAACCTGAGCCAGGCTGCCCTCCTGGACGGGCTGGAATGGAACGTCCGGCTCAGTTCCGTCGCAACACCCGCTCTCCTGCAGAAGTTTGAGGTTACCTTCGACAGCTACTGGGAGCAGCGGGCTTTCCAGAGCTATGACCCGGAGCGCGACGGCGAAAAGCTGGACGCTGCACTGGAGCGCAACGGTGGACGTCGCATGGCGGCTCCGGATGCCGCCACCGGCCTTGAGGTCCAGCCGTTCTTGCATCAGGAGGAAATGCTGGAGGACTTGGAAGCCGAGCGGCTCAAGGGCTTCAACCACAACCTCCTGGTCGCGGCCACTGGTACCGGAAAAACTGTGATTGCAGCGCTGGACTACAAACGTCTCTCCGAGGCTGCCGGCAGAAGTCTGAAGCTGCTGTTTGTCGCCCACCGGCAGGAGATCCTGAAGCAGGCAATGCGCACCTACCGCGACGTCATGCAGGACGGCGCTTTCGGTGAACTCTACGTGGGGGAGCACAAGCCGCAAGAGTGGAAGCACATCTTCGCGTCCGTCCAGTCGCTTTCATCTCTCGGTATTGAGCAGCTGGAACGTGGCTTCTTCGACGTCGTGGTCATCGATGAGTTCCACCACGCCATGGCGCCCACGTACCGCCGCCTGCTGGATCATCTGAAACCGCAGGAGCTCCTCGGACTGACGGCGACTCCGGAACGCGGCGATGGAGTCGACGTCGCCGAACAGTTTTTCGACGGCCGTACAGCCAGTGAACTCCGGCTCTGGGACGCGCTCGACGCTGATCTGCTGGTGCCGTTCCACTACTTCGGCGTCTCGGATGACATCGACCTGAGCCAGTTGGAATGGAAGCGCGGCAACTACAACACCACGCAGCTGAGCGCCCTCTATACGGGCAATGACGCCCGCGCCGCCAAGGTGATCCGTGAACTCCGGGACAAGGTCACCAGCACCGATCAGATGCGGGCCATCGGCTTCTGCGTCTCCGTCCAGCATGCCCGATACATGGCCGAGGTGTTCAATCGGGCCGGCATTGCGTCCGTCGCCGTCGATGGCACCACGGACAATACTGACCGGGAGGAAGCCCTCCGGCGCCTGGGGCAGCGGGAGATCAACTGCATCTTCGCCGTCGACCTTTTCAACGAAGGTCTCGATCTGCCGCAGGTGGACACCATCCTGCTGCTCCGGCCCACGCAGAGCGCCACGGTCTTCCTGCAACAGCTGGGACGTGGGCTGCGACGCTCAGAGGGCAAAGCGGTGCTGACGGTCCTGGACTTCATTGGCCAGCAGCGCCGTGAATTCCGCTTTGATCTGCGCTACCGGGCGCTAACCGGTTACGGCCGCAAGGAGCTGGAGAAGGCTGTCGAGGATGAGTTCCCGTTCCTGCCGTCCGGCTCGCAGATCGTGCTGGACCGGGTGGCGCAGAAGGTAGTGCTGGACAACATCAAGGCACAGCTGCGGTTCAACCGGGCACAGTTGGTCCGGGACATTGCCTCGTACGCCGAGACGGAGCTCGAGGCCTATCTGGAGCAGTCGGGGAACGACGTGAAGACGGTCTACCGCTCCACCAGGGACTCGTGGACCGGTTACCTCCGGCAGGCAGGGCTGATCGAGGGGGTTTCACCACTGGAGACCGTGTTGCGGGGGAAGCTCGAGGAGCTGTCGGACGCGGAGGAGAAGAAGCTGCTGAGCCGCATGGCCACGCTGATTCACGTGGACGATGCGGAACGTGCTGCCGCTTATTCCATGCTGGTCGCTCCCGACGCCCCCCGTTATGCGGAGCTTGGCATACGTGAGAAGGCTTTCGCACGCATGCTTTTCTACACGCTGTGGGATAACGGCGGAGGATTCAAGACGTATGACGACGGCCTGGACCACCTGCGGAGCTACCAGTTTGTGTGCCACGAGATCCGCCAGGTAGTGAAGCTGGGAGTGGCGGCCTCGAAGCATGCAGCGAAGAGCCTTGGCGCAGGGTTGCAGCACATTCCGCTGCTGTCCCACGCTACCTATCGGCGCGAGGAGGTGTTGGCGGCGTTGCAGTACGGCTCGCTGGAACAGGGCAAGAACGTGCAGCACCGCGAGGGCGTTGCATGGTGTCCTGCAACTTCCACGGATGCGTTCTTTGTTACCCTTAGCAAGGATGACAAGAAGCATTCGGCGACCACGATGTACAAGGACTACGCCATCAGTCCGGAACTGTTCCACTGGGAGTCGCAGAACGCTACCTCGTCTGGCAGCCCGACGGGACGGCGCTATCTCGACCGGGCCTCCCACGGCTCAAAGATTCTGATCTTCACCAGGAACACGGCGGACGATGAGACCGGACTGACAGTTCCGTACATGTGCCTGGGCCAGGTGGACTACGTGCAGCACGTGGGTGAGAAACCCATCGCGATCACCTGGAAGCTGCATCGTTCCATGCCGGCCGATGTGTTCGCAGCAGCGGCAGCCGTAGCTCACTGAGGTGCTCCGACCCTTTCGCTTACTAATGGTGAGGGCGAGAGGTTGAGCCTCCTCACCGCTACAGTGAACATCCGGAACATGCGTCATTCCGGGGGCTTCATAGTCAAAATGAATTCAGATGATGCAGATGTTCCGCCGGAATCTGCCACTTCTTCGGGTCGTGGATTGTTTGCGGGATGTTTCGAGGGGCCGCGGAGTTGGCTTGGGACGGTTGGTGCCAGCCCCGCTCCTCAACCCGAGCGCCATCTCTCCATAAAGGTTTGGCTCTAGAAGTCTACGCCTCCCTCCTGATGCTTGTGCTCGTACCGCGGCTTCGGCCGCCCTATGGGGGCCTGCACGACTTGCGAGTGTGCCCTGGCTGGCCCAGCCATGAAGGGTTCTCTGCTGGATGAAACATGGCGATCATGGCGGGCCGACGCAGCTCCCCTGAGACCTTGCTATCCACACCTCGGGTGCTCCGTCTTGAACGGAAGGCCCATCCACTAATCCTCCGTGCCGGTGGTCTTCGGGACACGCCACGCTTCTGGATTACAGCCAACGACCAACCTCGTGACAAGGATGGCGACTGGACAAAGCGGCGAATGTCTGATTTCGTTACCTCATACGAGGTCCAAAAATCGGACATTCTTACGGAGCGGAGCAATATGGAACTCTATGCTGAACGTCAGCCGGAAACTGTAGAGGAGAGGCTGCTTCGCACGTTCGACCTAAGTGAGTCGGACATCCGTGATCGGGTTGTCTTGCGCGCCCACCATGCAGCGCAGGAATTTGATGGAGGGCTATATCCCCCAGGCTCCCCAGGGTCGGTGCGCTACTTCGAATTGGTAAGTGCGCTCTCTCAGGTGCTGAGGCCGCGCGGGTGGCGCCGGGATGATAAGCAGAACATCTGTCGACTCGTGAACGACGAGCGTCGGGTTGTACTGATTGTCACAAGCGGCGACGAGGCTACTGGGCTTTCCTACCTTACCTTCAAAAAATACCCGCGTTCGAAGTACCCGAAGGGTGTAGCGGTGCGTGCGGCAGTCGACAACAACCAGACTGCATTCGATTTCGATGGCTACGGCATCGAAGCGCCCCAAGGACCCGTTGACCCCTACTCGGGATATTCCCTCTGGACTCTGATGGTCTTTGTTAACGAGCATGAAATTCGAACTGAGATTTCCAAGCCCACGGGATTCGACAGCCACGGTCGGATTGCAGGATGGGACGAGCGAATCATTCTCCGCCCGGTGCCGAATGACGGAACGGTCATCGATATCGACTTGATCGCGCCTGAGTCGCCAGATACCGGGATCGACATCCCCGTGAGCCGGTTGTGACCATCAGCCCGTCAAGGTGGAATCCGTCCCGCCTCGCCTTGGCACGAGAGCGTAGAGGCTTGACGCGCTCAAGGCTTGCTCAGCAGCTTGATGTCAATGCCAAGACGATTACTAGGTGGGAAACGGATGAGCGAGGACCTCACGCTGAGACTTTGGACCTCCTGGCCAACGAGCTGAACTTTCCTGTGGACTTTTTTCTGGCGCCTGATGTTGATGAAATTCCTACGGCGACTGTCAGCTTCAGAGCCATGTCCAAGACGTCAGCATCGCTTCGGAATTCTGCCATCTCGGCTGGCCGGATTGCAGTGGAGTTGTCCACTTGGATGAGCGAGCGCTTCACGTTGCCGGCACCGGATTTGCCCACCCTTTCCGGTTACGATCCCGAGACCGCTGCGCGAGTAGTGCGAGAGCGATGGGGTCTTGGAACTGCGCCAATTCCTAATCTGTTGGACGTATTGGAGGCACATGGCGTCCGCATCTTCAGCTTGGCCATGGACGTGGTGGAGATCGATGCCTTCAGCTTTTTCCATCGGAAGACTCCATTTGTCCTCATGAACACATCAAAGTCCGGGGAACGGCAAAGATTCGACGCCGCCCACGAACTTGGACACTTGGTTCTTCACGCCGAGGAAAACTCCCCATCCGGTCGGGAAGCGGAGGCGCAGGCGCACCGCTTTGCGGCGGCCTTCCTGATGCCAAAGGAAGATGTCATGTCGTTCCCTCTCTGGAACGTCGGTTCGCAGACAGTCATCAAATCAAAGAAGCGCTGGCGTGTAGCCGCCATGGCTCTAGCTCACCGCCTTCGAGAACTGGGCATGGTGACGGAGTGGGGCTATCGCGATATGTGCATTCAGCTTTCGCGTGCCGGCTATCGAAGAGGCGAACCTCAAAACGCTATGATTCCTGAAACTTCACAGGTGCTTAGAAAGATACTCTCGGCTCTGAGGGCCGATGGGACTTCTCCTGCGGACATCGCTAAGGAGCTCCATATAGACGTGTCCGAACTCAATGCCCATATGTTCGGACTGGTTCCCTTGGCGGTTGATGGCGAAGGAAATGGAGAAAGATCGAGGGCCGCGTTGCGGCTTGTTCAGTAGCTTACCGTCGGCTGGTCCGTGCGCTTGACCATGAGACGGGAACGGTTGTCCAATGCTTTAGGCCAGCCAAGCTGGAACTCCAACACGATGCGTACCCACGCTTGTGCAGAAAGCCGTTGCATCTTCCACTCTCGACGAGCGAGGCAAAGAGCGAGAAGTCGGACCGGAGTAGTACGAAGGAGAACAGGGCTGGGGATACGCCAGGTTATTAGAGCCCGGGCGCAAGCTCCCTCTCCGCCCACGATTCCTCAGACGCCGTCAGGCGCCAGCTTTCGTAGCAACCCGCGGGACCAGCAGAGGCTCTCCAGCCCTTGCTGACGGGCTACCTGCGTGATCGGCTGACCATATGGACGAGCCAGATTGTCTCCCAACGGATACTCGGAAACAGTTTTCGTCGTGCCACACTCACGCGAGCACCTTTCTGCAGAATCCGAGAGTCAACTGAAGTTGACTCCGGGTGACGGCGGTACATGCCACGTCATCGAGCATCACCAGTATTGCGCACCTGCCGGTGGTCACTGTCTCCGACCGCTACTCCTAAGGGGTTTCCGAAATGCCCTTTTCTATGACCCGCAGGCCGCGGGCTGGACGTGCGGCTCCCGTCGCGTCTCGCGGCGCTGCCCTTATACCCGCCGGCGTCGATCCGGTGATGAGCTGCGTGAACGGTGGCACAAAAGGTCCCGGCATTTGCTACCAGTTCTATTGCCCCTTGGAGGTAGGTTCCGAGTCTTTCGCTTCGACGCTGAACAACTGCGCATAAATAGTCACGGGCTCGACCTGGGGGTCCACCAGGCGGCCATTAATCTCATGTGCAAAGTGCTCGATTATGGAGGTGGGTCCCACAGGCGTGATCTTTTCGTTTTCGGCAACTCGTGGCGCCACGCGTTTCTTGGCCTCTGCCAAGAGCAAAGTATCTATGTGCTTTCGCCCATCCCTAGGGACCACCCACATTACTTCTTCATTTCGTGGATACTCCGACTTTTCAACGTTGGCGGCTTGTTCAGTAGTCATTACGGCAGCATAACTCCTCATCTGGCAACAGGTTGCTGTCAAACGTCCAGGGCACGTTGGTGTCCGCTGGCATCAGCTTCATGGGCGGCCGTTGGATCCAGTGCTGGCCTGCAGTCGCAGAAAGCTCGAGCGGCGACGGGAGGGCCTTGAGATTGGGTGGTACGCCCGCATGTTACGGTGAATTCGTGTCTCAGAATTCCGTAATTCAATTGCTCCGAGAGTTCGTACTGGAGCGCGAGTGGAGTCAGTTCCACAGTAGTTCAAATTTGGCGAAGTCAATCTCAATAGAGTCGGGCGAACTTTTGGAATGCTTCCAGTGGAGTGACGAGGCCGAGCCGAAACGAGTGCAGTCGGAGCTCGCTGATGTCCTGACTTATGCCTACCTTTTGGCTGATCGGTTGGGCGTGGACCCTGACGCGATCGTCGCAGAGAAACTGGAAGAGTCCAGGATCAAGTACCCAGTAGAGAAGGCTCGTGGGCGGAGCTCAAAGTATGACGAGCTTTAGGATTGAACGGCTCGACTTCACTGCTCGCGATATCGAACTAATGAGCCGGAGCGGCGATCGCTTCACCAATTGGCCGGTGGTGTACGCGCTAAATGACTCGAAAGCAGTGTATGTGGGCGAATCGAGAAGCGTCTCGTCCCGCATGCGACAGCATCTAAAGTCGCCTGAGAAAAGTCGGTTGCACAGCGTACACCTTGTTATCGATGACACCTTCCATAAGTCCGCATGCCTTGATCTGGAGTCGTTTCTGATTCGACTCTTTGCCGGCGACGGACGCTACCAGGTTCTAAATGGGAACGGTGGAGTTAGTGACTCGGACTATTACGATCGCGCTAAGTATGCCGCATCATTCAAACAAATATTTGAAGAACTGCGCGCGGAAGGCATGTTCGAACGCTCCATCCCTGAGATTGAAAACAGTGATCTCTTCAAGTTTTCACCTTTCAAGGCTCTGAATCATGACCAAGCGGGCGCTGTCGGCGAAATCATGGATGGGCTCCTCGGCGATGTGGAGCGTGGCGTGCCAAGTACCAGCGTCATCCAAGGGGACCCAGGCACGGGGAAAACAATTATTGCCATCTACCTTATAAAGTTGTTGCGGGACATTCAGTTGTCCCAAGATGGCGAAAACTTTGATAGCGATTCGATCTTCTCCGACTACTTTCTAGAAGGAAATCGCGATCTCTTCATAAACTTCAAAATCGGTCTGGTCGTGCCCCAGCAGTCACTGCGGTCCACCATCAGAAAAGTATTTGTTAAAACTCCGTCTCTTCACGCTGGCATGGTCCTCAGCCCGTTTGATCTTACCGGCACGGAAGACCCCTACGATCTGCTGATAGTCGACGAAGCTCACAGGCTGAGCCAGCGTGCCAACCAGCCATCGGGTCCTCAAAATAAGAAGTTCCGCGAAATTAACGAAGCCCTATTTGGCGCAGACGACCTTTCACTCACCCAGCTGGACTGGATTCGCAAGAGCAGCAGGCATCAGATCCTACTGGTAGACGCCGAGCAGAGCGTAAGGCCTGCGGACCTCCCGGAGGACCTGGTCCGATCCCTACTGCTCAAATCGCAGGGTGAGAAAAGATACTATCGCCTGCATTCGCAAATGCGAGTCAAGGGCGGGACTGACTACATCAAGTACATTCGCGGAATTCTCTCCACTCGTCCTCCTGCCGTCAGTAGGTTTGATGACTACGATTTCAGATTCTTCGACGATGTCAGGGACATGCACGAAGCCATCCGTAGGCGAGAGTCAGAAATGCAACTTGCGCGCCTGGTTTCCGGCTTCGCCTGGCCCTGGAGAACGAAAAGCGATCCCAGCGCTTATGACATCGACATCGACGGGCACCTTCTTCGATGGAACCAGACTCAAACTGACTGGATCAACTCGACCACCTCAGTGGATGAGGTTGGCTCTATCCATACAGTGCAAGGATATGACCTGAATTATGCGGGTGTGATTATCGGACCTGATCTTCGATTTGATTTGAAAACCCAGTCTATCGTCGTCGATCGTGCTAGTTACTTCGACAAGAAAGGTAAGGAAAACAATCCCAAGCTTGGGCTGTTTTACACGGACGCAGATTTGCTTAGATACATCACAAACATATATGCGGTTCTTATGACGAGGGGCATGCATGGCACCTACGTGTATGTTCATGACGAGGCACTTCGAGAATATTTGCGCGATTACATCCCCTCGTAGGGTTTGATGGATGAACGAAGTGAATTTTCTTATGACTACGCGTAGCTGAGGGATTACTCACGTTATCTGCTTTGGATCCGAGGTCTCGGAGCAGTCTGGAATAGGTAGCCACTACTGTCGGCATTTCAAAGGGCGGCCGTTCATGACGGTGCTACAACTTCAGCCGGAACACCCACAGCAGCACGTCCTCGCCCGGCACGTACCAGTCCCGCTCCGGCACGCGGCGAAAGCCCAACGACTCGTAAAGGGCGTGGGCGCGGTCCATGAACGTCGCGCTGGTGAGGCTGATCGCCCCGACCTGACTTGGCTCATTTCGTTAGTGCGTGAGTTTTGGGTTGCGGATGGCATCGAGAATGGCCTGCTGCTCGGCGGCAATATCGGGGGCGAACGTCTGCGTGGTGCCGTTGATGGCGATGGTCGCT
>NZ_BMFW01000054.1 GCF_014639275.1 Arthrobacter liuii | reverse complement strand
GCTAACTCTTGCTGATCCACATCAGTCGCCATGGGATCCATGGTGTCGCTCATGATCAGTCCTCCCCGCCAGGCAACGCCCGGCGTGTCAGGCCAACTGTGGATCCACCGTTATTCAGACAGTCCCGGCTGTCGACGGCGGAGCTGATCCAGGCGTAGTGATTCTTGATGTGACGATTGGTTTTGGCGCGGGCCAAGGCTCGCCGGGGTGTGGTCTGGGTAAACGCAGAAGAGGGAATCTTGGCAGGCGCGAGGGTGAGGTCCTCCTGGGACAGGGCTGTCTCGATCGTTTTCAGGGTTCCTTCTCCGAGCCCGATGATCTCAGTCATCAGGTCTTCCCTTGATCGGCTGATCAGTTGTCCAACTGAATTGGCTCCGCCTCGCAGGAGGGCGTTTGTGGCCCTCGAGGGCAGCGCCAGTTCGTTGATGGAACGAACGCGGGTGAGCTCGCGTTGCCTGAGTTTCCGGGCCCTCTCCGGCCGGTGGATCCCGCCGGACGGGTTCGGCGGCCAAGCCATCGATGACACCTCCGTGCCGGAAGATCCCGATCCGGGCTCCGGGCTGTCGTTTGCGTCGTTTGGGGCAGATGTCATGTTGCTTCTCCCGGCGGTCGAACGGTCCCTGCCATGGCCGGGATATTGGTGCGCTTTGCTATACGGCCTGCGACGCTGCTGGCACCAGAATCTATCTTTTTGGACTCGTCCAGTCCTTCGGGAACAAGGATGCTGAAGACGTGACGCTTGTCGGAAAAGAAGGTGAAGGCTCTACGTGCAGCCCGGCACGCCGAACGCCCTTTTTCTTGTTCATCGGCTCTGGTCATTGACGCGACTGCCTGGGAGGTCACGGTTGGATGGATGTGTTTACGTGGAATCTCCGTGCCCACCGCTTTCGGCGTGGCAGTGGAGATCGGCGACTGGACCCGTTTCACTGGCAGCACCAATGGCGCGTACCTGGGCCTGGTGCCTTCGGAGCATTCCTCCGGAGCTTCGAGGTCCTTGGGCGGTATCACCAAAACAGGCAACTCCCACGCCCGCGGACTGTTGGTCGAGGCCGCTTGGCACAACCGCCGGCCCTACAGCAACGTCAGCCGTGAAATGCGTGCCCGCTGGGATGCAGCCGATGAGCACTCCCGGGTCCGTGGTCACCAAGGTAATCACCGCTTGCATCACAAGTGGGACCAGTTCGAAGCGCGCCACAAACGTAGGGTCATCGCGAACGTCGCCGTTGTCCGTGAACTGGCCGGCTGGTGCTGGTCCCTCGCCTCCGCGGTCAAACAGGAACAGCCATGCACGGATGAATAGACGTGTGCCGTTCCCGGCCCCGACCCGATGGCTCGGCAGCGTGGAGGAGACCCGCGATTGACCTATGGACAACCGGCCATAGCCGGCGACGCCCGACATTGCTAGACCAGCGGCACCCCTGCAGCCGAACACCTCGTTCTGGGTAATCAATCCGCCGCATATCAGTCTGACAGCGCCCCCGTCGATCAAGACGCGTTAGGTAACCTCAACGGACCCCGAACGGACACAAACGAGCGGTCCACGACAAGCCAGCCGCGGACCGCTCACCCTTGCCCCCTTGACAAGAAGCCCCTACATATCAGTTCAGGTAACCGTTGGGGTTGAGGACGTACTTCGTGGCAGCACCGGCGTCGAATTCGGCGTAGCCCTTGGGCGCCTCTTCAAGGGTGATCGCCTTGGCGTTCACGTTCTTTGCGATGTTCACCTTGTCATTCAGGATGGCCATCATCAGCTGACGGTTGTACTTCATCACCGGGCACTGGCCGGTGGTGAAGCTGAGCGACTTCGCCCATCCGGTGCCCAGGCTCAGGCTGAGGGCGCCCTTCTTGGCGGCCTCGTCAATGCCGCCCGGATCGCCGGTGACGTACAGGCCGGGGATGCCCAGGGCCCCGCCGGCCGCGGTGATGTCCATGAGCGAGTTCAGGACCGTCGCGGGCGCCTCCTGGGCGTCGTGGCCGTGGCCGCGCGCCTCAAAGCCGACGGCGTCCACGCCGCAGTCCACCTCGGGGACACCCAGGATCTGCTCGATCTGCTCCGCCGGGCCTCCCTTGGTCAGATCCACTGTTTCACAGCCAAAGCTGCGCGCCCTCGCCAGCCGGTCCTCGTTCATGTCTCCCACAATCACGACGGCGGCACCCAACAAATGCGCGCTCGTCGCCGCTGCGAGACCAACCGGACCCGCGCCGGCCACATACACCGTGGAACCGACCCCAACGCCGGCGGTGACTGCGCCGTGGAAGCCGGTGGGGAAGATATCGGACAGCATGGCCAGGTCGAGGATTTTCTCCATGGCCTTGTCCTTGTCCGGGAACTTCAGCAGGTTCCAGTCGGCGTACGGCACCAGGACGTAGTTGGCCTGGCCGCCCACCCAGCCGCCCATGTCCACGTAGCCGTAGGCGCTGCCCGGGCGGTCCGGGTTCACGTTCAGGCAGATGCCGGTCTTGCGTTCCTTGCAGTTCCTGCAGCGGCCGCAGGCGATGTTGAACGGCACCGAGCAGAGGTCACCGACCTTGATGAATTCGACGTCGCGGCCCACCTCCACTACCTCGCCGGTAATCTCGTGCCCGAGCACCAGATTGGCCGGGGCAGTGGTACGCCCGCGGACCATGTGTTGGTCAGAGCCGCAGATGTTGGTGGCCACGGTCTTCAGGATCACTCCATGGTTAACCGCTCGCCCCACGTTCGCGGGGTTCACGCCCGGGCCGTCTTTCAGTTCGAACGTTGGATAGTCGATGTCGATCAGCTCGACCTTGCCGGGCTCCTTGTAGGCAACGGCTTTGTTTCCTGTCATCACTTTCCTCCTGGCGTCACGGGCCCTCCCCAGTGAAGGACCGGCTGTGATTCATGAAGCTTTGATGCGCCCTCCACAGCCAGACGAACACAGCACCTCAATGCCTGGGCGATGGAGAGAGTGCCGCCAGTCTAGGACGCCCGCCGCCCTTGGGTCCATGGCCCGTGTTGTTGCGTTCGGTGTGGCAGTGGTAACAGTCCGTCCTCGAAGGCTCAGGAATTAGGCAACATTGACCTCGACCCCGGTACCGGCGACCCGGGCAGCTGACATGAAAATAGGAGCCTGGGCCGGGAGCCTCGGGATGGCCACACCGAGGCTGCCGGCGCCAGTGTCGAAACCCATGTGCCGGTACCCGTGGCGAGCGTTCACCCGCTCCGCGGAGCTCTGGCCGCACACGGCGCGGGGCCGCTCGGGGCCGGGCCAGGGTCCGACGACAAACGAATTCTGGTTGTCGTCCACGGGCCGCCGGTCTTCACCGCCGCTCTTAACAAGGCCCTTTCCTTTTGGCCTCACCCGCGAGCACCAGTACGGGTAAGGTAAACGCTGTCGGCCTTTCCCTCACCCGTAAGGGGCATCGAACATCAACGGACCGGTGGACGCCTGCATTTGGTCCCGGTTTCACCCGGATAAAGCTCTCCTCTACTGGTCCGGTGCGCCGTTGGGGGCCGGACGGTTGTTCATAACCCCGGTGGTAAAGCGTGGGAGCGGTTGTGAAAACAAGCGGAGGGTACTTTCTTCTGTTCGGCTACGCCCGGTACAGGAAGCGCGTCCCGGGAGAGGTCGTCTCATTTCCGTTCTGCACGTTCGTGCATAGTCCTTGACTCCATTTTCCATTTCTCCGAACAATAGAGCAGAACGGCGGCGCTATCCAGTGCGTCCGCATCACACAAAGCCCCAAGGGAGTCGTTTTGGGACCCAAGGATTCAACTGTTCAACCCTCCTCTGTTTTAGTGCCCCGGCCGGGGGCCGGGCGCGCGTCCGTCCACAGTTTGCGGCAACGTCCGCACGCGAAGGTGCTGGTTGTTGGCGGTGGCATCAACGGGGTGGGCACCTTCCGTGATCTGGCACTCCAGGGCGTTGATGTCGCGCTCGTGGAACGCGGAGATTACTGCCAGGGCGCCAGCGGTGCGTCCTCGCACATGATCCATGGCGGTATCCGGTACCTCGAGAACGGCGAGTTCCGCCTGGTCCGCGAATCGGTCGTCGAACGGAACCGGCTGCTGAAAATCGCGCCGCACTACGTCAAGCCCCTGCAGACAACCATTCCCATCTTCAGCACCTTCTCCGGCATCCTCTCGGCACCGCTGCGCTTCCTGACGCACAAGCAGCAGGGCAAGCCCAAGGAGCGTGGAGCGTTCCTCATCAAGGTGGGGCTTAGTCTCTACGATTCTTTTTCCAGGGACGGCGGAACGGTGCCGAGGCATCAGTTCCGCACGCACAAGGCCGCCCTTGAAGAGCTGCCCGCCCTTCGTCCGGACGTGAAATACACCGCCACGTACTTTGATGCCTCCGTCCATAATCCGGAGCGGCTGACCCTGGACGTCCTGCAGGACGGAGAAAAGGCCGGACGCGCCGGCAACGCAACGGGCACCAGCGCACAGGGTGATACGGCCCGCGCCAGCAATTACCTGTCCCTGCAGTCCATGTCTCCGGCTCCCAACCCGGGGACCGGCCGGGGCAGCACGGTCCGCCTTCGCGATGAACTTACCGGTGAGGAATTCGACTTCACTGCGGACATCATCGTGAACACCTCGGGGGCGTGGGTGGACCTCACCAACGAAGCAATGGGCGCGGCGTCGTCCTTCATGGGCGGCACCAAGGGCTCCCACATTGTGCTGGACCACCCCGGCCTCCTCGCCGCCTGCCGCGGCCGGGAAATCTTCTTCGAGCACACGGACGGCCGGATTGTCCTCATCTACCCCATGCGGGACCGGGTGCTGGTGGGCACCACGGACGTTGACGCGGACATGTCGGAGGACGCCGTCTGCACCGACGGGGAGATCCAGTACTTCTTTGACCTGATCGGCCACGTTTTTCCCTCGGTCGACGTCACACCAGAGGACATCGTGTACACGTTCTCCGGTGTCCGCCCGCTGCCACGCCATGACGCCACCCAGCCCGGTTTCGTCTCCCGGGACTACCGCATCGAGCGCCGCACCTCCGGACACGACGCGACCTCCGCCGTCGTCCTGAGCCTGGTGGGCGGCAAGTGGACAACGTTCCGTGCCCTCGCAGAGCACCTCGCCAACGACGTGCTCGCCGAACTCGGCATGCAGCGCAAGGTTTCCACCGCGCAGCTGCCCATCGGCGGGGGCGCCGGTTTCCCCGCTGACGAGAACGGCGTCCAGCAGTGGATCAAGGCGCACATGTCGGCCCGACGGGATGCGGACCGCACGGCCGGCTTGCTGACCCGCTACGGAACCCGGGCCGAAGAAGTGATCGGGTACCTCGACGCCGCCCCTGACCAGGCGCTGCGTTCCACCCGTGAGCTCAGCGTCCGGGAACTGGAATTCATGGCGGCACACGAACAGGTGGGCCACCTGGTGGATGTCCTGATCCGGCGTACCTCCCTCGCGTTCAGGGGACTTGTCACCGGCGAGCTGCTCAATGAGGTCGGCGAGGTGCTGTCCGGACCGCTCAAGTGGGACGCGGCAACGCGCACCGCAGAGATCAAGCACGCCCAGGACGTGCTGCAGTGTTTCCACCGGGTGGAAACGCACAGCCTGGTCTCCTGAGGCCGGGCAGCGGGCCGGGGAGCTACAGTGTCCCGGCCCAAACGGTCCTTCGCCCGCGGAGGGCCGACAACTAAAAACAGAAGGAGTCAAAGATGTCTCTAGGAATAGTCTTCCTCTCTGAAGTCTTTGGCACGGGCATGCTGACCCTGTTGGGTTGCGGCGTCGTTGCCAACGTGGCTTTGCGTGGGACAAAAGGCAACAGTGGCGGGTTCCTTATGGTCACATGGGGGTGGGGAATCGCCGTCTTCGCGGGTGTTTTCGTTGCCGCCAAGTCGGGCGCGCACCTGAATCCCGCCGTCACCCTGGGCCTGTTGCTTAACGGCAAAGCGGAATACGCCCCGGGCGTCTCCGTTGACTTTGCCTCAACTCTGACCTACTTCGGCGGCGAGCTCCTGGGTGCCTTCCTCGGCGCCGTGGTCTGCTGGCTGGCGTACAAGCAGCACTTTGATGACGAACCGGAACCCGCGGGCAAGCTTGGGACCTTTTCCACCGGCCCTGCCATCCGTTCCACCCCATGGAACCTGGTGACCGAGATCATCGGTACTTTTGTCCTGGTCTTCGTCATCCTTACGTTTGGCGGTACCCCCTCGGGGCTCGGCCCGCTAGCCGTCGCACTGCTCGTAGTCGGCATCGGTGTTTCCCTGGGTGGCCCCACCGGCTATGCCATCAACCCCGCCCGCGACCTTGGACCCCGCATCGCCCACGCAGTGCTTCCCATCAAGGGCAAGGGTTCCAGCGACTGGGCCTACTCCTGGGTGCCCGTGGTCGGACCGTTGATCGGCGGCGCACTCGGTGGCCTCGTGGCCCGCATCGTCCCCATCATCGTCACCGCAGCATCCTGAACCCACACCACCGATCAACAAACCGGACAAGGACGTCATCATGAACCAGTACGTAATCGCCATCGACCAGGGCACCACCAGCACCCGCGCCATCATCTTCGACCACAGCGGCGCCATTGTCTCCTCCGGCCAGATGGAACACGAGCAGATCTTCCCGCAGGCCGGCTGGGTGGAGCACGACGCCGCGGAGATCTGGAACAACACCCGTGAGGTCATCGGTTCCGCGCTGTCCAAGGCGAACCTGACACGGCACGATATTGCCGCCGTCGGCATCACCAACCAGCGCGAAACCGCCGTGGTGTGGGACAGGACCACCGGCAAGCCGGTCTACAACGCCATCGTGTGGCAGGACACCCGCACCCAGGACATCGTCGATGAACTGTCCAAGGACGGCGGCGCGGACCGTTTCAAGCAAAAGGTGGGCCTGCCGCTGGCCACCTACTTCTCCGGGACCAAGATCAAATGGATCCTGGACAACGTTGACGGCGCCCGGGAAAAGGCAGAGGCCGGCGACCTGGTGTTCGGCAACACCGACGCCTGGGTCCTGTGGAACCTGACGGGGGGCGTGGACGGCGGCGTCCACGTCACCGATGTCACCAATGCCTCCCGGACGCTGTTCATGGATCTGGAAACGCTGCAGTGGGATGACGAGATCCTGGGCATCTTCGGCGTGCCGCGCAGCATGATGCCGGAAATCAAGTCCTCCTCCGAGGTGTACGGGGAGGTCCACGGATCGCAGCTGCTCCGCGAGACGCCGGTGGCGGGCATCCTGGGTGACCAGCAGGCCGCCACGTTCGGCCAGGCCGCGTTCGATACCGGCGAAGCCAAGAACACGTACGGCACCGGCTGCTTCCTGATCTTCAACACCGGTGAGGAAATCGTCCATTCGAAGAACGGGCTGCTCACTACTGTGGGCTATAAGCTGGGCGAGGCCAAGCCGCACTACGCCCTGGAAGGATCCATCGCCGTGACCGGCTCGCTGGTCCAGTGGCTGCGTGACAACCTGGGCATGATCAGCAGCGCACCGGAGGTGGAGACCCTGGCAGCGGCCGTGAAGGACAACGGCGGCGTCTACATCGTCCCCGCGTTTTCCGGCCTGTTCGCTCCGTATTGGCGTTCCGACGCCCGTGGCGCGATTGTGGGACTGACCCGGTTCGTTAACAAGAACCACATCGCCCGGGCAGCCCTGGAGGCCACGGCATTCCAGACCCGCGAGGTGCTTGACGCCGTCAACGCGGACTCCGGCGTCCCGTTGAGCGAGCTGAAGGTCGACGGCGGCATGGTTGCCAACGACGCGCTCATGCAGTTCCAGGCGGACATCCTGGGCGTTCCGGTGATCCGGCCCAAGGTCATTGAAACCACCGCGCTTGGAGCCGCGTATGCGGCTGGCCTGGCCGTTGGATTCTGGAAGGACCTTGGCGAACTGTCCGCGAACTGGTCCGAGGACAAGCGCTGGGAACCGCAGATGGACAAGGCAGAGCAGGAGCGCCAGCTGCGCCTCTGGAAGAAGGCCGTGACCAAGTCCATGGACTGGGTCGACGAAGATGTTCGCTAGCCTCCACCCGTCGCAAGGCCGCCCTGCCGATACTGGCAGGGCCGCCTTGCCAGTGTCCGCCAAACCCTGCCACGCCGCAAGTTCTCCTGCAGCACAGGATCGGCGTGCGCGGTGAAAGGGTGCACAGTGGCCGGGCCCTGCAAGGTCACGGGCGCCGCCCCGTATGGGTGGACCGTCGTGTAAGCGATCTATCAATGAGACCGGAACGTTTCCCGGTCACGAGGTGCTGGTGGCACCTGAGGTCAGTGCAGGAGGATGCCGAGAGCGCCGGCGGCGATGACGATGTATGGTTCGTTGATTTTGAAGCGCCAGAGCAGCCCGAGGGATACCACGGCGATGGCGGCGGTGATCCAGTCGGTGACGGCTTGACGGGTCAGGACGACCACGGCGCCGGAGAGGGCCCCGGCGGCTGCGGCGGTGGCGCCGGCGACGAAGGCTTTGACCTGTTTGTTGTCGCGGTGGCGGATGAACCAGCGTCCGGGGATGATGACGGCGAGGTAGATCGGGGTGAAGATCGCCACGGTGGCGGTGATCGCGCCGGGGAGTCCGGCGACGAGGTAGCCGATGAAGCCGGCGGTGATGACGACCGGGCCTGGGGTGATCAGTCCCATGGCGACGGCGTCTAGGAACTGCCCCTGGGTGAGCCAGTGGTGCTGGGCGACGACGCCGTCGCGCAGCAGCGGCACGATGGCCAGGCCGGAGCCGAAGACCAGGGCGCCGGTCTGCAGGAAGAACAGGCCCAGGGCCAGTAGGGTTTCGCCCGCCGCGATAGGTCCGAGCAAAGCTGGCAGGAGAAGTGCCGGGGACCAGGACTGCAGGTGCATGGCGCCGCCGTTTTTCGGGGGGTGCCGGGGTTTGCGCCGCCAAGGCCGGTGCAGGGAGGGGCGGGCGTCGAGGATGAGCATCATGATCCCTGCGGCCAGAATCAGGGGCACGGGTTCGGATCCGGTGATTGCCGTGACGGCGAAGACGGCGGCGCTGATGGCCCAGAGCCGCCAGTCCCGCCTGTCGGTGAGTTTGAGGAGTTTGTATCCGGCGATGGTGATAATCGCCATGACTGCCGGGGCAATGCCGTAAAAGAGGGACTGGACCAGGGACAGGCCGGAGAACTGGGTATATAGGGCGCCGACTACGACGATGATGATGAAGGCCGGGCCGATGAAGGCGGCTGCGACGGCCAGGGCGCCCCAGGCTCCGCGGTTCAGGTAGCCGATCCACATGGCCACTTGCGCGGCGAGGGGCCCGGGCATGGTCTGGCCCAGGGCCACACCGTCGAGGAAGTCTTTGCGGTTGATCCATCCCCGTTGCTCGACCAGGTCCCGCTGCATGTACCCCACGGTGGCGATGGGCCCGCCGAACCCGATGGTTCCCAGCCGCAGGAAATACAGCACGAGACGGCCCAGGCTGACGGCGTTCGCAGGTCCCGTGCCGGATCCGTCCCGGGCGGCCCCGTCCCCGGAAATTGGGTCGGTCATTTGGTGGGTGCCATCACGCGCAGCACGGGTTTGCCGTTGACGTTTTCCAGCGGGAAGTACACCCGGTGGGTGACCTGATCGACCGCGACGGTGTGGGCCCCGTCGGCGAGGCGTGACTTGCCGAGTTCGTGCACGGCTTTGCCCTGCACCTCCAGAACCGAGACGACCCCGCTTTCGGACGCCACGTAGAGCCGGTGCAAGCCGGTGTCGTAGGCGAGGACGTCCGGGCCGTCCCCGACGTCGAAACGCGCAGTGCTCTGTTGTGAGTCCAGGTCCACGACGAGCAGTTTGGCGTTGCCCTCGCAGGCCACGAAGGCCAGCCGGTCAGGCCGGTCGACGTAGAGTCCGTGGTTGCTTTCGCAGCCGGTCACACTGATCCGGCCGGTGATCTGGTTCGTGGCAGGGTTGATGGTGATCAGCTCGTTGGTGGACTGGACGTTAATCATGATGGTCGCGCTCACGGGATCGAAGATGGTGTTGCCGGCTTCCCCGCCGATGTCAATCGAGCCGGCGCCGGTGCCGGTGGCCACATCGAGGACGGTCTCAATGTGGTCGTGTTCGTTGGAGACGTACGCTTTTCCGTTGACGGGGTCGTAGGCGATGCCGTCCGGGGTGTGCCCTGTCGGCACCCGGCCGGTAATACGCAGCGTGTCGGTGTCAATGATCACGGCCTCGTCGGTGCCCGACGCGGAGGCCAGCACCCGGTGACTCTCAGGTGCCAGGGCGATGCCGTGCACGGACGACACCCGGTCAATGGTGGCCATCACGGAGGGCCCTGCAAGGTCCAGGACGTGGATGGTGCCGTCGCCGAGGTGGGTGATGTAGAGGCGTTTGGACCCCGGATCGATCACCTGATAATCCAGGCGCGTTCTGCCGCCGGGCAGCGGAACGTCCCGGACCAGGGTGAGAGGGAGCCTGCCCGCCGTGTCCGGGGCAGGAGGTGCACACGCCGACACCGGGCCGGCCAGCACCGCGACCGCGACGGTGGGAATCAACAGCAGAGCCTTATCGCGGATGTTGCCCATGGGAGCCGCCGCGCCGCTCACAGGATCACGACGTTGATCACAAACGCCGCCAGGGCGCCTGCGCCGGCGGGAACTGCCCGGTGCCGGAGCCCAGGGTTCGTCATGGTCACGATCGCGGGCGGGAGGCCGCCGGCGATCAGGCACCCGGCATCCCCGGCACTGACGGCCGGCAGGAAATCATCATTCAGGCCCAGCGCGTTGGCAAGGAGCCGCCAGAGGACCACCAGCACGGCCGCCCCCGCCCCGGCCAGCAGCGCCGGCCGGGGCGGCCACCTGACCAGGCGCGCCGCGGCGAAGACAACCCCTCCGGACAGGACCGCCGAAAGGACAATAAGCACGGGCGAAATCATGAACATCTCCTCAAAAAACCGGGACCTCGACCGCCAAAGACGACAAGGCTTGTCGCCGACCGCCAACCGTCGGGAGGTGTCACGGCCGTCAACACGGTGCTTCTTTGAACATAACGACCAACAGATAATTATGCAACCGCGGTTACACTGGAGAGTATGAGTGCTGATCCTGTTGTTGCTGGTCCCGAAATGCCGGGGAGCTGGGTGCTGCTGTGTTACCGGTTGCCCCGTGAACCGTCCAGCCCCAGGGTGACGATTTGGCGGAAACTCCGGCGCTTGGGCGTGGCCCAGCTCGCGGACGGGCTCGTTGCCCTCCCGGCCGACGCCCGGACCCGTGAGCATTTCGATTGGATCGCCGCGGAGGTCCGACATTCCGGCGGCACCGCCGGTCTGTGGCTGAGCCAACCCGCCTCCAGCGCCCAGGAACGTGATCTGGCGGCCGCGATGGCCGCCGACCGTGCCCGGGAATACGAGGACGTGCTGGTAGCGGCGAACGCGGCCGCGGCACTGGAGGAACCGGAACGCGCCCGTACCGTGAAGCGGCTGCGGGCCGAGCTGCGCCGGATCGGTAGACGGGACTATTTCCCCCCGCGCCAGCGCGGCACCGCCCACGCCGCCGTCACCGACCTGGCCCGCGGGGAACTTTCCGCCAACGCCGTGAGCTACTCCGAAGGACAGCGATGAAGTGGGCGACCCGCACCGGGGTCCACGTCGACCGTGCCGCCTGCGCCTGGCTGATTGGCAGGAATATCGACAAGGCCTGCGAGTTCATCTTCGTCACCGACCCCGCCGGGGTCCCCGCCGACGCGGTGCCCTTCGACATGCCCGGCGTGGACCTGACCCATCACGGCCACGACTGCACCTTTGAGACCATGCTTCGCCGCTACGACATCGTGGATCCCGTTCTATGGAAACTGGCCGAAATCATCCACGAAGCCGACATCGACGACGAACGCTTCGACGCCCCCGCGGCCCCCGGCCTGGACATCATCATCCGCGGACTGTCCATGACCCTGACCGACGAACAAATACTCGCCGTGTGCGGGCCCATCCTGGACGGGCTGTATGAATACCTTAAGCGGTCCCTCATCCTCGGCCGGGAACCGGCATGACCGGCGTTCCCCGCGGCGCCGGCAACATTTGAAGAGCAGTTCCGCCCCGTCCGGACGCATCGCCGGTGGGTGAAACGTGCCGGTAAAGGGTCTGGCAGCTGACGCCCAACTCTTTGCACAGGGTGCCGATCCTGGTCTCCGGGTGTCCCATGGATGCCATGGCGAGGCGGACCTCGGCGGGCGTCATCTTGAACGGGCGCCCACCGCTCCGTCCGCGGGCACGGGCCGAGGCCAGGCCGGCGAGGGTGCGCTCGGAAATAAGTTCGCGTTCAAACTCGGCCAGAGCGGCGAAGATCCCGAAGACCAGTTTCCCGGACGCCACGATGACCGGCGCCGGGCACTTACGGATCAGCCCGCTGACCAACTCCATTCCGGACGAGGCTGACGCCCTGATCCGCGCCACCTACGGCGTTCTCCCGCACGTGAAGATCACCGACTTGCTCCTGGAAGTGGACCGGTGGACCGGGTTCTCCCGTCACTTCACCCACCTCAAATCCGGGCAGCCGCCCAAAGACACCACACTGCTGCTGACGGCCGTTCTCTCCGACGCGATAAACCTCGGCCTTCGAAAGATGACCGAAGCATCTCCCGGGACCACCGTCACTGAGCTGGGCTGGATACAGGCATGGCACGTCCGTGACGACACGTACGCCGCCGCCCTCGCCGAACTCGTCAACGCCCAAAACCGGCAACCGTTCGCCGCCCTGTGGGGCCTAGGCGCCACATCATCCTCGGACGGCCAGAACTTCAAAGCCGGCGGCCGCGGCCTGTTCGCCGGACAGATCAACCTCAAATACGGTCAGGAACCCGGCGTACAGTTCCACACCCACGTCTCGGACCAGTACGCCCCGTTCCATACCAAAGTCATCAGCGCCACCGTCCGCGACTCCACCCACGTCTACCGACCACGTGTTCGCCCTCACTCACCTCCTGGGCTACCGGGTCGCCCCACGCATCCGGGGCCTGGCCGATAAACGCCTCTACATCCCCGGGCACACGGACCCTTACCCGACGTTGAAACCCCTCATCGGAGGACCGTTGAACACCCGCCTGATCCGCACCCACCCACTGGGACGACATTCTCCGTCTGACCGCATCGATCAATACCGGCACCGTCACAGCCTCTCTCATGCTCCGGAAACTCGGTAGCTACCCCCGTCAAAACGGCCTGGCCACCGCACTGCGAGAACTCGGCCGTCTTGAACGGACCCGGGACTGTCCGTTTTTCGGTGGATCCGCCGTTGGCGTTTTAGTTGATTCTTCCGTCGAAGCTGATGGCGAAGGCGTTCAGTGCCGGCTTCCATCGTGTGGCCCATCGTGCCCTGCCTTTGCCG
>NZ_BMFW01000053.1 GCF_014639275.1 Arthrobacter liuii | reverse complement strand
GGCACGCTGGGTGATGAGGTGGAAGCCTGCGCTCAACGCGTTCGCGATCACCTTCGCTGGCCGGTTCGAAAGAACCTTCCACTAATGAAAACCGCCGGACCCCACACACCGTTTATCGGACAGTCCCATGCCGTTTCGAAGTTTGGGCGATTTCTGAATCGGTCAACGCGACAAGCACGTGCAGAGGAACCATACCCATACAGAGGATGTGCGCGCCTGACCAATGCAGCCCCTGCACAGCCCGCTTTGCGTAGCGGCCGGACCTACGACTTGTCCGGCGGAGTCAGCCCTTGTGGGGGCACCGCTGCCTGTGGTGGGCGAGGTTGATCGCGGGCTGGGGCTGGAAGTCCCGGATATCACGCTGTGGTTTTGGGTGGCGAAGGTGATGACGTGGGTGAGACGACGTCGGATCTTCTTGTCTATGTCATGGAGCCGGTCCTTGCGTTGGCCTGTGTCGGGGCAGAGCTGGCTGTGTTCCTGGTCGGCCTGGCCGGGGTGTTTTTGCTGTGGCATCCGTCGGAAGGGACGTTGTCGATTCATAGCGTGGACACCCGGCGGCGGGAAGGCTTCTACTGGGCCGCGGTGTTGACAACGTTCGCTTTGGGGACGGCGGTCGGGGATTTGACCGCGTATACGCTGAACCTGGGCTACCTGCTCTCCGGGGCCTTCGTTGCCGGGGTGATCGGTGTGGCGGCAGTACTCTGCTGGCGTGGATGGCGTGGTGCGGTTCCCACGTTCTGGTTTGTGTATATCCTGACGCGGCCGCTGGGAGCATCGTTTGCGGGCTGGGTTACCGTTCCTGCAGGGCGGGGTGGTCTGGGATGGGGAACCGGCCCTGTCAGTCTCACCCTCGCCGGGGGCATCGCCCTCGTGGCGGCCTACTTGTCCTGGCGGGAACGTCGCAAACCCGCAGCCCTCGGCTGAAAGTTCTCCGTGACACCGGTCGAGCCCGGGCCCTAGTATGTGCTGGCGTTGGCGATCAGGTGCGGCGGCAGCGGCTGCTGTTGAAGTCGAACGCCTGGGTGAGGTCGCCCAGGATCGGGCTGTTTTCCCTGACGTCCGGGCGGGGATCGGGCCGGACGTGGGTGGCCGGATCGATCCGTTGGCCGTGCAGGAAGTCGTCCTCGATGAACTTGATGTAGGCGTCCTGGCTCAGGGTTTGATGGTCGATGTATCCCTTCTTTGCGAAAGGGCTGATGATCAGGCTGGGGACGCGGAACCCGTACCCGTTGCTGTCCGCATTGGGTGGTTGGACGTGGTCGTAGAACCCGCCCCAGTCGTCCCAGTTCAGGAAGATGGCGGTGCTGTTCCAGTCGGGTCCGCTCATGATGGCGTTGATGAGCCCGGCGACGTATTGCTGGCCCGTGCTGATCTTGGCCGGCGCGTGTTCGCTGACCTTGTCCGTCGGGGCGATCCACGTTACGGCGGGCAGCGCTCCTCGTCGCGCGGCGTCGTAGAAGTTGGTCAGGGGCTGGATGTTCCCTAGTTCCCCGTCCTGTTTGACGGTGTCGAAGTACAGCAGGGGGTTCCACAGGCCCGGCGTTGTGGCATCCTGCTTGATAGTGACGCAGGTGGCGGCGTCGGAGAGTTCCTGCTTCAGTGCGGCAGGAACGCGTCGACGGCGGCCTGGCAGGCCGGGTAGGTCTCAGTGGGCTTGCAGCTGGCGTTGATGAGCCGGTCCACGCCGGCGGCCAGGTCCGGGCTGATACCGGCGGCGGTGAGGGCTTGCTTGCAGGGGGCAAGGTCCGCGGCGGCTTGGCATTTCCCGATCAGGCTGTTGCCGATGATTTCGGGGTCGGGTCCGGAGTCCGGGTTCTGGAGCGCATTGGTGCACGACGCCGGGTCCCCGGCGGTGGTGCATTTGGCGGACCATTCCGAGACCAGGTAAAGGTGGGCCGGAAGGCTCAAGGCGGAGGCGGCCGCGAACATGTGGTCCTGCAGCGTGAAGTTGCAGGGGTAGTCCCAGTATGTGGGAAGGTCCCGGCCATCGTGGTACCCCATCACATCCGTGGTGGTGGTCCGGTAGCGGCAGTCCGACTGGGCGGCCGTGCACCCGGCCAGGCCCTTTTCCGCTTGGGCCGCAAAGCCGTCCATGGCCCCGTCGTCCACGTCGGCCACTTCGTCATTGTGGCTGTGCGGGGCACCGACGTTGGCGTCGGCCGGGTTGTAGAAAGGTTTGACGCACCCGCCGTTGGCGGGATCCGGCAGACACACGGCCGGCTCGATGTTGGCCATCGGAATCCCGTCGGCGCCCGGGTAGGTCCCGAAGTAGGTGTCGAAGGAGCGGTTCTCCTGGATAATGATCACCACGTGCTTGATCCTGGAGATCCCGGCGTCGGCAAATGACCGGTCCCCCGGCGGCGCCGCTTCCGGCAAATGCCAGCAGCGCCCCGAGGACCAGGGCGATCCAGCCCGCCAACAGTCTCTGGAAGGGGCCGCGGCTCCGTTCAGGATTGGCGGCGTGTTTGGTGCGCCCGTTGTTGCTACGCATGGGACTTGTAGACGTCGGCTCCGAATGCGGTGACGCCCGTCTCTGCTGCTCCGGCGAGGCGGGGAACAGAGAAGAAATCCTCCATGGTGGCCAGCAGGCTGTAGTGGTTGTAGGGCTGGGAAGAAGTTCCGCCTTGCGGGCTGAAAGGTGATAGCACCAGGGCTCCGACCTGTCCTCCGGCCGTGCCTCCGGGGACGCCGTTTGGCGGCCCCATCCTGCCGTTGTCGGCTTCATCAAGGGTGATGACCAGCATCCCGTCCTGCTTGAAGGCCGGGGAGTCAATAATCGCAGGCACCGCAGTCTTTAACCAGGCGTCGGCTGCCCCGAGCCCGCCGGGATTCCCGTCAGCGCAGGGGCTGTCATGGGCGTCGTGGCAGAGGTTGGGGGTGATGTAGGACAGGTTTGGGGTCGTGTTGACCGTGAGCAGATCCGTGGCCAACGAGGTGTAGTTGACCACGTTCTTGGTGCAGTCCGGGGAATCCGTGATGGAACGAAAGTAGACAAAGGGGTTGTGGTGGGTGGAGTACTGATCCGCCCGCGTGGCAGTCCGGTGGTCGTCCGGGGCGCCCAGGGCAGGATGCAGGCAGGGTGACTGCATGTCCTCCATGTAGCCTTTCCACGTTTTCCCGGCGCCGGTCAGTTGCCCGGCAACGGTTGGAACGTCCGTCGGATACACACACCCGGTGCCCAGCAGGTGTCCTTGGCTGTCCGTTCCGGATGGCGTAAAGGGGGTGAATGTCGGGCAGTCCTTCACGGTGCTGGCGTTCGGCGGCTGGCCCGAGATTTGTGCCAGGTAATCGGGCAGGGAATCGTGGGCGACGCCGTAATAGTTGGTCAGCAACACCCCTTGGGACCGCAGCGTGCCCGCCAGGTACGGCATGGAGGCCGTGGATCCGAAGACCCGGTCATACCCTTGGTTTTCGAGGTTGATCACGAAGACATGCCCGGGCGTCCCGCTGTTGGCCGGTGACGAACCCGGCCCGGTCTCGCAGCCCGAAAGGGCCGCCAGAAGTACTGCCAGCACCAGCAGGACGCGGACAGGCCGAGCCCGCAATCGGCCTCCCAATGGCGTTCTCACCGGTGCGCGCTTCCTGGTGCCGAACATTGCGTCCTCCTGACGCTGCTCCCGCGAAACCGCCGGCCCGGCGTCAAGATAGACCTGCCCGGTCCAGCCTAGGGAGTTACCATCCCATGCCCGCCTTGCGCGCCACACGGGGATAGGCTGGGAATTTGCTCACAATCCACGGGGACGCGTGGCAGTTGTTTGGCCGGATGGAATCCGGGGCGTAGCGCAAGGAGTGGCGAGGCGTTGCGATACCCACGCGGACCGCTCTTTGCTGTTGGCTCCGTCGGCTCTGTCCAGTTCATGTCTTCTCGACATGCTGCGAGGGTGTGCTGGGGTGTCAGCCTCTGTTATCCAAAGTCCGACTGCGGCGGCCCCGGAGGGTTTCCTCAAGGATGCGGATGAAGGAGGCCACCACGATTGCGATGAAGATCAGGTTGACATATCGCCCGATCCGGGCACATTGCGGCACATTGACCGAGCCAGAAACTCAGCATCGTGACTCCCGGTGCCCCAGACCAGGGCGCCGATCGTGTTGAAAAGGATGAACGTTCGGGTAATCCATTCCCCCGACGTCGGCGGGAAGATCCGCGCGATCGGGACGAAACGGGCCAAGACAACGGACCGCCACCCGTACTCAGATTATCCAAGCCGCGGATGAGCTACACACCAACCGGACTCAGGGCACGCACTTTCTGAACGAGCGGGTCGTAGAGCACCGGAGCTCCGGCCCGGCTCCTCGCCGGCTGGAGCAGCATTCAAGCAAAACATGCGGGCAGGGAGTACTCGATCCCTGCCCGCATGTTCCTGTTGTGTCAGTGTCCGTGTCCACCTGTTTCGGTGGCGGTGACCGCGTAGTTGGCGTCGAGTTTGACGGTGGCGTGGGTTCCGTCGGTCTTGGTGATGTGTGCTTCGTAGGCGGCACTGCTGTCGTCTTCGGTGGTCATCTCGTCCACGGTGGCACCGGCGTTGGCAGCCAGGACCGCGGCCTTGACCTTGTCGGCCGTGTCGCCGGTCAGGGCGGTTTCGTTGCTGTTGCCGTGGTGTCCACGGCCGCCCGGGCCACCTGTTTCGGTGGCGGTGACTGCGTAGTTGGCGTCGAGCTTGACAGTGGCGTGGGTTCCGTCGGACTTGGTGATGTGTGCTTCGTAGGCGGCACTGCCGTCATCTTCGGTGGTCATCTCGTCCACGGTGGCACCGGCGTTGGCAGCCAGGACCGCGGCCTTGACCTTGTCGGCCGTGTCGCCGGTCAGGGCGGTTTCGTTTCCGTGGGTGTGGCTGTTCGGCGCCGTGCTGCTGGTGGACGAGTCAGTGGTCGTGGCAGCATTGGCGGGCAGTGCCGCCGCCGTCAGGGCCCCTCCTCCGATGATGGCCCCGAGCAGGGCCGCGCCGGCAGCAATTTTTCGAACCTGATTCATGATCGTGCTCCTTGTGCGTCAAGACCCCGACGTACTCGAGGTGCTAAGAACATCCTGAGACGTGTTCCTTTTGCCGCCCTGTCCCCTTGCTGTGCCGTCCCTGTGACTGAAATTGGCCCGGGGACTGCGAAACGGGGGGCAGACCGTGGGGCGCCATCACAGGTCCAACGCCAGAGGCAGCCCGCCAGCCTGAGCTACACCCCAACCTGACACCGCCCGCTTACTTGACGGTCGCAGTTACCGGCTTTCCCCGACCTGTTGTCACACCGAGTGAAGGCCTAATGCCAAAGCCAGATTCATGATCCTTTCCGCCCTGCCAAGGCTGGGCAGGTCCGAACCGTCACGAATCACCTTGCCTCGAGCTGCGAAATCATGAAGGAACTCCGCGCCCACCCGATGTCAGTAGGGGTTGGGCTGATGACTTCGTTGATCACCGGGGTTTGGGCTGGGTCGAGGCAGAGCTTGCCCGTCATGCCCATGAGGACAGTCATCGATGATTGTTCCCGCAGCACCGGGTGGGAGGTGCCGACTGTTGGTCCGTAGATACGACCTGGCAGGGAGCCGACGCCGCTGGCAACTGTGAGCCGGTCGGGGTCTGCTGACATCCCTGTGTCTCTTCGGAACCCTGGCACTCTCAAGCAGGGCAATGACCGGCAGGCTGAACCGTCCCGGGAATCATGCCGCCTGTTTGTTGGCGGCGTCGTCGGGTAGCGCGCCGGTTTGTAGATCATAATATGTCTGCTCATATTCCTCTGGCGTCTGGTGATCCAGGGCGGAATGCAGGCGTTCCTTGTTGTACCAGTGGACCCACTCGAAGACGACCTCCGTCACGTCGGTTTCGGTCTTCAACGCCCCCGCGCGGAACGGTGAATCTTTGGCGACGGCCTCGTTCTTGAACAGCCCCATCACGGTCTCGGCGGCTGCATTGTTGTAAGCATCACCCACGCTGCCAATGGACGGCTCCAGGCCCTCCAGGGCCACGGTGTCCGCATAACGGATCGAGGTGTACTGGCTTTCCGCATCCAAGTGGTGGATCAGTCCCGCCGGTGCCGGGCGGCCCGTGTGTTCGCGCCGCCACAAGGCCATCCGCAGGCAGTGTTCAACGAACGCGGTGTCCTTGACGGTTGAGGTCTCCCAACCGACGATCACCCGCGAGTACAGGTCGATGACCAGGGCGACGTAAACGAATCCGGAATAGACCGGGACGTAGGTGAAATCAGTCACCCAGATCCGGTTCGGGGCCGGGGCGGTGAAGTCCCTGTTCAGCAGGTCGCCGGCGCGCCGGCCGTCCTTGCGTCAGCTGGGTGGTGCTGGCCGACCTGGAGGGCAATGAGTTCTGCCTGCTCTCCCCGTCGGTCCAAGACGTCGAACGGGATGAGCTGCAGCAGCACTAAAGGTCCGCGGCTCAGTACTTGTAGAAGCCCTCCCCCGAGGCGACGCCCAGCTTGCCTTGGTCGATGTAGTGCTCCTTCAGGTACTGGGCGAACGCCTGGGAACCGGCATCCGGCGAGACCGAGGCGATGTTGTACGCCGTGGTGAGGCCGACGACGTCGTAGATCTGGAACGGTCCGCTCGGGGCCCCCGTGGCGGTGCGCCAGGTCTTGTCAATGGTGTGGTGGTCGGCGACGCCCTGCAGCAGCAGTCCGGCGGCCGCGTTCAGCAGCGGAACCAGCAGCGAGTTCAGGACGTAGCCGGCCGTCTCCTTCTTGATCTCGATCGGCTCCAGTCCGCTGGTCCGGGCAAAGTCGACGACAGCGGCGTACACCGCCGGGTCCGTCTCCGCGGTGCCCATGACCTCGGCGATGTTCTGCGCCCAGATGTTGTTCGCGTAGTGCAGCGCGAGGAAGCGGTCCGGGCGTCCGGTGAAGTCTTTCAGGTCACTGGGCAGCAAGGTGGACGAGTTGGTCGCGAAGATCGCCTCGGCCGGCGCCAGCTCCCCGAGCTCGCGGTAGACGTCGCGTTTGAGTTCCAGCAGTTCGGGAACGGCTTCGATCACGAGGTCCGCGTCGACGACGGCGTCCCCGAGGTCTGCGGTGAGGCGGAGGTTTGCCAGGGCTGCTTCCGTCTTGTCCTCGGAGGCGCCGGCTACCTGTGCCCGGTAGATGCCGGCGAGGCGGGTGAAACGGTCCCGCGCCTTGGCGAGTGCGTCCTCGTCGACGTCGTAGGCGGTGACTGCGAAACCGTGGAATGCGGCCTGGAAGGCGATCTGGGAGCCGAGCACTCCGGTGCCGAGCACGGTGAGCGTCTTGATGGAGGGCATTATGGTTTCCTTTCGGCGCGGGCCTTAGCGGCCGCCGGGTTTGTCGGACCCGTATATACTGCGGATCCAGATGGTTGACAGGACCTCCAGGGCGGCGGTCTCCGCGATGGCGGGACTCTCCCGGTTGAGGACAGCAGTAATGACCCGTTCGTTCATCAGGTTCAGGCTCACCGCGAGGTCGTGCGCGTCGGTGTCCGCCGGCGCGGCGCCGCGGGCCTGCTCGGCACGGATGACGTCGCTTGAAAAGTCGACCCAGGACTGCATCGATTTGGACCACAGCCCCCGCACCTCGTCGTTGCGGGCGCGCGCCCCGATGGCGGCGGTGGACACGCCGCGGTGCGAGACAAACACCTCAACGAACATTCCGATGGAACGGGTCCACGCACCCGCGGGGTCGGTCTCGAAATCGCGTGGCAGGTGCCCCACCCGGTGCTCGACCTCGGTGATGACCCGGTCCAGCAGGGCCAGCAGCACGGCATCTTTCGAGGGGAAGTAGAAGTAGAACGTGGGGCGCGAAATGCCGGCACCCCGGGCCAGGTCCTCGATGGAGACGTCGTCAAAGGCACGGCTGGCCAGGAGGGCCTCGGCGGTGACCAGGATTGCGTCCTGTCGCTCATCGCCCGAAACCCTCGCGCTGCGTCTTCCTCTCTGAGCCATGCGCCCATCCTAACCCCGGTCTTCAACACGGTGTTGACTATCTCAACATTAAGTCGATAACTTGGCGGCATGAGCGAGCACGTAGATGTGTTGATTGTCGGCGCCGGGCTGAGCGGCGTGGGTTTCGCCAGCCGGCTGAAGCGCGAGGTACCAGGAAAAACCTTCACCGTGCTGGAGTCCCGGAACGCCTTCGGGGGGACCTGGGACCTGTTCCGGTACCCCGGGATCCGGTCCGACAGCGACATGTACACGCTCGGCTACTCGTTCCGGCCCTGGGCCGGCGCTAAGGCGATCGCGGACGGCGATTCGATCCGCGAGTACATCGAGGCAACCGTCGCCGACGAGGGCCTGGCACCGCAGATCCGGCTGAACACCCGGGTCATCTCTGCAGCATGGTCAAGCGAAACCGCTTTATGGACCGTGACGGCGGTCCGCACCTCCGGCGGCGAGTACCGGTCCGGCCACACCGCCTCCGCCGAGCCGCTCACCTTCACCTGCTCGTTCCTGTCCGTCTGTTCCGGCTACTACCGCTACGACGAGGGCTTCACCCCGGCCATCGAAGGGGCCGACACCTTTGCCGGAACAATCGTCCACCCGCAGCACTGGCCGGCCGGCCTCGACTACGAGGGAAAGCAGGTGGTGGTCATCGGCAGCGGTGCCACGGCCGTGACGCTGGTGCCGTCCATGGCAAAGTCGGCAGCCAAGGTGACCATGCTGCAGCGCTCCCCCACCTACATCGCCCCCGTCCCCGCGCGGGACCACCTGGCCGACCGCCTCCGGGGCAAGCTGCCCGCGCAACTGGCATACGACGTCGTACGCACCAAGAACATTCTCTTCTCCATGTTCACCTACCAGCTCAGCCGACGGCGGCCCGAGACAATGAAGGCGATCCTGCGCAAGTCGGCAGTAGCCAAACTGCCGGCGGGCTTCCCGGTGGACACGCACCTGGCCCCCTCCTACCAGCCGTGGGACCAGCGGGTCTGCGCGATCCCCAACGGGGACCTTTACCTGGCCATCAGTGCCGGCACTGCCGAGATCGTGACCGACACGATCTCCCGGATCACCCCGGACGGGATTGATCTGGCCTCCGGCACATCGCTGCCCGCCGACGTCATTGTCACGGCCACGGGACTGAACCTGTTGGTGATCGGCGGCATGAAGCTCTCCGTCGACGGCGAGCCCGTGGACGTCGGCAAAACCCTCACCTACAAGGGCATGATGCTGGAGGCGGTCCCGAATTTCGCCCTCACCATCGGCTACACCAACGCGTCCTGGACCCTGAAGGCGGACCTGGTCGCCGGCTACATCTGCAGGCTGATCAAGCAGCTCGACCGCCGGAACCTCCAGTGGGTGGTACCCGTGGCACCCGCCGACGTCGCCAACGGCACGCTGTCCTCGCTGATCGACCTGAAGGCCGGCTACATTTTCCGCGGCGCCGACCAATTGCCCCGACAGGGCGCAGGCTCGCCTTGGCGGCTGCACCAGAACTACTTCCGCGACTTCGCCCTGCTCCGGGCCGGCAGGCTGACCGACCACGCCCGGTTCGGCCGGCGCGGGCAGCCGGTGCGCGAAACCGTCCCCCAACCCGCGGCCCCGGCCCGGGATCCCCTCGCGCTGCCGGGAACGGGCCACGTCACCGTCGCGGGGACACGCCTGCGCTACCGGAAGACCGGCAGCGGGGATCCGGTCCTGCTGCTGCACGGCATCGGCCAGAGCCTCGAGGACTGGAACGAACAGCACGAGCGGCTCTCGGACCGCCACACGGTCTACAGCGTCGACCTTCCCGGCTTCGCGTACTCCGAACGGCTCCCCGGCACGACGACGCTCGCGAAGCTGGCTGGGATACTGCCTGCCTTCCTGGACGCCGTCGGGGTTTCCGGGCCGCTGCCCGTGATGGGCAACTCGCTCGGCGGTGCCGTGGCCATGAAGCTGGCCGCCGACCATCCGGGCCGCGTCTCCGCGCTCGTGCTGGCCAACAGCGCCGGATTCGGCAAGGAAGTGGCACTGGTCCTTCGCCTCCTTGCGGTCCGCCCGCTCGCGGCCCTGCTCCTGCGGCCCGACGAGAAAGCATCACGCCGGACCGTCCAGTCGCTCTTCTACGACAAAACNACGCCGGACCGTCCAATCACTCTTCTACGACAAAACGCTGGTCACGGACGACCGCATCGGCCACGCGCTCGCCCTGTCGCAGCGGGAGGCGCACCGCCGGACGCTGGTCGACGTCGCCCGCGACCTGGGAACGATCTCCGGTGTCCGGGCCGAGTGGCGCACCGCTCTGATCGGCGCGCTCGCCAAGTCCGATGTTCCGGCGCTGGTGGTGTGGGGCGACCACGACCACATCCTGCCGTTCAGCCACCTTGAAGCGGCCGCCGCGGCGCTGCCCCGCGCCGAGTCGCACGTCTTCGCCAAGACCGGACACATGCCTCAGATCGAACGGCCTGACGAGTTCGCGGCCGTAGTCGAGGACTTCCTTACGCGTGTCTCCGCAGACCGTCAGGTGACAAGCATCTAAGCGCGCTTCTCGACGTCGGCAAGGATTTCGGGCGCCACGTCCGAAGCCGGCACCGCTCCAAAAAATCCAGCCCGGCTGTAACTCTTGGCCCTGTGCCGGAATTTTGTTTTCAAGTGGGGCAGCGAGCCCCGCGCCGCAGACATCTGGGGTTCCGCGATGAGTTCACACCCCACCGGATTCTTCAGGGCCGCTGCCGTAGCCGGTCTCGCCGTCTGCCTCTCGGCATCCGGGCCGAACCCGGGGGCACCTGCCCCCGGGCCGGGTCGTGGCGGCCAAACCCTTGGCCGCCTTCTATTGGCGCGTCTATTCGAATATGCGTTTCCTCAGCCAGCGGCTGGGTGTCTTTGACGTAGCCTACGGCTGGCCTACAACAGCCACGCCGGCTTCGCGAAAGTATTATCTGGAGTGTTGTCCACGAGTTAACGGTTCAGTCAATTGGGCCTGTCAGCGCCCGGGAGGCGATCCTTACCGGACACGGCTCTGTTGGCCCTATTCTCTGGCTTCGAGTCCAGCCCGGACCTTAAGAGGATGAACGTCATAACCCGTTGCGCGGACCCCTGACCAGTCGAGGCCCACGAGGATGCCATCCCTGTCGAGTCCGTCAATCCCCCGCGTGCGCCACACTGAAAGGGGGATTGCCTCCACATCGAAGGCTCTGTACGCCGCGACGCTTCGATCCATCTGGGGCAGGGCGGTTTCTCACGGACGCCGCAGCAGGGAGTTGCCTTGAACATACCTGCTGGTGCGGGTGACCAGGTGGCCTATGGGGAAAGAACCGCTATTCATGTCCGGTCTCAGTCGGCCAGTACCCCTTGACGCCTGCAGCAGCATTCCGGAGTTGGGCGCCGTCGACGGTGAGCGAGCTTTCGCCCATACCCATCTCGGTCCACTGAGAGACCAGGCGCAGGTCCCCGGCCGGCGGGAGCGGCCATAGCCAGAGTGCACCGTTTGCGGACATGTCGTCTTCCCCGGCGTTGCCGCCCTTGGGTCGGTAACTGAGGCGTTCTCGGACGCGGAGCGGGCGCCGGGATTGGGTAATCCTGGAAGAAGTTCATGGTCGTTCCCTTGGTTCGCTAGCTGCGACCGACCAGTGGAATAGCGGAATGACGCCCGGGATCCCCCAATCCATCCTTGGGCCCAGTGTAGCTCTGACTCGTAGAGCACGGTCCTACGGTTTTGACGCGGGCGGGACGACCAAGGATTCAAGCCGATCCTTTACCGGCGTAGGAAGGTACTCCCTTTGCCATGAGGGTTGGCTGGGCCCTCCCCGCAGCTGTTGGAAGAGTGACTGGTGAAGCCACTCCCGGCTCATTTCCTCAGTGCCTAGAATGCCATCATGTTCACGTGCAACTTGACCGTCGTCCGTCAGAGCGGCATGGATCTCACAGTTCAGACTTTGGAGACCACAGAGACCCATCTCCTCATTCGCCGCAGATCAGAGGCCCGCATTCCATCCAGGCATAGGGCCGAGACAACTCTTGCACCGGCGCAGGAGCGATTTACCCTCACAGATGGACACGGCACGGAGTTGATGACCGCGCATAGCAACTCGCTGTCAGACGGCCCCTTCGGGGGAATCCTCTACCTGGCCTTCCCGTCAGATCGCCGGTTCAATCTAGGCACTCCGCTGACACTCAAATCCGAGAACGCCGAAGTGATATTTCAACTCTGACGCACACGTAGGCGTGGGTCCTAGCGTTGGGCCCCACACGCTCTTGAATCTGTGGCCGTTCCCTGCGCTACGCGGCTTCTTCTGACGTGTTGTGGCTAGGTCGAGGATCCAATACCAGACGCCGTGAGGAAAACGTGACCAGCCCTTGTATTGTGGCGCTCTTTCCCTCGGCATACTCTTTGAGCCTGATCGGGAATTGGGGTGCGGTCAAATGGCCGGAAAAATCAGACTCTCGCTAATGGGCGTTACGCTATCGGCCGTTCTGGCTGCCTGCTCAGGTCCTGGCAGGCCGATAACCGAGGCCGCCTCGGAGTCACCGTCCCCTATCGCTCCCGGCGTGCCAGCCATGCTCTATACCCACTGCGGAATCAAGGAATTGCGAGTTGACGACATGTTCTTCCTCGCCGAAATACCATTGGACGGCGGCGGGGGCAATCCCCCTCAGGGATGGGGAAACCCTTACCAGGCCGGCACTGTGACAGTGTCCGGCTCAAACGCTATTTTCCGGGATGACAAGGGCCACGTCATCACTTTTGTTGCTCGTCCGGGTGCCACAGGTTTCCTCAACATTTGTTCCTAAGAGCCGATAGACGCTGCGCTAGAGGATCTCCTCACGGGACGCAGGAATTGCGTCGTGCTAACTCGACCGCAGCGGCGTGATAGGTCGCGAACTTGGCGGATGCGCGGGACCAATTCAGTACAGCTCTGGGGCGGCTGTGGATCTCCGCCGCCGCGAAGAGAACATCCCCCGGTTTGATGATGCTTAGGTCATCTCCCTTCCGGAAGTACTGACGAAATAGGCCGTTAGCGTTCTCGTTTGACGCACGCTGCAAGGGGGCTGGCCGGATCGCAGAAGTACACCAGCATCCCCAGTGCAGCTGTGACCTCGGTGTGCTTGGCCATCTCCGATCCCCGGTCCTATGTCAACGTCCTCCGCAAGGTGGCGGGCATGACACCGAGCACTTCGATGAACTGGTCCCGCGTGTTGCCGGACCTGCTCCCGGGACGGAGCACGAAGGCGACGAGGAACCGCGAAGAGCGTTCGACCAGCGACACTATCGCTGACTTGTTTCCCTTCCCCATGATGAGGTCACCTTCCTTACGATTTTGTTGAGGGTGATTTCGGAGCTGTCGTAGTGTTTCGATCACCCTCGGGTGGCGGGTATGGCACAGATCTCCCTGCCGCTTGGACGGCTCACTGGGAATGGCCGCCCGCTGCCCGC
>NZ_BMFW01000052.1 GCF_014639275.1 Arthrobacter liuii | reverse complement strand
CGGCAAAGGCAGGGCACGATGGGCCACACGATGGAAGCCGGCACTGAACGCCTTCGCCATCAGCTTCGACGGAAGAATCAACTAAAACGCCAACGGCGGATCCACCGAAAAACGGACAGTCCCGGGTGAACGATATTTTGGGCTGGGCAGGCTTCTTCTGTTCCTTACGCGGGCGTGCTGGTGGGGTTTGTGCGACTCAGTTCCCTGGCTCTTGTCAGTGCTTGTTGGCAGGCTTGGACGAGGTGTTCACGCTGCCCGGTGCTGCGGTAGAGGTCGCGGGCCCATTCAAATTCTGCTGCCGCTTCCCGATAGCGGGTTTCATCGAATAGACGACGCCCTATCTGGTGGCGGACCAATGCTTCACGGGCGCGTGTGCGGGCCAGCCGCAGGGCTTCTTCCTGCAGCCGGGCGGCGTCGTGCCAGGAGTATTGCCGCTGGTAGGCCTGGGCGAGCACCAGCAAGGGACGCAGACGGTCCGATGCAGCATTCAGCAGTTCCTGGCCTTCCCTGATGGCTTCCTGGGCCCGGTCCAGCAGACAGAGGATCCACACCCGTTCCAGAGCCGGGCACGTGGCCAGGCGGGCCTCCATCGCCTCCTGATCCAGGACAACGTCGCGCAGTGTCATCGGGTCGGTCCACCAAACATCTCTGGCGCCTTGGTTCAGTCCCTCGCTCACCGGTCCCTCCCGTCCCCGGTTTCTGCAGCAGAATACGTGCCCGGGCGATGCCAGCGGTCTTTCTCCATCGTCATCCCGTATGGCACGTCCGGGGTGGCCTCCACGGTGAACAGGGACCGGCTCCGGCGAGTGATCAGGATCCCGCGGGGGTTCACAGGGCCGGCAGCGGCGCGGATCTGCTCCACGGCACGGTCCAGACCATCCTGGACTGCTTCCGGGTCTTCGGCGACCACGGTAAGGACTCCGTGGGCGTCTCGGACAATCGTGTGCACCTCGGGGGCGGGGATGGGCAACGTTTCTCCTCATTCTGTTCCCGTGCAGGCGCTGGCCCGCATACTGACGGTTTTCATTCTCATCCGGCACCTGGTTCTAGCGGACGTGTTGTCCTTGGTCCGGACGGAAAAACCCGGGGCGGTCTTTCCGGTGCCGGGTTGTCCTGAACCAACTTTTGGGGACTTCCATCAGCATAAACCCCGGCTACTCACACCCGGGTCGGTCCCTTACACCGGCACTGTACTTCGCCGGGTGGCCCTCGGGTTCCTGAGGTCCGCTGCCCCGGTGGTGGCGTGTGGGACGGGTTCGGAGTTCAGGGTGGCTGGATCAGTACTGGGACGGCCCAATAGATAGCCTTGGCCGCAGGTGATGCCCAGATCGCGGGCGGTGTTTAGGTCAGCGATGGTTTCGATTCCTTCGGCAACGGTCGCCGCATCAAGGTCCTGGGCCAGGCCGACTATCGCCCGGATAGCGCTGCGGCGGGCATGATCAGCAGCGATGCCACCGACCAGGGACTTATCGATCTTGATGATGTCCGGCTGAAGTTCCACGATGGGCAGCAGTGAGGAGTAGCCAGCGCCGGCATCATCGATGGCCAGACGCAAGCCCCGCTCCCGCATGGGTGCCAGACGGCTCCGAAGAGCCGGATAGTAATCAACGGCAGTCTCTTCGGTCAGTTCAACGACCAACCGGGCCAAGTCCACGTCCGCCTCGTCTTGGATCCAGGCTGAGAGGTCAAAGGCCGCCGTGGGGCTCAGGTTCACCGCCAGATACTGTCCCTCAGGGATCAGCGGCAGGAAGTTGATTGCACTGCGCATAGCCAGGACCTCGAGGTCTGTGCCCAGGCCCACAGCGTGCGCGGAGTGGAACACCGTGTCCGGGGTCCCGGTTCCGGCAGGGAATCGGGTCAACGCCTCCACCCCGAACCGTCGATGTTCCTGCAGTCCAATGATCGGTTGGAATGCGGTCAGGATCGACTCGGCCTCAAGTATCGCCGTGACGATTGCGCTTTCCTGCTCCCGCCGGTACCCGCCGTCCGGTATATTTCGGCCGTTGGCAGGCATGTCCATGAATTCCGCATCCGGACCGCCCCGTGTTGGCGTCCGTGGTGCTGATTGGGGAAGAGTCCCCGGCTTTGGGGCCGGGGACTCTCCGGAGCAGGACGGGCCCTGTCCTGCTGCCATTGCCAAGGTCTCATTCCTGGCAGGGTCCATGTTCGTCTTCTTCCCTCAAGGGTTCACGGTTTTTGGATCAATTTCGGGTCAAGATCACCGATTTAGCATCTCCCCGGACGGTCTTTATTTGGGGGTGACGTGAGCTTCGTCTGCAACGTTTGCGTCTGGTTCAGGCGTCCTGGCGGTGGCGCCCGGCGACCGCTTCGGGAGCGGTTTGGGTTTGGGCCAGAACGGCCCGGGCGGAGCGGACAAGCCGCAGCCCGCGCCACACCCCGTAAGAGATGCCGGCGAGGACCAACAGCGCGATGCCAAGGATGAGCCAAGGGGCGTAAAGGATATGCGTGCTTGCCTGATCGCTGCCGGCCTCGGATTCCAGGCGCGCCTGGGCGTCAGCGTTCATCGCTGCCGGCACCTGGGCCACGGTGGCGTGCAGGTCAATGCTGCTGCCGGGCAGGAGACTCTCGGGGGTATCGAATTTCACGCTTGTGTCACTGATCGGCCAGCCGGTGAGAGCGAGTTCGGCGGTGGGGTGCAGGATCGTGTTGCCCGTGTTCCGTACAGGAAGGGTCAGGGCCAGATCGCTGCCGTTCTGCTGCCATGACAGATCCCCGTGCGTAAGGGACTTCACGGCGGTACCGGCGACATTGAGATAGATCCTCACCCCCTGGCGCTGGACCACGTCGATGCGGACCGAGGTATCCCCGTTGACGGTCGATGTCTTTCCCTGCACGGGCGGGCTCTGGATGATCAAGGCACCCGCGTAGTCCCCCGGCGGTGTGCCGGCGGGCACGGTGAGACGGAAAGGAACCTTAACTTCCGAATTGGCGGGAATGGTCAGGTGATCGGTCTTCAGACTTACCCACGCGCCGATCCCTTTCTGCGGGTCGGTCTGGGCGGCCAGGGCGAACCCGCCCTGAGGGGTGGTCTGACCATCTACCGGGTAGTTCAGGAGGGTCACCGGCGCCTGGGAATGGTTCGCGACGACAGCTTCGGCATCGATCGCCGACCCCGGGTAGAGGGAGATGTGGAAGAAATCCGATTCATGGGCCGGGCGGATCCCAACGGTACCGTCATCGACCGCGAACGCCTGCCCCGTCGTCGAGAACACGGCCAGCACCAGCAGGACCAGGCACAGAACCATGCGGACCGGTCCGCGGCCGCGGCTAAAAAAAGATGGCGGGGTCACAACAAAGAATCCTTCAACTCAATCAGAACCAGGCAGTAAAACCTGGATCAGGGACGGGACGTGGCAAGGGACGCGATGGCAGCGGGAGTTGCTGTGTCCCTGCCCTGACCTTCCCGGAAACGGGGATCAGGGCAGGGACACGGCGGGGTTTGTGCCCTTTATTAGGCGATGGTGTAGGTGATGGTGGAGGTGTAGGGGTTCAGCGCGCTGGAACCGACCACACCGGCGTAGTTGGACCGGTAGGCGTTCGCCGGGATCGACAGGCTGAAGGACGGTGTCACGTTGTACGTGCCCTTGTGCGGCCCGGTAGCCGAAATCAGGGCCTGCGAGGTGGTGGACATGACCAGCGCCGGGGCCGTGATACCCGTCGCGGGATCAGCGCCCGCTGCTGCCGTGACCGTACCCGGGGTGATGGTCAGGTTCGGTGCTGTGATCGTACGGACCACGGTTTCGGCCGTGCCGGCGGCGCTGGTGAAGTCCGTGGCGCTGGCCGAAACGGTCCAGGCCGCACCGGTACCGCGGGCGTCCGTCAGACTCCACGCCGTCGAGGTGCCGGTGGAGGTCTGGGTGCTGGTGCCGTTCAGGGTCACGGCCGACAACGCCGGGGCCGCGGTCGTGGCAGAGAGGCTGGCACCGGAAACCGTGGAGTTGACCGTGTCCGCCGAGGCCGGGGCCAGCCCGGCAGCGAGGGAAATACCAACAACGGCAATAAGGGCTGAGACCTTGGAAATTTTTCGCATGTACTGCATGGGATAAATACACACCCAAGGGGCATCGGGTATGCATGGCCAGGCTCCAGCTCGGACCCTGCCCACCAGGGCAGGAGAGATGCGCCTGTACGCGCCAACCAGCCCCAAGGGGCCGGTGACAACGGTTAGGGGAAGCACTCAACCAGTGCTAACTGGGGCCACGCTTCAGCGGTCCCATGACCGCACGGCCACCATCACCGCAGCTGCTGCGGTCCTCCGGGCCAGTCCCCTGCACACGATCGGCGCCCAGGCGGCGCCGGCCAAGAGAGAGGTAACACGGACGGCGTCGCCACAGGACACCGGACGTCAGGAGCGCCGACCAACGCAGCGCGGGAAGGAGAAATCATGAGGTTGAGACCTTTGGCTGAGACCTTGGGTGAGAACCCGGATCATCACACACCCGGGCCACATGCCGGAGAACCGGCATGCAAACGAAAAAGACCAACCCCCACAGGCTGCGGGAACCCAAACGATCCGGCCCGGGGCGTCTTACCTTTCCCTAACGAGACTAGACTCCACTCCCGCTTCAAAATAGGATTCATGCCCAATCCTGTGCAAAAGCTGGGACAATACCATCAAAACCCTCCCCCACCGATCACACCGTCCGGCTTCAGTCAAAAAATCAGCAACCACCCGCACACCGACCGTACTGTTAAGCCCAAGACAACGTGACCCGAGGGCGAAACCCCCAGTACGCCAGCACAGCCATCAGCGGACAGTAACCGCACGGGTCTGCCCCCGGAAGGTGCCGGGGCCAGGCAAGTCCCCGGTCGGCTTCGGGCAAGTCCTCGGGCCCTGCCCTTTCTTCCCGTGAAAGAAGTGTCAGCTGATCGCGGCCCGGAACATGGCCTTGACCAGGTGGAAGGTCGTTTGTACGCGGCCTCCGCGGTAGGTGGCCGCGCCGGACGGGTCGCCGATCTGCTGGGCCGTGCGGATCCCGGCGGCGGACCATGACATCAGGCCATTGGCCAAGGTCCCAGCCAGTACAGCCCCCACCAGGGGATCACGGCGCAACCGTGTTCGCTGATGGCCTCCGTCCAGTTGTCACCGTCATTCATGTGGTCTTCGACGAGCACGGGCACACATCTCACGGTCGGTCTCCTCGTGTCGGCGGGGCGCTCCGACGGTGGGGCCCCGCCGGCCCCAGTGGGTATAGCCCGTATAACCCGTCGATTTCGAGGGCTGCCGTTTACCGTCACCCCGGCCTGGGACGGGATGGAAACGCCAGCCGTGGCTGCTGGGCGGCGGCGCTACTTTGGGGTGTGGCCTCTGTGAGAGGTCTCCAGGTGCACGGGATGCCGCTTGTCTGATGGCGGCGGTTTGTGGTGGTGCCCTGGCCAGGTTCGGTGCGGGTGAGGCAGCAGGGAGGAATCGTCGGTGGCTGCGATGATGATGCCGGGGTAGTTGGTGAGGATGTCCCGGAGGGCGGTCATGCCCTGCGGGTCCAGGTCGGCGTCGATATGGTTGAGCAGCAGCAGGGGCGGGTTCCCGAGGGTTGCGCGTGCGATCTGGATCTTTGCCCGTTCGGGTGTGCTGAGTGGTTCCCCGCCGCGCCGGAGCACGGTCAGCTCGCCCTTGGGCAGCCGGGCGATTGTCGCGCCCAGCCCGGCCCGGTTGATGGCGGTCGCGTACAGGGCGTCGTCGGCGTCCGGGCTGCGGTAGCGGAGGGCGCGGCGGAGCTGGCCTCTTTCGAGGGCCAGGCCCCGGGCGGCGTACCCAATGCTTTGGCGGCGCTCCGGGGAATTCATCGCGGGCACGTTCCTGCCATTGAGGACGATGCGGGCGCCGGGGTGGAGTCCGGCCGGGTGCAGTCCCAGGAGAGCGGCAAAAACCATTTCCGTGTATGCGTGGTCTGGTGTCTCGAGGAGGATGGTTTCTCCTGGAGCCGCGCTGATCCCGGGCATCGTGATCCCGTCGACGTCCAGACCGGCAACGACCAGGCCAGCGAAGTCGCCATCGACACTATTGTCGGGGGTGGTGTCGGCGGCCGGACGGCTGAGGGCGGGGGCGATGCTCCTGCACGCGGCGCGGTAGCTCTGACGATATTCGACGATGCGTCCGAGGTCGTGGACCGGGGCGGCGATCATGCTCACCACGGTCAAAGCCGCGGCGATGAGTCCGGAGTCCATTCCGGTGAAAGCGCCGGTGGCCGCCACCGCCACGGCCGTGGTTGACGCTGCGCCGATCGCGCTGGCCCGCAGGGAGCCGGCCAGGGTTGCCCGGTCGATGGCCGCGGCTGCGACCTCTCGGCCGAGCCTGTCGACCCGGCCGAGCTCACGATCTTCCCCGCCGGCGGCCCGGACGGCTGTCGCGGCGTTGACCGTGTCGGTGATCTGCCCTGCCAGGCGTCCGCGCGCCTTCCGGAGTGCCCTTGCTTTGTCGTAGGTGGGTCGGGAGAGGAAAGCCAGGAGTGTCACGGCGCCAATCAGCGGCACCATTACCGCCAGGGCCAGAGGAGGGGCCATGAGCCAGAGGGAGGCTGTGAGTATGAGGATCAGGGGAACCCCGGAGACCGCTCCGGCGATACCGTGGGTGACCCAGTTCCGGACACTGTTGAGGTCGTTGCTCGTCCTGGCAATGGTGATGCCGAGGGAAGGACTACGGCCCGGTCCCAAGGCGCCGCGGATGAGCTCCTTGCGTATCTCGTGCACGTAGTCCTGCCCGAGCTTCTCGGCCAGGCGGCGTTCGAACACCCGCAGCCCGAAAGTCGCAGCAACCAGTCCCACCAGCCCTCCCACCAACAGGATGGCCCCTGCCGGGTCATGTCCGTGGGAGAGCAGCGAGACAAGCCGCGCGGTCCCGGCTGCCAGGAGCCCTGCCGTCACACTGATGCCCGCCAGGGCGGTGAGGCGCCCGCGGCGCCCGGGAGCGAAGAACTTCGGGAGGGCCTGCCCACCGGGCAGGGCCTGCCGGCCGGTCACTGGTGTGCGGGGGCCAGGAACCGCATCGCGGTCTCGGCGCTGGTGAGTTCGTAGGTTCCCAGCACGGGCACGTCCAGCTCGGCGGCGGCCTCAGCGGCGGCCAGCGGGGAAACAGTAAGCATCCCGGACACCGCGGCCGGTGCATGGCCGGCAGCGCGCAGCAGCTCCACCCCGGCGAAGGCCCCAAGCGCGTCAGCGGCTGCGAACAGGACGCTGTCCACCAGGGTGTGCAGGACGCCCGAATTGAGCAGGTGCCGGGTCTCGCCCTGGTAGACACCGTCGGCGATCTCAACCACGATCACCTCCGGGCCCTGTGCTGCGAGGGCGTTCACCATGCTCGCTGCGAGGCTGCCCAGTTCCGCCGTCTCCACCCGGAATGTGGTCGGGTAGCCGTAGTCGGTGAAGTCCAGGACCTTCACCGCTCCCGCGTCATGGAACAGGCGGGGGTCCCCGCCGGCCCCGGTGCCGGTGATCTTCCCCGCAACGACACGCAGCCCGGCACTGGTCAGGCCTCTGATCAGGCACGCAGCCGCCGTGGACTTGCCCGAGTTCATCGAGGTTCCAAGAACAGCGACCACGTGGGGGCGGACCCTCGGCTCAGCATCCGGGTCCAGCGCGTAAGGAGCGAACCCCTTCAGATTCAGCCTGCCCTGACTGTTGGCGAGGAGCCCGACCGGGGCCAGCTGAGTCGGCCTGCCCACGGCCCCGTGGCTTACCGTGACCATCCCCGCCAGGCCCCCGGCCGCGACCAGGTGGCACGGTCCAAGACTGTCCGGGACCTCGGCCAGGACCTGGTCCGGGGCGTAACGGTTGGCGTAGGCCACCAGGACCTCGTCCCCGACAAAGAGCGCCTGCCGCCGCGAAACAGGGCTTTCCAACCGCGGGAGCTGACCGATACGCTCCACCCGGGCCAGAACGATGTCCCCCGGCACGGGAATCACATCCGGGCCGCTAAGCAACCGGTAACCGGACGCATCAGCCTCCAGCGCATCGGCCAGGAACCGGGTCGTGTAGGCCTTCTTGGCAGACAACAACCGCTGCCCGATGCTGCTCTGCTCGGGCCTTTCCTGACGAGTGCCCGCAGGGAAATTCGTAGGAATGCTCACAGCAGTGCCTTTCAAAAACTCAGGAAATACATGGACGCACCGGATCGGGAACCAGGGAAGTCAGCCCGCCCAGCCACCGGCTTCCAACGAAGCCTAATTCAACAACCATTTCCATGTCTTAAATCCCAGTCATTCCTGCGCAAATACTCACACCACACCGGGACTGCCACCAACAGCAGCGGAAAAACATCCACCAGAGGCAGTCGGCTCGGTTACCGGCGGCACTGCGGGACGTTGCATCGGCCCCCATCGCTGCGCAGCCGACGGGAGTGGCCTACCTTACTGCCTGCCCATCAACCTTCACCCAAACCGGGACCGGAATTGGCCCTCAATTTCCTCGTCCGTCAGCTCCGGCCCGGAAAGTCAATCATGTCCAAACGCTAGCGCTCCCGGTGCAGCTAACCCCGGGGGGGATCCATGTGCGGTCGAGGGACGGGAATTGCCGAGACAATGTCGCGGGCAAAGGGGACAATGCAATGGCAAATGCGGCGCCGTCCGATCGGGGCGCACGGGCGGCATGGTGTGGCGTCTACGGCCTTGTGGCTGGCGCTCGGAGGGACTGTCTTCGTCCTGGGCGAGGCCGCTTCGGTCCTTGACCTCCCGGCGCCTCATCTGCTGGTGGCGCTCGTGGCCGGTGCTGCTGCAGCCCTCTCAGGGGTAGTGAAGCGGCAACTGCCCAAGCGAGCAGCGGTGGCCTCGCAGGCCGGTATCGGCGTCCTGATGGGCAGCTACGTCACCCCGGCGGCCTTGCAGTCAGATGGTGCCGCGGCCTTGCCGATGACGGCGGTGACCGTCCTGACCATCGGGCTGTGTCTCATGGCCGGAGCTCTCCTGTCCAGATGGGGTCGTGTAAGTCTTGCTGAAGGTGCGCTGAGCCTGGTGCCTGGCGGTTCCGCGGCCATCGTCGCTGCCGCAGAGGATCTGGGTGCCGACTCCCGGCTCGTTGCCTTCGTGCAGTACCTCCGCGTGGCCCTGGTGGCTTTCACGGCGCCCCTGGTAGCCACCGCCATGCACCCGCCCACCGATGGGAACGCGAGCTCTGGGGGCGCGCCGCTCTGGGCCGATCCCCACCGGATCCTGCACCTATCACAAGGGACGCATCAACTCCCGGGCCTGCTGATGCTGGCCGCCGTCTGCCTCCTCGGGGTCACAGCCGGCCAACGCCTCTCGTTACCAGCCCCCGCTCTACTCGGGCCGATGGTCATAACTGCACTGTTTGTCTTCACGGGAACCGCCCAAGGCTTCGCGCCGGACGGCGTGCTGCGCAGCCTTCTCTTCACACTGGTCGGCCTTGAAGTAGGCCTGCGGTTCACCTGGGCCTCCGTGTGGAACATCGGCAGGCTCTTCCCCCACGTGTCGCTCTGGATCATGGCAGTCTGCCTCGGCTGCGGGGCCTTGGCCTGGGCGTTCTCGGCAGCCCTTGGCCTTCCCCTAATCGACGCCTACCTCGCGACGACGCCGGGCGGCATCAACGCGGTGCTGGCCACGGCTGCGTCCATGGATACGAACCTCCCCGCCATTTCGACCGTCCAAAGCACGCGCCTCCTCATCGTGATGCTCGTAACCCCACCGATCATCAGTTGGCTGGCCCGCAAGAGAACGCCAGCACTGAAACCCGAGCCCGCCGCCTCCAAGCAACTCCCGATAGTGACCGAATCAGCCGTCTCCTGACCCCGGCAGGACGACCTGCAAAACGGACCTGCTGCGAATCACTCACTGGGCCCCCTCCCGGAGCCACCACCGAAATCCGGCAACCGGGCAACCCCACCTGCAACAACCCGACGAGGCCGCCACCAACCCACGTCAAGAACCCCCCGGCTTGCGGCGCAGAACCAGAAGCCGTTCGAAAACGCTGAGAGCAAACGAAGCCCAGGCGGCAACAGAAGATCGGACAGGCCTCCTCCACGAAGTTACAAGAACACTCACGAACCCTTCTCTGCCCCAGCAAAGGCACACCCAAACCTGACACCGGGCGTCTTGGCTTGGGCCCAGAAAGAGGGACCTGAGGCAGCCAACCAGGTCAGCCCTCAAGGACAAAGAGCAGCTCGCCTCGGCCACCACGGCCCTCAACGCCGCGCAGAGCACCGCGGAAATCTCCTTGGACATCCCGCGGACCCACGCTAGAATTCCGGCGCGAGCATCCGACTCGTGGAAAGAACCAGCAACAGCTTCGCCACCCCCATGACCGCCGAGGATTCTCGACGCCACACTCACCGTCCTCAAAGCCATGCCCACCACGCAAACCAAAGCTAGGCCGACGGGTGGCCGCTGCGTCCGGATATACAGGGAGTACCCATGGAGATTGCACTCGTCCAGTTGTCCAGCCCGGACAACGAAACCCAGGGCCAGCGCATTGAGCGCGCAGAGGCGATACTGCGTGCACAGCGCCGACCGGATCTTATCGTTCTCCCGGAACTTTGGAGCGCAGGCTATTTCCACTTCGAGCAGTACGGGGAACGTGCCGAAACGGTGGACGGGCCGACGGTGGCCATGTGCGCAGCCGTGGCCAAGGACCTCGGGACCTATGTGCATGTTGGGAGCATTATCGAGCAGGCTAAGGGCGGTGTTTCCGGAAGTTCGCCGGTACTGCGTAACACCTCGGTCCTTGTTGATCCGGAGGGCAAGGTCGCTCATCGTTACTCCAAGATTCATGTCTTCGGCTATAAGTCCCTCGAAGCCGATCTGCTCACACCTGGAACGTCTCTTCCGGTCGTGCACACGCCGTTCGGAAAGATGGCGGGAACAACTTGCTTTGATCTGCGTTTCCCGGGGTTATGGTCCGAGCTGAGCGTCCGCGGAGCGGAGATCGTCGTCGTCCCTGCCGCGTGGCCAGCAGAACGACTGGAGCACTGGAGGCTCCTGACGTCCGCACGCGCTCTCGAGCACCAGGTCTTCCTTCTCGCCTGCAACGCAGCAGGCACCCAGAAGGGTGTTGAGCTTGGGGGTACCAGCCGTGTTGTGGACCCGGCAGGCCGCGTCGTGGCGGAAGCAGGATCCGACGAAGAGGTGCTGCGTGTCAGCATCGATCCCGGCCTTGTCCAGGCCACCCGCCGGGAGTTCCCTGTCATCCCCGGCCGACTCACAGACTATTCGGGCCTTGGCCGCTGACCGGGAAAGAACACAATAAAGACCACCGCGGAAACTTTGACGTTGGACGTTGCGGACACCGTCGAGACGGTCAAACTTACGACTTCGATCGGGTGAGCCTGGACGGGTGATGTCATCTCGCAAGTTATAGGCGCAGTCATCTTTCTCGGCCAGCAGGAAGGCATACCGTCCACGCACGAGGGTTGAGGCCCCTACACTCATGGCGTGAGTGTAGGGGGCAGAGCGTCGGATATGGGCGGAGAACGTCATGTCGGTCCAAGCGCGCAGCGCCGCCCTGACATGCCGCAGCGTCCGCCGGCGTCGGTCACCGTTGCACACGGTGCCCCGCCTCGTTGGGTGCGCCCGAGCGTTGTCGAGCGGGTCTCGATGCCCGTCCGCTCCTCGATAACCGGGGCGAGGCGATCTCTGATGCCCCAGACGTGGCCGGTGGAATTCGTACCCGTAATCGGGCCCTTCGCAGATGAGCGTGGTTAGGGCAGCCTGAAACTTCCGCCGCAGCGTAGTCCGCTTTCGGCGCGGCGTGGTGCGGCGGGAAAGAGGCCCTGACATGAATAACTCTATGTCTTGTTCTGCTGGCCGCTGGTGCATGCGCGCGGATGCGCTGCTCGGTGTCGAGGGCGTCTACGTCAGGTCCGTCAAGGCAACCGGGACCGGCCTCGTACTGGGCGTCGAAACCGGCGAGGAAGTCGCCGGTTGTCCGGACTGCGGCGTCGTCGCGGTCCGCCACGCACGGCGGCAGATCCGCCTTCATGACATTCCGTGTTTCGGCAGGCCGGTGCGGCTGCTGTGGGCCAAACGTGTTTGGCGATGCCCGGACCCAGACTGCCCCAGAACAACATTCAGTGAAGAGCACCCGCTGGCCGGTCCACGGGCGAAACTCACCGCCCGGGCCCTGGCCTGGGCGACGGACGCGCTGCAGTGTTTCGACACCTCGGTGTCGGCCCTGGCCGACCAGCTCGGGGTCTCCTGGCACACACAGCCTGGGACGCGATCAAGGCCGAAGCCACCCGCCGCGATCGCGGCGGGTGGCAGACTGACAGGGGTGAACGCGCTCGGTGTCGATGAGCATGTCTGGTCCCACACCGGCCCGCCGGGATCCGGCATGGTCACCGGGATCGTGGACCACACACGCGACGCCCACGGCCTGGTCCACGCCCGGCTGCTGGACCTCGTGCCGGGCCGGTCCGGGAAGGCCTACGCCGACTGGCTCAAAGACCGTGGCGCCGGGTTCACCGCCGGCATCAAGACAGCGGCGCTGGATCCCTTCCGCGGCTACGCCAACGCCATCCGCGACGAACTGCCCGAAGCCATCACGGTGCTGGACGCTTTCCACGTCGTCAAACTCGGATCGGCCATGGTCGACGAGGTCCGCCGCCGGGTCCAGCAGGACACGCTCGGGCACCGTGGACGCAAGGGTGACCCGCTCTACGGGATCCGCCGGACCCTGCAGATCGGAGCTGAACATCTCTCCGACAAGCAATCCGCACGGCTCGACGCGAAACTCACGCTCGGGGACCCCGACCACGACGTCACCCTCGCCTGGCAGTGCTACCAGAAGCTCCGCAACATCTATCACGCCCGGCCGGAGCGGGGCAGGGATCTCGTCAACGAAGTCATCGCGTCCTTCCCGACCTGCCCGATCCCCGAAGTCGCCCGCCTCGGCCGGACACTCAAACAATGGAAGAGCGCGATCCTGGCCTACTTCGATACAGACGGCGCCTCCGACGGGGCCCACCGAAGCGATCAACGGCGTCATCGAAACCACACGTCGCATCGCCAGAGGCTTCCGAAACTTCACCAACTACCGACTCAGATGCCTACTGGCCGCTGGCGGCCACCGGCCCTACCGAATCAAGCAAACCAACCATGCCTAAATGCGAAGGGCCCGTAATCGTGCATGCCGCGCATCACGCACGAACGGATAACCGTGTTCAATCCGGGGCAGTCACCCCCACTCTGGTCAAAATGCCGATCCGGGTCACAGTCGGGACCAGCCCTGAGACCGGATGCCGGGTTTGCTGCTTCCGCTGATTCTCCTCACCTCTCAGAAGACCTTTCCTTCCGAGTCGGTGCCGTTCACAGTGTCCCCAGCCATCGAGCGCCAGGGCCAGCTCGCGGCTGCTGGCTGCCGCCGGGTCGAGCGGAACCGAAGCCATGGTGGCATCACGGCGGACCGCATCGCTCTCGCGCCCGCTGCAGGCACGCGCCCTCGAAGTACGGCGCCGATCCCGCGAAGTAGCCAAGGATTGGCCCCCGTGCTTTCGGCGAGGGGCTGCAGGCTTCCATAGCCGACGTAGGTTGCCATAAGCGCCTGCGCTCCGGCTGCGATGGCGCGTTTGGTGTTGTCGAGCATGAGGCCTGTCGGCGATGTTCGGGATGTAGATGGTCCGCGCGCCGGTCTGCTCGTAGGCCCTCGCAGATGTTTGCGTGCATGAGCTGGCACTCGCACTCGGCAAGCTTGTCGTATTGCTGACGGACGGTTACTTTACGGCCGTGAACACTATTGGCATGAAGGAGGCCACGATTCCGGCCAGGCTCCCCCCGACCAGGGGGCCGACGATGGGAATCCATGAGTAGGACCAGTCACTTTTGCCCTTGCCCTTGATGGGAAGGATGGCGTGTGCGATGCGTGGGCCTATGTCACGTGCGGGGTTGATAGCGTAGCCCGTGGGTCCGCCGAGGGAAAGACCGATACCGACCACCAGAAGTGCCACTGCCAGCGGTCCGAGTCCGGACGGAGTTCCCCCGAAGGTAAGAATGACGAAAACCAGCACGAAGGTTCCGATGGTCTCGGCAAGCAGGTTCCACCCGGTCGAGCGGATGGCTGGGCCGGTCGAGAATACTGCCAGTTTGCTGGCCGCCAACGGCTCCGCGTCGAAGTGCGGCTTGTAGGCCAGCCAGCAGACTATGGCACCCAGGAAAGCGCCGATGAGCTCGCCTCCGAAATAGGTGATCGTCGAAAGGAAGTCCACTGGAATTCCGGGAACGAAATCCTTCTTCCCGTTCATAATAAGGCCCAGTGTGACAGACGGATTTAGGTGGGCACCAGACTTTGCGGCGGCGAAAACGGCGGCGAAAACGGCGATACCCCACCCCCACGTGACCATCAAAAACCCGCCGTTGTTACCCTTCGTTCCCTTTAAAGCAACGTTGGCGACCACACCGCAGCCGAGCAACGTCAGCATCCCTGTGCCGAATATTTCGGACAGGAAGATAGTTCCAAGAGACATCTTTGATTCCTTCATTTTTTGATTTCAGCCGACCTCGAGTGATGTTCGGCCGTTGGCGAAGGGCGAGTTATGCCCGGGCTGCTCTCCTCCAGACCGGCGGCGTGATTCCGGGTCGGTTTCCCGGCAGTAAACTGACCCGGAATCTTGCAGTGCGCCCTGTGCCTTCCGTGAGGGCAATTAGCGCGGGCCCTTGGTCACGTCCCGCTGAGTGGTGGAGTTTCTCGACACCGTGCGGGTCAGCTGGTTTTGATTATGCCGCAGCGAGTTCGGGAAGTGGAACCACCTCCTCGACCTGCTTGTCTGCCGGTGTGCCGGATT
>NZ_BMFW01000051.1 GCF_014639275.1 Arthrobacter liuii | reverse complement strand
ACCACCGGCACTGTCGGCGCCACCGGCACTGTCGGCGCGTCCCTGGGCACGGGAACCACCACGGCACCGGCCGACACGGCCCTCGCCGGGACCGTTAACCTCGGCACCACCACGGCACCCACCACCGCCACCACCGGTACCGTCGGCGCGACCCTGGGCACCGGCACCACCACGGCACCCACCACCGGTACCGTCGGCGCGACCCTGGGCACCGGCACCGCCACGGCACCCACCACCGGTACCGTCGATGCGACCCTGGGCACCGGAACCGCCACGGCACCCACCACCGGTACCGTCGGCGCGACCCTGGGCACCGGAACCGCCACGGCACCGGCCGGCACTGCCCTCGCCGGGACCGTGAACCTCGGCACCACCACGGCACCCACCACCGGCACTGTCGGCGCCTTGGGGGCCCTGGATGTGGGCGTCGCCTCGATGCTCGGCGGCGTTCGGGGTGATCTTGTCGCCGGCGGCGGGACTGTTGGTCAAGGACCGTTTGCTTCGGGAAACGGTAATACCGGTACCGGTACCGGTGGCGCCGCGGGAGCGGGCGGTGCAACCACGGGCTTCTCGATGGTCCCGTCGGCTTCGCTGACCGTTCCGGCAGCAGGCACCGCGGCAGTGAACACTGTTGCGCAGAGCACGGCAAGCACATCTCCGGCGAATAGCGCTGCCAGGCTGGCCACGACCGGTATCGATGTGTCCGTGCTCCCCTTGGGCCTGCTGCTTCTCGTCGCCGGGGTCCTGATTCTCCGGCGCCGGCGAATGGTCTGATGGCGGCGGCAGCACCGGGATCAGTCTCTAACGACCGTACGACTGCTTACCGACGGTGAGAACAGCCTGACGCCAGGACGCCTTTCAACACCAGCTCGCTGATGGCTCATCTGTCATCAGCAGGCGCCTTGGGTAGCCTATGGCCCGGTGGCGATGGACCGATACATCGCTACCGGGCCATTGGCGTGAGGAATGATTCGTGCCGCTTCCAAACCCGCAGGCCTGGCTCAGGACCACTCCGAGGGAAGCTGGGTCGGTGAAACGGTGTGACCCTGGTAGCTGGAGGGCCGGCTTACGGTCACTGCGGGAGTCCAACTCCCCTCGTACTTTTGGTCAACCACAAGGTCATCCAGCAGTTGAACCCCTCCCAGGGGTGGGGCGCCTCCTACGGTGGCCTGCTCTACTCCCCGGACGGCAAAACCCTTTGGGCCGCCCAGCCCGGGAACCTGCAAAAATTCGCCGTCAACCCTGACGGGACCCTCGCCAACCCGGTGACCATCCCGATGCCCGGCGTGAACGGGAAGGACCCGATCCCGGCCGGGCTGACCTACGCCCCCGGTGGCAAGCAGATCCTAGCCACACTGAACGGCACGAACATGCTGGCTGTCCTGGACGCGGACACCGGCGCTGTGATCCGCCAGATCCCGGTAGGCAACGCGCCCCGGGACGTGGTAGTCGAGGACGGCCACGCGTTCATCGCCAACCAGGGCGGCCGCACCGCCCAGCCAGGGGACAAGACCAACAAGTCCTACGGCACGAACATTGTCACCAACGACGAGAACGGGTCCCCCTCCACCGGGACCGTCTCGGAGGTCGACCCGGCCACCGGTACCCTCATCCGCAGCTACGACACGGGGCTTGCGCCCTCTGCCCTGGCGGTCCACGGCGATAACGTGTTCGTCGCCAACTCCAACTCCGACACCGTCTCAGTCATCGACACCAAGACCGGGAAGGTCGGGCAGACCATCAACGTCAACCCACTCCCCGGCGCACCGGCCAGCAGCTCCCCGACCTCCCTGACGATGCTTGATGACACCCACCTGGCCGTGGCCCTCGGCCAGGCCAACGCCGTCGCCGTCTATGAGTTCAAGGACCAGCAGACCCCGGCCTCCTTCCAGGGCCTGATCCCCACCGGCTGGTACCCCGGCACCGTGCAGTACGACAAGGCACTCGGCCAGCTCGTGGTCGCCGCGCAAAAGGGCGAAGGTTCCCTCGGCGCCCCCGGAGCCAACGGAGGCCACACCGTCTACTCGGACCTTGGCCTGGTCAGCACCATCCCGACCCCGACCCCCGAACAGCTGCCGGAAATGACCAAGCAGGTCTGGGCCAACAACCAGTGGGACCAGGCCCTGGCCGACATGAAGAAGGACCCGTCCAAGGGCAAAGACGCGGTCGCGATCCACCGCCGGGACGGTGACCCCTCCCAGATCAAGCACGTGTTCATGATCGTGAAGGAAAACCGCACCTACGACCAGGTCCTCGGCGATGACAAACGCGGCAACGGCGACCCGGCCCTCACCGAGTACGGCGCCGCGACCACCCCGAACCACCACGCCCTGGCCTCCGCCGCGGGTCCCCTGCTCGATAACACCTACTCCTGCGGGACCATGTCCGCGGACGGGCACCAGTGGCTCACCCAGGCCACCGTGGATGAATACCTCACCCGCTCCATCGGCAACTATCACCGCAGCTACCCCTACAACGGCGGCGAAGCCCTCGCCTACAGCGCCACCGGGTTCCTCTGGGACAACGCCGCGGCCCACGGCGTAACCGCCAATGACTGGGGTGAATACACCAAGCACTGGACCGATAAGGCCGGCAACGGCAGCTGAACCATCCCAGGCAGGCTGAACTACACCCCAACCTCACGCCCCTGTTGTTTGACGGAACCTTTATTATCGGTTGCTTGAAGGACGGGACTTCTATGCCGGACCTGTTCCAGCGGTGAGCTGGGTTTCTTGGCGTCCGGCCGCTCTGTTCTTCCCGGGTCTTAGTCCTCCGTTGTGCTCGGTGCCGTGGCCATGGGTTCGGGTCCTCGTCCGGTCACTGTTTTCATGACGGTCCAGCCGACGGCGGTGATGGGGACTGCCAGAAGGGCCCCGACGACGCCGGCGAGGAACGTGCCGGCAGGAATGCCCGCCTCCGGCTACCGGTCCATCCAAGCCGCCGGACCCTAACCCTGAGACGTGGCTGTCAGCTACAGGACTTTGCGGGATCCTGGTGAGCCGCGGCCATCAATGCTGATGGCGTGCTTCTCCAGTAGCCAGATCCGGTCACCGCAGGTCAAACCAGGTCGGGGGCACTGGAAACGATGTAGTCAGCCGCTGCAGGCCCTTTCATGCCTAAGTGGTTGTCCCGGGGCTTGATTCGGCGGCTTCCAGAGCGCTTCGGGGGCTTGGGTTCTTCCTTGTTCAGCAGGCACCAGCTGGTGGGGACGCCGTACAGCTCATCGGGGTTGAGACCCGTTTCCCTGTCCGGAACCTCATCGAGGGCCTCCGCGAAAGAGGCCTCAAAGTGTGGATGACTTATCACAGCTCGTCTCTTTTACCAGCAGCACGCACTGCCCTGCCGGCTCCGTGCGGTACCCGATGCTCGAAATCTACACCATCGTCAGCAATTGCAGACCGGCATGTTACCCGGACACCCCAGCACCGGGTCTGACCACTGGGTTCCACAGTGCTGACGGCGAGCTGTCTACAAACCGGGTGAATTGCTGGTTCCGGGCCTGCCGCTCCCGGGGCGCCTCCGCAGCGCCCGTACCATCCAGACCATCACCCAGGCCGTGCCAAACAGCTGGCAGGCGAGGAAGACCCGGGCCCAAGGAGCCGGTCGCACGACAGTCAAGAGGGTGAGGTTGATCAGTACCAAGACCATGATCGGCAGAACGATGACCCTCGGTGAATTGTTGCTCGTTGCCGGCACCGGCATCACGGCGCTCCTGTTCACTGGGACTGTCCTTCCCTCCCGGACGCACGTGGTGTGGACGGCGAATGCCGACATGCAGGTGAGGCAGAGCACTTTGCCGTACCTGCCGCTGTTTTCAAGTCAGCGTGTAGGGTCGGGGCCCGGTGATGGGTCCTGGCGGTGTCGGGGAGGTCGGATCTGGCGAACCCGGGCCGGGAACAGGATCGGGGGTCGTGCCAGGCGGAACCGGGGATGTCGGGTCAGGACTACCCGGGTTTGGGACAGGATCGGGCGGAAACGGCGCTGGTTCCCGTGCCGGGGGGATCGTCATTGGTCTTCCCTCTCGTCTTAGGCCGGGAAAACCCCAGACTATCCCGGGCCCTCATCAAGAGACAGAGCCCAAGGAACACATTTCTACGCTGAGTTCCGCAGATCACGCAGCAAGGCACTGCCCGGTCAAGCCTCACATTCGGTGCAATACAGCTTTCCATTCGTCTCCCGTGCGCTTTGGGACCGGTGACGGATCAGGAAACAAGAAGAACAGGTAAACTCGTCTGCTCGCTGCGGTATGACATCTACCACCAGCTCCTCAGCGATAATTTCCCCCGCAGGAACATCGCTGTCCAGCGCATCGCCTTCATCCAGTTCCAAGGTTGCGCTAACGGGGCCAGGCGTGTTTGCTGTTTGCAGAGCCTCCAGCGACTGCTCCTGCGCCTCCTTAACCTCTGGGCGGAGGTCGTCATAGTCTGTGGCCACCGCTAATCCTCCTTCCCTCGACGTACCTCAATGGGTTACTGGGCAATTACTCTCTCCACCGCCCAGGCAAGAATTTTCAAATCAAACTCGTCACGGCTCTGCAACCCATGCAAATACGCATCGAACTCAAAAGGTTCGGCTTCACCGCCGTATGCCCAGTACCACAACCACAGTTCATCCAGCGTTGTGTCGTTGAATTCCAACATGACCCGCGCCGTCAATCGTGGATCTTCCATCACCAGTACCCCGCCACCACCGGCTCCCGCCGGTGCTCGTAACATGTCCGGTGCCCGCCACTGCTGGAGCTACCCATCCATCATGTCAAACACGGCCACCCAATCACATCAGTGTCCAGGCGGCAAAACCGATACGTGGAGCAGGGTTTGGGGACTGGAAAAGCCGCCGTTCCCTAAGGTGAAAACAGCGCAGGCCACATCCGGAGCCAAAGCGCGGAACGGACGGCGACCGTACCTACGAAAGGCAAGACTGGAATAGGCGTTACCTGCACGGACGGTCGTCATGCCATATCTGAACATCGCCGTAGCTCAACGGAATCTTCACTATCGGCAGTTCAAAAAGGGCAGGGAGAGGAACTCCGGAAGGGGCAACGGCGATGCCTCGCCGTTGCCCGTTGGGCCCATTCGCGGGCAGCCTATATGGGGTGGGGCTTTGAAATCATTAATGGGCTAAGTTCTGCTGGACGGACTGCCTGTCGTCCCCGAGTATTTGTCCGACAATATTCGGACTCAAAGTTGTCGGAAACCACGNGCACGTCCAGATCCAGTGGCGCGAGGACTTCGATGCCGTTGATGAATCGCGTCAAATTCCATTTCTTCGGCATCTCCGCCGTTGCGCCAGTAATAGAGCCATAGCTCCGCGAGCGATAGTTCGCCTTGTTGCAGAAGTGCCCTTGCCAAAAGCCTCGGGTCCATATTTAGATGCTGGAGCCGACGGCGCAAGACCACCAGAGGCCTTGGCCCCGATTTGGCCGCCGAGGCGGTCTCGGCACGCTTACTCTCAAAGTGGCTGGACAGCGTTGACCTGCCCAGATAGCTTCTGTTCAGGCACCGCCTCCGGTGCTCCAGCCAGGGCCGCCAGCGCTGACGCGGTGCGGATTAACAGAAAGCAGACCGGGCATGAGCCATTTTGATGACTTCCTCAGGGAGGCGACCAGCAGCGATCCCGGCAGCGAGAAGGGCCTGTCCGCCGAGGAACTCCATGGGCTGTACACCAGCTGGTGCATCATCAATGTATGCCCGGCCGAGTCTGCTGAGGCGTTGTGGGCAGCCTTGACCAGCAGGGGAATTCTGCCGGGAAACAACACCCTGGCCATGACGGGGCCGGCCGCTGCTGACTACAGCCTTTCCAGCGAGCCAATCTCCCCTGACAGCCCGATTCCAGAGGTGGAACTCGCTACAGGCCCGGCCATGCTCCGTGCATGGTCCACCCCGTGCTCCGGGTAAAAGCGGCCAGCACCGGTCCCACACCGAAACGCGGACGCGGACAGATGGTCTGCCGCAACACCGCGTGGGTGCACTCCAGACCGCGGAGAGCAGCCATAGCCTTGGCAGCGGCATCACTGGAACTCGCGCCATCAACCGTGAACCAGCCCGCGCTGTGGTCGGTCGCGTATTCAAGAAAGAATGCCATAAACAATGCTTTCTGCACCCAACCGGGTTCAGACAGGGCCAATGGTCCCGCTTGGTCAAGGTCACGTTTCCCTCCCAGATGGCGACAAGGGGCATGAGCCCTGCACATCAGTCCCATGACACGAGACCGGTCTGGATCATCTGCCAAAGGAGCCTGGAAGGGTTGGGAAACCCCTTCCAGGCATCAGCGGCCTTAGGGCTGTGCGTGGCGGACCAGCCGCCGCCCGGCACGATGCGCGGGAGCCGGACCCTTGGGGTTGGGGGCGTGCTCCCGGGCTGCTGCCGAAGCTCTCCCGCCAAAACACCGCTTCTGCCTAGCAGCTGCCCACACTGTCTCTTCTCCTGCTGCAGCTGGTCAAACCGGACCGGCGTCGTCCAGGGCACTCGCCTGGTGCGCAGGCGGCACGTGCCGGAGCATTACGGGAGTACTCGCGGGTGGAACGGGCATTGCTTCGTTGGCGCCGCTGATTGCCGAGACGAGTACGAACGTCAGAGGATCGTGTCTCGTACGGCTTTCCGTTTCCTGACGGTAAGGTGTGCCCGACGGGAACGTCCAGGCTGTCGCTCACAACAGGCCGGTGCGAGTGGTCCGACGGGCTGTACCGCATCCACGGCTACATCTTGGGGGCTGTGTAAACGGGCTTGAGGTCCCGGGAGAGCTCGTCCCAGTGCTGCCGGGGCGCGTAGCGGAAAATGTTGCCGAGCAGATGGATCACGCACGGCCGGACCATGGATTGCTCCCAGACGTGGTGATCGCCTCGGGCAAGCCCTTCAGACGGGAGAACAGCATGGCTGGAATCAACGCGAAGTTCGACAAGGAATACCTGGACAAAGGCATTGACGACTTAGCGAAAGCCCCGGTTGAAGCCCTGAAAGGCCTGTCCGAGGGCGATGCCCAGAAGCTCAAGGAAGCCCTAAACATCAAGACCGTCAAGGATCTCGGGACCAACAAGTTCTTCCTCTGGGCCCACGCGGTGGCCAAACTCGCCGAGTAGAGAGCCTGGAACCGAAAGGACGGTGCAGCACAGCGTGAAGACCTGCGAATCTTCGGCTTGTGCAAAAAACCGCTTCTTGCTAGGCGTGGTCAGAGTTCGACAGTTTCGAATTCGAGGAGATCGGCGCCCGTTGCCACCGGTTTCTGGCCGCTGCCGTGGTGTTCGCCGGCCTGGCCGTTGCGCCAGTTTTGGTAGTCCTCTTCGCTGGACCAGGTGGTGACGACGAAGTAACGGTCCTCTCCCCTGACCGGGCGGAGCAACTGGAAGCCTTCGAATCCCGGCTGTCCATCGACAGCGTGCGCCCGGGCAGCGAAGCGCTTTTCGAGCTCGGAGCCCTTACCTTCAGGGACGTGGATCGCGTTGATCTTTACAACAGACATGGTGTTCCTTTCATTGGTGGGACTGGGCAAGGGTTTAGAGATCGGTCAGGCCGAGGCCTTTGTCATCCAGGCACGGCGAATGCTTACCGGCCGGAACCCCAGTGGAGCGGAGACAGGTACATTGCGGTCCCTTCACGCTGGGCAGGGACATCCAAACGAACCGCTGCATCTTGTTATAAAGCCCAAAATCCAGAACCGCGCCGTCCAGCTTCGGGGCGAGATCGTGACTGACACTGATCTCGACCGCCGCCGTACCGGCCGACGAACTTTCCTCGGAGGTCCAGTGACCCTGCAGATTGCATCGCAGCGCCTTCCGCGGCCGGGTACGAGAGAAATAGAGTCCCTGCTTCCGGCAGCCTCCGGGACCGATGTAGCAGTGAAGGATCCCGCCGAAAACGGTCACCATTTCCACGGCCGCGTCGGTAAGGAAAAACCGACCGTGTCCCGGGATGTCAGCCACCGATCCAGGAACCTGTTCAGCAGTCCTGTCGACTCCAGGCATGGGGCGGCGGTTAGCGGGCAACGACGAGTACCGTTCCCACGTTGCGGATCTTGCTCCGCACCGCATCCTCAATCCTGTGGTTCATCTTTGCCAGTTCTGCCATGGTCCAGTCCGGATCCGCGGGGGCTGTGACCTCGACGTGAAGACTGTGTCCGCTCCAGCGGAGGCGGACCGTTGATTTCGGCGGTGCCACAGGTGCAATAGCGGCCTCAGTGCGGGCCAGCAGGGCCGGATCCACGCCGTCCAGGAGCCGGCGGCCGATGTCCCGGACCGTTCCCCAGAGCAGGGCAAAGATGGCGATGGAGATCAGAATGCCGATGATCGGATCTGCCAGCGGGAAACCGAGCCAGACACCGATCACGCCCACGACAACGGCCAGGGAGGTGAACCCGTCGGTGCGGGCATGCACCCCGTCTGCGACCAGCGCTGCGGAGCCGATTTCCCTGCCGACCCTGATCCGGTAGACGGCGACGATCTCGTTGCCGGCAAAACCGATCAGACCCGCCGCCAGGACCCAGGCGAGGTTGTTCAGGGGCTGCGGCTGGAAGATGCGGATCACCGATTCCACCCCGGCGACGATGGCGGAGAGGGCCACCACGGCGACAATGAACAAACCGGCGAGGTCTTCGGCGCGGCCGAACCCGTAGTTGTAGGTCCGCGTGGCCGCCCGGCGGCTGAGGATGAACGCTATCCACAGCGGCACTGCGGTCAGGGCATCGGAGAAGTTGTGGATCGTATCCGCCAGCAGGGCCACGGAACCGCTGAACAGGAACACGGCCAGCTGCAGCAGCGAGGTCACCGCCAGTACGGCCAGGGAAATCTTCAGGGCCCTAATGCCCTTGGTCGAGCTCTCCATGGCCTCGTCCACCGAATCCGCCGCGTCATGGCTGTGCGGCACAAACAGGCCGTACAGGAACCCCTTCAGACCCCCGGGATGGTCATGATCATGGTGGTCATGCCCGTGACCATGGCTGTGGCCTGTCTCGTGCGCGTGCCCGTGGCCCGAACCGCCGTGGTTGTGGTCGTGGTGCTCATGGTCGTGGTCTTCGGTCAGCGAGTGTGCGTGGTGACCGTGCAGGTCCTCGTCCCGGCTTTTCATGCGGCACCGGTGGTGGTCTGGGGAAGATGGTGTGCAGGGGTGCCGCCGAGGGAATGCTGGGCCTGGAAGATGGCATCGACCACGAGCTGACGGGCATGCTCATTCGCCAGCCGGTAGTACACGCGGGTGCCTTCCTGCCGGGTGGTCACTATCCGGGCCAGTCGCATCTTGGCCAGGTGCTGGGACACTGCGGACTGGGGCTTGCCCACCGTCTCGGCCAGCTCGTTCACTGACATTTCGCCGTCGCGGAGGGCAAGGATCAGCCGTACCCGGGTCGCGTCGGCCAGCATGGCGAAGACCTCAACGGCGAGCTCGACATACCCGCTGTCAACATTCAACCCACAGGACTTATCTGCATTCATGCGAATATTATGACACGCCAAAGGAACTTGACGTGCTCGAGCGTGGCCGTCCCGGGCGCCCTACCGGTGTGCGGTCCTACGATGAGCCTGAATGAGGCAGGCGAGTTTGACGGGGAGGGCTTGTGCAGCTGGTGGAACTGGCATTGATCGGGGTTCCGGTCATCGCGGCCGGCGGGGCTGGCGTGTTGGCCACGTTCCGGCCTCCAGGGCCAAGGGTGACCAGCGGCCTGCAGCATTTCGCGACGGGTGTGGTGATTGCTGCCGCAGCGTTGGAGCTGCTCCCGGAAGTCGTGCGTGAGAGCGGAGTGGTGTCTGTTGTCGGGTTCGCGGCCGGTATTGCGGTGATGTTCGGCATGCGGGCCATCACCGGCCGCCTTGAAGACCGCGCCGGCACCGGCCGGGCGTCCAGTCTGCCCTGGGGGATGATCGGTGCGACAGCCATCGATTTCCTCATTGACGGCGTCATACTCGGCGCAGGATTCACTGCTGGGGGTCACACCGGCGTGCTCCTGTCGATTGCCTTGGCCATCGAATACCTCTTCGTGAGCCTGTCGTTGGCAGGAGCGATCGGTCCGGAACCCCGCAAAGCAGCCCTCATCGCCATTCCCGTGCTGTTGTCGCTGCTCACGGTGGGCGGAACGTTCCTTGGGCTGTGGCTGCTCTCCGGCGCCGCGCCGGTGACGCTGGCCGCGGTGCTCGCCTTCGGCGCCGTGGCCTTCATGTACCTGGCCACCGAAGAACTCCTCGTCGAGGCACACGCCCGGGGTGAAACCGCCATCGGCTCCAGCGCCTTCTACATCGGATTCCTCGCCGTACTCATCCTCGAACAAGCGCTGCGCTAACCTCCAGGGACCTTCGTTGTGGGCAGCCGGGCTCCAGTCGAGCTGCTGTGGGAGACTCCCGGCATCCTTTCTGGACCGGGCCGATTAGTGCTTAGCCCCTATCCCGCTCATGCAGCATCCAGGGCGGCTCCTTGTCTGAGCGGATGGGCGGTGCAACACTTTCGTTCACTGGCTCACAGGAGATGATCGGCACCCACGAGCTGTTCCTGAACAGCCTTGCAGGGTTTGCCGAAAGGATGGAGTTTGCAATGAAGCAGCTAGATTCCGTAGAGAAGGCCGTTGAACAATTCGATTTCCTCGACGGGATAGCCTCGTCCCTGGCAAAGGCGGTAGGGAAAGCCGTCGATCCGCGGCCGGTCCGCAACCTCTTAAGCGGTACGGTCATCGGGCACCCGCTGCATCCAGTACTGACTGATCTGCCGATCGGCGCCTGGACCATGGCTGCTCTCCTGGATCTCGCAGGCGGCCGGTCCTCCGAGCCGGCGACCGACCTGCTGGTCATTGCGGGCATCGCAACAGCCGTTCCCACTGCGGCGGCCGGGCTCAATGACTGGTCAGACACCGAGGGTAAGACTCAGCGGACGGGCATCGTGCACGGCCTGGCAAACAGCGCAGCCCTGTGCTTCTACCTCTCCTCGACGATCGCGCGCAGGAGCGGACAAAGAGGCCTGGGGAAAGCTTTAGGTTTGGCCGGGTTCGGGCTGGTCACTTTCGGCGGCTACCTGGGCGGCCACCTAACGTATGCCGACGCCGTGAATGTGAACAAAACCGCCGACCGGAGAAGGCCCCGCAAAGTGGACCTCCGTGCTCGCCGAAGGTGAGCTGGCCGAGGGCGAGCAGCGCGCGGTGAAGGTGCGTGGCGTTTCGGTCCTGCTCCACCGCTCCGGCGGCATGATCCAGTCCATCGATGCCGTCTGCAGCCATATGGGCGGCCCACTCGAGGAAGGAAAAATCGAGAATGGCTGCGTTAGATGTCCATGGCACGGAAGCACCTTCAAACTGACCGACGGCACCGTGGTCCGGGGTCCCGCGACCCGTCCCCAGCCGGCGTATGAAGCACGAACCAGTGAAGGCCAGATACAAATCGGCCGCGCCGCCTGACACCCGCCCGCCAGCCATGCCGTCGGCACTGACCGCAAAGAGGTTCAGCACCAGCCGGAGACTGGACAGGAAGGGGCCATTTCGGTCCGGTTGCCGTGTGGCTCAGGCTGCCGGCTGAGACGGCGGAGCGCGCCAAGAAGGCCCAATAAAGTCTCCCACCGAAGGCCGCCCCAATGGCCGCAAAGGTAACGGGAGGATGAACGGCAGGGAAGCATTGGTAAGGGCAGGCTTACCTTTGTTAGCATCGCGTGGCGGTTCCGGTGCGGGCCGCGGCAGCCCCGTCCAGGAGTATCGATGCATCCCTTCCGTAAAAACGCCCGTTCCGGGGAGTCCCGGGAAGGCGTGCCCAGTCTAAGAATGCTGGTTCCTGCCGTGGTGCTGGCCGTCAGCATGCTGACCGCCTTGGGCCTGGTCGGAGTTCTCGGCAAAACCGCATCGGCTGCTGAACACATGGAGCTGGCGGCAGCGCAAACCCGGGCGATGACGCCCGGAGCGGTGCTGGCCGACCCGCCGTCGGTCTCGGCCGGGTCCGATGGCAACCTGGCGGTGACGCTGGAGGCCTCCAAGACCCGTTTTGAACTGTCGGGCCAGCAGATCTGGGGGCAGTCCTACAACGGGTCCTTCACCGCCCCTACGATTCGCGCCGACCCGGGACAAACCCTGTCCATTACCCTGCACAATCGCCTGAACGTGGCAACAAACCTTCATTTCCACGGTCTGCACGTCTCGCCTTCAGGGGCCTCTGACAACCCGTCTTTGTGCATCCCTCCCGGGGCGACCTTCACCTACAGGCTGGCCATCCCTGCGGACCATCCGCACGGCACCTACTGGTACCACAGCCACGCCATGTCCACCGAGTGCCCGAAAAATGACATGGCCGGCATGCACAACGGGCATGCCACGACGGGGATGGACCCGTCGGGCACCACAGCTCCGGCGCCATTCACTCCAGGCGATGTGGAGAACCAGATCTCCGCGGGCCTGTCCGGAGCCCTTGTCATTGGAGACAACCGCGCCGGTTTGCCCGAGCCCCTGCAAAACGTCGACACCCACACCCTGGTCCTCAAAGACATCCAAACCGACACTTCCGGCGCTATTGTCCAGAACACCAAGAGCACATCCATCGATTCGAATGCCGCCACCACCCGCCTCGTCAACGGCCAGCTCAAGCCCGTCCTGTCCATGCGCCCAGGCGAGACCCAGCTCTGGCGGCTGGTCAACGCCGGCGCCGACATCTTCTACAAACTCCAGCTCGACGGATACCAATTCACCGTGATCGCCGAGGATGGGACCGCGTACCCGCGCAGCGCAGTCTCCGGTGAGCTCCTGCTTCCGCCCGGGAAGCGCTTCGACGTACTCGTCACCGCAGGCCCGGCAGGAACCACGTCACTGCGCACGCTCGCGTACAGCAACGGACCCCAGGGCGACTCCTACCCCGACACGGCACTCATGGACCTCAGAATCACCGGAAACAGCCAGCCCGCAAGGCCGGCCCCGGCAGACTTCGCTATCTCAGGGGCCCTTCCGGACCTCAGCGCTGCACCCCTCGCCCAGCGCCGGAGCATCGAACTTTCCGAAGACCCCACCGCGCCAAACTTCTTCGTCAACGGGCGGCAGTTCAGCATGGGCAACCCGACCTTCGACACGCCGGCAAAACTCGGAACAATCGAGGAATGGACCATCACCAACACCAGCGGTGAAGATCACCCGTTTCACATGCACAGCAACGCCTTCCAAGTCGCCTCGGTCAACGGAACCCCGGCGCTGTCCCCACACCGGCAAGACACCGTCATCGTTCCCCACGCGGCAAACGGCACCCCCGGCCAGGTGATCATCCGGCAGCAGTTCTCCGACTACCCGGGTCTCTGGATGTTCCACTGCCACATCGCAGCCCACGAAGACCACGGCATGATGGGCTTCATCCAAGTCAACCCCTGACAACACTCCATCAACCCGTTTCGCGGCAGACCTTCCCTATGCACGTTCCAGCGCTGATTGTACTTAGGTGAGCCTTACCTCATAAGATTGGCCGAATGACCACGCAGCTCGAACTTGCGGGGGTACCTTTCGCTTGGGGGCTGGCGGACTATGGAGATACCCCTGCCATCATCACCAACCAGGTGACCCTGACCTACCGCGAATTGGCAGAGCGGGTCGACGCTCTGGCCCGGCGACTTGGCACAGAACGGCGACTGGTGGCCCTTGCGGCGTCCAACGACGTCGAATCGCTCGTGGCCTACCTGGCCGCCCTGGCCGGCGGGCACCCGCTCATCCTCCTTCCCGAAGACAAGCCCACAGCCCTCGACTCACTGGTGGCAGCCTACGATCCTGACGTCGTCATCCGCCCCGGCAAAGGGGAAATAGCGCTGATGGAGCGGCGTCAGGGCAGCCGGCACGAGCTGCACCCGGACGTTGCCCTGCTCCTGAGTACTTCAGGTTCGACGGGTTCGCCGAAGCTGGTGCGTCTTTCCCTTGCCAACCTTCAAGCGAATGCCGAATCGATCGCCTCGTACCTGGGCATCACAGCCGGGGACCGGGCCGCCACGACGTTGCCAATGTCTTACTGCTACGGGCTCTCGGTGATCAACAGCCACCTGTTGCGCGGCGCCAGCCTGGTGCTGACCGGACTGTCCGTCGTCGACCCGTGTTTCTGGGAACTGTTCCGGCAGCAGCGCTGCACATCGTTCGCCGCCGTTCCCTACACGTTCGAACTTCTTGACCGGGTCGGTTTCGGCGACCTGGATCTGCCGGGCCTGCGCTACATCACCCAGGCCGGCGGACGCCTCGCCCCGGACCAGGTGCGCCGCTACGCACAACTGGGCGGCCGGCGGGGGTGGGACCTGTTTGTCATGTACGGGCAGACCGAGGCGACGGCCCGGATGGCCTACCTGCCCCCGCACCTTGCTGTGGAGAATCCGGGCGCCATCGGACTGCCCGTGCCTGGAGGTGCGTTCCGCATCGACCCCGTCGATGGACTGAACGAGGGTGAGCTGGTGTACATCGGGCCGAATGTGATGCTCGGTTACGCAGAGACCCCGGAGGACCTGTCCCGGGGCCGAACCATCACCGAATTGCGCACCGGCGACCTGGCGCGGAAGAACGCCGCGGGCCTGTACGAAGTGGTTGGGCGGCGCAGCCGGTTCGTCAAGATCGTGGGCCTGCGCGTTGACCTTGAACAGGTCGAACGCATGCTTGCGGACCTCGGGGTGGCCGCGGCCAGCACTGGCACCGACGACCGCCTGGTCGTAGCCGTCGAGGGTGAGCATGACACCCAGCTTCTGTCCAAGGTGCTCGCGCAGGGCGTGGGGCTGCCGCGCGCGGCCCTGAGTCTCTACGCGGTCGAGGAACTGCCCCGCCTGGGCAGCGGCAAGCTGGACTATCCCGCCGTTGCCGCCCTTGCTGCTGACAGGACGCCAGCGGCCGGAACCTTCCCTAATGCCCCCTCCCCGCGCCTGGCCGTGGCGGAGACCATCGACCCGGCGGCCACTGGGCAAGCTGACGGCGCCTCCACCAGCACTCCAAACACCGTTACGGTGAAGCAGATCTTTGAGGACGCCCTTGAGGTTGCCGAGGTAGAGGACACCGACACGTTCGTCTCGCTGGGCGGCGACTCGCTCTCCTTCGTAGCCGCGTCCGTCCGGCTGGAACAGGCGCTGGGCCAATTGCCACCTGACTGGCATCTAACGCCGGTCGGCTGGCTCGAACCGGCACCGAAACAGAAGGCCCGGTCCGGCCTATCCGCAATGAAGCGGATGGTCGCGCCAATCGATACGAGCATCGTCCTGCGCGCTGTTGGCATCGTCTTCATCGTCAGCACACACACCGGACTTTTCGAGTGGCAAGGCATGGCCCATGTCCTGATCGCCGCCGCAGGATACAACTTCGCCCGCTTCCAGCTCTCCGGCCAAGGAACGTCCCGGCTACGGCGCCAGCTCGCCAGCATTTCCCGGATTGCCCTGCCCGCGATGGCATTCATCGCCTTCGCCTACCTGGTCACCGACCGCTACAGCCTGGCCAACATCGTGCTCCTCAACGCCATCCTCGGGCCCGTGGAAGTCACCACCCAATGGCATTTCTGGTTCGTCGAAGACATCATCTACATCCTCCTGGCCATGACCGCACTGCTCGCCATCCCCTGGATCCACCGCACCGAACGCCGCCACCCGTTCCTCTACCCACTGATACTGTTCGGCGCCGGGCTCCTCACCCGCTACGAGATCCTGGACCGAGGCGTGCCCCACACCATCCCGGCACTGTGGCTCTTCGCCCTGGGCTGGACCGTGGCACGCTCGCGCACCCTCCTGCAGCGCCTGCTGGTCTCCGCGTTGACGGTCGTAACCGTCCCGGGCTTCTTCGAGGACGTGCACCGGGAATCCACGATGATGGCCGGGATCCTGCTGCTCATCTGGCTGCCCGCCCTCCCCGTGCCGCGAGTCCTGACCCGGCCCGTCACCATCCTGGCCAGCGCCTCCATGCACATCTACCTCGTGCACTGGCTGGTTTACCCGCCGCTGACCGACATCAACCGGCCCCTCGCCGTGGCCGCATCACTGGCTGCCGGGATCGCCTACTGGACTCTCTGCAACCGCTGCACCAGCACCTTCCACTGGTTCCGCAACCGCAGCAGGCAGCAGCAACTAACAACGACGGATGTCGCGCCTGTTCTTATACGCAGAGGGATTCACGGCGACTCAGACACACGGCAGTTATCCGCTGGCCGATTGAACCACTATGCAACCAGCCCCGATCCGCAGGGAAGCGCTCAGCCAGACATCCAATAGGCCGTGCTGCTGCCTGCGCAGCGGTTACCCAGGGCGGCCCCGACATGATCCTGCGCTGCTACAAATGCCGGTCCTCAACCCGGGGACTACGAACCGGGCCCGATCTACAATACCGGGCTCTCCTACCAGGAAGCCGAGGACACCGGCGGCTAATGGTTCGCTACCCGCCTGGACGGTTCCCGCATCGAGTTGGCCATACCGATGCCGCAGGAAACCGGCCCTTCGCAGATGAGCGTGGTTAGGGTCGTCTGACGCGAGGGCGGCAGCGTGTCCTGATGCCGCTGCGGCGTGGTGCGGGAGGAGAGGGGTCAGGGCCTCTTTGAATTGGTAGCGACCAAGCTT
>NZ_BMFW01000050.1 GCF_014639275.1 Arthrobacter liuii | reverse complement strand
GGCCTCCAGAATCGACAGCCCGCCGCACACCAAATCAACAAACTCAGTGCGGGCATTCGACGGGAACAACTTGACCATCTAACGCTCCATCAATCAGAGCGTTGCAACGACCCTATGACTTTGCCCTGCTTCTGCGGACCCAATCAGCCAGGAAGGTGGTTTTTCCGTAGCCTGCCGGCGCACTGACAAGGGTCAGCCGATGTGCGTCCACGACCGCCGCCAGGGCGTCTTCCAAGCGCCGGCGGCGGAGGGTAGCCGAACCGCGCGGAGGTGGCCGTAGCCTCAGTGGCGGACCAGCCGCCCATTCGGGAATTTGCAGCGCTCCCACGGAACCGATCGTAGGTCGGGGCCGTGGCCGTCAATAAGGGCACAAGGTCCTTGGCACCCGGATCACCCCGGCCGGATGGGGCCGGCGTTGGCAGCTGCGCGGACAATGAGGACAGGGACTACTCACAGGCCCCTTTCCTAATCGAAACGTTGGAGGTGGTTCCCGTGCAGCGACCGGGCAGTCCCTTCGCTGTCCTAGGGCTGATGGCGGAGCCCGCCCTCCCGGCCTTTCCAAGCTTGTGAAAACCGGACCGGAATCCGCCGGACAAGGCACGGGTCCAGTGCGCCGGGTCGTTGCCGTTGTCCTGGTATTCCTCACTGCGGTACTGGCCTTAGCTGCCGTACCGGCACTTTACCTGCGCACCGAGGTCCTGGATACCGGCCGGTATGTGGCCATCGTGGCGCCCCTGGCCTCCGATCCCGCCATCCAGGCGGAGATCAGCAGTAAAGTCACCGCGCAAATCAGCGACGCCGTCGACATCGAAGGCATCACGCGGGACGCCATGGCTGAACTGGGCAAGGTTGCGCCCCGGGTGGCCGCGGTAATCGCCGGGTTTGCTCCGGCCATCGCAGAGCAGACCAGGGACCTGATCCACGGCACCGTCTCCCGGTTCGTAGCCAGCCCGGAGTTCCAGGCTCTGTGGACACGGGCCAACACGCTGGCGCACCAGGGAATCGTCAACCTGGCCAGGGGACAGACCGGCGGCACCGTCAGCGTCGACGAAAGCGGCATAGTCACAATCTCGACGAAGGAAGTCATTGCCCGCGTCAAAAGCCTCCTGGTAGAGCAGGGGGTTTCGATAGCGGCCAGGATCCCTGAAGTCGACGCACAGATCGTCCTGCTTCAATCCCCCGAACTCGCCAAGGCCACGGAGGCCATCCGGACCCTGGACCGTGCCGCCCCGATCCTGGCTTGGCTGACTCCGCTCAGCGCCGCCGGGGCGGTCGCCCTGGCACCCCGGGGTCGGCGGCTGCGGACAACGAGCCAGGTCGGCTTGGCCATTGCGGCAGCCATGGCGGCGCTTGCCCTGATGCTTGCCATCGGGCTGGATGTCTTCCTCGGCATGGTGCCGTCGTCCACCGTCTCCCCAGCGGCGGCGCAGAGCCTTGCTGATGCCCTTCTTGTGCCTTTATGGGCAGGTTTGCGGTTTGTCTTCGTGGCGGGCGTGCTCATCGCCGCTGCTGCATTTTTCGCCGGCCATTCGAGCGCTGCCTCGTCTGTCCGGGGAAGGCTGGCACGGACCAGGCACGATGTCAGTGGAAGGCCAGCTGCCGGGCAGCCCAGGCCATGGCAGCTGTGGCTGGCCCGCTTCCGCCGAACCGTGGAAGCGGTCGTCGTCGGCGTGGCCGTCATGGTCCTCATCCTCTGGCAGCACCCGACGACGGCCCTCGCCATCGGGATTGCAGTCCTCGCTGGGCTCACGGTCCTTCTGGTCGAAATCCTTTGCCGTCCTGCCGTGGGAGCGCTGCCCGCGGGCGGCACGGCGCCGGGCGGGTCAACCGAAAAGCCTCCTGAGGACGAGACTCCCCAGGTGCATCGGTGAGGTATCAAGCAGCTGAGGTGTCAAGCAGCTAGGAGGACGACGGCGCGAACGGGTGGAGCTCCTCCTCGCCCTCGTGCACAACGACGCACATGGCATCAGGTACCTCTACCCAGGCGCCCCGGAGATCGCCGAGCGGCTCGGAGACCACCAGCCGCGATTCGTCCGAGAGCCCGTGGAGCAGGGGGTTTTCCGGATACTGGGCACGAAGCGTTGCCACGTCGGTGCTGTGGAAGAGCGACCGGGACTTGCCCTCGCTGGAGTAGCGGAAGGCCCACGTGGTGTCGCCGTCGGTGGTTGCCACCGTCATCTGGATCGGGTGTTCGATGCCGTGGCGCCGTCCAGTGTCTTCGATGAATCCCACTGCCTCGGAAACTGCCGCGCGGGGATCCTGTTCCAGCCCAAAAGTCAGCGCCAGGTAGAAGAACAATTCCGAATCCGTTGACCCCTCGATCTCGGGGTACAGCCCCGGCTCGACGGCCATGGCCAGGTCGCGCTTCACCTTCAGGAAATCCGAGAGGGCTCCGTTGTGCATCCAAAGCCACCGGCCGTGGCGGAACGGATGGCAATTGGTCTGTTGGACGGCCGTGCCGGTAGTTGCACGGATGTGGGCGAACACGCGGCTGGCCGAGGCATGTTCGGCAAGCTCACGCAGATTGCGGTCGTGCCAAACAGGTTCGGTACTGTGGAAGACCCCCGGAATGGGGGTGGCTCCATACCATCCCACGCCGAACCCGTCCCCGTTGGTGGTTTCAACTCCCATACGTGCGTGCTTGCCTTGCATGACGAGCGAATTGGCGGGCTTGTAGAGAAGGTCATCCAGCGGCACGGGAGAACCCGAATATGCTAGCCAGCGGCACATGGCATTTTCCTTCCCATCGTCAAGGGGATTCCTGCCCACATTCGATCACCGGCCGGGCCGCATTTCATCACCTTCCACGGGTGACGCGTCCGGCAAGTGCCGCCGGCCCGGGGGCGGCCCAAGCCATTGCATCACCCGGATCATCCCCGGCGGGTGAGGCATGCCCGCCGCCCGTTGCCAACCATGGTCTATACCTGCCAGTGATCGGGCTGCCAGGACATCAGCCACCTGAAAGGGATCTTCCATGTCGAAACCATCTCGACTCAGTGCGCAGTTGCTGGCGCTCAGCGCAGCGCTGGTGCTGCTGGCGGGCTGCAGCGGCACCACCAGCCCGCCAGCGGGCACCTCCAGCGCGACGGCTACGTCCAGCCCGACGGCCACGTCGAGCCCCACGACGTCCAGCACAAAGACCGCCAGTCCAACGTCCGGGGCAACCACGTCCAGCCCGCAATCGACCAACGCCGCAGCTATCTGCAGCGCTGCTGACGCCTTTGCCAAAGCGCTCACCAGCTTCAAGGACAAGATCAAAACGGGGGTGACGGTGGACGAGGCCCGCGTCTCGCGGGACCAGGTGATCAAGGCCTATGACGACCTGGTGACGGCAGTTGGCACTGATGCCAAGGCCCGTCTCGACGCCGTCAAGTTGGCTGCAAACCGCTTCGTCGCGGCCGTCAACGACATTCCCGACAACGCCACCTTGACCCAGGCCCTCGACTCCCTCCGGGATGAGGCAAAGAATGTCCAGGCCGCGCTGAGCGACCTCGTCACGGAAGTTCAGTGCTGAGTTGACGACCCCCGCCGGCAGCAGCGGCCGGCGGGGGTTGCATTCACGGAGAGCACGGGAGGTGTTGCGTTAGCGCCCGCCGTCGGCCTTCACCGCCAGTACCGGCCGGTCCGCCCGCATGAGGATCTGCTGGGCATGGCTGCCCAGGATGAACTTGCCCACCTGGGTACGGTGGCGCAGCCCGATCACGATCAGCGACGCGTCCACGTGGCACCGTTCGGCTTCGGCATCATCAAGGAGCAGACCGGCAGCGTGGTCCCCGGGCTGTTCGCCCTCGCCGCGGCATCCGCGTTGGCGGCCGGCCTGGTCTACTTCCTCAAGGAACGCGGCGGCTCCGCGGTCAACGATGGTCCGCTGGACGAGGCGGAGGACCGTCCGGCGCCCGCTCAGGGCACCATTCCCAGTCGGGCGTGACAGCAAGCCTGCGCCGGGATCACACACCGGCCCGGGAGTTTGCGACTAAGCGCCGGCAATCACCAAGGCCACGCTGTGGCCACCGAATCCGAAGGCATTCACCAGCCCTGCCGGGGCGTAACCCGGCGGCAGCTGGTGGGTGCCTTCGGTGATGACGTTAAGGTCCACTTCCGGGTCCAGTGCCTCCACGTTCAGCGTCCCGGGCATCTGGCCGGTGCGCAGGGCTTCGAGGACCACGACGGCGGCCAGCGAACCGGCGCCGCCCAGCAGGTGGCCGGTGTGGCCCTTCGTGGACGTGACCGGCACCTGGGCACCGAAGACCGCGTTGATCGCCTGGCCTTCCAGCCTGTCACCCACGGGAGTGGAGGTGGCGTGCGCGTGGACAAAGCCGATGTCAGCCGGCTGCATGCCCGCCGCATCCAGCGCCTTCTGCATGACCCGCCGCTGCATGGCCGGATCCGCGGCAACGATGTCGTTGGCATCGGAGGTTACGGCTCCCCCGGCAACAGCCCCCAGGATGGCAGCGCCACGGGCGCGGGCGTGCCGTTCGCTCTCCAGCACCACTACGGCAGCGCCCTCAGCGAGCACAAAGCCGTCCCGGCCGCCGTCGAACGGGCGCGAGGCCCGCTGCGGATCACCCGAACGGGTGGACAGGGCACGGATCTGGGAGAAACCGCTGATCACCAGGTCGTTCACCGAGGCGTCAACACCGCCTGCAATCACGACGTCGGCAGCACCGGAGCGGATCATTTCGGCTGCCTGGACAATCGCCTCAGCCCCGGAGGCGCAGGCGCTGACAGGCGTCCGGGCGCCTCCGCGGGCGCCCAAGTCGATGGACACCCAGGCGGCAGGGCCGTTCACCATGAGCCGGGTGAGGGTGTGCGGCGAAACCTTGCGCGGACCGGACGCGGCAAGGGTGCGGTCCTGCTCGATGGTGGAGCCCAGTCCGCCGTAAGCGGAGCCGATCACCACGGCGAACCGCTCCGGATCCACCTCCGGAGCACCCGCCCGCGCCCATGCCTCCCGTGCTGCAACCAGCGCCAGCTGCCCGCACCTGTCCATCCGCTTCATCTCGCGGGTGCTGAGGTGCTCCGTGAGGTCCGCCCTGACCTGCCCGGCGATCCTGACCGGCAGCTGTTCCGCCCAGTCCTGTTCCAGCGCGGCAATGCCTGAGTGCCCGTCAAGCAGGGCCTCCCAGGTTTCCTTGACCGTGGAACCGAGGGGGTTGATGGTGCCGGAACCGGTCACCACTGCGCGGGGTTGGGCCGGGACTGCCGGCATGTTGCCCACCCTACTTCGCCGGGTTGTGCGTGCCGATGGGCACGAGTGTCAGGTCCGGATGGTTTTTCTCGATCCGCCGCAGCGCCCAGACGTCGTTGAACAGGGCCAGGTACTCGCCGTCGGACCGCAAAAGCACCTCAGCGCCCGGCACGTTGGCCAGCGTGGGCATGGCTTCCGCCGTCGAAATCCTGGCCAGTGAGTAGGGCAGGCGTTCCAGGCGCATGGGGGCGCTGAAGTCGTGCGCCATGCGGTCCTCCACCACCTCGAACTGCATGGGCCCGACGGCGGCAAGCACCGGCGCCTGGTCGCCGCGGACGTCGGAGCGGAGCACCTGGATGACGCCCTCGTGTTCCAGCTGTTCGATGCCGCGGCGGAACTGCTTGAACTTGCTGGGGTCCTTGGAGCGGGCCACCTGGAAGTGCTCGGGGGCGAACAGCGGGATGGCGGGGTATTCCACCGGGTTCTCGAGGAACAGGCTGTCGCCCACACGCAGTGAGGACGCGTTCACGAGGCCCACCACATCCCCGGGGTACGCCTCGTCAATGACTTCGCGTTCGCGGCCGAACACCTGCTGGGCGTACTTGGTGGCGAAGGACTTGCCGGTGCGGGTCTGGGTGACCACCATGCCACGCTCGAAGACACCGGAGCAGACGCGGATGAAGGCCACGTGGTCGCGATGGGCCTTGTTCATGCCGGCCTGGACCTTGAATACGAAGCCGGAGAACGGGGACTCCACCGGGCGGAGGTTGCCGTCCACGTCCGGGCGCGGAGACGCCGGCGTTGCGAAGTCCACCAGTGCGTCCAGCAGTTCCTTGACGCCGAAGTTCAGGGCGGCGGAGCTGAACAGGATGGGGGTTGCCTTGCCTGCGTGGAAGGCGTCGACGTCGAACTCAAGGTTGGAGTCGATGACCAGTCCGGCTTCGTCCACGGCGTCGGACCAGTTGCTGCCCTGGCTTTCCGCCGCCTCCTCCGGGGTGAAGTATTCGGTGATGGCGATCTGCGCGCCCGCGTTGTTGCGCTGGAAACGGGCGAAGCGGTCGTTGCGCAGGTCCCAGACGCCGCGGAAGTCACCGGAGATGCCCACGGCCCAGGTCAGCGGCATCGGCTGCAGCCCGGTGCGCTCGGTGATTTCGTCCATCAGTGCCAGGGCGTCCAGGCCGGGCCGGTCCCACTTGTTGATGACGGTAATGATGGGCAGGTTACGCTGCTTGCAGACCTCAAAGAGCTTCATCGTCTGGGTTTCCAGGCCCTTGGCGGCGTCCACCAGCATCACGGCACAGTCGACGGCGGCGAGCACACGGTAGGTGTCCTCGGAAAAGTCTGCGTGGCCGGGGGTGTCCAGCAGGTTGATGACAGTGTCCCGGTAGGAGAACTGCAGTGCAGCGGAGCTGATGGAGATACCGCGGTCCTTCTCCATCTGCATCCAGTCAGAGACCGTTTCCTTGCGGTTGGCCTTGCCGCTGGAGGCGCCGGCCGTGCCGATCACCCTTGCATGCAGGGCCAGGGCCTCGGTGAGCGTGGACTTACCCGCGTCCGGGTGCGAAATGACGGCAAAGGTCCTGCGGCGGCCCGCCTCCTTGTGAATCTCGGAGATCCGGGCGGGGGTCAGGACATCTTGGGACACGGTGCTACTTTCGCTGCGGTTTGTGGCTGCCCAGGGGCCTTTCGGGTACTGCGCTGCGACTCGAGGGCGGGGCATATCATTGGCAAACGGCCAAAGTACAAGTTTATCGCAGGGGCGCAAACGGCACCTGTTCCGCTTAACGCGGGCGAAACCGGACGTTCAAAGCCGCGAAATGCAGGGAAGTTAGCTTTGGCGAATGATGCATGGCACCACTTTCTCCGGCAACCTTTTCTTTGACCCGCTGGCTATCAACCCGGCCACACGCCCGGCCAATGCGGGGCCGCAACAGCCGGGTTCAGCCCTTCCCTCCGGCCCCTTGCCAAAGCGGGGCGTCCAGTCGGCGGCAGAACACAAGGCGCTTCGGGCCGCCTCCCTTTCGAAAGTCAGCAGGGAATTGGAGCGGATGCTTCGGGAGCGCAAGCGCTGACGATTCCCTTCGGGAGCCCCCTGAAGTTTCCCGGACAGGCGACCCCTGGCGGTCAAAGGGTGCCGGGTAACGGCATGATGTGTTCATGCGCAGCATCGAGCTGGTCTTTGACGGCCCCACTGACTCCCTCATCCGGGCCGACTGGGCGCGGCTGGCGGCCGCGAACCTTCCGAGCCTGGCAGCGCACATCTCCCCCAGCAACAGCCCGCACATCACGCTTGCGGCCGGCACCGGCCTGCAGGCCTGCCCGGAGGGACCGTGGCAGGAGGGGCCATGGGAGGAGTTGCCAGTCGACACAACGTTTTCCGGAGCAATCGTTTTTCCCGCAGGTGCGGGCAAGTACGTCCTGGCCAGGTCGGTCCTGCTGACTGGCGCCCTTCTGGACCTGCACCGGCACCTTCACCAAGGCCTGTCCGGCGCGTTGCCGCTGACGCTGCCGGGGGCCTGGACGCCCCACGTCACCATCTCCCGCCGCATTCCGGGGCAGCAACTGGGAACGGCGATGGACCTGCTGGACCTGCGGGTCGAGGGCCGCTGCACGGGAGCGCGGCTCTGGGACAGCAGCACCAAGACGGTCACTCCCCTGGCAGAACCCGTCTGAGCAACACCATGGCAAACGGGCAAGAGGGGCAAAAGTGCTTGCCCGGCACGTGCTCCATCCGGCATTTTTCCAGCCGTTCCGGACACCCCCTAATGAGGCACTTTGGGGCTTGCCCGTGCGGAACTGGGGTTCCTTACCCCTATCATTGAGCTTGCGGGAATCAGAGCACTTTTTGATCCTGCCGGCCAAGTGCGGATGCCGGCATTCCTGCGGGCGGCGGTCCGCATCTTTGAAGGGATACACCTATGGCGCGGAGCCCCGAAGAATCATTGAGGGCCACTCTGGGCAGGGTTGCACCCGGAACTCCCCTTCGCGACGGCCTGGAACGGATCCTCCGGGGCCGCACCGGTGCCCTGATCGTCCTGGGCTCCGACCGCACCATCGATTCCATCTGCTCCGGCGGATTCGATATCGGCATCGAATTCTCGCCCACCCGGCTGCGTGAACTGGCCAAGATGGACGGTGCCATCATTTGCGACAAGGACGCGGGCAACATCCTGCGTGCCGCAGTCCAGCTGGTCCCGGACTCGAGCATCGAGACGCAGGAGTCGGGCACCCGCCACCGCACGGCGGAACGGGTGGCCAAGCAGACCGGGGTCCCGGTCATTTCCGTGAGCCAGTCCATGCAGATTATCGCCCTCTACGTCAACGGGCTGCGGCACGTCCTTGAAGGCTCGGAAAATGTCCTGGCCCGCGCCAACCAGGCCCTGGCCACCCTGGAGCGCTACGTTGCCCGCCTGGACCAGGTCACCAGCTCGCTCTCGGCCCTCGAGATCGAGGCAATGGTGACCGTGCGCGATGTGGCCGTGACCTTGCAGCGGCAGGAGATGGTCCGCCGGATTTCGGAGGAAATCTCCCAGTACGTGCTGGAACTGGGCGAAGACGGCCGGCTCCTCTCCCTCCAACTCGATGAGCTCACGGTGGGCCGGGGTCCGGGCAGCGACGTAATAATCCGCGACTACGCGAGCCCCAATGCCTCCGCGGAGGACATCGAAAAGTTTGTCACTGAGCTGGTCAGCCTGGGTCCGACAGAACTGATCGATCTGGGCAAGATCTCGGCGATCGTGGGATTTGCGGGTGGCGAGGCCAACCTGGACGCCGTCGTCCAGCCCCGCGGCTACCGGCTGCTGTCCGGGCTGAAAGCAGTTCCCAAGGCCGTCGCCGACCGACTGGTGGACCATTTCGGGGGCCTGCAGTTCCTGATGGCCGCCACCATCGACGACCTGATGACCGTTGACGGCATCGGCGACCAGCGCGCCCGCACAGTACGCGAAGGCCTGAGCCGGATGGCTGAAGCAAGCCTCCTGGACCGCTTCCTCTAGAGCATCGATTGCTCCGTAAATGTCCTTTTGGAGGCTGAAAACGACATCCACGGAGCAATCGATGCTAGTTCAGCTGGAAGACGGCCTTCGGGCTGGCCCGGGAGCCCAGCTTCGCGGTGAAGATGTAGTACGCCCCGCCGCCGCCAGGGGCTGCAGCCACCGCCTTGCAGCCATCGGCACTGCGGGTCCGGCTCCACGGAAAGTTTGCGGTTTCGCTGGCACCGGGCGCAATCACCTTCACCAGGTCCTCGCTCGACGCCTGGCAGTCCTTTGAGGAGAAGACCCGATCGGAGCCGCTGGTCACCAGGAATTCCATCTGCGAGGTCCCGATGTTGACTTCGCAGGGGACGGTGCCGCCGTTGGTGACCTTTAGGGTCAGCAACGGGTTTTCCGCCGGGCCATACGCCGGCTTGTCGGTGGAGGCCGACACAGTCACCAGGTTCTGGTTGCACGAGGGTGTCGCGGAGGCAGTGGGCGACGGCGCGGCGGAGGGGGTTGCCTGCGCGGAAGCAGGAGGGGTGGCGGCAGCGGACGGGGCAGGCGTGGAGGCAGCCGGTTCCGGGGAAGACGACTGGGTGGATGACGCCTGCTGCGAACCGCCCCTGAAGGCACCGGCCAGGGCGAAGCCGCTGACCACCAGCGCAATCACCACTAACAGCGCGCCACCAACCACGAGCCGACGGCGGCGGTACACGGCGGCGCTCGGCTTCCGGACGCTGCTGGAACCCGATGCCGTGCCGCGTGCTGGTGAATCGCCTTGCCTGCCCATCCTCCTAGGCTAGGGAACACCGCCGGTTCTGCCTTGCCACCACGCCGCCCCGCGCACATTGCCCTTGTCACAACCGGTTTTCGGCCAGCGTGAACCCATCCACTACAGTGTTGGCATCGATACTCAAACCTCCGCCACTACGGACACTCCAGCGGCCCCCGCGGACCTGCAGTTGCTCCACCACCGGATCAACTCCTGGTTCGCCGGCATTGCCCGCGACCTGCCCTGGCGGGAACCCGACTGCTCCCCGTGGGGCGTGCTGGTCAGCGAAATCATGCTGCAGCAGACGCCCGTGGTCCGGGTGCTTCCCGTCTGGCAAGAGTGGCTTAAGCGCTGGCCTACGCCCGCCGGACTGGCAGGCGAACCGGCAGGAGAAGCCGTCCGTTCCTGGGGCCGCCTGGGCTATCCCCGCCGGGCCCTGAGGCTGCACGCCGCCGCCACGGCCATCGTGCAGGAGCACGGCGGCAAGGTTCCGGACACCTACGCGGACCTGCTGGCACTTCCCGGGGTGGGCAGTTACACGGCCGCGGCAGTGGCAGCCTTCGCGTATGGCCGGCGGGAAACGGTGGTCGATACCAACATCCGCAGGGTTCATGCCCGTCTGGTCTCCGGCGTCGCGCTTCCCGCCCCCGCGCTGACCGCGGCCGAAATGCGTTTGGCCGCAGGCCTGTTGCCGGACGACGACGGGACCTCCGTGCGCTGGAACGCTGCGGTCATGGAACTGGGGGCGCTGGTGTGCACGGCCCGGGCGCCCAAGTGCGCCGCCTGCCCGGTCAAAGACTCCTGTGCGTGGCTCGCGGCGGGTGAGCCCCCGCCGTCGTACGTTCCCAAGGGCCAGGCATGGCACGGGACCGACCGCCAAGTCCGCGGCGCCGTGCTGGCCGTGCTCCGGCTGGCGGAAATGCCGGTGCCGCCGGACATGTTCCAGCGTGAACCGGCTGATCTTGGCTTTGCCCCGGACGGAGTCGGCGTGCCCCTTGCCGCTCTGCACCGGCTCAACTCCGCCCCTGAACAACTGGAGCGGGCGCTGGCCGGGCTGCTGGCGGACGGGCTCGCAGAGATGCACGACGGCGGCTACCGGCTCCCAGCCTGACCTGCCAGCGGCGCCGCCGGGGGATGGCATACTTCTTGGGGACCGCTACCGGGGGGAAGCCATGAAAACCATCCTGTACATCGTGTGGGCGCTGTACGTTGCTGCCACGATATTCTCGCTGGTCCATGCCGTCCGCAGGACCAGGCGCCAGGCCCAGCTGATGGCGGACTGGCCCAAGGCGCAAGCCACCGTGACCGGCAGTACCACAGGCTGGACCAGCGGCGTGGGCGGCTCCAGCCGGAACCTTCGCTACTACCCCACCTACCAGTTCACCGATCAGCGCGGCACCCTCTTCATGGGCAAGTCCGAGGTCTCCCTCGTGGAGCAGCCCTTGCCTGGGTCGCTGATCGAGGTGGCCTACAACCCGGCGGACCCGAACGAATCGCTCCAGGTTTCCTCAGAGCCGCGCACGGCCCTGGGCTGCCTGATCCCGTTTTTCGCGGTCTTCGCAGTCGCCCTGTTCTGGTTCATCGGCGTCTTCCCGCTGGGCTAGCGTGCACAGTGTTTTAGCCGGCACAGGCCCACGCAGAACCAGTCCCCGTCAGAACAGTGCGGGCTGGGTAAAAGTTCCACCTTCACAAGTTCCGGTCGCCGGACCGCCGCCCACCGCTTCAACGCTCCAGTTGAAGCCAAGTTCGGCAAGCAGTTCCTCCACGGAGATCTGGCCGTCCAGCACTTCGATTTCCTGGGAGTTCTCTGCAAACGGCCTTTCCATGCCATCGAGCTTATGGCCAGGAGCGGCCGGGGAGGTCAGGGCTCGCCGAAGCCCGCCTCCACCAGGCTTCTGACGTACTCCACTGCCCGTTCCGCATCAGCACCCCACGCTTCCACGTGCAGCACCGTGCCTTTCCCGGCTCCCAGGGTCATCAACCCGGTCATGGACGCGCCATCCACCCCGTTGATGGTCACCTCGGCGTCAAGGGAGGCCAGGCCTCCTGCCACTTTCGCGGCTGGCCGGGCGTGCATGCCTGCCTGGTTAACCAACTCAAAGTCCCCGGTGCAGTCAGGTGCGGCACTGCTGACTGATCCGCGCCCTGCTTCCCAACCTGCCGGCTGCGGCTGGTTGCCCGGACCCCGCGTGCCTTCAGCCGCCTGCCGGACCGCTTGCACGTCCGCTCCGCCCTGCGCGGCGACGGCTGCGGCCACCAGGCCCTCCACCAACGGCGCGTCCGCGAGCAGGACACCGGCAGGACTTTCCAGGAACTCGAGTGCCGATTCGGCCGTCATCACTGCGGAACCCAGGTCCGTCAGGACCACTGTGCCCTCCCCGCCTGCCTGTTCAAGGGCGGCGAGGACTTTCCCAAGGCTGGTGCCGATCCTGCCGTCGTCGGTGCCCCCGGCCGGCAGGATCACCACGTCCGGCGCCATTTGCGCGGCAAGCTCCACGGCGCCGTCGGCAATCTTTTCGCTATGGGACACCACCACGATGCTTACGGTCACGCAGCTGCCCCGACGGCGGCCCGCAGAATCAGCGCGCTGGACACGGCTCCGGGATCCCGGTGGCCGGCACTGCGTTCGCCAAGATAACTCGCGCGGCCTTTCCGTGCGATCATCGGGTCGGTAGCCACCGCCCCTGCCTCAGCGGCCTCGGCGGCCGCCACCAGGACGCCGAGGACGTCCGTGCTGCCGCCGTCGGCTGCCGCCCGGGCCGCATCAACTGCAGGTGTCCAGGCGTCCACCATTGTCTTGTCCCCCGACTCCGCCTTCCCGCGTGCCACGATCCCGTCCCTGGCCGCCGCCAGGGCATCGGCCCAGGCGGACGGGTCGATCTGGGCGGAATCACCCAGGGCTGTGGCGGCGCGAAGGAAGGCCGTGCCGTAGAGGGGCCCGGCAGCGCCCCCCACCTTGGACATCAGGGTCATGGCGGTCATCTTCAGCGCTGCCCCCGGCGTCTCAGGTGTCGATTCGCCGAGCTTGGCAAGGACGGCCTGAAAGCCACGGTCCATGTTCTCGCCGTGGTCCGAGTCCCCGATGGCGCGGTCCAGTTCGATCAATTCAACGCGGTGCTCAGCCATGGCCTGCGCGCACAGGGTCAGCCACTTCACGGCCCAGTTGGCGTCCAGCACCACGGTTACACGCCCCAGCGCAGCGCGGCGGTGTGCACGGGTGCGTCCCAGAGTTCCGTCAGCTCGTCATCGAGCCGGAGCACGGAGATGGAGCAGCCCTGCATTTCCAGTGCCGTGATGTAGTTGCCCACCAGCGACCGTTCCACGGTGGCACCTGCGTCGGCCAGCACCTGTACAGCGCGGCGGTACACAATGTAGAGCTCGCTCAGCGGAGTGCCGCCCATGCCGTTGACGAAAAGCAGCACCTTGTCCCCGGAACTGACCTTCAGGTCGGCCAGGACTGGTTCCAGCAGGCGGTTGGTGATGCTGTCCGCGTTTTCCATGGGAATCCGGTGCCTGCCGGGTTCACCGTGGATGCCGATGCCGATCTCGATCTCATCCTCGTCGAGGTCGAAACTGGGCGTTCCTGCGTGCGGGACCGTGCAGGCTGACAGTGCAACGCCCATGGTCCTGACGTTGGCGTTGACCCGTTCGCCGATGGCAGCCACGGCGTCGAGGCCGTCCCCACGCTCGGCGGCGGCTCCTGCGATCTTTTCCACGAGCACGGTCCCGCCCACCCCGCGGCGGCCGGCCGTGTAGAGCGAGTCCTCCACCGCGACGTCGTCATTGACCAGTACGGTCCGGACGCTCACGCCCTCCGCCTCGGCCAGTTCGCCAGCCGTCTCAAAGTTCAGGACGTCGCCGGTGTAGTTTTTGACGATGTGCACGACGCCGGCACCTGAGTTGACTGCGAGGGTGGCCGGAAGGATCTGGTCCGGCGTAGGTGAGGTGAACACCGCCCCCGGCACGGCGGCGTCGAGCATTCCCTGCCCCACGTAGCCGGCGTGCAGCGGCTCATGGCCGCTGCCGCCGCCGGAAACCAGCCCCACCTTGCCGGCCACGGGCGCATCCTTGCGCGTGATGTAGATGGGGTCTTCGCTGACGGTGACCAGTCCGGCGTGTGCCAGGCCAAATCCCTGGACTGATTCCTGGACAACGGATTTTGGATCGTTGATGAGTTTCTTCATGGCGGTGCGCTCCTGGCTGTGCTCGTGAAGGATGTGTTTTTCGACCCTACTACCGGGATCGCCGCTTGCGGTAGGTTCCTCCTGCCCGGCTTTCCGGACCACTTCCGACGCCGGGCGGTCCCGGACGCAGGAAAGGGACAGCCCCCAACGGCTGTCCCTTTTCTGAGGCCCCCCACATATCGGCCTTGAATAGTTTATCCACCAATTCGAGTAAAGCAAATGCGGATGTCCGTCGGGTGGCCGCCGGACATCCTAGAGGGTGCGGATCATCCGGGTGTTGCCGAGGGTATTGGGCTTAACGCGTGCCAGGTCCAGGAATTCGGCCACGCCTTCGTCGTGCGAGCGGAGAAGCTCTGAGTACACTTCCGGGTCCACCGCGGACTGGTCCGCCATGACTTCAAAGCCGTGGCGCTTGAAGAAGTCCACCTCGAACGTGAGGCAGAAGACCCGCGCGACGCCCAGGGCGCGGGCCTCTTCCAGCAGGCTTTCCACCAGGACGTGCCCCACCCCCTTGCCCCGCCACTGCCCGGACGCCGCGAGGGTGCGGATTTCGGCGAGGTCCTCCCACATCACGTGCAGGGCCCCGCAGCCGACCATTTCGCCGTCGTAGGACTCGGCAATGCGGAACTCCTGGAGGCTCTCGTAGTACGCCACCGTCTCCTTTGCCATGAGGATGCGCTCCTCAGCCAGGGGCGCCACCAGCCTCTTGATGGCAGGGACGTCACTGGTGCGTGCTGGGCGGATGTGGAAGGAGTCAGTCACACAGCCATCCTATGAGGCGAAGGGCTCTCGGCTCGGTGACTGCGGCATTTACCGCGTGCTCGCTCGTGCCTCGCTTAGACGCACGCTACGTAAATGCCCCAGCCCCCTTCACCGTTTGCGCTGCCCCCTGCAGGTGGTGCCCTGTACCGGTTAGAGAGAAACTAGAGCCCCAGTTCAGGCGGCAGTTCGAGGTCCTGGCCCAGGACGTTCTTTGCCAGGAACCACTCCACCACCTGGTACCAGACCTTGGCGTGCTGGGGCTGGAGGACCCAGTGGTTCTCGTCCGGGAAGTACAGGAACCGGTGCGGCGTCTGCCCGTCCTGGTCAGCCGCGAGCCGGGATTTGGAGAGCAGCTCGTACCAGAGCCGCAGGCCCTCCCCTATCGGCACCCGGTAGTCCTTGTCCCCGTGGATCACCAGCATGGGAGTGCTGATGTTCTCCGCGTGGAGGTGCGGCGAGTTCTCGAGCGCCATCTCTTCGGTCATTTCCTTCAGCCAGTACTGCGAGGCATCCGTGGTGGGGCCGAACTGGTCCAGGACCCAGAGGCTGGCGTGGGTGACAACTGCCTTGAACCGGTCCGTGTTGCCCGCCACCCAGTTGGCCATATAGCCGCCAAAGGAGCCGCCCATCGCAGCGGTCCGGGCCTCATCAATGTCATGCCGCTCCACGGCGGCATCGGTCACGGCCATGAGGTCGGTGAAGGGCTCCTTCCCCCAGGAGCCCCAGCCGCGCTGGATGTAGGCCTGGCCGTAGCCGGTGGACAGCGCCGGATCCGGCAGCACCACGGCATACCCCTTGGCGGTGAGGAGCCACGGGTTCCAGCGCCACGTCCACGCGTTCCAGGATCCGAGCGGACCCCCGTGGATCCACAGGAGCAGCGGCGCCGGATGGTCCGCCGAGGCTCCCTCCGGCAGGGCGAGGTAGGCGGGGACCCGGGAGCCGTCGGCTGCGGTGGCGGCGATGCGCTCCAGCCGGCCGGGACATGCAGGCCGTTCAGCCGGTGCGGGCAGGCGGGTGGTTTCTCCGGTGGCCAGGTCAATCCGTACCGCTTCGGCGGGGAATTCATAAGAGCTGCGCAGGGCGTATGCACTGCGCCCCTCAGGCGAAATGACGACGTCGGTGTAGGCCGCCGCGTCCTGCGTTACCCGGGTGACGCCCACCTGCGCGGCAGCTGCCGGCACGCTGACCCGGAAAACCGGCGACGCGCCGTCGTCGTCCGCCGTCACCAGGATTGCGGAGCCGTCCGGGAGCCACGCCGCAGGCTTGGGCCAGCGGTCCCAGTCGTGCGCCAGGGGCTGCAGGCCGGCGGCATCCTGGGCGGCGCGCCCAGAGACGTCAAGCAGGTGCAGTTTGATTTCGGGTGCCTGCTGCGGGGTGGAATCGCTCTCGCTGACCACCACCAATGTCTTGCCATCCGGGCTGACCGGTCCCGGAAAGTAGCTCAAGCCTTCCCGGTCCACGAGCACCTTGAGGCTGCCGGACGCCACGTCCACTGCCACCAGGATTGAGCGGCTGTCCGCCTTGGCCAGGGGTTTGGTGTAGCTGCTGTAGACGGTCTTGCCATCCGGGCTGACAACCGTCCCGGCTTCCCTCAGCCGCGGTCCGGAGTCAGGTGTGAGGTTGCGCAGGGCCAGGGGGACGGTGGCGTCAACAGTGGCTGGTTTGCCCGGTCCCATGTCCGTGCCCGGCTCCACGGCAAAGATCCGGGGCTGGCCCGGGCCAAGGTCGGCATCCCAGTAACGGACCGGGTACTCGCTGTGGAGGATGGCCGAAACCTTTTTATCCTTGCGGGATTTGCGCCGCTCGGCATCGTCCTCCTCATCGGCTGATCCCGCCAGCACTTCAGCCGTGACGAACGCCGCGTCGGCGTGCCTGGCCGTCAACACCTTGCTGACGCCGCCGGGCCGGCTGAGGACCACCCGCGCTTCCCCACCGTCGGCCGGGAGCAGCCACAGCGCGTTGACCGGCTCTTCGTCCGGGCTGTCCGGGTCGGGACGTGCGGACGTGAAGTAAACGTCACCATTGGCCGCGAAGGCAGCACCGGCTTCACCCTTGGTGCTCCGGGTGATGCGCCGTGCGTGCTTCTGCCCGGCCGGGTCCAGCTCCCACAACGCGGTGGCAAACTCGGTGCCCTTGCCATTCAGGGTGCTCACCGTGGTGACCAGACGGGACCCGTCCGGGCTCAGCGCCAGGCCGCTTACCCGCGGGATGGACAGGTAGTGGTCGAGGTCGTGGAAAGAGGTCGGTGGTTGCTCGTCCGGGATCGCCGGATTCAGATTAGCCATGCCCCCGATTCAACACGGTTTGTGCCCGCCATCACAGTCGCCACGCACCCCTTCCCTCCAGGCCGGGCGTTGGCGCGGTTCCTTGGCTGGGTCCGGTACCGGCCATCAGACCTGACTTGGCTCATTTCGTTAGTGCGTGAGTTTTGGGTTGCGGATGGCATCGAGAATGGCCTGCTGCTCGGCGGCAATATCGGGGGCGAACGTCTGCGTGGTGCCGTTGATGGCGATGGTCGCT
>NZ_BMFW01000049.1 GCF_014639275.1 Arthrobacter liuii | reverse complement strand
CCGCGAAACTCAACCGCCGTCCCCGGCCCACCCTGAACCTCGAGACCCCAGCCAACCGGCTGAACCAGCTGCTGCTGCAAACAGCGGCCTAAACCCCTGCGTTGCACTGACTAGTTGACTTTGCCCGGGGGCAGACTGCCGTGAACTGCCATCTCGCGTGGTGACTTAATGCTCAGTTGCCTTCTCGGCCGCCTGGACGGGTACTTCCTTGCCGTCGCAGTCGATGAGCTTGCCGTTCTCGAACCGGTCACCTTCTGCCAGGCACCGGAGGTCCTCTGCCTTGACCAGCCGCTCGGTGCCGGCCACGAATACAGACTGGTTGTCCGAGTTTCCGGCCCGGAGGTGGTTGAACAGCAGGTTCAGCAGGATGGCCATGACGGCTGCTGAGCTGATGCCGGAGTGGAAGATGGTGCCGAACCAGGACGGGAACTGGTCGTAGAACGAGGGGGCGGCGATGGGGATCATCCCGAAGCCGATGGAGGCGGCCACCACGATCAGGTTCATGTTGTTCTTGTAGTCCACCTTGGACAGGGTCCGGATGCCGCTGGCGGCCACCGTTCCAAAGAGGACGACGCCGGCACCGCCCAGGACGGGCGTCGGCACCGCTGCGACCACGCGGCCCAGGACGGGCAGCAGGCCAAGGACCACCAGGATGACGCCGCCGGCGCTGACCACGAACCGGCTCTTGACCCCGGTGATGGCCACCAGGCCGACGTTTTGCGCGAAGGCGCTCTGGGTGAAGGAGTTGAAGAGCGGGGAGACGGCGCTGGAGAGCATGTCAGCCCGCAGGCCGTTTCCAATCCGCTTGGAGTCCACCTTGGTTCCCACGATCTCGCCCACCGCAATGATGTCCGCGGAGGTCTCGGTGAGGGTGACCAGGATGACGATCAGCATGGAGATGATTGCGGCCAGCTCAAACGTGGGCGGCCCGAACGCGAAGGGGGTGGGGAAGGCGACGATCTCGCCCTGGCCCACCTTGGAGAAATCGGCCATTCCAAAGACGACGGCAATCAGCGTGCCCAAAACCATGGCCAGCAGGATGGACAGCCTCGAAATGGCGGCGCTGCCCACCTTGCTGAGGAGCAGGACGATGCCCATAGTGGCGGCCGCCAGGCAGATGTTGGCCACGCTGCCGTAGTTGGGGGCCTTGTTGTTCCCGCCCATGGCCCAGTTGGCGGCGACCGGCATCAGCGTCAGGCCGATGGTGGTGATCACGGTCCCGGTGACGACCGGCGGGAAGAACCGGATGATCTTCGAGAACAGCGGCGTGATCAGCAGGCCGATCAGGGACGCTGCAATCACCGAGCCGAAGACGGCCTGGATCCCGCCGCCGCCGTGGACGATCGCCACCATCGTGGAGACGCCGGCGAAGGACACGCCCTGGACCAGCGGCAGCTGTGAGCCGAAGAAGGGGATGCCGACGGTCTGCAGGATGGTGGCCAGGCCGCCGACGAAGAGGCATGCTGCAATGAGCAGGCCGATGTCCTGGGAGTTCATCCCTGCGGCTGCACCGATGATCAGGGGAGGGGCAATAATGCCGCCATACATGGTCAGGACGTGCTGGAAGCCGTAGGCAAACGTGCTTCCAATCGGCAGGCGCTGGTCCTCGGGGCGGGTTGGCCGTGCGCCTTTTGTGGCGGCTGCAGGGCGCAGTTTCTTCTTGGTGTTCATGGCAGACTTCCTTGGTTCATGGCAGACGTCATCGTCTGGCTAACGTTGTCTGGCTAACAGGTGAAGCTGTGGGTGGTTCCGGCGGGCCCAACCACCGGAGGTTGAGCCCGCCGAAACCCTGCGATGGGGCTTAGCAGAAGCCGGCGATGCCGGACCACGCAGCCGGGGCCGCCGCAGCATCGTCGCGCTGGACGGTGGCCTCGATCAGGCCGTACGGGCGATCGGCCGCGTAGAAGACCTCGTTGGGGTTGTCGAGGCCGAACGGCGAGAGATCCACCAGGAAGTGGTGCTTGTTGGGCATGGAGAACTTGATCTCGTCAATTTCGCTGTGCGCCTCAAGCACCTTTGTCCCCATGTCGAACAGCGTCTGCTGCAGGGCATGGGAGTACTTCTCCGTGAAGCCTTCGAGCAGCAGGCCCTTGACGTCGTCGTAGCTCTTGTTGAAGTCAAGGGTGCTGAAGTCGGTGCCGGTCTTGAACCGCCAGCGGGCCGAGACATCCGTGGCGAGGATGCGGTCGGTGGTCTCGGGCAGCGTGGTGTAGCGGTCCCGGGGATAGCCGACAAAGCCGGACTGGGTGGACTTGAGGACGGTCAGGTCCTTGAGTCCTGAGATCAGGTGGCTGGTGGCCCCGTCGCGGACCAGGACCGCGGTCCGGACTTCCTGGCCGTTCCGGACGAATGAGTGGTCGTGTTCGCTGCCGTGGGCCTGGATCCGGTTCCAGGCGTAGGACTCGGCTTCCCAGCGGCCGCCGTTGACCCAGTCGAAGCTGGAGGTGAAGTGTTCACCGAGGCGCAGGAGGAACTGTTCCGGCGAACCGATGCCTTCACGGGCGAAGGCGTAGATGGTGTTCTTCTGGGTATCCGTAGCCACGACGTGGGCGTTGTCGCCCTCGAGGTGGGCCGCGGCAAAGTCGCCCCGCAGCTGCGAGGTGACGTTCAGGTCCTCGATTTCGTGGCGGGTGGTGTCGCGGGTGATCTTGACGACGCGCACTTCTGCCTTGCCGTACTGGTTTTCGCCGAGGATGATCTTGCTGCTCATGGTCTGTTCCCAACTTCCGGTAAGTGGAACCTAGGTTCCATCACTGAAATTAAGCGCGCGTTTCATGCGCGTTTCCGATGGAGCCGACCCAACAAAAAAGAGCCGGCATCCGTTGATGCCAGCTCATTACGACCCTGCCTGCTGCTCCCAGGTTACGTGACGTGCGCCACGAGTTGCATACCAGCGTACCCCTCGAGGGCGGTGGTGTACATCACACCGTGAAAATTCGTTTTGTGACCGGCGCGCGCGGGGAGCGGAAGCATCCGGGCTATTGACCCACCGGCGTGCTCCTCCTAGACTTTCATAAAGCAGAAGTAAATTCTCGCATTACGAAATAAGGAGGCTTCGATGGACCAGCAGGACACCCCTTCCGCGCCGGCGGCGCCGGCCGAGGGAACTGCCGCACCGGAGTTCTACCTCCCGCTCGGCGGTGGGATCGACCCGGACCTGTACGTGCCCGGGGATCGCCGTCATTCCACGGGCCGCTTCTCCCGGTGGATCCATTCCCTGCCTGTCTTCGGGGGCCGTGCGTCCCGCCCGTGAATAGTGGGGCCTGACCTGATGCGAGTACCCGGCCGGCGAAAGCGCGTGCGCTGCACAGTTAAAGGCGAGTAGCCGCTACTCGCGACTGCCCGTGGCAATTCTCCTAACCTGACACCTAGACAGCCGACCGTGACGTGGGCGCCCCGTCCATGGTCCGGCCAGCGCCGCTTCGTGCCGGGAGGACTGCCATGCGACGAGCCACAGCCCGTTTGCTGCAGTTACTGTGCTGCCTTCTGGTCCTGGCTGGGCTGTCGGGCAGCGCCATGCGTATGCAGGTTCCCGTTGAGGCCCCTTCGCCGGACCAGGCGAACGAAGGAAGTGCGGCAACGTCCAGTGATGACCCGTTATCCGCACCGCTTTCGGACTCCAAGGCAGATGCTCCCCCGCAGCAGCCCCCAGCGGTGGGTGAGCCCGATGCTCCCAAGCCGGCAGGGCAGGCCGCAGCTGTAGGGGGTGAGCCCCTCAAAGGCACGCCCGTGGCGGAAAGCAAGGCCGCTGCTCCGTCAGGTCCCCCGGGTCCTTGGCAGCTGGTATTCGACGAGGAATTCGACGTCCTGGACCCTGCGGTCTGGACACCCTACTGGTTCCGTGATTGCCATCCCGATTCGAAGAAAAACGGAGTCAAAACGTGCTCAAGCAACGTCAGCGTGGTGAACGGTGAGGCACGTCTCCAGCTTTCCGATCCCGGTTCCGGCGCACTGCTCTCCACCAATCCCAAGGACGGCGTCCCGGGGCATGTGGGCTTCGAATACACCACAGGATACGTTGAGGCCAGGATCTATTTCCCGGGGACATGCTCGGGCGGCATAGACAACTGGCCCGCCTGGTGGACCACCGGCCAAAAGTTTCCCGCGAACGGCGAGATCGACATCGCTGAACCGCTCAAGGGGACCATGAGCACCGTGTACCACTCTCCTGCCGGCCATCCCGCCAAGTGGTTCACAGGGTGCTACGCCGGAGGTTTCCATACCTACGGGGTGCATCGCAAGGCTGGGAGCAATGACATTTACTTCGACGGCAAGCTCGAATTCTCGTACCCCACAAGCGACGGGAATGCTCCCCACTACTTGATCCTGAACGTGGGCCTCTGGGGAGACCGCCAGACTCTCGGGCCGGAGGGCGCCGTCCGGGTGGACTGGGTGCGGGCGTGGAAGTAGCCGGCGGGGGCCTCAGGAACCGGCCCGTCCCTTCCACTGCTTGCCCGCCCAGGGGTCATAGTCCGCGATGAGCTCCTCCTGCGGCGGCCGTTTGGCCTCAGGCACATGCTGCAGGTTCACCCGTACCCGGTACCAGAGCGAGCTGGATCCGCGCATCCCGTCGACCAGGACATCGGCGGGCTGCAGGGACGTCACGACGGCGGGGTGCCGGGTCCTCCATTCATCGAGCGCCGCGAGGGCTTCCGGCTTGGTCCTGGTGCGGGCCACTTCGATGAGCGGCATCAGCGACTGACGGCGGCCCGATCCATTGCCGCTGCGCGGGGCCTTCTCCGCCGGGCCGAGCTTTTCGGCCAGGGCGAGGAGGCCGTCGAGCCTGCCCACGGCGCCGTCGATGCCGGCGTGTGGGTCCCCAATCGCGGTGTACCGCTCCAGGACCGTGGGCACGGTGAATTGTTCCGGCCGGGCTTTCCGCATCTCCTCCCAGGTGAGCGGTGTTGAGACGCGGGCATCGGGCAGGGGCCTGACGGAGTATGCGGAGGCCACCGTGCGGTCCTTGGCGTTCTGGTTGAAGTCCACGAACACACTCTCGCCGCGCTCCTCTTTCCACCAGCGTGCGGTGGCCAGGCCCGGAGCGCGGTTTTCCACCTCCCGCGCCAGGGTTTCGGCAGCGAGCCGGACATCCCGGTAGGACCACTGCGGGGCGATGCGCACCAGGATATGCAGCCCCCGCGAGCCGCTTGTCTTTGGCCATCCAACCAGGCCCACATCGTCCAGGACCTCCTGCGCCACGTACGCGACGTCCACGATCTGCGACCAGTCCACTCCCGGCATCGGGTCAAGGTCCACGCGGAGCTCGTCCGGGTGCTCAAGGTCTTCCGCGCGCACCGGATGCGGATTCAGGTCCAGGCAGCCGAGGTTGATGACCCAGGCCAGGCCGGCGGCGTCGCGGATCACAGCCTCCTCCGCGGAGGTCCCGGATGCGTAATGCAGCGTGGTGGTGTCGATGAAGGGCGGGTGGTTTTCCGGCACGCGTTTCTGGAAGAACGGTTCCGCGTCGATGCCCTTCGGGAACCGCTTGAGGACCATGGGCCGGCCTCCGGCGCCCCGCAGCGCTCCGTCCGCCACCGCCAGGTAGTACCGCACCAGGTCGAGCTTGGTCAGCCCGGGCTCCGGGAAGACCACCTTGTCCGGGCTGGAGATCGGCACTTCGATTCCATCGATATCGAGAACCTCTGGCGGCGTCTTTGGCGGAGTCATGGCGCCACGCTAGCAGTTGGCGGGTTGCGCGTCAGCAGTTCACCAGCCTGTGCGCGGCCGCAGAGTGTTCCGCGATGAGCCCGGCCACGTCCAGCCCCGGAATCCGGCCGTCCACCACCCGCCACCGACCGCCCACCATCACGCGGTCGGCCCGGTCCGCTGCGCACAGGAGGAGGGCGGCGATGGGGTCGTGGCTGCCGGAAAACCGCAGGTCGTCCAGCTTGAACAATGCCAGGTCTGCCTGCATGCCGGGCGCCAGCTGGCCCAGCCCTGACCGGCCAAGGACGGCGGCCGATCCGCGGGTGGCCCAGCCCAGCGCCCGCTCCACCGGCACGTCGGCCCCGTACCGCAGCCGCTGCAGATAGAGGGCCTGCCGCGCTTCCAGGATCATGTTCGAAGCATCGTTCGACGCCGAGCCGTCCACTCCCAGCCCCACGGGGACTCCGGCATCCTCCAGTTCCAAGACGCGGGCGGTGCCTGAGGCGAGTCTCATGTTGGAGGTGGGGCAATGCGCGACGGCGGTCCCGGCCGTGCCCAGGCGGGTGACCTCGGCGTCGCTGAAGTGGATGCCGTGCCCCAGCCAGGTGCGGTCCGTCAGCCAGCCCACGCTGTCCAGGTAGTCCACCGTCCGCAGCCCGAAGCGTTTCCGGCAGAAGGCCTCCTCGTCCAGGGTTTCGGCCAGGTGGGTGTGCAGCCGCACGTCCAACCGTTCGGCGAGGGCTGCGCTTTCAGCCATGATCTCCGTGGTCACCGAGAACGGCGAGCACGGAGCCAGGGCAACCTGGATCACCGCGTCTTCGCCGCGCTCGTGGTACCGGCCGACCAGCCGCTCGCTGTCCGCCAACACCACCTCCGGAGCCTGGACCGTGGACTGTGGCGGCAGGCCGCCGTCGTCCGTTCCCAGCGTCATGGAACCGCGGGTGAGCGTGGCGCGCATGCCTAGGCGGCGCACCGCCTCCACCTCGATATCGATTGCATCCTCAAGCCCCGCGGGGAAGAGGTAGTGATGGTCGGCGGCCGTGGTGCAGCCGGAGAGCAGCAGTTCGGCCAGGGCAACAGTGGCCGCGAGTTCCAGGTCCTTCGGCGTCAGCCGGGCCCACACCGGATAAAGGTTCTGCAGCCACGGAAACAGCGGGGCATTGGCCACAGGCCCCCAGGCGCGGGTGAGGGTTTGGTAGAAGTGGTGGTGCGTATTGATGAGGCCGGGAAGCAGGACGTGGCTGCCGGCGTCGAACGTTTCCGTGCAGGGCGCGGCAGGTTGCTGCCCTGCTGCCAGGACTTCGGTGATCACGCCGTCGCTGACCACCAGGCCACCTGATGCGTCGAGGTCATTGGCGGTGAAGGCCGCCAGTGGGTGCCGGATCCAAAGGCGTGCGGCGGGTGTGGTGGGCGGCGTCATGGCTGGTCCTTTTCTGAGCGCTGTTGGGTTCAATCCAGCTCAGTGCGGCCCTGTCTGCTGATCCAGGTGCCCGCGGCGACGGCTCCTGAAAGGAGAAAGGGGCCGCGGGTCCGATGACAGTAGCCAGCCCCGACGCCACGCGTCAATGCCGGCGGAATGTGACCGGCGGCCCGGGGAGTGCCCGGTGAAGAACCCGAAACATCGATTTCACATAGCGAAATTAAACTTCCAGAAGACTATGGCGCGGACCACAAACCGGTGCTAATCTCGATTCTGCCAAAGGCGGGCACCCGGACTCCGGGAAGCTATCTACCAGGCGCAACTTAACCTTCACAGCACATGCTGAAGCCTGGTAACCGTTCGCACCTGGTTCTACTGGTCCTGCACGGCAACAGGCTTCCCGGCAAAAGGAAGTCGCATCATGAGTACCACCGTCACGGCCGAACAGTTTTTGGCCCGCTCCATCCGGCTGGCAACGGCCAACGTCCTGAACAGCGGGGGCCCCTTCGGCGCCATGATCGTCACGTCGGACGGGCAAACGTTCGACGGCGTCAACCGCGTCACTGCGGACAACGATCCCACTGCCCACGCCGAAGTCACGGCCATTCGCACCGCCTGCCGCGAACTGGGCACCTTCGACCTGAGCGGCGCAGTCCTCTACACCAGTTGCGAGCCGTGCCCCATGTGCCTGGCCTCTGCGCTCTGGGCCCGGGTGGGCCGCGTGGTCTACGCCGCGGACCGGCACGACGCGGCCTCCGTCGGCTTTGACGATGCCCTGTTCTACGATTACTTCGAAAACCAGGACCGGGACTCCCTGATGCCGGTATCCAAGCTGGCGCTGGGCGATCCCCAGGCCCCGGCCCCGCTGGAGCCGTTCAACACCTGGAACACGCTCGAATCCAGGATCGACTACTAGGCGGCCGGGATGACCATCCTGGACCAATCCCACGAGGAGCATCCGGCTTCAAGTACCCCCGCCACGCGGCAGGCCCCACGCACTCCCAAACTGCCGGCGTCGGACTCCTTCCTTGACCGCTTCTTCCAGATCACCCGGCGCGGCTCCACCCTTGCCCGGGAATTCCGCGGCGGCCTGGTCACCTTCTTCACCATGGCGTACATCGTCATCCTCAACCCCCTCATCCTCGGCGGGTTCAGTGCGGACAACGCCCCCACGGACGTCGCCGGCGGCTGGCTCTCCGCCGCACAGGTGGGCGCCGTCACCGGCCTCACCGCCGGCGTCATGACCATCCTGTTCGGCCTCATCGCCAACCTGCCGTTCGGCCTCGCGGCAGGACTCGGCATCAACTCCTTCCTGGCCGTCTCGGTGATCCACGAGGTCACCTGGCCCGAGGCCATGGGGCTGGTGGTCATCAACGGCATCCTGATCGTCCTGTTCGGCGTCACCGGCGCCCGGACCGCAATCTTCAGGGCCGTGCCCAAGGAACTCAAGGCCGCCATCACCGTGGGCATCGGCCTGTTCATCGCCTTCATCGGCTTCGTTGACTCCGGCTTCGTCCGGCCCACCACCGGCGGGCCGCCAGTCCAACTGGGCGACGGCGGCTCCATCACCTCCGTGCCCACCCTCGTGTTCGTCGTCGGACTCCTGGCCATGGGCATCCTGGTGGCGCGCAAGGTCCAGGGCGGCCTGCTCATCGGCATCGTCGGCACCACCGTGCTGGCTGCCGTCGTCGAAGCCGTCCTGAAGCTCGGCCCTGCCAGCACCACCAACCCCGGCGGCTGGCACCTGAACACCCCCGTCCTGTCCGGCCAGCTGGTATCGGCCCCCGACCTGGGCCTGGTGGGCCACTTCGACCTCTTGGGTTCGTTCAGCCGGATCGGCGGACTCGCGGCCACCATGCTGGTGTTCACGCTGGTGTTCACCAACTTCTTCGACGCCATGGGCACCATGACCGGGCTGGCCAAAAGCGCCGGCGTCGCCCACAAGGACGGCACGTTCCCGCGGCTGAAATCCGCCTTCATCGTCGAAGGCTTCGGGGCCGTGGCGGGCGGGGCAACCTCCGGTTCGTCCAACACGGTGTACATCGACTCCGCGGCAGGGATCGGCGAAGGCGCGCGGACCGGCCTGGCTTCGGTGGTCACCGGCCTGCTGTTTCTCGGCTCGATGTTCCTCACCCCGCTCACCAGCGTGGTGCCGCTCGAGGTGGCCGCCGCCGCGCTGGTGGTGGTGGGCGCCATGATGATGGCCCAGATCCGCGAGATCAAGTTCAGCAAGTTCACCGTGGCGCTGCCGGCATTCCTCACCATCGTGACCATGCCGCTGAGCTACTCGATCGCCAACGGCATCGGTGTGGGCTTCGTGAGCTGGGCCGTCATTGGGGCGGCCTCCGGCAAGGCGAGGAAGATCCATCCGCTGATGTGGGTGGTAAGCGCCGGCTTCCTGGTGTACTTCGCCCGCGGGCCGATCAACGCCCTGCTGGGCGGCTGACCGTTCCCACCAGGGGCCGGGCCAACCCTTGGCCCGGCCCCTGGCAGGACAGACAATGGACACCACCGCTGCGGAAGAAGGAGTGCCGCCATGCTTGACCTGATCCCTTCACTGGGCCCGTGGATGCCCCGGCTCGAGGGCCAGCGGTTCGCCGTGGCCACGGTTGTGGCCGCCTCGGGTTCGGTGCCGCGCCCCGTGGGCACATCCATGCTGGTCACCGAATCCGGCGACGTGCTGGGCAGCCTCTCCGGCGGCTGCGTGGAGGGCGCCGTGGTGGCGCTCGCGGAAGAGGCAATGGACGACGGCGGCGCGCGCCGCAGGACCTTCGGCTTCAATTCCACGGATGCGTTCGCCGCCGGGCTCACCTGCGGGGGAGCACTGGACATCCAGATCCAACCGGTGCCGGCAGCTGTTACCGGTGAACCGGAGCAACCGCTCCGGGTGGCCGTCCGGCAACTCGCCGGCCTCGGCCACGACGAACCCGTGGCGCTGGTACGGCTGCTGGGCGCACCGGGCGGCGCCGCCGTCGTGTTCCTGGACCCGGTTCAACACCATGGACCGGCATCCCCGGAACTGGCCCCGCTGCTGCACGGGGAGTCCGCGCTTCGGGTGGAATCCATCCTGCGCAGCGGCGGCACCGGTCTGGTCCCGTTGGTGCAGGCAGGGGAATGCCTGCCGGACCGCGACGGCCACAGCCGGCATCCCGGGGAGCCCGCCGTCCTGGTGCAGTCCCGGCTGGCCCCGCCACGCATGCTGGTGTTCGGCGCCAACGATTTCGGCGCTGCGCTGGTCCCGGCCGGCAAACTGCTGGGTTACCACGTGACCCTCGTGGATGCTCGCCCGGCCTTCGCCAACCAGCCCCGGTTCGCGGCCGCCGATGAGGTAGTGACCGGCTGGCCGCACCGTTACCTGGCAGCGGAAGCGGCTGCCGGCCGCACGGACAGCCGCACCGTGGCGGCCGTCCTGACCCACGACCCGAAGTTCGATATACCGCTGCTGGAAACCGCACTGGCCCTGGACCTCGCCTACGTGGGCGCCATGGGATCCCGCCGGAGCCACCTCCAACGCGTTGGGGACCTCCTCCGCGCAGGCGTCCCGCCGGAGCGGATCGCCCAGCTGCACTCACCCATCGGCCTTGACCTCGGTGCCGTCACCCCCGCCGAAGTGGCAGTGTCCGTCACCGCGGAGCTGATCGCCGCCCACAGCCGCGCCGCCAGCTGCCGTCCGCTGCGGGAGACTTCCGGCACCATCCACCACCTTGCGCCCCCACCGGCGCCCACAGACTTTTCCAAGCAGGAGATCGCATGGACATGAACACTATCGAGGCGGTGGTTCGCACCACCGACCCCGCGGAATGGCGGGACGGCGACGCCTGGCTGGCAGGCGGCACCGTCCTCTTCTCTTACGGCAGCTACGCCTTCGGGCCGCGCCCGCTCACCCGGCTCCTGGACCTTGGCGACGCCGGCTGGACGCCCATTACCGTCATTGAGGACGGGATCGAGCTCGCCGCCACCTGCACCATCGCCGAGCTTTACAGCCTTCCCGATTCGGCGCAGGTGTCCGGCAAGAACTGGCCGGGGCTGGACCTGGTCCGGGCGTGCTGCGATTCCTTCGTGGCCTCGTTCAAGGTGTGGAACATGTCCACCGTGGGCGGCAACCTCTGCACATCCCTGCCCGCCGGTCCCGTCATCTCCCTCTGCGCCGGGTTGGACGGCACCGCCACCATCCTCGGCCCCGGCGGCACCAGCCGCAGCGTCCCGGTGACCGGCTTCGTCACCGGCGATGCTGCAAACTGCCTGGCACCCGGCGAACTGCTCCGCAGCGTCCACCTCCCGGCGTCGGCCCTTTCCTCCAGGGCGGCTTTCCGGCGCCTGTCGCTGAGCAACCTGGGCAGGTCCGGGGTGCTGCTCATCGGAAGGCTCGACGCCGGCACCTCCCTGGTGCTGACCGTCACCGCCGCCACCAGGCACCCGGTGCAGCTGCGCTTCGACGGATTGCCGGATGGGGAGCGGCTGGCGGCTGCCCTTGATGACAGCATCCCTGCCGGGCTTTACCACGATGACACCCACGGGCTGCCGGCCTGGCGCCGCGACATGACCTACCGGCTGGCCGAGGAAATCCGTGCCGAATTGGCTGCGCCGGCGGGCACCCCCGGACTGGCTGTGTCCGGGGATTTCTGGCCGCCGGCGGGCCGCGGCAGCAACACCCAGCAGGAAGGGGCCTGAGCATGGCCATCGAGATCAACGGAACGGCTGCCGACGCCGCTCCCCGCCCCGGCCAGTGCCTGCGCACCTTCGTGCGCGAGCAGGGAAACCTGGGGGTTAAGAAGGGCTGCGACGGCGGTGACTGCGGTGCCTGCACGGTGCACGTGGACGGCACCCCGGTCCATAGCTGCATCTACCCGGCGGTCCGTGCCGAAGGGCATGCAGTGACCACCGTCGAAGGACTCGCTTCTACCGCAGGCGGGGCTGGGTTGCACCCGGTGCAGCAGCAGTTCCTGGAACGGCAGGGCTTCCAGTGCGGATTCTGCACTGCGGGCATGGTGATGACCGCCGCCACCTTCAATGACGAGCAGAAGGAGAACCTGCCCCGGAACCTCAAAGGCAATCTCTGCCGGTGCACCGGCTACCGTGCCATCGCCGATGCAGTCTGCGGGGACGCCTGCCACCCGGATCCCGCAGGGGCGGGCTCGGGCACCGCAGGGGAGGGTCAGCCGGATCCCGAGCCCGGCCGGTTGGGCGACGATGTTCCGGCCCCGGCCAGCCGGGCGGTGGTGACAGGGTTGGCGCGCTACACCCTTGACCTTCCCGCAGACCAGCTGCAGGGCTTGCTGCACCTGAAGGTCCTGCGCTCGCCGCATGCCCACGCCCGCGTGGTGTCCATTGATACTGATGCTGCCCTGAAGATCCCCGGTGTGGTTGCCGTCTTCACCCACGAGGACTCACCAACCCAGCTGTTCTCCACCGCCCAGCACGAGCTGTTCACGGATGACCCGGATGACACCCGGGTGCTCGATGACGTAGTGCGGTTCGTCGGGCAGCGGGTGGCCGCCGTCGTGGCTGAATCCGTTGCTGCCGCCGAAGCCGGTGTCCGGGCGCTCCGGGTGGAGTACCAAGAAATTCCCGCTGTTTTCTCGCCCCAGGAAGCGCTGCTTCCCGGCGCACCGCAGGTCCACGGGGACAAAGACGCCGCCGGCTCGCGCATCTCGCAGCCAGACCGGAACGTGGTGGCTGAGCTCCATTCTGAGCTGGGGAGCGTGGCCGACGGCTTCGCTGCGGCGGACTTCATCCACGAACTGACCTACCGCACCCAGCGGGTGCAACACGTCGCCCTGGAAACCCACGCGGCCATCGCCACGGTAGACGACGACGGGCGGCTGCAGGTGCGCACGTCCAGCCAGGTCCCGTTCCTGGTCCGCCGCACGCTGTGCCGGGTGTTTGGCTTGGAAGAGGACCGCGTGCACGTGGTGGCAGGACGCGTGGGCGGCGGATTCGGCGGCAAGCAGGAAGTCCTCACAGAGGACCTCGTGGCGCTCGCTGCCTTGAAACTGAAGCGGCCGGTGCAGTTGGAACTGACCCGTACCGAACAGTTCACCGCCACCACCACCCGGCACCCCTTCACCATCAACCTGAAGGCCGGGGCCGCCAAGGACGGTCGGCTGACGGCTCTGGAACTGGACGTGGTGACCAACACCGGCGCCTATGGCAACCACGGACCCGGCGTGATGTTCCACGGCTGCGGGGAATCACTTGCGGTATACAAGTGCGCCAACAAGAAAGTGGACGCGCATTCGGTGTACACCAACACCGTCCCGGCCGGCGCGTTCCGCGGCTACGGACTCAGCCAGATGATCTTCGCGATCGAGTCCGCCATGGACGAGCTCGCTGCAGGCATCGGGATGGATCCGCTGGAGTTCCGCCGCCTGAACATGGTCCGGGAGGGCGACCGCATGCTGTCCACCCAGCCCCAGCCGGAGGAGGACGTGCACTACGGCAGCTACGGGCTTGACCAGTGCCTGGACCTGGTGCGGGACGCCCTGGACCGCGGCAAGGCCCGGTACCGGGAGGCTGGCCTTGATGACCCCGGGCCGGACTGGATGGTGGGCGAAGGAGCCGCCCTCTCCATGATCGACACCGTGCCGCCGCGCGGCCACTTTGCCCATTCCCGGCTCCGGCTCCTGGCAGACGGAACGTACCAGGCCGACGTCGGGACCGCCGAATTCGGCAACGGCACCACCACCGTCCATGCCCAGCTTGCCGCCACGGCACTGTCCACGGATGCCTCCCGGGTGGCGGTGCGGCAGTCGGACACGGACCTGGTGGAGCACGACACCGGCGCGTTCGGGTCCGCCGGAACCGTGGTGGCCGGCAAGGCCACGCTCGCGGCGGCGGAAGAGCTCGCGGTCCGCATCCGGGCCTTCGCCGCTGGGATCAGGCAGACCCAGGCCTCGGCCTGTGTCCTGGACGGTGACGCCGTGGTGGTCGACGGAACTCCCGTGGCACTGGCTGAACTGGCGCAGGCCGCTGCGGATGCCGGCGTCGAACTCGCTGCCGAAGGCCGCTGGGGCGGCACGCCGCGCTCCGTGGCGTTCAACGTGCACGGCTTCCGGGTGGCGGTGAACCGCGGCACCGGCGAGCTGAAGATCCTGCAGAGCGTGCAGGCCGCCGACGCCGGAGTGGTGGTCAACCCGCGCCAGTGCCGCGGACAGATCGAAGGCGGAATCGCCCAGGCCATTGGTGCCACGCTGTATGAGGAGGTGGTGGTGGACGACGCCGGGAAGGTCACCACGGACATCCTGCGGCAGTACCACATTCCTACTTTTGCGGACGTGCCGCGCAGCGAGGTGTACTTCGCGGACACCAACGACAAACTGGGGCCGCTCGGGGCCAAATCCATGAGCGAAAGCCCGTTCAACCCCGTGGCGCCGGCGCTTGCCAACGCCATCCGCAACGCCACCGGGGTGCGGTTCGCGTCGCTGCCCATCGCCCGGGACAAGATCTACCTTGGGCTGAAGGAAGCGGGGTTGGTGCCCAAGCTGGAACGCGTTCTTTCCTAGGCCCTGCGCGCAGGTCACAAAATGGCCCATGAGAGCAAGCCGCGGGGCGGATCTGACCGCGGGTTGCATCGTTGCATATAGTCGGAGGATGGAACAGCGGATTTTAGGCAAGACCGGACGGAACGTCTCCATCGTGGGGCTCGGTACCTGGCAGCTCGGCGCGGACTGGGGCAACGTGGACCCGGCACAGGCGCAGGCCATCCTCGAAGCCTCGGTGGAGTCCGGCGTCACCCTCTTCGACACCGCCGATGTATACGGCGACGGCAAGAGCGAACAGGCCATCGGGAAGTTCCTGAAGGACAACCCCGGCCTCGGCGTTACCGTGGCCACGAAGATGGGCCGCCGGATGGAACAGCGGCCGGACAACTACACCCTGGCCAACTTCCGCCAGTGGGTGGACCGTTCCAGGAAGAACCTCGGGACGGACACGCTGGACCTGGTCCAGCTGCACTGCCCGCCCACTCCCGTGTACAGCAACAACGAGGTGTACGACGCCCTGGACACCCTCGTCGCCGATGGCGCCATCCGCAACTACGGTGTCAGCGTGGAGCGGACGGACGAAGCCCTCGAAGCCATCCGCCACGAGGGGACCGCTTCCGTCCAGATCATCCTGAACGCCTTCCGGCTCAAGCCCCTGGACGAAGTCCTGCCGGCCGCCAAAGCCGCAGGCGTTGGCATCATTGCCCGCGTTCCGCTGGCATCGGGCCTGCTGTCCGGAAAGTACTCCAAGGACACCACGTTCGCAGAGAACGACCACCGAAACTACAACCGCAAGGGCGAGGCCTTCGACGTCGGGGAAACCTTCTCCGGCGTGGACTACGAGCTAGGCCTGAAAGCTGTGAAGGAGTTCGAGGGCCTGGTGCCGGAGGGCGCCACCACGGCACAAGCGGCCATCGCCTGGATCGCCGCGCAGGACGGCGTCACCACCGTCATTCCTGGCGCCCGCAACGTGGAGCAGGCACGTGCCAACGCCGCCGCGGCCACGGTCAGCATCGGCAAGGAGTTCGACGACGGCGTCCGCTGGATCTACGACCACTACTTCCGCGAGGCCATCCACCCGCGCTGGTAGGAGCTGGCGGGACTGCGCCATGAGCACCGGCATCACGGCGTTCGTTGAGCGGTTGGCGGCCGTGGAGCTGGGACCTGCCTGCACCAATTTCTTTAACCATGCAGTTCCGGAAAATGCTCTCCGCCGGAGCAACCTGGAGATATACCTGCAGGAGATGCTGGACCGTTCGCCGGAAGTGCTGCTGGTGGGGGAGGCGCCGGGCTTCAGGGGCATGCGTATAACCGGGGTGCCCTTCACCAACAGAGTCATCCTCGGGGGGCCCGCCAACAGCTTTGGGCTCTTCGGTCAGGGCAAGGGCTACGTGCTGCCGCCGGAAGCTGCCGGGGTTGCCGCCGAGCCGACTGCAACGGTGCTATGGCAGGTCCTTGCCGAGCTCGACTTCCTTCCGTTGCTGTGGAGTGCTTTTCCCTGGCATACGCATCAGCCAGGGAAACCGATGTCCAACCGCACGCCCAAGCCCTCCGAGACGACGCTCGGGACACCTTTCTGGCAGGAACTCGCGGAGCTGTTCGGCATCAGCTCCATCGTGGCGGTGGGGAATGTGGCCCAGCACAGTCTGCAGCGCGCTGGCCTGGATGTTCCGAAGATCCGGCATCCCGCCCACGGTGGCAGGTCCGGCTTCAAGCATGGGCTGGAGCAACTGCTGGAGCGTGGGATGCCGGCGTGAGCTGAGATCTTCACAGCCAGTCTTGATTGTCGTACCCCCTTGTCATGATGGGGTTATGGGGAAAGCGGCGGTGGTTAGGGCGTTTGGGGACATCAGGGCCGCTGTCGCTGTGCTTTATGCGGAGGTGGACGGGGCGGGTTCGGTGCCGTTTTCGGTGGGTGATCCGTTGGCTGGTTTGGCGGATGGGTGCCTGGACATCCTGGCGGGGGCGCGGGAGGCCGAGGCCGGGATTGCCGCGTTGAAGGCCAGGGCCGCGGTGAGGTACGCGGACACCGCCGGTGCTGTTGCTGGGCCGGATGCGCCGGTGCAGGCGCAGGAGATGGCGGTCGCGGCGGAGATCGGGTGTGTGCTGGCGTTGGGGCCGCGGGCGGCGGGCTCGTTCCTTGCCACCTCTTATGCTTTGGCAGGCTCGTTGCCGCGGACCCTGGCTGGGCTGCGGGCGGGGGTGTTGTCGTGGCAGCACGCCACCGTCATGGCCGATGAGGCTGCTTGCCTTGATGCTGCGGGTGCTGCGGCGTTGGAGGGGCATTTCCTTGACCCGGACGTTGTGAACCCGGCGCGNATCGAAACCCGGCACGTTCGGGGGGTGTTGGATCGGCGGGTGGAGTTCCGGCCGGACCAGGACGGGATGGCGTGGCTGTCCGCGTGCCTGCCGGCTGGCCAGGCGCTGGCGGGGTGGAACCGGCTCACCGCGATCTCCCGCGGTATGCAGGGAGCCGACGAGTTCCGCAGCATGCCGCAGCTGCGGGCCGACAACTTCGCCGACGCGGTTCTTGGCAGCAGCACCGCCTCCGGCAGCACTGCCTCCAGCAGCACTGCCTCCGGCCGCGCCAGCGGTGCGGGGCAGGGAGACTTGCCTTCGCCGATCCGGGCGCAGGTGCTGGTCACGGTCCCGGTGCACTCCCTGATGGGTTTGACGGATGAACCGGCGATGCTGGACGGGTACGGGCCCATTCCACCCTCAATGGCCCGGGACCTCGTGGCGGAGGGTGCGGGGTCGTTTTACCGGGTGTTGGTGGATCCGCGGGACGGCGCGCCGCTGGAGATCGGCCGGACGAGTTATCGGGTGACTGGTGCGATGAGGGCCTGGTTGCGGATGCGGGACGGAAAATGCCCGTTCCCGGGGTGCAGCAACAATTCGTTGGACAACGACGCCGACCATATCCTGGCCTGGGCCAAGGGCGGCACCACCGGAATCAGCAACTTGGGACAGCCCTGCCCGAAGCACCATAAACTCCGGCACAGCACCGGCTGGAAACCCACCCCGGCCACCAAAAACGAGCCGCCCGGCTGGATTTCAGCCACCGGCCGGCATTACCCAAGCGAACACCAGGACTGGGAACCAACCCACTGGCCAGAAGGACTGGGAGCGGGCAGTATCGACATCGTTCGCCCGGGCGGGTCCCCTTGGGAAGATGCCCTTGAGCGGTTCCTGCGCGCCCTCGCCTGACCATCCGCACGTGCAGGTGCAGATGCTGGTGCTGGTGCAGGTGCAGGTGCAGGTGCTGGTGCTGTTCGGGTTGCCAGTGGAGCCCGAGCGCTAGTGGAGCAGGCCCAGCTGGTCCGGCGTATCCACGTCTTCACCGGTGGACTGGTCGCTGCAGTCCACCTCATCCACAAGGTCCGGATGGCTCCGCAGGAAGCCGCGCGCCCCGGCGTCGCCCGTCACCGTTGCGCACACGGCTTCGCGCAGGGAGGTATCGATGAGCAGGGGGTGGCCGCGGTGGGGTGCCGCCCCGCCGCCGTCGCTGGAATCACGACGGCGGTACGCGGCTGCAGTGATGCGTCCCGGTTGGTGCCGTGCAAGCAGCCGTTCAACGGTTTCAGGTGTGAGCCCCGGCTGGTCCACGAGTGCGATCAGGAGATGGTCCGCCGCATCCGTGGCCTGGTCTCCGACCAGGAAAGAGCCGCCCATGCCCGTCTGCCACTTCGGGTTGTTTACCAACCGGAAGCGATCGAGAGTGGCAGCGGCCTGGACCTCTGACGCACCAGCGCCGAGGACCACCACCACCTCCCGGCAGCCGCCGTCGAGCAGCGTCGTGGCGACGGCCTCCACGAGTGGCCGTCCCCGGTATGGAAGCAGGGCCTTCGGGCCCAGGCCCAGGCGCGTGCCCGCTCCGGCGGCGAGGACAACGCCGGTGGTCGCGGTCCCCGCCGAGCCGGTCCCGTTACTGTTACCCATAGCTGCACCCTATGGGACTAACAGTCAGGCGTCTCCGCCCGCCCCGCCGGTGGTGCCGGCGTTGACGTCCAGAAGCTTGTACCGGTCCATGGCGTACGACGGCGCACCTTCCTCCACTTCACCCCTTGCCGCGAGCAGCTGCAGCACTTTCACCACGATGGAGTGGGTGTCGTTTTTGAAGTAGCGGCGGGCTGCTGCGCGGGTGTCGGAGAAGCCGAAGCCGTCGGCGCCGAGGGTGGCGTATTCGTTGGGGATGAATTGGCGGATTTGGTCGGGGA
>NZ_BMFW01000048.1 GCF_014639275.1 Arthrobacter liuii | reverse complement strand
AGCGACCATCGCCATCAACGGCACCACGCAGACGTTCGCCCCCGATATTGCCGCCGAGCAGCAGGCCATTCTCGATGCCATCCGCAACCCAAAACTCACGCACTAACGAAATGAGCCAAGTCAGGTCCAAGGTCCTCAGTGTGCATGATGGCCTCCTGGACATGTATCTACACTCTGAAAATGGTGTCGCCATGGGGGCGGCGCCGGCACCGAAGCTGGGAGAGAACCAACCAAGGCCTTTCAACGGACAGCTTTACGGAAGGTATTCAGTCCGCTTTAGAGCTGATGCTCCAAAAGGCTTTAAGACGGCATGGCTCTTGTGGCCTGACAGCGGGCAATGGCCCTTGGACGGGGAGGTGGATTATCCCGAGGGGGATCTCGCGGGGAACTTTTTTGCTGCCATGCACGGCACAGGGGCAAGTAACAATATCCTTAGTGTATTTGAGACTGGCTCGTCATATTCTTCCTGGCACACAGCAACGACTGAATGGAGTCCTGGACGCGTGGAATTCTTCCTTGACGGCAGGTCTGTGGGGGTCACCCGTACCGCAGTGCCCACAACGTCCATGCACTACGTGCTGCAGACAGAGGCTTGCCTTCCGACCTGCCCACTGCCCGGGGCCAGCGGTCACGTTTATATCGACTGGGTGGCGGTGTGGGCAAAAAAATAGTGGTTCATCTGTAATGTCCCCTTTGCGGTTGCGGGATGAAACCGCCGGACGAGGCAATTTGACTATGCGGCAGCCGTCTCATTTACCGGGGCGTAAGGAACCGACTGACGCGATGACCCAGTCGTCGCGCCACGCAGTGCCCTCCTATGCGCGCGGTTTTCCACATAGCGGCACCGGGGCTGCCCGCGCCGAACCCCACGCGGTTAGCCTTGAGTCAAGCGCGAATCGCCTATCGGGTCCAAATGCACTAGGATATTGAAGTCTGTGCTGCGTCCTGCCTCCGTTCCGGACGGCAAGGCATTGCATGGAATCGCAAATGAACCTCCTGTTACGGAAATGCCGTAACCGCTTAGCCCAAAGGAGGTGGGTTCACATATGCGTCCTTACGAATTGATGGTAATCATCGACCCCGAGGTCGAAGAGCGTACCGTTGAGCCGTCGCTTCAGAAGTTCCTGAACGTCATCACCAACGATGGTGGAACCATCGAAAAGGTTGACATCTGGGGCCGTCGCCGTCTGGCATACGAAATCAAGAAGAAGTCCGAAGGTATCTACGCCGTGGTGAACTTCACCGCCAAGCCGGAGACCGCCAAGGAACTTGACCGCCAGCTGTCTCTTAACGAGACCATCATGCGCACCAAGATCACCCGCCCCGAAGAGCAGAAGGTTGTTGCTGAGTAACTCAGCACCGGTCTTCATTCTTTACCCCGCAGGAAACGCACTCTTCACCCAGGATCGAACAAGGAGGCAGTAGATGGCAGGCGAGACCACCATTACGGTCATCGGTAACCTCACCAATGACCCGGAATTGCGGTTCACACCGTCCGGTTCGGCAGTAGCGAACTTCACCATCGCTTCCACCCCCCGCACCTTTGATCGCCAGTCCAACGAGTGGAAGGACGGGGAGACCCTGTTCCTCCGCGCCGCTGTATGGCGTGAAGCAGCCGAAAACGCTGCCGAATCCCTCACAAAGGGGATGCGTGTCATCGTTACCGGCCGCCTGAAGAGCCGCTCCTACGAAACAAAAGAAGGCGAAAAGCGCACCGTTATCGAGCTTGAGGTCGACGAAATCGGCCCCAGCCTGCGCTACGCCAACGCCAAAGTCAACCGCACCCAGCGCTCCGGCGGCCAGGGTGGCGGTGGTTTCGGTGGCGGTAACAGCGGCGGTGGCTTCGGAGGCGGCAACTCTGGTGGAAACCAGGGCGGCAACTCCGGCGGAAGCTGGGGCGGCGGCAACCAGCAAGCTGCGCAGGACGATCCCTGGGCCACGCCCGGCGTGTCCAATGCAGGCGGCTGGGGCAACGGCCCCGATTCCGAACCTCCCTTCTAAAACCCAAGTAACGGCCCGGCGCAGGGGCAGCCAGGGTGCCGCAACGCACCTAAGGTACTGCCGCCGTCGGACCACCACCATCCCGTGGATCAATATCCACGGGCTCCCTAGAATAGGAGCTCCACGATGGCTAAGGCTGAACTCCGTAAGCCCAAACCAAAGTCCAACCCCTTGAAGGCCGCTGACATCACTGTCATCGACTACAAGGACGTAGCATTGCTGCGCAAGTTCATCTCCGACCGCGGCAAGATCCGCGCCCGTCGCGTCACTGGCGTCACGGTGCAGGAACAGCGCAAGATCGCCCAGGCAATCAAGAACGCCCGCGAAGTTGCTCTGCTGCCTTACTCCGGCGCTGGCCGCGGCTAAGGAAGGGATTAACTAACATGGCAAAGCTCATTCTGACCCACGAAGTTACCGGTCTCGGTGCTGCTGGCGACGTTGTCGAGGTCAAGGACGGTTACGCACGTAACTACCTGCTGCCCCGCAACTTCGCCCTGACCTGGTCCAAGGGTGGCGAGAAGCAGGTTGAGTCCATCAAGGCTGCCCGCGCTGCCCGCGAGCACGCTTCCCTGGAAGACGCTCAGAAGCAGGCCGCTGCACTGTCCGCCAAGCCGGTCAAGCTGGTCGTCAAGGCCGGCGAGTCCGGCCGCCTGTTCGGCACCGTCAAGCAGGGCGACGTCGCCGACGCTGTTGAGGCCGCTGGCCTTGGCAAGATCGACAAGCGCAAGGTTGAACTGGCCGCCCACATTAAGTCGGTTGGTTCCTATCAGGCCAACGTCCGCCTCCACGCTGACGTTGCCGCTGTGATCGAACTCGACGTGGTTGCAGGCAAGTAGTCCCTGACTGCAGCTGAAGGGTCCCCGCTGGAACTCCGGCGGGGGCCTTTTGCGTCCTATCTCACGGCCGGCCTTTCCCCTTGCCGCCCGCCGGCAACATAAGCTTGCTGGGACGCCGTCCCCTGAAGTTGTGTACGGTACCAGTCCGCCGTATCCCAGGAAGGTCGCCAAGCGTTGCCGTTCCTTGCCGTCAGCAGCATCCTCCTGGTGGCTGCGACCATTAGCTTCGTGACGGACCGCAGGCGCCTGCGGAACGGTGTCTTCCTTGTCGCGGGTGTGATCTTCGGGTGGCTTGGGTTACTCCTGGTCGCCGGCAACAACTCCATTCCGGTGATCATGACGTTGACCTTGGCTGTCCTGCTCATCGTATCCGGACCAATACTGGCCCTCTTCCTGGTCCTCAACGGCATCGTCATGCTGCGCCGGGAGGGCCGCAGCGTAGGAAACCTGCTGTCCCTGTTGACGGGACTCGCCGTGGTGGCCGTGCCCCTTTTGCTGGCCGTCCTGCAGACGGTTGTGCCTGGTTTGGGCGCGGTCACTTCTGTGGTGGCCGTCGTGGCGGGCTATGTGGGATTCGTGTTCGTCAGTTACCTGGTCTATTCGTTGATCTACTCGAACCTTCCGCCGCGGCGGCCGCCGGAGTATGTAGTGATTCTGGGTTCAGGCCTGAACGGCGCGTCTGTTCCGCCCCTGCTGGCTTCCAGGCTGGACGCCGCGGTACGCGTGTATCGCGGGAAGCACGGCGGTTCCATCAAAGCACTGATTCCGAGCGGCGGTCAGGGGACGGACGAACTCCTCCCGGAAGGAACGGCGATGGCCCGCTACCTGCAGCAGCAGGGTGTTCCCCCGGGCCGGATCATCGTGGAGGGCCGGGCAACCACAACCATGGAGAACCTTGAGTTCTCGCGCCGGCTGATGGAGCGGCCGGACGCACCCGTTACCGTCGTCACCAGCAGCTATCATGTATTTCGCGCTGCGATGTTCACCCGGCGCGCAGGCCTTCGGGCGCATGTCACCGGGGCCAGGACGGCGGGGTATTTCATCCCGAGTGCCTTCCTTCGGGAATTCATCGCCATCCTTGCGACCTACCGGTGGATCAATCTGGTTTCCTGCGCAGCAATCATCGCCGGTCCACTGGCCGGCGCCATCCTCTCCCAGGCCGGTGGCAGCCTGCTCCGGTGAGCGGAGCCATTAACAGGGTCCGCACCTGGCCGCCAATACCCAGCCGGGAATACCGCGACGCTGGCAGCGGTTCACCAACATAGATGCATACGCATATACGATGAACTGAACGAGCACCAGGAGAACGCCATGGAAACCCGCCGCATCACCGTCCTTTCCGCAGGGCTTGGGGTACCCTCATCCAGCCGGCTGCTGGCTGACCAGCTCTCAGCAGCTGCCGAGCGGCAACTCAAGGCGGGCGGCTACGAGGTGGCAGTGGACGTCGTCGAACTCCGGGACTTGGCCGTGGACATCGCCAACAACTTCGTCACCGGCTATGCGGCACCCCGCCTGGCGGAGGTCATCGCAGGTGTGGAGGGATCGGACGGCATCATTGCCGTGACCCCGGTTTTCAGCGCCTCCTACAGTGGCCTCTTCAAGTCATTCATCGACGTCCTTGATCCGAAGTCGCTGGAGGGCAAGGCGGTCCTGCTGGGCGCCACCGGCGGCACTGACCGCCATCAGATGGTCCTGGACTACGCGCTGCGGCCGCTCTTCAGCTACCTCCGCACGCGCACGGCCGCAACCGGCGTCTTCGCGGGGCCGCAGGACTGGGGAACCGCCGAAGAGGGCGGGGCATCCCTCGCGGACCGGATCCACCGGGCTGCCGGCGAGTTCACCCGGCTGCTGGAGGGGCCGCAGCCCGGCCGGAAGCCCGCCCCGCTGGAGTCACTTCCCTTCGAGCAGCTGCTGGCCGGGATTTCCGGATCCCGCTAGTCGTCCAGCAGGGCAATGAACTCCCGGGCCTGCTTCAGGGAGATATCTGAGTGCCGCGTCAAGGCGTTGGCCGCGGCCTCGGTATCGCCGCTCCGGGCCAAGGTACGGATCCTGCCGTAAATCTCGTCATTGAGCATGTTGCTGCTTACCTCCCGGGTTACGTCGCCCTTGCTGGCGATGGCCCGGTAGCGGTACGGGAACCGCTGCGGCTCTTCGTCGTCCTCCTCAACGGCCTGGGCAGGCTCCTGGCTCCGGTAGGGCTGGGGGTGGGCCGCCATGGCGCTTACGGCCTCGCGTGAGGCCCTCAGCCCTTCTCCGGTCACCTCGTAGTAGAGCTTGATGGCGGCCATGGCCTGTCCCTGCGCGATCAAGGCGTAGAGCCGCCGGTGCTCATCCTCCGACAGCCGGTCTGCCGCTGCCCGGGCCAACTCGACGGAGGTAGCGGCTGGCTGGGACTGGGCCGGGGCATGCTCTGCTTCGCGCCTGCGGGCGGCACGGTATGCCAGCATGACCCCCGCAACCACCGCGAGCAGGATAAGGACCGGGACCACAAGGGATTCCATTTCACGAGCCGTTCTATGTACTTCCTGGCCCTCGCCAGGTGCGATTGCTTTGCTGGTCACCCGCCCGCAGGTGTTCCTGCTGCTGGTTGTGCTGCTGGGCGTTTTGGCTTGGGTGGGTAGCCGCTGCCAAACGGGCGCGGGCAGCGGTGGCGGCCTGGACCTGGGCTGCATAGTGGCGGGCAGAGCGCTCGGCGAGCTCGCGCTGGTATTTTTCGGCCTCCGACATCCCCGCATCACGGGGCCGCAGGGCGGTGGCAATGCCCCACATGAGCGCCACCAAAACTATGGCCGGCAACAGCACCAGCAGTAGATCGCCCATATCTAGAGCTTAATCCAGATTGGAGTTATCCACAGCAATATTCACCGGTCCGCATACAGTGCCCAGCCTAGGCCGGTAAAAATCCCCGCCCGGCATATGAGGTGGGCCACGCGGTCCAGCGGGAGGACTCCATCGGCGCTTCCGGCCCTCTCCCCGCTGCGGATCTCCTGCAGGTCCTGTGGATGAAATTCCCTGGAAGAAATATTTACTCCACATGCCAGATCCTGCGTTTCCGCAGGTCAGCAAGCTGCAGCAACCCAAAAAACTTCTGTATCCACAGACTTCCCCACAGGCTGTGCACAAGCTATGCCTCTTACTGCACAGGTTATCCACAGCGGCTGCGGCATGCCGGCTTTGCGGCTGGCGCCACGGGGGCTAGCGTAGCGGGGTACCTGTTCTCCGCGGCTGGAACAGGGCGTGCCCGCTTCGGTTTGAAGCGCGCGTGCGCACCTCCCAAGTGTCTCTGTGGAAAAGCTGTGGATAGTGGGGATAACTCCGGGCCAGAGGTGGTTTCAGGCCCGGAGTTGATTGATTGTCAGGGCCTCGGGGTAGACCTGGACAGGTGGCGGGGCCGGTTATCGGAGGCCGCGAACAGGATGGATCACCGGGCCGCACGCCCGGTACAAATGGAGGACGGCAGCTTTGTCAATCGCGCATCTGGACCCTGTCGAGGCGACCCGTGGATCGGGCGCGAGCCGGAAGCCGCCCCAGGACATCGCCGCCGAACAGTCCGTTCTGGGCGGCATGATGCTTTCCAAGGACGCCATCGCGGATGTGGTTGAAATTCTCCGCGGACAGGATTTCTACCGCCCAGCGCATGAAACCATCTACGAGGCCATCATCGACCTTTACGGCCGCGGCGAGCCTGCGGACGCCGTCACCGTCTCCGATGAGCTGACCAAGCGTGCCGAGATCAACCGGATCGGCGGACCTGCCTACCTGCATGAACTGATCCAGACCGTTCCCACTGCGGCCAACGCCGGCTACTACGCCGAGATCGTGGCCGAACGCGCGGTCCTGCGCCGGCTGGTGAACGCCGGAACCAAGATCGTCCAGTTGGGATACGGCTCGGACGGCGAGGTGGAGGACCTCGTCAACCAGGCACAGGCAGAGGTCTATGCAGTAGCGGAACGCCGCACTGCTGAGGACTATGTGGTGCTGAAGGACGTCATGGAGTCCACGGTGGACGAAATCGAGGCGTCCGGCCATCGCGGAGAGGGCATGACTGGCGTGCCCACCGGCTTCTACGAACTTGATGAGCTGACCCACGGGCTCCACCCGGGCCAGATGATCGTCATTGCCGCGCGCCCGGCAGTGGGTAAGTCGACCTTCGCCTTGGACTTCGCCCGCTCCGCTGCCATCAAGAACAACCTTTCAACGGTCATGTTCTCGCTGGAAATGGGCCGGAACGAGATCGCCATGCGCCTGCTGTCCGCCGAGGCCACCATTGGGCTCCAGGACCTCCGCAAGGGAACCATCAAGGACGAGCAGTGGTCCAAGATCGCCACCACCATGGGCAGGATGAATGATGCCCCGCTGTTCATCGACGACAGCCCCAACATGTCCCTCATGGAAATCAGGGCCAAGTGCCGCCGCCTGAAGCAGCAGCACGATCTCAAGCTGGTCATTCTCGACTACCTGCAGCTCATGAGCTCAGGCAAGAAAGTGGAGTCCCGCCAGCAGGAAGTCTCCGAATTCTCCCGTGCCCTGAAGCTGCTTGCCAAGGAACTCCAGGTCCCCGTGATCGCCCTGTCCCAGCTGAACCGTGGATCGGAACAGCGCCAGGACAAGCGGCCCATGGTGTCGGACCTGCGTGAATCCGGTTCCATTGAGCAGGACGCCGACATGGTCATCCTGCTTCACCGCGAGGATGTCTATGACAAGGAATCACCCCGCGCCGGGGAGGCCGACATCCTCGTGGCCAAGCACCGTAACGGCCCCACCAAGGACATTGTGGTGGCATTCCAGGGCCACTACTCCCGCTTTGCCAACATGGCCGGCGACGCCGGCGGTGGCGGCGGCTTCTAGGCGTAGTGGGTGCTGGCGTCGCTGGCGCCGCCCCGTTCACTGCCCGTAGGGTTTGCGGCAGCCAGCAGGTGGTTCGGCGGGCGGTTCCCGGGTGCCGTTCCCCGGATCTCGAGGAGCTCGCGGGCATGGGCGTGAAGGCGCTTGTCCTCCTCGCTAACCGGCACCCACGCGGGCACGGGCACTGAGTTGCCGTCGTCGTCGCGCGCCACCATCACGGTGAGGCAGTAGGTGGTGAGGTTCAGCTCCCGGCCCTTGGGGTCGCCGGAACGGACGTGGACGGCGATGTGCATGCCCTTGGTCCCGGTGTACACCAGCCGGGTCTCCACCTCCACCACATGGCCAATAAGTAGCGGGCGGTAAAAGCGCACGCCGCCGGAGAATACCGCCACGGTGTCCCGGCCGCAGTAGCGTGAGGCACACACGTAGGCGGCCTCGTCAATCCACTTCATCACGATCCCGCCGTGGACCTTGCCGCCCCAGTTCACGTCGGTGGGGGCGGCCATAAACCGCAGCGTCACGCGTTCGGCCGTACCTGCATCGGTATATTCCTGCCGGTTCATAGCTTCTACGATCTGCTCCCGGACCTTGATCCTGGCCAGCGCGTGGTCACGTTGCTCAATTTCGTCGGGGGTAACAGGTTCGAACTGCTGCACCGGGGTGGGCTTGCCGTCCGCCCCCACGGCAACGAAGATCACCATGCACTGGCTGCGCATTGTTGCAGGGCCACCCTTCGGGTCGCCGGAGGAGACCACGGTGTGGATGTGCATGGAGGATCGGCCGGTGTAAACGATGGTTGCCTCCACCTCCACCATGTCGCCGCTGTTGACGGGATCGGCGAAGTGGATGTTTCCCACATACGCGGTCACGCAATAGGACTTTGCCCAACCCACCGCTGCGGCGTAGGCAGCCTTGTCCACCCATTCGAGCACGGTCCCGGCGTCCACTGAGCCGCTGTGTCCCACGTCGGTGGGGGCAGCGAGGAAGCGGAGGGTCACGGAGTTGCGGTGGCCGGTCTCAGTCATGCTGCGATCTTACTGAGAGCCGCGGTTACCGGCGGGTTGGCCCTGCAACAATGCTGCTTTGACCCATAAAGGGCCGACGGCGGCCAGGCACCTTGGGTGACCGGCCGCCGTCGGGCGTGGCATGTGAAGGGGTTACGCGAGGACGGCCAGCCGGGACTTGCCGCGGCCAAAGAGGGCGCCGTCCAGGGAGAGGCGGCCGGCGCCGGTGAGTGCGAGGGCGAACGACGCAGCGGCAAGGAGCAGGACGAGTTCGTAGCCTCCGTTTGCGGCGAAGACGCCGGCAGGGGCGTGCACCAGGAAGAGGGCGCCGAGCATGTCCACGACGAGGAGTGCGGCCACCACGCGGGTGAGGATTCCGAGGACCAGGGCGATACCGCCCGCCAGTTCCAGGACGGCGACGGCCGGTGCCATGACGTCGGCGGCCGGCACGCCCATCTTGGCGAAGGAGGCCTGAGTGCCGGCGATGGTCCACTCATTGAATTTCTGCCATCCGTGGGCTGCGAAGAGGAAGCCGAGGATGATGCGGAGGGCGGCAAGGGCGGTGGTGGTCAGTGCTGGCTTGTTCATAACGTCCACTCTCCCGGACTAATACTTGAAGTGTCAACTAAATCTGGACGATTGTGGTCTTTGTCATGCCCGGCCCGTTTCTGCCGCCGGGCGCGGTTAAGCTGGCAGCGTGCCACAACAACCAGCTCCTGCCGCTGCGGCCGGCACCCGCGGCCCTGCCCGGGAAATACTCCGCCTCGCCCTCCCTGCCTTTGGCGCGCTGGTGGCCGAACCCCTCTTCCTGCTGGCGGATTCGGCCATCGTGGGCCATCTCGGCGTGGCCCAGCTCGCCGGCGTGGGGCTGGCATCAGCCGTGCTGCAGACCGCCGTCGGACTCATGGTCTTCCTGGCCTACTCGACCACCCCGGCAGTGGCCCGCGCGATAGGCGACGGGCAATTGGGCAAGGCCCTCGCGGCAGGGCGCGACGGCGTCTGGCTGGCACTGCTGCTCGGCGGGCTCCTCGCCGGGGTGGGTTTCGCCGCAGCGGAACCGCTCATCGACCTGCTGGGAGCCCAGGACAGTGCCCGGGCGTTTGCCATCGACTACTTCCGCTGGTCCATGCCGGGCCTGGTGGCAATGCTGCTGATCTTTGCCGGCACCGGCGTGCTGCGCGGGTTGCAAGACACCCGGACCCCGCTGGTGGTGGCCACGGCCGGGTTCGGCATCAACATCCTGCTGAACCTCTGGCTTGTCTACGGCCTGGGTTGGTCCGTGGCCGGCTCGGCGATCGGGACCGGCCTGGCGCAGTGGGCAATGGCAGCGGTCTACGTGGTGATGGTGCGGCGGAACGCCGTACGTCACGGCATAAGCCTTTTACCCAGCTGGCGGGGGATCCGCAGCATGACACGCGTGGGGTCCTGGCTCATGCTGCGCACGCTCAGCCTGCGCGCAGCAATCCTGGCCACGGTGCTGGTGGTGACGGCCCAGGGTGAGGTTAACCTTGCCGCCCACCAGCTGGCCATGACCATCTTTTCCTTCCTCGCCTTCGCCCTGGATGCCCTGGCTATCGCCGCGCAGGCACTCATCGGAAAGGAGCTCGGCGCGGCCAATGCAGCCACGGCCCGGCTGCTGACCGGGACCATGATCCGCTGGGGCTCAGGGTTCGGCGTGGTGACGGGACTGCTGCTGGCTTCTGTGGCCCCCTGGGTAGGGCCGCTGTTCACTGCGGATCCCCACGTGCAGTCAGTGCTCACTGTTGCCCTCTGGGTCCTGGCGGCAGGCCAACCCATCGCCGGATACGTTTTCGTCCTGGATGGCGTGCTGATCGGCGCAGGAGACGCGCGGTACCTCGCACTGGCGGGGCTGGTGAACCTCGCCGTCTACGTTCCGCTGCTGGCAGGGGTTGCGCTGTCCGGTGCCGGCGGCGCCCCGGGGCTGGGCTGGCTCTGGGTGGCCTTTGCGCTGGGATACATGGCGGCACGCGCGCTCACCCTGGGCCTGCGGGCCCGGTCAGACCGCTGGATGGTGCTGGGTTCGGCCTGACAGCCGACACTCCGGTTCGACCTTCCAGCGGCCCCCACTAAACTGGACCGGTGACGCAACCATCCAGCCCCGCGGGGGCTGCTCCAGGAACCACCCCCCGTAACGACCTGTGGAAGCCGGTCCTGCTCCGTTCGGCTGCTGCGCTGGTTTTCGGCGCTGTGACGGTCTTCTGGACTTCGCCTTCCGTGGAGGTCATGGGCTGGGCCGGGGGCCTCTATCTCCTGGCCGTCGGCGTGGTGTCCCTTCGGACCGTCCCGGCAGCGGGTCTCGCCCAGAACTCGGCGCCCGGCAAGCTGCTGTCCGCCGGTGGCGCGGTCCTGGCCGGTGCCGGCTTTGCTGTGCTCCTCCTGCACAGTGACCTGTTGTTCGGGGTGATCGCAGCGGTGGGCCTGGGTGTGGCCGGCGTCCTGGAACTTGCCTGCGGATTGCAGCGCAAGAGCCGCCATGTTCTTGCCCGGGACTGGATTGCCTCCGGGATCATCGGGATAGGAACGGCGGTGCTGCTGCCCTTCTTCATCAATCTCGGAGCCCATGCCCTGCTGGGCGTGGCCGGTGGAGGGGCAATTATTTCCGGCGTCCTGTGGGTACTGTCCGGCCTTACCCTTCGGCACGATGCCCGCGCCGGCGCAGGGAAGCCGTAAACTAGGGGGAGCGCCCTTCTACTTTCTGTAGAAAACTCGGTGCGAAACCGCGAATTCGTAGACCAGGCCGGCCGTGCGCCGCCTGCAGGGAGGAACCATTGTGGCTGACCAGCATCAAGGAAAACCGCGCAAGCTGCGGACCTCGGTGAAGGGGCCGCTGATGTTTTCGGCGTTCTGGGCCGTCGTCGCCTTCGTTGCGGTGTTGATCTTCGCCTCCGGGGGAAGCGCCCGTACGCCCCGCTTCGACCTCGCCTTCACGGCGGCGGGCATCGCCTTCATCGTCACCCTGGTGATCGCCGCCATGCTGTCGATGAGCTACAAGGAGAATGCCGAACACCTGGGCAAGGGATCGGGCGTGAACCTGAGCTCGGCGCCGAAAAGATCTCCCCACGCAGGGCCCGGCCACGGCTTCGGCGCCCGCGGCCCCCAGAACCCGCCGGCGTCCGGTGACGGCGCGGACGGCACGCCCCAGCCTTAAGGACAAATCCGCGGCGGCACGTTGGCCCAAACTCCACCCATGGGTAACTCTGCTATCCCGCAGCGGCCTGCCTGGCCCGGTACGCGGCAACATGGGCCCGGTTGGCGCAGTTGCCGGTATCGCAGTACCGCTTGGACCGGTTGCGGCTGAGGTCCAGCACCGCTGCATCGCAGTCCTCCGATTCGCACATACGCAGCCGTTCCATCTCCTTGCTGCGGATCACGTCCGCCAGGGCCATGGCTGCCTCCGTACTCATCCGGTCCGCGAGGGGCGCCCCGGGGGCCGTGGCGTGGAGATGCCAGTCCCAGCCATCGTGCTTCATCAGTTGCGGCAAGGCACTTGCGTCCCGGAGCAGCCGGTTGACCGTGCCCACAGCGGCATCCTCATCCGCTGTCCACACTGCCGCCAATTCGACGCGCAGTTGGTGGACGCTTGCCAGTTCCGCCTCATCCCGGCTCCGGGACCCGGAAAACCCCTCAGTGGCCAGGAAGCTGTCCAGGTCCGCGATGGACGCCAACCCTTCCCTCCCGTTCGCGGCCGTGTTGATAAGGTTCACCACCGTGCGCAGCGCCACCTCAGTGTCAGGGGCGAAAACCATGTTGACTCCTTACAGCACCGAAGCGTAGTGTAATGGGCATTACCCTACTTTACTCCTGACAGGAGGCAACGGTGCCTGCCGCAAAGAACCCCAACCCCACCCCTGAACTGCCCACCCGGCGGACAAGCTTCCTGGCATCCGGGCTCGGCATCGCGCTCTTTTCCTCCGCTGTCTTCGGCCTGTCCGGATCCTTCGCCAAGTCGCTGCTGGAAACCGGCTGGTCCCCCGGGGCGGCAGTCACTGCCCGGCTGACGGGGGCCGCCCTCATCCTGGCCGTGCCCGCCGGATACGCGCTCAAGGGCCGCTGGCACCAGCTACTGGACAACTGGCTCACCATCGTGCTGTTCGGGCTCATCGGAGTGGCCGCATGCCAGCTGTTCTATTTCAATGCGGTGGCCCGGCTGTCGGTGGGCGTGGCACTCCTGCTGGAGTACCTGGCACCGGTGATCATCGTCCTGTGGCTCTGGGCTGCCAGCCGCCGGCGCCCCACGGCCCTGACCGCCGGCGGGACGCTGTTGTCGCTGGCCGGGCTGGTGCTGGTCCTGGACCTCACCGGAGCCGTGAAGGTGGACCTGGTGGGGGTCCTGTGGGGCATGGCGGCCGCTGTCTGCCTGGCCATCTACTTCTTCATCACGGCCAAGGAAAATGACGCTTTGCCGCCGATCGTCCTGGCTTCCGGCGGTCTGATGGTGGGTGCCGCCGTAATGTGGCTCGCTGCCGCCACGGGTTTGCTGCCCATGGCGTTCAGCACTGCGGACACCAAATTGGGCTCGTGGATCACGCCATGGTGGGTGTCCCTTGCTGGGCTGGTGGTGCTGGCCACCGTATTGGCATACGTCTCGGGCATCATGGCCGCCCGGGCCCTCGGCTCCAAGGTGGCATCCTTCGTGTCACTGACTGAGGTCCTGTTCGCCGTGGTGTGGGCGTGGCTGCTGCTCGGGGAACTGCCGGGCGCCATCCAGCTCCTGGGCGGCGTACTCATCGTCGGCGGGGTCATCCTGGTCCGGCTCGACGAGCTGCGTCGCGCAGCGGCTGGGACGGGTGGGGGAGCGGCACCCCAGGCGGCGTCCCCGCTGGAACACGCGAACGACGTCGAACCAGTCCCTTAGTGCCGCCTGTCGCCTCAGGCGTGCAGCCACGCAGCCGGGTTTGGCTGCCGTCGGCCGCCCCGGCAATAGCCTTAAATGTGGAAGGGTCCGGGTGCCTTGCGGCACCGGACCCTTCCATGGCGGATGGGCCGCCGGGGCTTAGCCCTGCGAGGCCTGGCTCTGCTGCTCGGCGTTGCGCGTTGCCTGCGTGCCGGCTTCCTTCAGTGCCGCGGCAACCTTGGTGAGCATGGCGGTGTGGGTACCGGTCCACTCATTGCGGAACTTGGTTGCGTCCGGGCCTTCCCAGTTGGTGCTGGTCAGGACCTTGGTGAGAGTGGACCTCTGCGTCTCGATCTCGGACGCCCCTGCCTGAAGCTTGCTGCCGAGCTGGCGAAGCTGCTCAACGTCTGCACCCCAAATAGCCATCAGTTTCTCCTTGTTAGATCGTGGATCCGAACCAGATCGGCATCCCCAGCGGCCCCCGGCTCATCCGGAAGATTCATTGCCTAAAACCTATCCCGGCCCCAAAACAGTGTCGATGGGCAGCCCTGCCCATGCCGGGCTCCCCATCGGCGCCGCGTGGAAATCATGGAAAAAGGGGTCGATCCCAGGCGTTGGAAGAGCCTAGCATGGCGTTATGTGCCGGAATATCCGAACCCTTCACAACTTCGAGCCGCATGCCACGTCCGAGGAGGTGCACGCGGCCGCGCTGCAGTATGTGCGCAAGATCAGCGGCAGCACCAAACCGTCCAAGGCCAACCAGGAAGCCTTCGACGAGGCAGTGCACGAAATTGCCCACCTCACGCAGCATCTGCTGGATTCGCTGGTTACCCAGGCGCCGCCCAAGGACCGGGAGGCCGAAGCAGCCAAGGCCAGGTCGCGCGCAGCAGTGCGGTACGGCGCGGCCTGATCCTTTGCTCCAGGGATAAGCCGCTCAGCGCCGGGGCTTGCCGAAGCTGCGCAGCCGCAGCGAGTTTGCCACCACAAGGACTGAGCTGGCGGCCATGGCCGCGCCGGCGATCATCGGGTTGAGCAGTCCCAGGGCGGCCACGGGGATCCCTACCGCGTTGTAGAAGAATGCCCAAAACAGATTGGCCTTGATGGTGGCAAGCGTCTTCCGGGACAGTTCAATGGCCTGCGCCACCTGGGCCAGGTCGTTTCCCATCACCGTCAGGTCCGCCGCCTCGATGGCTACGTCCGTTCCCGACCCCATGGCAATGCCGAGATCGGCCTGTGCCAGTGCCGCGGCATCGTTGACGCCGTCACCGGCCATGGCCACCGTGGCGCCGCCGGCCTGGAGCCTGCGAACTGCCTCGACCTTTCCTTCCGGCAGGACGGCGGCATAGACGTCGTCCGGAGCGATGCCGACGGCGGCAGCCACCCGGGCGGCCACTGCGGCGTTGTCCCCGGTCAGCAGGATGGGCCGCAGGCCCAAGGCCTTCAACCGGGCGACGGCGGCGGCGGAGCCTTCCTTTACAGTGTCCCTCAGGCTGATGATTCCGGCCGCTTCCCCGTCCACGGCAACGCAGATGGTGGTGGCGCCCCCGTCCTCGGCAGCCGCCAGCTGCGCCTGCTGGCCGGCGTCCAGGACAACACCATTTTGTTCCAGCCAGGCTTTCCGTCCGGCCAGCACGCGCCTGCCCTCAACGGTTCCCCGCACTCCGCCACCAGGGGCGGAACTGAAACCCTGCACGGATGGCAAGGTGGCGGCGTCGTCCGTTGAATGTGTGGAACGTGCCCAGGAGGCTGCTGCCGTAATGGCGCGGGCCACCGGGTGCTCCGAGGCGGCCTCGAGGGCTCCGGCGAGCCGGAGGACGTGGTGGTCCTGGAAACCGGGGAACCCTGCCGTGGCATCCACGGCCAGGTTGCCGGTGGTGACCGTCCCTGTCTTGTCCAGCAGGATGGTGTCCACGGTTCGGGTGTCCTCCAGGACCTGGGGGCCCCTGATCAGGATGCCCAGCTGGGCGCCGCGGCCAGTACCCGTCAGGAGACCCACCGGGGTGGCCAGGCCAAGGGCGCAGGGGCAGGCAATGACCAGCACGGCGACGGCGGCAGTAAACGCCTGCCGCAGGTGGTCCCCCTCGGCGGCGGGGCCGGCAAGGAGGAGCCACAGCACGAACGTCAGGATGGCTGTCGCCAAGACCACCGGAACGAAGACGGCACTGATGCGGTCCGCGAGCCGTGCGATCGGCGCCTTGCCGGTTTGGGCCTGCGAGACAAGGCGCGCCATCTGGGCCAGGGTGGTCTCGGATCCAACCCGGGTGGCCCTGACCAGCAGCCGGCCGGAGGTGTTGATGGTGGCGCCGGTGACGCGACTGTCCGGCCCCACTTCCACGGGGACCGATTCACCCGTCACCAGTGAGGCGTCCACCGCTGAGTCGCCGTCCACCACCACGCCATCGGTGGCGATCTTTTCGCCCGGGCGGACCACCAGGACGTCGCCCACCTGGAGCAGGTCGGCGGGGATCTTCTGTTCCACGCCGCTGCGCAGCACGGTTGCATCCTTGGCGCCCAGGTTCAACAGCGACTGAAGGGCGTCGCCGGCCTTTTGCTTGGCATTGGCCTCCAAATACCGGCCCAGGAGCAGGAAGGTGGTGACGACGGAGGCCACCTCGAAGTACAGGTCGCCGGACATCCCCTCCATGCCGGGGTGTTCGGTCATGCGCGGGTCGGCCAACAGTTGCCAGGCGGAGAACAAGTAGGCTGCTGCCACCCCGAGCGACACCAGGGTGTCCATGGTGGAGGCGAGGTGGCGGGCGTTGATGGCCGCTGCCCGGTGGAAAGGCCACGCAGCCCACGTGACCACCGGCAGCGCCAGCACAGCCGCCACCCAGCCCCAGTTGGGGAACTGGAACGCGGGAACCATGCTGACCAGGAATACCGGGACGGTCAGGACAGCCGCCAGGATCAGACGCGGGCGGAGCTTGGCGGCGACGCCGGGCACTTGCTCTGCATGCCCGCTCGTTCCTGGCTCAGACGCATGCTGCCGCAAGTCCCCGGCGTCGCCGTCCGGGTGCTTCACGGCAGTGATCGGCCCGTGGACCCGGGCCTTGTAGCCTGCCGCGTTGACAGTGTCCACCAGTTGCTCGTCGGTGATGCCCTCCGGCACCGTGACGTAGGCCGACTCCAGCGGCAGGTTGACCGTTGCTGCCACGCCGTCGAGCTTGCCCAGCTTCTTTTCCACCCGGTTGACGCAGGACGCGCAGGTCATCCCCTCGATGTCCAGTTCGACAATGCGGGTGGCGGGTGGCTGCAGCAGTTCTCGGTGGCTCATGTCGGCTTTCGGGTGTTGAAAGGGTTTCTAGGCCTCGTTGGCGACGACGAGGTAGCCGGCCTCGGCGACGGCTTCCCCAATGTCCGAGGGTGGGAGTTCCTTGCTGGCGGTGATGGTCACAGTGGAAATGCCGCCGGCGTTCAGGTCGACGCTTACTGCCTCAACGCCGTCGATGGCCTCGAGTTCTTCGCTGACGGCCGACACACAGTGCCCGCAGGTCATGCCGGAGACGCTGATGGTCGTGGTGGTGGGGGAAGTGGTGCTCATGGCTTGCTCCTTCATTGGGCTCCGGCGGTGGCCGGGGTGGAATGTGAACTGGCTCAGCGAAGCAGCCGGCCGATAGCGTCGGCGGCTTCCTTGACCTTGGCATCAATGGCTTCAGCGCGCACTTGCGGGTCCGGTTCCGAGGCTGCACCCACCACGCAGTGTCCGATGTGCTCCTCGACCAGTCCAAGGCTGACTGCATGCAGGGCCTTGGTGACGGCTGCCACCTGGGTGAGGATGTCGATGCAGTACTTATCCTCGTCCACCATCCGGGCAATGCCCCGGACCTGGCCCTCGATGCGCTTGAGGCGCCGCAGGTAGGCATCCTTGTTTTCCGTGTAACCGTGCGGCGGCGCGTTGCCATCCTCCGGAGCCGGCCGGCCGGCGCCCCCGACGGCTTCCTCGATCGCGTTCATGCTGTCAACGCTATACCCCGTGGGGGTATTGGCACAAGTACCCGGGAGGGGTATCCCGGCGAAGGCCGTGTTGGATCCCGGCAGGTTGCCAGGGCACAAAAAAGCTCCGGAGTGCGTTATTGGGGGATACGCACTCCGGAGCAGCTTTTGGGCAATTCCTGCTTCCACCTGCGTGGAGCGGCCTTGCTGAAATTAGCTTACTGGCTGGTACCGGCGCTGCGCCAGCACCGCGAATAACTACTTTCGCTTTACTTTAAGCGGGCACCAGCAGTGGTTCTGGCCCCGTATTCGTGCTCATGGCCGGTCCTCATGAGCGGGCATGCGGTAGGGGACTACCAGTACCGGGCGGCTCTGGTGGCGGCTGAGCCACGTTCCTACGGATCCGTTGAGTGCCTCGGACAGCCGGTGGGAGAATCCCCGTTCCGAGGTGCCCACGATGATCATGGGGGCGTTCACTTCAGCTGCCAGCTGCCCCAGGGCACGGGCGGGATCCCCGGTCAGGGTGCGGAAGGACCACTCCAGCGGCCCGCCGTCGGAAGGCAGCTTGTCCACAGTGGCCTGGACCTGCGCCTTTAGCTCTGTTGCCAGGGCAAGCATGTCATCATCGGTGTCCGGGTGCCGGGAAAGGCGGTGGGCGGAGCGGGCGGGGTCCCATTCCACCAGGTAGCTGGCTTCATCCACGTAGGCGCAGACCAGGGGGGCGGCCAGCCGGGCAGCCAGGGTGGCGGCGGTCTGGAGAACCTCCGGGTGCTGTTTGGGCATGATCCCCACCAGCAGCGGTGCGCCGTTGAAGTATTCCCATGTCATGCCGCCAATTGTCCGCCTCCGCGTCCGGTGTGAACAGGTGCGTTCGGCCCGGCAGTTGCCGAGCCCCGGCCCGGGAGGTACTAGGAAGCCGCTGGGGAAGCGGTGACCACGACGTTCTTTCCCCATGGATCCTCGGTGTAGCAGCTGATGAGGACCAGCCGGTTGGGCACCATCTCCCAGACTGGACTGTCCTTCAGGCTGGACTTCAGGTAGGTGGTGATGCTGTCTACCCGGTAGCTCATGGTGCCGGCCGTGGTTTCCACATCGAGCCGGTCACCAACCGCCGCAGTTGAACTGAGGTGGTTGAAGGGAGCGTCCGCGCCTTCCCAGCTGTGGCCGATGACGTAGGTGGTGTTGCCGGAGCCTTTGCCCGGAACCCCGAAGGGAGTGAGCCAGTACCCGTCCTTGGTGGCAGGGGGCTCGATGGTCCGGCTGGACTGGGCTTCGCCGTTAAGGTCGAGCGGATGGATGGCAACATCGAACGCAGCGGACGGATAACGGATGCGGACGGGCTGGGCTGCGGCCGGAAGCTCTGGTCCTGCTCCGGCTTCCACTGCCGTCCCGCCTGGGGATGGAGTGGCGGCGCCTGCCGCCGCACCCGGCACGCCGGTCGCGGCCATGGGAGCGGCCCCGCCGGCCGAAGCGTTCCCGGGGGAAGCCGTTCCGGAGGGAAGCATCACAGCCGACGCAGGAGCATTCCCGAGTTGCAGCGGTGCCGGGTGGAACAGGGGAGCGCCAAGGGTGAACGACAGGAAGGTGAGGAGGCCGCAGAAAAGAATGGCCACGTCGCCCCGGTTCCACCGCCGCTTACCGTGCTCCAAAGCGCGCCGCTTGGGTGCCGCGTGGCGGCTTCGACCCTGTGGCATGGCACTTCCTCACGCAGTAGGCGGGTTTGGAAGGAAGGCGTCCTGCCGGGCACTGGCAGGACGCCTTCCTTGTCGAGAGGCCACTGGCAGTGGCGAAATGTGGCCTAGTCGGCGGTGTGCAGAGGACGTGACCGGCGGCGTACTGCCACCGCTGCTCCTGCGGCAACCAGTGCTCCCAAACCTGCAAGCCAGCCCGGCCCGCCGTCCGAAGCTCCCACCGCTGTCTGGGCGTTGTAGCCCTGGTTGGTTCCCACGCTGACGGGTGTCGCGGCCGGGGCGGCCTTCGGCGCTGCCTTGGGTGCTGCAGCCTGGGTTAGGGTCGCCGAGACGTCGGTGCCTCCGACGGTGTTGTCCGTGCCGCCGTTGTTGGTGCCGCCGCCGTTGTTGGTGCCGCCGCCGTTGCCGTTGCCGCCGCCGTTGTTGGTGCCGCCGCCGTTGTTGGTGCCGCCGCCGTTGCCGTTGCCGCCGCCGTT
>NZ_BMFW01000047.1 GCF_014639275.1 Arthrobacter liuii | reverse complement strand
GTTCATCGCGCCGACACCCTTCTACCTAGCCACATCACCCCACGGAAGGCAAGCATGCTTACTAAATATTTGCTTGTGCCCATCCACTGCACGAGTGGCTACGAATACATGCTGGTACGACACGCCGCCACCCCGGCGTGGGCCATAGCCACCACGCGGTTCAGGGGAAGTCCCAGTCACTACCCCGTTTGTTGCAAGTCCTGTCCCCAGCCACCGGGAGCGCCATGGATCCCAGACGACTGTTGCGGGCAGCACGAGCATCGAAGAGACTGCCCGGGTGGCAGCTGCCGGGAGTGTTCCTGGTGCTGATCCTGCTTGCGTCCGCTGCCTCCGGGTCGCACAAGCCACGGGCTTGACGATATCTAGCGGGAGATAGCGGCTCCCTTACGGACCCCGGGCCCCTGCACCGCCTGGCCGGCACCGCAGAGCCCGGGGTGAACGCTTTCGGCAACGACGTGTACCAGGCTTCCTAAAGGTCTGTGCCCTAAATGGCCCCCATGGTCCAGACCCGGCTCTACCGCACTGGAGAACTCGAACGCGAAGACGTTGCCTTCAATGAACTCGATGACCTCGTCCGCCAGGAAGGCGTCACAGTCTGGGTCGATTACACCTCCCCTACCCCTGACGATCTGGCCGGGATCGAAAAGGTACTCGGCCTGCACCGGCTGGCCGTTGAGGACGCGGTCCACGACCACCAACGACCGAAGCTGGACCGGTACCCCACCCACCTGTTCCTTGCCGCCTACCATGCAGAACTCGGTAGCGACTCCGACGAACTGAAGGTATCCGAAATCAAGGCCTTGATCACCAAACGTGCTTTGGTGACCGTGCACGGGCCGACATGAACCCGGCCCAGCTGACGGCGCACTGGGACGCCGAACCAGACCTGACCCGGCACGGTGCCTCGTTCCTACTATGGGGCTTGCTGGACCTGATCGTGGACGGGCACTTCGACACCGTCCAGGAGCTCGACTCACGCATCGACGCCCTCGAAGACGTCCTGTTCTATGACGAAGCCCCGGATCATAACCCCCAGCGCAGGTCCTTCGAACTCCGCAAATCCCTCGTGCAGCTCCGCCGCGCCGTGCTGCCGATGCACGAAGTCCTCAACACACTGCTTAGGCGGGACCGCCGTCACCGGTTTCTTCGGCCAGAACGTCCCGTTCCTCGGCTTCCAGTCACCACTGGGCCTCCCGCTCTCCCTTGGACTGATCATCATCGCCTCGGCCGCGCTCTAACTGAGCCTCAAAAAGAAGGAATGGATCTGACCCAGCCATGAAAAAGACCCTCCCAGAGTTGTCTTTGACGCGGTCCGCGCAAAGCGCCATCGGAGCTTCACAGTGGCGATGTAGTCAGTCAAGCTCCGGATGGCTGATGGACACAGGAGAGTACAGCCAAAGCGATCCGGCAGCAGGTATGCTCGCCCCATGACCAACTCCTCATCGGCCCATTACCTTCGGCGAGGCGGCTGGCTGCCCGAAGACCACGACGACCTGGAAAACTGGATCGCCGGGCACCGAGAACGGGCAGAAAAGAGCGATAATCCGTTGCATCCGGTCATCAAAGAGTTTAGGGACCTCATCGCCAGCGACTCTGTGGTCCGGCTCTATATAACGGAGATGATTGGGCAGGTTCCGCAATCGAAGCCCTACCGCGAGCGGCATGTGAAGAGCGTTGACCAGTTGCTCCGCCTGATCAACGAGGTCCTCACCACGGCCCCGGAGTTCAGCGACGGCGGCATGGTCACCACCCCGTTGACGGCGATCCTGGACTGGACCATGGGTACCCAAGCAGGGTTCGCGGCCCATAGGGATCCCCGGATTATTGCCATGTTCCGCAAAATCCTTGACGCGTGGTGCGAGTTCCTCAGCAGCGAGGAATCCTTATACGTGCTCAACAGCTCCCCGTCCGGGTGGATGTCGGAGAAGGCCAAACACATTGTCGGGATCGACGACTACCAACATGACCCCCTCGCTGACCACTGGGGGTTCACCTCCTGGAACGACTTCTTCACGCGCCGGCTCACACCCACCTCCCGTCCGGTCGCAGCCCCCGATGACGACAAAGTTATCGTCGCCCCCTGTGAATCGACTCCGTACAAGATCAGCTCCCACATCCAGCGCCAAAGCCGGTTCTGGGTCAAGAACCAGCCCTACTCACTCGACGATCTGCTCGCCCGCGACGAAGCCGTGGATCAGTTCGTGGGCGGAACCGTGCACCAGGCGTTCCTGAGCGCGTTGAACTATCACCGGTGGCATGCACCCGTCTCCGGAACCATCGTGCGGGCCTACCTGAAGGACGGCACGTACTTCTCCGAGCCCGAGTCGGAAGGGCCTGATGCCATCGAACCCGCCCTCGCCCAGTCCTACCTCGCCCATGTCGCGGCCCGGGCCATAATCCTGATCAAGGCCGATGACCCGATCATCGGCCTCATGGCAGTGGTACCCGTAGGCATGGTAGAGGTCTCGTCGTGCGTCATCAGTCCCGAGATCGTCCCTGGTCGCCACGTGAACAAAGGCGACGAACTCGGATACTTCCAATTCGGCGGTTCCACCGTATGCCTGGTCTTCCGGCCCGGCGCCATCGACCAGTTCGCACTTGCAGCCCTCCCCCAACCCCAAGACCCCAAAGCACCGCTAGTGCGCGTCCGCTCCAAGCTTGCCACCGCGAAGTCCCAAAACGATGGCGGCTCCTGAAGCTCTCACCGCGCCTGTCGCGGAAGTAGTGCCCCGCCACATCAAACTTCGTGCCGGAGGCCGGACTTCAGAGGGTGCCCACCTGCGTGAAGGCGGAGCCTCCAGTTTCCCGCGGCCCTGCTCCGCCTCGTCAGCTAACGCTGACGCTCTTTGAAGTGCATTAACTAACCAACACCAAGAACCTGCCAACCCAGGAACGGGCCGGGCCTCCCATCCATAGGCCCGGCCCGTTGCACTCGGCGACGCGGGTGAGGCCTAGCCCGGCCGCACGAAAGCCCCGGTCACACTGGCCAGGGCTTTCGTGCCGTCTACGCATGTTTAGCGGGAGCCGATGGAAAGGTGTGTCGCTCCAGCACCTTAGAGGATGCCCTCGAGCCCCTACCAAGGGGGATAGAGGGGGCGCTTGCCCTCGACAGGCCCACCGCCCGGTCCTATTCTTTCCTCGCAAGATCCCGACGAGGATGACAGAGGTGTCGGAGATGGGATCACAGGAAGACGCTGCACTGGTACGCCGAGGCTACGAGGCATTCATTACGGGCGACATGGAAACACTCAGGGAACAGTTCGCTGACGACGTCGTTCGGCATGCGGCCGGACCGGAGACCTCGCCGGGTACAAGAACGGCCCGGACGCCGTCCTAATTTTGCCGATGAGCTGGCCTGGACGAGCCATTCTTCCCCCAAAAGTGATGACACCCCCAACAGGCGTCGATCGACATCGTGCTGGCGTTCGACCCTGCCGGCACCCCTCAGAACGGGATGTTTTCGCAGGTCAGGAACAAAAGGACGGTACCGGGAGGGCGCAGTCCTTTGTTTGCGGGGTCTGTGGTTACTTGACCAGGCGGAGTTTGGGTCCGCGCAGCGGGAGCAGGACACCGGACTGGAGCAGGAACACGGACGGCAAGGCTACGAGTGCCAGCAGGGACAGTCCGTTGAAGAACGGCTGGCTGACACCGACGGCAAGGGCGGCTGCGAGGATCAGGATCTGGAGTGCGCTGCGGGTTCTCATGCCGATGATGTGTGCGGCACTTCACAGCACCGTCACCGGCGCGGGAACGGTGCATAACCTCCAGTGGCCGGTACCATGTCGGCCTCTCCTGCCCTAAACTGTGAGTGGTCTCTTCTTTCGTATTTCCCAGCCTTTCAGCCCAACACTGTCGGCTTTCGGGTGCGTGGCGGCGGCCAAAACTTTGGTCTCTTCTACCCACCCCGGGGGTCTCATGTCCTGGCTTTACCGTGCCGCAACTGTTGTCGCAGCTGCCGGCCTCCTTCTCACCGCTGCTCTGCCCGCATCCGCCGCTCCCGGCCCCACCAACCCGGGCCAGGGGACGGAGCACGAACACTTCGCCAACCACCCACTGCGGGTGCTGCCCCAGGTGACGAATGCAACGCCGACCGGCCTGTCGCCAGCGACCATCAAGCAGGCCTACAGCTTCCCAACCTCCGCCCTCGCTGGCGCAGGAAAAACCATCGCCATCGTCGACGCCTACAACGACCCGACCATCGCCAACGACCTGTCGGCGTTCAGTACCCAGTTCGGGCTTCCTGCCTGCACTACTGCCAACGGCTGCTTCACGAAGGTCAACCAGAAGGGTGGCACCAAGTACCCGCAGTCCGACTCCGGCTGGGCCCTGGAAATTGCGCTGGACGTTGAATGGGCGCACGCGGTCGCACCGGGCGCGAAGATCCTCCTCGTTGAAGCCAACAGCAGCAGCTTCACCGACTTGATGGCCGCCGAGGACTACGCTTCCGCGCACGCCCAGTACGTCTCCAACAGCTGGGGCGGCGCCGAGTTCAGCGGAGAATTATCCTACGACACCCACTTCAACCGCCCGGGCGTGAGCTTCTTCGCCTCCGCTGGCGACCAGGGCGCCCCGGCAACCTACCCGTCCTCATCACCTAACGTGATTTCGGTCGGCGGAACCAAGCTGAACTTCGACAGCACCGGAGCTGTGGCGAGCGAGACCGGCTGGACCAGTTCCGGCGGCGGATGCAGCGCCTTCGAAACCGCTACCGCGGCCCAGGCTGCGTTCAGCCAGTACGCTCAGGTGAACTGCGCTGGCAAGCGGGCCACCCCGGACGTATCACTGAACGCGGACCCGGCTTCCGGCGTCTCCGTCTACGACTCGACCTCCTACAACGGGCAAACAGGCTGGTTCACCGTCGGCGGCACCAGCGCTTCCTCCCCGATGTGGGCGGCCCGGGCCGCTGACACCGGCGCCCAGGTCAACGCCGCCTACGTGTACGGCTCCTCCGTGGCGTTCCGGGACATCATCACCGGCAACAACGGCAACCCGTGCCTCACGGGCGAAGACCTGGTCACCGGGCGCGGCAGCTGGGTCGGCTGACAGCAGACCTCGAGTCAGCTGGCTTCGTGACGGAGGACCGCCCGCAGCTGGGCTAAGCTCGAACCGATTCGGTTCGTCCGGCCCGCCTGCAGCGGGCGGGGCCTTCTCGTCCGCATGGAAACCTGCGGCACCGGAAGGCTGCGAAGACGACACGCTGGCGCACGAATTCGGCGGGCTGGTCGAATCCATGGCGGGTCTTTTACGGGCAGGCATGGGAAGTCCTTTCTCGGTTCGTGGGGAAGCAGACTGGCTTCCCCACGAATGTGCGCGGCGGGACCCGCGCCTGTCGACATTCCATTCGAGGTTCTGTTCATCTTTCCTTCAGGTCAAGCCACTAGCCTGACGGAAAGGCACACAGACGGACGGAAGGGCAGCAACATGGGCGCCAACGAGACGACCGAAACGACCGTCGACGGAAGCACCTGGCGGCGGGGCCAGGAAGTCCGCGTCCATGCCGGCGGGCACGACCTGGGCAGCGGCACTGTCGATGACCTTACCGACGACGGCTCCATTGTCTGGGTCGTCTTCGGCGGGGCCGAACCGCGGCGTATGTTCCTCAAGGAGGACGCGGCCCGTTTTACGGTGCTGTCCCCATCCTCGATCCGCTAATTCTCCGCGGGCGCTTTCCGCGACGGATGCCAGCGGAGCCATTTTTCCTCCACGCCGGCCAGCAGGTCGATATCGTGGTGCCTGGCAAGCAGAATCACCTGGGCGAAGACGTCGGCGATCTCGGCCCGGAAGCTTTCGTCGATCTGGGATTCTGTCAGGCCCTTGTCCCTCGCCTGCCCCATCTTCATCAGGAAAGCCTGCGTCAATTCCCCGACCTCCTCCTGGAGCTTCAGCATGAACCAGTTAGCGTCCCGGGTGATGCCGTTGGCTGCGGCATAGCCCACGGACACCTCTTCGAGCTGATCTGAAAGCGTCTGGTGGTCCATGCGCTGAAGACTACCGTGCGGCACCGGGGTTCCCCCGGTCATGCGCCAGCCCTTTCGGCGATTCGGCGGCCAAACTCGGCGTTTGCGGCACCGACCGCCCTCCTACGCCGCGATCGACGCCGGGACAGACGTCGTCATTGGCCACCACGCCCACATCATGCGGGGCATTAATTGGTACAAGGGGGGCCATCTTCCATGGGCTGGGCAACTTCGTCACGGTCACCCGCGCGCTCACCCCGGTCGGCGGCGACTCGGCAGAACGCATGGAGTGCGCAGCGAGGCGGGTGCGGATGTTCGGCTTCGCCCCGGACCCCGACATGGCCACACACCCGTTCCATCCGGAGAGCCGGAACACGATCATCGCCACCATGACCTTCGACGGCGGCCTCGCCCCCGCGGGATTCGTCCCCTGCTGGATCGACCGGGAGGGTGTTCCTCATCCCTTGGCCGACGACGAACAGGGCAGCGACGTCGCGGCCTACGTCGAGAGAATCTCCCGGGCCGTCGGCTTCGATACTGGCTTCGAATGGCGGGACGGCGTCGTCGAAACGCGGCAGCGGTGCTTGCAGCGCTCTTGCTTCGCCACAGGAATGGATCCGGGATTCGTGCCGAGCACAGACAGTGGGGGGGCGGAGCAAATGCGCAGCAGGCCCCACGGTCATCGCATTACCCTCCCCGGACGCTCTTCAAGATCTGCGGGAGCCGCAGAACGGGTGGCCAGAGGAAACCCGTCCCCATCGGATCCTTCCTAAGGTGTCATCAGCATGTGTCGCTTCAAGTACACCCCGACGGCGCGGGAGGCGCGCCCTTTCGTGTTCCGACCAGGCTCCGAGAAGCGCTTCCCGGACACCGTTATCGCGTGGTCTTTAGCTAAACCGGGCATCGGACTAAAGTCCGTCAGGTCCTCGAATAAAGCAGACATAAGTGTGGTCAGAGTCCTCACCCCCTTTGCTCGGACAAATACCAGCGCCCGCCCCCCGGAGGCGTCCTCGAGCCGTCTCCCGATACGCCCTGTGGAGCATTCTCCACGGTCATGTTGTTGCCATTCCCCCGGCGCATGAATAGGTGTAGGCGCGCCCCGGCCCCACCTGAGAGAACCGGAACGAGGTACCACTGGAAACCAGCCACAGCAGGCGGAAGACCCAACAGCCAGGGACTTGGACCCGCCACCCCACACACCTGAACAGGCCCCGCGGCGGCCAGGCCATAGCCCGCGAACTCACCCGTCGGAGCGACGAAAATCAGGCTTTGTATACACGACAAGCAAAATTGCCTCTAACGAGGGAATGTCTCGTGCCCGAGGTAGGACTCGAACTACATTCCAGCCCTGGCAAACACTGGAAACCGTTGAGAACATGGGGAATACAGGGCAATCCGGCACCGGTTCGAGCCGATCCGAAACGAAAAGTGTGTACGTTGTACCCACCCCGATTCCGCCCCTGTAGACCCGTCCAGATCAACAACCTCCCCCCGGCGAACTGGGTACGGCTCTTCTTTGTCCTGACAGATCCGGACTGCCCATCAACAGCCATGTCACGGCTCAGGAGTCCGATATAACTCGGACACCACTGGCGCCGCGCGAGCCCCCGAACGTGGTACACGGACACTCCGACTCGATACCGCAATCCTGGATCCTTGGACGCGCACAGCCCGCGTGATTGCTCCAGAAAGTTAACCCCTCAATAAGGTTGAGGGGCCGGAGTGCAACTTGGGGGACCGGCGCCGGGAGCGAAACCTTCGTCCCGAAGCCGTTCGACTCGGCCTGGGAAGTTTTCGTGTTGGGGCTGGCGCGGTAGCGCCCAGGTTGCGTGGAGGAACCGCCCAGCGATCATGGGACAGATCAGAACGACAAGCAGTGGTGGAACTTCTGCCGCTCCATCGACGCCGGGGAAACTAGCGGCATGGCTACGCACGTCCCGAACGACCGTCCACTGGTCCTCGTGTAGTCTGCCGGCGCGGCCTGACCTGTGATCCTTCTGCCGTACGTGAGCTCGATGTCCACGTCACGAGAGGATCGATGTCCTTGTTGAGGCAGCTTCCGAAGACCCTGAGCGTGTCGATGAAGAGGGGTTCGCCCGCATCAGAGTTGTAGGCATGCGCACGTTCCACCAACCCTGCCATCAGGCGGTGCGCGGTTTTTCTGGTAATCGGTTTCCCGAATCTTGCCGTCGCCAGGGCATTGCCCTGGATGGTTGAGTCCCACCACACGTCACCGTTGTTATCAACACGGACTTTCTCCGGACCATCTCGCGGCCGCTGAATTTGCGGATCATCGAGCGGGCCAGCCCGGCCGGAAACCCAGCCATAGTGTCCGTTTCTGCAACCCTCAATCCAAAAGCCTGAGCATCAAAGGCGGAGGCCACGACCGGGAGGAAGGGGGCCGCCGATGCCGCGAAGGCCGTTCGCGCCGTTCTCAGTCAACTTCAAGGTTCAGTCTGAAGGATGTGGGGTGGAACTCCGGACGACTACTTTGGCCGGAGTTCGCCATTTCCGCTGCGGAGGACGCCGAACTGGGTGGCGAGGACATGTTCCCCCCTCCGACTTCTCCAACGGGGCTCGGGCGCTCCCCTACTCCCCCACCACGACGACACGTCCATTATCGGTCTAAAAATAGATTAGGGGAGCGGCCAAAGGAGAGGCTGAGATAGGTCTTGCTCTACGCTTTTTCGTCTGATTTCTGTTTGTCGACACCTTGTAGTCCGGGTCCTGGCGTACGCCGCGGGTGCCCGCCAAGACGGGGAAACTCAGGGGACCGAAGCCCCGCGGGCTGTGACACCCAACGTCTGTTTCAAGACTTATGGGCGCCGACCAGATTTGAACCGGCGATGCCCGAAGGCACTGATTTGCAGTCTAGCGTGCTGATCCGTCCGCCCGGTCCGCCAAGTGCTGGGGTTCTGAATCCCGACCGCGGAGACCGCGCCCCCGAGAATGAGCAGCGCCGCTGTCACCGTCAACACCCGGCGAAATCCCTCCAAGTCAAGCTTGCCTCCCATGATGAGGCCGACCAGGGCGATGCCGATCAGACCCGCGACCCGGCTGACGGCATTATTCACAGCCGATCCGATTCCGGCCTGCTGTTCGGAAACCGACCCGAGTATGGCTGCGGTCAGCGGTGCGACGGTCGCTGCCAGCCCCACAGCGAACAGGAGCACCCCCGGCAACAGTTGCGTCAGATAGTTGACTGGTATTTCCGCCGCGAGCATCAGCAGGTAGCCACCTCCGGCCAAGGCCGGCCCCACCGCCATGAACCACCGCGGGCCGAACCGTCCGGCCAGCGAACCGAACCACGACGCCAGCAGAATGTTCACGATGCTGACCGGAAGCAACGCCAAGGCGGCAAAAGTCGCGGTAAAACCGGCCACCAGCTGCAGGAAGAGCACGATGATAAGCCCCCCGATCGACAACGCCGCGTAGATAAAGGCGGTAGCCACGTTGCCGACGGCAAAGTTGCGAACGGCGAAAAGACTGAGCGGCAGGAGCGGCTGTTTCACTGACCGCTCCCGCCACAGGAAACCGCAGAGGCACAGGACACCGAAAATCGCAGGCACCAGAACGAGTGGACTCCTCCAGCCATAGTTGCCCTGTTCAATCAGGCCGTAGACCGCCCCCGCCAACCCCAGCCCACAGAGCACAGCGCCCGGGACATCGATGCGCACCCCCTCACCGCGCACATCTCTGACACGCAAAACACCCAGAAGGTACAAAGTCAAGGCAATCGGAAGGACGTTGATGCCGAAGACCCACCGCCAGCCCACCGAATCGACGAACAAGCCCCCCAGCAGTGGGCCGGCAATGAACGCCACGGTTGTCCCGGCAGTCCACTGGCCGATCGCCTTCGCCCGGGGAACCTCCTCGAAGGTTGAGGTGATCAGAGCGAGGGAACTGGGAACCAGCAGGGCCCCCGCGGCTCCCTGGAGGGCCCTGGCCAGGACCAGCACCTCCGCCGTCGGTGCCAGCGCACACAATACAGATGTCGCACCAAAACCCAGCAAGCCCGTACGCAGAACGAATACGCGGCCCAGCAAATCCGAAAGCGAACCCGCTACCAGGATCAACGAACCGAGGGTGATCAGGTACGCATCGACAACCCATTGCTGGGTCCTCAGGCCGCCGCCCAACTCTCGGGAAATCGCCGGCAGCGCCACATTAATGACACTGGCGTCCAAAAACGATACAAACGAAGCCAGAATAGCGATCCAAAGCACGAGCATCTGCATACGTGCCACCGGTTGGGAAATCACCCTCTCAGTAAACACCCGGCTGCCCGGTACGGCCCCCGTGACTGCTGCCGGCGCCGGCGGCCCTCGAAAGACGCACAGGCCATCCTGCCCAAACCCTGCATCGGAGCTCCGGAAGCAGGAACGGCTAATGACTCAAGCACCAGCCCTGAACGAAGTGTCCCTCGCCGGCGGAATCATTACCGATCAACGCCGCCTGGACTTCCACAAGCCGGGCGAATTCAGGGTTTTTTTCGCAACTGCCCGACGGTTTCAACGCGAAGGTATGAATCGGTACGTGCCTGCGAGGACTGTTCAGCGGTAGGAATAAGAACGATAGAACGTGATGTGGGCGACTGGCGGCATTCGTCCATATGGGACCGAATCCCGGGATAATTGGTAGGAGTTTGAGGGCGTGGTCTGGTTGGTCTTGTTTTTGTCTGAGCTCTTTAGCGTGCCGTGGACGGGGCGCCACCCCAAGCCGTCGATACTTTTTGCTGGATCGATCCTGCTATCTTTTGCCAATGGACCCTGTTGTCACGCTGAAAAATGTCGCTGCCCACCGGGCGTGTCCAGGACGACGGCCTCGAACGTCGTCACCGGGACCGGGCGCGTTTCTTCCGAGACCCGGGAGCGCGTGCATCACGCGATGCGCGAACTGGGTTATGTCTACAACCGGGGTGCGGCGTCACTTCGGACCAGGCGGACGACGACTGTCGGAGTCATGGTGACTGATATCGCCAATCCCTTCTTTGGTGAACTGCTGGTTGGCCCTGAGTCGGCCCTCGCCGAAGCAGGGTTCCGTTCGCTCGTCGTCGCGTCCTCCGATGATCCTGTCCGGCAGGACGAGCTTGTCGCTGAACTTCGTGAGTATCAGGTCGCGGGGCTTGCCGTCATGCCAGCGAGCGGCTCGGGTAAGAGCTTCCTGGACGGGCTCGGCGCCTCCCGGATACCACATGTCTTCGTAACGAAGTATCTGGAGGGCGTGTCGGCCCCGTAAGTTGGGCCTGACGACAGGCTGGGAGGACGGCTGGCGGCGGAACACCTGCTGGGCCACGGCTGCCAGACGTTCGCGTTTGTCGGAGGGTATTCCCGTCACCTCTCTCGCCGGGACCGGATCGAGGGCGCGAAATCTGTGCTGGCGGAAGCCGGTATCGATGCAGGCCGGTTCGTTCAGCTTGAAAGCCCCTCAAGTGGTGAGGGCGGCCTGCAGGCGGGAAATCAGCTCCTTGAGCGAGGCCAACTTCCGGACGCCGTCATATGCCAAAGTGACGGGGTCGCCTTTGGCGTCTATCGGGCCCTGCGCATTGCGGGCCGAGCGACGGAGGTTTGTCGTAATTGGCTACGACGACGTTCGTACGGCAGCCCTTTGGGAGCCTCCTCTCACCTCTGTGGCGACGCGCCCCGAAATGCTTGGTCGAGCTGCCGCAGAGCTGCTTCTTGAGGAGATCGCGGAGCCATCAGCCGCACCTTCACAGCGGGTGTTTGCTCCCGAGCTTGTAGTGAGGCAATCCTGCGGGTGCGGCGGCGGCCCAAAAAGTAACGCTTGACAGTGATCCAGGTCACCTGAAACGACCAGCCACATGCTGAATCGATCCGGCAAAGTTAGCCCCAGGTCCTAGGCGCTGTTTTCTTCTTATCCTGAATTGAGCCAACTCCGAAGCGATCGCGGTCTTGGTCCGTGAGCAGCTGCCGGTGCTGCAGACCTACCTGCGGCACTTCTCCGTCTCCCAGGTTTATGCTTTGAGGGAGGTGGTCCTTATGCCGCAGACGATGATCGAGGACGGCCGCCGGTTCTATGCTGAGCAGGCCTGGATGGCTGCGCATCAGGCGTTCGAACGAGCGGACCGTGATGTTCCGATGCCGGCCTCGGACATTTTGGTGTGGGCGTTCAGCGCATTCCTGGTCGGCCACGAGCAGCGGAGCCTGGAGCTGCTGACCCGAGCGTTCCGGGGCTTCCTGGAGGCGGGCGACGCCGCATCGGCGGCCCGTGCGGCTTTTTGGCTCGCTTTCGCCCACGAGGCGCACGGTGACCCTGCACGGGCTGAGGCATGGGGTCGGCGGCTTGCGACTATCGTCGAGGATGCTGGGCTCGATCCAGAGCGGGCCTTGGTGTACTCGGGGCTGGGGCATGTCGCGCTTTCATCCTCCGAGCCGGCCCAGATCGAGCGCGCCCTCGAGCTCTCGCGCCGGGCCATCGAGATCGCCCGGTCCGCCGGGGACACGGACACGGCAGTGCTGTCTGGTCTGAGTGCCGGGTGGGCTCTTTTGCGCCTCGGGAGGAGGACAGCGGGATTGGCCGAGCTGGATGAGGCCATGGCCATGGTGAACTGCGGGGACGTCCCGACCCCGCTGGTCAACGGGGTTGCCTATTGTTCGGTCATTTCCGCGTCCTTGCGGACCTTGGACGTCGCCCGGGCGCGGGAGTGGACCATGGCGGCGTCGGAGTGGTGCGCCGGGCATCCGGAGCTCGTGCCGTTCCGGGGCGAGTGCCTCGTGCACCGGTCTGTGGTCAAGATGCTCGATGGCGACTGGGCGGGTGCACTGACCGAAGCCGTTCGGGCAGGTGAGCGGGTCAGGGCGGTGGACGTGGGGCCGGCGAGCTACCAGAAGGGAGAGCTGCACCGGTTGGCGGGACGCTTCAGCGCGGCCGAGGAGGCGTACCGCCTGGCAAACTCCGCCGGGCGCCGGCCGGAGCCGGGACTCATGCTGCTCAGGCTCGCCCAGGGCCGCACGGACGCGGCCGTCCTCTCGGCCAGACGGCTTCAGCGCGAGACAGCGGGTGACGCCGAGCGTTTGGAGTTCCTGCCGGCATATGTGGAGGTCATGGCGGCCGCGAGCGCCGCTGAGGAGGCCCGGTCGGGAGCCGAGGAACTCGTGAGCCTCGTCCAGGCAAGCCCCTCGGCCGTGCTGTCCGCACGGGCGCTCACCGCCGTCGGGATCGCGCGCTTCGCCGCGGGGGACGTCGTGGACGCGGCCGCCAGCCTGCGGGATGCGTCCATCCGGTGGCACGAGCTGGGCCTGCCGTATTCGGAGGCAAGATCACGGGCGGAACTTGGGAGGTGCTACGCGGCCCTCGGGGATGACGAGGCCGCGTCCTTGGAGTTCGAGGCCGCCCGCGCGGCCTTCGAACGGCTGGGCGCCGCGCCCGACCTCGCTGCACTGCCGGGTATCGCGCCGTCCCCGTCCGGGCCGCTCACGGCCCGTGAAGTGGATGTCGTCCGTCTCGTGGCCAAGGGGCTCACGAACCGCGGCGTCGCTGAGGAACTCGTGCTGAGCGAGAAAACGATCGCACGGCACCTCGCGAACGTCTACCGCAGGCTCGGCATCGCCTCCCGGGCGGCCGCCACAGCCTATGCGTACGACCACGGGCTGATCTGACGCCTTCCTGCCCTGCACAGAATGACCCATCCGCCGGTCATCGAGGTTGCATCATCCGCCCGAAGCGCTCCCGGACGGGTTCGCTTACCGTCGTAGCAGAAGCCCGCAAATGGCGGGCCCTGGAACTTTGGGAGGGCATCATGGCAGGCATCAAGCCCCTCGCGCCGGCGTCAGCAAGGACGGGCAGCAGGACTGTTGAAACGGCAATCGTGGGCGGCGGGCAGGCCGGGCTCGCGACCGCCTACTGGCTTACCCGTGCCGGCCGGGAGTGCGTCGTCCTCGAGGCCCGCGCCCGGGTCGGGGACCAGTGGCGCGAAAGGTATGACTCGTTGCGGCTCTTCACGCCCGCACGGGTCGACGGCCTTCCGGGGACACCGTTCCCGGGACGGAAATCGGCCTGGCCGACCGGAGGGGAACTCGCGGACTATCTGGAAAATTATGCGGCCGCCCTTGGGGCGGTGGTACGCACCGGGGTGCGCGTGATCGAGGTCGATATCGCCGAGGGTGGCGGCTTCACGCTCTCCACGACGGTCGGCGCCCTCCGGGCCCGGAACGTCGTGCTCGCAGTCGGCAGCGATTCGTCGCCGAAGATCCCGGAGGTCGCGGCCCAGCTCGATCCGGGTATTCGCCAGCTTCATTCCAGCCAGTACCGCAACCCCGCACAACTTCTGCCGGGCCCGGTGCTCGTCGTCGGGGCCAGTCAGTCCGGCGCCGACCTCGCACTCGAGGCGGCCCAGGCAGGCCACGAAACCTGGCTGTCGGGGCGGAACCACGGAGAGATCCCGGTCAACGAGCGCCTCGCAGCTCCGGTCTTCTGGTTCGCATCAAACCATCTCCTCACCCTCCACACCCCGATCGGACGCAAGCTGCGCCCCGCGATCAGACGCGGCGGGTCGCCACTCATCCGGACTAAACGCTCCGACCTGGATGACGCCGGGGTACACCGCACGACGGCCCGGACAGTGGGCACGCAGGACGGTCGCCCGGTCCTCGGGGACGGCGCGGTGCTTGACGTCGCCAATGTTCTCTGGTGTACCGGCTATCGCCCGGATTACTCCTTCGTCCGTCCGGCCGTCGTCGGGCCCGACGGGTACCCTGCCGAGACCGAGGGCGCGGCCGACGGCGTTCCTGGCCTGTTCTACGTCGGCCTCATCTTCGAGCGCGGCTTCTACTCGCACTTGGTCGGCGGAGTGGGGCGGGACGCGCGGTTCATTGCCGACCGCATCGCCGCCCGTTCCCCCTCCGGCTATCCAGTGGCCACCCATGGCCAATAATCACCGCCCGCACAGCTGGCCCAAAGTTTGTGCCGAGGGCCGCGGCCCCGTTGCCGCGGACGCCCGAGCCGGAGCCATGAATACTTGACACGATCAGAAACTACCCATACTGATTATCTCGATGATTGCCGAAGGCAACAGGGCTAAGTTCGGGCCCTTTCATCTCTGGACACGTCGTCTTCCACCGAGCAAGGGAATCATCATGGGCTTCCTGGACCGTGAACGAACCATTGCCCCGCCGGGTTCAACCGCTGGCTCGTACTGGCCGCCGCACTCGCCAGTGGTTCCCGGACCGGCCCGGTTTGGCCTCCGGCATGGCGATCATGGGCTTTGGCGGCGGAGCGCTGATCGCCGGTCCGGTCCCGCAGACGTCCGACGTCACCGGCCGCAAGCGGATCCACATGATGTACTTGGGCGTCGGCGCAGTGCTGTACACGGTGCTGGCGTTCGCCGGGTCCGCGGCTACCGTCTTTTACGTGGCACTCGCGTTTGTCATCATCTCGCTCAACGGCGGCGGTTTCGCCACTGTCCCGACGTACCTCCTGGACCTTTTGGGACGCACGTTCCCCTACCCGTCGTGGACTTCGTAGCCCGGAACGGGCCTGCTCCAAGGCTCGCACTCACCCCGCGCTTCGATGCCGTGATCCTCACAGCCCCGAAGCTCTTTGACTTGCATGCTCGCACCCCCAAAATACGCAATGAGCTCCTGGAAAACCGGGACAAGGACAAAGGGCACCGGGCCCATGCCGAGTCGGCGTTCCGCCGGAAGCAAGCAACGGAACGACGGACGCCGGGAAAATCGCGACTACTGTTGTTGCGGCGCTTCTTATCTGCAAGCCGCTTCGGGCTTCCTCCCGGAGGGTGCAGCCGGATCATATGTCCTCTGAGGTAACTCGCAGCCCCCGACCGCTCCCCCTCATCCAGTCCGGGCTGGCCACTCGCCTCGTTAGTTTTAGCGGAGAATTCCGAACCCCTGCCTTGGGCGAGCCCACCGACGCTCGGCACCGACGCCGATCGCCGTCACCGAATTCGTTCTGGCGCTACTAATAGCCGTCGGTTTAGGTACGGCTTCTGCGATGTGACGACCAACGTCCCTACTGGACGGCGCCCTCCCCCTGGAGATTGACATTGTCAGTGCCCTGCATCACACTTACTTACGAGATGATATTTACTCTCATACAGTGATACTTTAGACGTCAAGGAAAAATGTCGATGAAGAGATTGATCCGTCATACGGCCACAGCAGGCACAGTTGCTGCACTTGCCTTTTGATGAGCGGCTGCGGAAACAGCGCCCCGGCTGCCAACAGCACCCAGACCAGAAGCGCCAGCGCCGATGCAAGCCTGAGTAAGCTCGTTCCCGACGACATTCGTGCCAAGGGCACCCTCGAAGGCGGAGCTTCCTTCGATACACAGCCCATGAACTTTTACTCTCCGGGGAACAAGCCGGACGGGGTAATTATCGACCTGCTAAACGCTGCGGCGGCCCGTCTTGGCCTATCCATCAAGTGGTCCCAGATTCCCTACTCGGGGCTCGTACCTGCGCTCCAGTCCAAGCGCGTTGAGATCGCCGGCGCGCAGATCAGCAAGACGGCTGAGAACAACGGTGTAGTGAACCTGCTGGCCTTCTACAAGGCCTCCTCCAGCTTGCTGGTCCCGGCTGGGAAGGACTACACGTCCGACACCGATGCCTGCGGAACGCGCTTCGGCCTGACCACGGGATCCACTGTGAACAAGAACATCGCAGACTCGATCAACAAGGAGTGCACCGACGCCGGTAAGCCGGCACTGCAGTACTTGTACTTCCCCAGCTTCAATGCAGGGCAGGATGCAGTCCGGGCAGGAAGAATCGATTCGTTTCTGAACTCCACTCCCCAGATCCAGCTCGCCGTCAAGGCTGACAAGACCTTGGGCGCGGCCCTCGTGGGCAAAATCGCTGCCCGTGAAACCGGCGTGGCGCTTCCGAAGGAATACGGCCCGCTGACCCAGGCGTTCCAGGGAGCCTTCAATGCCATGATCGCCGACGGCGAATACAAGAAGATCCTTGACAAGTGGGATTTGGCGACCATGGCCGTCGACAAGGCTGACATCAACGACCAAATTCCGATGTGATGGAGAACGCGCTGATGCAATCCTCGGTCAATTCCCTCAGAATTCTCTGCCTGCCCCCGCGTCGCCGCGTCTCGAGGTGCCGGACGCCGTTGCCGTGAAGAGACACTACGGTCGCTGGCTTAGCGTTGCCATCCTCGCCGCGATCGCACTCGGCGCGATCAAATCTCTTGCAGAAAATCCACAACTTGAATGGGACGTCGTTGCCCAATACCTTTTCGACGGCCTGATTCTTGAAGGCCTGGCGCAGACCGTCATCCTGGCCCTGATATCGATGCTCGCAGCGACTGCGATCGGGCTTATTTTCGGCTTTTTCCGACTCAGCTCGAACCCGGTGCTACGGACGGTTGGCAGCCTCTACATCTGGGTTTTCCGCAGCGTCCCGGCCCTCATCCAAATTCTCTTTTGGGGAAACCTGGCACTTTTCGCCCCTCGGCTTGGACTGGGGATTCCAGGGACGGGCTGGAATCTTGTTTCAGCTCCGACAAACGATGTCCTCTCCCCTTTTGCGGCTTCGATCGTAGCGTTGGCGCTGGCCAACGGGGCATACCTTGCGGAGATCATCCGCTCGGGACTTCTCTCGGTAGACGAGGGCCAGCACCTGGCCTCTTCTGCTCTGGGTCTGACATGGTGGCAGGCGCAGCGGAAGGTCATCCTGCCCCAAGCTCTTCGGGTGATGGTTCCCCCTGCCGGAAACCAGTTCATCACGCTCCTGAAGGAAACTTCACTGGTCTCTGTTATTGCCGGCGGTGACATTCTCAGCAAGGCCGAGAACATCTCCGGTTACAACCTCAGGACCATCGAACTGCTGATCGTTGCCGCCGTCTGGTATCTCCTCGTCACCAGCGCAGCGACGCTCGCCCAGACTTTCATCGAACGCCGCAGCTCCCGGGGCCACACGCAGCAGCGACGCAAGGCCCCGTCGCCGGAATCGACCATGAATGAAAAGGAGGTCACGCTGTGAGCAGCGTAGACGTCGTCAACGTGCATAAGAGCTTCGGTGACAATGACATCCTCAAAGGCATCGATATGCAGGTCGGCCAAGGCGAAGTTGTATGTCTCCTTGGCCCCTCAGGCTCCGGCAAGAGCACCCTTCTGAGGTGCATCAACGGTTTGGTTATGCCTGACAAGGGACACGTTGCTGTCGGTGGGAGCCTCATTGGACGGAAGGTACGTGACGGGAAACTTCACGACCTCCGCGGGCGCGAAGCTTCTGTTCAGCGTGAACGCATCGGCATGGTGTTCCAGCAGTTCAACCTGTTTCCCCACCTGAACGTGCGTGACAACCTGATGCTCGGGCCGCGCGCACATCGGCTCGCCGGCAAGGCAGAACTCGAAGAGAAGGCAGGCCTGCTTTTGAACAAAGTCGGGCTCGGAAACCGCGCCGATGCCTATCCCTCCCAGCTCTCCGGCGGCCAACAGCAACGCGTCGCCATCGCCCGCGCTCTCATGATGGAACCAGAGCTCATGCTCTTCGACGAGCCCACCTCGGCTCTGGATCCAGAACTGGTCGGTGAAGTTCTCGATACGATGCGCTCCCTCGCCGAGGAGGGAATGACCATGATCGTCGTTACGCACGAGATGACTTTCGCCCGGGGAGTAGCCGACCGCGTCGTGTTCATGGCCGACGGACGCATCGTGGAAGACGCCCGACCAGGAATCTTCTTCGACAACCCGGAAACTGAGCGCGCAAGGTCATTCCTCCGCCTCGTCTAACCACCAACTACAGGCACTACCTGAAAGATCATCATGACACTGTCAACACAACAGCTGAGCCGTCGCCTCGGCGCTCTGCCGACTCCCAACATCGGCGACGCCATGGAACGCCTCGGAGTCCTCGACGCAAGCATCAAACCAGTCTGGCCCGGAGCACGCCTCGCCGGCCCGGCCTTCACTGTCTGGACCCGCGCAGGGGACAACGCCTACCTCCATCGCGCCCTGGCCGAAGCCACCCCCGGGGACGTCATAGTCGTCAACGGCCAAGGCGACGAATCCCGGGCGCTAATGGGCGACCTCATCGGCGCACGGGCCCGCAATGCGGGAATCGCAGGTTTTGTGATCGACGGCGCTGTTCGAGACGCGGCGGGCCTTGAACGGCTCGGCATGCCCGTCTTTGCACGCTCCATCTCACCAGCCGGCCCCTACAAGAACGGTCCCGGCAGCCTCGCCGGCCCCGTCGCGGTAGGTGGGGTCGCTGTCCTGCCCGGCGACATCATGATTGGGGACGAGGACGGCACCGTCGTCGTCCCCCGAGCCCGAGCCGAGGAAGTCCTCCTCGCCGCCGAAGCTGTGCGGGTTGACGAAGACGAAAGAATGCGAACCATTCTCGCCCAGGCCGATAAGAAGGAATCGGGGGTGGCGGGGGCATGCGTTGCACGGTAATCGGACTCGGCGAAGCAGGACAGATCTACGCCCGCGCACTCCAAAACAACGGACACGATGTTCTGGGCTACGATGTGGCGCCCACTCCCACCCCTGACATCACCCGCGCGCAAAGCATGGCAGAGGCCGTAGGAGAAGCCGATGCCGTAATCGTCATGACCACCGCGCGGGCGTCCCTCCCGGTCGCCCGAGACGCGGGACCGCATCTGAACCCCGGAACGCTCTACGCAGATTTCACCTCGGCCGCACCGTCGGCCAAGCTTGCCCTCGAACAGGTCCTCCCCCCAGGAGTGCTGGCCGTCGATATCGCGATTCTCGGACCCGTCATTGCGTTAGGGCGTGTCTCCCAAAGCCTGATGACCGCATCCGGGATGCTTGATGGGTGTCGCGTACTTCCGTTTTGACTGATGGGCAATGGGCCCGCATCCAGCCGCTACTGCCGTCCTCTGCAGGCCGGCGG
>NZ_BMFW01000046.1 GCF_014639275.1 Arthrobacter liuii | reverse complement strand
CGGGGGTGGTGATGCCGGTGCCGGGGGCTCCGGCGGGCATTGCCTTCAGGGTCCCGCAGAGCGCCGGCGACGTGGCAGCCAGCGGCAGGGACGGGACGAGGTCGCTCGGTTCCTTCTGCGCGGTCGCCGACAGGGTGGCCGGGTCCAGGCCGTGAACGACGACGACGGCCGTGCCGGCCTTGAGTGAATCAGCGGTCTTGGCATCCAGGGCGAAGGTCCGCTGATAGGTGTAGGAGGCGCCCGAGGGTGCGACTTTCAGGTCGGTGCCGGCCGCGGGGCTGGTGTCCCCGCTGGTGGACAGGGTCGCGCCGATGCCGCCGTAGAAGGGGGCGCCTTCGGTGGTGCTGATCACACCGTCCTTGTTGGTGTCGGCGGACATGTCCGGGCAGGTGCCCTGGGCGCCGATGTGGATGTGCTGGACGTGCGGGTAGGGAGCACCGTTGAACATCGCGGCGAGGCCGGATACTTTCTCGGTGACCGTTGCCTGGTCACCGTCAACGGTGATCATGACGGATCCGGACGCGTTGCTGCCGTTGATCGCGGCGAGGTTCGCCTGGTAGTTGGTGTTGGTTCCGTCGTGGGCGAGGGCGGGGCTGGTGGAGAGTGCGAGGGCGCCCAAGGCCAAGACCGGGGCGATCAGGAAAGCGGATTTCTTCATGATTCTTTTCCTCCATTGACGATGAACGCTCCCCCAGATGGGCACGCTCATGAATGTGACACCAGCAATTCGTTGTGCGCCACCTCACGGATTGGTCAAGTCCCGGGAAAAATGTTTACCGCCCATATTCGGGCGTGACCTGTTCTGAACACGAGGGGTTGGCCTGGCCTCACTATGTATGAGGAGGGGGTTATTCGGACCAGCAGGCCAGGACCGTGGTGGCGACCTGGTAGGCGAACGCGGCGCGGGTGACCTGGTGGGGTCCCAGCGGTTCGGGCAAGGCCGCCGCGTCCACTGTCAACACGAAGTTGTCTTTGACGAACACGGCGGACGTTGGGGTCTGGAAGGCCGGGAAGCCCAGGTTCGCCAATCCCTCGATGGGCGCGGCCCCAGCGGTGCTTCGCTGCACATCCTGGAAATAGGCGTGTGCCGCATCCGGGGCCGGGGCTTCTTTGACCGAGAGCACGAGCGAACCGGCTGGCAGCGCATAGGTGCAGGTGAAGAGCTTGTCCGCCCAAGTTGCCCCATTGCCGGGGGCAGACGCGAGGGCAAGGATCTGCACGATTTTCTCCTGGATTTCCTTGCTGCACACCATCAACGCCGCGGCCGATGGGCCACCAGCGGCGGCAACGGGAATATCAGTCGGCGACACTGTCGGGGAAGCGGCACCCGCATCACCACTGGGTGAGGCGGATACCGAAGCGCTGGGCCCGGACACAGCCGTGCCGGGACCGGTGCCGCATCCGGCCAGGACCAGTATCGACAGCCCGGCAAGGGCCGGCGCCAGCACCCGGCACGCACGCTGGCTTCCTGACCATCTGACTTGTGCCACGAGCACCCACTTTCCACAAGGTCTTCCCGGCCGACACTTTATCGCCCGTCCACCGGCTATTCGTTACCGAAGCCGCCCCGGACGGCCTTGCAACACCGTCTGCGTCCCGGGTCCCTGCATACGTGGACTGTGCGGGCCTCGGCTGGCAGAGGACCCCGGCGCGGCGCGCCATGGCTAAAAATTCCTATTGCGGGCGCCTCAGCTTCGGGACCAGCGCAACGCTGCTCACCACGGCCACCACAAACCGCTGGACGATGGCAGGAACGGTCGCTGCCGGCCTTTGAGGTGCGGCACTCACGCTATGGGCGGGTGCAGAGCCTCCGCGCCGGTGCCCCGGTATGGCCCCGTGTGCTCCTCCGAATGGCTTCCGCCGGGTGTTCGTGCACCTGGTCGCCGCCGGGCTCTGGTGGCCCGGCGGATCCCCCCGGTCACTGAACGGAACCGCGCTGTTTTACTGCCGCCCCCACCGTCGCGGCAATCACCGCTCCCGGACTCGCGGCGACCGCCGCCGGACAGCATGCCGTCCCATACGGAGAACACCACAGCACTAACAACGCGCCTCCGGCCGGGCACCACCGCTAACCCGCCGCCCGCGGGGACGCTGGCGAACCACGGGTCCATGGACTTTCTGGCCGATAAACCTGACGGTGGTGTCGTATGGCTCGCACGGGTGCTCCCGTACCTATGATGCCGTCGGGGACTGTTCCGTCTTGGGGCGGCCGGCGAGGTCCGTCAGGTCTCGGTTCCAGACCAGCCGATGGGACAGATATGGCTGTGTCCGTAGCCTCACGATGAAGGGCTCCGTCGTCGAGGTCATCCGGGCAGCCCGTGAGTGCGATCCGTCCCAAGCGGGCGTTTCACGGCCATGCCAGCCGATCAGAACAGGCCATCTTTTATGGCCGCCGTCTCGAATAACGGGCATGAACTATTACAGTCCCGCGGCGCAGGAACGGGTCAAAGACGCCGCCTATGATGCCATTGAAAGAGTTCTCACCGGCATGTTCGAACCATTGAGCAGACAAGCCCTGACCATGCGCTGGAACAAAGCCGTGGAAGCCATGGCAAAACACCTCGAAGCGCAGGACAACGGCTCCGAATAAAGCGGCACCACTCACCGCACCATCCCATCCCCCCGGGGTGAGCCCTGAGGGATGCCGGCGACGATCAGGAAGAGCATGAATCCCAGGCCACGTGATAGCGGTGTTGATCTTTTCTTAGAAACCGACCCATCCGGATGCCGCCCGGCATCGAAACACTTACAACGCATCACGCCGCGGGCGCTCTCACCGCGGCTACGTACCGGCCCGTGACAGTGGCGGGGACGAAAAGGATGTGACCGTGGACTCCGGCAGTTGATGGGAGGTGGGATGGGCCGCACAAACCTCAACATCGCCCCTGCCCTCCGCCTGCTCCTGGTCGGCGGCCTGTTCGCCATGTTTTGGATCATCTTTGGCGCGGGCAGCGCCCACGCTGCCCCAGCACCGCCGCCGGGTGCGAGCCCGAACACGGCCACTGGACTGGTCCCTTCCCTGGCTGCACCCGTGAAACCGCTCATCACCACGGTTCAGCCCCGGACAGAACCGGCACCGCCGAGCTCAACGACGCCCGCACCCGTCCCGATTCCCGCGCCAACGGCCCCACCATTGGGTGGCACCGCCCCGGCCAGCATCGGACGGCTGGCCACCGCGCCCCCGACCCACGCACCCAGCCACGCCCAGGGCCCAATCACAGCGCTCCAAGACGTCACGGACCCCATCACAGGGTTCACCGACACCGCCGTGGCCCCGCTCACCGCGCCCGTGACCGAAGTTGTCACCGCTACTGTGCAGCCGCTCGTGGCCCCGCTCACGACGCTTGCCGGCAACGCTCTGAGCCGGGCCCCGCTCACCGCGCCTGTGACCGAAGTTGTCACCGCTACTGTGCAGCCGCTCGTGGCCCCGCTCACGGCGCTTGCCGCCAGCGCTGTGAGCCCGATAGGGAACCCCGTGGGCGGCATCACCCGGCCTTTGACAGCGATAATCAACGGGTCCGCAGCCCCAATGGCTGCATTCCCCGTTGCACCCGTGACGGTAGATACCTTCCCGGGCGGCGGCGACCATGCCACCCCGATTGTGGAGACGCCCCAGGCGGCTGTGTTCACCGCGAAATCGTCCGCCTCCACCGCGGCGCTTTCCCGCCAGTTCGTGGGAGTTACGGCCTTCAGCGCCCCGCGTGCTGCGGCATCCATGAACGACGATCGCGGCGCTTCACCTCAGAGCCCGACTCGGCTTCCCAGCGTAAACCTGCCCTCACCGGTGTCCGGCAGTGCCGGCGACTCGGGACCGACTGGCGCCGGCGCGCAGGCTGCGGCGGATCTTTCCCACCGTTTCGTCCTGCCCATGACCCAGGGCGGGGAAGGATCCCTGTTCAGCTTCGTCCTGCCCGGGTCACCGGCCCAGGATCCAGGATTCTCACCCGATTAATGATGCCCGCGCCGCGCACCTAAATGCCGCGGCAGATGCAGGCATACCGGCGCCTTTGGCCGGAAGAACATTCATTCATGTGAGGAAAATCAGTCATGCATTCATTTGTCCGCAACACCCTTTGTGCCGCAGTTTTCGCCGGGGGCGTCCTCGTCCTCGGAGCTGGAGCGGCGTCAGCCGACACCGGCACCAACACCGGCGCCGGTCTTGGTATCGGTACGCAGAACCAGACCAGCATCACCTCCGCGTCCTCGACGGCCAACCGCGACAACATCGCCTCCAACCTGGGCCTGACCCTGGGCGCGAATGCCGGTGTGGCCAGCGCCAGCCAGGACAACACCGGCAACACCGGGACCGGGGCTACCGGGACTGACCGTGGGTCCGTGGCCTCAAACGTGAACCTGGGAGCGAATGCCGGTGTAGCCAGCACCATCCAGAACACCGCCACCACGGGAACCGACCGTGGATCCATTGCTTCTGCTTCAAACCTCGGTGTGAACCTGGGCGCGAACGCCAGCGTGGCCAGCGCCAGCCAGAACAACACCGGCAACACCGGGACCGGGGCTACCGGGACTGACCGTGGGTCCGTGGCCTCAAACGTGAACCTGGGCGCTAACGCCGGTGCAGCCAGCACCATCCAGAACACCACGGATGAGAACAGCACCACCGGAACCCACCGCGGTTCCTTCGCCACGGCATCGAACCTGGGCCTGAACCTGGGCGCTAACGCCGGTGCAGCCAGCACCATCCAGAACACCACGGATGAGAACAGCACCACCGGAACCCACCGCGGTTCCTTCGCCACGGCATCGAACCTGGGCCTGAACCTGGGCGCTAACGCCGGTGCAGCCGGCACTATCCAGAACACCATCACCGGTCAGAACACCGGAATCATCGGCAGCTGATCCTACCGGCCCACGGGGGCCGGATGCCCTGTGCGGCGTCCGGCCCTTGACGGGGCATCTCCTTCTGAACAGAGGCGATCTGAACACGACCCTGCACTCTGAAAAGAATGCAGGATCAGGCTGGGAGGGAATGACGGGGCGCCCGGCCTTGTTACCGAGACCATGGCACTTCTTCCGACACAGACAACACCCGACCTCGCCCTCGCCCTGGTTGGCGGGGGAAGCACCGATGATCTGAAGCTGGGTACCGGCACCGGCGGCCGTTTCAGCCTGGTTGTCTTCTACCGGGGGCTGCATTGCCCGATCTGTCGCAGACAACTGGCCGAGATCGACCGGCGGATCGCGGACCTTGAGACAGCAGGGATCGGCCAGTCCGTCGCGGTCAGCATGGAAACAGAAGAGCGAAGCACCCGGATCGTGAATGAGTGGCACCTGGGCAACCTTCCCGTGGCCTACGGCCTCAGTGAGGAGGCCGCCCGGACCTGGGGCCTGAACCTCTCGCACGCGATCAAGGACGGCGAACCCGACCTCTTCAACGAACCAGGCATCTTCATCCTCGACGAAGACGGGACCCTGTTCTGGTCCAGCACCGCGACCATGCCCTTCGGCCGGCCGTCCCTGGACGATGTTATCGCCGGGGTCCGCTACGCCCAGGATCACGACTACCCGGCCCGCGGCGCCGCCTGAACCTCGGGTTGAGACAAGGCCCGGCGCAGCGGGGACACGCCAGCGTGTCGGGCTCTGACTCAACCGGCTGCAGTGAGCGGAGAGGCAACACATTCATGTCCTCAATCCAGGCCTCGGTGCGTGCTGCTTGCTCCGGGGCGGACCAGCGTGCACCATGACAGATAACAACAGGACCGTCCCCACTGATCGGCCTGGCAACGATAACCGGAGGATCCATGACCAGGGACGCCAATATCCAGGCCCAGGAGCGCTTCGGTGCCGCCGTGAACAGCGGCAAACTCGATGAACTCGACGACGTCGTCGCGGCCGGCTGTGTCGACCACGACCCGGGACCAGGACAGGGGCCGGGCCCGCAGCGATTCAAAGACCTGTTCACAGATTTGCGCTCTTCCGTTCCCGATCTCCACCTCGAGGTCGAACACCTCACCGCCACCGACAATGATGTCGCGTTCGCCTACACAGTCACCGGGACACATCAGGGACCGCTGATGGGCCACCCGCCCACCGGACGGGCCATCAAAATCCGGGGCATGCAGATCGGACGGTTCGAAGACGGCAAACTCGTCGAACGCTGGGGAAGCAGCGACGAGCTGGGCATGCTCACCCAACTCGGACTGACCCCGCAGCCATGAAAATCATTCGCGCACTGGCCACCGGAGCCGCAGCGGGCGCCGCCGGAACCACAGCCCTGAACACCCTGACCTACCTGGACATGGTCTGGCGTGCCCGCCCCGCCAGCAGCACACCCGAGGCCACAGTCAAAAAGCTGGCCGACGTCACGGGCGTCAAGATCCCGGGCAACGACGAAGAACGCACGAACCGGCTAGCCGGGCTCGGCCCGCTGACAGGGCTTGTCGTCGGCATCGGCGTCAGCGCCGTCCTCGGGCTTACCCGGGAAGCAGGATACCGGCCCGGACTCCTCGCTTCTTCCCTGGCCGCAGCGGCCGGCGCACTGATCGGCGGGAACGGACCCATGACAGTTCTCGGAATTACCGATCCCCGCACATGGTCTCCCGTGGACTGGGCAAGCGACATCGTCCCGCACCTGGCCTACGGCATTGTGACCAGTGCCGCGCTGCACGCACTGGACCCGCCGGCGGCGACCCGCCCGCATTAACCTGCCGGGGCAGCATCTGGCGGGTTGACGGACCTCAAGCCTCCACACGATCGCCTCACGGCCTTCCTGCAAATACCGGCGTGCGAAGGAGATTCCGGGGGCTTTCATTCAGCGCCCGCGGAAGTCGGACCGCCCATAATCCGGCGGCCCAAGGGGCGCTCCTCAGTTAGATCTGGAATTCCCAAGGGCTGGCTGTGCAGACGACTTCGAACGGCTTCTCCACGTTGCACTGCGGTAAAGGCAGCACCACCCGCCGCAGCGCGGACGAAGCCAACCCGAAAGGAACATCAATGACGATCCCAGTCGTGAGCCGGCGCAGTTTCCAGCTCGGCGCTGCCGTACTGGCCCCGTCCATCCTGCCCACCGGCTGCGGCCCCGTTACATTTATTCCGTCCCCGAGGGCCGGGGATTTGGTCGCTGGACCTGGTATGACTTTCTTGCCCTGTCACTGATGATCCGGGGGGTGTTGTCGCCAGGTTCGGAGGCACGCGTTGACTGCTGATAGGGACACGGCCGGCTCCTTTTGCGGGGGCCAGGTCTCTTTGTAACGTGGGTGCCAGCATCGGGTGTCGTGACTGCGGCCAAAAGTGGTGCAAAGGAGCGCCGGATGGACGAAGGTTACGAGGTCTACTGCGGGCTTGATGTTGGCAAGTCCGAGCATCACGCCGCGGCGTTGAACGCGGCCGGTGAGCGAGTTTTCGACAAGCCGTTGCCGCAGGACGAGGCTCGGCTGCGCGAGCTCTTCACCGGTCTGCAGCAGCACGGCAGGGTGCTGGTGATCGTGGACCAGCCCAACACAATCGGCGCCCTGCCGATAGCCGTGGCCCGGGACTGCGGCTGCACTGTTGCTTACCTGCCGGGCCTGGCGATGCGCAAAGCCGCTGATCTGTACCCGGGAAAGTCCAAGACGGACGCGCGGGATGCCTTCATCATTGCTGAGACGGCACGGGCGATGCCGCACACGCTACGGGCTGTTGACCGGGACAGCGAGGTGCTCGCGGCGTTGAAGGTCCTCTCTGGATTCGACGCGGACCTGACCCATGAATGCACCAGGGCGATCAACCGGCTGCGGTCGCTGCTGCTGCAGATTTTCCCGGCCCTGGAGCGGGTCTTTCCCGGAACAGTGCTGACCCGGTCCCTGGTGCTGGAGCTGTTCATCAAGTACGCCGGGCCAACCGGCTTGCGGGTTGCCGGGCGGTCCAACGTGCTGCGCTGGGCCAGGAACCACAGTCGCAAGGACCCGGTGAACCTGGTTGACGCGATCTTCGCGGCACTGGGCGAGCAGACGGTCACCGTCATCGGCACCGAAGCCGTCGAGCTGGTCATCCCCCGCGTCGCAGCCCAGATCAAAGAACTCAAACATCAACGAGCCATAGTGGCCGAAGAAGTCGAAAAGCTCCTCGACGACTTCCCTCTTTCCCGGGTCTTGATGTCCATGCCAGGAGTAGGCATCAAGACCGCAGCGACGATACTCCTGACCATCGGCGACGCCGGCACCTTCACCTCCGCCGGACACCTCGCGGCCTACGCAGGCATAGCCCCGGTGACACGACGCTCCGGCACCTCGATCCGCGGTGAATTCCCTGCTCGCTCCGGCAACAAACAACTCAAGAACGCCCTATTCAGATCGGCGTGGATCGCCAGCTGCCACCACCCGGCTTCGAAGGCCTACTACCAAAAGAAACGCGACCAGGGAAAGAAGCACAATGCCGCCGTCATCTGCCTGGCCCGGCGCCGCTGCGACGTCATCTACTCAATGCTCAAAAACGGAACCCTCTACGAGGAGAACCCTGCCCAAGCCGCTTGACGGAAGACATAGGGACACCCCCCCCGGCGGCTCCGGAGACAACGGAGGTGACCCTGCGGTTCGCCTAGTGGGGCAATTAGTACCTGAACAGCCAGACGGACAAGGTCACGCGCTTGCCTCCAGCCAGTACGATGGCGCACAATACGGGCTCAGCTCAGGCCAGAACGCCTTACGTCATTATGGCCAACACAAAGGTCTTCCAGGCACCGGGCGTACCCATTCCGGACGACAAGGCTACCTCGGCAACAGCCCGGAGGCCGGGGCCATCCTGATGACGGACAGGGGCGTGCCCACCAACAGCGGGATCGTCTCCAGCATCTCGGCATCGCTGAAGCCTGCCGATACCACTGTGGTTAGGTTCCTGAAGGACGTAGCGACGGATATCAAGGGAGCACCTCCGGTCCCTCCGGTGGGGGCGGGAAGCGTCCAATACGTCATTAAGCGCTACACGGATGAAGTGCTGTATGACCGGCTAACCACCCAGGCGGCTGCGGAAGCCTTCAAGAAGGAGGTCCAGGGGATGCTGGATGCAGCCCGGAAGTAAACCCCGGGCAGGGGCCTGCCAGGGACACAAAAAATGCGGCCCCCTTACGGGGGCCGCATTTTTAGTTGGCGGGGCAGGTCCCGGTAGGGAGGCTTAGAAGCCGCCCATGCCGCCCATGCCGCCCATGTCGTCTCCACCGGCGGGGGCAGAAGCCTTCTCCGGCTTGTCAGCCACTACAGCTTCGGTGGTGAGGAACAGGCCGGCGATGGAGGCCGCGTTCTGCAGGGCAGAGCGGGTTACCTTGACGGGGTCGTTGACTCCGGCTGCCAGCAGGTCGACGTATTCGCCGGTTGCGGCGTTCAGGCCGTGGCCTGCGGGCAGGCCACGGACCTTGTCGACCACGACGCCCGGCTCCATGCCGGCGTTGAAGGCGATCTGCTTCAGCGGAGCGTCGATGGCAACGCGGACAATGTTGGCGCCGGTTGCTTCGTCGCCGGACAGCTGCAGGTTGGCGAATGCCTTGGCGCCGGCCTGGATGAGGGCCACGCCGCCACCGGCGACGATGCCTTCTTCAACCGCAGCCTTGGCGTTGCGGACTGCGTCCTCGATGCGGTGCTTGCGCTCCTTGAGCTCAACCTCGGTGGCGGCACCGGCCTTGATGACTGCAACGCCGCCGGCCAGCTTGGCCAGGCGCTCCTGCAGCTTCTCGCGGTCGTAATCGGAGTCCGAGTTCTCGATTTCGGCGCGGATCTGGGACACGCGGCCTGCGATCTGGTCGGCGTCGCCGGCACCCTCGACGATGGTGGTCTCGTCCTTGGTGACAACAACCTTGCGGGCCTGGCCCAGGAGCTCCAGGCCGGCGGTCTCCAGCTTGAGTCCAACTTCCTCGGAGATGACCTGGCCGCCGGTGAGGACGGCGATGTCGGCCAGCTGCGCCTTGCGGCGGTCACCGAAGCCCGGGGCCTTGACGGCGACGGACTTGAAGGTGCCACGGATCTTGTTGACGATCAGGGTAGCCAGGGCTTCGCCCTCGATGTCCTCGGCGATGATCAGCAGCGGCTTGTTGGACTGCATGACCTTTTCCAGGACAGCAACCAGTTCCTTGACGTTGGAGATCTTGGAGTTGACGATCAGGATGTACGGGTCTTCGAGGACCGTTTCCTGGCGCTCGGCGTCCGTGACGAAGTAGGCGGAGATGTAGCCCTTGTCGAAGCGCATGCCTTCGGTGAGTTCGAGCTCCAGGCCGAAGGTGTTGGACTCCTCGACCGTGATGACGCCTTCCTTGCCCACCTTGTCCAGGGCTTCGGCGATGAGGGCGCCGATCTCGTCGTCACCGGCGGAGATGGAGGCGGTGGCCGCGATCTCTTCCTTGGTTTCGATTTCCTTGGCGGAGTTCAGCAGTTCGGCGGTGACGGCCTCAACGGCCTTCTCGATGCCGCGCTTGAGGGACAGCGGGTCGGCTCCGGCGGCAACGTTGCGCAGGCCTTCCTTGACCAGTGCCTGGGCCAGGACGGTTGCCGTGGTGGTGCCGTCACCGGCAACGTCGTCGGTCTTCTTGGCAACTTCCTTGACCAGCTCTGCGCCGATCTTCTCGTAGGGGTCGTCCAGTTCGATCTCCTTGGCGATGGAAACACCATCGTTGGTGATCGTGGGGGCGCCCCACTTCTTTTCGAGGACGACGTTGCGTCCACGCGGGCCGAGGGTGACCTTAACGGCGTCGGCGAGGGTGTTCAGGCCACGCTCAAGGCCGCGGCGTGCCTCTTCATCAAATGCAATGATCTTGGCCATAACGGCAGTAGTCCTTTCGGGACAGTCGTTAAGAATGAACCTTCGCTGCAGTGCCCGCGACGGACGATCCTTCGACGGCGGCCTCTGTATGCCTCCGGGTGGGGATCTCACTGAAGTGAGGTGTTTCCTTCGCTCCTCGACCGGTGCCGCGCACCGCCGGCCGGAGCCAGGCGTTGCTTAGCAGTCGGTACGTCAGAGTGCTAACTCAATAATTAGCACTCCCCAGGTGAGAGTGCAAGCGAAAAGACGCAGAATGGGCGCCTTGAGCAGCGGCTTCGCCCAGGGCGATCAGCCCGGCCGTCCAGCCGTCTCCCGCCCGGTGGGGCTGGGGTTGTTGTCTGGTCCATATGTGAAGACGGAGAATGCGGCTGTGGTGATGTCCCCGTTGGCGTCGAAAGCAATCGGCCCCGACTCGCCGTCGTAATTAATGTCCGGCCCGGCAGCAAGGCCGCCAAGGCACTCCTTGTAACTAAGGCAGGGCGTCGCCGGCGTGCCGGCGCCCGGGGCCGACCCCCCGGATACCGGAATCAGGTTGGCCGCGATCGAGCGTCCCGCGTCGTCCTGGGCGCGGGCCGCGGCCAGTGCCGCCAGCGTGACGGCGTCGTAGGTTTCCGCGGCGTACGAAACGTCCTTCAGGGAAGGGTCCACTGCCAGCAGTCTTGCCTGGAAGGCTGCTGTGGGCAGCTGTCCGGGGACGATGGCGCGGGCGCCCTCGAGGACCCGGGATGCGAGCCCGGATCCGTAGCGGGCGAAGGCACCGTCGCTGAGGATGAGCCGCGAACCGCTGAGGCCGGCATTGTTCAGCTCGGCGAGTGCCCCCTGCGCACCCTCACGGGCAATCAGGACGACGGCGTCCGGCTTGGCCTTGCCGGCGGAGCGGGCGGCTTCCGCGGCGTCGCCAGGCTTGAACCCGGCCCCGGGCAGGACAGTGAGTCCGGACTTTTGGGCAGCTTCAGTAACGGCAGCCGACAGGTCCTTGCCGTAGGAGCCTTCCTGGAACAGCACGCTGATGGTGGCGGCGCCGGCATCCTTGGCGAGCTTGGCCAATACGGGCCCTTGCGCGACGTCCGCCGCCGCAGTCCGGAAATAGTAGCCTCCGCTGGCCAGTCCGGAGAGGCCGGCAGCACTGTTGGCCGGCGAGATGAGCGTTATGCGTGCGTGGGAAAGGACGTCCACGGCGGCGGACGCATGGCTGGAATCGGTCGGCCCGATGACCACGTCCGCCTTGCCGGCCACCAGGTCCTTCGCCTGAGCTGCGGTTTCCTGGTCCGGATGAACCGGAAGCAGCTCCACCGGCCGGCCTTTGTGTCCGCCGGCCGCGTTGATTTCCTGGACCGCCAGCTTGGCGGCGGCCAGTTGGGGCGCGTTCAGGAAGGCATTGTCGCCGGTGTTGTCCAGGATCAGTCCCACCCGGAGCACACCGTCTCCAGAAGCCTCCGCCGCTTCCATCCGGGCGTTCCCGCCGGTGCCGGCGCACGATGTAGCTGCAAGGACGGCTGCCAGGGAAACCGCCAGCGCCACCTGGACACGGGCCGCGGGGCGGTAGTTCCGCATCACTGGGCGGGCCGCACGTTTTCTGCCTGCGGGCCTTTTTCGCCCTCGCCGACGTCCAGCTGGACCCGCTGGCCCTCGGCCAGGGCGCGGTAGCCCTCTCCCTGGATTGCGGACCAGTGGACAAAAATGTCGTCACCGGAGCCGTCAACGGTGATGAAGCCGTAGCCCTTTTCAGCGTTGAACCATTTGACGGTTCCCAGTGCCATGATTAACAACTCTCTCCGTTGGGCCGGGTGGGACAGTGCGATCTGCCGTGCGGCCGGCCGTGCCCTGGAAATCACTCTAACCATGCCCGTGAGCCGGTGCATGCAGCAGCTGCCGGGAGACCAGGAACGTTATGCAGGCGTAATTGGAGGGTGTTCGGCTACCGGTATCCAGGGCCCAGCACCACCACGAGCGGTACCTGGAATTCGGTGCTGTTCACCACTGTGGGGATGTTAAGCAGTCCGGCGAGCGCCTGTGCGCTTGCCAGCTGCTGGGGACCCGCGTAATAGATCACGGAGGATTTTTGCGGGGCGCCGGGCCAGTTGCCTACCTGGCCGAGCCGCCAGCCGTCCGCCTGGACAGTTCCACCCACCCGGCTGGCCAGCCCTGCCGTACCCGCGGCGTTGTAAACAGCCACGGCCTGCGTCCGGTCGACGGCGGCCTGCGAGGTGGCAGAAGCCGCGGGTTCAGGCTCGGAGCTGCTGCTTTGCGTTGGCGCGGAAGAGGAAGACGGCGCCGGTGCGGCAGGAGGAGTTGAGGCAGTGGGCTGCGCGGACGAAGGGGCGGAACCGGATCCGGCCAGCGGAGCTGACTCCACGCTCGCCGATGCCTGGCTGGCGTTGGTGTTGAAGCCGAGTTTGGGAAGGATCAGGAAGGACACCAAGCCAATGGCCAGGGCCGCCGCTCCCACCGCCAGGATGGGCCACAGCCGCACGCGGGACGGAGCCGAGGCCGTCCGGTGGACACCTTGTCGCGACGCGGCCTCCGGGACCTTGTCGAATTCATCGCGGGCGTATTTGGTCATGGTGGAAGGACATCCTTGTTGATTGCGGCTGTTGTCCCGGCCTGGGTCGTCTTAAGCGTCGGATCCCAGGCGCCGGGCAGTGCGTGCACGGTGGCGCGACGTACGTAGTCTACGCAATCTCTTGACCAACATGGGATCGTGCGCCAAGGCATCCTCGCGGTCGATCAGTGCATTGAGGAGCTGGTAGTAATGGGTAGCAGAGAGGTCAAACAGATCCCGGATGGCCTGTTCCTTGGCCCCGGCGTACTTCCACCACTGCCGTTCCAGAGCCAGCATCTGCTGTTCGCGCTCGGAAAGGGAGGACTCCCGGGGGATGAACTCGGCCAGGAGGGACTTCCGTGGATCCTGTTCCGGCAGGTGTTCACGGGCCGGTTCAGCCACGGCACACTCCTTCACTGGTTGCGGTAAATGTCTCACCCCTATGCTAGCCGCCGAATAACAGGAGTGTCATTCGCGCGCCCGCATCCGCAGCCAAGAGGTTCCGGGGCCCGCACACGCGGGCTCCTGCAAGAATGGAACGATGTTTGAATCGGATGCGCTGTTCGAGCTGCAGCAGGACCCGGCGGACACCATCCGCTTCGCTGACCTGGCTGAGCTTCCGCTGGCACAGCTCATGGCCCCGGACTGGGCGGCGGCGCTGCAGGGCGTGGAAGGCAAGCTCCGGTCCGTCCTGGCCTTCCTGGCCGGCGAGGAGGCGGCCGGGCACCAACTCCTGCCGCCGCCGTCGAACGTCCTGCGCGCTTTCCGCCAGCCACTCGCGGACGTGAAGGTCCTCATTGTGGGCCAGGATCCCTACCCCACTCCGGGACACGCCGTCGGGCTGTCGTTTTCCGTCGAGCCGCACGTCCGGCCCCTCCCCCGCAGCCTGGTGAACATCTACCGGGAGCTGGAATCGGACCTGGGCATCCCGCCGCGCGTCCATGGCGACCTGTCAGCATGGGCGGAGCAGGGCGTGTTGCTCCTGAACCGGGTACTCACGGTCAGGGCCGGAGTTGCGGGCTCACACCGCGGGAAGGGCTGGGAGGACATTACGACGGCGGCAGTCACCGCGTTGGCTGGCCGGAAGTCCCCGGACGGGTCCAGAATGCCCCTGGTGGCAGTGTTGTGGGGCAAGGAGGCTGAGGGCGTCCGGCCGCTCCTGGCAGGCGCTCCCGCTGTCACCAGCGCGCATCCCAGCCCGTTGTCCGCCTCCCGCGGGTTCTTTGGTTCCAGGCCGTTCAGCCGGGTGAACCAGCTGCTCCGGGAACAAGGTGCGGACGACGTAACCTGGGAACTCCCGCCGGTGCCCTAGCTTAGGCTTGCCTCATGAGCACTGTCCCCGCCGCAACCAACGCCACCAAGAACAGCCGTCCCCAGGTCAACCTGACGGTGCTGCGCAAGGAGCGATTGTCTCCGCACATGGTCCGGGTGGTGGCTGGCGGGGAAGGCTTCAGCGATTTCGTGAACAACGGGTTCGTGGACCGCTATGTGAAAATCGTCTTTCCGCAGCCCGGGGTCGAATATCCTTTCCCCCTGGACCTGTGGGCGGTCCGGGAAACCATGCCGCGCGAGCAGTGGCCCTTTACCCGCACCTATACGCTGCGCTGGGTGGATCCGGAGGCCCAGGAACTGGCCATCGACTTCGTGGTCCACGGCGATGAGGGCCTGGCGGGTCCATGGGCGGCCAGGGCCGTTCCCGGCGAGACGCTCACGTTCACCGGTCCAGGCGGCGGGTACAACCCCAATCCGGAGGCCGACTGGTATTTGTTTGCCGGTGATGAGGCCGCGCTTCCCGCAATCGCCGCGTGCATCGAGGCGCTGCCGGCTGGAGCGGCCGGGCTGGCCTTCCTCGAGGTGGGTTCCGACGCCGATGTCCAGCCACTCTCCGCCCCCGAAGGGGTAACGGTCACCTGGCTAAGCCGCAACGGCGCTCCGGCAGGTTCCAGCGACGTGCTGGTCAAGGCGGTGTCGGACGCCGAGTGGCCCAGCGGCACCGTGGATGTCTTTGCCCACGGTGAACGCGGCTACATGAAGGCGCTGCGGGAAGTCTTGTTCAAGCAGCGCGGACTGGAACGCCGGCAGGTCTCGCTTTCCGGGTACTGGGCGCAGGGCCGGGTGGAGGACGTGTTCCAGGCCGAAAAGAAACTCCCGGTGGGCCAGATCTAGCCAGGCGGGAGTCTAAGCGCCCGCAGTTCCCGGCCGGATCCGGCCGGGCTAGCGGCGCCGGGCCCGGCGCCGTTCGTTGCTCGCCAGGCTGCGGGTCAGCGGACGGGCCAGCACGTCACCCAAGACGATCCCTCCCGCCGTGCCCAGCACAATCGCTCCGGCACTGAGCATTCCTCCGGCGCCTGCCAAGATTTCGGCCTCCTCAACGGTGAGCACATACATGGACCGGAAGATTGTGAGGCCCGGCAGCAGGATCAGTGCTGCGGGAACTGCCACCACCAGCTGCGGCGCACCCATGCGCAGGGCCACCACCCTTGCCAGCAGGCCAATGACGACGGCGGCGAGGGCCGGTGAGAAACGGTCACCGATTCCCAGGAGGCCGCAGCCGAGCAGCACCAGGTAGCCTGCCACGCCAACGGCTGCCGTGGGCAGCAGGAGCTTCCAGGTGGTCTGTTCCGTGATGCCGATAGCCATCACGGCGGCGGCTACGAAGATGATGAGGACCCACAGATCGTAGGCGGGCGGGAAGGTCTGCGTGACGTCAATGCGTTGCAGCCCGGTCAGCTCCCCCACCACGAAGGCGACGGCGATTCCTGCCACGATCGCGCCGAAAGTCAGCAGCGTGGACAGGAACCGGCCCGCCGCCGTCACCGGGAAACCGTTGATGGCGTCCTGCACGGAGGACACCAGGCGCCCGGTGGGCAGGAGCAGCAAGATGCCGCCCACCACCACGATGGACGGCGACGCGGTGAGCCCGAACTGCCAGAGCAGCAGGGCCAGGATGGTGACCACGAACGAGCAACTGGCGGTGATGAAGAAGTCCGGTACGCGCCAGCGTCCCAGCTGCCGGGCCAGCAGGCTGATGCCGATGTTGGCCACGAACGCTACTGCCGAGGACACCGGACCACCCCCCAGGACCCCGACGAACACGGCGGCGAAGACTCCGAACGCCGCCGTGACCATCCAGCGCGGGTAGGGTTTGGGGCTGGTGATGGCCTCGTTGAGCCTGCGGATGGCCTCATCACGGCCCACGCCGCCGGCCACGATGTCCGTAACCAGCTGGTGTACCTTGGCCAGGCCCGCGTAGTTGTTGGTCCAGGAGCGGACCACGCGCAGCAGCGCGATGGGTGTCTGGTCCTTGGGGGCATAGTTGATGCCCACGGACTGGTTGGTGATGTCCACCTCGATGTTCTTCAGCCCCAACGCCGCGGTGACGGCAATGATGCTGGTTTCCACTTCCAGGGCGCCGGCACCATAGCGGAACATGGTCTCGGCCAGATGCAGGGCGAAGTCCAAAGTTTTGCGCGCGGACGTGTCCACGCCACCCACCTGGATGGTGGGGTTGGCGTACGGGCTGCCGGCCAGCCGGTCCACGATGCTCAACGGAGCGGTGGGTGGATTCTCGCCCTGCACCAGGCGGCGGAGCATCCGCTTGGCTGCAGCATCCTGCCGAAGCTGCGCGGAGGTCAGCGGTTCGGTCTTGGGCAGGCCGTCAGTCTTCGGCTTGGATCCTGGCCATTCGGGCCGGTCAGTCATGCCCGCTTCCTCCCTGTGCGCGGTTGATGGACGGTCAGGCTGCGCGCTTCAGCGGCAGTTTGCCCAGCAGCGCCCGGGCGCCCGCGGCAGCGGACCGGGCGAGCCGGTTGGCGTGGAAGACGGCGGGCCGCACCGGCAGGACGAAGTCTCCCACCAACTGGACCACTTCGCCGCCGAATCCCTTCTTGAATTCGTAGCCGCCGTGGCCTTCCTCGTCCTGGCCCGAAATGCCGAACGTTCCGTAGAAGTTGTACCGGGGGTAGCCCTTCTCCAGGGCATGCAGCATCATGCCCCAGTAAAGCGAGGTTGCGCCATTGAAGTAGATGTAGTCCTGGACGGTGCCGCCGATGACGCACACCACCTCATCGCCGTAGCAGATGAAGTGGATGGCTGCCACGGTGGCGGTCCCCACGGAATCGGGGAACCGCTCGATGTCTTTAAGGCTCCGCTCGTAGCTGTCCACGAGGTCCTGGACCACCTTGAGCCGGTTGGCTTTTTTCTTGCTGCCGGTTTCCTCTACCTCACGGCGGAGGTCGGCTGCGGTGGCCGACTCCGCGGCGAGGCGTTCAGTGATGGATTTGCGGTAGGCCGGGATGTCGATCTTGGCCATCATGAGCTTGGTGAATTCCGCCGAGGTGGTCCGCAGCAGGTTCTCGTAATAGGCGCGTTCCCGGTAGACGAATCCTTTTTCGTCCCCGGCCCGGCTCAGGGCCCCATAGAAGTCATCCAGTGTTTCCAAGGTGGCCTGTTCCAGGAAGACACCATTCTTTTCAGCCTTGCGGATGGCTTTCCGCGTCCGGTAACTGGTGCCCATGATCAGCTCTTCGGCGTCCTGGACGCCCACGAGGTTCTTGATGAACATCCAGTTGACGTTGACGAAGTTCATGTCCAGCCCCTGGTGCTGGAACCCGAGCCGCTCCAGGTCAGCCACCAGCGGCCTGTTGTCCTCGATCCCGGGGTGCTCGGCGCCGTCGGCGTCCCGTGCGATGTACCTGACGTTCGGCGAGATCCGGAGCTCAGCGGCTTTGCGGCCCGCCGCGTGCTTGCGGAGAAGTTCGACGACGGCACCCACCAGTTCACGGTCCGCGTAGTCCATGAGGGGGCCCTTGGCGCATTCGCAGACGGTGTACCCCAGGCGGGTGGCGGTGTAGTTGAGCTTTCCTGCCGCCACGAGTTCGCCGTCGCGCCGGACGCCGAAGAGTTCCACCAGCTGTCCCCGGGCACGCTGGAAGCGGACAAAATCGATGGACTGCAGGAAGCTGTTCTGCGGGTGCTTCAGGGCGAAGGCCTCAAATTCGGCGTCGCTGAGGTTGGCGTACTCAAGCCCGGTAGCGGCGGAAACTGGATTCAAGGGATGACCTTCTTCTGGACTCTTCGCGGCCTGGATGGGCGCGCGCTGGGCGGACTGTGTTCAGGGCGGGCAGCACAAATGCGTGCGGGGCAGGCGGGGACGCTGTGGCCGTGGGGGCCTTGGCTGCGGCCGGTCAGTAGAACTGCTGCCCGGTGCGTGCGGTTTCGATCCGGCGGAACACCTTTTCTCCGCCGTTGACCCAGAGCCGGTGCCGGAGCGGGGACAGGACGTAGTCATGGCAGCCCACAAAGTCGGTGACCGTCTTGGTGAAGCTGGTCTTGAACATGCCCATTCCAAAGAGGTTGTGGGTCTTGTCCTTGATGCGCGCGGCCGGCGGGGTCCCGCAGAAGTCGTACTCCGTGCAGCCAAGTTCCTGCATCCGTCGGATGGCGGCCCACTGCACCAGGTGCGAGTCGCCGTACTGCTTGCGGTTCTGGGTGGAACCGCCGTCCTTGTAGGTTGCCTTGGCGCCGTAGTTAATGACGAACGCACCCACGCTGGGTTTCCCGTCCTCGTAGGCGAAGAAGAAGTTGCCCTGGCCGCGGTTGCAGAACTCGTCCCAGAACCGCGCGTAGTACTCGAAGCTGCGGAGGGGCATTGAGCCCTTTGCACTGACGGTGTCGGCCATGAGGTCGTACAGGGCCCGGTAGGTCTCCGGCCCCTGTTCCTGCCGGACCACCTGGCAGCCTTCGCGTTCCGCGCGCCGGATTGCGTTCCGGGCGCGGGAGGAGATGGCCTTGAAGACTTCCTCTTCGGTACCGGAGATATCCAGCAGGGCGGTGGAGTCGTTGGACTGGATGTTGGGGGCCTTGACCAGGTTCGCCGCCCGGAGCTCCTTCTGTGCATCCCCGGAGGCGATGACGTCCGGTTCAACCTGGATGGTGAAGACGTTCAACTTGCTGTTTCGGACGAAGGCGGCGCACGCTTCGAGGGCGGGCGCCAGCTCTGCTGCATCCGCCAGGTCAGGGCCCTTGATGAGGTACCAAAGCCGTCCCAGGATGGGGAAAGTCCTTTCGAGCACCAGGTTGTAGCTGGCGTTCCCGCCGCTTTCCAGCACGAGGAACCGGACTTTCCAGCCGCTTCCATTCTTGACCGATGCGTAGGCGGCCGACTGCAGCATGTTGCCGCCGTTCGGGTTGGCCGTGACGTGCTTGTCCCAGTTCTCAATTTCCTCGGCTGTGGCAAAACGTGCGGTGAATTCTCGCAAGGGGGCCGTGTCCAATCGGGTTTGTGCGCGGTTTCGGTACTTCTGGTTGTGTGCGGACATGCAGCCTCAAGTCTAAAGCCTGATGCGCTCCCGGCTTTTCCCCGGGCCGACCGGCACGGCGTCATCCGCCCCGGAGCGCCGCCTTGACGGGGCTCGGGACGTTCAACAAGGGTGGACGCATGAGGCCGCATGGGGAACAGACCACCGCGCCCGCGGGAAGCGGCCAGCCCTACAGTGCCGGAGCCCAGGCAGCCGCGCTTGCCGGGTTCCTGCTGGCATCCCTGCTGGTGGCGGCAGTGGGGGGCCTGGCGTCGGCGGCCAATGTCACTGGCTGGTATGCCACCGCTGACAAGGCCCCCTGGTCCCCGCCCAACGGCGTGTTCGGTCCGGTCTGGACCATCCTCTACACAGCAATGGCCGTCGCAGCATGGCTGGTATGGCGCAGGCGCACAGACGGGACGCGGCAGGCCATGGTGGTTTACGCCATCCAATTGGTCCTGAACCTCGCCTGGACTCCGGTGTTTTTCGCCCTCTACCCCGCCTTGGGCACTACAGCCCTGTGGCTGGGACTGGCCATTATCCTTGCCCTGATCGCAGCGGTCACGGTGACGGTTCTGCATTTCGGTCCCATCAGCCGGGCAGCAGGACTGCTCCTGCTGCCCTACGTCTCGTGGCTGGTCTTCGCTGCCAGCCTGAACTGGTGGGCGGCAGCGCATAATTAGCACCCCGCGGGCCGGTCAGACCGTCCTGCTGTCCTCGGTTGCCGGGGTCAGCATTCCACGACGTTGACGGCGAGGCCGCCCATCGCTGTTTCCTTGTATTTGTCGCTCATGTCTTTGCCGGTTTCGCGCATGGTGATGATGACTTCGTCCAGGGAGACCCGGTGCGTGCCGTCGCCCCAGAGCGCCATTTTCGCGGCGTTGATCGCCTTGGCGGCGGCGATCGCGTTCCGTTCGATGCACGGGACCTGGACCAGCCCGCCGATCGGGTCACAGGTCAGGCCCAGGTTGTGTTCCATGGCGATCTCCGCGGCGTTCTCCACCTGCGCGGGGGTTACGCCCATCACCTCGGCCAGGCCCGCGGCGGCCATCGAGGACGCTGAACCCACCTCGCCCTGGCAGCCCACCTCGGCCCCGGAGATCGAGGCCTGTTCCTTGTAGAGCACCCCGACGGCGCCGGCGGCGAGCAGGAACCGGACCACCACGGCGTCGCGGTCCTCCTGGCTGGCCTGGTCCATGCCCGGGGCGAAATGCAGCGCATAAAACAGGACGGCGGGGATGATCCCGGCCGCCCCGTTCGTCGGGGCGGTGACCACGCGGCCGCCGGACGCGTTCTCCTCGTTCACCGCCAGGGCCACCAAGTTAACCCACTCCTGCCAATACCGCGGGTCGTAGGGGCCCGCATCCCAGTCCGCGTCCGGGTCCTCTTCACGGGTGTCGGCGGACTCTTTCTTGAGCCGTTCGTACCAGTCCGGGGCGCGCCGGCGGACCTTTAACCCGCCCGGCAGCACCCCCTCGCGCTTCAGGGACGTGGCCACGCAGTCCTCCATCACGGACCAGATATGCAGCAGCCCGGCACGGATCTCCTCCCCGGCGCGGGAGGCCTTCTCGTTGAGCAGCATCACATCGCTGACGCCCAGCCCGGTGTTCCGGCAGTGGTCCAGCAGTTC
>NZ_BMFW01000045.1 GCF_014639275.1 Arthrobacter liuii | reverse complement strand
AATACTTCATCCATTCGGATTCCCGGCAGATGCGGGGGACAAGTAGCCCATGGCCTCCAACGTACCGCAGGCAAACCCGTTCGGCAGGGACGCGCCGGGACTTCCAGATCGCCCGGTGCCTTGGGGGTCGCGGCCTTATCAGGTCAGGAGTGTGACTTTCTGCGATACATGACGGACTTTTTCCGCGGCGCCACGTGACGTTCCGTGCAGTCCACAACGGGATGCGTCCCTACCCGGCCGGACCCCATCGCGATGTGTCCACCGTTGGCTTAGCGGATGAGGCTTTGGAGCAGCGCCGGCTCCAGGGCGGCGTCGATCAGGACGTGGGCGATGACGCAGGACCACAGGCTTCGTTTCGACATCAGGTAGAGGGCGGCCAGGCCCCATCCGAGCACAGTTGTCGCGGCCTGGGCCAGAAGTGCAGCAGGCCGGCGAAGGCATAAAAGTGGAGACCTCCGAACACGATCCCGCTGATCAAGACCTGGAGGGGAGTGTCGCCTGGATTTGGGCGGCGGCAGCTAATACGTCACGAACTCGTCGAGCGGTCCCGTGAGGGCGGTAATGACCTCGATGTGGGTGTGCATGTCGAGAATCTGAAGGTTCTCGACCTTCTCAGCCCCGCCGGCTGCAAGGATGGGAACATACCCGAAACACTGGCCAGGCCCCGGGGTACCGTGTTGTTCACGGGCTTGGGGGTAAGGGGACCAGTGGAGTTCCTCTTCCATGTAACCCGGCTCGTCGAGATGTTTGAGAAAGAACTTCTCCGAGAACAGAGTCCAGACCAGGCCGTGACGGTAATCCAAGAGGAGAAGCAATTCACCATCCCAGCCGATAACATCACCCATCGCAGTGGTCATGATCGGAATCAACGGATTTAAGCCTTGATGCGTGTCCTGAACGAGTTGTCCCCAGTCGTCCGGGTTAACAACAGGCAGATAGCCCTCGTGGAAGGTGCCGACGCCGTAGTCAGTCCACAACACAGCAAGTTCAGGAGGAACCAAGCCTGCATACTTCTGTATTGCAGCCTCAGGTATGGTCCCCGTGGACACGAAATCATTGATGATCGTCCTCTGAAAAGTACGGCAACGCCGGCTACGGCCGGCTGTGAAAGCTCCGGGGTGGCTTCGTCTGCAGATGGCCACCGCTGGGTGAGGACAATGGCGAAACTGGGGACCATGTTAGCTTTTCGGCCGGCCGAACCCCAGCCGGGCGCCAACGGTCCTCCATCTGCCCATAAGTTCTTCAGTAGCTGCAGGATCCGTCGCCAAGAACCACTCCGTGGGCTCCCGTTGCTCATGTGGACAGCGTACACAGCGGATACTTTGCCGAAGCCGAGCGTCGTGAGAGTCTCACCAGCCATCAGTGTCAGGTTCAGGTCCGCTAGGCTCCGGATCATGCCCTCCTCGTGGACAGTTCTGATCTCGCTGCACGCCCTCGCGCCAGCTACTCGCTGATTTTCGGAGCAGTGAACCTGCTGCGTCGGGCCAAAGGCGGCAGCGTTCAAAGATCGTCGGTCGAATCTGGGCTGTTGCTATGTACATCGTGGTTCTGACCTCGTTCGGAATCAGGACTATCGACGGCGGCTTCAATTGGCTGCACGTTCTCTCGGTGCTGACGTTCTGCACCCTGACGGCAGGGCTCTGGGCCATCCGTAAGAGGAACATCAGGGCTCACCGCAGTTTCATGACCGGCAGCTACTTCGGCCTTATTGGCGCCTTTGTAAGCGTTGTGGCAGTGCCCTCGCGCCGCATTCCCCAACTCGCCATCCACGAGCTGCCCCTTCCGGGGCTCCTCATCCTGGTCTTGCTTGGCACAGCGACACTGACAGTCATCGGCATAGCCCAGCTGTGTAAACCACGCACGGTCCAAACTGCCCGATAACTGGTCGCTCACCGTAGGGGCCGGAAAGCCCGCCCCTATTAGGTAGCGGAAGCGGCTGCCACGCCATCGCCGGGTCCATGCTCGACAAGCGGGCCTGACCTGCGGCTGATGCGGGTACCCTGCTCCGTCGTGGCGCCAGACGAGTCTGCCATGGACAGCATTCCAGAAAAGTGTCCCGTAGGGGTGCCTTGGGTTCTTGCGGGCAGAAATCAGCGATCGACGATGGACATCGGCAGGATGCCCTCGTGCACGGTAGGGGTGATGCTGTCTAGCTGCCAGCCGCCGTCCCCGGATGCCCGGAACCTGGCGATCTGCGGCAGTGAGTAGCTTGACGGGACGCTAGTTGGCCCATTTGCTGTCGAAGCTTGGTATTCCTCGGTCAATTCCTTGAATCTGACGCTCGCCTCCGAACCGGTGACCTCGACTGATTCCACGGTGACCGTCGTCGAAAAGGACGTATACCAGAAGCCCATTGACTTGAATCCGGTCTTTGACCGAGTCACCACGGGAGGTCCTGCTCGCGCTTGGACCCGTAGGCGGCCGTCATCTGCGCCGCGGCGAGGCGCGCGGCGGGGGGAGTGTCGAGGACTGGGCCGTTTCGATCCTCGACGGCAGTCTGGATGATAGCCGCGAGCTCAGACGACGGCGGTCCCGGCACTGATGCGGATAACCCCATCGCGGGTGGCCCGACGGCCGGCTGGCAACCGACAAGGGCGACCCCGACTAGAACCGCAACGGCGGCAAGGTACGGCGAGTACTTCATCGGCTCCCCGTTCGCCATGGATGTCCTCACAGCCTGACGTGCCGCCCCCACCCAGTCAACGGGGCTCCCGATATCCCGCTCGGTGATCCCTATCCCGCCGCCGCTGGGATCACCCATCAGGAAGCGCAAGCGGGTGCGCTGCTGACCGGCCTCGCTGCATCCGCTTTTGGTGACGGCAAGGGGTTGGCTGAGTGTTAGTCAGAACGGTGTTGGTAAAACGTGCCGTGTTTTGTGAGGAACCAGAACATCGCCGCGAACCCGATCGCGCTCAGCACCGGTACGGCCCAGTAGGTGATTGTGCTGTTGCGTAGAAGGATGGCGGCGGCACCTCCGACCATGGCCAGAAGGCCGACCCCGGGGGTTGCCGTGGGAAATCCACAATTGGCTCCGCTGACAATCTGGCCGTTGACGTAGGCGTGGATGGTGATGAAGACCAACGCCGCGACGGGGAAGACCCAAAGCCAGACACCTTGCCCGAGGCCGATCACGCTAAGGGACAGTCCGTAGACGAGGCTCAGAACGAGCCAGTAAATACGCGCGCTGCTGTTCATGGTGACCATCTTCCAACCATTCGTTATTGGCGTCGATGACCAGGACGCCGACACCGAAAATGAAGGAGCATCCAAGTGCGGCCGAGGGCTCAAGGAATCCGAGGGCTGCACATGCGGGAGTGGAAGCGCTGAACGAGGCCCAGCACGCCGCTCATCGTGACCCGCACTTCGCAATGCTGGTGCCTTATAGGGCCACACCTGACTCATTGTTGCGGAGTCCCTCTACGTCGAGAACCCCTCTCGAAATTACGCCCCGGGCGCTAGAGTCATCGAAAAATGAATGGGGGATTTCAATGGAAAAGACCGTCAATGAGGATCCAAAGAGCGCAGTGTCAGGTCCCGGGCCCGCGGCCGCAACCGCCTTGATAGGTTCGCTGTTGCTGCTGGGACTGACTGGCTATTTGTCCATGCAGCTGAAACTTTCTGAGATCCACCTTTTTCTTGGTTTCGATTCCCGGGTCTTTGGCGTTTCCGGCGACTGGTTGCCTTATGTATGGCGGTTGAGTCTTGTCCTCAGCGTGCTCGCAGCCATCATCGCCTATCGCGCTTTGATCCGGGACACGCAGTCCCGTGTTGTGATTCTTGCGGTTTTGGCTGCAGCTGCCGCCATCGCCAGCCCAGTGGCTTTCGCGGGTCCCCAGCCTGCCGAAGCGCAGCCTTCGTTACTGTTGTATGTAGCGGTCGAAGGGGCTAAGTCTCCGGCAATCCTTGCTCTCATTGGAGCAGTCCTCGCAGACTTGATGACAAGCTCACGGCGGTCAGCGGACCACTAATGTGCTGGACCGGGTGGCTTGATTGAGGGTGAATAGGAATCCGAGCGCGTCCGTAATCTTTATTCCTGGCCTTTCGGAACGAAACCTCGCGGTGATCCAGCTGGCCGGCACGTTAGGCTTGCGTCGGCGGCCCGGTAGGCCGCGTTGGTCGAGCCTGTCGGGGAGGTCCGGGTGAACGAGATTGAGTTCGTGCCCAAGGAACGGTGGGCCGCGCTCCCTGTTCAGCCGTCCGCCGGTGCGCTCCGAGCCCGCCGACGACGGGTTGGCATCGGCATGATCGCCGCCACCGTGTGGATGGTTGCGGTGGACGGGGCAGTGATCGCTGGTGCCGCTGCGGGCGCTCGGGTTTGGGATCCGCTTGGCCCGTTTGTCCTGCTCGGCATTCTTGGTGTCGTGTTGAGCGTGCGTCAGGCACGCGCCCAGAAGGATGAGCTGGCCCACGGATACACGACGCTGCCTCCCCGCAATTGAGGCCCGAGGGGACTGCAGATGAAAGCGCTGGTTTGGTCTGAGTGAGCAGGCCACGTATAGACGTTCGGATCTGCAGCAGCGCACCTTCGGGGATGATTTGGGGGCTTACATGCATGGGGACAGACTGGGAGCTTGGAAAACAGGGACCGCCGGGTTTCTCGCGGCGTCGGCAATGCTGCTGACATCATGTTCCTATTCGGAGCCCGCGCCGTCCCCCACTACCTCCAGTGCGTCTCCCGTAGTCCGTGATGTCGGTGTGTTGGCCTCGGCATTGGCCAGGCCGGCGACGACTGTCGTGGGTGCGGAGGCTTATCCGGATCTCGCGGTGAAGGCGGCAGCCGTTTTGGAGTCGGTCGCCCGGTTCCATCCACTCATTGATGGCAACAAGCGGACGGCGTGGACGCTCATGGTGCTGCTGCTGTGGATCAACGGTTACAGGCATGGCTTCACTACGGATGAAGGCCTCGACCTCGTCGTCGGAGTCGCCGCGGGCAGTATCGACTTGTTGGACTCTGCCGCCGAGATTTCTGCGCATCTGGTGCCCCGGTAGCAGTCGTCCAGCGACCCGAATGGGGGTGTGGACAATGTCCACACTTTCCGCCTCGGTCTGCCTCGTACTGGTTTCGAACTGCCGCCTTTTCCGCATGTTTTCGCGGGTTCCCAGTGTTTTCAAGGGTTGGAATGTAGTTCGAGTCCCACCTCGGGCACGACAAATTCCCTCGTCAGAGGCGATTTTGCTTTGACGTGTTGACAAAGCTTGCGCTTGGGCGCCTCTGACGCTGTGGGTGCGGGCTTTGGTTTGGCTGCCGCGGAGCCTAGGCGGGTGTGTGGGGTGGCGGGCTCAAGTCCTGGCTCGTGAGACTTCCGCCTGTTGAGAGTGGATTTCCGCGATTTCTCGTTCCGGTTTTCTCGGGTGGGCCCGGGGTGGCCTACACCTATTCATGGCCCTCGGGAGCCGGGACGACATGACCACAGCAATGCCGGCGTATGCCTTCCAGGTGAGGGTTCGGGCGGACCGCTCGAGAATCCGTGTGCCTGTGTTTGTCCAGCCAAAGAGGGTGTGGACACTGTGCACACTTATATCCGCTTTTTAAGCGTGGCAGGGACCGCGTCCGTGTCAGGTTAGGAACTCGGAGTTCCCTGCGGCTGTGTCAGAAAAGAACGAAACCAGTCCAAATCTGACGAGCTGTCACCACAGCCCGACGTCAGGTTGGGGCGTACTTCGGTGGTCGGGCGGGAGTATCTGTAAAGACGCATTTTGCGCTGTGAATCATGACGAGGAAGGATTCCAATTGGAGGTATTGGGTCCTGCCAGGTTGCGGGAGCCTACTCCAACTGCTGTCGGGCGGGGCATCTATTTGTTTTCGACAACGGCCTCGGCGATTCGCCGGGCGGCTGTGATGACGACGTCGCCGTAGTCTTTGCCGGGGGAGGTGATGACGCGTGCCAGTGGCATTGCCAGGCAGACTGCGGCGATGATTCCCTCGTCGGTCCGTACTGGGGCGCTGACAGAGCCGAGCCCGGGGGTGCGGGCACCGCTGGACTCAATCCAACCGGTAGCAGATAGCTGAACCAGGGCGTCATCGTCGGCTGAAAGCAGCCGGCCGCTGGATCCTGCGGGCAGGGGCACTCGCGATCCGGGAGGGAGGGTGGCGCGCAGTTCGTGCCGGCTGTCGGCGCTGACCAGGCATAGGCGTTCGTCGCCGCGCCGGATCCATAGTTGCGCTGTTTCGCCTGTCACGTCCCGTAGCTCTTGAAGGGCTTGGGAGCTGGCGTTTTCCAAGGCAGAGCGGACGAACCGGTCTCCCAGGCGGAAGGCTCCGTTGTCGGTTCGGCGAAGGAAGCCGTACTCGGCCAGTTGGAGGCCGAGACGGTGCGCGGTGGACAGCGACAGGCCGGTCCGCCGTGAAAGCTCGCTGGCTGACAGGGAGGACCGGCCCACTGCATCGAGGATGGCGGCAGCGCGTTCCAGGGTACGGTTGCTTCCGTTGGTTTCGGTAGGGGGCATAGTGCCAGCCTATTCGCGTGCGCATCCCTTGGCCGCTACCGACTCCGCCATAAACTCCGCAACGACTTTTCGGGAGATGGCCACATCCAGGACGTAGACGCCGTTCTGGTTCGATGCGAGCCAGCCCTGAAGGTGTTCCAGGTCAGCCAGGGTATGTGCCTTGGTACCGTTGGCACCCAGGGCGCGCCCGACAGCCGCGAAGTCAACTTCGTCGATGAGCATCGCCTGGTCGTGCAGGCCCTTGGCGGCGTACTGGTGCAGTTCGGCACCGTAGGCGGAGTCATTGAGGACCACCACGACTCCTTTGCGGGTGACCCGAAGGAACGTTTCGAAGTCCGCAAGGCCCATCAACCCGCCGCCGTCTCCGCTCACCAGTACTGTCGTGCGTTCCGGGCGGGCAACCGAGACGCCGGAGGCGGATCCGAAGCCCATGCCGATGGACTGGAAGGCGGTGCCGACCAGGATCATGGCGTGCGGGTCCGGCACGGACAAATACATTGGTGCCCATCCGATGAAGTGTCCGCCATCCATGACCACTGACCGTTCAGCAGGAAGAATGCCATCTAGGGCGGCAACGACGGCCCTCGGGTTCAACCGGCCGTCCGGGCCGAATTCGTCCGGATTTTCTCGGGGGTGGGATGAGCGGAAGTCCGGGCCAGATACGTCGGGGGCGTGGTCCCGCCACGTGGGCCTGACGTGGGGAAGACGTTCGAGGAGGCCGTCGGTGAATGACGGGATATCGGCACGGATGTATTCCGCGACGGCCGGGCTGCCGGTATCCGGTTCGTTATCGATCCGCACGACCGTGGTCTGTGCGGGGAACAGGGTTCCGTACCGGGTTTGGAAGGTGTTCTGGCTGGCGCCGATCACCAGGACGACATCAGCCTGCCGGGCAATATCGAGACGGTGGCTGCGGGTGAAGCCGCCGGCGATGCCCAGGTCCCACGGGCTGTTGAAGGCGTTGGATGCCATGACGGTGGTCATGAACAGGGCGCCGATCCGGTCGCCTGCTTCGCGAACGGCAGAGGCTGCGCCGGCCATGAGCATCCCACGTCCGCCCAGAATCAAGGGACGTTTGGCTCCGGCCAGAAGACTGGCGACACGGTCCAGGTCGGCCGGTTGGGCGGGCCACAGAGGTTTGCCGGGCAGGGGTTCGAGGGCTTCCGGCGCGGTAGGTGGTGCAGTGGCCAGGTCGTACGGTAGAGCCAGAACCACCGGCTGGACGGTCTGGAATGCGAGGTCAAAGGCGCGGTGGGTTATGGCGGCGGCGTTGCCGGGCCTGGCAACGAGCGTCACCACTCCGGCTGCCTTGGCGGCCTTGGTTTGGTCGATGTCGAAGGACCGTTGGCCGGTCGAGGGCGCGTCACCGACCACGAGGACCAGCGGGATGCGGGCCATTCGTGCCTCGGCAAGGGTGCTGTAGGCGTTGGTGAATCCGGCGCCGTAGGTGGTGGTGGCCGCTGCGATGTTTCCGGTTGCCCGGTAGTAGGCGTCGGCCATGGCTACGGTGGCTGATTCATGGCGGGCGGAGGTGAACGGGAAGCCGCGGCGGGTTAGGCGGCTGATCAGGTGGACGTTACCGTTTCCCATCAGTCCAAAGAGGTGTTGCGCACGCTCGGCCACCACATCTGCGACCAGTGCGGTCACATGGCCTTCGTCCGGAAGCGGCTGTGCCTCGCCGGGAAGAAGTTCGGTTGTGCTGGTCATGGCTCTGTTGATGTTCCTTTGTTTAAAGGGGCATTTAAGGCGGAAAGGATTGCTGCGTTGAAGTGCTTGTGAATGACCTGGTGTGGTGGAGTGGAACGGCCGCGGCATCCTGCCGGCGATGTTTGACTTTCCGCCGGCGCTGCCGCGGCCGCTTGCCGATGGTTATTCCACGGTCTCGGCTTGAAGTGCCTTCTCGGCCGGGGCAGACCTGCTGGATTCTGCCGTTCGCATTCCGACGACGCAGGTCAGGGCCACGAGGCACATGACGGCAACGTAGGCGTAGAACACCCAGCCAAGTCCCTGGCTGCTGAGCAGCGTCAGTACGAAGAGCGCGGTTCCGCCGAACAAGGCGTTGGCCGTGTTGAAGAAGGCGCCCACGCCGGTTCCCCGAAGTTCAACGGGAAGAAGTTGAGCGATCATCATCGGTGAAATGGCGGTCAGCATGGCCAGGCCCGTGTGGGCGAGGACGAGGACGAGTATGAGGTTGGGCAGACTTTTATTGAGCATGAGGGTCAACGGGACAATCGAAACGGCGATGATCCCCAGAGCGATGATGGTTTGCTTTTTCAGTCCGATTTTGTCTGCCAGTGCTCCGAATGGATACAGGAGTGCCAGGTAGACGATGGTGGCAACTGTGAGGGCGAGGAAGGAGTCTGAGCTCGATGCTCGGACCGGTCCGTGCGGGTCGCCGATGTAGATTTTCAAGGCATTCGAGATGGCGTAGAAGGAAAGGGACGCTGCGCCGGAGAAGAAGAAAAGTTGGGCGATGGGCTTGGGGTGTTCGCGCAAGGTGCGCCCGACTGAACCCCGGGCAGCTGTTTTGGTTGCCGGAGCTTTGGACCGCGCGGTGAATTCTTCGGTCTCGTGCAATTGGCGCCGCAGGTAGAGAACGACCAGACCAAGCACCGCGCCAATTATGAACGGTATGCGCCAGCCCCACTGGTTCATGGCATCCGCGCTGACGTTGGTTGAGATGACAAAACCCAAGAGGGAGCCGACGAGAACTGCCGTGCCTGTTGCCAAGTAGATGACGAAGGAGTGTCGCCCCTTGGCACCCTTTGGAGCGCGCTCGTAGAGGTAGATGAATGAGTTTCCGACTTCGCCTCCGGCGGCAATGCCTTGCAGGCAGCGGGCGATCAGCAGGAGGATCGGCGCGCCCCAGCCGATGGTCTCATAGCCCGGAAGAAGGGCCATGACCAGTGATGATCCTGACATTAATAGGACAGTGCCCATGAGCGCGGGGCGGCGTCCGCGCCTGTCCGCCAGTCTTCCGAACAAGAGACCGCCCAAGGGGCGGAAGAAGAAGGAAAGGGCGAAGGTGGCGGTGGTGTTGATAAGGGCAAGGGCGTCGTTGCCTGGGGGAAAAAATGAGTGCGAGAGGTATACCGCGAAAAGCGAGAAAATCAGGAAGTCGAATGCTTCTACAGCATGGCCTGCACCGGCTGCGAGCAGCATGCGCTTCGACAGTTTTGGCCCTGCCGGGAGGGGCATTGCCGGGGTGTTGGGGGTTTCCATTGGATCCATCCTCGTTGACGGTCGGTAGTGGTAGGGGTTTATTCGTTGAGGCCCGGAGGGGATAAATAGGGATAGAGGCTGCTGCTCAGTGTGGGACTGCTAGGGCGGTGATGACGGCCTGGCGGGCGAGACGGACGGCTTCTGCGAGGCGTTCCTCGTCAATGCCGGTGTCGTGGCCTGTCTGGTGAAGGTGCCGGACGAGTTCCTCCGTGGCGATGTTGCCGTGGGCGCCAGGGGCGAAGGGGCAACCTCCGTATCCGCCGAGTGCTGCGTCGAAACGGATAATGCCAGCGTCCACTGCGGCGCTGGCAGTGGCGAGGGCTTGGCTGTTCGCGTTGTGTAAGTGGAGGTAGTAGGTGAGATCCGGTTCAGCTTGGCGGACATGCGCAGTGCTGGCCAGCACCTGCTCGGTGGGGGTCGTGCCCAGGGTGTCAGCGAGCCCGATGTCAGTGATACCCATGTCTTTGAAGGCGCGGACGACGCGGAGGAGGTAGCTGGGATCAGTAGTTCCTTCGAATGGGCAGGTGAACGCGGTGGAGATGCCGGCGAAGAAACGCACGTTGGGAAACTTCGCCACTGTAGTGGCGAGGCTTGCCAGGGCTCCCTCGATGGTCTGCCCCGCGTTGGCGCTGCTGTGCGCCTGGCTGGCTGAGGCGACAACCTGGATGTCAGTGGCACCGGCCTTAGCGGCACGTTCGATTCCCTTGCCGTTGAGGGCAAGACTTGTGTAGGCGACACCCGCGAATGCCGGGAGGGATGAGATCACCGCGGTTGCGTCTGCCATTTGCGGAACCCGCTTGGGGTTCACGAAGGACGCTGTCTCGATGCGCTTTACACCGGCAGCAACCAGGGCTTCGGCGATTTCGATCTTGTGCGCCGTGGGGACAATGACCGGTTCGTCCTGGAGGCCGTCGCGCAGGAAGACATCGGTGATCTCGACCTTCATTCAGCCCACCTCCTGCAATCCGAGATCGGCGATTTCTTGAGCGTTCATGCCGGCCAGTTCCTGTAGGACTTCAGCCGTATGCTGGCCAAGCTCCGGACCCATCCACTTGACCTGGCCCTGATGGCCGGGAATTTTGGGTACGACGCCGGGGAAGCGGATCAGTTCCGGCTCCTTCTCGATGACTACCTCGTGGGTCTGGATCATGCCGCGGGCCAAGTAGTGCTTGTCGACGGCGATGCTTGGGGCGTCGTAGACGGGGCCCGCGGGGACGCCTGAGTCGTCCAGCTTGTCCAGCACCTCCGTTAGCGGCATGCTGCCGGTCCACGCTGAGATGGCGCCGTTGAGTTCTTCTTCGCGTGCGGCGCGGGCTTCTGTGGTGAGGAGGGTTTCGTCCCCGGCGAGGTCGTCGCGGCCGATGGCCCGCATGAGGCGGACGAACACGGAGTTCGAGTTGCCGCCGATGACGACTTCGAGCTTGTCCTGACAGAGGTAGGAACCGGTGGGTACGACGCCGGGCAATGCACCGCCGGTGCGCTTACGGATCATGCCGTAGGCGTCGTAGTCCGGAACGAGGGATTCGAGCAGGCTGAAGACGCCTTCGTAAAGGGCGACGTCTACAACCTGGGAGCCCCCGAGCTGTGCCCCGCGGGCTTTTTGGAGCATGAGCATTAAGGCTCCGATAACTCCGTAGAGTCCGGCGACGGTATCACCCATGCTTGCTGCCGCCCTGCCTGCAGGGCGGTCCGGTTCTCCGGTGATGTAGCGCAGGCCGCCGAAGGACTCGGCCGAGCTGCCGAACCCGGCGCGGTTCTTGTAGGGACCGGTCTGGCCGTAGCCGGAGATCCGGACCATGACCATTTCCGGGTTGAGTTCCTGAAGAACGTCGGGACCGAGGCCCCACCTTTCCAAGGTGCCCGGCCGGAAGTTTTCAATGACCACGTCGCACTGGGCGGCGATTTTCTTTGCCGCCTCCCGGCCGCCCTCGGAGCGGAGGTCGAGCGCGACGGATTTCTTGTTCCGGCCGATGGTGCGGAAAAGCATGGAAGTGGTGCCGCGGGTTTTGCGCCAGTCGCGCAGTTCGTCGCCGCCCTGGGGCTTTTCGATTTTGATGACCTCAGCGCCAAAATCGCCAAAAATGCGCGCTGCAAAGGGCGCGGCGATGAAGCTACCGAGCTCCAGCACGCGAATTCCGGCCAGTGGGAGGGCGTTGTCCTCCAATGAAATTTCCTGCGTCATACGTTCTTCTACCTGTGTCTTTGCGTTTGCTGGCTTCCCACTGTGTGGGAGTAGTCTGCCAATGGGCGGATAGACGGTAGCATGGTGATGTGAGCCGCGCAATAGCAAGGGGCCTGCGGTGCGAAGATCGACCATAGGCGGAGCAGCTGCAAACAGCACGGTGCCGGATTCACAAACTGCAAATCGTCGAAGCGGGATCTGCCGGAATCGTTAATGGCGTGGATAGCCCGCCGCGTCGGGGGAACAGCCGTAATCGCTACTGCACGGTGGAGGAGCCGTTTCGGGTGGAGCTATACCGCCACAGGAGCGCTGATCGCATGGACGGTCCTGGGTGGCAGCGGATTCGGAGGCCCGGACTGCGGATGTCGCCAGCCAGTCCAAGGATGCTTCGATGGACGCGTTTTCGGGCCCGCCCGTACGTGCGACGCTGTCGGCGGTTGCCGCGAACTTTCCCGCAACCTGTTCGGTCAGTCCGGCCGGACATCCGATGCTTTCCAACTGAGCGGCAGCTTCGAGGACCTCGGCGTGGCGACGGACAGCGTGGGCAGGATGGGTGGCGACCATGCTCTTCAGCAAATCGGTAAAGGGGGCCTGGTCAACGTCACCAAGCACGGCGTATAGCTGGTCAAGAACGCCATAGGCCCGCGCGGCCGGCAACGCCTCAGTGGCCAGGGCTTCCAGTCCCTTCATGATCACCGAGCGCAGCAGCTTGACGGTCACGGCGTCGCCGGGAGCGCTGTCGGGCAGGACCCGGACCGGGGCGCCCACCGAAGCCAGCAGGTCCAGGACGGCGCTGTCGGGCTTGCCCGCATACAGCAGTGGAGTGCCAACCCCGTTGAGGGCGACAGCGCCGGTAATGGCGATGTCGATGTAGGCGATGCCCGCGGCATCGGCCCGCGCGGCTGACTCCCCTCTTGGCCCGGGCACTGGCCGTCGTCATATCAACGATTGTGGCACCGGGAGACACATGCTGTACCAGCGAATCAGTCACAAACGGCAGCACCGAGCCCGGCACACAGACCAGAACGAGGTCCTGGTCGGCAATCCACGGCCCCACCATCGACCGGATAGGGACGCCCGAAGTTTCGGACCAGTCAACGGCGGCAGCCGGCGGCTGCGGATCCGAAAGGGAAAGGACGTGGGCGGCAGGACTCCTCGGTCAGCCGTTTCCGCGCATGTTGTGGGGCCTTACTGCGGGTAAAACGCAGGGGACCCCGCCGAGTTGGTCGGCGGGGTCCCCTGGCGTCTGAAGGTTAGGCCCTGTTTTCGGTTCAGGGCCGAGCTTTTCGGAGTTGCTTGGTATGTAGGCGATGTCCAGCTACCAGGTCGAGCTCAAGCGCAAAATGAAGTCCATCGCCGCACAGGCGTTTTTCGTTGCTGACAGCAGCAAATTTGGCCGCGAAGCCCTCTTCAAAGTCTTCGGATTCGAAGACTTCACCGCTGGAATCACCGACGACACCCTCGACCCCATCCGAGCAGCGGCCTGCCCGGTTCCCCTTATCAGGGTCGCCGCCCAAATCTAGCAGGCCGAGGCTCCCTGTCCGCCGAACGAGTCACAAATGACCGGAAGGCGCCGCTCGCTAGCAGTGAAAGCGTGAACTAGAGTCACAGGGGGTGGGTGTATGTGAGCATGCTGACAAAGGGTCGCACAACCTGGCGGCACCACTCCAAAGACAAAAATATCAAGCGAAGGAACTCACCGTGCCTGTCATCGCCATCATTGGAGCTGGACCCGGACTTGGAGCGGCAGTTGCGCGAAGGTTTGGGCGCGAAGGTTTCTCGATAGCACTGATCTCTAGGAACCAGTCCAAGCTTGACGCCATGGCTGCTGGGCTCAATGCCGCCGGCTTCACCGCACGTGGTTACGCCGCGGACGTGCTGGACCCAGCAGCGCTTGAGGCTGCCCTTACACGTGCTGCGGCAGAGCTGGGATCCATCACCACGTTGCAGTACAGCCCACTCCCGTCACGTGAGTACCTGAAGCCGGTACTCGACTTGACTCCCGAGCTTGCGCTGGAAGCATTGGGGTTCTCGGCTCTGGGGCTCATTCATGCGGTGCGTACGGTGCTACCAGCGATGCGCCGGGCACGTCACGGCAGTATCATCCTGATCAACGGCGGAACTTCGGTGAAGGCACGCGCCGGCTTCGCCGGCACATCGGTCGCGTTTCCGGCCGAGAGCGCCTACGGTGAGATGCTCCACGACGCACTCGAGGTTGAGGGCATCCGTGTTGTGCAACTCGTGATCCCCGGGGCCATTCCTAAGCTTCAGCTTGTCAATGGCATCGACGACGTCGCCGATCGCATTTGGGGCCTCCACTCCGGCCCGGGTCCATTCCGCGCTATGCTCATCCCGCTCGAGGACGGCAGAGAGTAAAAGGCGCCATCGGCTGCCTCATTGACTTCGAGACGAGGCCGTGGACCCGATCGTCACTCAGAGCCAGAGACGCATCAATGCCCGTGGCCCAGACCCAAAAAACCACATTTTGCTGGTCAAGCGCTGATGGCCGACGGGAAGACCGCCGAGCACGCGCCGCGCCCACGTTGGGAGAGCCTGTTAGGGAGGGGGACAGGATCAGGTCAAGCACTGCCGGGAGCGGGTGACTCCGTCTTCTGCGTTCTCCCATGCTGTTGTCTCCGCATCGTTCGGGGCAGGGAGTGGAACAAATGAGACGTCCACGCCCGCGGACTGAAGTTCGCGCTGAAGCCAGGGGAACCAGTTCGCGTCCGGCGCCGACTTGTACCCATGGACGATGACCACACGCTGGACAAGCCCGGCTGGGATCGATTCGGCATTCATTAGGCGGACCCTACCGGACGGGTCACCTCTATTCCGTCGCCAACGCTGATCAATGTTGCCGCCGCTTTGGGTGTAACCCTGAGCGCTTTCTATGGACCGCCTGTGTGAACGGGGCGGCTGCCATCCCCGCCAACGGTCTACACTTCGAGTTCCCGTAAACGTCCCCGTCGCGGTTCTTGACGTAGCGGTCAACCTTGGCGGTGCGGGGTGGGGTACCTGTCGCCTTGTTCAAACCGCAGGGAGTCACGGGCTTCAGGATCAGTTCAGGCGCCTTGCATGTGCCTGTGTGCCGGGCGAAAGGGTTCCTACTCTCTGGCAGGGCGGGGGAGAGGCCGTACCAGCCGGAGATCTTGCATCGCAAGGTCTCGGTGGGCGGGCGCCCCGGCAGCCACGCCTACCCAAGACCATAGCGACGTGGCTCCTGCTGAGCAGGGGACGCCTTCTAATAGACTGAGCCTTCCAGCAGTTCCGCCAGCCTGGCGGCCGCACGCTTCAGTTCTGGGATGCCTGCCCTGATGGTGTCTTCGCTGGCGGCTTCAACAGGGCTGGTCAAGGACATGGACTCAGTGGCCTGCCCCGTCCTGTTGGGAATGGCTACGGCCGCGGAGCGAACACCCGTGGCGCGTTCGTCAGCTGAGCATGCGTAGTCGGCGTCCGCTTCGGGAAGCCGCGACTGGAGCTCCTCGAGCGTGAACGTCTTCGGCTCGTGGCCTGCCCGGACGGCGGCTTTGACAGCTTCCTGTAATTCTTCCACCGCGGCGCCGGCAAGCAGGATCTTACCCGCTGCTCCTGACGTCAGGGGCAGCCGTTTGCCCAGTGGGAGGTCGTAGCGCAGGGGCGCTTCACCATCCACCCGTGCCACCAGGATCCGTTCCTGGCCCAGACGAGTGTACAGCGAAGCCGTGAGCCCAGTTTGCGTCGCCAGTTGCTGGAGGATGGGTCGGGAGGACACTACGAGCGGATCGTTCTCCAAGTAGCTCCGGGCGGCAGGCACTACAGCAGGCCCGATCCTGTATGACTTATCCGATTGGCTTACCATGCCGAAATCCTGAAGCACGCGGAGGATCCTCAGCGTGGTCGGCGGGCTCATGCCGCACGCCCTGGCCAGATCACTCAGTCGCTGTGGCCTCTCCGCGCGTTGAAGCTCGGCGAAAACCTCCATGGCCCTCGAGAGGGACCGCATGTTGGTGGCCTTCGCGCCCTCATCGGCTGAAGCCGCCTTTTCGGGTGTTGCCGCCGTCGTCATTATTTCATTCTATGTAATTCCATTGCGCTTGACAGTGCTCTGTGTGGGCTGTCACTGTTTCCCTGACGTAATGCTCTTTCATACAGTGGAAGTGGGCAAGTTGAAGAGGGAAGAATGACGACGAAGTCACCGATGACGAAAGCCGGGAACACCAGGAGCGTCGCTCCCAGCCATGTCCGCCGAGCGCGGCCGCTCCCCGCCGGACGTCCCCACAGCCAAGGAATCCGGCTATACGACCTGCCCGCGGGAATCCCCAGAGGCTGCTGCGTCCCGGCTGGGTTTCCCGATGCCGTTGCCAAGCGGATTGAGGCTGCCCTTGAGGAGGCCATCGAAGACCCGGCCGTGGTCCAGAAGACCAACTGATCCACCCCCGTGACGCCCGTGTTGCGCCGACCCGGTGGTCGGACAGAATCAATGAAGAGGCTTGTTATGGCTAACCACACAAAGATTTGCGTTGCAGTGGCAGGGGCAGGAATATGATCGGCATCTGGGCCTTGGGGGCATACCTGGCCGTCATCCTCCTCTGGACCACTGTAATCAAGCGCAGCGTCGGCGAAGCAATGATCCTGGGATTCCTAGTGGTCCTCCCGTTCACCGGCTCCGCAGCAGCACAGGCAGGTTGGTCCGCACTCTACTCGGCCGCGACCGACGAAATCGTCTACGCCACGATGGCCTTCGTTTTCACTGGGTACCTCCTGGACAAGGCCGGAATCCTGGACCGGCTGATCGACCTGCTCAATTCACTCATCGGCGGGGTCAAGGGCGGTCCCGCGTGGGTTTCGACAGTGGCCTCGGCGGGTCTGGGTGGCGTAGTTCATAACCAGGCTGCGATCGCCGCGACGGTGGGGTCCATCACCATCCCCTGGATGGAGAAGTCCCGGCTGGACAAGCCGGCGGCAGCCACGCTCGTGGCCGGCAACGCTGGAATGGGCATCACCTTTCCGTTCAGCGCTTCAATGTTCGTCCTGGTTGGTTCGGCAACGGTGGGGCCCCTGCTGAACATCAACGCCCTTGTCATTCCCCTGCTGCTCGGTGGCCTGTGGTGCTTCCTCCACCGGCTCATCGTTACCTGGCTGCTGATCCGCAAAAGCGGGATGACACCCTTGGACGCGGCCCACCGGCTGTCCGTCCGGGCCGCCTTCGGCCAGGGCTGGGCCACCCTCCTGCTGTTCGTCGTCGTCGCCATCCCGCTGGTAATCACCTCCGGGTTCCTTACGTCGGCGCTCTCGAACTGGACCGGCGGGGACGTCAGCAAGTCCGTCAGCGTGATCGTCTGGATCCCTGTGGTCCTGCTCATCACCGGTGCCCTGCTGGGCCGGAAACAACTGCCACGCACCGCCCAGGCCTGGGTCGGACTGTTGCAAGGTTCGGCGCCGCGGTTCGGGATCGTCGGGGTTACGGTGGTCTTCGCCTTTGCCGGAGCCAACGCCCTGGCCTACACCGGCCTCCCCAAGCAAATGACGGCGCTGCTGAACGGAATGAACCTCCCCCTGTGGCTGCTCGCTATCTTGATCGGCCCGACCGTGATCGCCGTTGCCGCCCCATTGTCGGCCACGGCCACCATGGCTGCCGTCGGAACGGTTGGCGTGGCGGCCCTCGTCGCGGCCGGTGTTCCGGCGACCACCGCGGCGGTCGCTGTCCTGGTGTTCTCCTCGTGCGAGGCGGCGGTTCCACCCGGCGGTGCCCCGCTCTACGTGGCCTGCGGCATCGCGGACGTCAACCCCCTCAAGACCTTCGCCCGCCTCCTCACCCACTACGCCCTGCCCCTGCTGGTCATTGGCGTGCTGATCATCGTCGGCGTCCTGCCAATCTAAGGAACCACCATGAACACAACCAGAAGGCTCACCGAGACCGTCTTCGTCATCACCCTCGGAGCGCTGCTGATCGGCGGCGTCCTGTTCGTCATCGGGCAGGCCGCGGGGCTGGTGGCCGGGCAGAACGAATGGCTGGAATTCTTCAACAACGTCATCAAACCGCCCATCTGCATCGCTGCGTCCATCTGCGCCGTGGCGGGGCTCCTACTTAGCTACAGGCGCCCCAATAAAGCAGTGCCGCAGCAACAGAAAGTCACTTCTTCATGACTGACAGCCAGATATTTCCCTCCTTCGTCCAACTGCTCAAAAGGAAGGACGGATTATCAGGGACGTCCTGGGGATTGTTCCCTGAATCGGAGCGGGGGACACCATCCTTCATTACGCCGGCGGCCATTCTTGAGGCCAGGAACAGCATCCGGACAGGGATGGTATTTGGCCTGGACTACCCCGCGAACGCCTTCGATCCCGGCATGTCGCTCAAGCGCAGTGCGCCCCGGCACACCATCTACTCGTCCCATCCGGCGCACCGCGACGACTACCTCGACGGTTACTACCTGCAGGGATCGAGCCAGATTGACGGGCTTCGGCACCGCCGGGCTGACGAAGTCGGCTTCTACAACGGCACCGCTGATGACCGGATCACTGAAGGCACCCCGGACCTGGGCATCCAGGAATGGGCAGAGCATCCGATTACCGGCAGAGGCATCCTCGTGGACCTGGAAGGCTACCGGAACAGTGTGGGGGAGCCCATCGACCATGCCGCCGGGGAACCGCTCACCATGGACCTGGTCCAGGCAACCATGAAGGCGCAGTCACTAATCACCCGCCCCGGCGACATCCTCATGCTCCACACCGGATGGTGCGAGTGGTTCCTTGCCCTTGCTCCGGACGAGAAGCAACACCTCCGCGAGAGCCGCAAGGCATCCGGTGTCGCCCAGTCGCAGGAGTTCGTCGCATGGGCGTGGGACAGCCGGTTCGCGGTGGTCGCTGCGGACAACTTTGCGTTCGAATGCCTGCCCGCCGTCGCCGACAGCCCCTACCGGGCCTCCGCCACCAACGACCACGGCATGATGCACCAGCAACTCCTGGCCAAACTTGGCCTTCCCCTGGGCGAGCTCTGGAAACTCGGCCCCCTCGCCCGGCACATGAGGACAACCCGGAACTGGGACGCCTTCATCGCCATCAAGCCCCTGAACATCACCGGGGGTACAGGATCGCCCGCAAACGCAACCGCGATCGCGTGAACTGAAGGCTTCCGCCCGGCTGAAAGACCACATGGCACGTTGACTGTCGAGATCGAGCCCACCGAAGGCCAAAGAAGGTAAAGAAGGATCAGGGATGACCAAGCTAACCGTCGTAGGCGTCGACGGCACCGAAACCGCGCATAAGGTTGCAGTATCATCAGCCGGCTTCGCCGAGGCTCTCGGCGCTCACCTCCATGTAGTCATGGGGTACAGCCAGGAGCGCGCAGAAGTCCTCGGAATAGGTAACGACCATCCGGCCTTTTCCGATGAAAAGTACGCGGAAAGGGTCGCGTGTGAAACGGCAGAGGCCGTCCGTTCCGTGCGGCTGCGGGTTGGCCACTTCGCGGTCCATGGTTCGCCCTCTAAAGCCCTTATCCAGCATGCGGAAGCACACGATGCCCACATGATCGTCGTGGGAAGCAGGCGCATGAGCGGTATCGGCCGCGTTCTGGGCAGTGTCGCCAACAGCGTGGCACACAACGCGTCATGCGAGGTGTATATAGCCAAGACGGACTGACTCGTCCTCACAGTCCAGCCTCAACCCTAGCGACGGGTGTGCCCGCTGCCGCGGAGGCATGCTGTCACAGCCGCATGCGCTCCCACCTACCGCAGGAACTCCACCGGGACCGCCGGTATCACTGTATGATACTTTGTGTCCGGTTTTCCGGGCGCTGACTATTCTGATGCGATTCCAGGAGGAATGATGGCGGACGCGGGAGGAACCCCGGAACGTTCGACCATGCGCTCCGTGGAGCGGGCTTTTGAAGTGGTCGATTTCCTATCTGATAGCGGCAAGCCAGTGAGGTTGGCCGATGTAGCCCGCGGCACAGGCCTTCACATTGCCACCGCCCAGCGAATGCTTCGTGTCCTGGAACGGACAAACTACGTCGCTCAGGACTCCGCAGGCTACAGCATTGGAGCCGCGGCCCTGGCTGCTGCGCATTCTTACCTGATGGGCAACAATCTGGTGCTGACGGCCACCCCCGTCCTCCAGGAGCTGGCGGCCGCTTTAGGACTCACAGCATCACTGTCGGTTCGCCTCGGGGCATCGAGGGTCCTGGTTGCCCGGGTCGAGGGAAGCAGTCCCCTGCGTTATCAGCTGCCCGTCGGAGGCCGGCTTCCACTGCATTTGGGCGGAGGCAAGGTGTTCCTGGCCTACATGGACGACGTGTCCCGGGCGGCAGTCCTGGGGGACATGGGTCAGTTCGAAACAGCAGGCGGCGGTATTGTCAAGATACCGGACTTCATGGCAGCCCTGAACGAGATCGCCACGCGAGGGTACGCGGTGTCACGCAACGAACGGGTGGTCGGGGCCGTCTCCATCAGCGCACCCGTGCGACGGGACGGCGATCTATTGGGCGTGGTCCAGGTGATCGGGCCGGAGGAGAAGCTAACGCCGGAACTGCTGGCGCAGGCCACCCGCGATGTCGTGAACGCCGGAGTAGGTATCGCTGCGCGCAGCCGCTGACGTCGTGGAGACTGCTCAAAGCCGCACCCGCGCGGATACTCCCCGGTGGCACGGGTGTCACCGGGGAGGACCGTTATGCCTTGGCTCATCAGACTGAGCTTGTCAGCTGCCGGTTTTACTCGGAAGCTTTCAGTTGTTGGTCCGCTGGAAGAAGGGGAGGGTACCTTCGGCCTGCCCGAACGCGTGATCGCAGGCGAAGAGGTCTGCGTAGTGCAGAATCCAGGCCTCGGGACCTGCCGTCTTGATAGGGCTTGTTGTGGTGTGAGTCCCGACGAGGGTGACGATGTCGTCCGGAAGGCCTGCTTCTTTGAGCAGCATCGCTCCCAGGACCCCGTGCGGCAGGCAGGCCCGTGCGGGGTCGGCTACGACCGCACCGTCCTGCCGAGTGTAGAGGAGGGCCTTGTCGATGTCGTGCAGGATCAGCGTGGCCATCAGCGTATCGGCTTCAAGTTCGCTGCCCCAACGCCCGCGGGCGTAATCACCGAGGAAGAGCCCGACGTCGGCGACTTCGTTGGTGTGGTCGAGCAGGCGGTAGTCCACCGCTTGCAGAGAGTAGGGCATCTCTTCCAAGGTGCTGTGGGTGCTGGAAAGCCAAGCACTCACCCAAGCCGTGATGGCTCGTTCCCGGAGGGGGGCTCCCAGCTTTGCCATTCTTGGAAAGAGCCGGAGCACCTCCTGTCGCTGACTCGGCTCCCCGGTTTGAATCGTGTAGAGCCCGCTCACGCGCTTTTCACTTCAGCGCCGGCGAGTTCCATCAGCGAATCCCGGGCCGCTGTGCTCATGTGTGACGGTGTGCCCAGGGCGTGGCAATAACCAGCGACTGCGTTCATCTCCTCGGCGCGGCGCGCCGCATGCTTCGCGGACCCGGAGATGAAACGGTCTATCGTCCCGTGGCCGTCCCCGGCTAGTTCGGCGGCGATTTGGCCGCGGACCCAGTCTTCGTAGCCGGCGCGTCGTCCTGCCTCCACGGCTTCGCAAACGACGGCGGCGAGGCCTTTCATCACGATGCTGCGCAGTAGTTTGTGGGCCATGGCGTCCCCTAGTGCGCCGGGAACCACCTCCACCGGTGCCCCTACCGGGCGCAAGAGTGCTGCAATCCGATCAGCACCTGGACCAGCTGCCATCAACGGTGTCGAGGGGCCTAGGGCGTGTCTCCTAAAGCTGTCAGCCAGATGCTGATTGCTCGGAGGACTGCTCCGCCGCGGTAGGTGAGGGCGAGTTTGTCGTAGCGGGTTGCCAGGGCCCGCCACTGTTTGAAGGTGTTG
>NZ_BMFW01000044.1 GCF_014639275.1 Arthrobacter liuii | reverse complement strand
GCACGCTGGGTGATGAGGTGGAAGCCTGCGCTCAACGCGTTCGCGATCACCTTCGCTGGCCGGTTCGAAAGAACCTTCCACTAATGAAAACCGCCGGACCCCACACACCGTTTATCGGACAGTCCCTGCAGAGGTCAAAATTGAAAAAATACGATCCTCGCCCAGCAGCCCTCCATCTCCTGGAAACAGGTGAGTTCTCCCTTGACGACCTATGGCTTCAGTACATATCGCGGGGAGGAAGTGCTGACGTCTTGGAGTTGGATGGCTTCATCCACGGCATCCCCCTCCTTCAAGGGCTCGAGGTTGAAGTTCTGATAGTGACACTGGAAGAACTCGTTCGCTCTGCCCGATGAGCGGGCGGGATTCGCCGTCCGGTAGTCCAGTCAGGCGGAGGGGTGTCCTTTGGGTATGCCTTCCCCTCGGTTGTTCGGTGCGCGGCCCCTGGTCTGGCTAGACGAATTGCGGCGGTGCTCCGTCTCTGATAGAGGGTCGTTGCCCGGAGCGGTAGGCCGAGGCAATGACGGGTTCGAGTTCGTCGATGACGGTGTGGTTTCCCGGAAGTACTACGTGGGCGAGGAATTTCGACTCCAGGGTAGCGACGCCGGCAGCGGCCGCTGCGAGTTTGGCGTCTGTTGAGAGGGCGAAGGCGTACCAGAATCTGCGGATCTTCAGGTCCAATGTCTTCGCTGCGGATTCCCCGGACGGTAAGGGGTCCCCGTGGACAGCTGGATGCTCGTCGGATTGCGGCGCTGAAAGGACGATGCGGAATTGCCGCCCGCAGGCCTTGAAGGCGATGGCGTGCAGGTGTCCGCGTTGGCTGAAAAGAACATCGGTGGCGCCAAAGTTCAGGAGCGCGTGTTCGATGTGTTCCCGTGAATCGACCACGACGTAAAGGAATGCTTGGAAGGCGCGGTAGACGCGGGCGGTATCTGCGGGTCTAAAGCCTGCGGCGGTCAGCAGCGAGAGGATGTTCTCGAGGGGACGCAGAGTGCCCGGCGGACGGAGCCCGAGTGGCCGCGCCGGTGCAGTGTTGCCAATCCGAACGCGCCAGACCTGTCACGGCTACGCAGGCGGAATGCCAGGAGGGAAATGAGCTGGGTTAGGCCCTGTGTTGATGCAGGAGAAGTCATGGGAGCTCTTATCGCAAAGGCGGTCCGGCCGGATGCTCAACCACGATAAGTAATAGTTACCCCTACGCTCTTGAGCTAAACCGATTCAGAAATATTGACAGTGCGGCCATCAGTTCAGGACCGTCGATCAGTTTTTAGCCTGACTGGGCATGGTCCTGCCAGGGGCCCTCCCTTGAGCCGCTGTTCTTACAAGCACTCCCGGGCAGCTGGGCAGTGCCGAAGGGTGGGCGGTAATGATTGTTTTCCACCCGTTCGTCCCGGTTTGACCGTCACCTGGTATTGGTTCTCTCTAGACGGTGCCCATTTCCCCTTAGAGATCACGCGTCACCGTCCAAGCAGAGGCGTTGACCGCACCCAGCCTCGCAAGGTCCCCTCAACGCCCCCCAATAAACGACGCTGAGAGGAACCTGCCCGGGCCCCTTAGTGCTGGCCGCGCCCTGGCACAGCGTCTGTGCCGGGGGGACTCGGCGGTCCTGAAATCGTGGCCTCAGGACCTTCAAACTTCATTCGCCTTCCTGCAAGTTCCTTGCGCCATGGGCCTTAGCCCTTGTGACCGTCAAGGCATCAGCAAGCCGCATGGCATCCAGTAGCAACATTCTGCCGGACGGCGGCGTGTTGCCAGCCTCGCTCGTGCAGATCACCAGCGCCGCGGTGACTTCCGCGATCAGGTCCGGGTCACGGCTCCGTTGATACACCTGTGCGAGGTCTCCTGTGTTTTCAAGTGCCCCGGAGACGAACACCGCGACCTCGGTCCTTCGTGCCATGTGAAATTTCATCAACACCGATGAGACCATGTTCTTCACGGTCTTCTCGGCCAGAAACAGCTCCTGTCCTATCTGACCGTTAGTCAGCCCTCGGGCAATTCCGATCGCTACCTTCAGTTCCTGCTTCGAAAGCATCCCCAACCGACCGTCGGGCCCGTTCGTCCCGTCAGCATGGATCGGGGCCAGGATACCCGCCTGGAAACGACGACTGAAGGCTGTATACCCGTGCATTGCCCGCCGGATCAGCCTGAGTTGCTCCTCATTGTCGTCCTGTTGTGACAAACACCCCCAGGCACCGGCCAGAATAGCGCCAATAAGAACCGCTTCGTCAGTTTCGCCCGTCATCAGCACGCACCGGGTGGTGGCATCAGCGGCTGCAATAGTTCGGCAAAGCCCCGCACCGGAACCATCGGGAAGAACATCGTCGATGATAGCCAGATCCGGACGTACCGCAGGGATCCGCCGGGCCGCCTGGCGCACAGACCGGGATTCACCGGCAACGTCGAACCCGCTATCCTCCAGCAGCCCCCGCAAACCCTGCCCCACCAGCTCTTCAGCGGTCACGACATACACGCTCCCGAAGGAAGACGACGCCGAATCAGGTTGATAGCCAGTAGCCATATTGGTTCCGTTCGCTCGCCCTTAACAACCCCAAAAGGCGCCTTTTAGTCTCCTGCTGCCACCCTGGCCCCACCGTGAAAAGGAGAACAGCTACCTAAGAACGGGTACCTGCAAAAGCGAACGAACTTGCCGACTCACCTACAGGCTAGACCTACAAGCAGCATCCCAACACCCCGCCCGGGCTCCAACGCAGGACAACCTGTCACTACCAGCGCAAAGCCATCCCCAGTTTGACGACTATAGGAGCATCGTCGAAGACGTCAACAACAGGGCCAGGGGGTCCGGAGCCCTGCGACGGCGCCCCCTGGACCCAACAGCCGGCCGCGCCAGCGGACGCCCATTTCCCTTGTGAGCCCTGGCGAACACCTCCCCCAACCACCGCCCACCCCACCCGCGCCGCGGCCCCGGTATGCCGCCGGCGGCAGCAACCGCGCACCCCGCTCCCGCGCGTTCGGCGGTCCGCCGCCGGCAACCACCCCCGGAAGCCAGCCACGCCGGCGGCGGACCGCCCGCGGTGACCGGCCCCGGAAAGGCCGGTCACCTCGTGGCTATTCGCGGCGGTCGTGGAGCGGGACCGCTCCATAGTGTCCGGCGGCGCGGCGGAAGCGTGCGTCACTGCTGTAGATGAACGTGCCGCCGAACATGTACCACGGCTTAGGTTCCCCGGCCGGGGTGACGGGTTCGGCGTGGATAACGGTCTCGTCCTTGAAGTGTTTGTTCCTCACGAGCCGGACGGCGGGGCGTTCATCGGTGGCAGCGAACACCGGGTCGATGCCATCGCCAATGACGGTCACTTCCATGACTTTGGCGGAGATGCCCCGGTTGGAGAAGTCTGCGCCAAGGTCGTCGCGGTAGATCAGGGCGGTGATGCCTTTGGGTGCTGTGGTGTCGTTACTCATCTGTTGATGTCCTTACGGGTTTGGTGGGGCTGTGCTGCCCGGCCCTGGGGCCGGCCAGCACAGCGGTGTGGTGGTGGTTAGGCAACGTTGACGGTGCAGGGCATCCGGTAGCGGCTGGGCAGCTCGGCGGCGGCTTCCGGCAGGTCGTCCGGGCCGTCGGCTTGGCCGTTCTTCCAGTGGAAGAACGCCTGTTCGGTGATCGCGTCCCACTGGCGGGCCTTGGTCCGGTAGTAGGTGCAGGTCACGTCGCCCTCGCAGTACGTGGCAACGCCGAACAGGTTCCCGATACGGTCAGCGGTCCGGGTTGCCGCGACCATCACGTAGGGCCACTGGCCCAGATCCCAGCCCTCCGAACCCCAGCAGGAGAGCACGGTCCAGCCGTGTTGTTCGATGAGATCCATCCAGTCGTAGCCGCCGTTCATGTGGTAATCGCCCAGCACGGTCATGTCCTCGATGGTTTCCCCGGTATCGGCCAGGGTCACGGTCTTCCTGATGACTGCGTTCATGATGTTCGTTCCTTCTTGTCCGAGAAGTGGGTGGGTGGGGCGGCCTATGGTGACCGGCCAGCTCCCCTTCTCCCCCGCGTTGTTTTGGCTGCTGGCGAAGCTTGCGGAGCTGTGCCCGACGGAGGCCCGTCCACCCGTGAGGGCAAGGTGCGGAAATCTTCGTAAGGAAATCAGCGACGAAGGAGCGCCGTCGAAGAATTGCGCACCGCAGGCCCCGGGAGGAACGACAGGGGCTGGACGGGCCGGAGCGGGCACGTACAATCCGACAGGACAGCAGCCAAAAAAAGGCGTCGAAGACGTCAACAACAGGGCCAGCGGGTCCGGAGCCCTGCGACGGCGCCCCTGGACCCAACAGCCGGCCGCGCCAGCGGACGCTCTTTCAGCTGGTTGCAGCGCAGCGGAAACCAGTCCTCCCGGCGGTAAACTTGTACTGCCCCCGTCACCGGAAATGCCCCCCAGTAGGTCGGTGACGGTGAGGCCAAGAACTCCCCCGATGCCCCGTTATGTGGGATGCTCGAAGGCGTAAGCAGCAGGATGTTTACACCCCAGGGCAGGGGGCCTCTTTCCCACCGCTTGCGGTCCTCTGCCCTGCCGCCGATCACTGCCTGGGGTGTTGGTACGGTGGATATGTCCCGACAGTCGCAGCAGCACAGGGGAAGTTATTGCTCCTGGCGGGACTCTATATTGGGGAGGAACCTTATGGGCCTGCGGAGCTGGTTTAGCCGGCGCAAGACGACAACGGGTACTGGCGCGTCCGCCCGGGTAGTGGCGGCTGCGCCGAGGGAACAAGAGCCGTTGAGTCCCGAGCAGGTGGCAGATTTGAAAGCGGCGTGGGCTGAGCTGGCCGAGGCGGCGAAGGAGTCGGCTGTCACCGGTTTTCATGCCTGTTCACGCGGCGGCAGGCCCTGGCAGGAAGACCCTGCATCCGTGCGGAGCATGGCAGCCATGCTCCGGAGCTTTCCCGCGGAGGACGCCTCCATTGAAGGTGCGCCGTCCAGCTAAGGGCCGCACCGGCTCTCCTGCCCGGCGTTGTCCTTTAGGCTGGGCCCATGGCCAAGTCCCTCCCGCCGGCACTGCAGCCACCGGTCGCGGTAGCCCTGGCGAAACTCGTCAAGGCCTTCCCTCGCCGTAACGCGCTGCCCGGGGCCTGTGGGCGGAACCCAAATGGGATGGTTACCTTCACTGCACTCTGTCAATCAGGGAATCCCTCGGCCTGCTGCCGATCAGGTAATTGACATACGTAACTCATCGCACGGAATCCCGGACTTGGGCCATGAAAATTGGGTGGGTGTCTCTGTCCCCTCGGGCAACCGGAGTTACTGCCAGGCTATCGATTGAATTTGGCGGGTATCTTCAGGCGTGCAGACCCAGGGATTGACGCCACACAGCGACAGCGAAAGCCGGCACCTTTTCGAGTGCCAGCCTTCACTGTTTCAGAAGCTGTTGATCAGTCTTTCGCGGCTACGGCGACTTCCGGGATCCGTGCTGAAGCAATGCATTCAACGGCTCCTGCAAAAGGCCGCGTCAGTTGACTTCCCACTCGGCCGTCTTAGCCTGTTCCAGCTCGGCGAACCTGGCGGCCATTGTCGCGTTGCCTCGTGTGAGCTTCCTGATTGTGAGGTCTTCGGCCTTGTCGTTGGCAAGCCGCAGATTGTTGGCTGACTTGTGGAGAGCTGCTTTCGTCTTCTCCAAGTCTTTGATCGCTTCGTCGATACGTTTGATCGCCTCCCCGAAACCGTCGGAAGCAAGCCGCCAGTTGCGGCCGAACACGTCCTTGAAGTCCTCGATCTGCTGCTCGAAGTTCGTGATATCGATGTTCTGCGCCTTGACCAGTGCGAGCTCGGTCTTGTACTTGAGGGAGTTCATCGCGGCGTTCCGCAGCAGCGCGATCAATTGGATGAAGAACTGTGGCCGGATGACATACATCTTCGGGTAGCGGTGAGAGATGTCAACGATCCCAGTGTTGTAGAGCTCGTTGTCGGGCTCGAGTAGCGAGACCAGCACGGCGTACTCGCACCCCTTCTCGGTGCGGTCTTTGTCGAGTTCCTTCAGGAAGTCTTCGTTCTTGTGCTTTGTCGCGGTGCCGTCGTTCTCGTTCTTCATCTCGAACATGATCGAGACAATCTCCGTACCAGCATTGTCGGAGTCACGGAATATGTAGTCGCCCTTGCTACCGGCCCGGGCATCGTTGTCTTTCTCGAAGTATGAGTCCGGGAAGGCTGTGGCACGGATGCGGTTGAACTCTATCTCGCAGTGCTGTTCGAGGGTTTCACCGACCATCTTGGTCGACAGCTTCGCCTTCAGGTCTCGCAGTCGCTCGATCTGTTCTTCGCGGTCCTTGATCTGGGTTTCGTACTTGTCCTTCAGAGACTTCTCGCCGAGCTGCTTCTCGAGCTCGGCTCGTTCGAGACCGCTTTTGAGTTCGTCCCGTTCCTTTTCCACGGTGCTGACTGCCTCGGTGATCGCGAGCCTCTGCACCATCTCAGTAGCCTCGAGCTTCGCCGTGAGCTCTTGGATGGCGGCGTCCTTCGTCGCGGCGGCCTTCTGGAGTTCGTTGACGAGCCTCGCTTCGGCCAGCTCCACCGATGACTGTTTTTCCTGCTTCGTCTGCTCGAGCTCGTTCACGAGCGCGTCGCGTTCCTTTTCGACGGCACTCAGCGCCTCGGCTACAGCGAGCTTCTGTGTGACCTCACGGGCCTCGAGCTTGGCCTTCAGCTCCTGGATCTCGGCATTCTTGGCAGCCGCAGTCTTCTGAAGTTCACTGGCGGCCTTCGTCTGCGCGAGTTCGAGCGAGTTGGCCTTGTCTTGCTCGGCCAGCTCGAGCCGCTCGTGGAGCTGTTGTTCGAACTCAGCGTCGCGAATCTGCTTGACGATGTCGGCGTAGCCGGCCTCGTCGATAGTGAATGTCTGCTCGCAGTGCGGGCACTTGATTTCATGCATAGCTGGAACCCCAATCAGGCTAGGTCGGCCTCGAACGGCCGCACTTGAGTGCCCCTCTGGTCTTTCAGAGGGGAGAAAAATTATCGAGATACGCCGGTCTCCGGCCCGGCGGCATACGACCCAGCGCCGGAGCGAACAGCAGCGTGCCGGGCTTGTTACGGCGATATGCCGAGTGGCCCGTCAGTCATTGAGCCCCAAACTATCCCCCAAGGCGATCCCGCTGCGGCTTGCGTTCGGCGCGGCTGCTCCCGGAGGGTGTCTGCACTTGATGTGCATGTTGTACCGGCCGCAAACCGACATTCGACGCAGACTGTGGTGATGTCTCGGGGGCTGCTGAGGGGTTGGTTGTCAGTTGGGCAAGCAAACCTTCACCAGCCCCTTATGGTTTATCCCGGTATCTGGATCCGTGCGGATTCCTGCATGAGCGTGTTGGCGATCATCACCGTTGATGGGCCGGGAGCGATGTCGAAGGCGATGAAGCCCCGTGCTTTATCACCGGGCAGGACGTCTCCGGAGGCGAGTTGGTTGTCTGCGAAGAGATCTAGATCGGCTTTGCGCCCGTTGGTGTCCTTGGCGGAGAAGTAGAACGGGTTGGAGCTGGTTTTGCCTGATTCGGTTTCCCAGAGGACATCCAGGAGCAGATAGCTTCCGTTTTTCGCCGGAGTGGCGAACGTGGTAGTGCTGACGCTGGCTGCCCGGACGGCGGAAAGGATCGTGATCCTGGCGATGTTGCCGTTGCTCATTTTGACGCTGAAGGGAACGCCGACGGCGGGGGCTGCAGTCGGGGGTGTGCTGGCCGGCGCGGGGGCTGCCGGTGCCGGGGCTGCCGATGAAGCCGCTGACAATGCGGCGGCGGATGACGGCGCAGTAGGGCTCACGTCGCTGGCCTGCTTGGTGCCCCCGGAGCAGGAGCCCAGGGCGATGCCCAGCACCAGGACACTGGCCGGGATCAGGAAGCGCTTCTTCTTGAAGAACGGGCGCGGCTGGGTGGTGATGCTTTCGGCGACGGGCGCTTGAGGATTCTGCTGGTTCATGTGGGTGATGCCTTTCTTGGGTTGGCGAATGATGTGTGGAGGGCGTGTTACTGCTTTTCCCATTTGCCGCAGCGGGTCGAGTTGAAGTCCTGTCCGCTGGAGAGGGTCACTGCAGGGCGGCCGCCGCCCGGGATGTCGTTTTGGATGATGTTGCTGCCGTTGCTTCCGGTGGCGTAAATCCCCCAGTAGCAGGAGGAGCCGACGTTAGCTGCCGCACGGTAGGTGCCCGGCTCGATGTCCTTGCCCACCGTCCAGGTTCCGTCGCCAACTGTGTTGGCGGCTTTGGTCTTCTCGGCGCCGGTGACTGCGTCTTCGCGAACCTTGACTGCGGCTTCGGCGGTCTTTACGGCTGCGTCGGCCTTCCCGACCTCGGTTTCGCGGGCGGTGACCTTGGCTTCACGGTCTGAAATGCCGGTCTGCAGCGTGTCGTACTTCGATTTCAGCGACTCGTAACTGGACTTGGCTGTGTCGCGCTCGGACTCCACGGAGGCCTTCTCCCCGGCCAGCGCCGCATAGGCTTCGCTGGACTTCGGGTCCGGCAGTGTGGTGCCGACGGCTACCGATCCAGCAAGCAGGGCCAGGACGGCCATGGTTGCGAAGATTCGCCGGCTCCGTCCCGGGTTTCCCTTTTCGCTGGACGGCGGAGCTTCCTCGGGTTCGTCATTGGCCGGCGTTCGCTCCGGCTCGTCGGTCTCGGTGTTCAACATGGTCTCTTCCTCTGTTCAGGGACGGATGGCTGCTGAGCGGCGGCGGGATACCGGTCCCCCAATGCGTGGTTCCCCGCCGCCGTCGCAGCTCCGGAGGGTTCCTTCGCAGCCGCACAACTGAAGTTACGGCCATCCCGACACCCCAGCACCAAAGAACGCTGATAACCCCCGTTATCAGCACTTCAGACGAAACGTTGCCGAACCCGGTTAGGCTGAGGGTCGACGTCTTAAGGAGGGGCAAATGAACGGAACAGAAACCCTGCACATGACCCTCTCGGACGTCGCGGCCTTGGCACAGGTCCAGCGTCCCGTCGTTTCCATGTGGCGCAAACGCAGTGCCGGGTCAGCTCATCCGTTCCCCGAACCCACGGCGCTGGAGGGCGGCCGTGAACTGTTCGACGCCGACCAGATTGCCGGCTGGTTGGACGCCACCGGACGGGGTAATAACCCCGAGTCGATGAACGACGTTGCCGCCTTCGCCCGGATACCCGGCACCGCCGCCGGCGGCATCCAGGGATCCCCGGTGCACGCCCTCACAGCGCTGCTGACGCTCAAAGCAATGACGGGCAAGACACTCGGGCGAATGAGCCCGGACGAACTGCTGGACATGGCGGACGAGATCGACCCCGATGACACGTTCCTTTATTCGGAACTGGAAGCCCACGCCGAATCGCTTGCTTCCACGGCAGCGTTCGTGGACCGTCTCGTGGACAGTGCCTACAACGCCCCGGCCGCCTTCGAACAGCTGCTGGCCGCCCGGTTCCGGGCGGGACTGCGGGAGCACTCGGATACCGCCCTCACCGATTCCACAGTGGCGCTGATTGCCGCGGCTGCGGTCGAATTGGCGGCCACGCTCGGAGGGAATCCGGTGTTTGCCGATTCCACCCGCGGCGGCAGCGACCTCCTGATGGGCATCGTGGACGCTGCCGGCGAGAGTGCTCCCGTCACTTTCCTGACAATGGACGACGACGGCGGTGCCGGCCGCCTGGTACGCCGCCGCCTACGCGTGCACGGTGTGGAGGCGCGCCAGATCCGGGCCGAACCCAGCGGCGAGTTTGCCGTCCAGGGAGCTGTGGTTCACGTGGCACAGTATCCGTCCCCCGGCCAGCCGGGCATGGGCGCCAAACAGATTCTCGCGGCTGTGGAACACCTTGTCCTGCAGATGGACGATCAGCAGCGGGCGGTCATCATCGCACCGGCACGGGTTCTCTGCGATGTGCCGGTGGCCGCGGCTTCGGGCCTGCGTTCGGGACTGCTGCGGACGGGCCGGGTACGCGCGATCGTCCGGCTGCCTCAGGGACTGCTGCGTTCCAAGCCGCGCGAAGCCCAGGCGTTGTGGGTGCTGGGACCGTCGTTTGCAGACGTGCCCATTGCCGGGCGTTGGACCATGGTGGCGGACCTCAGCACCCAAAACCTCACAGAAGACGCCAGACAGGACCTGGTCAGCGACGTCGCTGCATCCATGGGAAACCGCGCCACGGTGCGCGCCCATTCCTTCCGCTTCGCCCGCCTGGTGCAGACCAGCACCCTGCTCGCCAGCAGTGGCGCCCTGGTCGCAAGACAAACCCGAAGGGCATCGACTCCCGTGGCGGCCGCCGAGGCTGCCCTCCGTATGGAAGAGCTGATCCGCCTCCAGCAGACCGGAAAACCCGAGATGTCAGCAGACCTCGCAGTGCAACCAGCGGACGCAAACACGAACCCCCAACCCGCGTCCGTCCAGGAGATGATCACTGCCGGCAACCTCAAATACGTACAAGGGAACCGGCTGATCGACGCCCACCTGACCCGGACAGCCGGACCACGGGTCATTGGCCCGGCCGAGCTACTCAACCCGCACAGCGCCGAACCTCGCCACATCACCCTGCTCGACTTCGCCGCCAACTACCCTGCCGGCCGTCTCACCGAGCCCGGCGACGTTGTCTTCTGCACCAGTCCGCGGGCCGCCGCACTGGTCGACGTCGACGGCGGGGCCGTCGTCCTCTTCCCAGCCCGGGTGCTAAGGATCGATGCAGGGGACCCCGGCGGCCTGGTGCCCGACGTCGTCGCGGCGGACATCAATGCCCTCCCCTCCGCGGACAAGACCTGGCGCCAATGGCGCCTGCGCCGGGTGCCGGACGGGCAGCGCCGGAAGCTCAGCGAAACACTCGCCAGGCTGCAACACGGACGGCAACTAGCCCGCGAACGCCTCGGCCATTTGGAAGAACTCGCTACCCTGATTACGGACGGCGTAGCGGGCGGAAGCCTCACCCTGACAGACCCCAGCCTCAACCACGCCCCAGCACCCACCGAAGGAACCCGCTAATGCCCCCGAAGATGAAGGCGGATCTCGCCCCGTCCACCATGAAGGAACTCAAGGACACCCTCTGGAAAGCCGCGGACAAGCTCCGCGGGTCCATGGATGCCTCCCAGTACAAGGACGTGATCCTGGGCCTGGTGTTCCTGAAATACGTCTCGGACGCGTTCGAGGAACGCCGCGGGCAAATCCAGGCCGAACTGGAAGCGGACGGGCTCAACGAGGAGCAGATCGCCCAGCTCATCGACGACGTGGACGAGTACACCGGCCGCGGCGTTTTCTGGGTCTCAGAACGGGCACGCTGGGGCTATTTGGCCGAGAACGCCAAGGGCCTGCCTGCGATCGACGGCGCCGAGCCCAAGTCCATCGGCCAACTCATCGATGAAGCAATGGAGCTCATCATGGCCGACAACAAGTCCCTCGCCGCCACGCTCCCCCGCATCTACAACCGCGACAACGTGGACCAGCGCCGCCTCGGCGAACTACTGGACCTCTTCAACTCCGCCCGCTTCACCGGCCAGGGAGCCAGCAAGGCCCGCGACCTCCTCGGCGAGGTCTACGAATACTTCCTCGAAAAGTTCGCCAAGGCCGAGGGCAAGCGCGGCGGCGAGTTCTACACCCCCGCCGGTGTTGTCCGTGTGCTGGTCGAGGTCCTGGAACCGCACCGCGGCCGCGTCTACGACCCCTGCTGCGGGTCCGGTGGCATGTTCGTCCAGGCCGAAAAGTTCCTCGCGGCCCACAACATGGACGGCTCCGACATCTCCGTCTACGGCCAGGAGCTCAACGAGCGCACCTGGCGGATGGCCAAGATGAACCTCGCCATCCACGGCCTCAACGCCAACCTCGCCTCCCGCTGGGGCGACACCTTCGCCCGGGACCAACACCCGGAGCTGACCGGGGCCAACGGTGCGGACTTCATCCTGGCCAACCCGCCCTTCAACATCAAGGACTGGGCCCGCTCCGAGTCCGACCCCCGCTGGAAGTACGGCGTTCCCCCGGCCGGCAACGCCAACTACGCCTGGATCCAGCACATCATCTCCAAGCTGGCCCCCGGCGGCAGCGCGGGCGTGGTCATGGCCAACGGCTCCATGTCCTCCAACTCCGGCGGCGAGGGCGAGATCCGGGCCCAGCTGGTCGAGGCAGACCTCATCTCCTGCATGGTCGCGCTGCCCACCCAGCTCTTCCGCAGCACCGGCATCCCCGTCTGCACCTGGTTCTTCGCCAAGGACAAAACCGCCGGCCCGCGCGGCTCCGTGGACCGGACCGGGCAGGTGCTCTTCATCGACGCCCGGAACCTCGGCTACATGGTAGACCGCGCCGAACGTGCACTGTCCGACGAGGACATCGCCAAAATCGCCAACACCTACCACGCCTGGCGCGGCACCGCTTCCGCGGTGGAGGCAGGCCTGACGTACGACGACGCCGCCGGCTTCTGCTACTCGGCCAGCCTCGCGGAGGTCAAGGCCGCCGACTACGCGCTAACGCCCGGCCGGTACGTTGGCGCCGCCGAGGCGGAGGACGACGGCGAGCCGATCGAGGAGAAAATAGCCCGGCTGTCGGCTGAGTTGTTCGCGCAGTTCGAGGAATCGGAGCGGCTGGCGGAAGTTGTGCGGGAGCAGCTCAGGAGGGTCTCGTGAGCGAGTGGATCCGGACGACACTAGGTGACCTGATTGAACTTCAACGAGGACACGACTTGCCCTCGCAAGATCGGTCCGATGGGCACGTTCCAATAATTGGTTCCTTTGGTATTACCGGTACGCACAGCGTCGCCAAATATCATGGGCCCGGCGTGGCGATCGGGAGAAGCGGCGCTGCAATCGGCACAGCCACATACGTTGACGGCGACTATTGGCCCCTCAACACGTGTCTCTTCGTGCGAGACTTCAAGGGCAACGATCCTCGATGGATCTACCGCCTGTTGGACACCATAGACTTTATGGCGTTCAATTCCGGGAGCGCACAGCCGTCCTTGAACCGCAATTTCCTCCGAAACATACCTGCTGCTGCGCCGCCCTTATCTGAGCAGCGGGCGATTGCGGAGGTGCTGGGCGCGCTCGACGACAAGATCGCTGCCAACACCAAACTGGTCGAGGTAGCGGACGAGCTTGCGGCTTCGCTGACTCGGAAGGGGCTGGATGTATCCCAGCCTGTCGCCCTGTCCGACATTGCCGACATAGTCATGGGGTCATCGCCTTCGGGCTCGAGCTTCAATGAGATCGGCGAGGGAACCGTTTTCTATCAGGGCGTCCGGGACTTCGGGGTTCGCTTTCCAAGCAATAGGGTATGGACGACCGCCCCTGTCCGACTCGCTGTCCCGGGCGACACACTTCTGAGTGTCCGCGCGCCTGTTGGTCGCGTTAACCTCGCGACGGAGGGAACCTGCATAGGACGCGGTGTAGCGTCGATCCGTTCGTACACAGGTCGACCATTCACTCTGTTTCATCTCCTCAAGGGCTCGGAGGAGGCTTGGGCACCGTTCGAGGCCGAGGGTACGGTATTCGGGTCAATCAACAAGAGCCAACTGGCTTCGCTGCTGGTTCCAAGCCTTGGAGCAGGGCAGGAAGAACGGCTTGAAGGACAATTGGCACCAATCGAGCGGGCGATCGCTTCCGCGCTCGGCGAGAATGCCAATCTCGCCGCAACCCGTGATGCTCTCCTGCCCCAGCTCATGACCGGCAAGCTGCGTGTCAAGGACGCCGAGAAGGCATTGGAGAACGCAGGCGTATGAAACAGAACGGGGGCGAGATCCAGCCCAGTACGCGGAAGCACGTTAACGGCGCTTCCTTCCCGGGTACCCCCGCGCAAAGCTCCATGCCCGAGTGGTACCCGGAACTCCTGGCCTCTGTCACCCAGCGGATCGGCAGCGGACGCTTCCAAGCCGTTCAAGCCATGAATCGAGAGCTGACAGCCACAAACTGGGCCATAGGCAATGATCTACTCGAACGTGAGGCCTCCGAGGGCTGGGGTGCGAAAGTTGTACTGCGTCTCTCCGCCGACATTTCATATGAGTTTCCCGGCGCGCGCGGGTTTTCTCCCCGCAACCTCCGATACATGAAGTCGTTTGCCGAAGCATGGCCCGATACGGCAATGTTGCAACGCGTTGCAACATTGCCGTGGGGTCACCAGATCGCCCTGCTTGAGAAGCTCAGCGATCCGGACACGCGCCTCTGGTACGCGGCAGCTGCCGTCGAAAACGGCTGGTCGCGCAACGTGCTGGTCCACCAGATCGAGACGAAACTCCAAGAACGTAGCGGCAAGGCAATCACCAACTTCTCGGCCACCCTGCCGCCGTCGGACTCCGACCTGGCCCAGCAGTCGCTCAAGGATCCGTACGTCTTCGACTTCGTGGCCATGACGGACCGGCGCAACGAACGCGAGCTCGAAACGCAGTTGGTTCAGCACATCGAGAAGTTCCTGTTGGAGTTGGGTCAGGGCTTTGCCTTTGTCGGCGAGCAGGTCCGGCTGGAGATCAACGGGGACGAGTTTTTTGCGGACCTGCTCTTCTATCACCTCAAACTCCGGTGCTACCTGGTCATCGAGCTGAAGGCCGGCAAGTTCGAACCGGGCTTCCTCGGCCAGCTGGGCATGTACATGGCCGCCGTGGACGATCTGCTGGCCCATGCCGATGACAAGCCGACGATCGGCTTGCTGCTGTGCAAGTCCAAGAACAACCTGGTGGCCGAGTACGCGCTGCGCACCACGTCGATGCCCATTGGCGTCTCCGAGTGGAAGGCGGAGATCGTCGAGTCGCTCCCCGAGGAGTTTGCATCCAGCCTTCCCACCATCAGCGAACTTGAAGCCGAACTTTCAGGCGATATTTTAGAATGACTTCCGGTCAACCAGGGGGAACCACCGTGACAGCGACACCAGCCGTAGCCTTTTCCGAAGCCGATTGGGAGGGCATGGCCCTGGGGCTCCTGGCGGAGCCGCTCGGCTGGCGGCCGGCTTCCGGGCAGGACATCGCGCCCGGCACCGGTGAGCGGGATTCCTGGGACGAGCTGCTGATCCGGCCCCGGCTGCTGGCCGCGCTGCAGCGGTTCAATCCGACGGTCCCGGTCCAATACCTGCAGCAGGCCCTCGCCGAGATCGCGTCACCCAAGTCGCAGGACGCCATCACGGAGAACCACCGAATCCATAACTACCTCGTGGACGGCTACCGGCTCAGCTACATCGACTCGGACGGCAACGAGGCCAACCCCACCATCCACCTGCTCAGCTCAGACCCGGACCAAAACGACTGGCTCGCCGTCAACCAGGTCACCCTGGTGCAGGGCGACTACAAGCGCCGATTCGACGTCGTACTCTACTGCAACGGTATGCCGGTGAGTGTCATCGAACTGAAGAAAGCCGGGAGCGCCACGGCTGACGTCGCGGCCGCCCACGCCCAGCTGCAGACCTACCTGCGCGAATTCCCCATGGCGTTCCGCTTCTGCGTCTTCACGCTCGCCTCCGACGGGATCCAGGCCAAGTACGGCACGCCGTTCACTCCCCTGAACCACTTCTCGCCCTGGAACGTGGACGACGACGGCGTGCCCGTCGCCCCGGGCTACATGGAGAACGGCGAGGCCGTGACCGCGCTGGAGACCGCACTCCACGGTCTCTACAACCAAGAGCGGTTCCTGCAGCTGACACGCAACTTCACCGCCTTCGACGAAGGATCGGACGGGCTGAGCAAGCGCATCGCGAAGCCGCACCAGTACTTTGCCGTGACCAAAGCCGTGGGCAGCACCGTCCAGGCCGTGGAAAGCAACGGCAAAGCCGGGGTCGTCTGGCACACGCAGGGTTCGGGGAAATCCATGGAAATGGAGCTCTACGCCAACTTGGTGGCACGGCACCCCAAACTCAGGAACCCGACCGTCGTGGTCATCACGGACCGCAACGAACTCGACGGCCAGCTGTTCGAGGGCTTCGACCGGAGCCTGCTGCTGGCAGAGTCCCCCAAGCAGATCAAAAAACGCTCCGAGCTCCGCGAGGAACTGAGCAACCGCACCACCGGCGGCATCTACTTCACTACTCTGCAGAAGTTCGGCCGCAGCAAGTCCGAGAAGGACGCCGGCGCCGACCACCCGCTGCTGTCCGAGCGGCGGAACATCATCGTGGTGGTGGACGAGGCCCACCGTTCCCACTACGACGACCTGGACGGCTACGCCCGGCACCTCCGCGACGCCCTGCCGCATGCCACGCTGATCGCCTTCACCGGGACGCCGATCTCCTTCGATGACCGCAACACCCAGGACGTGTTCGGTGAGTACATCGACATCTACGACCTCTCCCGTGCAGTGGAGGACGGCGCCACCGTCCCGGTGTATTTCGAGCCTCGGCTGATCAAGGTGGGGCTGGCCTCCGACCTTACCGAGGAAATTCTGGACCAGGCCGCCGACGAGGCCACGCTGGGCCTTGACGACACGGAACGGGCGCGCATCGAGGCGAGCGTCGCCGTCGTCAACGCCGTCTACGGCGCGCCGCAGCGGATCGCGGCGCTGGCCGCTGACCTGGTGGCTCACTGGGAGAACCGCCGTGCCCGGATGGGCAAGTTCATCGAGGCCCCTGGCAAGGCGATGATCGTGGGCGGCACGCGGGAAATCTGCGCAAAGCTGTACACGGCGATCGTGGAACTGCGGCCCGAGTGGCATTCCGATGACCTGGCCAAGGGCAAGATCAAGGTGGTCTACTCCGGCACGGCGTCCGATGTGCCGCCGGTCTCCGACCACGTGCGCCGCGACTCTTTGAACGCAACGGTAAAGGAGCGGCTCAAGGACGTGGACGACGAGCTGGAACTGGTAATCGTCAAGGACATGATGCTCACCGGCTACGACTCCCCGCCCCTTCACACCCTGTATCTGGACCGGCCACTCAAGGGCGCGCTGCTGATGCAGACCCTGGCCCGTGTGAACCGCACGTTCCGCGGCAAAGAGGACGGGCTGCTGGTGGCATACGCGCCGCTGGCGGAGAACCTGGCCAAGGCTCTGGGCGAATACACGCAGTCCGACCGCGCGAACAAGCCGGTGGGTAGGAACATTGACGAGGCCATCGGGGTGACGCTTTCGCTCGTGGGCTCCCTGCGGGAGCTGCTTGCGGGGTACGACTGGAGGGCCGTGCTGATGAAGGGCGGCCCCAAGGCATTCCTGAACGCCGTCACCGGTGCCGTCAGTTACCTGCGGAGTCCCGGCACGCCTGGCAACCAGGCCGCCGACGGCGAAGAGTCGCTGGCCGCGAAGTACCGCAGGTTCTCCAGCCAGCTGTCCCGGGCCTGGGCCCTTTGCTCAGGGTCCGAAACGCTGGCCGAGCTGCGGCCCGAGATCCAGGTGTACGAAGAGATCCGCGTCTGGATGGCAAAGTACGACGCCGCCGACCGGCAAGCCAGCGGCGAGCCCGTGCCGGAGGAAATCCAGCGGCTACTGGGAGAGCTGATTGCCTCCGCAACTTCGTCCGGAGGGGTGTTGGATATCTACGAGGCGGCAGGCATGCCCAAGCCGTCGCTGGATGACCTGACGCCGGAGTTCATCGCCAAGACCCAGCAGGCACGGAACCCGCAGCTCGCCATCGAAGCTCTGCGGAAGCTGATCGCCGACGAGTCAGCCAACACGACACGGAATAACGTGATCCGGCAACGGGCGTTTTCCGAGCGGATCAGCGAACTGATGAAGAAATACACCAACCAGCAGCTCACGTCCGCGGAAGTGATAGCGGAACTGGTGGAGCTGGCCCGCGAAGTGGCGGCCGAGGGGCAGCGCGGTACCCAGTTCACCCCCCCGCTGAACTCCGACGAGCTGGCGTTTTACGACGCGGTGGCCCAGAACGAGTCCGCGGTGGAGGTCCAGGGCGAAGGGAAGCTGGCCGAGATCGCTCGGCAGCTCGTTGGCGTCATGCGGCGCGATGTGCGCACCGACTGGACGGTTCGGGACGACGTCCGGGCGAAACTTCGCGCATCCATCAAACGGCTCCTGGTGATCAACGGGTATCCGCCGGACAAGCAGCCCGAGGCCATTAAGCTGGTCATGGAACAAATGGAGGCCATGGCGCCGCGGTTTGCAGAGGCCCGGCTTTAGCTCGAAGCCGCGCACTAAGTCCGTTAAAGTGTGCGTCTTTCCATGCCTTGCCGGCTGCACGTGCCCTGCCTCGGTCAGGACCACAGCGGTTCTTAATGCCAAAACAAGCTTGGTAAGGCGGGCGGTTGGCAGATAGCTTCTGTTGGTACTGCTGGTCCGGGTATGTGGTGTGCACGATGTAGCGAGATTGCACACCAACAACCCGGAACGAAGGTACCAACTCACGCTATCTGCCAGGCGGGAACATGCAGCGGGCGGACCGTGGCATGTCGGCCCGTCAGCTAAGGCCATACCCAAGCGTACGATCATCACATGGACGACTTGCGCGCGGACGAGATCCGAAACCTGCCACTGCCCGACCTCGCACTCCGTGTCTTGGCCCAATACGCGAGCGGCGAGAAGGCGAACCTCAACAACGTCGTGCAGGGCATCGTCCAGCACGAGCACCGCGAGGAACCCGATGCGAACCAGCTCGCCGCACGCGTCGCTGAGACATGGGCATGGCTCGAAGCCCACGGCATGCTCGCTCTCGATTACAACGGCGCTACCAGTGCGCCATGGCAACGCCCCACCGCACTCGCGCGCGAGCTGCTCGCCGACCCGGGTGCGCTGGACAAGGTGTGGGCAGCCGAACGCCTCGCCGGTGACCTCGACCCAGCCCTCTCCAAAGCCCGCACCATCTATGCGCTCGGCGATTACGAAACCGCCTCGTTCGCCGCCATGAAGGCCGTCGAGGTCGAAGTCCGCCGGGCTGCCTGTCTCACCAACGAACTCCTCGGCGTCAAGCTCATGCGCAGAGCGTACAGCCCTGACGACGGTGCGCTCCGCGATCCTGATGCGGAACGCGGCGAGCAGCAGGCGACGGCTGACCTCTTCGCCGGGGCCATCGGCCTGTACAAGAATCCGGCCAGCCATCGGACCGTCGAGTTCGACGATCCAATCGAAGCAGCCGAGGTCGTCCAGCTCGCCGACCTGCTCCTGCGCATCGTGCACCGCGCCGAACAGCGGCAGACCGCCGAGCCGGTCTGACCAAATCACCGCCACCTACCGCCGGGTCGCCCTCGCCCCTACCGGCGTGTCGTGGTTGCTCCGTGTTGCGCATGGCAGGTCGGTCTCACGCGTCCGGCAAAGGATCCTCGACCGGGCCTTTTATCCAGATCTCGTCCCACTGGCTCTTGGGCACTTTTGAGAAGCGCACTGGAACTGGGATCACGTTGGCATGTTACTGAACCTCATAGCCCGGGGTCAGTGCTGCGCAGGTCGTCGATCCACGGCTCGGCGCGCTCGAGGACCCCGACCCAGCGATTCCGATGCTCCTGTTCCACCCCGAAGTGGTTGATGATCTGGTCCAGGACCAGCCGGCACGTCCCGAAGAGCATGCCCGCATACGGGAGCATCACATCACGTCTCCGGACGAACCCGATCCCCGCTTCGATATCCTTCCCTAGGAACATCGTGACTCCTGCGGTCTCACCGTGGGCGACGCCTGAGAGCTGGGAGTAGAAGGCGCGACCGGGGGCGCCGGGCGCGCTGTCGGACAGCACGGTTGAGGCCAGAGCGGTGACGCGGACGCTCTCGGCCTTGAGGCCTTCACCGGCGAGGACCTTCTTGAGGCCGTGGATGTAGGCGGAACCATTGATGTGCTCACCATTAAACAGGGTGAACTCGTTGTGTTTCGCCGAGGTGGAGAACTCTGCAATGCCCAGGTTGAGATGCCGGCGCAGGAGTTCCGATGGCGAGCTGGCCTGGAGCAGGTAGTGCGCGTTGCCGAACGCTTCGACGGCTCCCCGGGTGAGGGTGGCAAGCGACATGACGGGGCCGTCCTTCGGTAGGAGCATCGAGAAGGACCGCATGTGGTCTAGGGCGGCGAAGCTGTAGAACCCGATCGCAAGATGGGCAGACTGAAGATGGGAGGCGCCGGTCGAGGTAGGGACGTTGACCGAATCGGACAAGAACGCTTCCGCCCTCGAACCGGGGCGCGCCCGCTGGCCGACCGCGAGGTGGGTGATGACATTGGCATCCGGGACGAGGCCGATCACGATCTGCCTCATCATCTGCACGTCCTGTTCGCTCAGGCACTCCTCTGGACCCACACCCCCGCTTCCGCTGGACCGGCTGGAGAAGCCCTCAGATCGGGCCTGGGATTTCAACGCTTCTGCCATCACCACATCCTTCTACTAGACCTGCAGCCTAACGGCCGTCGCCAAGTCTGGTCCTCCCCGAGAGTGGATGGGGAATCCAAAGGTGCGGTGCCGTCCTCAATCGAAGCTGCTCCAGGGCGGGAACCCTCTGCGGCGTGGTTCGTTAAGGATCCCGCACCGGGGGTGGGAGACCCAGAGGAAAGGATCGATAGGTGATCGATCAACACGGCCCGAGACTAGCCATCGGCGCTCACAGCCGCAGGTTCTGTTGTTAGACCTAAGCAGTGGGACCGACAGAAGAAAGAACGGTCATTCCTTACCGAGGAACACGTCCGACACATTCTTGTCTGCCAGCGCCGCCGCATATGCATCCGCGACTTCAGTTGCGAACTGCATGATTTGGTCCACCTGTTCGTGACTAACCCAGCCCGGCGGGGTGCGACCTGTCCACCTTGTCCCGGCGGACCCGAAGAGCGACTCGGCCCGCCTGCGGAAGTCCTCAGTCGTAAGTGCCGAGATCGGGATACCGGTATTCTGGCCTGCAAAAGCCCCGTACGGCACAGCAACCTGACCATTTGGAAAGAGGGCAAGCACTCCACGCTCCCCACTCTTGGCCGGCCCCTTCGCAGCGAGGCTGACGTAGCCCGAGTATCGCCATACGAGGTGACCCAGTGCTTGCCACCGCTTGACGAGCACGCTCATCGCCCCCCTGATCTCAAGGGTCTCGCACAGCGCGAGGAACTCGTCGAGACTCAGCGGCTTCTCGGACTGCTTGGCCTGCTCGACTTGAGCCGTGAAAGAGTTCGGCGAGATCACGGCGCTGAATAGAGGGGCCCAGGGACTCCCTGAAATGCGAACCGCTTTGGCTTCTACGAGCCACACCGCAATTCCGTGCTCTGCATCGTGCTCGGCAAGTTCGTTCAGGTATTGCGCTACTGCCCGGAACTCATCTCGGTGCTCCTCCGCCACGACGACAAGACCACGAGCGCCGCGAGCGACAGCGTACGCAAGGCCACGGGTTAGATGGTCATGGTCGGCACGCCCGTACTGGTTCTCAATCACAAATTCGGGGCCGTCGGACGCCTGGGCCACGATGTCGATACTCCGGCCACCAGCCGTCGCAACCTCAGTCCGGCCGACAGCCAGAAGGTTTACACCAATTTCGTCGCCAATGGCATCCAACTGCTCCGCGAGCAACGGCGTGAAGTCCGCTGCCTCGCCCTTCCAAGCTTCGCGGAGCGACCCAAATTCGAGCTTTGCCATCACCGGCTTCACTGATACGTCACTCGTCCCCACAGTTCGGGCATGCACCAGTCAGGGGCCGTTCCATAAAGCACGACTCACAGACATCACCCCTTCGGCCAGCTACATCACGGCCGGCGGCGCCGGAGCCGGGCGACATTTCAGCGCACGTCTGGCAAGGGGGGAGAGCGCGCATCTGCTCCTCCGACGCGCGGTACGGCGCCGGGCCGAGCATCGAACCGTCGCTGGCACGATAAAAGTGCGAGCAATCCTCGTGGTGCCTTCGTCGTGGAGTTGCGCCGGTCGGCTGGCCATCAAGGCTAATCGGATCCTTGACCCAAATGAGACCCGGATACTCAACGCTTTGGTTCACGTCACTACCCTAGACCCGCCCTCCGACACTTTGCCTCTGAGATGCCGGGATTCCTGGGTTGAAGCGCACCGTCGCATTTGGAACCTTTCGAGTACGACAAACTCTTAGCAGTACCCCGGAGATAGTGCATCCCTCCGCCTCACCGAGGAAGCTCGCGAGCTCAGCCGCCGGCGCCCATCCGATTACGCGCGCAACTCACAACGGCGGACAAATCGAGCCCATAGGTCGGCCCTCCGCCTGAACCGTACTCCTCGAGCCGAGCCGCACCGCGCTCGAAAAGCCGCAACGCGCCAACGCTGTTCCCCCGGGCGGCGTGGGTGAGCCCGACGCAGATCTGAGCGAGACCTTGCCAAAGGTCGCGTTCTTGGGCCGGCCCAGCTTTCCATCTAGCCTCAATTACCTCATGCGCGGCGAAGGGCCGGCCCGCTTCCACTAGGCTCCGGGCCGAGATCAACGTCTCCGCGGGCGGCAGCGGCTCCTCCGAGACAGGCTCCACGCCAGCGCTTCCGTAAGGCAGCGGCCGTCCAAGAGCGTCACGTGGCCGTGCCTGCCTCGGGCGCCTTGAAGCATCCCGATCCCGGTCGCCGGTCACTGCAGCTTCCGCTCTGTGCGTCCGTGGACCTTGGCAACCTTCATCCGCCCAATGCTATAGCTCGGCCCTTCGAACCAAGCCATTCACTTCGCCCGGGACGCATGTCTGCTCCGTCGCAGTCGTCAGATCCTCAAACGTTGACAGAGTTTGGAGTGCCCAGTTGGCCATTGAGTTAGTCATGGTGCTCGCTCGACAGTAGAGACGTCCGATAACGATCGTTCGCAAGACATACCTGAACGTGTTCAGCAGGCCGCGCCAACCCGGGGTCTGTTTTGTAATGCTTGGCGTGTACGCGGCTGTGTAACACCTCGCCCGGTTCGTAATGCAACCCGGCAAATGTAGCCGCTCCGCCGCCCGGTAAAGCATTATGTGCTGTCAACGACCCTCGTTGACTGGATAGAAAACCGCATAGCCGGATCTACCGTTCGCCGCCCAGTCCATGCCTTGTTCACCCAGGGTGAAATAAACTTTGATTGGGCTGACCTTTTTATGTTCCGGCCGCGCGTGCAGGTCTTCCGCGGTCCTTTAATTATCTACGCCGTGCTTATTGTTCCGGGAGTATCAGACGTCCTGGTTTCGTCGTATCGCACCCATTCTTACGCTCGCTCTATTCACCGCAACGGCCGGTGTGACCGCGGCGGTAGCGGACTCACCGGACCCGCACGAGCATTACGCCAACCACCCCATCCGTGTCCAACCAGATGCCACGACGACACCCGCCGGCCTCGCCCCGGGGACCGTGCAGGGAGTTTACGGTTTCCCCACCTCGTCGACAGTGGGCAGTGGTACGACGATTGTCATTGTTGATGCCTACAACGACCCGAGCGCCGAATCAGACCTGGCCGTATTCAGCGCCCAGTTCGGG
>NZ_BMFW01000043.1 GCF_014639275.1 Arthrobacter liuii | reverse complement strand
GCAATGCCCGCCGGAGCCCCCGGCACCGGCATCACCACCCCCGCCCCGGCGGGACCTGACATGGGGCTCCTCGCAGCCGGTGGCGGGCTCGTCCTGGCAGCAGGCGGAGCCTACGCCCTCCGCAAGAAGATCGCAGCCTAAGGGCCGAGAAGGCAGAGGGAATTTCAGGGCTCTGATGGGAACTGAAAACAGCAGCCGCCGCGGACGCCTTACCGCGTCCGCGGCGGCCGCGCTGCTCCTGGCAGGCGGCATCACCACCATCGGCCTGGGCATGCACGCCGAACCACCCACACCAGGCCCAACCAGCAGCGTGTCCGCAGCCCCGGTCCCAGCAGCACCCCCTGAGACAGGCGCGGGTCCGGCAGCGACCGGTTCCACACCGTCTGCGCCGGTTCCCCCGGCGCCGGACGGGGCGTTGCCGGCGTCCATGCCGGTCCGGGTCGAGGTCCCCACCATTGGCGTGGACGCGGCCCTGACCCCGCTGGGCAAACAAGCCAACGGGGAAGTCCAAACCCCTTCCGGTGAACCCGGTTCACCCGGTGGCTGGTACCAGGACTCGCCCACCCCCGGCCAGACGGGGTCCGCGGTCATCCTCGGCCACGTGAACGCCACCAACAGTGATATCGGCCTGTTCTACAGGCTCCACGAACTCACCCCGGGCCAGACCATCACTGTCACCCGCGCCGACCACACCGCCGCGGTGTTCACCGTGGACAAAGTCGATGTCTACCACAAAGCCACGTTCCCCACGATCGAGGTGTACCGGAACGCGGACCGGCCAGAGGTCCGCCTGATCACCTGCGGCGGCTATGACCGGGCCACCCGGGAATACCTGGACAACACCGTCGTCTACGCCCACCTGACCTCCAGCCACCCCGCATGAGCACCCTGGCCTGCCGGCCGCGTGCCGGGTCAATCGGCTGGCTGGCCGTTCGCACCGCGATTGAAGAGGAAAATGCCATGAAGACCACCACGACCGGGCAGCGCCTGACCCTCGCCGTGATCGGGGCCGCCACGATCATAGGGGCAACTGCCTGCGGTACCGGTGGTACCGGGACAGCCTCATCAACCGCGCCGTCCACGACGGCCGCGTCAACGGCGTCCATGGATCCGGGTATGAGCATGAGCGGTTCTCGGATGCCCGCCCCAATGTCGCCATCGATGGCAGCGACGACCGGTACACCAAGCGGGTCCACCGGGATGGCGGCCGAAGCGACGATCCACATCAAATCCTTCGCTTACACCGGCGCCGAGAGCGTCCGGGCCGGGTCAACGGTGACGGTGATGAACATGGACAACGTCGCCCACACGGTCACCGCTGACGACGGCTCCTTCGACGCGGTGGTCAAGGCCGGCACCAGTGTCACCTTCACCGCACCCGCCAAGCCCGGTACCTACACCTACCACTGCACCTACCACTCCAACATGCATGGAACGCTGACCGTCAAATGATTCCCGACCAGGGCCCCGGCCGCGCCACCGGTGACACAGGGAACACAAAACCTTTGAACCGCGCCCTCTGGAGCAGGGCCACGCGCCTGGTCCTGCGGGTCCTGGCCGCGGCCGCCCTGGCCGTGGACGCCGGCGTACACTTCCGCCTTGCCCCCGGGTACCAGGCCGCCGCACCCGAAGGTTTCGGCGAAGGCAATCTCTTCCTCGCCGAAGCTGCGGCCGCTGCGATGGCCGGGCTCTACGTCCTGATCCGCGGGAGCAGGCCAGCCTGGATCCTTGCCCTGCTCACCGCCGGCGGCGGACTCGCCGTCCTGGTCCTCTACCGCTACATCGACATCCCCGCGTTCGGGCCCTTCCCGGCCATGTATGAACCGGTCTGATTCTTCGACAAAACCCTCACCGCCCTCGCCCAGGGCCTCGCGACCCTCCTCGCAACCATCGCGCTGGTACTCCACCAGAACACCCGCCCCGACCAGACCAGATGCGACCTCTAACCGCTCCGCCCGGGATCACCGGTGATCCCGAAAGACCCAACCGGAATCAAGCACCTGTGCCGGCCCTTGCAACGGCTCTGGACACGGTACCGGCTGACCAAGGAAGGCTGGAGCTTCTGCTGGGGACGGACCTACCGGGCGAGGTGGTCGAGGATGGCTGCGGTGACCTGGTCGGGGCTGTCTTCGGTGGGGATGTGTTTGCCCGGCACTTCCACCAGGTCCGTTGCCGGTATGTCGGCCGTGTAGCGGCGTGCAAAGGCGACTTTCTGGAAATCATCCCCGCTGCCCCAGACCAGCCGCATGGGGACCGCGGCTTTTACCAGGGCCGGGATAAGGTCCAGGGTGTACTTGGCGTCAGCGGCTGCAGCCATGGCCATCCAGGACCTGACCCTGGCCGGGTCCTTCCAAGGGGAAATGTAGTCGGCCACTTCGTCCTCGTCCAGGCTCCTGGCTACAGCCCTGCGCGTGGTGTCAGCCCGCGCCGCCATCATCTGTTCAACGCCCGTGGACGCGCGCACTTCAGGGTCCCGGAAGCGTTCGACAGCCGGGACTGGCCAGGAGTCGAACATGACCGAGTTCATGAGGATCAGCCGCTGCACGCGTCCGGACGTAGCCGTCAGATGCTGGGCGATGCCGCCGCCGATGTCATGACCGGCCAGATCGAACGTCCTCAGGCTCAACGCATCCGCCGCGGCCAGCACCGTCCGGGCCAGTTCGGGCACCGTGGCTGTGTGGATGTCGAGTTCACCCCCGCTCGCGCCGAACCCTGGCAGGTCCAGCGCGAAGCACCGGGCGCGGGAGCCAAGGTTCGGGAGCACGGGACGCCACACCCTGCTCCAGAAGGTGCCGTGGAGCAGGAGGAGGGGACGGCCTTCATCGCCGGCCTGCAGATACGACAAGACGGTGCCGTTAACCTCGACAGTCTTCCGTTGGACCGGGTTGTCACTCATCCGGCATTATTCCTTTCCCCCACGGGGGTAACACGATGTTATCGGGCCAGGACGTCGGAAAGCTCGGGCAGAGCCGTGATGGTGTAGTCGGGCGCCTGGAAATAGTCCGGGTACGTTGCTCCGTCCCGGTTGATCCATGCCGTGGTGAGGCCCGCCCGGGCGGCGCCGTGGGTGTCCCAGGGGTGCACGGCCACGAGCAGCATCTGGTCCGGTGTGGCCCCGCAGACCGAGGCGGCGTAGTCGTAGGACGCTTTGCCTGGTTTCCAGGCCGGGGCGTCTTCCACGGAGAGCAGTCGTTCGAACCGGTCCCGGATGCCGGCGTCGGCGAAGAGTTTCTCGGCCACCTGCGTGGAGCCGTTGGTCAGTGTGACAAGCCGGTAGCCGGCGGCATCGAGGGCCTTGACGCCGTCGGGGACATCCGCGTGCACTCCGAGAGCGGAGAAGCCGGCCATGACGTGCTTCACGGCTGAGCCGGCATCCTGGTTAAGGTCGGCGCCGGTGAACAGGCCGCGCAGGGCTTGGGCTCCGATAGCGGCGAAGCTTCCGTTGTCTCCGGCGGCCGTCAAGGCAAAACCGTCCCGCAGCAGGGTGGCGAACCACAGTTTTGCCAGAGTGGCAGGTGCCCCGACCTCGACGAATCGCTGGCTCATCGGGGACATGTCAGACAGGGTCTCGTTGACGTCAAAAACGATGACTGAAGGTTTCAACCGTGATTCTCCTTCTCCAAGTAGGGCTTGCCGTGCAGGTACCGGCATCAGTCTTCCTTGCGGTACTTGAGTTTGTCGAAGGCGGCCTGGAAGGCCTCGCTGTAGGTGGGGAACTGGGCGACCTGGTCGTGCAGGACACTGATTGGTATCCGGGCCCGGATCGCGAGGGAGGCCTGGTGGATCCATTCCCCGGCCAGGGGGGACACGGCCCACGCTCCGATCAGGACGCCTTTGTTTGTGTCGGTGAGCAGGCCCAGGTGGCCGCGGGGCTCGCGTTCGTAGGTCCAGGGCCGGGCAAGTGATTCGGCCAGGTCCAGTTCGGCGACGGCGGTTGAGAGTCCCTGTTCGTCGGCCTGGGCCTGGGTGATCCCGGCGGCCGCGATCTCGGGGTCGCCGAACACCACCCTGGGAATGCCCTCGTAGGTGGCTGCCCTGGGCCGGCCGAGGATTGCGTCGGCGACGATCCGGCCCTGGTATTTGGCCACATGGGTGAAGGGCATGACGCCGGTGACGTCCCCGATGGCCCATACGTTCCCAGCGGCCCGGCAGTGCTGGTCTATTTCCACGGCGCCGGTGGCAGCAAGTGTCACCCCGGCCGCCTCAAAACCGAGTTCCTTACTGCGGGGCCTGCGTCCGGTGGCGAAAATGACGACGTCGGTATCGACCGATGTGCCGTCGTCGAGCTCCAGCGCATTGCCGTTGTCCCCGCGCGTGGCTTTGAGAGCGTTCGTGTCCAGCCGCACCTTCACGCCGGCCTCCTGGAGGTAGTGCCGTGCCAGCTCCCCGACGCGGGGATCCTCGCGCTCCAGGAGGTGTTTGCCGCGGTGCACCAGGGTGACGTCGACACCGAAACGGGCCAGGAACGTCGCAGTCTCTGTGCCCACCGCGCTGCCGCCAATCACCATCGCGCGCTTCGGTAATTCGGTGGCTGTGAAGGTTTCCCGGTTGGTCCAGGTGGTCACGTTTTCGGCGCCCTCGAGGTCGGGGACGACGGCCTCGGAGCCGGTGGCGATGATGATGTGCTCGGCGGCGATGGTCCTCTCGCCCGCCTGCAGGACTCCAGGTCCGGTGATCCTGGCTTCGGCCTTGATCACCGTGGCGCCCTGCCCCGTGTAGCTGTCAACCTGTGCTTTGTCGTCGAGGTGGCGGATCATGTAGTCCCGGTAGTCACTGGCTGCGGCCCAGTCTAGTTCGGCGCCGGTGACGCCCGCCGCCCGGGCGGCTCCTGTTTTCGCTTCGGGGGGGCGCAGGAGTGTTTTGGATGGCACGCAGGCCCAGTACGCGCATTCGCCGCCGATCAGTTCGCGCTCTATCACGGCAACTTTTTTGCCGGCCTTCAGAAGCTGGCTGGCGGCGACTTCACCTCCTGGGCCCATGCCCAAGACAGCTGCGTCAAAGTGTTCTTCCATCAGTTCATTTCCTTTCATAGTGAGGGATTAGCTGCAGGCCGTGGTCAGGTGGCGCAGCAGGAGAGCCTGGAAATGTCGGTGGTGTAGGACTGCGCGGCGATTTTGATGCCCTCGGCCATGGTCAGGTAGGGGCTCCACAGGTTCGCGACCTGCTCCACGGTCATGCCTGCTTCCAGGATGTAGACCCCCGCCGCGGCAAGGTCCCCTGCCTCTTTCCCTACAGCGGTGAGTCCCAGGATTTTCCCGGTGCCGTTCTCGGCCACAAGCTTGATGAAGCCCCGGGTGTCCCGGTTTACCAGGGCGCGCGGAACGTACTCCAATGGCAGCACCCGGCATTCGCAGCTGATCCCGGCACCGTTGGCTTCCTTGTCGGTCAGCCCGACGGCGGCTACGGCGGGGCTGGTGAAGACCACCCGGGGCAGGTGCCGGTAGTCAACTTCCCTGCCCGCGCCGGTGAAGGCGTTGTCCACGGCGAGGGCGCCGTGGGCGGAGGCGACGTAGACGAATTCACGGTGCCCGGTCACATCACCGGCGGCCCAGATCCGGGGGTTGGTGCTGGCCATCGTGTTCTGCACGAGGACTTCGCCCCGGTGCCCGGTTTTCACCCCGACAGCGCTCAGATTCAGACCGTCGGTCACCGCGCGGCGTCCGGTGGCCATCAGCAGGCGTTCGGCCTGGAGCTCCTCCTGGCCGCCGGCAACATCTGCCACTGCTCTGACCCGCCCCGTAGTCGGGTCTTGCCTCACGGAGGACAGGGTCGCGCGGCGCAGAACCCGGATGCCCTCATCGGCGAAAACGCTCATCAATGCCAGCGACACCTCAGGTTCTTCCGCCGAGGCGAGCCTGGAGCGGACCAGCATCGTCACTTTGGATCCCAGCCGCGCGAACAGCTGGGCCTGCTCCATCGCCACGTAGCCGCCACCGACGACCAGCAAGGACTCCGGGACCTCGTCCAGTTCCATCGCGGTGGTGGAAGTCACATAGTCTGTTTCCCGGAGTCCCGGCACCGGGGGAGTCCACGGGGCCGAGCCGGTGGCCACCAGGTAATGGGCCGCGGTCACTGATTCCCGCACCCTATCGGAGGTGGTGATCCCCAGCACAGGTTCCTCCGGTGTGCCGGCAAAAGATGCAGTCCCCTGCCGAAGGTCCCAACCGTAATCAGCGATCAGGTCAACGTATTTCCCTGAGCGCATCCCCTCCACCAAGGCCTGCTTCCCGGCGATCAGGGCATGCATGTCCACCGTGTCCGCGGACGCCGTAATTCCGGGGAACCTCCCGCCGGCATCCAAAGCCACGTGCCGGGCCTCGGCCGCGGCCAGCAGCGCCTTGGAGGGGACGCAGCCGGTGTTCACGCAGGTCCCGCCGAGCGTGGAACGTTCGATCATCACCACGCTTTTGCCCAGGTTGGTGGCCCGGATCGCGGCAGCGAAGGCGCCTCCGCCTGAGCCGATGATCGCCAGATCGAAGTCAAACTTTTGTGGTGCGGCCATGAAACCTCCCTGAAGCGGCAGGGAGCACTATTTCCTTTGTGAACAGGATCCCTGCCTGAGTTGGACGGGGGAAGCCGGGATGGATCCCCATGACATGTGTCCTTCCAACCTGCTCCTTCCCCTTGGGGGAAGGTCAAGGAAACTGTTCGTTGTTGTTGTTCATGCCGCGGCGCCGGGGAATGCCAGGTCCGGGCGTTGGCCCGAACCTGGCTCACCGCCGGGTTTATCCTTCAATCGTCACGCCCCGCCAGAAGGCGATGCGGTCCTTGATGGGCTGCGCCCGCTTTTTGGGTTCACTGTAATACCAGGCGGCATCCTCGTTGACTTTGCCGTCCACGTCTAGGCTGTAGTACCCTGCCTGTCCCTTCCAAGGGCACCGGGAATGCATGTCGCTGTCCTTCAGGTACACCGGATTCACCGCCTCGCGTGGAAAATAGTGATTGCCCTCCACAACCACTGTGTCTTCGGATTCGGCGATGACTTTCCCGTTCCAGACTGCCTTGACCATGTTCTTCATCCTCCGCGTTTCCACATTCGAAATTAGGCGCGCCCTGGGCGTTGAAGACGCCAAACCGAGGTTCACCAACTGGTGCTTGCCACTGTGTCCCCGACGGTAGCCGGAACGAACGGCGCACGTCTGCAACCTGGAACACATTAGGGCCGAGGGGTGAAGTTATCTCTCTGCAGACAGGGGGCGACGGTGCGGGCTACTGTGGTTAGGCCATGAAGCACGCAAGCTCAAGGAGACGGGCATGACACAACGGCAACCGTTGCAGGAGAACGCCTACGGCAGGTGGATAGACCATGGGACCGGCGCTCCCGTGGTCCTTGTCCACGGGATCCCCACCTCACCGCGCCTCTGGCGCCACGTCATTCCGCTTGTTCATGGCCGTAGCCTGGCGTGGGAAATGCCAGGCTACGGCTCAAGCATCAGCGCGGGAGCGCGCCGTGACCTCAGCCTGGCGGCCCAGGCCGGCTACCTTCTTGAGTGGCTGGGTTCCCTGAATCTTGGAGCGAAGCCGGTACTGGCCGGCCACGACCTGGGCGGGGGAGTGGCGCAAATCGTGGCCTTGCGGCAACCTGGTGCCTTCGCCGGGTTGATGCTGACAAACTCCGTTGCCTACGATTCCTGGCCGATCCCCAGCGTGAAAATCATGCAGCGCCTGGCACCCTTTCTGGCCAGACTTCCCGCGACCCTGATCTACCCCATGCTGGTTCAACTGCTCCACCGCGGGCACGACAATCCACAGGTTGCTCAAGAATCGATAGGGGAGCACTGGGCGCCTTATGTCACCCACGGAGCATCGCGGGCCCTGATGCGCCAGATCGTTCCCCTCACCCCGCAGGACACGGACAAGGTTTCCGGCCAGCTGCACGCACTTGGACTTCCGGCGCGGGTGGTGTGGGGCGAAGCAGACAGGTTCCAGAAAATCCAGTACGGTGAACGCTTGGCCGAGGAACTGGGCTGCGACCTCACCAGGATCCCTCAGGGCAGGCACTTCACCCCGGAAGACCACCCTGAAACGGTCGCGGCTGCCATCAACTCCCTCCTGTCCGGTTCCTAGCGCCTCAGGTCTCAGCGCAGGGCCGATATGAGTTGCTGGATTTCCTCTTCGGAGTTGTAGTAGTGCACCGATGCGCGGACGGCCGTGGGGGTGCGGGCCGTTATGGGCAGCAACTCTTCCGTGCCGGAAGGTGGCATTGCCACGGTGGAGACGTTGATGTGTTGACGGGCGAGGTGTTCCTTGACCTGCCAGGCCGTGCTGCCAGACACTGAGAATGTCACGATGCCGCTGCCGGGATGTTCCTGCCCGTGGACCCGGACCCGGGGGAGGACGGCCAGATGGGACCGCAGGGTCTGCGCGAGCGGCAAAACCCGTTCCCTGATCGGGGGGATGCCGAGGTCCAGGGCGTAGTCGACTGCGCGGCCGAGGCCGATCCGCAGGGCCATGCTCGCTTCCCTGCTTTCCAGGAGCCGCGCTTGCAGCCTCTCTTCTCCGTTGTCCCGGAGCAGCGGCAGCCGGGAACGGGGCGCTGCGGCGGCCTGCTCCAAGACACTGGCCCGTACGTAAGCGAATGCGGTACCGCGCGGACCGCGGAGGAATTTTCTGCCGGTTCCAATGAGGATGTCGCAGGCCAACTGGGCCACATCCAGGGGCAGTTGCCCCACTGATTGGCAGGCATCCAGGATAAACGGCACCCCGGCGTCGGCGCAGAGCCGGCCGACAGCCGGCGCCGGGTTGACCAGGCCACCTGTCATCGGGACGTGCGTGAGCGCTACGAGGGCGACGTCGCCGCGGACCAGTTCCCGGCGGAGATGCGCCAGGTTGATGTTGCCGTGGGTGTCCTCCTCCAGAACCGCGAGTTTGAGCCCAAGCCGCGTCGCGAGCTGGATCAGGACCAGGATGTTACTGCGGTACTCGGTGCGCGCGACCAGGATGCGCCGTCCGTGCACGGGCAGGAGGGCTACCGCGAGGGCCCAAGCCGTGGACCCGCTTTCCATGAGTGCGATCTCATCCGGATGTCCTCCCACCAGGCTTGCGACGGATGAGTACACGTCTTCCAGACCGGCGGCGGCTTCCGCGGCAGCTTCATACCCGCCGACCTGTTCTTCCCGCCGCAGGTGGCCCACGACGGCGGCCGTCACCGGACGGGGCATCAGCGAGCTGCCGGCATTGTTCAGGTGGGCGACGGTTCGGGTGCCGGGGGTGTCTGCGCGCAGGGCACCAATATTCAGTGACATGGCCCCATCATGCCAAACGAGCGCGTGGGCGTTGCCGGGTCCTTTCGGGGCCTATTTCCGGGCCCTGCGGCTGCCGCCGTGCCAGTCCTCCGTTATCCCGGCTTCTTCTGCGCTGAGGCCGAAGCTGCGCAGCTGTGGCCGTTCGCGCAGGCTGCGCTTGAGTTCGGCGAATCCGGGGAAGCGGGCCAGGCCCACGACGTGGTCCCACAGCTCGACGGCGTCGGCCCTGGCCGGCAGCCGGCTGATGACCGGGCCGAAGAATGCCACCCCGGTCGGCGGTTCGAAATGGATGATCGGGGTACCCACGTCCTTGCCCGTCAGTGACAGGGCCTCGTCAGTCTCTTCCTGGATCCCGGCGTCGAGTGACGCGTCATCGAGGGCATCGGCCAGCGACGTTGGCAGGCCCGCTTCGCTCAGGATCGGCTCAAGGAAAGCCTTTGTTCCCCGCTGGTCGAGCCCGTCGGGGCCCACCAGCCCCTCGTCCTCCACGGAATCGAAAATGTGCGCGCCCAGGCGGGCGTACAGGACGCCCACGGCCTCCGGCCCGTGCTCGGAACGGGTCCGGGAGGCCACCCGGAGCAGTCTCAGGCCGGCGGTGTGGCCGGCCTCGTAACCCTCGGGGAATTGCGCGTCGTAGTCGACCGAGGCGTTGAGCAGCCGCAGGGAAATGAACCGCCATTGGACCGTGTAGTCGCGTTCTTCCATCACCAACCGGACCCATTTACTGGTCATCCATGCAAACGGACATACCGGATCGAAGTAGAAGTTAATGCTGGCATTTCTCATGGTTCTCCTGTCCTGGGCTTTCGGGTGCTTTCACAGCACAACTCCGCAGGGTGCGGGAAGATTCCTTCGGATGCGGTGTTCCATCACTCTTGCAGTGCATAGTGGACACATGGAACGGGCAGACCAATGAGTGAACGTTTGGTAGTGATCGGTGGCGACGCGGCCGGGATGAGCGCGGCTTCCGCCGCCCGCCGGGGCCGTGGCCCGGAGGAACTGGAGATTGTAGCGTTCGAACGCGGCAACCATACTTCTTACTCCGCCTGCGGCATCCCTTATTTCGTTGGGAAGGACGTTGCGGATGCCGGGAGCCTGATTGCGCGGACGCCGGAGGAGTTTTCCCGCAAGCATCAGATAGACGCCCGCACCGGGCACGAGGTGTGCAGCATCGACCTGGACCGGAGGGCGGTACTGGTCCGCGACCTGAAGGCAGGAAGCGAAGCCTGGGAAGGTTTTGACCAGTTGATGATCGGAACCGGAGCAACGCCTGCCCGTCCTTCACTGCCAGGCATTGATGCTGAAGGCATCTACGGCGTCCAGACCCTGGATGATGGTCTCGCTCTCCGCGCGGCCCTTGAGAAGCATCCCCGGCGGGCTGTCATTGTGGGAGCGGGCTATATCGGGCTGGAACTGGCCGAAGCCATGTGCGCGTCGGGCCTTGAAGTGACCGTGGTAGGGCGCGGGGAAGGGCCGATGTTGCCGGCCCTGGACGCGGACATGGCCGGTCTGGTGACCGATGCGGTCCGCAGCTTCGGAATGACCATGCTCCTTGGTGAATCCGTCACAGGCTTCGAAACACACGATGGCCGGGTGTCCGCCGTACTCACCGGCCAGCGGAGCATACCTGCTGATGTGGTCGTTCTTGGCCTGGGCGTGCTGCCCAACACCGCCCTGGCCCTGGACGCCGGAATACGTCTCGGTCCCTCCGGTGCCATAGCGGTCGATGGCCGGATGCGCACAAGTGCAGAGGGGGTGTGGGCGGCAGGGGACTGCGTGGAGAAGTTCCACCGCATCTCCCGCCGCGCCGTCCGGCTTCCACTGGGCACGTACGCGAACAAGGAAGGCCGCACCGCGGGGATCAATATCGGCGGCGGTTACGCCACCTTCCCGGGTGTCGTCGGAACGGCGGCCATGAAGATCTGCAGCACGGAAGTGGCCCGCACAGGCCTGGGGGAACCGGAGGCCCGGGATGCCGGCTTTGAGCCGGTCTCCGCCGTCGTTGAATCCACGACCCGCGCCGGATACTACCCCGGGGCCCGGCCAATCCGGACAAAGCTGATAGCTGAACGCGGCAGCGGCCGGCTGCTCGGTGCCCAGATCGTCGGGGAGGAAGGGGCCGCGAAGCGCATTGACGTCCTGTCGGTCGCGCTGTGGCACGGAACCACCGTGGAGGAACTGATCAACATGGACCTAGCCTATGCACCCCCGTTCTCACCCTTGTGGGATCCGGTGCTCATCGCGGCCCGGAAAGCCTGGGACAAAGTCGCCGCCATCAGGTAGCGGACCGCCTGCAGGGTCAGCTGAACGTCGGTGTGCACGGTGACTTGCGGCCCAGATCCGCTATATGACCCGTGCCGGCGTACTCCCGCCACCTCCTTGATTCCCGCAACCGCGGACGGTTTGTCCGAAAAGGCACGGGAAACGGCCATCACCGTCCGTCGGGAGCTGTGATTCTGAATCTGAAGCCCCTCTTCATCATTGAAGAGTTCGAACATGCCTGCCATTGTTCTCCTCCCGACGAAGGCCCCCGCCACCTCGCCGTCGACACTTCCGCATCGGGGCGCCGACACGGCGCTGGGCTGCCGCCCCGATGGTCTCGTGAAGGCATGGGAACCCATCACCGCTATGTGATGTGATGCGGGACACATGTCTGCCGCTAAACCTACGCGTGCGATTCAATACTGGCCAGTAGACGTTTTTAGTGTTTAGTTGGCATTCCTGGTGCGGTGTCGTTCCTTGTTCGTTGTGGCTGGTGCGTTTTTGGCTCTCGCGAGCCCCACCATGTCTTCCTGGCGTCCCATCGAGTGACTGGCCATCCCTTGTTTGAACGCCCGCTCCGGTCGCTGTTGGTTATTCGTAACGGAGGGAGTCGATGGGGCTCTGCCGTGCTGCGCGCCAGGCGGGCAGGGTGCAGGCGATGAAGGCGATAGCCACTACCACCATGATGACGCTGGCAGCAGGTCCAGGGGCGAAGGCGAGGGATGTGCAGGCCGTCGAGTTCACTCAGCCACCTGTCCCGCCTACGTCGGTGGCATTGAACCGATGAACTCCCTCGCCGAAAAATTTCCTGACATCGTCTTCCGGGTGTTGTATACCCGGGAGGGGCACCCTGGTGAAAACCTCGGCCCCCATCGAACGCCGGCTGGGAAAATGCACCACGCCCGGCTGCTGCTGAAAGATGACGACGATAAACGGCGGACCGGACCATCCTGATAGACGACCTTACCGGCACAGTCCACCGCGCCTATGGTGCCATGCCGAACATGGTCTACATGATCGAGGGCAACGGCACGGTCGCGTACAGGGCTCGAAGGAACGACCCTGGGCAGGTAGAGAAGGTCCTTCAGTCGCTGGCCGCCGGCCACACGCCAATCGCGGGGCCACCGCCCGGCTTTCCCGTCGGCCCGAGAGGGGGCTGCCCAATCGAAGGGCTCCATGAGAGAGTTCTCGGCCGGGCAGCGGCGCAAACCATCACCGACATGCAACGCGCCCTCCCCTGCTCCGGGCCCGCGTCCCGATACCGCCTGAGGCCCTGCCGCTGATCCGTGGAACCACCAGCCCCACCGGGAGTGTTTCCGCCTCTTCCCCGGGGTCTGGCGCCGGTCACCCGTCCTTGAGCGGGTCAAATTTTCTTTTTGTTCTGCCGTTCTGTGCGCTGGTTCACAGAATCATTGGGCGCCGCGCCTCTACGTTTCAGTGGTAGGCAATTATCCTTCAAGGAAAGGCAGGACTTCCGATGTCCACTTCATCCAGTGCAGCACACCGCCCGGCGGCGGTGTCGACCCCTTTGGGGCGGCGGGTTACTGCCGGTATTACCGGGGGTCTGGCCGGCGGCATCGTCTTCGGGATGCTCATGGCCATGATGGGCATGCTGGTCACCATCGCTTCAATGATGGGCTCACAGTCACCATGGGTCGGTTTCGGGATCCACCTGATGATCTCCATCGTTTACGGCCTGGTGCTGACGCTCTTATTCGCGGCCCGGTTCCTGACCTCCTACGGCCGGGGCACCCTCACAGGCCTGGTCTACGGGGTTGTACTGTGGATTATCGGCCCGTTGCTGATCATGCCGATGATGCTGGGCATGCCGCTGTTCACATTCAACCTGACGGTGATGTTGTCGTTGATGGGCCACATGATCTACGGCGTCATCCTGGCACTTGTCGCCGTGCGAATCCTGAAAGCACGGGCATGAACGAAGAAAGCACGGGCATGAACGAAGACTGCGGTGAAGACATGGCCGTTGCACTGACCGGGAGCCGCCGTCCCTGGTCCCCAGACCAGCGCGAGGGTGCTCCGCTCAGACCTGGATTCGGTTCATCGAACGGATTCAGCTGCCTGAATGAGGTGGACCTCTTCGCGGACCTTACAGCGGCCGAGATCCAGACGATGGACCAGATGGCCCCGGCCCGGATGTTCCACCGGGGGGAACTGGTGTTCAGCCAGGCCCAGCCCGTCACGGCACTGTTTATCCTCAAGACCGGCCGCGTACGCATCTTCAGGGTGGCCGAGGACGGCAAGGCCCTGACAATGGCCATCCTGGAACCGGGGGCGGTGTTCGGGGAAATGACCCTGCTTGGCCAGCAAATGTATGACAATTACGCCGAGGCGATCGAGGACTCGGCGATCTGCCGGCTTGACTCGATCGATGTGGAGCATTTCCTGCTCTCGGACCCGCGGGTAGCGATCCGGGTTTCCCGTCTGCTGGGCGAACAGGTAGCCCGGCTGGAGGAGCGCCTGACGGATCTGGCACTGCGGCCGCTGACCGCGCGCGTCGCGTCAACTCTGCTTAACCTTGCCGAAGCCGCTCCGACGGGGCGGTTCAGCCACGGACGCCATATCCGGCTGACCCATGAGCAAATAGCGGGGCTGCTTGGGGCCACCCGGGAAGCGACCAGCCGGATCCTCGCCGACATGTCAGCCCGAGGGATTATCAGGCAGGGCAGGGGAAGGATCAGTCTTCAGGACACGGCCGCGCTGCGGACCATGGCCCGGAGCACCCAATGACCGGTACGAAACCGGCAGGACCCGCACCGGCCGTCACGATGGTCACCGCCAGTTACGCAGGGACGGTTCTGGCGAGGGCGGAAAGGACCGTGTTCCTGGAAGGAAATCACTACTTCCCCCGCGAAACGGTGGAGGAGGGTGCCCTGGAAAAAAGCTGGCTGCGGACGCTGTGCTATTGGAAAGGCCTAGCACGATACTACCACATCCGGGTGGAGAGCCACCGGATCAGCAACGCAGCGTGGGCCTACCCGCTCCCGTCACCGTTGGCGTGGAGGATCAGGAACATGGTTGCTTTCGATACCGCAAAGGGCATTGTCGTGCAGACTCAACCGGCCCACCCGGGCAACCGGTGATGCCCGGGGGACGCACCGGGGAGGGACGTGTGAAAATTCCTGCGGGGCCGGCAAAGGTGGCGGCTCCTCGTGCCGGCGCCCTGGGGGTCCGCCGTGGAGGTTTCCTGCATCCGGCGGGTCCCTGCACCACGAATGTCAGGCTGCGTAGTATCCAGAAGAAGAAGTAAGTACGTAACTGTCGTATAACGGCTGCTGCCACTAATTTTACTGAAGGAGCCATAATGGCCCGCATTCCTATTCATACCGTTGCCTCCGCCCCCGCGGAGTCCAAGGAGATCGCCGGCAATCTGGAAAAGCGCATGGGAAAGCTCCTGAATATCCATGCGGCCATGGCCCACTCGCCCGTGGTGATCGCGGCCTACCACAGCATGGCCAAGGCCATCGCTGAGCACGGAAGCTTTGATGCGCGGACGAAGGAAGCCATTGCCCTGGCCGTCGGGAACCAAAACGGCTGCGACTACTGCCAGGCCGCCCATACGCTCTCCGCCCGCAAAGCCGGATTCACAGACGATCAGATCCTTGGCATCCGGGCCGGGGACATCGATTTCGACGCCAAGCTCCAGACGATCACTGAAGTGGCCCGGTCGGCAGCGGCCAACACCGGCGATGTGCCCGACGCTCTATGGGAGGCTGCCCTGGAGGCAGGCTGGAGTGAAACCGAACTGGCAGAAGCTTTTGCCCACATCGCCGCGAACCTTTTCACCAACTACTTCAACCACTACGCCCGCACGGACCTTGATCTCCCGGCCGCGGCTCCCCTGAACGACTGAACCCTGAACGCCGACGGAAACCCTGGACGCGCCGGCCCCTCCCGCTGCGTTCGATCCGGCGTGTCCCGGAACAACCAGGAATCCACGATCATCACAAGCGGCATCAGTGTGCCCGCCCCGGAAAGGAACACCATGGGAATCCCGTTCAAAACCTCCCGACTGGCGGCGCTGGCTGCCGGTGCCGTACTCACCCTGGGACTGGCCGCCTGCAGCCCTGCAGCAAACCCGCTGACGACCTCGTCCCCGGGCAGCCCCGGAACGGGCGGCCCGCTGGTCGTGGGATCGGCGAACTTTCCCGAGAGCCAAATCCTGGCTGAGATCTATGCCGGCGCCCTGAACGCAGCCGGCATCAGTGCCTCGACCAAACCCAGCATCGGATCCCGCGAGGTGTACGTCAGGGCCCTCCAGGACGGCTCCATCGATCTGGTACCGGACTACAGCGGAAACCTGCTGCGGTATGTGGATAAGAACGCCACCGCTGTCAGCGCCGGGGATGTAATGAAGGCCCTGCCAGCAAAGCTCCCGGACGGTTTGAAGGTCCTGGACGCCTCCGCGGCTGAGGACAAGGATTCCATTGTTGTCACCGAAGCAACGGCGGCCAAATACGGCCTTAAAACTCTTGCAGACCTGGGCAGGATTTGCGGCAAAATCGCGCTCGGCATGCCCCCCGAAGCGCAGGAACGCCCTCAGGGCCTGCCCGGCCTGAAGGCCAAATATGGTTGCGTGCCGGGGCAGTTCCTGCCGTTCAGCGACAGCGGGGGCCCTGTCACTGTGAAGGCCCTGCTTGATGACAAGATCCAGGCAGCCGACGTCTTCACCACCTCCCCGCTGATCGCCCAGAACCACCTGCTCACCCTGGAGGACCCGGCGAACAACTTCGCCGCCCAGCAGGTCGTGCCACTGATCCGCACCGACAGAGTCGACAGCAAAGCCGCCGAGGTACTGAACAAGGTCTCCGCATCCCTGACCACGGATGATCTGATTAAACTCAACACCCAGGTCTCCTCCGGCAGCAGTAAACAAAACCCGAAAGACGCGGCCGCCGCATGGCTCAAAGACAAAGGCGTCGCCCAGTAAGCACCTGCACCAGGCATTGAGCGTGGGAGCCGGCGGGATTCGCCGGCAAGAACAACGAAAAGGACAATGCGATGACGTTTGAACTGCGCACATACACCGCCGCTCCGGGCAGGAGGGAGGATCTGCTCCAACGCTTTCGCGATCACACGATCGCGCTGCTGGAACGCCACGGAATGCTCAGCCTCGGCTACTGGGTACCGGTCACGGACGCCCATACCCTGGTGTACCTGCTCCGGCACCAGGGGACGCCTGAGGATAACTGGGCCCGGTTCAGCGCGGACCCCGACTGGGTGAAAGCGAAGACCGAATCAGTGCGCCACGGGGAATTGGTGACCCGCATCGAATCGGTGTTCCTGGAAGCGGTTGATTTTTCGCCGCTTCAGCCCTGAACCACCCTCGGCCCGGGCCTGCCAAGAGCGGGACCGGAGACAACAACACGACAGGCAAAGGAATCCACAGAGGAGGGACCTTCATGATGCGACGTCCCCGGCCGGCAACGGTGCACACTGCCGCAGCTGCATGCGACGACAGCACCTCCAACATGGGGGTCGGCAAGGAAGTAAACGCCCCGTCCGTCCGGGCCGCCGGGGGACTGGAATGAGCAGGGACACACCCGCGGCACAGGCGTCCGTCACCGGCACGCCCGTTCCCGCCCGGGATGCCGAAGCACAGGCCAGCCCGGGTTGGTCCACGACAGCGCTGGTACCGGAGCCTTCCCGCGAGCTGTCAGTGGCAGAGGCTGAGACATATGTGGCGTCGATTTGTTTCAAGACGGGCCCTCCCGGCCCCGTGGGCGTGGAGATCGAACACGTCGTCCATGACCGGCACGATTCCGGACTGCACGTCACCGCCGGAAGGGCCCGTTCAGCCCTGGCGCCGGCAGGAGGCCTGCTGCCCGGGGGAGGGGCCATCAGTTTCGAACCGGGCGGCCAAGTGGAGATCAGCTCGGCGTGCGCCGCGGACCTGCCCTCACTGCTGACCGCTACCCGGGCGGATTACCGCACCGTAACTGACCTCCTGGCCGCCAACGGGCTTTATCCGGGACCGCTGGCTCTCGATCCGTTGCGTGAGCCTGTCCGCTCCCTGGACCACCCGCGCTACGCAGCGATGGAACGGCACTTCGACCGGACCGGCCCCGAGGGTGTGGTGATGATGTGCTCGACAGCTGCCGTGCAAGTCTCGCTGGAAGCCGGCCAGCCAGGACGGGGGCCCCTCAGCGCCCTCGAACGGTGGAACCGGCTGCACGGGCTCATCCCGATTCTCGTGGCAATGTTCGCTAATTCCCCATTCCGGCACCAGACTCCGAGCGGATGGAAAAGTACCCGGCACAGGGTGTGGGCCCGGATCGACCCGACCCGGACCGCCCCTGTCACGGGCGCTGCCCGGGAGTCTGATCCGGCATCGGCGTGGGCCCGTTATGCCCTGGCGGCAAAGGTTCTGTGCATCCAGTCGGCAAGAGCGGACTGGGACGCACCGCCCGGGCTCACGATGCGCGACTGGCTGAACGGCCGCGGACCCAGGCCGGTGACCGGGGCGGACCTGGATTACCACTTGACCACCTTGTTTCCCCCGGTGCGCCCCCGGGGATTCCTGGAGCTGCGGGTCATCGATGCCCAGGAAGGGCCCGGCTGGGAGGTCGCCACGGCGGTCGTCACAGCCTTGATGGATGACCCGCAGGCCGCAGAGGCCGCCGATGTGGCGTGCGCTGTATTGGGGGGCAGGGCCGGGATCGCGGGGCTTGCGGCCCGGGACGGCCTGGCCAATCCCATGCTGGCCGCGGCAGCCCGGTCTTGTGCCGAAGCGGCGCTGGCGGCGTTGCCCCGGCTCGGTGCCGACCGGGCCACGATCGACCGGGTCGGTGGATTCCTTGAAAGATACACACTGCGCGCCCGGTCTCCGGCGGATGAGCGGCTCGAGTATTGGCACAGAACGGGCAGTTTTTTCCTCCCCTCAGAACAGGAGCAGTCATGAACGCAGACAGTGAACCATTATCGGCCGCGGCCGGTTCACCGGACCAGCTCCGGGCCTGCATTGCCGGTGCTTTGGAGGCGGTCCGCGCCAGGACCCATGCGCTGACCTCCTGCGATGAGGCCGAGCTGGTAAAACAGCACTCGCCTCTGATGTCTCCGCTGGTGTGGGATCTGGCCCATGTGGGCAGCCAGGAGGAACTCTGGCTCGTGCGCGACGTCGGCGGCCGGCAGGCTTTGCGCCCTGACATCGACCAGATGTATGACGCCTTTGAGCATCCGCGCAGTTCCCGTCCATCGTTGCCGCTGCTGTCACCGGAGCACTCGCGCCGGTACATCGGCGAAGTCCGGGACAAAGCTCTGGAGGTGCTGGAGCAATCGGCGTTGGAAGGGCCGGCGCTGATCGAGAACGGGTTCGCTTTCGGCATGATCATCCAGCACGAACACCAGCATGATGAGACGATGCTCGCCACTCACCAGCTCAGGGAAGGCCCCCCGGTCCTGGCGCCCGAGCCGGTCCCGGCCGGAACCGGGCCCTCCTCCGCAGAGCATCTCCCGCACGAGGTGCCGGTACCCGCCGGGCCCTTCACGATGGGGACATCCTTGGAGCCCTGGGCCCTCGATAACGAGCGTCCGGCGCACCAGGTAGACCTGCCGGCGTTCTGGATCGACACCGTCCCTGTCACCAACGGTGCGTATCGCCGGTTTATCGACGCCGACGGATACCAGGACCCCCAATGGTGGTCCGGGCCAGGGTGGCAGCACCGGATGGCGGCCGGGTTGGAAGCACCCTTGTATTGGGTGCGCGACGGCCAAGGGTGGTACAGGCGCCGATTCGGTGTCTTCGAACCAGTTCCCGATGCCGAACCTGTACAGCACGTGTGCTGGTATGAGGCCGAGGCCTACGCCCGGTGGGCCGGGCGCCGGTTGCCCACCGAAGCGGAGTGGGAAAAAGCCGCCAGATGGGATCCGGCCAGCGGCAGATCGCACCGTTATCCCTGGGGCGAGGGCAACCCCCTGCCCAGCCAGGCGAACCTGGGTGGGAAGACGCTCCGGCCCGCCGTGGCGGGCTCCTACCCGGCCGGCGCCTCGGCAACCGGCGCGCGTCAGCTGATCGGTGATGTGTGGGAATGGGTTGCCAGTGAATTCCGCCCGTACCCGGGCTTCCGCGCTTTCCCGTACCCGGAATACAGCGAAGTTTTCTTCGGTACCGACTACAAGGTACTGCGTGGCGGTTCCTGGGCCACCGACGCTGCGGCCTCCCGGGGAACCTTCCGAAACTGGGACTACCCGATCCGCCGCCAGATCTTCTCCGGCTTCCGCACCGCCAGGGACGCCCACCCGGACGAAAGAGGGTAGGGATGTGCCGCCATATCGCCTACCTCGGCAAGTCAGTGTCCTTGGCGGATCTACTCATCGCACCGGCGTTCGGGTTGTTCCGGCAATCCTGGGCACCGCGTCAGCAGCAGTACGGCACCATCAACGCCGACGGCTTCGGGGTCGGCTGGTACGCCGGCGACGACGAAGTCCCCGCCCGCTACCGACGGGCGGTGCCGATCTGGGCCGACCGTTCTTTTGCCGACGTGGCGCGGGTGAGCCGCAGCCGCTGCATCCTGGCCGCGGTGCGTTCGGCCACGGAAACGATGGCCCCGGATGAATCCGCAGCAGCTCCCTTCAGCTCCGGGCCCTGGCTTTTCAGCCACAACGGCCGCGTCAACGGATGGCCCGGCAGCGTCGAACACCTGGCCGCCAGCCTCCCGGCCTCGCGACTGCTGGAGATGGAAGCGCCCGTGGATTCGGCGTTGCTCTGGGCGCTGGTCCTGGACCTGCTTGAGCGCGGCGAGGAACCCGGGAATGCGCTGGGCCAGGCCGCAGCGGATGCATCCGCCGCGGCCGGAGGCAGGTATAACTTCCTGCTCACCGACGGTCACCAAATTGCCGCGACCGCTTGCGGAGACACACTCTTCTGGCGGGCCGGACCGGACGGGGTGGCCGTGGCAAGCGAACCCCTCGACGACGGGCCCGGCTGGCACAGCGTGCCCGCGAACACCATACTGACCGCCGCCGGCGGAGAGGTCGCGCTGCGGCCCCTCCCGGCACCAAGGAAGGACAGCGCATGACAACGAGATCAGCAGACAGCATGGACATGATCATCCGTCACCTGCCCCAGGACCACCTTGCCCGGACACTGCGCGCGGACGTGCGGGCCGGTCTGGGCAGCCGCCCACGTACCCTTCCCCCTAAATGGTTCTACGACAAGCTTGGCAGCGAACTCTTCGACCGCATCACCGAATTGCCCGAGTACTATCCTTCCCGGGCTGAACGCGAAGCCCTTCAAGAACACGCAGTCCACATAGCGGCCGCCGTCCCGGCCAGCACCCTGATCGAACTGGGCTCCGGATCGTCTCGGAAAACACCGCTGCTGCTGCAGGCACTGCTCGACACCGGACACCTGGAACGCTACGTCGCTGTCGATGTCAGCGACACAGCCCTGGCCGGTGCCCGGGACGGGCTTGCAGCCATTTTCCCGGACCTTGAACAACATGCCCTGCTCGCAGACTTCGAAACACAGCTGCACCTCCTGCCCCGGCAGGGGCACCGGCTCGTCGCATTTCTGGGCGGCACCATCGGAAACTTTGAACCACATCAACGGGCAGCGTTCCTGGCCGGGGTCCGCGCGCTGCTGGGCCGTGCAGGCGGCTCCCTGTTGCTTGGCACCGATCTGGTCAAAGCACCCTCGGTGCTGGTCCCTGCCTACGACGACTCAGCCGGCGTCACTGCGGAATTCAACCGCAACGTCCTCCGGGTCCTCAACAACAGCCTCGACGCGGATTTCGACGTCGATGCCTTCGAGCATGTGGCCCTCTGGAACGCCGAGCAGGAATGGATCGAGATGCGCCTGCGCGCCCAACGTCGCATGTTCGTGCGGCTCCCCGGGGCAGGAATGCACCTGCGCTTGGATGAAGGAGAGGAACTGCGCACCGAAATATCAGCAAAATTCCGTCCCCAGGCAGTGGCCGCCGAACTCGCCGCAGCAGGCTTCACCGTGGCCGGCCAATGGACCGATCCTCAGGAACGCTTCGCACTGACCCTCGGCCAAGTCCTATGACACCCGCGTCCCGCCTCCGGCAGGGGACACTTGAACGACACCGACCCAGGTAAAGGGCGCGGAAGATCCGGGCCCGAGGAGGAGTACTGAACCATGGTTTTCGAACACGCACACTTCACTGTCCACGAGGGCATGGGTGAGGGATTTGAGAGCGCCTACCCTTCGGTCCGTGAGGCTCTGCTGCAGGCCCCCGGCTGCCAAAGCGTAGCCCTGCACCGCAGCCCCGACCGGCCCGGGGTTTATCTGCTGCGGGTCAGGTGGGACACGCTCGCTGACCACACCGAGCGCTTCCCCGAAACCGAGCAGAGCCGCCAGGTACTCGCGGCGATTGGTCCCTTTGTCGCTTCATCGGACCTGATTCATTTCGAGGAAACAATGCCCTGAGAAGCTCGGGAATAATCCCGGACAGCATCGCATTATCAATTTATGCAGGCTGCTTTATTCAGCCGTATCTGCCACCGAAGTGAAAGAGGAAAACATGCCCCGCATTCCCGTACAAACCGTTGATACCGCACCCCACGGCTCACGTGAAATTGCCGGCAAGCTGAAGAAGAAGGTCGGCAAACTGCTTAACATCCACGCCGGGATGGCCTCCTCGCCGGCCGTGATCGGCGCCTATGACGGATTCTCTTCCGCTATTGCAGAGCACGGAACTTTTGATGCCCGCACCAAGGAAGCCATCGCACTGGCCGTGGCGAACCAGAACGACTGCGGGTACTGCCAGTCCGCGCACACACTCTCGGGCCGGGCAGCGGGACTCAGCGACGACCAGATCCTCGCCGTGCGCTCCGGTGAAGTCGACTTTGACCCCAAGCTGGAAGCAATCACCGCTGTCGCCCGTGAAGCAGCAGCCAACACCGGATATGTCTCGGACCCGGTGTGGCAGGCAGCGCTGGACGCGGGTTGGACCTCCGAGCAGCTCGCCGAAGCCTTCGCCTACATCGCCGAGAATCTGTTCACCAACTACTTCAACCACTACGCCCGCACCGACCTGGACCTGCCCGCGGCCCCTGAAATCGCCGCCTGAAGCGCGGCGTCGAAGCACACGCGGCCTCCCCAGCGGAAAAGTGAAAGGAAAGGAACCTTGGGAAAAACAAAGGATGTCACGGACGCCACGTTTAATGCCGACGTTCTGGGCGCATCCAAGCCCACGATCGTGGATTTCTGGGCGGATTGGTGCGGGCCCTGCACCAAATTTTCCCCCATCCTCGAACAACTCGCCGAAGAATACGGCGATAAAGTCGACGTCGTCAAAGTCAACATCGATGAAAACCCGGAAACGTCCAGCAATTACGGGATTACGTCAATACCCTCCGTGTATCTGTTCAAGGACGGGGAACAGAAGGCTTCCGTTATCGGTGCCCGCCCGAAGCAATTCTTCGAAAAAGAATTCTCCGAATACCTGCACTAACTAAACTGTGAGAGCGAACAAGGGATACTCGGCTGGCCTTTTCTGAGCACGGAAATGGGCGCGGCTAAGTGAGCGCGCCCATCCCCAATTCAGGTCAGTGCTTTTTGAAGGCGTCCTTGATCTTTTCGCCGGCCTGCTTGAGGTCAGCCTTAACCNGCCGCGGGCGATTCTGCGGGTGGTTTCGATGACGCCGTTGATCGCTTCGGTGGGTCCGTTGGACGCCCCGTGGGTGTCGAAGTAGGCCAGGATCGCTGCCTTCCATTGTTTGAGTGTCCGGCCGAGGCGGGCGACTTCCGCGATCGGGCAGGACGGGAACGAGGAGATCACCTCGTTGACGAGTTCCCTGCCCCGCTCCGGCCTGGCGTGGTAGATGTTCCGGAGTTTCTGGTAGCACTGCCAGGCCAGGGTGACTTCGTGGTCCGGGTCCCCGAGGGTGAGTTTCGCGTTGAGCCTTGCGGATTGCTTGTCGGTGAGGTGTTCGGCGCCGATCTGCAGGGTTCGGCGGATGCCGTAGAGCGGGTCGCTCTTGCGGCCGCGGTGCCCGAGGGTGTCCTGCTGGACGCGGCGGCGGACTTCATCGACCATGGCCGATCCCAGTTTCACGACATGGAACGCGTCCAGCACGGTGATGGCTTCGGGCAGTTCGTCGCGGATCGCGTTCGCGTAGCCGCGGAACGGATCCAAAGCGGCGGTCTTGATGCCGGTGGTGAATTCCTCGCCGCGGGCTTTGAGCCAGTCCGCGTAGGCCTTCCCGGACCGGCCCGGAACAAGGTCCAGCAGCCGGGCGTGAACCACGCCCTTCGCGTCGCGGGTGTGGTCCACGATCCCGGTGACCATTCCGGAACCCGGCGGGCCGGTATGGGACCAGACATGCTCATCCACTCCGAGAGCGTTCACCCCAGTCAGACGGCCGGCCGCTGTGATTCGTCGGGCGGCCTCTGCCTTGATGGCGTCCCAGGCTGTGTGCCAGGAGACGCCGAGCTGGTGGGCCAGGGCGGAGACCGACGTGTCGAAACGCTGCAGGCCGTCGGTCGCCCACGCCACGGCCCTGGCAGTGAGTTTCGCCCGGGGGCCGGCCAGCTCATGTTCTTCGGTGAAGGTGGTTCTGGGGCAGTCAGGGTCCGGGCAGCGCCAGACACGCTTGGCCCACA
>NZ_BMFW01000042.1 GCF_014639275.1 Arthrobacter liuii | reverse complement strand
CCCGAACTGGGCGCTGAATACGGCCAGGTCTGATTCGGCGCTCGGGTCGTTGTAGGCATCAACAATGACAATCGTCGTACCACTGCCCACTGTCGACGAGGTGGGGAAACCGTAAACTCCCTGCACGATTAAAGGACCGCGGAAGACTTGCACGCGCGGCCGGAACATAAAAAGTCAGCCCAACCAAAGTCTATTTCACCCTGGGTGAACAAGCCATGGACTGGGCGGCGAACGGTAGATCCGGCTACGCGGTTTTCTATGAGTCAACGCGGGTCGTTGACAGCGCGCATGCTTTACTCACTGCCTTCCCTTGGACCTTCACCCAAACCGAGGCTGGAATTAATCCCCAATTTCTTCATCCGTCAGCTGCGGCCCGGAAAGTAGTTCGCGTCAGGGCGACGGGGCCGGTGAACAGCTAACCGGAGGAAAGCCTATGTTCAACCGAGGAACTAAAGCCGCAACAATGATGCCGCCGGCCGTAGGGCCATGGCGATGGCTTCCGGTCGGATCGCTCGGTCGGGATGGTGTGGCGTCCGCGGCCTTGTGGCTGGCGCTGGGCGGGGTTGCCTTCGCCCTGGGCGAGGCCGCTTCGCTCACCGGCCTCCCGGCGCCTCATCTGCTGGTGGCGCTCGTGGTCGGTGCTGCTGCAGCCCTCTCAGGGGCGGTCAAGCGGCAGCTGCCGAAGCCGGCGGCAGTGGCCTCGCAGGCCGGAATCGGCGTTCTCATGGGCAGTTACGTCACCCCGGCTGCCTTGCAATCAGCCGGCGCCACGGCCTTGCCGATGACGGCGGTGACCATCCTGACCATCGGGCTGTGTCTCATGGCCGGATCTCTCCTGGCCAGATGGGGTCGTACAAGTCTTGCTGAAGGTGCGCTGAGCCTGGTGCCCGGCGGTTCCGCGGCCATCGTCGCTGCCGCAGAGGATCTGGGCGCCGACTCCCGCCTCGTGGCCTTCGCGCAGTACCTCCGGGTGGCCCTCGTGGCCTTCACAGCGCCCGTGGTAGCCACCGCCATGCACCCGGCCACCGATGGGAACGCGAGCTCTGGGGGCGCGCCGCTCTGGGCCGATCCCCACCGGATCCTCCACCTGTCACAAGGGACGCATCAGCTCCCGGGCCTGCTCATGCTCGCCGCCGTCTGCATCCTCGGGGTTAGGGCAGGCAAACGCTTTTCGCTACCCGCCCCCGCGCTTATCGGGCCGATGGTCATAACCGCATTGTTTGTCTTCACGGGAACCGCGGAGGGCTTCGCGCCGGACGGCGTGCTGCGCAGCCTTCTCTTCACACTGGTCGGCCTTGAAGTAGGCCTGCGGTTCACCTGGGCCTCCGTGCGGAGCATCGGCAGGCTGTTCCCCCATGTGTTGCTCTGGATCATGGCAGTCTGCCTCGGCTGTGGGGCCTTGGCCTGGGCGTTCTCAGCAGCCCTGGGCCTTCCCCTGATCGACGCCTACCTCGCGACGACACCGGGCGGCATCAACGCCGTACTGGCCACAGCTGCATCCATGGATACAAACCTCCCCGCCATTTCGACCGTTCAAAGCACCCGTCTGCTCATCGTGATGCTCCTAACCCCACCCATCATCACTTGGCTGGCCCGCAAAATAACGCCAACACTGCAGCCCACGCCCGCCGCCTCCAAACAACTCCCGATCGTGACCGAATCAGCCGTCTCCTGATACCGCCCGTCACTCCACGGCGTAGTGACCGACGCAGCCGGGGATCCGGGAGCCCCCCGGCTCGCGATGTCGTCGCGGCGGCCTCGCCGCCCGTCCGGCGGTCGATTCCGCCAGCTGCTCAGGGGTCAATGCACAAAGCGCATTAGGACCAATTGCTGTGGCTTGAGGCTCACGGGAAGGGCGAGTAGAGATGTCTTTCGTCGCCTTGCACTGGACGAACCGTTTGAATCCCATTTGGCATACCCCAACCGGGCAACTACAGGCCCTTGCGCCGCATGGCAAGACCTTAGTTGGATATTTCACTTCTTCACCAGCCGCCCTTCTCGCATTCCCGCTTTATTGGAGTTAGTATGACTTACATGAAATCGGGGGCTTCCGGCCGGAGCTATGTGATGACGAAACGGGCGCAGTCCGCAGCGGCCACCGCGGAGCGCATCCTTGACGTGGCGGCAGGTGAGTTCGTGGTGGGCACGCCCATTGCGGGCATCACGCTCGAGGCTGTCGCGGCCCGCGCCGGCGTTACTGTCCAGACAGTACTTCGGCGCTTCGGTGATAAGGACAAGCTCTTCTCCGCGACAGCCGAGCGGCAAGCGGCCAGAGTAGCTGCTGAACGGGATGCAGCCGTGCCGGGTGACCTCGCAGGTGCCGTCGCCAACCTCGCCGCGCATTACGAGCGGGACGGGCACCTCGCCCTGCGGCTGCTTGCGGAGGAGTCGTCGTCGCCGTTCTTGGCGGCTGTCACGGCCAACGGCCGGGCCTACCACCGGTCCTGGTGCGCACAGGTGTTCGGGCCGTTCCTTGACGGGCTCAACGGTGACGAGCGCGACCGCCGTCTGGCCCAGTTCATCGCCGTGTGCGACGTCTACGTCTGGAAGCTCCTCCGGGTCGATTCCGGGCTGGGCCGGGAGGCGTACATCCAAGCAATCCTCGAGCTCCTCGAACCCCTCACCCGGAGGACATGATGTCCCGCATCCTCGCCTACACATCCCCCGCCATCGGCCACCTCTTCCCCATGACGCCGCTGCTCCTCGAGCTCACCCGGCGCGGACACCAAGTGGAGGTGCGCACCCTGCCAGGCCAGGTCGAGCCCCTGCGTGGTCTCGGCCTCACAGCCGAGCCTATCGACAAACGGATCGCCGCGATCGAGCACCGCGACTTCGGCGCCAAGAGCACACTCGATGCCCTCTCAGCCTCCGTGGACGTGTTCGTCCGACGAGCGGCGATCGACGGCGCAGACCTCACCGCTGCGATCGCCGCAACGTCCCCTGACGCCGTTATCGTCGACTTCAACTCCTGGGGAGCCCGCGCGGCCGCCCAGGCATGGGGAGGCCCCTGGGCCGCGTTCTGCCCCTACACCCCTCCGGTCACCTCACGGGGCGCGCCTCCATTCGGCCCCGGACTCCCACCCCTCCCCGGCCCCCTCGGACGGCTTCGGGACGGCCTGCTGCGGCCCCTGGTCATGGGCCAGCTCGAAAAGCGATTCCTCCCGGGCATCAACGGAATCCTCACCGCCAACGGAGTGCCAGCGGTCACGAGCGCCGACGAGTTCTTCCGGTCCGCACCCCTGACCCTTGTAGCGACCTCAGAGCCCTTCGAGTACCCGCACCCCGACTGGGCGCCCGACATCCGCCTTATCGGCGCCCTCCCCTGGGAACCCCCGGCCCAGGTACCCGCATGGCTCCAGGAACCGGGTGACCCGTTCATCCTCGTCACCACATCCTCCGAGTACCAGGCCGATGAAGCCCTGGCCCGGGCCGCCGTCAAAGGGCTGGAGGGCGAGCCCTACCGGGTTGTCATAACGATGCCCGCCGGTCTCGCGGACCTCGGGCCCCTCCCGGCCAACGTGCGGGTCGAGCGGTTTGTCCCGCACGGGCCGGTCCTCGCACGCTCAGCCGTGGCCGTGACCCACGGCGGGATGGGCGCCACCCAGAAGGCGCTCAGCTCCGGTGTCCCCTGCATCGTCGTACCATTCGGACGGGACCAGCTCGAGGTCGCCGCCCGGGTGAAACACGCGAACGCGGGCGTTCGCCTGCCCAAGGCAAAGCTCACCCCCGAACGGCTGCGACACGCCGTCCACCACGCCGCAGGCATGTCCGACGGCGCCCACCGCATAGCCGCCGGCTACCGCGCCGCCGGAGGAGCAGCCGCCGGCGCAGAAGCAATCGAGGAACTCATCAGCCCGAAACCGCACAACCCAGAACCGGAAGCAGCCCGGGGAGGCCCGGACCAGCTCTAACTCCCGCCGGGTCTGCACGCACCACTCCTTCCCGCGGGCGCCGTAGGTTGTACTGACCCCCACAGCTGTTCCGCCCATCCCGATAAAGGCCGAAATGTCTGCGTAGGGTGCGCGGTCACGGGCGGGCCGGAGGTCCATCACGAAGTGACGTGCAGCGCCCTTGACGGTGCGCCAGGAGCAGCGAAAATCAGAGGCCGGGATGGGGGAGGGTATTTGGGAGGCTGTGCGCATCCGCCGGTTGTCTCGGGGGTGAGGTTCCCGCGTGTGGTGACCTGGCGGTTGTGTGCAGGCGGTCGGCTGGTTCCTGTCGTCCATCATGTGTGCGGGAAAAGCCCGAAGGAATCTCAATAGGGATTGTCAAGGACAATCATCGTTTCCAGCAGTGCTGCGCGGCACTCAAGGTGCCCCTGAAGCTATCCGCGGCTGGGGTCAATTCGGGTTATCCATGGCTGATTCTTGTGGGAGCCGTTTGGGGAGCTCCCTCGGCAGCGGTAGCGGTGGATAACCCATGAGGAATTGTCCCCGGCTGTGGGTAGCGGCAGCTCATTCCGAAGAGCCATGGCAATACAGGATGAATCCGGCAGCGCTGCGGGTGTGAGTCTGATCCCGATGGTGTGTTTCCATAGATCTCTTCGCCGGGTCGCTGCGGTTGAGAATGCGCCTCGCTCTCATCGTTCAGAGCGCATGTCGTGGTGCCTTCCGTGTTCTGTTGTTTCGGGCTTACCAGGGTGCCACGATATCTTCTATCAGCCGCCACACGAGCAGAGGGTCTTCGGAGATGAACGATTCAGAAGGTGCGTTCGCGGGGATTGGGAACACGCCCCTCGTGGAGCTGCGGAGGGTGGCGCCGGCCAACGGTGCCCGGATTTTCGTCAAGTTGGAGTGGGCCAACCCGACAGGGAGTATGAAAGACCGGATGGCCCGCACGGCGGTCGAAGGCGCCGTGCGCGACGGTCGCCTTGTCCCGGGAGGAACTGTCGTCGAATACACGGCTGGCACGACCGGCATTTCGCTGGCGTTTGCTTGCGCTGTGCTTGGTTTCGGTCTCCACGTCGTCTTCTCCGACGCGTTCAGTGACGAAAAACGCCGGACGATGCTTGCCTTTGGCGCCACCGTCGAGGACGTTCCCAGTAATAACGGCGCAATCACCGAAGCGCTGATCAAGCAGATGATCGCCCGCGCCGCTGAAGTATCGAAACAACCGGGCATGTGGTGGTGTGACCAGTTGAATAACCATGACGCGGTCACCGGGTATCTGCCCCTGGGGGAAGAGATCTGGACACAGACAAAAGGCCGGATCGACGCGTTCGTGCACACGGTCGGAACCGCTCACTCGATTCACGGGGTCACGCGTGCACTCCGCGCGCACAATCCAGACATCAGGGTCTTTGCGGTCGAACCGGCCGAATCCGCTGTCCTGTCCGGTCAACCGACGGGCCCCAACCGCATCGAGGGCATCGGTATCGGCTTTGTTCCCCCGCTGTGGGAACCGGACACTGTCGATGGCATCCTCACCGTATCCGCCGACGAGGCAATGGATATGGCGCGGCGCTTGGCCCGGCAAGAGGGGCTCTTTGCCGGGACTTCCTCAGGGGCGAATGTTGTCGCGGCTCTTCGGACCGCGGAACGAATGGGCCCCGGATCAACAATCGTCACCATCCTCTGCGATTCCGGACTCCGTTACCTCTCGACCGAGCTCTACCGATCCGGAACAATCTAGCCTCCAAACCAGCGGGGCGCCTGCAATTCCAACGACCAGGAAGCCTGGTGGAGGGATCCGTTGCCTGCTCGGCAGTAGCAGGCCTATACTCCGGTCAGGCCGGCACCTTACCGGTTCGGACGATGACTAAGGAGATCACGGTGGCGCCTAGATTCGGAGTGCTTGCATTGGTTGAGGCGAAACCCGGGAAAGAGCAGGAAGTGTGGGATTTCCTGAACGGTGGCCGTGACATTGTGCTTGGCGAACCCGGCACACGTACTTGGTATGCCTTCCGCGCCAGTGAAACCACTTTCGGCATTTTCGACACTTTTGACACCGAGGAAGACCGCCAGGCCCACCTCAGCGGGGCGATACCCGCCGCCCTCGGCGAACACGGCCCGGCGATGCTGGCTGGGGACCCGGACATCCGGATAGTTGAGCTGATCGCCGTTAAGTAAGCCGTCCTGGGTTTCCAGGACCATTCCATCCGTCTTCTGCGTGGCGTGGCCACGAGCTTTTGCCGGCGCTCAGAAAGCTTTGGCGTTGGGTTGTTGGTAGGGGTGCCGTCGCGGAGCATGGCCCAGAGGACGTTGAGACGGCGTCTGGCCAGGGACGGAACGGCTTGTTTGTGGGTTTTTTCCTTCGCCAGCTGAGGGAGCTTTCCCGGTGGCTCCCGGTTTCCAGCCGTGGATAACCCGGATCGACCCCAATTTTGGACAGTCGGCGTGGTCACCTTGGGCGTTGGCTAGCGGAACCCGTTAGAACAGTCCTGGGGGTGGCTCCTCGCAGGGCAGGGGGGCGAGTTTGGCGCGGTGGCCGTCGTCCGGGGTGCAGCCCTTGAATGGCCCATCTGTTGAGAGCAGGACGGACATGTGGTGGTCTGCGTGGTCGCGCCACCAGACGCTCATTCCTGTGGTGCCGTCCAGGCGGAGGAATTCCCAGGCGCGCCAGAGTGCTTCGAGGCGGCTGATGGCTTCGGCGTGTTTCCACCATTGTGGGCACCAGGTCACGCCGCCTTGGACGTTGAGCTGCCGGCGGTAGCTGGTCGCGAGCTTGCCGCTGACGAATTCGGCCACGTTCGGGTAAAACAGCTCAGGTGCGTCCGCATCCTCCTCGGCCGGCTCCGTCGGGGTTGTGGTGGCATCGAGCTCGTCGTCCCACTCCCCCAGTCCTTCACTCATTAGAGGCGCCTGCGGCGATCCATCGGTTCCCAGCCTCGGTCGCTGGCTTGTTGGCGGGGTCGTGTGCGGCGATGGAGGCCCGCACGGCATCAGCCTGCGGTCCGCTCATCCAGGGCACTGTCTCCAGCAGTGCGGCGGGGGCGCCCGAGGCGAACATGATGGCCCGGCCGCGGGGGAACGCGGCCAGGTCGGAGACGTCCAGGGTGCGTTCTTTGCGGTCGTCGTCGTGGCTGTAGGAGGTGCCTTGTTTGGAGCGGCTGCGGGTGGTGTTGGAGTAGCGGTATTCGCCTACGAGCTGTGCGAGTTCGTTGAGGAATTCGGCTTCGGCGACACCGCCGCCGTAGACCTTGATGTTGGAGGCGGACCAGAGTTTGCGCATGCCGTCGCGGCCCCACACTTCAACGCCTTGGGACCAGGATTGGAGGATGGTCATTAGGACGATGCCGCGGGAGCCGTAGTGGCTGTAGAGGTTGGGCAGTTCGCGCCAGCGGCAGACGTTGGCTGCTTCGTCCAGGACACCGAGCATGGGTGTGGCGAGGCGGCCGCCGGGTGAGTGGACGGCGAGTTCTTCGGCGGCCTCGACCGTGGCGACGGTCAGTGCCGTCACGAGTGGCCCAGCGGTGCCTTTGCCTTCCTTTGACAGGCTGTACAGGGTGCCCTTGGAGCGGACGAATGCTGCCGGGTCGAACTGGGGCCGGGTGTCATTGTCACCCTGGGGCGTCACCCACCGCGCGACTTGGCGGTTGGTGAGGCACGATGCCATTTGCAGGGCGGTGCCGTACACGCCGCCGCGTTGCTTTTCGGGGGCGTTGACGACGCCGCCGACGGCGTTGGATGTCTGGGCGAATCCGTGGGCCTTGAGAATGTCCACCGCTTCGTCGTCCGCCGGCCTGGTCAGCCAGGTATGAACCTGCGTGATCGGCCGACCGTCGAGAGCCGCCGCGAGCAGGAGGCCGGCCAGGAGATCCTGGCCGGCAGGATCGAAATAGGCATCCGTTTTGGCATCCGGGCCGCGGGAGCCTGCGGCGAAGTGGTCAGCCAGGCGGGCTGCCCGCACTTCGTCCGTGACGTAGGACAGCGGGTTCCACCACCAGGCGGGTTCCTCGAGGGCGACGGACTGCGGGTCGAACACCCAGACCGGGCCCTCGGCGGCGCGGACGTCGCGGGTTCCGTCGACGATGTCCCGTTTGTTCGATGTCACCAACGCAGCTCCCGGGGCGGCGAGGATCGCCGGGATCGCCCGGGAGGTCGTCTTGCCCGTTCGGGGCCCCCAGATGTCGATGTGCATGTCTTCCCACGAGCCGTAGACCATCTGCCCGCCCAGGACCGTCTTACCTACGGGCACGCCGGGTGAGCCCTTCACTCCGAGCCGTTCGGCCGTGGCCGTGGCACCGCGCAGGCTCAGGGCCCGCAGGTCCCGGCCGTTGGCCATGTGCTGGGCAGCGGCGTCCACACGGGAACGCTTGGACCGTCGGCGCAGCACGGCACGGACCACCAGAACGGCCACGACGACGGCCAGGACGCCGAAGCCGGCCAGTACCCCGGTCGCGGCCGCGGGCCAGGTCACCTTGTGCGAGATCAGGCCGAAGACCAGTTCAAACGGGTTGGCCGGCAGCTGCTGGCCGTCACCGGACAGCATTGACCCGAGGTGCACGGCCCCGGCGACCGAGCCGACGCCGACCACCACGATGGTGATGACGATCCAGAGCAGGATCGTTTCGGTGTCCAGTCCTGAGCGTTTGCCGCTGTTTGGTGCACCCATCAGTTCTCCCCCTCGCCGTCCCGGCTGATCGTCCAGCGCTTATTTGTATCGTGCAGGGATTTTTCGACACTCGTGAGTTTGAGCGCGACGGGCACCCCAGGCCGGCCGCCGACTTTGAAGAGGAACTTCCCCAGACCCGGGCGGACGCGTTTGCGGGAGCCGCCGACGTCGGTCCACGACCCGGGGTCGGTCCAGGAGATGAGCCGGGCTTGCTCGGCCCGGGAGAGGGTGACGGCTTTGTTGAGTTTTTCCATTTCGGCCCCGGGCAGGGCGCCGCAGACGACCATCCCGGAGCGTTCGACGAACCCGCGGGCTTTCATCCGTTCGGATTCGGTGGGCAGGGCTTCGAGGTCGCTCATGGTGTGCGTGATCATGGCCTGCCCGACGCCCTCGGTGCGGTTTAGGCGGGTGAGGGAGTCGACCCGGTCGACCATGCCTTCGCCGGAGCGCAGGGCCCGCCAGAGTTCGTCCATGACGACGAAGTAGTTCCGGCGTGGTTCCAGGCCGGCGTCGGCGAGCGTGTGGGCGACCTGGACGGTGGCGAACCCGGTGGACCAGCAGGCCAGCAGGCAGGCCGCTTGAATGTCGCGTTGCGTGTCGGAGATCCCGGAGAGGTCGAAGACCACGGGTTTGGTCAGGTCCATTGGCTGGTCGGTGGGTTGGGAGAACATGTCCGAGAACCGGCCCGAGCCGTCCAGGGAGTACAGCGACTGGCGCAGCTGGTCGGTCGCGTCCAGGTAACGGCTCATGTCGCCGCGGTCCAGGGCGATGGCGCGCAGCTCGTCGGGGGCATCCTTGATGACTTCGATCAGGTCCCCGATCAGGGGCACGCGGTCCAGGCGCTCGTCCAGGATGTGCAGTGCCCGGTCGATCAGGGATTCCTCGTGGGCGCTGGGCTTGGCGTTGCGCACAATCGTGATCAGTGCCGTGATCATGTTCAGGCGCCGGTTGTGCGAGTCGGCCATGAGCTGTTCGGCCAGCTTCTCGGCCTTCACTGCTGCATTGAGCATCTGCGCGGCCGCTTCCTGGTCCGTGGCCCGGTTGGCGTTTTCCCGGTGTTCTTCGGCCGAGGCAAGCAACCGGATGGCCGCGCCCGTGGCTTCGCCAGGGTCAAGGACGTTGAGGTGCCCACGGCCGGGCCCCAGGCTGATGACCTGGCCGCCCAGGGCTTCGATGAGGTCAACATAGTCGGGCTTCAAATCGCCGAGGATCAACGGGTTGATGCCCCGGCCGGCAAGGCCCAGGACGATGTGCCGGACCAGCGTGGACTTGCCGTAGTGCGGCAGTCCGAGGACGAACATTGACGGGTTGTTGATCATGCCGTGCATGAACCAGCTGATGGGATCTCCCCCGAACGGGGCTCCGGTGTCGGTGTGGACACCGATCGGCACGCCCACAATGGGGGTGCCACTGCCGCCCACGAAAGGCCATAGCCCGCAGACCTGGACGGAGGTGCCGCGCCACTCGTCGGCGGCGGTGACGTAGATGGCTTCGCCTTGCCCGCGTCCGCGCCAGCCCCGAAGGCCTGGCCGGCGAACGACGGCGGCCGGCAGCGTGCGGGTGCTGGCGGGAGTGCGCTTGTGCTTGGTCTTGCTGCCGAACATCACATGGCCTCGCGGATCTCTTCGGGCACCTTCAAGTGCTTGGGCAGGACCAGGCCAAGCGGCAGGGATGCAGCAAAAGCTGAATCCTGGGAGCCGTAGACCCGTCGCAGCAGCAGGCGGGCTGACGGGCCGAGGTTGCCCTCTACGACGGCAACAGCGTCATCCAGAGCGCTGGAGGACAGCACCGTGGCCGTGACGACCATGCCGAAATTCACCAGCCCCGCCCCCTTGGCTTCTTCCGCAGCCGTGGCCGTCGCTGCGCGGGCGTCCACGAGGGCGCGCGCCGTCGGCCGGCTGGTGGATGAAGCCCGCGTCAGGGCGTTGGTCTGGTCAGACTCCACAATGGCGGCCGCACGGCCCGACTCAATGGGCCGGTACAGCAGCGTGACGCGCTTGCGGGCGATCTCCCCGTGCGGGGCGACGAGACGGGCGAGCACGGACGCGAGGACGTGGCCGCGCGGTGCCCCGGTCATCGTCCAGGACACCGAGTGCCCGGAGTCGTGGCGGTAGCTGTCCCAGCCGGCTTGATGTGCCGAAGGCCCGACCTCGCCCCAGCCCAGATCAACAGGCGTGCCCTGGTAGTGGGCTTCATCGATCAGCCGCGCGGCCGCAGGATCGTAAGCGACCCGGACGACTTCGCACAGCTCCTGAGCGTTCAGCGGCGCGCATGCGCCGGCCCCCGTGGATTCCAGACGTTCCGTCAGGCCGGGAAGACGGGAGGCGAGATCGCGTGCGATCTCATCGGCGGTGCGGCGCTTGCCGCCGGCCCGGGCTGCTGCGCTGAACGTTAGTGCGACCCAGGCACGGATCGTGGCCGACCCTTGTGGGTATGTCTCAAGGGCCTCTCTCAGCATTGCCTTGGCAATGGCGGGTGCATCTTCATGGATATTCGATTCGACTTCCCGGCGCAGGCGCGCCCCGGAATCCGGTGCGGTCTCTACGGTGACCGATGCGGCGACGACGGCCGGCTCATTGCCCAAGGACGCCAGCCAGCCTCCCCAGTTGGCCACCCAGGCATCAATCTGCTCAGGGTCGACCAGAGACGCGCCGTCAGGCTGCGTGCCGAAGACCACCGTGTAGTGAGCTGTGGACGGAAGGTGGATCAACGCGAATGGTCGGCCGTAGGAGTCAGCGAACTCGTAGAGCTTTGAGCCGGCGGCGATCCCGGGCAGCTGATACTCGCCCCAGGGGGTCAGCCCCAGAGGGCCCGAACGGTAGATGTTCGTCTTCTTCCGTCGTGCCGAGCGGAACGCCAGCCGAGCGAAAGCCCGCTCCCCGATGGACTTGTTGTGCTTGTCCGTCACCGAGACAACGGCCAGTGCCATGCCGAGGACGAGCAAAGCCACCAGGCCGGCGGCCCAACCACCGACGAAGAAGCAGATCACTGTGACGATAAGGCCGATGAAAAGGCCCGCCGTGGCAAGACCGCCCAACGTGCCGATCCCTGCCTTGCGCGGGCGGCGCCAGTTGCCATAGGTCGGTTCCACGTAAGTGTTTTCGATAGCCGCCATCTCAGGCACCCCCCGTTGATTCTTCGCTTATGTTCCTGACGGCCCCGGCGGCAGCCTGACCGGCCGCAAGGCCTTTTTGGGCTGCCAGCACGCCGACGCCCACCGGGCCGGCTGCCGGCGCAGCTCCACCAGCTGCAGTCCCACTGCCACCGGCCGCAGCTCCACCGCTACCAGCCGAAGCTGCTCCAGTCCCGGCCTGTGCACCGCTTGCGGCGGGCGCTGTTGCGGAAGCTCCCTGGCCGCCGGTCTTACCAGCCGTGCCGGACGTCCCTGCCGTGCCCTGGCTCCCAGTCCCCGATGGCCCCTGAGAGCCGGAAGACTGATTCGATGAGCTGCTCGGCATGGTGCTGGCCGTTCCACCGCCACCCCGACCGGCGCTGCCCATATTGATAGCGCCGGAAGCCAGGGCACCGACAGCACCGGCTGCAACGGCGCCCCCGCCGCCGGCAACTGCCCCAACCATCGGAGTCACGAACCGCATGAGGGCCGGCATGGCGAACAGGGCAATGACCATCAGCGCCAAGCCCGTGACAGTCGTCAACAGTGCAGATCCGAAGTCTTTGCCGTCGCCGCCGTTTCCGAAGATCTTGGTGCCGGTGAGCCGGAACGCTGTGGCATAGATGATGGCCGCCGCCGGCTTGTAGAGGATGAAGGCGATCAGCCAGGCCGTGCACTTCTGGAACCAGCCCTTTCCAGCCTCCGTGTTGGTGAAAGCTGCAGCTGTGGGGAAGATCCCCGTGAGGACCACGAGCAGGCCGCCACGCACGATCATGAGCACGATCTGGAGAATGGAAGCGAGAATTGCAATGAGCCCCAAAAGGATGATCATTATCGACCCAATCGGGCTGGTGGCCGAGAGCGCCAACATCCCAGTGATGTTGTCGTTGAACGATGTTCCATCCGTAGAGTTCTTGATGATCCAGGCCGAGAACTGATCTGCTGAGACGGTTAGCAGTCCGACCGCTGCGACGCCGGCGCCGGAGACGACGACCAGCGTTGCGAGTGAACGGGCGAGATCCCGCAGGGGTGCACCCCTGCGTTCAATGATCATTTTGGCTGCGCCCACCAGCACAGACAGGACAGCAAGAGCAGCGGTCCAGAAGTAGAGGCTGTTCTGCAGGAACAACACCGAATCACTTGCCGTGGACCCACCCGGCGCAGCGGTTAGGGCAGGAGTTCCCACATTCACCCAAAACGTCCCAAGCGTCTTGACCACGTTCCCCACAGCGTCTGCGATTGCCTGGGCCATGTTCTTGACCGCGTCATTGGCACGATCATTCGCCCAGTCTGAAACGACGCATCCAACTTCCCACGGTTTGCAGGGCTGTCCGTTCTCGTTGGCCGGAAGCAAGTTAGACACCCGCCCAACTAATAAAGCCGTTCAGATCAGAGAGCTGTCGTGCTTCTGCCATACCGGTAGCCGGCAGAACCCATTTCCAATCTCCCCCTTGCCACTGCATTGCAACGGGCACTGACCCTACGCTGCCATTTGCTGCTTTGAGGCCGTATTCAATTACTGCGCGATCGCCGGTGTAGTCCACGACCTTGTAGCCCGCGATCTGAAACGGTGCCGTCCTTGGGGCGCTCGTAGGTGGCTCCGAAAGCATCTTGTCTCGTTCCGGTCCCTCGACCACGAGATGCTGGGCCAACAGGTCAGGGCGCCCAGAACTTCCGAGAACAATCATGTTTGCCCCGGCGTACAGCGCGCCGGTTGGTGAGTGTGCGAAGCAGGCGCGGAGACCGTTGGCTTCGGTCTTGCCGGGCCCGAATTGCGCAGGTGATGTTGGCGCGGCGATCTTGCCGACCAGTTCCCATTTGGTGTCGGTGAGCGTGGTTGCTGGTTTGGCTTGGTCGCCGGAAGGCAAGCCGCAGACACTTGCGGCTGCTGCCGCGCTGGGCTGGGTGCTGGCGGTGGTCGATCCGGAGTTGCTCGGCTCGGCTGTCGGGGTTCCTCCTCCTTTGGGGAGGGCCAGGATGATCCCAAGCGCGACAATGATCGCCACGACAACGGCCGAGATGATGAACTTAGGTTTGGTCAGCGGGCTCTGGTCTTCGTTCACGGTCGGTGTAGTCATGGCTGTCGCTCCTTAGACCAGGGCGCCTACGACACCGCCGGCGGAGGCTGCCAGGATGCAGCCGCCCAGGACCCATGCCAGGCGGCCGGCGTGCTCGCCGCCTTCGCCGCGTCGGTTGTTGATCATCATCGTCCCGGCTGTGATGAGGATGCCGGCCACTGCCAGGCCGAAGACGATCCAGGCGATCCATTTGAGGATTGTGAGAAGGCCTTCAGAGCCGGGAGGGGCCTCGCCCGTGCCCGGGTTGGGTATCTCGGTGATGGCAAGGCTCGACCATTCCATGGCTTTGGAGAACAACATTTTAGGGTTTCCTCTTTCTACTTGGCAGGGTGTCCGGCAGCGGCAGTTACGGCGAGGCGCACCTGCTCAAGGACGGTGCGGGCTTCTTTGGGAAGTTCTTCAGGGGCAACGTCATGGCCATAGCGCCATGGGTCGACCCAGGGAAAATGCCAAACATGGGGCACTCCCCCGCCAACGACGCGGGAGAAGTCTCGGATCTCTTTGGGGAGCCGTCCCGGCGCGTCGGCCATGACCACGAGCCCGGCGACCTGGATCCCGGGAAGGGACCTTGATGCCCATTCAGTTGCCGCCAACCGTGCTGCACGCAGGCCAGGGATATTGGAACGGGCAACCAGCACAACGACGGAACCGGCTGCTGTCACAGGCCAGTGATGCCCGGCTGCCTTGGTCTTCTTGTCGAGCCGTGCGAGCGAGGTCTCACCGGCGCCGCCGTGGACGCCAAGCCACCAAAACCCCGGCTCCCTGCCGGAGACGTCCCGACAGGGAAGCCGGTCCGCGTGGTCCGGCTGCGGCACGCTCATCTGTGGCCTGGTCGCCCCCGTAGGAACGAAGGCTGGCACTTCCGGGATGGCTAAATCAGGTTCGTCGATAGCGTCTGCGCCGAGCGTCACCCAGCGATTCTTTGAGACCGGCATTTCACATCCCCTAGTAATGTCCGCAAAGATCGTATCGGTACCATCCGACACGAAAGGCCAAAGGTGACCCCGAACAGCAGCTTTAATACCTTTCAGTCACTCCCAGTACATCACAGTACCAATTCATGGTCTAAGATGGCTTCATGCGGTGGGACGGACTGAGCGTGGACCCGAAGTACCTGGAAGCTCTCTTCGCCAAGTACCCGGAGCGTCTGACGCCCCAGGACCTGGAAGAGATCTTCGGGCTCTCTCGAAACACCGTCTACCGCTGGCTCCAAACCGGGGTGATTCCTGCTTACCAAGTCGAGAAGACATGGTTGATCGCCAGAGATCAAGTCAAAGACTGGGTCTGGGAAAACCGGAACACCCTGCGGAAGGGCCAAACACCCCGGGAGACCGAGGACCAGCAGCAGTAGCGCGAAGCAGCCGAGCGAATGTGAGGGGGACACATGCAGTCAAAGAACGCGCCCGTACTGGCCGCAGGTGCCGTCCTTGCCCCCATCGGGCTCGTGCTGTCCATCATCCTGATCGGCGGCGGCTCCCAGGCCGCGGCCGATGTGTGCTCACCGACCGGGCCCGGCGTCAGCGCTGACGCTGACCAACTGCCCAAAGTAGCCATCGCCGGCTACGAAGGAGAGCAACTGAAAAACGCCGCCCTGATCATCAACGCCGGCAAATCCCTCGGCCTGTCCGTCCGTGGACAGACGATCGGTGTCATGACGGCCATGGGCGAGTCCGGGCTGCGCATCCTGGACCACGGCGACGGCCCCGGACCCGACTCCCGGGGCCTGTTCCAGCAGCGCGACAACGGCGCCTGGGGCACCTACCAGGACCGCATGAATCCCACCGCCTCCGCCACCAACTTCTTCAAGGCCCTGCAGAACATCAACGGCTGGGAACAGCTCGAACCCACCACGGCCGCCCACCGGGTCCAGCGCAACGCCGACCCCTTCCACTACCAGACCTACTGGGCCCCCGCCGTCGAGATCGTGGCAGCCCTGGGCGACGTGCAGATTACCGATGCCGGGGGTACAAGCTCCTGCGGGATCCCGGGTGAGTCCGGCAAGGGCGATGATCTGCCGTGGCGCACCGCCAAGATCTATGAGGCATCCCCGTTGGGGATGTTCAACCGTGAATGCGTGGACTTCGCGCTCTGGCGGGTCAACCAGCAGCTCGGTAGCAGCACCGCGCCCTACAAGGTCCTGAACGGCACTTTCCGGCCCGACGGTGCCCTTCTCGGCTCCGCGCTGACGTGGAAGGACGGCTGGGACGCCAAAGGCTGGCCCACCGGCACCACATCCCGTGTCGGGGCGGTCGTCTGGTACTCCCCCGGCACGGGAGGCGCAGACGGCACCTACGGTCACGTCGCCGTCGTCAAAGCCGTCAACGGTGACGGCAGCTTTCTGGAAGAGGGCTACAACGGCAACCCCGCACCGAACGACCACACCTACTACACCCGAACCGTCCAGAACGGCACTCCCAGTGCCTTTCTCTATCTGCCCGGCAGCGACTCACCGGAGGAACCATGAAACGCATCCTGACAGCCCTCACGGCCCTGCTCCTGTGCAGCGCGTGCGCGTCGGCAGCCAACACCACGCCAGCGAACCAAGCGCCCGCCACTTCCACCGCTGCGCCGGCCACCCTTAGCGCAGGCGGCAAGGCCCAGGCTCCCGGCGGCACCGCCCCGGCGACGCTCGGCATCGTCTGGGACGAAGCAAGCAAGACAGCCGCAGTGGACACCGCGACCAAGGCCATGACGCTCTACGCCCGCCCCGCGGTCACGGACAAGGAATGGATCCAGGACCTCGGCCAGGTCCTCACCGCCCAAGCCACCGCCGACTACCAATACGTCGACCCAGCCAACATCCCAGCCACCAAGGTCACCGGCCCTGGCCAACTGAAGACTGATGAGAACAACGGATTCGGCTGCCACGTCGTGTTCCCCACCGATGCCGGCGACTACGACGTTCAGCTGCTCCGCAGCGCCGCCGACAAACCTTGGCAGGTCAACCGCTTCACACCCCCGAACGGCACGGAGTAAGGACAGATGATGGAAACCCAAGCACTCGACTTCCCCAAGATCAACGCCGTTCTCCGCACTAACGGCACCGGCGAAGTCACCATCAACGGAACTTCCCACGCGATCGAGGCCGCCGACGAAGCCGCCGTCCTGAACGATGCGCTGCGCCTCATCACCAAAACCGCCGTGCAGCTCGGGCGCCCCGTCCGCGTCAGCACCACCGATCCAGACGGCCAGGGCCTCATCATCGTCTCCCCCGACGGCCTCGTCAGCGAAGCCACTCCGATAAAGCCCGCCTCCCGGCGGGAGCAGGACACCCTGCCCGCCACGGCCGCACCCGCCAAGGCCACGGCTGTCCCTGCTCCCACACCAGCGTCGGTTCCCGATGCCTCTGCGGCCAAAGAAGCGCCGGCACACGCTGCCGACGCCGCGCCGGTGACCTTCGGTGCAGCCGTCACGACCGCGCCCACCCAGGAGCCCGCTGTGGCCTCAAAAGCAGCCACGGAGCCTGCTGCCCGGCGCAGCCTCAAAGACAGCTCCTTCCTTGTCAGTGCGCCCGTGCTGCAACCCGCCACGCGCGGCTGGCGCGGTGCCCTCAGCCGCCTCGGCTTCCGCATGGACCCTTCCCCTGCGGAGCTGGCCGAACGCGAAGACATCCGCACCGTGAGTCAGCACTGGCCCGGCCCCCGCACCGTGGCCGTCGTCAACCGCAAGGGTGGAGCGAACAAGACCCCCACCGTCGTCATGCTCAGCGCGATCCTCGCCCGCTACAGCGGCGCGGCGACCGTCGCTTGGGACAACAACGAATCCCAAGGCACGCTCGGCTGGCGCACCGAAAAGGGCGGCCACGACAACAGTGTCCTGGACCTCATCGACTCATCCCAGGCACTGCTCTCCCCCGGCGCCCAGGCAGCCGAGATCGCCCGTTTCGTCCACCACCAGACCGCGGACAAGTTCGACGTCCTGCGCTCAGACGAAAACGACGAAGGCGACCACGAAGTGACCGCCGAAGAAGTGGATATCGCCCATCAGGTACTGACCCGCTACTACCGGCTCATCGTCATGGACTCCGGCAACACCGCCCGCGCCGCGAACTGGCGCCGCATGATCCACCACACCAACCAGCTCGTCGTCCCGGTGACAGCCATCGAAGACCGTGCCGAAGCCGCCCGCCTGACCCTCCAAACCCTCGAATCCCGTGGTGGCCACGATGCTGAACTGGCCCGAAACGCCGTCGTCATCGTCTCCGAGTCCACGGACGCCAAACGAAGCATGAGCGGCGACGCACTCAAACGCGCCAAAGACGAAGCACAAAGGATCGCGGAAGCGTTCACCCCGCACGTACGGGCCGTGGTCAGCATCCCCTACGACCCCGCCCTGGTAAACGGCCCCATCCGCTACGACGCCCTGCAACCCGCCACCCAACGTGCATGGCTCGCCGCAGCAGCCGCCGTCGCAAAAGGCTTCTAGAAGAGATGGAACCGGCACGCCGCGCTTCAGAAGGACGCAAAGAGTGTCACGTCACAAAGACGACACGCTCCCGTTTTCTGAAAACAAATCCCCAGAGGGCTGTTGAGCCGGTGGTAGTTTCGGAGCAACCGCAAAGGGTCATCCTGTAACTCTGCGGGGCGGGCACCACAACGATGAAGCTGTAGCCGTTTAGGCGGCTACAAAATCAAAGGACACAGCAAATGACGGCAGTAGCAGTAAATCGAGGCGGCGGGCGTCCCAGCAAGGGGCTGCGTAAGTTCATTGGTTTTCGCTCACCCGAACCTACCGCTGACGGTATCGCCAAAGTGGCAGCGCACAAGGGCCTGACCGTTACTGAATACCTTCTGTCCGTTGTCGAGCCGCGACTCAAAGAAGACCTAGCCGCACTTGACCAGGACGACTACCAGCAGGAGCTGCCCATTCGCATCGCCTCATAAAACAAAGAAGGCCCGCACTAGACGGGCCTTCGAAGCTTGAGACTCACCATCTGGATTGCTTGCCGGCGGATCAGATTGTAAGTCGTGGAGGGCCATAACAGGCCATCCCTTGTGTTGCTATGAAACCGATCTGGCAGGATCGGCCCTTTTTGATACTTCAATCCCCGAAAGGATTACTCACATCGTACATCAGCACATCTCCGTGCTTCCAGCATGCCCAACTTCAGGCGTGTCAAATCAGCGGGACAGTCCGGCTACTGTCTGGGCAGCCTTGGCACCCCTGCTAGCGGGCCAGCCCCGAATGCGCCTCTCTCGCGACGCAGGTAAGACCTATCCGCAGAAGCACGAACGAAACCTCACGCAAGCACTTCCCTCGCTACCCGCGGCGGTGAGAATCTTCGGCAAGGACGGCACTTGCGCGGCAATCTTCCTCGACTTCGACTCCTCCGTTGCAGGTACTGACTGGGTCCAAGCTGACGTCCGCGCCGTACAGACCTGGCTGCACTCGGTCGGCGCACGCTGGATCGAGGACTACTCCCCGAACGGCGGCCGTCACGTCTACGTCCCACTCGCGCAGCGAATCACGTTTTCTGAAGCGCGTGATCTTGTTGAGGCGCTGGGCAGCCGGTACCGAACCCTAGATAAGACCCCTCACCAAAATCTGCTCCACGGCTGCATGCGGACTCCCGGCTCACCGCACAAGCGCGGCGGCCACCAGGAACTGGCGATGAGCCTATCCATGGCCTACGACATCGCCCGCCGACCCAACAGCTCTGCCGTCTGGTCGGCAATGAGCAAAGACCTGGCTGCCGAAATCAAGGCAGTCCGGGCGCTCCGACAGAATGAGTCCTTAACTCCGGCGACCTCGGATGCCCTCGCCGTCCAACAGCCTGTTGGACGCATGTCCCGGCTCATGCAAGTGCTCGCCCAAACCGGCATCTATGACACCACCAAATACGCCTCTGACTCGGAGGCCCGCCAAGCCGTCATCCTCTCGGCCGCAGGTGCCGGCCTGCATCTCATCGATGTTGAGCGACGGATGCTCCAGGGGACTTGGCCCGGCTTGGCCTCCTTCTATGTACGCTACGCCGCTAAGCACAGACTGCCCGCCCTGCGCCGTGACTGGCAGAACGCCCTCAAACACCTGAACAAAAACAAGACCAGAAGGGACGGAAATAACAATGTCCGCAAATCCCCCACAAGCCAGCCAAATACACAGGGCCTAGCACTACAGGGCGTAACCGAAATCTCGAATCCCGATGCAGAGCATCGGTACATTCGAACCTGGCGGAATGCTCTGAGGATCAGAGAGGTGAACTATCAGCAATCCAAGGCCGGTTTGGCTCGGAGGATGGTTCTCCGGTCGCTTGGCGAGGCAGCCCACATGACAGGGTCTAGGTTTGCTGAGTTCGGCGTACGTTCCATTGCGGTCGCCACTGGATTAGACCACACGACGGTAGCGATGCATCTGCGGGAGCTGCGTGCTGAGAAGGATCCCCTGGTCACTCTTGTTGAGGAGGGACGAGGGACCAAAGGTGATCTCTATATGCTGACTATTCCGGAAGAGCTCAAGGCAGCAGCTGAAGAGATGAGATGGCGGAAAGGGAAAGTTCATGCTCTCCGTCCGGTTTTCCGGGAGCTGGGGTTGCCAGCCGCGTTCGTTTACGAAACCTTAGAGCACTCCCCCGGTATGCCAACAGCCGAGATTGTACGGATCACTCGGCTGTCTCGTTCCGCTGTCCACGAAGCCTTGGACGTTCTCGCCGCCTGGAACCTGGTAGTCCGCAACTCCTGCCGGGCTTGGTCGATTGTAGCCGAGACGTCATTGAGGCAGCTCGCCGAACAATTTGGGGTACTCGAAGCGGTCGCCAGTCAGTTACAGCGTTACCGCAACGACCGGATAATTTGGCGGGAATGGCTGGCCAAAAACGTCAACACCGTACCGGTGCTCCTCTCCCCTGACGAAGATTATCCATGGGAGACGTTCGAGGGACCACCAGATGAATGGTCACTTTCCGATCTGGCCTTCAATAGAGCCGGATGATGGTCTGTGCTGGAGCCCATGGTAGTTGTACGACTGTTTTCGCAGTCTGCACATCCAAGTAGGGGGATGTGACTGGGCAGTTACCCATCAAGGAACAGCGAGACTCCCCGTGTTAGTGCCATAAGACATGCCATAAGCACTATAGGAAGACTAGCCTTGCTTGCGTCAATAGAGATCAGCCTCAGTCGACGGGTTGTACTGCCTTCATATGAAGTTTGAAAGCGACCGATACGAGCGCGCTGCGTGACGGTGCGTTGAACTCGGTGACCTTTTCATCTAGCCAGGCGACCTGCAACCCGTCGAGGCGTAACTGGATCTGAATGCCGGCCTCTCCCCTTTTACGCGGTGCCCGGCGGGGTATGCCGGATCTTGTCAAAGTGGTCTCCGGAGTGAACTCCTTGGCAATCTGCTCGTCGTCGACGGCTTCGAAAGCGTCGATTAACAGGTCCGCGTACGTGGTTCGCTCCTTGTAGACGGCATCTTTTACCTGCACTAGGAGTCCTGGCGGAAGGTAGACTCCAACGTTGCGTAGCGCGCCGGGAACCAGCTCGGAGGCTTTGTTCGAGTTAGCAGCTTTCTTGGCAGCAGGCTGGTGCCTCGTGGTGGCCTTTGGGGTCTTGGTTGACGTAGGTGTGGGCTGCGACCGCACTCCTGTCGCCTCGAGGGGCGGCTCTTCAACTGGTTCCTGCTCAGCCGACCGGTTATCCGCTTGTGGCTGCTCGGCAGGTACTGCCCTGTCTGCCGTGTCGGGATCTGCCAATGGGGACACTTGTACAATTTCCTGGGTCGATGCATCAGCGGAGTCGCTCGTGTTTGACCCCGATTCGGGAGTGCTTTTCACCCGCCTTGATGGCAACAATCCTTGGAGTGCAGCACCGCGGGCGGGCGCTACCGGTGCGAATGCCCCGGCAAGGCTTTGTCGGCCGCTCATGCTTCGTTCCCGCTTTCGATCTCGTTGAGTCGGGCGAGGATCTCGCCTGTCAGTTGCTCGTACTCTTCTGCGAGTCCCCCTGCATTCCGTGAGAAGAAACCGTCTGTCGGCCTCTCCCCCGCCCGGAGCGCTTTCAGACGATTTTTCTGAGCGTCGGTAACCGCACCTTCAAGCTCATGGAAGAGGAGGCCTTTGCGGCGTGCGTCCGCGCTTGCGCTTTCAAGGTTCCTAATGCGGGTTGCGAAGACCGGGGCGACGGTGCCGAGCATCTCTTCCAAAGTATCTCGAACGCTGCGCTCGAGACGCATGGAGCGCGGGCCGACACCGAAGAGGACGATCCCCGCCAATTGCAGCGACGGGTTCCTGTCACGTACAGCCATGAAGCGGCGTGCGACGCGTTCGACACCGTCGATACTCGCATCATCAGAACGTGTAGGAATAACGACTGCACTGGAGATTGCGAAGGCGCCTTCTACGAGGATTCGCTCCCCTGGCGGGGTGTCGATCAGGATCAGATCGTAATCGTCCGCCAGTGGGGCTAGAACGGAGTAGAGCATGTCGCCGAAGTCGCCGGCGTCCGAGCGGCTGGAGCGGGACACCATGAGTCCCTGGATGTCTTCGAGGTCCTGGCCGCCCGGAATGACGTCAAGGTTGTCCCGCACGTTGCGCAAAATCATCGGCGGCGTGCCGGCTATCAAGGCCTGGAAGAATTCCCTCCCGGTTTGCCGGTCGTATCCGAGATCGCGGGCCAAGTCACCTTGAGGGTCAAGGTCAATCAGCAGCACGCGGGAGCCAGCCAGTGCGACGTACCCGGCAACGTTAGCTGCGGTGGTGGTCTTGCCGACTCCGCCTTTGCCGTTCGCCAGAGAGATGACGCGGTCAATTGCGCGTGTTGCCTGGGGCTTCGGCGGTGCGGGGGTTTGCAGCGATCGTACCATCGGCCGACGACTCTCCTACTTGACGGGTTGGATTTGTTCCTACCTTCAACGCTATGTGCTGTCGTCCATGAATGCTGGCAGTGACACGCATAAGGGCGGACATATTGCGTAGAGCAGAAAGACTGGTTGGACTGCACGTCTTGGGCATGGCAGGACCTCGTGCCGTTTTTCGTATGCGTCTTCGTGTGTCGAATACCGTCCTACATCTCCTGTGGCTCGCCATTGTTCGTCAAATTGTGCATGTGGTTATGGGATCAATTAGTGGTCCTATGGTCCGTCCTGCGTGGTCATTCGTGGTTGTCCCCATTGGAGGTCTAGCTTGGTTACTTACGGCGGTAACTACATATCTAATGGCGTGCCGATGTGCCTTTTATGCCATGGACTCAAAGGCATCACGTAAGGCTTGCTAACCGACGTGCCGAACCGTAGTTCATCCAATAGAAGTTATGGCATGAAGGCGTATGGAGTCTGATGCATCACTTGGTCTCCCGCTAAGGCGGACTTCTGGTGGTGACTATAAGTTCATCCTAGCTGGGGCAGAGAGCGCGGGAGCAGGGGAGCGGCTGATTTAACCCGGCCATGCCACTGACTCGTGCGCAGTGCGCAAGCAGAAAAGTTTGCCTTGTGCCCCATCATGCACTCCGTCGCTTTACGGCCACTGGGGGACATCTTTAGTGGACGGGGGAATGGTTCGGCGATTTCCTCGCCTAAAAAACTCAGAAGGCAATTTGCTGCTGCCATACCCAGGGCCGACTGAGTGCCTCAGCGCTGGACGGGCGTACGACCGGCGAACCGGTCGTTCGCTGACACTGCCTACGCTGGCCGCAATAGGGACTGCCCCCGGTTTTGTTGACTCCTTGACCTAGCGAGCTTGTGCTCGTGGAAGGATGTTGAGCATGCCCACGGCTTATGGGGCGGAGTTCCGCCAGGATGTTATTGATGTGGCCCGGAAGGGCGAGGCGCCGCTGGCGCAGATTGCGAAGGATTTCGGGCTTTCGGTCACGACGTTGAAGCGCTGGATTGCCATCGCGGACCGTAAGGAATCCGGGGCCGGTCCGGCGGCGGCGGAGTCGGCCGAGATGCGGGAGCTGAAGAAGCGGAACCGCCTGTTGGAGCAGGAGAACGAGATTCTGCGCCGGGCCGCTGCCTATCTGGCCAGGGACATCAACCCAAAATGACTCTTCTATGGGGTCTGTCAAGCCATGGTGGTTTGGAGTTGGCGGAAGATGGAGCGGCAGACGTAGCGTTTGAGGTTCCGGCGGATCTCGCGGTTTGATTTGCCTGTTGCCCGGCTGCGGGCGACGTAGTCCCTGGTTGCGGTGTCGAAGCTCATTCGGGTGCGGACGATGACGTCGAAGGCGCGGTTGGGTTGGCGGTCGCCGGAGCGGTTGAGCCGATGTCTGGTGGTGTTACCGGAGGATGCAGGGCGTGGAGCAACGCCGCCGAGGGCGGCAAAGGCCGCCTCTGAACGGATCCGGCCGTGATGGGGGTAGGCGCAGATGATGATCGCCCCTGTTTCGGGACCGACTCCGGGTGTGGTTTGGAGTCCTGGAGCCAGTTCGTCGGTGAGCTGGGCCAAGGCCTTGTGATTTTCGGCGAGCTGGGTCGTGAGGTCTTTGACGGCCGATGCCAGGCGTTTGGCTTCGGCGCGGGCGATTCGAAGCATGGGGTCGGCGATGTTGGAGCTGCGCCAGGCTGCGATGGTGCTGATCTGAGCGTCCCGCAGGGATGACCGGGCGTCGATTCCGAGGTCGGTGCCGCGGAGTAGGGCTGTGAGGGCGTTGCGGTTGGCTGTCCGTTGGTGATCCAGCAGGGACCGGGAGGCCAACAGGATCCTGATCGCTGCCGGGGTTCCGGCCGCGCGTGGTTCCATGACTTGCTCGCGGGGACGTCCAAGGACCGAGCGGGCGGCGGCTTCGGCGTCGATGGGATCGGACTTGCCGGTCAGGGCCCGTGACGAGCGTGCCGGTTGCCTGACTTCGCCCACGTCGATGCCGACCGCCAGCAGTGCTTGGGTGAGTTGGGCGCCATAGGAGGATGTGCCTTCGACCGCTGCGAAGACCTTCTCCTCGCCGGTGCGGCCCCGGATCCAGGTGATGGCCCGGTCCATTCCCGCGGAGGTGGCTGGGAACACCGCGGTGTCGACCACTGCACCGGTTGCGCAGTGAACGGCTGTGAATGTGTGGGTGCGGGCGTGGGTGTCGACTCCGACGACGAACTCGAATTCCTCTGCGATGATCGCCATTGTGTGCTCTCCTCTTCTCATTAGCCCGGTTAGGTGACAGGAGCCTGCCTGGGTCGCTTGGAGACGCATCTGTAACGGGTCACACCCAATTGGTGGACAGTCTTCTGATCAGGTCATCCGCGCGGGGCAGGCCGTGCCCGGAGAATGGTGCGGACAAGTCATTTTCAAGACACCGCCTGAGCGGGTCGGATATACCCTGAGTCACACGCCGTCCTCCGGGACCAGCCTGCCAGCCGACCTCGGGCCGGCACCTGACCATTACAGATCTACCCGCTGGTCACGGATCTTGCCGCCGACGGTGTTCCCGTGGCGGTGACCTGCAGGGTGTTGGGATTCAGCAAGCAAGGCTATTACCGGTGGAAGGCCAACCCGGTCACGGAACGCGATTGGATCGATGCGCACCTGGTCAACGCCGCCCTGGACATCCACGCCGATGACCCGGCATTCGGGTACCGGTTCATCGCCGATGAACTCCCGGAGAAGGGCATCACTGCGGGTGAGAACAGGGTCCAGCGCCTGTGCAGGGACCACGGCATCTGGTCGGTGTTCTCGAAGAAGCGTGGCCTGAACCGCAGACCCGGGCCACCGGTCCACGACGACCTGGTCGAGCGGGATTTCACCGCCGCGGCGCCGAACGAGCTGTGGCTGACGGACATCACCGAACACCCCACCGCAGAGGGCAAGCTCTACCTCTGCGCGGTGAAGGACGTCTATTCCGGCAGGATCGTCGGCTACTCAATGGACTCGCGAATGAAGTCCTCGCTAGCCGTCCCCGCACTGGAGAGCGCTCACGCCGCCCGGCAGGGACAGTGGTCCACTCGGACCGCGGGTCCCAGTTCCGGTCACGCCGGTTCGTCGAGTCCCTCCGGCACCACGGGCTCACCGGATCGATGGGCAGGGTCGGTGCGTGCGCGGACAACGCCGCGATGGAATCGTTCTTCTCGCTGCTGCAGAAGAACGTCCTGGATCGTCAACGGTGGCTCACCAGGCAGGAACTCCGGCTCGCCATCACGACCTGGATCGAGAGAACCTACCATCGCCGGCGACGGCAAAGACGGCTGGGAAAACTCACGCCCATCGAATATGAAACAATCAACCGGACCGCGCTCACAGCGGCCTAAGACCCCGAGTCAACAAAAGCCGGGGCAGTCCCTTGATCGGGTACGGGCGTGTTTCGACGCGGCAGCAGTCCACTGACCGGCAGCAGGCCGATCTGCTCGCCGCTGGCGTCCGACGCGATGACCTTCACGTGGATCACGGTGTGTCCGGGGCGCGGGCTTCCCGGCCCCAGTTTGATCGGGCACTCCGGGCGCTGATCGACGGTGACACCCTCGTTATCACGACACTGGACCGGCTCGGGCGAT
>NZ_BMFW01000041.1 GCF_014639275.1 Arthrobacter liuii | reverse complement strand
TGGAAAACGTCAAGGCCACCGCCACCGACGCCGCCCAAAACGTCAAAACCGAAGGCCAACAAGCCGCCACCGACGTCAAAGACCGCACCACCGACGCCAAAGACAACGTCCAAAACACCTAATCCGCCCCTCGCGGCACCGCAAGGCAACAGCTCTGTTCGACAGGCCGGCATCGCTTCCCGCGGGCCGGCCTGTTCGCTTCGCCCCTGATTGAGAGGACACCCAATGGCCACTCACGACGATTCCGAGACCAGTACCGCCAAGGCGGGCCAGGCACCGGATCCAAACGACACAAGGAAACCCGGCAGCCCCAGGGACCTGGATAAGCCCTCCTGGAAATACATCGCCAAGAAGACGCTCCGGGAGTTCAGCAAGGACCAGTGCCCCGACCTGGCAGCAAGCCTGACCTATTACGCAGTTCTTTCGCTGTTCCCCGCCCTGCTGGCGTTGGTGTCGCTCCTTGGCCTCTTTGGCGATCCGCAAAAGACCACTAATGCCTTGCTGGAGATCGTGCGCGGTTTCGCTCCTGGAGAAACGGTCAATACGATCAGCGGACCCGTGTCCGAATTGACCAGCGCCCCGGCGGCCGGGTTCACCCTGATAATCGGCATTGTTACGGCGCTCTGGTCCGCCTCCGGCTACGTGGGTGCTTTCGGCCGGGCCATGAACCGGATCTACGAGGTGGATGAGGGCCGCGCCTTCGTCAAGCTGCGCGGCACCATGCTTGGCGTAACCCTCCTGGCCGTGGCCATCGTGGCGCTGCTGGCCGGCATGCTGGTCCTCAGCGGGCCGGTTTCCGAGGCAGTGGGCGGCTTGATCGGCCTCAGCGGCGCCTTCCTCACGGTCTGGAACATCGTCAAATGGCCGATCATGATCGTCCTGATCATTGCCATCATCGCGGTGCTTTACTACGCCACACCCAACGTCAAGCAGCCCAAGTTCCGCTGGATGAGCATGGGCTCTGCGATCGCCCTGGTCATCTTCCTGCTTGCGTCGCTGGGCTTCGGTTTCTACGTGGGCAACTTCGGCAACTACAACAAGACCTACGGCGCCCTGGGCAGCGTAATCATCATGCTGCTGTGGCTCTGGATCCTGAACATGTCGCTCCTGTTCGGCGCTGAGTTCGACGCCGAGGTGGAGCGCGGGCGGGAACTCCAGGCCGGTATCAAGGCGGAAGAAACCATCCAGCTGCCGCCGCGGGACACCAAGAAGAGCGAGAAGCTGCAGCAGCAGATGGACGAGGACGTCAAGCACGGCCGTGAACTCCGGGAGAAGTACAGCTCGGACAACGGCCAGGAGGGCCAGCAGGGCTCTGGTGACAGCCAGGACGGACAGCCTGCCGGGAACGGGCAGAACGGTGACCGCCCCGAGGAGAGCCACCGGGACAGGGTCCGTGAAAAGGTGCAGCACCGCGCGGGCAACGGTGAAGCCGATGACGGGGGCCGACGCAGCGGGACCGCTTAGCCTGCGGCAGCAGAGCCGCACAGGGGACTAGGCAGGACCTTCGAGATGGAGGAAAATTCATCTTGAAGGTCCTGTTTGGTTTTCCCGGGTTTCAATACACCCGGGGTAAAGCGGGGTCGGCGGTGAGATGGCCTCTTCTGAGACCGAGGCCAGTCCCCCCAGTCGCCGTCGGCCCCCTCAATCTGCGTGCTCCACGGTTGGGAATGGACAAGGCGCGCTGACGTGCAATACTTTCTTGAATACTCTGCCGTAACTTCTTAGGGGGCCGGCAGGACCGCTGAAGCAGACGGCGGCAATAAGGTCTACCCGAATGAGCGGAAATGACTGCTACCCATTTTGAACAGTTTCTTGCCGAAGCAGTTATCCCGGACAGGGAGCCCGGGTTGGGCCTCGGACGCGACGAACTTTACGGCCTGTACACGAGCTGGTGCCTCCTGCACAAGGCTGAACTGCAGCCGCCGGCGGCCCTGTGGGAGGCTATGCAGGACGCGGGGTTCGACCCTGACAGCAATAACCTCTCCATGACCGGACCTGCCGCGGCGGACTACATCGTGGCCAGCGCTCCAGACTTGGTATGACAGCCGGGACGGATGGCCCGGAGGCCGTGTCAGGCCAGGATGCCGAAACGCATATGAAGACGGACTGAGTCCGCGGGTGGGGCTGTTGCCGAAAGGCAGCAGCCCTTTCCGCATGCCGGTCCGGCCGCGCCGCACGGCGCCGGCTACGGCTGCGCAAGCGCCAGGAGATAAGCGGCGAAGCCCCGCGGTGCCCGTCCCGCAGTCCTTCCTGACGTGAGGACCCGGGTAGTGTCGGTGGCAACAATGCCTGCGCCGCTCCTGCGAAGCCGGTTAACCAGCGCCCGGTCTTCATCGAAGTCGATACCGGGGAAGCCACCTGAGGCAAGGTAGGCGGAGGCACGGACCCCAAGGTTGGCACCGTACACATGGGAGTGGTTCTCGACGCTGGCGTGCCGGGCATGCCAGCGGGCCAAGATCTCGTGGTGCATGCCGCACGGGTCCGGTTGCACGGTACCAAGGACAACATCGGAACCAAGACCAGCCAGCTCCAATTGCCGAACCAGCCAGTGGTCCGGCACGCATGAATCGGCATCTGTATTCGCCAGCCATATCCGCCGCATAGGGACGCTTGCCCCTGTTCCGGCCCCTTGGGGAGTCCCGGCGTCGTTCTCCAACGCCGCACTGACACCGGCCTGCCTGCTCTTGCCCACACTCCCGAAGCTCACCGGCAGGACCCTGTACCGCGGGTCCCCGGAAGCAAATTCCGCGGCCACAGTTGGGGACCGGTCGGTGCATTGGTCCAGGACAACCACCACGCGCACGCCGACATCCGGCAGTTCCGCCTTGACCCGGTCCGCCGCGCCGCTGACCGCGGTCAGCGCGCGCTCCAGGTGCTGCTCCTCATTGTGCGCCGGTATGACAACCGCAACCCTCTGGATGCCGCTGATGCCCGGGACAGCCGATTGTTCTGAAGCATCTTCGCCAGGGGCCGCATTGGTCATTCCGTCGCCCCGCTGCCCGGAGCAACCAGGACTTCCAGCACGAAGTCCCGTTCCTGGTAAAGCCCGGCGGTCCGCCACCCCAGCCGCTGCCGCGCAAGTGCGTGGACGGTGTCCCCGTTGAGCTCCCACCCGGTTATGGGATGCCGCCAGTGGCACAGGAGCAGGGTTCCGCCGGGTTCCAGCGATTCCTCGATCCGGTCCCACAGCCGGGCCAACTCATCGGCGGCAAGGTAATAGCCCACTTCGGAGACCACCACCAGGTCAAACGTTCCCCCGGGCCAGGACTCAGGCAGGACACGCTGCTCCACCTGCACCCAGGGGCTGCCCTCCAGCAGTTGACGGGCCCGCCGCACCGCGGTCCCGCTGGCGTCCACCGCCAGCAGGGCACGGCACCGGGCGGCCAGCAAGGCCGTCAACGTCCCGATGGAGCAGCCCACTTCCAGGCCGCGTGCATAGGATTCATCCGGAAGGGCCGCGAGGGTGAGTGCACGCTTGCGCCGCTCGTACCAACTCCCGGTGTAGTTCCATGGATCCACCGAGCCGTTGTGGACGCCGTCGAAGACCGCCTCGGCCTCAGCGCTGGAATGCCAACGGCCGGGTGGACTTTGCGCGGGCGTCCAGGCGAATACCTCGTAGCCACGCGAGAAGTGCTCCAGGAATTGGCCGCTGAGCAGTGTTTCATCCCCGGGAAGCGGCGACAGCGGCTGTACCTGTGTTGCGTGCTCCGCCATGGCCCGCTTCTTGGCCTCGCGGGCACGACTATCCAGATGGAAGCGGACCCACGGGCGCCAGTCCTTATCCTGGGGTGTGGCCCAGTGCCAAAACCAGATGGGATATTCCAGCAGTGCATGGCCGTCCTGCCGCGCAACCTCTGCCGCCGCCGCACCAAGTGCATCGTGGTCGCCGTGCCCGTCAGCCCGATACGGGGCCACGAGGGCGAGCCGGCCCGCGTCGCCGGGCAGCCGCTGTGCAGCGTCCCGGATGGCAGCGGTGATGGCTTCCGTATGGCTTCCAAGCCCGCGGTCCGGCAAGCCGATGAAGGTCCAGTGATCCTCCAGTCCCAGGGCGGCAAGGGCCGCGGAAAACTCCGCCACCCGGACAGTGGCCAGTTGCTCCGGCGTGGTGGTGGGCGAATCCGGATGCGATCCCTCCCCCGCTGTGCAGAGCAGGACTTCCACCGCGGCTCCCAAGGCCACCAGCGAGGCGATGAACCCGCCGGCGCCGAGTGTTTCGTCGTCCGGATGCGCTGCCAGGACCACGAAGCGCATGCCCGCCAGTTCGGTGGGAGCGAGCGGAACCTCGGGTGCCGCCGCCAGTGCTGTCACGGCCCAGGCTGCCTCGCTGGTCCCCTGGTCAGTATGCGAGAAGGTCACCATGGGCAGTCACCCTTGAGCGCAAGCCTGCCCAGTTGGGCATCGTCCCGTGCGCCGTGATGCTGCCGGACGTAGAGCGCCAGGTCCGCCATTCTCTTGGCGTACGGTCCTTCGAATGCGAGCGGCCCCGGACCGCGGTTGGAGCCAACCAGTTGAAGGACACGTTCGACGGCGGCTGCAACAGTTCCGCGAACGCGGTGGGCCTCGCTCCAGGTACTTTGGCCCGGCCCACTACCGAGGGTGCCATCGTCCAGGCGCGCTGCGGTCCGGGCAAGATACTGCAGGGCAGCTGTGAGGGTGCGGTCCACCTCCCCGAGCGCGGCGAATGCCAGCTGGTCCGGTTCCCGCCCCGCGTCGGCGCCTGCAAGCAGTCCGGTACGGAAGTCCCGCGCCACGCCCACTGCCCCGCCCAGCCAGCAGGCGGCGACACCCATCCCGCCCCAGGCAAATCCCGGCCGGCCGTGGTACCAGCCGGTTCCACCCACTGGCGTCGCCGGGACCCGGTCGAAGTGGACGCTTCCACTGGGTATCTCCCGGAGCCCGCGCGCAATCCACTCCGGTTCCTCGCATGCCACGCCGGAATGGCGAAGGCTGACCGCGAAAGCCGCCCTCCCGCCGTCGTCCGTGTGGGCTGTGATGATGGCGCGGTCCAAGCGCCGGGCAAGGGAGCACCAAGGCTTGGACCCGCTGAGGACGGTCCCGGTACTCGCGGGGAGCGCTTCAAGCCTGGCCCCCGGCGCCTCCGCGGCAAACACACCCCATGCCCCATCCCTGGCAGCGTCCGGCATGGGATGGACGTCCGGAAACTCCTGGGCGGCTTGGGCCAGAATGGCGACGGCGTCGAGGTGCGGCTCGAACACCCGGGCCGCTGCCACATCGGTGGCAGCCACAGAGGCCAGGAGCTCCCATAACACCGCCGTGCGTCCTTCGCCTGGCCGCGGCCACGTCCGTCCCGCCTCGACAGCCAGCCGCAGCAGGGCAGGGACGTCACCAGTTGCAGCAGCGACTGAATCAAGGATTGAGATCCATGGGGAGAGCTCCGCGGGGGTGGAGCTTAGGAGCACGGGGGCAGGCGCCGCTTGCAAGTACGACCTCCATCGAAGGTGTCCGATGGGGCACCGGACGCATCTCCTCAGCTTACTTATTATTTTGCGGGAGGATGCGCGCCAGTGCGAACCCGTCCCAGCCTTTGGAGCCGACCGTCTGGATGACCGTGGCGTCCAGCCGTGGGTGGGCGCCGAGCAGCTTGAGCGCCTCGATGATGCCGGGCGCGTTGACCGGGTCGATGTCAGGGTCCAGGACGGCACCCTCCCAGATCGTGTTGTCCAGTACGACGGCGGCCCCCGGCCTGCCCAGCCTGACGGCCCAGTCAAGGTAGCGGCTGTTGTTTTGCTTGTCGGCGTCGATGAAGATGAAGTCGAACGGTTCCCTCTCCTCTTCTTCGAGGGCAGCCAGGGTATCCAGTGCAGGGCCCAGCCGGATTTCCACCTTTTCACCCAAGCCGGCGGCATCGATGTTCGCCCACGCCACCTCCGCGTGCTGGGGCAGGTATTCGCAGGTGACCAGTGTCCCGTTGCGGGGAAGTCCCCGGCCCATCCAGATGGTGCTGTAACCCGCCAGCGTCCCGATCTCCAGAATGCGGCGGGCTCCGGACAGCTGAACAAGGAGCTTCAGGAGCTTCCCGGCGTTGGGTGCCACCTCGATGGCCGGCATCCCGGCCTCGGCGGCAGCGTGGATGGCCTGCTGGACAGCCTCGTCCGGATGCACCACCGCAGTGGAGAGAAACTCCTCGGCGGCAATCCATTCCGGCCGGGGCTTGTGCTCGAACATGGGCACAGTTTGGCACGCGGCGTCCCCGGGGGTCCAGATACTTTGGCCCCTCCTGCCAGGCTTAGGGCTCCTGCGCCAGGGCGCCCTCCAGGCGCTCGACTTTCGCCGTCAGCTCACCGCTGTATCCAGGCCTGATGTCGGCTTTGATCACCAGCGAAACACGGCTGCCGTAGCGCCCCACGGCCTCGGTGGCACGTTTTACGACGTCGAACACTTCGTCCCAGTCGCCTTCGATGGTGGTGAACATGGAGTCCGTCTGGTTGGGCAGCCCGGACTCCCGGACGATCTTCACGGCGGCCGCAACGGCGTCGTGTACTGACGCATCGTTGGGCCTGGACCCTTCGCTGGGAACGCCTGACGGAGCAACAGAAAATGCAAGCAACATGCTCCCCAGTCTCGCATGCGGCCGCGGGGGCCCGCAGGCCGGAACGCCGCGGGCCGCCGTCACATAAGCGCCTACCCTGAAGTAACCGTGTTGGCCGCAGGCTCCGTTGCTAACCTTTTGGGCATGAGCCTCGCAGTCGCCCGAAAACCCCTCCGCGCAGACGCAGCGCGGAACGTGGACAAAATCATCACGGCGGCGCGCCAGTGCTTCCGGCAGTTCGGCCCGGAAGTACCGCTCCAGACCATCGCAACCACCGCCGGCGTGGGCCCGGCCACCCTGTTCCGCAACTTCGCGGACAAGGAAGAACTTGTGCTTGCAGCACTTAACCGGCAACTCCGGTTCACCGTGGACCCCGTCATGGACGGCGCCCTGGCCGATATCGATGCCGCTGCAGGCCTCCTGCGCGTCCTCGAAGCCCTGATGGCGGCGGCGAGCGACGATGCGAACCTGCTGTGTGCCGTGGCCGGCCGGCGCGAGCTGCTCACCGGAATCACAGGTTCGCTCATGGAATCCATCAGCGTCCTGCTGGCGCGCGGGCAAGGCCAGGGCAGCCTGCGCACGGACATCTCCATGACGGACATGTTCCGGCTGCTGGCCATGCTGATCGGCGTAGTGGACACCATGGAGCCCGGTTCTGATGCCTGGCGCCGGCCGCTGGCCCTGGTGGAGGATGCCATCCGTACAGTCCGCCCGTCGCGCCCGCTTCCCGTGTTGGTACCCGTCCCGGCTGCCCCTGGAATCCCAACTGTCCAACTGCGGCCCGGGGCCCGCCCGGAGTAGAGCCTGCCGCTTCGGCGCCGCCACGTACCTGCCGTCCGGTTCAGCACGCTTCGTCTTTGCCGGTTGCGGTGTTGGCCAATTCCGTTGTTAGCAGTGGGCAGGTGCAATACACTCGAGCTTGGGGTTAGGCAGCCAGCCTCGGTACTTCCACCTGGAGCGACCCATGCACTTCGCGCCTATCCGCCCTTCGACGGCAGCACCGAGATGAACCACCCAAAGCTTCTCCACTACATCGCCGGTCCCCTCGGGCCTGAGGACGTCCTGCCTACGCTGACAAACGGAGAGCTCGTCGAACTGCTTGACGCCCTCTACCAGAACCTTGATACCCCTGAGCCTGAGTTTGGCGCGCAGGTGTGGTATGACATGGGCGTGGAGGAAAGCTCCCGCCGGTCCGTTTCCCCTGACGGCGCCGCCCACGGGGTGGCATAACCAACCGCCATTACCCACGGCTTCACCAGCACCTGGCCGCCGGTCAGTGCCGCCCGGTTGTCAGGGTTTTTCCCCGCCCGTTTCCCCAGCGCCCGTTGCCCCACCTTTGGTGCTTTCCTCGGTCCTGTCTTCGGGGTGGTGGGAAACCTGGCGCCCTGTCCCAAGGTGTTCATGTCCGGCATGTTCATGTCCGTGATGCTCATGGAACTCGTTGGGAACGTGGTCCTTCGCTTCCATCAGGTGCTGCTGGAGTTTCTCCTCGGCATCCCGGCGCCTCCTTGCGGTGTCCCGCAGTTCCCGGGTTGATTCCGAGCCACGGGGATCAAGATAGGCGGCACGCGGCTTTGCGGACTGTTCTGCTGCCGGTGCTCCCGCGCCCTGCTCTTCCCCAAGGTTCTTTCCGGTGTCCTCGGTGCCCTGGTCGTCCCGCGGCTCAACAGGCCGTGACTGTTCGTCCATCTCGATTCCTCCTTTGGTGGCCGCCTGGGTGTGGGCTGCCTCTCTTCCAGTGCACCACATATGGCACCCGGAATGCGGGCCGCTAAGCGTTGCCCGACTCTCCCCGCTTGCGGATCTCCCGGCGCACCAGTGCCTGCAGGGCCGGAACGGACGACGACGGATCCAGGTCAAGTGCCGTACGGATCCGTTGGGAGAGAAGTTCCAAGTCCTCGTCCGGTACGTCCGACAGGCCGGAAAAGCGCCTAAAGAAGCGCTTGGCAGGTAGGCCCGCCCGCCGTCGGGGGTTCCTGTGGCGGGGCCTGCCCGCTATGCCCCCTGCCGGATGCAGCTGATTTTCCATGGTTGCCGTTCATAAGGAATGCCATGGCCAACTGCATAAGCCGATCTCATAGTACAACCGGCACCCCGGCAGTAAAGTGACCTGCGTCACCACTTTGTGCAAGGCCCTGCCAATTCAGCTCCAGCCCGCTACCCTCAGCAGTGCTGCGGTGCCGGCTCCGGCGATGACCACCACCAGGAATGGTGCCCGCAGCACCAGCGCGATCGCAGCAGCGGCAAGGGCGCCCAGCCTGGCGTCCGCGGCAAGCGCCTGGCCGGATACCACCGCATTCACCACTGTCAGGGAAGCAAGCAGGCCGATGGTCATGGTTCCGGCAATGCGTGATGTACGCGGATCCTCAAGGAACCTGGCGGGAACGAAGTACCCCATGATTTTCCATGCATAGGCAAGCGCGCAGGCGATTAAGAGCCAGATCCAGAGACTCATGCATCTGCCCCCGGATCCGTGCCTTCCTTGCGCTGCACTCCAGCTCCGTGGCTGTCTCCGCCCTGGTGATGGCCAGGGCGGTGTGCGCCGTAAGGCTCCACGTCCGGTTCCAGGCCTTCGTCACGGCGGCCATGGCTGAACCAGCCCACGAGCGCTGCCACCACTGCGGCCACCAGGATAGGTACCCCGGCCGGCACAAAGGGAACGGCAACCACGGTGGCCACGGCACACACCGCCGCGATTGCGATGGGCTCCCGGCCCTTGAGCCGGGGCCAGAGCAGCGCAAGGAAGGCGGCGACCGCTGCACCATCAAGCCCCCACTGCTTGGGATCGCCCAACCCGCTGCCGGCGAGCGCCCCCACGGCCGTGAAGAGGTTCCACAACACGTAGACGCCAACTCCGGCGGTCCAGAATCCACGGCGCTGCTCCGCGGGATCCGCCTGGCCCGTGCTGGTGGCTGTGGATTCATCGATGGTCAGCTGGGCGCCGATGTACTTGCGCCAGCCGGTGGGCCGCAGCAGAGCGTTCAGCTGCATGCCGTAGATGCCGTTGCGCATGCCCAGGAGGGTCGCGGCACTCATGGCAGCGATGCCCGAACCTCCACCTGCCACCACGCCGATGAACGCGAACTGCGAACCACCGCTGAAGAGGAGCAGGCTCAGGGCCATGGCCTGCCAGAAGTTGAGCCCGGACGTCACTGCCAGCGCCCCGAAAGACACCCCATACAGGCCGGTGGCGATGCTGATGGAAATTCCCACCCTGACCGCAGGCGAGGCCAGCAGTTTCACGGCTGGCCGCCGGGCTTGCTTCCGTGTTTACGCAAGCTCCAGGCCCACAGGATCAGCGGCGCCTGGAACGGTAGCCGCGCGGTGTGGATCTTCCGCCGGCGGGGTGTGCCCTGTGGTCCGTACGCCCTGATCAGGGCGTCGACGTGCCCGGCCAGGAAAGCGGTGAACATCGCGGCCAGGGCTGTCGCTGTCAGCCTTCGGGTGGGCGGCAGGAGGATTCCGACGGCGGCTGCCAGTTCCAGCAGGCCGCTTACGGCGATCCATTCGTCCCGGGACAGGACGGCCAGCGGATGCTGGGCCATGCCGCTTTGGACCGCACCGGGAGCGGGGTCCTGCCGGCAAAGGTAGGCGGGAACTACGTCCCGGTAGAAGCCGGGATCCCTGAAATGCTTGTTTGCGCTGGCCAGCAGGAGGGCTGCCATGGCAGCTGCGGACAGGCCCTGGATGGCCGCGCTCTGAACGGACGGGCCCTTGACAGGGAGACTCCGAACAAAACGGCCGGACCAGGGAAAGGACATGGAACCACTCAATCACAGTCGAAGCGGCGGCCAGAAACCGGCGGGGCCCCGCCGGTGGCATGGCGGTTCGGTAATGCCTCATGGCCAGGCGGGTGGCGAACTTCCGTAAGGCGGTGGCGGGGACCGATAGTCCATCGGTTGGCCCGCAGCGAGCAACGGCGGGCCGACATAGCGGAGCTGCCCGTAGCTGCTGTCCAGGGTGCGGTATTCGGGGCGGGGCAGTTCCGCCGGGCTTTCCATGTTCCTGGGCAACGAGAACAGTTCCTCGGCGGTGCGGGCAAGGGACAGGTGTGCGGCGCCGCCACTCCCCGTCTGCCGGCGTCCGTCCAGGAGGCGGACGGCGGCCGCAGCTATGCCGTAACCCGTGGCATGGTCCAGTGCCTGCACCGGAAGGGCACCCGGGCGCCACCCGCCGTCGTCATCCTCTTTGCCGTAAAGGTTTGCGATTCCGCTGGCAGCCTGGACGATGCTGTCGAAGCCGCGCAGGCCGCTCCACGGCCCGCTGCTGCCCCAGCTGTCCAGGGTGATAACCACCAGCCCCGGATGTGCTGCCAGCAGTTCCCGCGGGTTGAGCCCAAAGCGGTCCAGGGCGCCGTGCCGGTAACCGGTGACCACCATGTCCGCACCGGCCAGCAGTTGCCGGAGCTGGCCCTGGTTCTCCGGGAGCCCGAGGTCGGCCTCCGCGCTGCGCTTGCCGAAGGCCGTGTCCACGAACTGGTCCCCGATTTCGGGAAAGGCGGGCGGGTCGATCCGCAGGACGCCTGCTCCGAGCGCTGCCAGCAGGCGCGTGGCCACCGGCCCTGCGATCACCCGGGTCAGGTCCAGGATCCGCAGTCCGTCCAAAGGCAATCCGTTGAGGGGCAGCCTGTTGCCGCCGCCGATAGCTGCGGCCGCAACAAAGTCCTGAAGCCCCAGGCCGGCAGTTGTGCCGTCCGCGAGTTCCAGGGCGATCCAGGGGCCAGCGCCCGCAGCACGGCCCATGTCCGAGGCAAGCCATTCGCTGCGTGTCCTGACGGCTGCGGCAATCCCACCGCTGCCCTGGATCAGGGCTTCGGCCTCCAGCGCATGCATGGTGCGAAGCTCCCGTTCCACCCCTTCCGCGGAGGTGGCGCCCAGCGCATGCAGCAGCCGCTGCTCGTGGTGCGGGTAGTTGGCATGGAGCCGGATCCAGCCGTCGGCAGTGCGCCGGAAACCCGAAAGTGGCGCGAAGCCCTGCGGTTTGCGCCCTGAGATCCGAAGGTGCCCAAAGGAATCGAAGGCGGCCGCGGTCAGCGCCGGCGTGGTGCTGAAGCGGCCAGGCGTACGCCCGTACAGGTTCAGCGCCTCCACCGCGGCTCCTACCGACTGCAGTGCCAAGCCTTCGACGTCGAGCGGCCCGGTCCACCACCTGCGCGGGGAGAAAGTGCCGACGGCGTCCATGCGCGCCCTACTTTCCCTGCGGCGAGGCCACCCGGAGCTGGTCAAGGACACGGCCCGGCACGTTGGTGGTGATCTCCTGGATGCCTAAATCCTGGCAGAGCGCCACGTCCTCCGGAGAGTCCACGGTCCACACCCGGAAGCGCCGGCCGGAGTCCAGCCAGCGGCGCACGGTGTCCGGGCGCTCGCGGACGTAGTCGATGCCAGGCCCGGCCATGCCCACCTCTCGGTCGTCCAGGATCCGTTCGCCCTCCAGCTGGGCAGCCTTCATCAGGTTGGCGATGGCGCCACCGGTAATCGGCCCTACGCCCAGTCCGCCACGGATCTCGTGGATGGTGAGATCGTCCACGAGCTGGCAGATGTACTGCGGCGGGACGGAACCGAGCAGGTGCCGGACAGAATCCGGGCTGAAACTCATGAAGGTCACGGCCACGTTGTCCACAGTGGAGCTTTGCGGCTCCCAGCCCTCGCTGCGGAGCACCTCCAGCAACCGGTCCTCCAGTTTGAGCTGGTAGGGGCTGGGGTGCTTGAGCTCGATGGCGAGTTTCACGGGGCGGCCCGCTCCGCGGAGGATGTCCAGCAGCTCAGGGACGGTGAGGAGCTGCTCCGAGCGCGCCCCGTACGCTTCCGGGATGCGGACGCCCTTCCACGACGAGAAATCCAGCTGGCGCAGCTCCTGCAAGGTCCGGTCGGCCACCGGCCCCGTCCCGTCCGAGGTTCGGTCCAGGTTGGCGTCGTGGAGCAGGACCAGGTGCTGGTCCCGGGTCAGGTGGACATCGCATTCAACGCCGTCGGCCCCGTCGGCCAGGGCCTGCAGGTAGGCGGCGCGGGTGTGTTCGGCATAGGCGCCGCTGGAACCGCGGTGGGCAAAGACCAGCGGCCGGTGCGGCACGGACTCGTCAGTTGTCATGGAAACACGGTAGCCGACCGGCCCGTACCTTCGGGGCTAGGCTTGGCACATGCAGGTGAACTCTGAGGCAACTACCGGGCCAACCACGCAGGAAGCACCCACCGAAGCAGTGCAGCAGGCGGGCACCAAGGCGGCAGGCGCCGTCGTAAGCCGCCAGCTCGGTGCCGGCGACGCCGAAAAGGCGGCCGCGCTGCGGAAGATGAAGCTGCTGGCCCTAAGCCTGCTGGTCGCCATGGCCGTGATATTTGTCTTCGCGTTCGCGCTGCAAAAGGACCATCCATGGCTGCAGTACGTGCGTGCGGCGGCCGAGGGCGGCATGGTGGGTGCGCTGGCCGACTGGTTCGCCGTGACAGCCCTGTTCAAGTACCCCATGGGCATCAAGATTCCGCACACCGCCATCATTCCCCGCCGGAAAAACCAGATTGGCGCTTCCCTGGGCGAATTCGTGGAGACCAATTTCCTTTCCGAGCAGGTGGTCCAGGACAAGCTGGCGAGCGTCAACATCGCCCGCCGGGCGGGTCAGTGGCTGGCTGCGCCCGGCGGCGCCGACCGCGTGGCCAAGGAAGGTGCGGCCGTTATTCGCGGCGCCTTCAAGGTTTTGAATGACGACGACGTCCAGTCAGTCATTGAAGGCATGGTGCGCAAGCACCTGCTGGCTCCGCCGTGGGGACCTCCGGCGGGCAGGCTGGCGGAGCGGATTTTCCACGACGGCCACCATCACACGCTGGTGGACCTCCTGGTGGACCGCGCAGCGGACTGGGTGGACGACAACCACGAGACCGTGACCCGCTTGGTGTCGGACCGCTCCCCCACCTGGGTTCCGCAGTTCGTGGACGGGCTGGTGGGCGACAAGGTCTACCTCGAGATCCTGAAGTTCGTGCGTGCCGTCCAGGCCGACCCCCGCCACCAGGTGCGCCAGTCGATCGACAAGTACCTCAACGACCTTGCGCAGGACCTGCAGCATGATCCCGCGATGATTGCACGCGCGGAGGACATCAAGGCACAGGTCCTGGGTGACCCGGAGGTGCGCGAACTCGCCTCCCGCACGTGGGGTACGGTCAAGAACGCGCTGCTGGGCGCAGTGGACGATCCCGACAGCGAACTCACCATCAAGTTCAAGGCAGCGGTGCGCGATTTCGGGTCGCGGCTTGTGGAAGACCCGGAACTGGCGGGGAAGGTCAACGCCTGGATCGGCGACGCCGCGGGTTACCTGGTCCGGACCTACCGCTCAGACATCGCCGGGGTCATCACGGACACAGTGGCGCGCTGGGATGCCGAGGAAACGTCGCAGAAGATCGAACTGCAGGTGGGCAAGGACCTTCAGTTCATCCGCATCAACGGCACGGTAGTGGGGTCCCTGGCCGGGCTGGCGATCTTCACGGTGGCGCAGCTGATTTTTGGGTAAGAAGTACAACGGCGGGACGCGGCCAGGGTGCTACTTCCAGCGGAAGCAGCGGCGGGATGGGATCCGGCAGCATTGCCGCCTATGCGAACGACTCGAGCCCTACGCCTGCAGCTTCAAGTCCTGCCCGAATGCGGGCTGCCGTCTCCACGGCGCCGGGGCTGCCGCCCTGCAGGCGCAGGGAGTCCGGCTGGATCGTGACTACGGATCCGTCGATGGCCACCACTTCGCCTTTTGTTGCCAGGCGGACCGCCCGCTCAACGATCGTGTCGACGTCGTGCAGTATGGCGTCTTCCCGTGAAAGCGGCACCAGGCTGCCGTCGGCGAAGTAGGCGCGGTCAGCGAAGGCCTCGGTGAACACAGGGTGGCCAGCCTCCTTGGCCTGCTTCAACAGCTCCGAGCCCGGGAAGCCCAGGATGGGAAGGCCTGGATCGTAGGCGTTCACCGCGGCCACCAGGGCGGAGGCCTGCTCGGCGTCATCGGTCAGCGTGTCATACAGCGCACCGTGCGGCTTCACGAAGTCCACCGAGGCTCCCACGGCGTGGGCAACACCGTCGAGCGCGCCAAGCTGGTACAGCACGTCGCCAAAGAGTTCATCAAAGCTCATGTCCAGCGAGCGCCGGCCGAAGCCCGCCATATCGCGGTAACCAACGTGTGCGCCTACGGTGACATCGAGTTCGTACGCTGCCCGGCAGCTGTCCAGCATGGTGACGGGGTCGCCTGCGTGGAAACCGCAGGCCACGTTGGCACTGGTGACGAGCTGGAACATTGCCGGATCGCCTCCTGCGGTCCAGGAGCCGAATGATTGGCCTACGTCAGCGTTGAGATCCAAGTATGTTGCCTTCCAGAGTCTGGTTGTCCGGCCCGGGAGCAGGGGTCAGCTCCCCCGGAATGGTGTCCGGCATCGGCCCAAACGCCTCCCGGGCGTTCTTGGCCACCGCACGGCCCATCACGAGGTTACCGGCTCCGCCCACAACGGCCCCTATGCCGAACGGGAGCGCACGGCCGAACAAAGCAGTCCCCTGGCGCTTCAGCAGGTTCTTGAGGAAGGCCTGCTGGATTCTCTTCCTAACACTGCCGAATCCCGGCATCACCATGGATTTGGAGAGCGCGTTGCCCCAGGTGTTGGTGGCACTGCCGGATGCCTGCCCGCTGAGGGATCCCAGCAGGGCTGTCCCTTCCTCGCCGAGCATGATGGCCATGACCATGGTGCCGGCCTTCTCGGGGTTGGTGAGGCGGATGCCGTGCAGCTCTGCCAGCGAGGTTGCGTAAAGGGCCGTTGCTTCCAGGAAACCTACGGTGGCGGCCGCGGAAAGTCCCAGCGACGCCACAGTGCCAACACCCGGGACGACGGCGCTGGCGCCCACCAGGGCGCCCCCACCGGTAACCGCCCGCAGGTAGTCCCGCTCGGCGATATCCGCCAGCTGCGCGGCGGTGGCCCGCGGATGCCGCTTTTGGAGCAAACGAATGTAGCCGACCACCAAGGGCCGCTGGATCTGCACTGCTTTCAGGAGCATGTTGTGGACGCCGGGCTTGGGCTTGCCATCGGCGTCGAACATTGCATTGTGTGCGGTTTCCTGTGCGATGCGTACTGCGGGGTTGCTGCGCCGGGCCATGGTCACCTTCATTCAAATCGACCTGCAGCGGGTAGGCTGCCGTGCCATTCCATCCTATGTGGATAAACACTAAGCATGCTGAACTTTCAGTTCCGAAGTCCCGGCCCGCCGTGGCCGTGGCCGTGGCCGGCACTTTAGTTGGTGGGGCCGGCCAGGTGGTTGAAGGTGTAAAGGTGGATGCCTTCCACCAACCCGCCGCATTGCAGTTCCGCGAGGACGGACTGGGGTGAGTAGTGTCCGCCCTTGAGCAGGCGGCGGCCAAGGGGACCCCGGCGGTCCAGGAATTTGAGGGACGGGCCCACACCGATCTTCGTGGCAAGCGAAATCAAGTGGGCCCGGGGAACTGCTCCGGCCACTCCCGCCCAGACGGGCAGCCGCACCCCTTCCCGGCGCAGCGTTTCGGCGTACCACTGGACGCGGGAGGCTGAAAAGCACAGCTGCGTCACCACTGAGGAGGCCAAATGCTGCTTTTCCAGCAGGGCATCAAGCATGTGCAGTTCGCTTTGGCCTGGGTGCCCTTCCGGGTAACCCGCCACGCCGGCCCGGATCGTCCCGCCGGACAACTCAGCGAGGTCCTCCAGCACCGGGAGGCTGCTTTCATATGGTCCCGCTGGTTTCCCCGCGTCACCGCCAACGGCGAAGACTTCGGTAATGCCGGCGTCGTGGCAGTTCCGGACTATGCCTGCGAGTTGATCACGGCTTTCGACGCTCCGTGCGGCCAAGTGCGGGACAACCTCGTAGCCAAGGTAGGCAAGCTCGATGGCGGCCCGGATGGTGGGCCCTACCCCTTGGTGGGGCAGGCAGGTAACCGTCAGGGCTGTCCCGGCGGGAGCGTTGGCCTGGACGCGGGCGGCGATGCCCTCGGACGGAATGACCTGCAGCCGGACCGGCAGCGCCTTATCCCCGGAACTGTCGGCCTGCCCCTGCGCCGGCAGGTCGGCCTGCCGCTGCTCAGACAATGAAGGAGCGGCTGCTGTCGTGGGCGATTGAATCGTCATGAGGAACTCCAGGTTTGGCCGGCCACGAATGGCACGGCATGGATCGGGTCCCTCCCCCCTCTGTATTGGACCTGAGAGATTCCGCAGACCCTTCAAGGGCCTGCTTGCACCGTCGGTGAATGCTGCCTGAGCAGCACTGCTTTCCAGAGTCGCCTCGCCGTGACGGTACGTGGGCCTGAGAGATTCCTGGGGAGGATTTGCTCCTACGGCGCCTGCCCGGTGATGGCCGGGAGAACTCTCCCGCCACAGCTCGAAAGGCTGTATTCAGATGTGGTGGTGCGGCGGCCGGCGCCAGGCCCCGTAGCTGGACGGGAGTATGGCGCCGGCCGCTCAAGGGACCTGCAGTCAGCGGAGGATGACCGTCCGGTTGCCGGAGAGGACGATCCGTCCTTCCGCATGCCACCGGACCGCATTCGTAAGCGCCTTGCATTCGGCGTCGCGGCCAACGGTGACCAGGTCCGCCGCCGAGTAGGTGTGGTCCACCTCGATGACCTGCTGCGAAATGATGGGTCCCTCATCGAGCTCGGAGTTGACGTAGTGCGCTGTGGCCCCCACCGTTTTGACACCGCGTTCAAAGGCCTGGTGGTAGGGCTTGGCACCTTTGAAACTGGGCAGGAACGAGTGGTGGATGTTGATGGCCTTTCCACTCAGGCGGGTGGTGGCCTCATCGCTGAGCACCTGCATGTAGCGGGCAAGCACCACCAGTTCCACGGCGAAGTGGTCCACCAAATCCAGCAGGCGTTCCTCCGCATCAGCCTTTGTTTCCGGCGTCACGGGGATGTGATGGAAAGGAACACCATGCCAGGCGGCGAGCGGTTCCAGGTCAGGGTGGTTTGACACCACGGCGGCTATCTCCACGGGCAACTCGCCACTGCGGGCGCGGAAGAGGAGGTCGTTAAGGCAGTGCTCGTACTTGGAAACCATCACCAGGATGGGCTGCTTCCGTCCGTGGCGTTCCAGGCGCCAATCCATCTGCCATTCCTGGGCCACCTGCTCGAAACCGGCCCGGAGCCGGGCGGTTTCCACATCAACCTGGGAGGTGACATGGATGCGCATGAAGAACCTGCCGCTCGCCCTGTCGCCGAACTGCTTGATGTCCACGATGTAGCATTCCTGCTCCAGCAGGAATGCAGCCACCGCCTGGACAATCCCCAGGGCATCCGGGCAGTGGAACGTCAGCACGAATTCCCTGCCCGTTTCCGGAGGGGTGGCTTGGAGCCGGCTGGCCTCGGATGGACGGGCCTCGGTGCCGATCACCGTTCGACCCGCTCTTCGACTGCTTCTGCCGCGGCACCCTGCCGCGTCGTCCTGCCTGATGCGGCGTCAGTGAAGTCCTGGTCTGCCTGCAGCTCAGCCTGGAACGTGGCGAAACGGGCCTGGTGCGCGGGCCGGCGGCGGAGGACGAACCATGCGGCGCCCAGCAGGACGAACCACACCGGGGTGACCAACAGGGCCACCAGCGTGTCGGGCTGCGTGGTCAGGGCCCAGAGCACGAAGGCAAAGAATGCGAAGACTACCCAGACCATGGCGATACCGCCGGGCATCTTGAACTTCGATGCCTCATGCAGGTGTGGCCGGCGGCGGCGGAAAGCGATGTAGCTGGCCAGGATGATCGACCAGACAAAGACGAAGCAGACGGCGGAGACGGTGGTCACCATGTCGAAGGCTTTCCCAACGTCCTGGCCCGCATACATGAGGACGACGCCGGACAGCAGCAGCACGCAGGAAAGGAACAGTGCGTTCTGGGGTACTTTCCGCCGGGACAATTTGCCGAAGACGTCCGGGGCGTCGCCTTCCTGGGCAAGGCCGAAGACCATGCGGGAGGTCGAGTAGATGCCGGAGTTCGCTGAGGACATCGCGGAGCTCAGCACCACGAGGTTCACCACGGTGGCCGCGGCACCAAGGCCGGCCAGCGAGAACATGGCGATGAACGGGCTGTGGCCGGCCTGGAACTGGGTCCAGGGCGTGACGGCCATCAGGATGATGAGGGCGCCCACGTAGAAGAGGAGCACACGGATGGGGATGGAGTTGATGGCCTTGGGCAGGTTCCGCTCCGGGTTCTTGGCCTCGGCGGCGGTGGTACCCACCAGTTCGATGCCCACGAAGGCGAAGACGGCGATCTGGAAGCCTGCCACAAAGCCCATGAATTCGTTGGGGAAGAAGCCGCCGTGGCTCCACAAATTGGTGAAGGTGGCAGGGCCGGCGTCGGACTGGAAACCGGTGAAGACCATGAACAAGCCAACGATGATCAGGGCAGCAATGGCGATGATCTTGATCAGTGCGAACCAGAACTCCGTCTCACCAAAAGCCTTGACGGTGGTGAGGTTCAGGAGGAGCAGGATGGCCACGGTGGCCAGGCCGGGGATCCACAGGGGTACCCCGGGCCACAGTTCACGGGAGTAGCCGGCGATGGCGATGACATCGGCGATGCCGGTGATGACCCAGCAGAACCAGTAGGTCCAGCCCGTAAAGAAGCCGGCCCACGGACCCAGCAGGTCTGCGGCAAAGTCGCTGAAGGACTTGTAGTTGAGGTTGCTGAGCAGCAGTTCACCCATGGCGCGCATGACGAAGAACAGCATGAATCCGATGATCATGTACACAAAGATCACGGAGGGGCCGGCCGCGGAAATGGTCTTGCCGGAACCCATGAAGAGGCCGGTGCCGATCGCGCCGCCGATGGCGATCAGTTGGATGTGGCGGTTGCTGAGCTGCCGCTCCAGGTGCGGGGCTCCGCCGCCGGGGGACGTCGGGGAATGGGTCGTCATTGAGGAACTCCATCGTTCGAGCGGCACCCGGGGTGTCGCAAAGATTGGATTTCCTCCCCGCTCTGTCTGGGACCTGAGAGTTTCCACTCGCCGGGATGGCGTGCTTGCACCGTCGGTGAGCCAGGACAGGGCCTGGCTGCTTTCCAGAGTTGCCTCACCGCGGCGGTACGTGGGCCTGAGAGTTTCCTGGGGAGGATTTGCTCCTACGGCGCCTGCTGAACGTACCGGCAGGGCTCTCCCGCCGCAGGTCAAAAGCGTTGCTTGGTAAATCAGTTTTCAGTTATCGGAGTGCATCCGCTGTGGACTTTCAGCCACAGCGCGGATTTTGGGCCTCCTGTGATCCCGGCCGGTGAACGGAGCGCCCAGCGTCCTTTGGGCCAGTTCCGTTGCCCGGTCAGATCACGGGGTTCAGTGTGGCGTCCGTCACGAACAAAAGTCAAGCCCAGCATTACGCCATCCGTAACGCTCCTGCCGGCGTGGTTCATGACGGCCAACTTGCCCCCGGGGCCGTCATCCTGTAGCTTGTGAGCCGAATCACCCACATTTCAATATGCCTTTCGAGCTGTGGCGGGAGAGTTCTCCCGGCCATCACCGGGCAGGCGCCGTAGGAGCAAATCCTCCCCAGGAATCTCTCAGGCCCATGTACCGTCACGGCGAGGCGACTCTGGAAAGCAGTGCTGCTCAGGCAGCATTCACCGACGGTGCAAGCAGGCCCTTGAAGGGTCTGCGGAATCTCTCAGGTCCAATACAGAGCGGGGAGGGACCCGATCCATGCCGTGCCATTCGTGGCCGGCCAAACCTGGAGTTCCTCATGACGATTCAATCCCTTCCGTCTGCCTTTGCGGACCGGCATATTGGTGCACGCCGCCAGGCTGACGTCGACACCATGCTCAAGGCCGTTGGCTACGACAGCGTTGGCGGCCTGGTGGACATCGCTGTCCCCAATTCGATCCGCCAGTCCAAGCCGCTGGCACTCAAGGGCGCCCTGAGCGAGGTTGAGGTGCTTGCGGAACTGCGCAGGCTTGCCGCCAAGAACACGACCGCCGTACAGATGATCGGCCAGGGCTACTACGACACCATCACCCCCGCTGTGATCCGCCGGAATGTCCTGGAGGCCCCGGCGTGGTACACCGCGTACACGCCGTACCAGCCGGAGATCTCCCAGGGCCGGCTCGAGGCGCTGCTGAACTTCCAGACCATGGTCCAGGACCTGGTGGGACTCCCCATCGCCAACGCCTCCCTGCTGGATGAAGCAACGGCCGTGGCCGAAGCCGTCCTCATGATGCGCCGTGCCAACAAGAACAAAGACGCCCGCGACGGCAAGACCGTCCTGGACGCCGATGTCCTCCCGCAGACCATTGCCATCGTCAAGGGCCGCGCCGAGGCGCTCGGCTTCGAGGTGGAGGTCGCCGACCTGTCCAAGGGCCTGCCTGAAGGTGCCATCAACGGCATCGTGCTCCAGCAGCCGGGCGTATCCGGCCGTGTGTTCAACCACGCAGGCGTCATCTCCGAAGCGAAGGAGCGCGGCGCTCTGGTCACGGTCGCCGCCGACTTGCTGGCACTGACCCTGATCACCCCTCCCGGCGAGCAGGGCGCAGACATCGCGGTCGGCTCTACGCAGCGTTTCGGTGTCCCCCTGTTCTTCGGCGGCCCGCACGCCGCGTACATGGCGGTGGCAAAGGGCCTGGAGCGTTCCATGCCCGGCCGCCTGGTGGGCGTGTCCAAGGACGACGCCGGCCTCCCGGCCTACCGCCTGGCGCTGCAGACCCGCGAGCAGCACATCCGCCGGGAAAAGGCCACATCCAACATCTGCACCGCACAGGCACTGCTGGCCATCGTCTCCTCCTTCTACGCCGTCTACCACGGACCGGACGGACTGAAGGCCATTGCCGAGCGCGTCCACAACAACGCCCGCGCGCTCGCCACTACCCTCAAGGTCGCCGGGCGGGAACTGGCCACCGAGACCTTCTTCGACACTGTCACGGTCTCCGTTCCCGGCAAGGCCGCCAAGGTCATCACTGCGGCTGAAGCACGCGGCATCAACCTTCGCTTCATCGACACCGACACCATCGGTGTCTCAACGGATGAAACCACGACGCCGGAAATCCTCTCCGCGATCGCCGTCGCCTTCGGCGCCGGTCCCGTCGTGGACGCGAAGGGCTTCGACCTGCCGTCCGAGGTGCTCCGCACTTCTGAGTTCATGCAGCACCCGGTCTTCAACACCCACCGGTCCGAAACCCAGCTGCTGCGCTACATCCGTAGGCTCTCGGACCGGGACCTGGCGCTGGACCGCACCATGATCCCGCTGGGCTCCTGCACCATGAAATTGAACGCCACCGCCGAGATGGAAGCCATCTCCTGGCCGGAGTTCGCCTCCATCCACCCCTTCGCCCCGGACTCCCAGACCAAAGGCTGGCGTGAACTGATCAGTGGACTGGAGGCCGACCTGGCGGAAATCACCGGTTACGACCAGGTGTCGCTGCAGCCGAACGCCGGATCCCAGGGCGAGCTCGCCGGCCTGTTGGCCATCCGCGGCTACCACCGTGCCAACGGTGACACCCAGCGCGACGTCTGCCTCATCCCGGCATCGGCCCACGGCACCAACGCCGCCTCCGCAGTCCTGGCGGGCATGAAGGTCGTAGTCGTTGCCACCGCCGCGGACGGCACGATCGACCACGAGGACCTGTACGCGAAGATCGAGGCGAACAAGGACGTCCTCTCGGCGATCATGATCACCTACCCGTCCACCCACGGTGTCTACGACGCGGACGTGACTGAGATCTGCGAGGCTGTCCACGCCGCCGGCGGCCAGGTCTACGTTGACGGCGCCAACCTGAACGCCCTGGTGGGCCTGGCCCAGCCGGGCAAGTTCGGCGGCGACGTATCCCACCTGAACCTGCACAAGACCTTCTGCATCCCGCACGGCGGCGGCGGACCCGGCGTCGGGCCTGTCGCAGCCAAGGCCCACCTGGCCCCGTTCATGCCCGGCGATGCTAACAAGGCAGCGCATGAGGAAGGCCACGGCGTGGCCATCAGCGCCTCGAACTTCGGTTCCGCCGGCGTCCTGCCGATCTCCTGGGCGTACGTGAAGCTGATGGGTGGCGAGGGCCTGACCGAGGCCACCAAGTCAGCCCTGCTCGCTGCGAACTACGTGGCGTCCCGCCTCAACGAGTATTTCCCCGTTCTGTACACCGGCGAAGGCGGCCTGGTGGCCCACGAGTGCATCCTGGACCTGCGCGAGCTGACCGCCAGGACCGGGGTCACTGCCGAGGACGTGGCCAAGCGCCTCATCGACTTTGGTTTCCACGCCCCCACCCTGGCATTCCCGGTGGCGGGCACCCTGATGGTGGAGCCCACCGAGTCCGAGGACCTGGCCGAGATCGACCGTTTCATCGAAGCAATGATCACCATCCGCAAGGAAATCGACCAGGTGGCCAACGGCGACTTCACTGTCCAGGACTCCCCGCTGCGCAACGCACCCCACACCGCGTCCGCCGTCGTGAACTCCGAATGGACCCGCCAGTACAGCCGTGAGCAGGCCGTCTTCCCCGTCCACCACCTCAAGCAGGACAAGTACTTCCCGCCGGTAGGCCGGATCGACGGCGCCGGTGGAGACCGGAACCTGATCTGCTCCTGCCCGCCGCTGTCCGAGTTCGAAAACTAAGGATCCCCCATGACTGAGAACTACACGGCTCTCTACGAAGAGCACAAGAAGCTTGGCGCCTCCTTCACCGACTTCGGTGGCTGGCAGATGCCGCTCAAGTACAGCTCCGAACTGGCCGAACACCACGCCGTCCGCAAGGCGGCCGGCCTGTTCGACCTCTCCCACATGGGCGAAGTATGGGTCACGGGCCCCGAAGCCGGCGCCTTCCTGGACTACGCCCTGGTGGGCAATCTGTCCGCTATCGCGGACGGCAAGGCCAAGTACTCGCTGATCTGCAATGAGGACGGCGGCATCATTGACGACCTCATCACCTACCGTTTCGGCGACGAAAAGTACCTGGTGGTCCCCAACGCCGGCAACGCCCCCACCGTGGCGGCCGCCCTCGCCGAACGGGCAGCCAACTTCGACGTGACGGTGGAGGACGCTTCGGCGGCTACCTCCCTCGTCGCCGTCCAGGGACCCAAGGCCGAGGCTATCCTGCTGAAGCTGACGGATGAGTCCCAGCACGCCCTGGTCACCGATCTGAAGTACTACGCGTTCAACGAGCTGACCGTCGCAGGACAGGGCGTCATCCTGGCCCGCACCGGCTACACCGGCGAAGACGGCTTTGAGCTCTTCCTGCCGAATGAAGGCGCCGCTTCCCTGTGGGAGTCCGTGGCCCAGGCCGGCGAAGAGTTTGGCATCATTCCCTGCGGCCTCGCATCGCGCGACTCACTCCGCCTTGAGGCTGGCATGCCGCTGTACGGCAACGAGCTGTCGCTTGAGCGTTCCCCGTTCGACGCCGGGCTTGGCCCCGTGGTGGCGCTCAAGTCCAAGGAAGGCGACTTCGTGGGCCGGGCCGCACTCGAGGCAGCCAAGGAGTCCGGCTCCAAGCGCAAGCTCGTCGGCCTGAAGGGCCTGGGCCGACGCGCCGGCCGGAGTGGCTACCCCGTCCTCAAGGACGGCAACATGGTGGGCGAGGTGACCTCCGGCCAGCCCAGCCCCACCCTTGGCTACCCTGTTGCACTGGCCTACGTCGACGTCGAGCACGCAGAGCTGGGCACTGCACTGGATGTGGACCTGCGCGGCAAGGCCGAGCCCTTCGAAGTTGTTGCCCTGCCGTTCTACAAGCGCCAAAAATAAGTCCTCGGGTTCCGGTGGGGCTGACATCCTCTGCGTGCGGCTCGTTCCTCGCTTTGACACACGCTGCCGGATACCAGTCCCACCGGCTCACTCCTCCCTCTTTGAACACCAAACTTAAGGAAACACACCATGGCAAAAGTTGCCGCTGAACTGAAGTACTCCGCCGAGCACGAATGGATCGCCGCTGACGGCTCCGGGCCGTCCGTGGTGGGCGTCTCCGCTGTTGCCGCCGAAGCGCTGGGCGACATCGTCTACGTGGACCTGCCCGAGGTTGGCTCCACTGTGACCGCGGGCGAGACCTGCGGCGAGATCGAAGCCACTAAGTCCGTCTCGGACCTCTACGCGCCGGTCACCGGTGAAGTCATCGAGATCAACGACGGCGTGGTGTCCGACCCTGCCGTGATCAACAACGATCCGTACGGCGCCGGCTGGCTCTTCAAGGTCACCGTCACTGAAGAGGGTCCGCTGCTCTCCGCAGAGGAATACGCCGAAGCGAACGGCGGCGAACTGTGAGTGCCCCCGCTGACACCGCAGTGTTCGAGCAGGTAGTTTCCCCGAGCCTCAACGCGGACCTGTCCGTCCTGGACCCGGAGATCGCGGCAAAGATCGACGACGAACTGGGCCGCCAGCGCGACGGCCTGGAGATGATCGCGTCCGAGAACCACACCGCCGCCGCGGTCATGCAGGCGCAGGGCTCGGTGCTGACCAACAAGTACGCCGAGGGTTACCCGGGCAAGCGCTATTACGGCGGCTGCGAGCACGTGGATGTCATCGAGCAGCTGGCAATCGACCGGGTCAAGGCCCTGTTCGGCGCTGGGTTCGCCAACGTCCAGCCGCACTCCGGTGCCCAGGCGAACGCCTCGGTGATGCACGCGCTGATCAAGCCCGGCGACACCATCATGGGCCTGAACCTGGCCCACGGCGGCCACCTGACCCACGGCATGCGGATCAATTTCTCCGGCAAGCTGTACAACGTGGTCCCGTACCAGGTCCGCGAAGATACCCACACCATCGACATGGCTGAGGTGGAGCGGCTGGCGCAGGAGCACAAGCCGCAGTTGATCGTGGCCGGCTGGTCAGCGTATGCCCGCCAGCTGGACTTCGCGGAGTTCCGCCGGATCGCCGACTCCGTGGGCGCGTACCTGATGGTGGACATGGCGCACTTCGCCGGGCTCGTGGCCGCGGGCCTGCACCCTTCCCCCGTGCCGCACGCCCACGTCACCACGTCCACCACGCACAAGACCCTGGCCGGTCCGCGCGGCGGGATCATCCTGTCCAACGACGCCGACATCGCCAAGAAGATCAACTCCGCCGTGTTCCCCGGCCAGCAGGGCGGGCCGCTGGAGCACGTGATCGCCGGCAAGGCCGTGGCGTTCAAGATCGCCGCGTCCGAAGAATTCCGCGAGCGGCAGGAGCGCGTCCTCGCCGGTGCCCGGATCCTCGCCGAGCGCCTGGTCCAGCCCGACGTCACGGCCAAGGGAATCAGCGTGGTCTCCGGCGGCACGGATGTGCACCTGGTCCTGGTGGACCTGCGCAACTGCGAACTCGACGGGCAGCAGGCCGAAGACCGGCTCGCCGCGATCGACATCACCGTCAACCGCAACGCCGTCCCGTTCGATCCGCGTCCGCCGATGGTCACCTCGGGCCTGCGGATCGGCACGCCCGCGCTGGCAACGCGCGGCTTCGGCGAGGAAGCCTTCCGGGAGGTTGCGGACATCATCGCCGAGGCATTGATCGCCGACGCCGACGCAGACCTTTCCGGGCTGCGTCACCGCGTAGAGGCCCTCGCAACGGCCCACCCGCTTTACCCGTCAATCACCAACCTCGCCTAAGTGCACTACCGTAGTTGCGTCCGCGTCCGCGTCGGCGGACCGGACATTTTCACGCGTGCTGCTCGTTCCTCGCCAGCTCGGCCAGGGAACCCGGACGGCGTGGTCACCACCGGGACCGGCGGACCGGACATTTTCACGCCTGCTGCTCGTTCCTCGCTTTGACGCAGGCTTTCGAAAAGTCCGGCTCCGCCGACCCCTTGTGCCTATGTCGCCTTTCGTTGGTTGAGCCTGTCTAAACCCAACCAAACACCTGTCTAGTTAGGAACCGTTCGCGTGGCTGTTGGCGTTTTTGATCTGTTTAGTATCGGGATTGGGCCTTCGTCTTCCCATACTGTGGGGCCGATGCGGGCTGCTGCCGTGTTCGCGGAGGAGCTCAAGGCGTCCGGGGTCCTGGCGCGGGTGGGGTCTCTGCGGG
>NZ_BMFW01000040.1 GCF_014639275.1 Arthrobacter liuii | reverse complement strand
GCCATCGTGTGTTTGTGTCCTCTCGTGAGATTCCTAGACAGTTCTCACTGACCATCGCACGATGGCTCTTCACGTCAACGAAGCGACGCTCAGAACCGAGATTTACACCACTCCACGGGACGTGACCGGGCCCTTGGCGCCTTGAAACACCCGGAAATGGGAGGTGACCATTCCTGCGGGCACAGGACCAGACGATTTCTCTGCTTGTGTCGTTATCCGGGTCAGCATTGTCGGGCTGACCTACGAACCGGCGTGCGCCGAGTGTAGGGGCAACCGGTGTCCTTCTGATTCCGCCACCCGGCGGGCAGAACCGGACGTCAGCAGCATCGAAATATGACGTGCTGTTGCCTAACTGCGAACCGCATGGTTGGCGGCCGCTTGGGATTGGTGATAAACGGTGACGGTTTCTTGACCACCCGCGTCCCTGCGGCTGCCCTCTCCTAAACCGTCAGCTACCGGCCAATCAGTCACCTCAGCGGGCTAGGGCTGGAGAAGCCCATGTGCGTTGTCAGTGGGCGGCTACGTATGGCCTCGGCTCGGGGAGGCTGGCTTCGTCGCGGACCCGGCGAGAGAAGCGCTCGATAGACTTGAGTGCGGAGACAACGTCGGCAGGCCGGACCTCGAAAGGCATCGCATGAATGGTCTCGCCTGGCACAGTCGCGGCATTGGCGACTAGGTCGAGCTCATGGGTGTCTTCTGCCGTTAGTCCAACTTCGGTCAGGGTAGTGGGAAGGCCGACCCTAGTGGTGAATTCGATGAAGTCACGGATATCGCCGGTCGGTGCACCTTCGAGTACGAGCTGCGTGAGCGAACCGATGTTGACTTTCTGCCCGTGGGCAAGTCCATGTGTTTGCGGTACTGCCGTTAGTCCGTTGTGGATGGCGTGCGCTGCGGCCAGACCACCGGACTCGAATCCCAGGCCCGAGAGCAGGGTGTTGGCTTCGATGACCTTCTCGACTGCCGGGGTGACGAGGTGATCGCGTACTGCATCGAGAGCTGGCAGTGCGTTGTCCCAGAGAACGTCCCAGCTAAGGTGGGCCAGGGCCGTGCCTGTGAGGGTGGGAAGACCCCCGGCCATTGTTAGCGAGTTGGATGCCGCTGTTGCCCGTGCCTCCAGCCATGTGCCCAAGGCGTCTCCCACTCCAGCTGCGAGGAAGGCTGCCGGAGCGTTCGCAACAATCTGCGAATCGACGAGGACGAGGTCCGGGTTGCGAGGGAAGAAGCGATATTCCTCGAATGCACCATCATCTGTGTAGACCACAGCCAAGGCCGACGTCGGTGCATCCGTTGAGGCGACAGTGGGTACCGTGACCCACCGGATACCTGCGAGAAACCCGGATGCTTTGACCGCATCAATCGTACTTCCGCCGCCGACGGCGACCACGACGTCCGCGTTCTCGCTCTTGATCACGTCGACGAGGCGATTGATTTCTTTTGCTGAGGGGATCCCGCGGAAGGCTTCCCTGATGACGGGGAGCCCCGCCGTCTTCAGGGAAGAGGTCACATCATGTCCCACGAAACCCCAGACGGCGTCATCGGCAACGATCAAAGGTGTGCTTCCGATGGGTGTGAGGAATTCGCCCAACCGGGCGATGGCTCCCGGCCCCTGGGCGTAGCGACCGGGGCTGATGACTGAACGGATGGTGCTGTTTGCAGGCACGAGGCACTCCTTGACGTCATTGTCGATGCGGCCGGATGGCCGTCACTGCCCCGAGACTAACGCGCAGGTGGCGGGCGCGGTGAGGGTGAACTGTCTCAAAATGAGACGCTCACCAAATGTTGACTGGCTGGTACTGCGTGAGTAGCCTGTCTACGGCGTCGCCTCTACGGCAGTCACGAAGAGGGACGACGCAGATCCACCAAAGGTGGCCAGAGTTACGTCTGCCAGTTGTCGAGACCCATGATCGTCTGTTAGCGGCCATGAAAAACTGCCCGTAGGCGGCCAGGGAACTGCCCACTGGCTTGAATTCCAGGGGTCGACTCTTCTATGTCTGTCAAGCCGCTTCCTGGACCTTTTTCTCCAGAGCCGGGGCATTCAAGATCCGGAACACACGACGGGCTAGATATCGCTTGACGCAACGTCGGATCTCTTTGTCAGTTTTGCCCTCGGCACGACGTTTCTCGACGTATTCACCCGTTTCAGAGTCGTAGGTCATCCTGGTGATGGCAGCCATGTGAAGGGCACTGTTGAGCCTTCTATCGCCTCCACGGTTCAGCCGATGCCGAACCGTGTTCCCCGACGATGCAGGGATGGGATTCACGCCCGCTAGACAGGCGAAGGCAGCTTCGCTATGGACCCGTCCTTCATGCGACCACGCCACCAAACATTTCGCCGCGGTCACCGCCTGGAAGCCCTTCTCCTCAAGCAAAGGTGCGGCCTCGCTCACCTTGACCAGCTCGTCCAACTGCTTTTCATTGGTTTTCAGCTGTCCCTCCAAGTCCAGGATGTGCTTGGCTAGGCGGACCGCCTCGGCGCGGGCGATACTCAAAGCCAGTTCTTCCTCGCGTTCTCGCCACCGGGAGACCTCCTCAATCTGGACTGGGGTGAGCTTCTTGCGGGCGTCGATACCGAGGTCGTTGCTGCGTACCAAAGCGTTCAAGGCATTGATCGAACGGGTGCGGTCCTTGCTCATGGATTCGCGAGCGGTGACTAGGATCCGCAAACCCTGGCGGATCCCTTCATTCACGTGGGGACGACGCAGTTTTTTCAACTGGTAGAGGTAGCGCTGCTATGGCCATTCGGGAGTGGAGTCCCGCATAGTGTGTAACGCCACGGTGGTTGTCTGCGTCGTTGCTGACGTGAAGGCGGTCACCGTGTGATCCTTCGAGGAAACTCTCACATCCCACTCGAAAGGCATTAACACGATGACCGCTCCTCATATTGTCGACCCCGCGACCGTGCTCGGCGAAGCCCTGACCGACGCGTCCCCGGATTTGATGCGGCATCTGCTGCAGACCATGATCAACGCTTTGCTGTCCGCTGACGCCGATGCCGTCGTCGGCGCGGAGTGGGGCGAACGCAGCCCTGACCGCACCACCCACCGCAACGGCTACCGGCATCGGAACCTCGATACCCGTGCCGGGACGATCGATGTCGCTGTCCCGAAGCTGCGACAGGGCAGCTACTTCCCGGAATGGCTCCTCGAACGCCGGAAACGATCCGAGGCCGCGCTAATCACCGTCATCGCGGACTGCTACCTCGCCGGCGTCTCGACCCGCCGGATGGACAAACTGGTGAAGCAGCTCGGTATCCACTCCCTGTCGAAGTCGCAGGTGTCCAGGATGGCGGCCGATCTCGATGAACACGTGGACGAGTTCCGGCACCGCAACCTGTCCGAGGCCGGCCCGTTCACCTTCGTTGCCGCGGACGCGTTGACGATGAAGGTCCGAGAGGGCGGCCGGGTCGTGAACACCGTGGTCCTGATCGCGACCGGGGTCAACGGCGACGGACGCCGCGAGGTCCTCGGACTCCAGGTCGCCACGTCAGAGACCGGTCCGGCATGGAACGCGTTCTTTGCCGATCTCACCGCCCGCGGCCTTACCGGGGTGCAGCTGGTCACCTCCGACGCGCACGCCGGGCTGAAAGACGCGGTCGCCGCGAACCTGCCCGGGGCAGCCTGGCAACGCTGCCGCACCTATTACTCCGCGAACCTGATGAGTGCGACACCCAAGAGCATGTGGCCGGCCGTGAAAGCGATGCTGCACAGTGTCTATGACCAACCCGACGCTGCCGCGGTGACCGCACAGTTCGACCGGACCCTGGACTACGTGAGCGAGAAACTTCCCGCCGTCGCCTCGTACCTCGACGCGGCCCGGGCAGACATCCTCGCGTTCACCTCGTTTCCCAAGGACCTCTGGCAGCAGATCTGGTCGAACAACCCCAACGAGCGGCTGAACAGAGAGATCCGCCGCCGAACCGACAGCGTCGGAATCTTCCCCAACCGGGACGCGATCATCCGCCTCGTCGGTGGCGTCCTCGCCGAGCAAACCGACGAATGGGCCGAGGGACGCCGCTATCTGGGTCTCGACATCCTCGCCCGCTCTCGCATGCGCCCCATCACTGACACCGGAAGCGAGGTGGACACCGACACGATCATGGCCCTCAGCGCATAAGCGAAGGATCAACCGTTACACCACTCCACGGGACTTGACCCATTCGGTGGGCGTCCAAGGCGTCGGTTTTACCGACGCCGCGGTTCTTCTTGGCATCCATGCGCGGGGCTTCGGCGACTGGGAATCCCTGGGTTGCCACGGTGCCGGCGAGGATCGCACCGTAGGAGGCGGCGCCTTCGATCACCCACAGGGTATCGGCGTCGGCGTTGGTGCGGCGTGCGACCCATTTGATGGCTCGGTTGATCCCGGCCGTAGTGGTGGGAAACTGCTGGGTATCCAGCAGCGCACCGTTGGTGGTGTCGAGGATGGCATAGGCGTGGTTGCGGGCGTGAGTGTCGACACCCACGACAAATGGGTGAGAATGCGCGACGATAGACAAGGCGGTCACCGGTACTTTTCCTTTGTGATGGACTTGGGTGGCGGCCGTTGCAGGCCGGTACCAGTCCGGGTAGGAATCACGTCGGAACAGCACTGTGATGGGTCACGCCCCATGGGGTGGACAATCTTCTAATCAAGCTACCGCGGTGGGCCGGACGGGTACCGGCCACCCAGGCCCCGTGGACGGACAAGTCGACCCAATGACACCCTGAGGGTCAGTTGCAACATGAGTCACTTCCACCGGTGGAACGGCCGGTACCAATCCTGCCAGCCAGCCCCAGACCAGCTACAAGCAAGTCTCACAGTTGCAACACCCGTGGAATTCAGCAGCGGGCACTTCTGCTGGCGGCCCGTGGGAACAAACTATTTGCCATTGACAATCGTCAGAGGTGGTGATCGGCTCACCGACCTCTTGTACTACCGGGCGACCACCAATTTTTGGGCGAGATTCAGATGCCAAGATTACGCGCATGACCTTCTCGTAGACCCTCCGGACCATATATTTAATGTCAGACCGGCGGCCCTCGGGCCGGTCGTCTTACTCGGGCGAGACGAATCCGAGTCGGGCCATTTGTCGGTAGCCCGTGGCCAGAAACTCATGACCATTGACAGCTCAGGCCCAATTAGGCGGGCTCCCTCGCCGACGTAACCCGGTGATGCCGGGGCAGGAGAGCTATCCGACGATTGCGTCCTACTCGACGGACTCGATCCGGGACAGGCGTCCGCTGGACCGCCCCGCAAGGATGGCCTGTGGATCGCAGAGATAAGCAGTGATAGATGGTGTTGAAAGTAATTGAGAATGGGGCACTGCTGAGGGCTTTTGGTGATGTGTCCGTTGAAGCCTTCAGCAGTGCTGACTGCTAGCTGCTGACGGCCAGTTCTCCCAGTTTCGACCAGCCGTCTACCTTGACGTTGATGATGTCTGGTGTTTCTGAAAGATATGCAGGAAGGTTTTCGGTCGCTTCCTTGAAGTGGTCGGTCTGCACGTGGGCTGCACCGGCTTCGTCATCGCGGAAAGCCTCGATCAATACGTATGTGTTGGGTTCCGCGAGGGAACGGGACCATTCAAAGAACAGACAGCCTTCTTCTGCGTTGGTTGCTTTGGTGAAGTTTTTCGAAATCTTGGCCCACTCGTCGGCGTGCTCTGGTTTGACGGGAAATTTTGCGGTGATGAAGATCATTTTTGGTTCTTTCCTTATGCCAGATCAGATCGACGGGCGTCTGAGCTGGGAGATGGTTGTCAGGCTGTTTGGACTGGACGGTTTTCATCGTCGCTCGGTGGTACGACGAGGGGTTTGCTGATGAGTGCTTGTGTACGGTCGCCGAGAACCGCCGACAGCCAACCGAGTCCGGCCCCGATGACGAGCGCGATAACGGTTGGCCAGAACGAGAGTTTGGTGCCGAAAAACACGGCGGTGCCGGCGAAGGCTCCCGGGATGAACGAGAGGGGAGCCCAGCCTGCCTGGAGGCACATGGCCAGGGCCGCGAGTGCAATTCCGACGGCGAGTACGCCAGGAAAGTCCGCTACGGTGATCAGCAGTGATATGAGCCAGCCGTAGATGACTCCTGAAAGATTCGCTGCCAGCCCTTTCTTGAATCCAAGTGCGCCTCCGCCTGCGGCGAAGAAACAGGCCCACGCTACGAAGGCCACCCACGTGATGAGGCCCGTTTGGGTGCTTACTTGTGTCCAGATGCCAGCCAGCACCCCGACTGATAACCCCACACCTATGTACGGTTTCATATCAAGTTTTCCTTTGTTGACTAAATGTTGTGGTTTCGGACCTTGTCCGTCAGGGCACCAGGATGGCGCGGCCGCGGACTTTGCCGGCGTCCAGGTCGCTGATGGCGTGCTGGAAATCGTCCAGCTTGTACTTCTGGGTGTGCAGGGTAACCGCACCTCGGGCGGCGAGGGCCATCAGGTCCTGCAGGTCGTTGTAGGACCCTACGAGGTTGCCGATGATGTTGATTTCGGCGGAGATGATGTCGATGGTGGGCACTCTGATGTCCTCGCCGTAGCCCACCACAAAGTAGTCGCCGGCCTCGCGCAGCATGGCGATGCCCTCGGATGTCGCGCCGCCCTCGCCCACGAAGTCGATGAGCACCTCGGCGCCGTTGCCGCCGGTGAGGGCGCGCACTTGCTCCACCTGCGTCCCGTCCGCGATGACGCCCTCGTCGGCGCCGATGGACTTGGCCAGATCCAGCGCGGCGGGGTTGCGGTCCACCACGATGATCCGGCTCGGGGTGAGGGCTTTCAGCACTTGGATTCCAATGTGGCCCAGCCCGCCGGCGCCGATCACCACGCAGTTGTCCCGCGGCGTCAGCCTCTTGGCCGCTTTCGCCGCGGCGTGGTAGGCCGTCAGGCCCGCGTCCGCCAGGGCCGCCACGTCCGCTGGCTCCAGCGAGTCGTCGATCTTTACCACCGAGCGGGCCGAGGTGAGGAGGTACTCGGCGTATCCGCCGTGGGTGTTGATGCCGGGGAACTTGCTGTTCTCGCAGTGCACGTCGTCGCCGGAGCGGCATGCGCGGCAGAGGCCGCAGGTGATGAGCGGGTGCAGGATGACTTTGTCGCCTTCCTTGACGTTGGTCACGGCGCTGCCCACGGCGTGCACCCAGCCCGCGTTCTCGTGGCCGATCGTGTAGGGCAGGTGCACCTGGGACTTCTCGGCCCACTGGCCTTCCAGGATGTGCAGGTCCGTACGGCACACGCCGGCTCCGCCGATCTTGACCACCACGTCCCACGGGCCGGCCACTTCCGGGATGGGCGCCTCGGTCATCTTCAGGCCTTCGTGGTAGCCGACCACCTGGACGGCTCGCATGGTGTTCATGGGTGGATCTCCTTGACTGTGAATGGAAGCAGGTGGCGATGGTCGGCGGCCTCGGCACCTTCGGGCCGGTCCGCCTGGTCCGCGCCCGAACCCTCGTACCGGGTGCGCAGCAGGCCCCGGCAGAAGTGGGCGTTGCCGTCTATGGAAATGCGCGTGGACCGCGCCCGCCGCAGCGCCATCGGCACCTGCTCGGCGGGATAGGGGCGGCCCTCATGGTCAACAAGTACGACGGCGGCAGGTGCCGTGGGCAGCCCCAGCGCCTCCCGCCGTCGTACTAAAGCGTTTTTGGTCCGTCCCGCCGGAAGGTCACCCAGCTGCACTGTCCCGACGTTCGCTTCGGAGAGGGCGGGATCGGCGCGCAGCTGTTCGGTCAGGCAGCGTTCCATGGCGGCGGTGTGCGCCTTCCGGCGGAACATCAGCCGCAGCTCGTCCAGGCTGTCCTCGGCTTCGTGGCCGAAGGTGCCCCGGTAGCCGGCGTCCGCCGCGAGGCCGGCATTTATCAGGGCGGAATCGTGGTGGTCATCGAGTTCCACCACCACCTTTCCCACCCAAGGGAGTGCCGAGACCACGTCCTTGCTGTCCGACGCCATGAGGTAGGCGAAGTTGGGGGAACAGAACGAGGTGGGCAGGCGCAGGTGCACCGTCACCGCGGCGCGGTCCGCTGCCCCCGAAACATCAATGGACCGCACGAAGCCCAGGCCGGTGATCGGCTCGTCGAGCTCGGGATCCAGCACGGCGTCCAATGCCCGCCGAACGTCCTGCACTGCAGCGTCCCTGGCACCAGCGCCCTGCACCCCCACGTCCCGGACGGTGCGCTCGTTCAGTGTGGCCGTCATGCCGCGCCTGCCAGGTCCGCCCGCTCCGGCTGGCGCGGGCCCGTGGCCGTCTCGCCGGCGTCCGGCAACTGGAGCTCTGCCGGCACGGCGATGTTGTACATCTTCGCGGCGTTCAGCCCCAGGATCTTCTTCTTCTGCTCTATGGTGATCGGAGCGTACTCAGTCATGTCCTCCGGGATATGGAAGTCCACGAACCGCTCCACCAGCCAGCGCGGGGTCCACAGGGCATAGTCGCTGGAGAAGAAGATCCGGTCCTCGCCGATCCAGTAAATGAGCTCGCCGAGGATCTGCGCGAAGTACCGCGGCCGGGTGTGCATAAACGGCATCGCTACCGCGAGTCCGCCGTAGACGTTGGGTTCCTGCGTGGCGATCCAACAGAAATCCTCCAGCCGCGGCAGGCCGACGTGCTCCACGATGAAGTTCAGGTCAGTGAAGTCCGAGGCCACGTGGTCCACATCGGACACGTCGAACGAATCCCGGTCCAGCGGCCGGATGGTGGGGCCCTTGTGGACGTGGATGTTCTTGATGCCAAGCCTCCGGCACTCCTCGAAGTACCGGAAGGCCCACGGATCGGAGAGCTTGTAGCCGCGGGACTCCCCATGCCACTCGGCGGTGTAGAGCTTGACCCCCGTGAACTTCATCTTCTCGTGGTCCGCACGCAGCCGGTCCAGGCCGCGTTCGCCGTCGCGCGGATCAAAGCAGTGGTTGTACGTGAGCTTGTCCGGGTTCGCGGCGGCCAGGCCGTAGGCTTCCTTCGTCTGCCCGAAACCGTTCTTGTAGAACTCGCCCAAGTACGCCGGCTGGAAGATCGCGTGGTCCACGTAGCCGTCCTCAAACAGGTCCTTCATCAGGCGCCCGCCGCCCTGATACAGGTATTCCTCGTAAGTCCACAGCTCTTCTTCGGGGGAGAGATTGCGGTGGTAGTCGTAGAAGCAATCGATGAACTGCTTGCCGTGAACGTTGCGCTGGTTCTCCGGCCGGGCGTCCCACAAGGCGATGTGGGCGTCAACGATGAAGTAGTTCTCGCCATCTTTGCTGTACATGTCCTTCTCCTCCCCGCGACTGCCATAGTCGCGACACCAACGAGGCTAAGGCGGTTCCGCGCCCGTCAACATGTGACCGGTGTCTCAATTTGAGACAGGAGGGTCTCGCCGTCCCGGCCCCAGCCACGTACTCTCGAAAGAGGCAGGACAAGGAGGACGGCAATGGTGCCGAATCAAAACGCGCCTCTGCCGCGGCCGGGCCGCGGCGGAAAAGGCGCTGAGCTTGCGGTTGGCACGCGGCGCCTCCTCGCGTCGTGGCAGCGGAGCGAGGAATACGGCGTCTCAACCGAGGAAGTCGACCCCGCGTGGGTCGGTTCGGTCGCGAGCGACTCCCTGTTCTACCAGTGCGGGCAGGAAGTGCTGACCGGCCTGCACCAGACCCTGGCCAACGAGCCGCTGAGCCTGATGCTCACGGACGCCGACGGGCTGGTACTCAACCGGTTCAGCGGCGACACCTCACTGCTGCGGGCCCTGGACAAAGTGCACCTGGCCCCGGGCTTCGCCTTCTCCGAACGGGAGACGGGAACCACCGGCCTGGGGCTGGCCCTGGCCGACCGCACACCGAGCCTGGTCCGCGCCGAGGAACACTACAGCGCCAGCCTGCGCACCTACACCTGCGCCGCCGTCCCGGTCCTTGATCCCCTCAGCGGACGCCTTGAGGGCAGCGTCAACATCACCACCTGGTCCAAGTCATCCCCCGAGCTGCTCCTGGCACTGGCCCAGTCCGCGGCCAGCACCACGTCCGCCCTGATGCTCGCCCGTTCTAACGGACCGCGGACCAAGCCAGGACCGAAAGGCGGGGTTTTTCGACTTCAGCGAGGACGGCTCGAACCAGGGTCCGGGACTTTGCGGGCCATGTCAACGGCATGGACAGACGCGCTCGACCAGACGGTACAGGCGCTGGCCGCCGGCCGGGTGGTCGCCGCCGTCGGGGAACCCGGTTCCGGACGCGCCACACTGCTGGGGCAAGCCCTGCGTCAGGCCCGCCCCGGAAGCCGCATCCTTTCCGCGACCGCTCCCGCACCCGAAGACGTCGAGCACTGGCTATCCCTATGGACGCCTGAGCTATCCAAACCGCGAACCGCTGTCATCGTTGAGAATGTCGACTTACTGCCGGCATGGGCGGCCGGGGAACTACAGGCACGTGCAGCAGATGGGCTGCGATCACTGACCGGGTCCCCCGGAGGAGGGCCTGCGACACTTACATGGGCGGTCACCGCGGAGGGACTTGACGCGGTCCCCCCACCGCTGGGCACCCTTGTGGAAACCGTGGTGCCGGTCCCCGCATTACGCGAACGCGCCGACGACGTTCTCCCACTCGCCCAATATGCCGCCCGCCAGACACGCCTGCGCGAGGTAAACTTCACCCGCGCGGCCGAGCACGTGCTGACAACTCACCATTGGCCTGGCAACATCGACGAACTCTTCAGCGTTATTCAGGCCGCGGCGCTCCGCACCGACACCATCGACGTCCGGCACCTGCCGGCCGGGATGGTAAGCCGACCAGGCCCTAAACTGAGCCGCATCGAGACCGTCGAACGCGACGAGATCATCCGGTGCCTATCCCGCCCCGGCATCACCGTCGCTGCCGCAGCAGCAGAACTGGGAATAGGCCGGGCCACCATATACCGCCGCATGGCAAGACTGGGCATAACATTACCCAAATAGCAGCCCCCGCCCCAGGCCACGCAGCCCGTGCCGCCCCCGTACCCCCGGGCGGCAGATTCCAGAATTGTGGCCACGAGCCCACTATTTCTCGCCGGAAGCAGTAGAAACAACGCTCGGCCAGATCAAGCCAGATCCCGTCGACCCTGGTCTGGTCATGCTGCGCCAGTTGCTGAACGTAGCCAAGGCCGTCCATGACATGCACAAAGCGTCCAGCGATCTGCGCCGGGCACGCCAGATAGGTGACCTGGTGAAGCACCAGCTCTGCCAAGTCGCCGCCGCGCTGTGGAGCGTCTCCGCATCCGTCGCGGCGGTAGACAACGAAGGGACCGAAGCCGTGCGCACGAGCGCGGCCTGCCAGGCCCTGGGGCGCTCCGTCGGCTCGGTGCTGCCGCCGAAGTACGAGCAGGCACGCACCCGGAGCGGAACCAGCCGCCAGGACATTGAGAGATAACACCAGGAAGGGGAACCATGACTGAATTTGACGCCCCGGTGATGGATGACCAGTGGTGGGACACGGCCAGCGGCCGCGACGTCGAGAGGGCGCGCGAGTCAGCCACGGCACGGAAGGACCACGACCCGGCACCGCGGAGCGCGGCCAGGTCGTGGTCCATGACCAGGTGCAACGCCGCTACGGCCTGGACGCCTGGACATGGAGAGGGGCCCGGCGCGCACGCTGCGGGTTAAACCGCGGGCGTGCGTGCCGGAAATCAGGGCCTAGAACACCCTGATGGGGATCTCGGCCGGGTCGTTCAGCAGGGACTCGATCTCGTCGTCAAGCCTGACCAGCGTGATGGACGCACCGGCCATGTCCAGGGACGTGCAGTATTCGCCCACATAGCTGCGGCCCACCGTGATGCCCTGCTCGGCAAGGCGCTTGTGGGCCTGGCCGTACAGCAGGTAGAGCTCGCTGATGGGGGTGCCGCCCAGTCCGTTGACCATCAGCGCCACGCGGTCGCCGTCGGAGAAGGGCAGGTCCTTCACGATGGGGGTGAGCAGTTCCTCCACGATGTCGTTCGCGGGCATGATCTTGGCCCTGCGGCGGCCAGGCTCGCCGTGGATGCCAACGCCGAGTTCGATCTCGTCCTCGCCCAGCTCGAACAGCGGGCTGCCCTTGGCCGGCGGCGTGCACGCGGTCAGGGCCACACCCATTGTGCGCGTCACCGAGTTGACTTTTTCACCCACCCGGATCACCTCGTCCAGGTCGGCCCCCCGCTCGGCGGCGGCCGCCACCGCCTTGATGACGAAGAAGTTTCCGGCGACACCGCGGCGGCCGATGGTATATGTGGAGTCCTCAACGGAAACGTCATCGTTGATGAACAGCGTCTTGACGTTGACCCCTTCGGCGGCGGACATTTCCTGCGCCATTTCGAAGACCATCTTGTCGCCGGTGTAGTTGTTGACCAGCAGGAGCACGCCCTTGGGCGAAGCCATCAGTTTGGTGGTCTCGTGGACGTAGTCGAACGGGGGTGCCGCGAAGACGTCACCCGGGCAGGCGGCGTCGAGCATGCCCTTGCCCACGATCATCACGTGCGCCGGTTCGTGGCCTGAACCCGACCCCTGGACAATCGAGACTTTGTTCTGGTCGGGCCCGTCCGCGCGCATTATCAGGTTGTATTCGGGGACGTACTTCAGCGTGTCCGGGTTGGCGAGGGCCAGCCCTTCAAGCATCTCGGGGACGAACTGCTGGGGGTTGTTGACAAACTTTTTCATGCTTGCTCCACGTCGTTGTGATGGTTTCGATGGACAGTGATTTTGACGGACAGTACAGAAGCAGGGCGCTACCGCTCGGGCCATCCGGCCACGATGCGTTCGATGATGATCGCCACGGCCAGGGCCCCGGCATCCGGGGAGCCGATGCTGCGCTCTCCGCTGTAGCTGGCGCGTCCGCGCTTGGCTTCCAGTTCGCTGGTTGCCTCGGCACGTTCGCGAGTGGATTTGGCGAAGGCCTCGCGGCAGTCCGCGGCATTGGCCCCGGAGGTGATCATGCGTTCTAGTTCGTCAGTGGCAGGTACCAGTGCGTCGAGGAGGGTTTTGTCTCCGAGATCAGAGTTGCCGCGGGCTTTGATACCGTCGGTTGCCGCGCGCAGCATCGCCACCGCGGCGGTGCCCGTGATCTCATTGAATTGTTTCGCTGTCACTGACGCCCGGAGGAACGCGGTTCCCCATAGGGGGCCGGAGGAACCGCCGATGCGGCTGGTGATGGTCACGGCGATCTGTTGCAGGAAAGTGGACACGTCTTCGCGCTTGTAGGAATCCCAGTCGGCAAGCACCTTTTCGAAGCCGCGTGCCAGGGAGTAGCCAAGGTCGCCGTCGCCTACGACGGCGTCAAAGTCGCCGAATTCCTTTTCCTTGTCGACGGCGGTCTGGGCGATGGTGCGGACAACATATTCGATGTCCGCGAGGTTGGTGGCGGTCATGGTGTCTCCGTCGGGGTGGAAGGTGCAGCTGTTGGGGCTGGAAGCTTCAGGATTTGCTGGAGTGTTTCGAGTGTCACCGTGGCGGGAACCTTCAGGTGGTGGGGGTTCAGCAGGACTTCGGCCGGTTCGCCCTGGTCCGGGTCGCCCAGTGAGGAGACCACGAGGGACGCGCCAGCGAATTCCTCCTCCCGGGTGTACCCGCTGACGGTGACCAGGGTGCGCAGGCCCGCAGCGAGTGCGGCACGCATCCCGTTGGCGCTGTCCTCGACCACGACCGCGTCGTCAGCGTCCAGGCCCATTTCCCGCAGTGCCAGCAGGTAGATATCCGGTGCGGGCTTCTTGCGTGGGACAACATCGCCGGCAAAAACCGAAAACTCCGACGCAGCGTCCTCCCCAACGGCGTGGGTCAGCACGGCCAGCACGGCCGGTTCCGCCGACGTCGAGGCGACCGCCAGCCGCCACCCCGCGGCGCGGGCCTCGGCAACGATACGGGCTACACCGTTCCGGGCAGGCATGACACCACTTTCCACCATCTCCTTGTAGATAGCGGTTTTGTGCTTGTGCCAGGTCAGCATGGCTTCGTCCACCGCGGCGTCATCGGCCAGGCCGAGTGACGCGGCAAGATCAGGAGTGACGATGCTGCGCATCCGCTCCTTCCCCCCGCCGATTTTGACCTTCCGCGCGTAATCCTCAACGCTCCACTGGACCGGGACACCGAAGTCCCGGAAGGTGCGGTTGAACGCTGGCAAATGCCCGTACTGCTCGGTATCGGCCAGGACGCCGTCGCAGTCAAAAATCAGGGCAGGCATTCAGCGTCCACCCTTTCCGGCGCTGCCGAACTGCTCAGCGAGTTCTTTCACCATGGTAATGACGTCGGCGCGGGTGTGCTTGAACAGCGACGGCGGATCCCAATTGTTGTCCTGCTCGGCCTGCTTGAGGAACGCCAGGCTGGACTGCATGTACGTTTCCTTCAACGCGGTGGAGATGTTGACCTTGGCGCACCCGCGGGAGATGAGGTCCGCGAACTGCTCCTGGCTGAGCCCGCTGCCGCCGTGCAGGGCGATGGGAATATTCCGGGCCTCGACAATTTCGCTCACCCGGGTCATGTCCAGCACCGGCGCAGCCTTATATGTGCCGTGGGCGTTGCCGATGGACGGGGCGAAGACGTCGATTCCGGTGGCGTCGAGGTAGGCGAGCACGGTCTCCAGGCTTTGCTGCTGGGATACTTCGTCTGAACCGTGGTCATCCTCGACGCCGGTGATCGCCTCGATCTCGCCCTCAACCTGGGCGCCATAGCTACGGGCCTCGGCGACCACCTCGATCGTCTGTCGCTGGTTTTCTTCAACGGGAAGGCTGGAAGCATCAAACAGCACCGAGTTCCAGCCGGCTTTCAGGCATTCGGTTATCACGGCGCGGTCCGGGCAGTGGTCCAGGTGCAGGGTCACCGGAACTTCGATGCCGCGGGTCATGGAGCTCCACATGTCGAACAGCACCCTGGAGCCGATGCTGCGGACCGTCTTGACTGAGGTCTGCAGGATGACCGGTGAGTTGGCCTCGACAGCGCCGGCGAGCACCGCCTCGATGGTCAGGTCGTTGAAGATGTTGATTGCAGGAACCCCGTATCGCGTTTGAAAGGCCGGGTCAAGAATCTCCTTTAGGGGCACAACGCCCATAATATTTACCTCCTAGGTAGGCTGACTCCCACGGTAGGCGAGCGGCCTGCCCGCCGGAATTGGGGATAACCCGCATAGTCCTTTGGGGGTATTCACCACCTGTCTGCAGCGGGGTGATCCGTGGTTAGGTGATGCCCTCAGGCAACTCCGAACGAACAGGATCCAGCATGGCAACCGGAACAGTGCTCGAAACCGTCAGCGCCGACGACGCACGCCGCATCATAGACGCGGCCGCCGCGAAGGCGGCAGAGATCGGCCAGCCAATGGACATCGCCGTCGTTGACGCCGGCGGCAACCTAAAGGCGCACCTCCGCATGGACGGTGCAAACATTGGCAGCATCCCCATCTCCATCAACAAGGCTTACACCGCTATCGCTTTCCAGTGCCAAACGGGCGATCTGCAGAAGAACACCCGGCCCGACGGGCCTATTTATGGACTCAATGACGCCCACGGGGGACGGTTGGTGGTCTTTCCCGGTGGTATCCCGCTGGTCCGGGACGGAAAGATCATGGGCGCCATCGGCGTTTCCACCGGCACCATCGAACAGGACCAGGAAGTGGCTGAGGCCGGTGCCTCCGCCTATTGAACGTGGCAGCGGCCTTAAAGAACGGACGACGGCGGGTACCCCGCCGTCGTCCGTTCTTTAAGGTCCAAGTCGAATCTCCAAGGTTCAGCCGAACAGGTAGGTCGCCTCGTCGTAGCGGGACTGCGGCACCGTCTTAAGCCGCCCCACCGATTCTGCCAGGCTAACGCGGATGATCTCGTCCCCGCGCGTGGCCACCATCTGCCCCCACGCGCCGTCGTGCACAGCGTCAACTGCAGCCAACCCCAGGCGGGTGCCCAACACCCGGTCAGTGGCACTGGGGGCACCACCGCGCTGGATATAGCCCAGTGTGGTGCAGCGGGTCTCGATCCCGGTCCGCTCCTCGATAACCGGTGCGAGACGCTCTCCGATGCCGCCCAGCCGCGGCCGGTTAAAGGCGTCCAGGCCGCGGTCCGAGTGCGGTTCGGACATACCCTCGGCAAGGAATCCTTCGGCCACCACCACCAAGGGCGTGCGCCCCCGGCGTACCGGGCCTTCAACCCATTCGCAAATTTCCTCGATGCTGGCGTTCTGTTCCGGGATGAGGATTGCGTGGGCGCTGGTGGCCATGCCGGCATACAACGCAATCCACCCAGCATGGCGCCCCATCACCTCCGCGATCATGCAGCGATGGTGGGACTCGCCCGTCGTCTTCAAACGGTCAATCGCTTCGGTAGCGATTTCGACGGCGGTATGGAAGCCAAAGGAAAAATCGGTAGCCGAAAGGTCGTTGTCCACGGTTTTCGGAACCCCAATAATCGGGACACCGGCATCGCTCAGGATTTTGGCCACCGTCAGTGTTCCCTCACCGCCAATGACAATGAGTGCATCGACTCCGAGGAAGCGGAGATTCGACTTGATGCGCTCCACTCCTCCGGCCTCGCCCAGCGGGTTGGTCCGCGAGGTGCCCAGGATGGTCCCGCCCAGGCCGCCGATCCCACGGACGCTCATCCAGTCCAGTTCCAGCGTGCTGCCCTCAATGAGGCCCCGCCACCCGTCAGTGAAGCCGACGAACTGGTCCCGATGGATCCGGATCCCGCGCAGCACGCAGGACCGGATCACGGCGTTAAGCCCAGGACAGTCGCCGCCGCTGGTCAGGAGTCCAATGCGCGCCATATGTGCTTCCCTCCACTGGTCCGGTGACGCCCAGCTATGGCGTCCATTCCACAAAATCAGCAAAACAGGCCCTGCGGTATGAGGACTATCCCGCCTTGCCCAGTACGGGGAAACCAGCATGCGCCCGGATTCCGGATGCAGGATATGGTGGTAGATACGGCCCGCTGCCTTGCGGCCTGCCTTTCGTCGAGGAGGACGAAAATGACACCAGCAGAGCCCGAATTCGAGGCCTTGGTCAGGAGCCTGCGTGACCCGCACGGCATCCATAACAACAAGCTCCAGTCCGTTACAGACCTCGCACGGGACCTGGCCGGCCGCTTTGAGCTGCAGCCGCTCCTGGCCCGCATTCTGAACAACGCCGCGTCCCTGCTCGGCTGCGAGTCAGGGTCCATTGCCCTGGTCAACGAGGCTGCAGGCACCTACACCAAGAAGGTAGACATCGGTGTCGGATGCCAGGAAGGCCAAACCTTCCCTTTGTCGGAAGGGTTCACCGGCCAGGTCGTCGCCAGCCGGTCAACCGTCATCCTGGACGCCTACCGCACCATAGAGCGCGGCCACATCCCGGCGACAGACCCCCGCTGGAACTGCGCGGTCATCGGAGTGCCCATCCAATGGGGCGAGCAGATCGTTGGCGCCTTCATTGTCTTTAGCGCCAACCCGGGACGGCCCTTCACACAGGAAGAAGCACACCTTGCCGAACTCTTTGCGAGCCACGCCGCCATTGCGCTGGCCAACTCCGAGCTACATTCAAAAGCCGCGGACCGTGAGCGCGAGGCCGCTGTCGCTGCTGAACGTGAGCGTGCCGTCCGCGACGTGCATGAAACCGTGGGCCGGTCCCTCGCCACCCTGCTCCTGTCCCTTGACCAAGCAGAAAAAGCCAACCAGCTGAGCGGTGGCGAGGCAGCAGCGCGGCACATCAGCGGCGCCCGGACCATAGCCCACGACGCCCTGGCCGAGACCCGGCGCACGGTTCTAGGCATCGGTCCGGCCGCGCTCATCGGCCGAACCCTTGAGGACGCCATCGCGGGGGAACTCGCCTGGGTGGAATCCATGACGGGCGCCGCCACCGAGCTGAAGGTGATCGGTGAACCCTGGACCCCCGCACCCGAGATCATCCACCAAGCCTTCAGGATCGCCCAGGAAGCACTCAACAACGTGGTGAACCACGCCCAAGCCACCTCCGTGCGGGCCGGGCTGATTTACGAAGGCAACTCTATAGCCCTCGTCGTGGAGGACAACGGCCGCGGCTTCGACCTGGCCGCAGCGCACGGGGACCACTCCGCCGTCCATCCCGGCTGCCTGGGACTGCACGGCATGAACTCCCGCGCCATCCACCTGGGCGGGGAACTGCACATCGAAGCCACCCGTGGCTGGGGGACCCAGATAAGGGCCACCCTGCCGACCCGGGCGCCAGAGCAAGATGCCAACCCCCAGCCGCAGTGGAAAGTGGTCATCGCCACCCAGTACCCGCTGATCAGCGCCGGCCTGGTGAAACTGCTCGCCGACGCAGAGCCAGGAATCCAAGTGGTGGCAGAGGTTACGTCCGCAGCCCAACTCCTCGACGCCTGCGAGTTGCTCCGCCCGGCCGTTGTCCTGCTGGATCTCGACCTGCTCCACAGGGACACCACCGGTATCCTGGCCAACCTCCCTGGCGTCGACACTGCCGGCGCGGTGGTGGTGCTGACCGACAACCCGACCGTGGACCAGGTGCGCTCTGCCAAACAGGCAGGCGTGCGCGGCTTCATCAACCGGCGTGCGCACGGCGAAACCATTGGCCGCACCATCGTGGCAGCCGGCCAAGGTGAAGCCCTGATGGAAGGCGAGATGTTTGACCACCTCATGGGCGAGAACCTATCCGACGCCGGGAGCGGCCAGTTCACGGCACGCGAACGTGAAGTCCACGACATGGTCATCCGCGGCATGGCGGACAAACAGATTGCCCGGGAACTGCAGATATCAGCCAAGACGGTTGAAAAGCACGTGGGCTCCATCCTCCGCAAGGCCGGGGCACGCAACCGGACCATGCTGGTAAGCATCAACGCCCAGGAAGCAATTCCCCTGCAGCCCTGGTGACATCCCACCAGCACGGTACCCGGCCGCCACCAGGTCTTACGCCTCCCCGAAGCTGCTGACCACGAGCGCGCCTTACTTAACGGCGAGATCCCCGAGTTCGGAACAGCCGTCCACTGTGACGTTCCCGATATCCGGACCCCGGGCCTGGTAACGCCGGCAGCTCAGCCGCGGCCTTCTTGAAGTGCCCCAATTTCAAGTGTTGACCGCCGGCCTCATCACCGCGGAACGCCTCGATCCGGACGTAGGCGGTGGCCGGCCAGGGAGCGCGCCCATTCTAAGAAGGCACGCTTCAGGGGACCAGGATCGCGCGGCCGCGGACCTTCCCGGCGGCCAGGTCGCTGGGCTGCTGGAAATCATCCAGCCTATACTTGGGGCCAGCTCACGAAACGGAATAAATAACACGCTAAGAGAATTTGGGGTTGACGTAGGGGCCTGAGTTTGCCGTGTTTTGGTTGGCGGGGGCTGTTCCAGGTGTAGTCGCCGGTGAGGTTGATGCGTTCCCAGCCGAGCGGGGAGAGATGTTGGAGCAGTTCCTCGTTCTCTGGGCGTCCGGTGGTTTTGACTGCATGGTCCAGGTAGACGGTGTTCCAAAGGGTAATGGCCGCGGTGAGGCGATTCAGGCCCGAAGCGCGGTGGCGTTGATTGTCGTAGGAGCGGTCCCGGAGCTCGCCAAGGCGGTTGAAAAACACGGCCCGTGCGAGAGCGTTGCGGGCTTCGCCTTTGTTCAGGCCGGATTGGACGCGTCAGCGAAGACCGGGGATCTGCATCCAGTCTAGGTGTATTGACCACGGACGTTAGTGACGCTCGGCGTGGTTTGGTGACATGAAGAAGACCTCCGGGTGGAGTGGGGCTTGCACGGAGGTCTTCACTATTGGTATGTGAGGTGATTGTGTCAACGTGATCGGAGCCCACTAGGACGGCCCGAACGGTACCCACCCGTCGGACGTCCGGGGATGATGTTGTGAGGGTGTCTAGGGGTTCTTGGCGTGGTTTCTGGGTCTGTGAAAACACTGCCGCGGGTTGGGACGATACCCGGGGTCCCGGTTGTTGGAAGCTGGCGTCTGGCGGAGTAGTGCGTCAGAGGTAGCTGCAGATTTGTTCGGGATCGCAGCTTGCGTCGGTCCCGGACGCGGCAGTGGCGTGAAGGCCGGCGACGATGGATCGCAGCGCCATTAGTTCAGAAATCTGGTGGTCCAGTTCGGCCAGCTGGTTGGAGAGAAGGTCTTGGACGTGGGCGCAGGGGGCTTCTCCGGCGTCACGGAGGCTAAGAATTTCGCGTATTTGGGTCAGGGCGAGGCCTGCGGCCCGTCCGCGGCGGATGAATTCGAGCCTGGCCACGGAGTCGTCATGGTAGTCCCGGTAGCCGTTAGAGGATCTTTTCGCTGCCGGGAGAAGCCCGCTGTCCTCGTAGAAACGCAGCGTCTTGGTTGTCATCCCTGCCGCTGCCGCGGCCTCACCGATACGCATCATGAACTCATTTCTTAGCAGGCGGCCAGGACGGCGATTCCTTGACATTCCAGTGTAGGGGAAGGTTGAGAATGGGATGCAGAGCTGGTCTTCGGTTGAAGGCTGCACATGGCGGTCGGTTGAGCAACAGGTGTGCTGGCGGCTGCTTCCCTTCCATCTTCAGGAGTCCCTCGTGTCGGCAGCATCTTTCGATTATGACCTGGCCATTATCGGTTCCGGCGGGGCTGCTTTCGCTGCGGCCATCCGGGCAACCAGCCGTGGCAAGCGGGTGTTGATGGTGGAGCGCAGCACTGTGGGAGGCACGTGCGTGAACACGGGCTGCATCCCGTCCAAGGCCCTGCTGGCCGCCGCGGAAGCCCGCCATGTCGCCCTCGATGCTTCCGGACGGTTCCCCGGTATCAGCACCTCCGCAGAGCCGGTGGATATGCCCGAACTGGTCGCCGGGAAGCGCTCACTGGTCGAATCCATGCGGTCAGAGAAGTATGTGGATCTCGCCGCGGGCTATGGATGGAACCTGCAGCGGGGGACGGCGGTGTTCGCCGGAACCGCAGCCGCACCGGTTTTGAACATCACCGCCCCGGGCGGAACCACCGAGACAGTCAGCGCGGAACACTACCTGGTCGCGACCGGCTCCACCCCCTGGATCCCTGAAGTGCCGGGAATGGACGAGGTGGATTATCTGACGTCCACGAGTGCGATGGAGCTGCAGGACGTTCCCGCTTCGATGCTGGTGGTGGGCGGCGGGTATGTGGCGCTGGAGCAGGCGCAGCTTTTCGCCCGGCTCGGCACGGAGGTGACCATCCTGGTCCGGTCCAAGCTCGCCTCGGCCGAAGAGCCTGAAGCCGGGCATGCCCTCGCCGGTGTCTTCGCCGATGAGGGCATCCGGGTCGTCCGTCGAGCGACAGCGTCCTCGGTCCGGACCGATGAGGTGTCGGGGGACGTGGTCGTGGATGCTTCCGTCTCAGGAGGAAACGAGGAACTCAGGGCCGCGCGCCTGCTCATGGCAACAGGCCGGCGCCCGGTCACGGAGGATTTGAACCTTTGCATGGTCGGCGTTGAAACCGGGGACCGCGGGGAAGTCCTGGTCGACGGGAGCCTTCGCAGTACTAATCCGAGGATCTGGGCCGCGGGTGATGTGACGGGTCACCCGGAGTTCGTTTATGTCGCCGCCGCGCACGGGGCCCTGATGGTGGAGAACGCCTTTGAGGGTGCCGGGCGTGAGGTCGATTACCGGCACCTGCCCCGGGTCACGTTTACCAGCCCTGCCCTGGCCGCTGTCGGGATGACGGACAAGGAAGCGAACCAGGCAGGGATCCGGTGCATGTGCCGGGTTCTGCCGCTCAAATTTATCCCTCGCGCGCTGGTGAACCGTGATACCCGCGGCTTCATCAAGATCGTTGCCGACGCGGACACGGGTCGGATTGTAGGGATCACTGTCGTGGGTAAGGACGCCGGGGACATCGCCGCCGCAGGGATTTACATTCTGGAGGCCGGGATGACCGTTGATCAGGTCGCGAATCTCTGGAGCCCCTATCTGACCATGGCCGAAGGCATCAAGATAGCAGCCCAGTCCTTCACTACTGACGTCTCCAAACTGTCCTGTTGCGCGGCATGAAGTGGTCAACGACAACCTATGTGTTCGTGGGGCGGGCGGCCGCGGCTACCTTTTAGTGCGCGTTCCTTGTCAGGCTGTGGGCGAGGCGGTAGGAATCGGTGCCGGTTTCGATGATGGTGCCGTTGAACGTCAGCCGGTCAACGATCGCGGCGCAGAGGCGCGGGTCGGTGAATGTCTTGGTCCAGCCGGAGAACGACTCGTTGGAAGCGATGGCGATGGAGTTCTTCTCTTCGCGTTCGGTGAGGACCTGGAAGAGGAGTTCGGCGCCGCGCCGGTCCAGTTCCATATAGCCGAGCTCGTCAATGCAGAGCAGGTCCACTCGGCCGTATCTGGCGATGGTCTTGGCGAGGACTTTGTCGTCGGCGGCTTCGACGAGTTCGTTCACGAGCCGGGTGGCCAAAGTGTATTTGACCCGGTATCCCTTCTCCGCCGCGGCGGTGCCCAGCCCGATAAGCAGGTGGGATTTGCCGGTTCCGGAGTCCCCGATCAGGCATAGCGGTGCACCTTTTCGAATCCATTCGCCGGTAGCGAGGGTATGGATGGTAGCGGGGTTGATGTTCGTGTTCGCGTCGAAATCGAAATCACCGAGCCATTTATCCCGGGGAAAGTTCGCGGCTTTGACGCGTCGGATTGAGGAGCGACGGTCCCGGTCATCGCATTCGGCCAGCAGCAGCTCGGCCAGGAAGCCTTGGTAAGAGAGTTGTTCCTTCCCCGCGACGGTCAGAGCTTCGTCCAGAACCGCCCGGATGGTGGGCAGGCGCAATCGGCGGCATGCTTGGTCCACGGCCGCGACCGCGGCCTGCTCAGTCAGACCGCGGCGCCGTCGCAGGGTTGGGGTGATGGTGGTGGCCGGTGCGGTGGGGCTCATGAGATGTTTTCCTTCGACGCGGTTCCTGCGGAGTGTTCGGTGCGTTTGGCCAGCAGCTCGTCATAGGCGCTGATCGCCGGGAGCGGCCGCTTGTCTGGAGGGAGCCCGGCGATGACCGCCGCCGGGTCCATCAGCCGGCGCTGGGTCAGGCTGACAACTCGTTGCACTTTCGCTTCAGCATGAGCACCGCGATGACGGTCAGGACGGGACCCACCAGCAGGGATGCTGGAGGCATGTCGGCGGCCTTCAACCGCCACGACGTCGGCACTGACGGCACCTACTCCAAGGGCTGCGGTGATCCCTGCCTCGATGTCTTCGGCTTCCATCGATCGGTGCAGCAGCAGGACGTCAATCAGTTCACGGGTCCCCGCGGCATCACCGTTGACCCTGCGCGAGGCAGACCAGAAGGCGTCATGGGCGCTGGTGAAAGCACCCGACTCCCGCGCCCTGGCCAAAGCAGTGGAACCAGGCAAAGCGCCGGGCTTGGTCTTGAGGACCTCCAGATAATGGTCCAACTGGACCGACTGCCCGCCCTTGGCAATAATCCGCTGGTGCCGGGCCGCCACCGCGCGGCCGTCGAACACCACAACTTCGGATGCCCGCAATGAAACCCGGACCCGCCGACCGATGAACCGTGCTGGCACCGAGTACTTCACCATCCGCACGGTAATCATTGAGGACCGGTCCACTCTCGGGTTCAACACCAGACCGGGATCGAACTCGTCGGCCGGCAACGGTGCCAGGAACGGGCGCTCGGCGGCGAAGTCTTGGCCGATAGTGCGGATCCTGCCATCAATCCGCCGCTGATCGTCTTGAACCTCCCGGCTCCGGATCCAGTCGTTGAGCTCATCAAGGGACCTCGCCACGGGCATCGGGGTCAGCCGGTTGCGGCGGAACCAGCCCACCTCGCCCTCGACCCCGCATTTCTCGTGAGCGCCGGCAAGACCTGGCTGGCAATAAAAGGCATCAAATCCATAGAACGAGCGAAACAACACCCACCGGTCATTCTCCAGGCGGTTCCGCCCCTGACCGAACACCACGGCCCTGACGGCACTGGTGAGGTTGTCATAGCGGATATGTTTGACCGGCACGCCGCCGATCTCGTTGAACGCCTCGACGTGGCCTTCCAGAAACGCTTCCTGGGCCTGGGTGGGGTAAATCCGGTGGATGGCTTTGCCGGAGTGAGAAAGCCGGAAGATGAACATGTGGCATTTCGTCTTTACCCCGTCCAGCACGATCCAGACTTCACCGAAGTCCACTTCCGCTTCCGCGCCCGGGGCGTGCTCCTGAGGAACAAATACCTCAACCCGGCGGCCGGCCTCCACATCGATCTGCGCCCGGCGGACCCGAACGTAGTCACGCACCGTCGAATACGACAACTCGTCCGCTCCATGCTCCTCGATGAGCCGGGCAAGAATCCTCCGGGCAGTGTGACGCTGCTTCCTCGGCGCCGTCGTGTCCTCGACGAGCATGGCGTCGATCGTCGGTTTATAAGGATCAAGCCGCGGCGAGGACCGTACAGGAGTTTTACGCTCTGGCGGGACCGGGGAACTTAACGCCTTACGCACGGTTTTCCGCGCCACCTGGTGCCTGCGGGCAAGCTCCCGGATTGACGCGCCCTCCACCCGGGCATCCCTCCGAATCTGCGCGAACAACTCCACTCTTGACCCCATCCCGGCCCTCCCGTCGTCGATCCAACACTGGATGGATCAACGTTCACAGGTGGGTACCATTCAAGCCGTCATTAGGTTCGGCATGTCCGGCTGGTGGGTACCGTTCGGGCCGTCCTAGTGGGCTCCGATCAGACTGTCATACTCATGAGGGTCAAAAAGTTCGGGCTTGACCAACGGCATGGCAGCCGGCCCGGCACGCCGGGAGAGGAGAAGAATGCTCTCGGGGTTGCCGGTCTGGCCCAGAGGTCTTCTGACACCCCCTCCGTTTGACGGGTGGGAGTTGTCCTCGACATGACCTGCCGATCGGCCAGCCTCACAAGAGGCGTGGCCGGGCAGGCTGCCGTGTCCTGATAGGAGTCTGACAAGCGTCCCAATAGTGAACTGACTGGCAGGCCCGCCCGGCTGCGCACCCCCATTTGAAACGGAAAGGTGCGCTAGTTCCATCATGCAACGCAACAGTCCCAACGTGTACGTGGGGATAGATACCCACGCGGAAACCCACTTCGTGGCGGTCATAGACGAGCACGGGCGGCGCCTGACGGACCAGGAGTTTCCAGCCACTGCCGGTGGATACCGGAAGATCATCGAGTTCATCCGCGCCAACGGCAACGCGCTTAGCATCGGAGTTGAATGCACGGGCAGCTATGGCGCTGAAATCGCCCGGCAACTGGCGGGAGAAGAATTCGAGGTTATCGAGGTCAATCAGCCCAGCCGTGATCAACGCCGGCGGCGGGGGAAGACGGATCAGCTCGACGCTTACAGCGCTGCGGAAGCAGTCATGAGCGGCCGAGCCAGCGCTGCGGCCAAGGGCCGCAACGGGCTCGTCGAAGCCCTGCGAAGCCTGAGGACAGTTCGTGAGTCTGCGTTGCGGGACCGCACGGCAACCATCAACCAGATCAAAGCTATGCTCGTCAGTTCCCCTGAGAATGTGCGCTCACCATACCGGTCGGTGACAACACCCAGGCTCGTCGCGGCGCTGGCTGCCACCCGCCCCCAGCGGCAGCCAGTCACTTCAGAGGAATGCACCCGCTATGCGCTGCGCCTATTGGCAAAGCGATACCAGGAACTCGATGAGCAGGTCCGGGATCTCACGGCTCAAATTGACCGTCTCCTCAAAGCCCATGCACCCGGCCTAGTGAATATCTTCGGTTCCGGCCCCGATACCGGCAGCCAACTGCTTATCACGGCCGGCGACAACACGGCACGTCTACGAAGCGAAAGACAGTTCGCGGCACTGACCGGCACTTGTCCGCGGCCTGCTTCGTCAGGCAAGACAGAGCGAAACCGTTTGAATCGCGGCGGCGACCGGAAGGCCAACTCCGCTCTGCACCATATCGTGTTGGTCAGAATGCGATACGACCGGCAAACCAAAGACTATGTCGCCAGACGAACGGCCGAAGGTCTAGGCAAGAAGGAAATCATGCGCTGCCTCAAGCGCTACATCGCGCGTCAAGTCTTTCCTGTCCTGGTACAAACACTCCGCCTCAATGAACCAGGCATTACTTGAAAAATGTCTATAGGAGTGTCATGTCCCACCCTAACGCTCTTCTGACGCCTCGTGGGCGGCTGCAGCTGGCGCAATGTGTCGTTGATCAGTGCTGGAGCCTGCGCCGGGCTGCCGAGCGGTTTCAGGTTTCCGTGCCGACTGCTGCTCGTTGGGCCAAGCGTTACCGCGACCACGGCCCGGCTGGGATGGAGGACCGCTCCAGTCGCCCGCATTCCTCGCCGCGGCGCACGGCAACCCGGACGGAGCGGCGGATCATCGCCGTGCGCGTGAACCGCCGCTGGGGACCGGCAAGGATCGGCTATCTGCTGGGCATTCACCCCTCCACCGTGCACCGCGTCCTGTCCCGCTACCGGCTGGCGAAACTGGCCTGGCTTGACCGCGGCACCGGAAGGGTGATCCGCCGCTACGAACACGACAGGCCTGGGGAACTGGTCCATGTCGACATCAAGAAACTTGGCCGGATCCCGGACGGCGGCGGACACCGGGTCCTGGGCAGGGTCGCCGGCTGGAAGAACAAGACCGGCACCACGGCCAACCGCAGGCCCGGCTACCACTACCTCCACAACGCCGTCGATGATCATTCGCGCCTTGCCTACACCGAGATCCTTACCGACGAGACAAAGGAAACAGCAGCAGCGTTCTGGCAGCGCGCCAACGCCTGGTTTCAAGCCCAAGGGATCACGGTCCAGCGGGTCCTGACCGACAACGGAAACTGCTACCGATCCCGGGCCTTCGCCCAAGCCCTGGGCCCGGACATCAAGCACAAACGAACCCGTCCCTATCGCCCGCAGACCAACGGCAAGGTCGAACGGTTCAACCGCACGATGCTGGAGGAATGGGCTTACATCCGCCCCTACCGCTCCGAGGCAGAGCGTGTCGCCGCTTTCCCCGACTGGCTCCATGCCTACAATCACTATGAGTCTTGATCATGGCTGGTCCGGGACCGGCTGGCAGGATGGCTATTGGCCGCCCCGGCCCCGAAGATGTGACTCATACAATCATTGACATGGATTGTCTTGCTGTGGACTTGTCCATCCTTGGGGTTGGGTGGCCGGTACCATTCCGGCCCACCTCGGTAGCTTGATCAGAAGATTGTCCACCCCATAGGGGCGTGACCCATCACAGTGCTGTTCCGACGTGACTCCTACCCGGACTGCTACCGGCCGTTGACGGCCGGTGACCCATGTCCTTCGTTCTTCGGAAAGGTGCCGTGACCGCCATGTCCATCGTCGCTCATGCCCACCCATTTGTCGTGGGCGTCGACACACACGCCCGCAACCATGTTTACGCAATCCTCGCAGCCACCACCGGTGCCCTTCTTGAATCCCGGGCGTTTCCCACCAATGCGGCCGGAATCAACCGGGCCATCAACTGGGTAGCCCGCCGCACCGGCGCGGATGCCGACACCCTCTGGGTCATCGAAGGCGCCGCGACTTACGGGGCGATCCTGGCCGGCACAGTGGCCTCCCATGGTTATCCGGTCGCCGAAGCACCACGCATGGATGCCAAGAAACGCCGCGGTGTGGGGAAAACCGATGCCTTGGACGCCCACCAGATCGCGGCCGCAACGCTGCCACTGCCCGTACATAAGCTTCGTCGCCCCCGGCTCAATGACGGGATCCGCCAAGCGGTGCGGATCTTGACAACCGCCCGCGGCGCCATGAGTGCCGACCGCACAAGGTCGGTCAACGCGCTCAACGCTCTAGTACGCAGCAACAACCTGGGGGTCGACGCCCGCAAGTCCCTGACCGCCTCCCAAACCTCGGACATCTCTCGCTGGCGGCCCCGCGAGGAAGAACTGTCCCTGTCCGTCGCCCGTAACGAGGCCATTCGCCTGGCCAGACATATCCTCGAACTGGACGAGCAGCTCAAAAGCAATGAGAAGCAACTGGACGAGCTGGTCAGGGTCAGCGAGGCGGCACCCTTGCTGGAAGAGAAAGGGTTCAGGGCAATCAGCGCCGCGAAGTGTCTGACCGCATGGTCACACGAAGGCCGGGTTCGTAACGAGGCAGCTTTCGCCTCTCTGGCCGGCGTAAACCCCATCCCAGCTTCTTCCGGGAACAAGGTCAGGCATCGGCTGAACCGGGGAGGCGACAGGGCGCTGAACAGCGCACTGCACATGGTCGCGGTAACGCGAATGACTCACGACGCAGAAACCCGTCAGTACGTGGAAAAACGACGCGCCGAAGGCCGTACCGACAAGGAAATCCGCCGCTGCATCAAACGCTACGTGGCCCGCCGCATCTACCGAACGCTTACTGCCTCATCCGAACCAATGAAAACGGCTTGACAGACATAGAAGAGTCCACCGAGCCCACACTGCGCTCAAAGGTCAGACACCGGCCAGCCGCGTCACCAACCTCTCAGGTCAATACATCTAGGGTGAAAAGGGTCCGTGGGACTGTCTGAATAACGGTGGATCCACAGTTGGCCTGACACGCCGGGCGTTGCCTGGCGGGGAGGACTGATCATGAGCGACACCATGGATCCCATGGCGACTGATGTGGATCAGCAAGAGTTAGCG
>NZ_BMFW01000039.1 GCF_014639275.1 Arthrobacter liuii | reverse complement strand
GCACACCGGTCGCCCCCGAAGCCGTCCGCACCCTCCTGATGAATGCCACACCGTGACACTAGAACAAATCCCATTAGTGCGTGAAAAACCATGAAGCAGCCCGCATCACCGCAGGTCAGCACGATACACTCCCGAAATATCCCGGCCCATGAGCCAAGTCAGGCCACAGCGGCAGCTTCATCTCGGCCGAGGACTCCGCCACCCGCTCACGGAACAGCCGGTTCTCCTCAGCCTGCGCGGCCTCGCGCTCGGCGTCGGCAGCAGAAACAGCAGGAGCACCAGCACCGGAAGCAACCACCTCACGGCTCGCCTGCTTCCGCGTCAGCGCCCGGTAGAACTTGTCCGCCAACGGCAGCGCAATGTAGATGCCCGCGTACACACCCAGCACCGTGGTGATCAGGTTGGACACGGCGGCCATCCCAAGGACAGCATCCTGGTCGCCCGGGTAGGCCGCAGTAATGCTCGCAACCGACGCAGCCATCATGGAACCGGACCCCACGCCGGCACCCATGGCCAGCGCCAGCGGATCGAAGATCTTCCAGTTGGCCACCAGCGAGGTCAGCAGCGTGATGAACACGGCACCGAACAGCGTCCCAAACACATACATAGCCAGCACGCCGCGGTACTGGTCAGAGTCCGGCCCGTACTTCTCGGACACCATGGCAAAGGACGGCTCACGGTCCAGCGAGAACGTGGCACCCACCGTCGCCTTGCCCATCCGCAGCAGCACAGCCACGCCCACCAAGGCAGCCGCCATACGCTGCAGGTCGATCCCAGCGGCTTGAACTTCTGGATGGACACCAGCAGGCCCAGGATCAGCCCCACAAAATGATGATGGCGCCCGATGCCCAGGTCGGTCTTCGCCTGCCCAATGAACTGGACGGCGAGGGCAACCACGAACGCCAAAGCGGCCACGGGGATGGTCCCCTTGGTGCCGGCCTTATCTGTCCGGGCTGCTTTGACAGTGCTCATGATGCGCCTTCCCGGGTGAATGTACGACGGCGGTACGCCGCTTGGGTGAAGCGTTGACGTTGGCTGGGGATGAGGAACTCAAAATGTCGTACCCTCCTGCGAAGCTTTGGTTATGGAAACCAGAGCGGTTGTGGGCACGGAGGGCAAGGCCGGGTTGGCGGCTGCTGTCACGTCCCTGGCCGGGCTCGCTGACGAGCTTGCAGCCGTCCTGGCCTGTTCTCCTGAGAGCTCGGATCGCACCAGTCGTGATGCCGATGCCGATCCCTTGCAGGAACTTGCCGATTCGTGCTTGGACGGCCTTGGAATTGTGGCCCGGATTGAAGCAGCCACTGCGGCGGCAAAAGTTCAACTGCTTGCGACCTATGCAAACGCAGCAGACGCATTGGAGGGGCCAGTGAACAGTGCCTACGAAGCCACCGCGCGGGAAATGAGCACCGTGGCAGAGGTTGCTTGCGCGCTCACCATCGGCGAGCGTGCCGCATCCGCCCTCCTTGGGGAAGCCCACACGTTGACCACTTCCTTGCCGGCCGCACTGGATGCGTTGCAAGCCGGCAAGATTTCATGGCAGCACGCCCGGATCGTGGTCGATGAAACCATGGGCCTGGACAAGACCGCTGCCGCCGCCCTGGTGGCGCACTTCCTGGACCCCGAGGCTCCCAACGCGGCCCGGGGTGCATCCGCCGGGGAGTTGGTTCCGGCCCGGTTCCGGCGGAAGGTCCGTGCTTGGCGGGAGCGCCATCACCCCGAGTCGCTCGAAACCAGGCATGTGAAGTCGGTTGAAGACCGCCGGATGGAGTACTCCCCGGACCGCGACGGCATGGCCTGGGTATCGCTGCACCTGGCCGCGGACAAGGCCTGTGCCATCTGGAACAAGACGTCCGCTTTGGCACGCGGGCTGCAGGGGCCCGACGAGACGCGCACCCTCACCCAGATCAAGGCGGACGTGGCGGCAGAACGGCTGCTTGGTGAGACAGGACAGCTCGCCGGGGCCGGGCCGTCCCTCAAAGCGGATGTGTTGGTCACCGTCCCGGTCTTTTCCCTCTTCGGCACCACAGACGAACCCGCCGACCTCGATAATTACGGGCCTATCCCTGCATCGATGGCGCGGAAGCTTGTCGCGGAAGGTGCCGGCTCGTTCTACCGGGTCCTCGTGGACCCCCGCGACGGAGCTCCGCTTGAACTTGGCCGCACCAACTACCGGCTCACAGAGTCGCTCAAACGGTGGTTGAGAATGCGCGATGGAAAATGCACCTTCCCTGGCTGCAGCAATCCCAGCCTGGACAACGAGGCGGACCACCTCAAAGCCTGGGAGCACGGCGGATCGACCGGAATCAGCAACCTGGGACAGCTGTGCCCCAAACACCATCGACTCAAACATCGAACCGGATGGAGCCCGGGTCCTGCAGCCAGGAATGAGCCGCCCGGCTGGATCTCGCCCACCGGCCGCCAATACAACGCCGAACAAGCGGACCGTGAACCGACAGTCTGGCCCCCGGGGTGCTTACCGGAAGAAACGAGCCCCTTGGAGGCAATAGTGGACTTCCTCATCGCCTCATAGTGTGCCGCTCCCTGCTGCCTCCTGGTGAAGTGGCTGTCCCTCTGCACCCTTGCAGCTTCCGAATGGACGCGGCCCCGCGCCAGAAAGAGGCCGACACAACTCCCGCCCCTTTTCTGTTGTTCCCTCTCGTTTACCGCTCAGCAACCAGGGGGCCTGTCACCGTTTCAGCAGGTCAAGCAGGCTTTTCACGCACCCTTCCGCCCGGCACACCCCAGGCCGGGCACATCCCCGAGGTACCAGGAGTACTCCGTGTTCGTGAAAAGCACCCTCGCCGCCGTCGCCCTTCTCGCCACCCTGGCGGGGGCAGCAGTAGCCCCCGCCCAAGCCCATGCCGGGTCACCCAAGCCAGCTCCCGTCGTCGTCGGCCAGCCCCTCGCCGGGACACACGCCCACAATGACTACGAGCATGACCGCCCGCTGTTCGACGCCCTGGAGCACGGCTTCACCAGCGTCGAGGCCGATGTGTGGCTGGTGGATGGCGAGCTGCGCGTGGCCCACGACCTCGCGAACGCGAAGCAGGGCGTCACGCTCGAGAGCCTCTACCTCGACCCGCTCCAGGACCTGGTCCGCAGCCAGCCCGGCCACGGCGTCTACCCGCACTGGGACGGCAGCCTGCAGCTCCTGATCGACATCAAGAGCGAGGGCGAGGCCACCTACGCCGCCGTCGAGAAGGAACTGTCCGAACACCGCGACATCATGAGCCGCTATACCAACGGCAACGTCAAAACCGGCCCGGTCACGGCGGTCATCAGCGGCAACCGCCCGCTGGCCACCATGCAGGCGCAGACCCAGCGCTTCAGCTTCTACGACGGCCGCGCCGCCGACCTCTCCTCCGGCCTGCCCGCCGCCCTGATGCCGCTGGTCAGCGACAACTGGACCAAGCTCTTCACCTGGCAGGGCGTCGGACCCATGCCCGAAGCCGAGCGCACCAAGCTGCACGCTTTCGTCGCCACGGCACACGCCAACGGCTACCGCGTCCGCTTCTGGGCCACCCCGGACCAGCCCGGCGCCGCCCGCGACGCCGTCTGGACCGAACTCGCCGACGCCGGCGTGGACCACATCAACACCGACGACCTCGCCGGCCTGCAGCAGTTCCTCACCGCCCGCAGCGCCTAAGCCCCCGCGCCCAGACCGTACGAGAAACAGGACCATCACCATGCCTTCAAAGACAGCCAAAATTACGACGGCGGCACTCACCCTGGCGACCGGCCTCCTGGCGGCCCAGCCCGCCTTCGCCGAAACCGCCCAGGCGGCCGACAACGACAACAACCAGGCCTTCACCTTCGGCGTCATCGGCGACATCCCCTATGGCGCCACCGAGATCGCCAAGTTCCCGTCCCGCGTCCAGGACCTCAACGCGGACAAGGACCTGAAGTTTGTAGCACACGTAGGCGATATCAAGAACGGCTCCTCAGTCTGCTCAGACGAGTACTTCTCCTACATCCGCGCCCAGTTCGACACCTTCACCCACCCGCTGGTCTATACGCCCGGCGACAACGAGTGGGTGGACTGCCACCGCACCAACAACGGCGCCTACAACCCGCTGGAACGCCTGGACAAGATCAGGGAAGTCTTCTTCAACGAACCCGGCAAGACCCTGGGCGCCACCATGCCGGTCAAGAGCCAGGAGAACCTGGGGCTCCCGGAGGACGTCCGCTTCGACAAGAACCGGGTGGCCTTCTCCGTGCTGAACGTCCAGGGCAGCAACAACTCCCTCCTGCCGTGGACCGGCTTGGGCAAGACCGCACCCACGCCCGAGCAGCTCGCCGAGGTGGAGCACCGCACGGACGCCGTCATCGCCCAGATCCACCAGACCTTCGCCGACGCCAAACGCAGCAACGATCGCGCCGTGGTGCTCATGCAGCAGGCCGATATGTTCGACCCGTCGCTGCTGGCTGACGCCACCGCCAACCCGGCTACGGTCTCCGGCTTCCGCGAGATCGTGCAGACCATCGTGGACGAAACCAACGACTTCGACGCCCCGGTCTACCTGGTCAACGGCGACAGCCACGTCTTCGCAGAGAACCAGCCCCTTGCGGCGGGTTCACCGTGGCTGAACATTTACGGCTCGGCCGCCGCGGACAACCTGCAGCGCATCACGGTGGACGGCGCCAACAACGCTGTCGACTACCTCCGCGTCACCGTGTCCGTCAACAGCGCCAAGGGCGCGGACGTCCTGAGCTGGGAAAAGGTCCCCTTCAGCAAGTAGCCACATACCCAAGCGGACGACGCCGGGTGCCCACCCGGCGTCGTCCGCTTGGGTATTTAAGCTCTGGACACGGGTAGTCGCCGGATCTATCGTGCAGGGGTGGCGGCTGCCTGACTGGCAGGACGGCTAGAGTTGCCAGTCCGCTGTTGCTGCCGTCCGTCATGAGGAGGAAGCAGATGGAACACGTTGAAGAGACCGTTGACGTCGCAGTCCCGGTGCGAACCGCGTACAACCAGTGGACCCAGTTCGAATCCTTTCCGCAGTTCATGTCCGGAGTGGAATCGATAACCCAGCTGACCGACACCACCAACCACTGGGTTACCAAGGTGGGTGGCGTCCAGCGGGAGTTCGACACTGAAATAGTCGACCAGGAGCCTGACGACCGGATCGCCTGGCGCAGCACCGACGGCAAGTCGCATGCCGGCATCATCAGGTTTACGCCGCTGGACGCCAACCACACGAAGGTCAAAGTCCACTTTGAATGGGCGCCGGAAACCGTCACCGAAAAGGCCGGCGCCGCGCTGAAGATCGACGAGATGCAGGTCAAGGCCGACATGCGGAAGTTCAAGGACTTCGTCGAATCCCGCGGCACCGAAACCGGCGGCTGGCGCGGTGACGTCAAGGACGGCGGCCCGGGCCAGTTGTAAGAAGCGTACGACGGCGGGTGGGCACCCGCCGTCGTACGCTTCAATTTTGTGCTTGGGAAAGAGATCAGGGCGAGAGTTCTTCGAGTACCCTGCCTTTGGTTTCGATGGCGAAGAAGACAGTGATAAGGCCACCAATGAGGGCGACAGCGGCGAAAACTGAGAAGACGTAGCTGATCCCGTAGTTGTCGACGATCCAGCCAACCAGGATGGGCCCGATCGCGGAGCCGGCGCGCAGCCACGCGCTGCCGAAGCCTGTGCCAATCGCGCGTAGCCGTGTCGGGTAAAGCTCTGAGGAGTAGAGGTAAAGCGAGAAGGAGATGGTCTGGAGGATCGCGTAGGCGATGCTGGCGAATACAACGACCTGTGTTGCGGAGACGGCCCCGAGGGCAGTGAGCACGACGAGCGGAATGGTGGCGGCGAGAAAGGCCCACGCGTACCAGCGCTTGCGGCCGACCCGGTCAATGAGCAGTGCGCAGAGGATGGACGCCACGACGCCTACGGCTGATGTCACCCAGCCGTAGGCGAGGCTGGTTTGCAGCGGCAAGTTGAACGTCTGCTTGTAGAGCGTGGGGAGCCAGGTGACGAGGCCGTTGTTGACCATGTAGACGCAGATCCAAAGCATCCAGATCATGAGGGTGCGTTTGCGGTAAATGCCTGAAAAAAGTTCGCGCCAACTGGTGCGGGCTGTTGCCTTCGGGTCCACTGGCCGCACAACGGGCTCGGAGAGCGTATGTCCGGCTTTGAGTGCTTCCCTCTCCAGCATGGTGACAACCATGTCAGCCTTGTTGACGTGCCCGCGGGCCGCGAGCCAGCGGGGGGATTCGGGCATCAGCCAGCGCATGGGAATGGTAAGCACGGCGGGAATGATGCCGACGACGAACATCGCCTTCCAGCCCACGACCGGGACGAGGAAGTAGCCTGCAATACCGGCGAACATGAGTCCGACAGGGAAGATCACCTCATAGAGGAGGAAGAACCTGCCGCGCTTCTTGGCCCCGACGAATTCGTTGATGTAGGCGCTGGCGACCGGGACTTCACCGCCGGTGCCGATGCCTTGGATGAATCTCAAGATGATCATCGATGTGGCGCCCCAGGCGAAAAGGCAGCCCACGTCCATGGAGACAAAGAGCAGGATGGTGATGAGCAGGACGGGAAGCCGGCCGATTCTTTCCGCGAGTTGGCCGAAGAAGAGGGAGCCGAAGATTTGGCCGACATATCCGGCAGAGAGGATCATCCCGATCTCCCCGGCGGTAAGGTGCCATTCCGAGGACAGCTGGGGCATCGCGAAGGCGATGGCCAGGACGGTGTACGCGTCAAAGAACGTGGCTGACCCGATGACCACGCGGATCAGGGTCAGGCGTCGGGTGAGCGGGAGCCTTTCGAGGCGGGCTACGAGCTCGGCATTGATCCTGGCGGCGTTGGCGCCGCCCGCCATGGTAGTGGTGTTGTTCGGCTCGCGCATTGCGAGTCCTCCTTCTCCAGCATTGATGCTGGGGTCCTCATTGACCAAGAGTGGAGATGGCTAAAGCCTAAGGGAGGATGGCGGGAGTTGCTCCCGCCATCCTATGATCCGGGGATCAGACGCTGACGGTGACCTTGCCGATGTTTGCGGCGGCGAAGGCCTCCGCGATTTCGGTCTCGGCCCCCTCGGGCAGGGGCAGGAGCGGCGTGCGCACAGTGGCGTGGTCCAGAATGCCGCGGTTCACGAGGCCCCACTTCAAGGCGACGGTGCCCTCCATGTGGGAGCCGCGGTGGTAAACGTTCTTGGTCACCGGCAGCAGCCGTTCATGAATTGCGTGGGCACGCTTGTAGTCCTGTGCCTTGCCGGCTTCGATCAGTTCGACGAGCAGTTCGGGGGCGATGTTGCCGTAGCCGACGAGCAGACCGTCGACATCGAACATTGTCGGCAGCAGGTACTCGTCATGGCAGGACAGCACCTGCAGATCGGGGTGTGCGGCGCGCAGCGCAGGGATCTCCGTGTACCAGCGGCGCATGTTGCGGACACCGTTCTTCGTGGCAAAGACGCCCTCCTGGCCAGCGATCTCCAGCTGGGTGTCGAGGTCATAGGTCGCCTTGGTGTTGTCGGGGTACTGGAAGAGGATCAGCGGCAGGCCGGACTCTTCATAGATCTCCCGGTAGCGCGATTGCGGGGCGCCCTTCTGGTATCCGAAGCGCAGCCACCCGTGCGAGGGGTACACGAGACCAGCTGACGCGCCGGCCTCGACGGCATTCTTGGCCTCAAGCGCCGCAGTCTTGTTGCCCTCCTTCGTGATGCCCGCCACGACCGGTACACGGCCGTCGGTCGACGCCACGAACGCGCGGATAACGTCCAGCTGCTCCTCTTCCGTAAGGAACGTGCCTTCGCCGGCGTGCCCCAGAACGACGAGGCTCTTCACGCCCTCAATCGATCCGAGCCACGAGCCCAGACGCTGGATCGCAGCGAAGTCGACAGCGCCATCTTCAGTGAACGGGGTGACAGGTGCGGGGCTGAGTCCGCGGAGATCGAGTGTCATTACAGCTACCTTCTTGTCTTCTTTGATGGTGGGCAGTTCCGCTATGATGAAAACGTTTGCGGGAACGTTTTCAATAATGACCGTGGCCCAGCTCACTGTCAAGGGCAATATTTCCGGAAGGAGGAAATAGAGTGTTTTCCAACCCCGCGTTGAACAGGAGTACTCACATGGAACCGGTGGCAACAGGTGCGCCTGTCACTCTCAAGGATGTGGCCAAGGCCAGCGGAGTCAGCATCTCCACGGCAAGCCGCGCCCTTGACGAGCGGGGCACCGGGTCCCGGTCTGCCGCTGCAGCGCAGGTACGCAAGGTGGCCGAAGAACTCGGGTATCGCCGGAACTCTTTCGCCTCGAGCCTTCGACGGGGCGAAACCCGGACCCTCGGAGTGCTGGTGCCGAGGCTCAGCGACACTGTCATGGCCCTGATGTTTGAGCACCTCGAACGTGCCGCTTCGGATCGCGGCTACTTTGCCATGGTGGCTACCAGTGGCGATGACCCTGATGACGAGCGCCGCGCCGCTGAAACGCTCTTGGACCGGAACGTGGACGGGCTGATTCTTGCCACCGCACGCCTCGATGACGATCTGCCGCGTCGCTTGCGGCAGCGGGGCGTACCGCACGCCCTGGTGTTGCGGACGGACGGCGAAAGCCCCTCGGCGATAGGTGACGATGAAGTTGGTGGATATCTTGCCGTCCGGCACCTCGTTGACCTGGGGCACAGGGATATCGCCATCGTCACCGGGCCGGATTTCACGTCAACCGGCATCGCACGGTTGGCGGGTGCACGCAAGGCGCTCGCCGAAGCAGACATCGAAGCGCGTGACGAGTGGCTGATCGCGGCAGGCTACGGCATCGAGAACGGATACTCAGCAGGTGAAACCCTGCTCGGAAATGGTGGGGAGAATCGGCCCACTGCCATATTCGCTGCCAATGACACCATTGCCATGGGCGTCATTGCCGCTGCCCACCGCCATCGGATCGAGATCGGCGAGGACCTGGCACTCGTGGGCTACAACGACATACCCCTGTCGGCCAGGCTTTCCACCCCCCTGACATCCGTGCGGGTACCGCTGGACCAGATCGCCGCTACCGCAATTGATCTCATTGTGAACCCCGGGAAGGAACCGCACATACGGAAATCCCTGCCGACGCTCATTCCCCGCGAATCCAGCGGAACGCCTAAACACTTTCCGCGGTAAGCGGGCGGTTGCCACGCCGCGGCCCCGTTCCGCTTTCGGCAGGCGAGGTGGCGAACGTGTCCGCCAGGTGCTCGCTCAGGAGGCGGTGCGCGTCGTCTTGCGCGGGATTGTCCGGTTTAGGGAAATCATCGCTCCAAATTTACCGGTTGCGGACACTCATGCTGGTGTGCCAAGATTCCCGTGATCGTGACACGTTGGCAGGAGGTGGGACCCATGAACGCAGTATCCGCAATGGGTGCTCCCTCGCAGTCCACGTTCGCGCGGCTGAACTAGCCGCCACGGGAGCGCTGAATCAGGCAATTCGCGAAAGGCGACTCCCATGAACTCAACACCTTCTTCAACCCCGCACGCCTCTCCGGCAGCGACTTCCCAGCGTGCACTGGTCCTCGGCGGTGGCGGATCGACGGGCAACGCGTGGCTGATCGGCGTCCTCGCCGGTTTGGCTGACGCCCGGCTGGATGTGACCGACGCTGACCTGGTCATCGGAACATCGGCCGGGTCCACGGCTGCCGCCCAGATCGCCGGCGCCACGCCCGCCGAGCTCTATGCCGCCGTCCTAGACGCTCCGCTTCCGCAACGGACGCCTCCTCCGGGAACCGGCGGACCCGCACCCGTCAGGCCGGTGTCGGACCACTTGGAACGGACAGGGAAGATCATCGCCGCCTCCCGGGATGCAGCTGACATGCGCCGCCGGATGGGTGCATTGGCACTGGACCTGGCCGCCGCGTACGACAATTCCGAACGGTGGCGGGCCACCGTCGCCGCCCGTCTCACCAGTGATGATTGGCCGCGGCGCAGGCTGCTCATTACGGCGGCCGATGCCCGGTCCGGAGAAGCTGCAGTGTTTGACCGCACCAGCGGCGTTGACCTGGTTGACGCCGTGGCCGCCAGCTGTGCCAGCGGTTTCGCGTACAGGATCGGGGACAGCAGCTATATCGACGGCGGCTACCGGCGAAACGAGAACGCCGACCTGGCTGCCGGGTACGGGCGGGTCCTGGTGCTGTCTCCCTTCGGCGGCAGGACGCGGATGCCGCTGGAGTGGGGCATGCAGCTCGCAGCGCAGGTGGACGAGCTGCATGCAGGCGGGGGCAGCGTGGAAACGGTCTTTCCGGGCGTCGACGCCGAGTACATGTTCGGGGCCAATGCAATGGATCTGTCGCTGCGTCCGGCAGCCGCCCAGGCGGGGTACAACCAGGGCAAAGACCTTGCGGGCAAGCTGGAAGAATTCTGGCGCTGACCGTCTTTGCCGAAATATGGCCCCTGCAGCCGCCCGCTCCTTGAATCACGATTTCCTGCCTTTTCTGCACTTCGTCGTGGGAACCCGGAATTTCCTCCGGCGTGCAGTTTCGGGCGATACCGATGTGCGCCGCCCAACCCCGGGCGAGCCCGCATCCTTGCCGCCACGGCGGGGATCGAGGGGTTCATGCCAGGGCTGGATAAAAAAATTAAACGGGGTATGGTATCGGGTATCGCTAGCAAGGAAGGGCGTGATTCCGATGTCCGGAAAATCCTCCAAAGGCGGTGCCGCCAAAAAGGTCGGCAAGTCGATTCTCGAAAAGCGGGCCGAAAAAAGGGCAAAAAGCGAAAACAGTGAACTCGGTTTTGTAAAGCATCGCAAAAACCGGCGCTGACCATGCCAGCGGGCGGCCGCCAAGGGACTCCTAGCCCTCGCGCCGCCCGCGCCATTCCGGCAGCTTCACAGCGACCCAGCGCCGGGGGACCAGCCGAAGGACACGACCATGACTACCTCCCACCACGCCCTCGTGGTCCCCACCCGACTCACCCAGCCGGTGCACATCAGGACCATCGACCTTGATGAGACGGCGTTCCAGAAAATCGCGTCGGGCGGCGTCGGCCTCCTTGCGGGCACGGACTGGCAGGTCTACCTTGACAACCGCTCAAACGCCATGGTCACGAACCCCCGGGCCGAGGTGCTCATCCGGGAAGCCGGAGTCGACGTCGATGGCACTATCCAGGGGACTGCCCTATTCCTGGGCCGCGGAAACCCCGACGGTGAGTGCGATGCTCCCCGCCGCCTCATCAGGCTTGCCGAGCAGCTGTTCGACTTGCCGCTCGTCGTCGCTTAGCAGTGTCCCGGTTATACCCGGCCGAGGATTCGGCCACGACTATTCCGTTCCAGATAGCCCTGACCATGTGGTGTCCTTCCGCCGCTACCGCGGGCTCTTGTCGATGACGCAGAACCGGTTCCCGTCCGGATCCTCCAGGACCACGAAATCGGGATCTTCGGGGTACATATCCCAGTCGACACGGTGCGCGCCGAGCGAGACCAGCCGCTCCACCTCGGCGGCCTGATCGTCCGCATACAGGTCAAGGTGGATCCGGGGATGGACCTGGACGGGCGTTTCGCTGAGCTGAAGGGACAGTTCCGTGCCGGGGCCCGACGCCGGCGCCAAAGTTACCCACGTTTCGTCACCGGGTTCCCGGGGGACATAGCCGATGGCGGAGTGCCAGAAGTCGGTGGCGGCGGCGACGTTGTTGACGCCGAGGACAATGGTGCCGATGGTCAACATCCGCCCAGCCTAAACCCGCCCGGGGACACCCGGCTAGACTCACGTGCATGGGGGAGAACGACACACCTGAGGAACACGAACCGTCAAAGCGCTCCAAACTACCTGCCGCCGTCGTGCCCTTGCTCGGGGTTGCGGCAGTGCTGGCCGGCATCCTGATCGCCTACCTGAACCGCGACTTCACCGGCTGGTTTGGGTACGCGCCGCTCAGCAACAAGCCGTTCACTGCCAATGGGGCGGCGTTCATCACCGAAGGGACCCAGATCGGCCTTGCCATCATGGTCGCGGGGCTGCTGGTACTCGCCTTTTGGGCGGGATACCGGCTGGGGCGGCGGGACAACTCCGGCCGGGGGTAAAGGTTGAAGCCGTCGGAGAAATCCTGCTGCCGGCAGTCCGGGTCAGCTGCCGGGTTTATTGATGGGCTTGTCCAACGCCACGCTGATGGTCTCTCCCGGCGCCAGTTCATCGCTGGATAAGTCGGTGAATTCGTACCAAGCCCCGCCCGTGCCCGTGCTCGGACGGTTGGCCGACCGCAGGTCAGTCACGCCAAAGCGGAAGGAGACCTGGCGTTCGGTGTCCCCTGGGGCGGTGGTGTAGGTCAGCGGAACCCCCTGGGAATCGGCGGTGGACGTTCCCTGGGCGCCCTCAATCTTCAGCTCGCCGGGTATAAGGCGGACCTTTGTGCCCGAAGGAATCGGTTCGTCCGCTGAAAGTGAAGGGTTGTAAAGCAGAATCTGCGCTGTGGTCGACCGGAACTTGTAGCCCAGGCTGTCGAACGAGTCCCCGTCCACCGTGGTGTAGAAGACTGGTTGGCCAAATGAGTTGTTGACCGATGCGCCTGAGCCGGACCTGCTGTCCACAGGCTTCTTTTGCAGTTGGATGACCTTCCCGGCCTGGATGAAGTAGACGTTGCCCTTTTCATAGGTGAACGGGACCTTGTTCGCTTCCGCCAACTGCTTATCACTTAGGTTGAACCGGTAGGTGATGCCGCCCAGGGTGTCGTCAGGCTCCACTGTGTAACCCGTTGGAATGCCGTTGGCGTCAACCGTGGAAGCACCCCTGGCACCGGGCATGGGACCGGCCGGAATCAGCCGGAGCCGGGTTCCCGGAGTAAGGGGAGTTCCGGGCTGGAGGCCGTTGAATCCGGCGATCTTCGCTTCCGAAAGCTTGTACGCGGCCGCCACTGCTGGGAGCGTGTCGCCTGCCACCGTGGTGTAAAAGTCCACATTGCCGAACGAATCGTGCACGGTCTCCCCGCCAAGGAGAGGCCTTGTGGGGGAGGCTGAAGCCGGAGAAGTCGGCACCGCTGCGGCAGCGGGCTCCACTTTGGTTGGAGCATCGGAGTAGGTGCATCCCGCCAATCCCAGCGACAGAAAAACGGTCAGCGCGGCCGATGACCAAACCAGGCGGCGGCGCCCTGACATCCCTGAGTTGCTGCCAGTTCCCGCCATGAAATGCCCCCATAAGTTCGGCCCAGCCGAGTCAACGTCCAGAGTGGACCAGAAGTGAGCCTAATGGATGAACCCGTCAACGGACCCCGCAGTAGCCGAGAAAAACGGCAAGCGTACGACGGCGGGCGGCCGCCCGCCGTCGTACGCCACAGAAACTGCGTGGCCGGCTTAGTCCTCGTAGACGGCGATGAAGCGGCCCACAACGCCGCCCTTGCGCAGCTTGTCGATGGCGCCGGGGATGTCCGCCTGCTTGATGAGGTTCATAGGCGGGTTCAGTTCGCCCGACTTCATGAGCGCGTAGAGGTTCTCGAGGTCCTCCTTGGTGCCGGACTTGGAGCCCTTGATGGACAGCTGGTTGATGATCAGCGGGTAGGTGTTGATGGTCGCCTCGAGCCGCCCCATGCCCACCTGGACCAGCGTGCCGAATTCCGCCAAGGTCTCCAGGGCGGCGGAGGTGGTGGTGCCGAAACCGGCGTAATCGACGATCAAGTCGAGCTTCTTGTCCTTGAAGACCGTGATCGAATCGGCCACTCCGGCGAGGCCAATCTCGTCGGCGAGCTTCTGCGTTTCGGGGTTCACCTCGGCGCCGTACACCTCCGCGCCGGCCAGCACTGCGACGCGGGCGCCGATGTAGCCCAGGCCGCCGAGGCCGATCACGCCAACCTTCATGCCCGCCTTGGCCCCGCCAACCGCCATGATTGCGTGGTAGGCGGTGAGTCCGGCATCCGTCGCCATCGCACCCAACTCAAAGGAAACTTCGCCAGGCAGCTTTACCAGGTTGTCGTCGGTGGCAACCAGTTTGGGGCCGAACCCACCGTCCCACTTGCCGTAGCCGATGGCGTCCCCGTCACTCATGACGGGGGAGAGGCCCACCCGGTCCCCGACCTTCCAATGCCCCATGCCCTCGCCGACTTCCGTGATGATGCCGGCATTCTCATGGCCCATGGTGCGGGGGAGTTCCGGGAACAGCGGCATCCATCCGGCGTCGTCGATGGCGGTGACGTCCGAGTGGCACACTCCGGCGGCCTTGACGCTGACCACTACCTGGCCCGGACCGGCAGTCGGTTCAGCCACTTCATTGAGGGTGAGTGGGTTGTTGGTGCCGGTGAACTGCCATGCCTTCATGCGGGCATCTCCTTCGGATCGATGGATAAGTTCATGCATTTGCATGCAAATGCAGCCTACGCCTATTTTCGCCCAGCGTAGCCCCGATGTGACGCGGCGAACATGCCCGGCATTACCGGTGGTGATAAGTCGGAAAATTCCCTGTTGAGGTGCTTCTCGATGTCTTCGCCGCCGTGTCCAATCCTGCGCGGCGCATCATCCTGGACGAGCTCCGCCAGGGACCCAGGACGGCCGGTGAACTCACCGGCCGACTGGACCTCAGCCGCCCGGCTGCCTCCGAACATCTTGCCGTGCTCCGGCAGGTGGGGCTGGTCCGGGAGGAGCGGCAGGGGCGCAACAGGGTGTACCACCTCCAACCGGCCGGGCTGGCCGAGGTCGGCGGCTGGGTGAAGCACTTTGAGCACTACTGGAACCAGCGGCTGGATGCGCTGGCAGAACTTCTGGACGAGGAGAAACCGACATGACCGAGAGCGCCATCCGGCTCGAACGCCGCTTCCCGCACCCCGCCGCATCAGTCTGGGCTGCGCTGACCACGCCCGAACTGCTGGCCCGATGGTGGGCGCCGGGCAACATCGCCCCCGTGGTGGGCCACCGCTTCACCATGGACATGAACTCCTGGGGCCAGCAGCAGTGCGAAGTCCTCGCCGTCGACCCCGGAAAATCGATCACCTTCCTCTTCGCCGAAGGCCAACTGGACACCACCATCACCTGGCGCCTTGAATCCGTGGACGGCGGAACTATCCTCCACTTCGAACACGCAGGCTTCCGCCTGGATACCCCCATGGGGCGCCATGCCCTCGATGGCATGGGCGGCGGCTGGCCGGGACTGCTGGCCCGCATCGACGGGGTTCTTGCCGGGGTGTCCTGACCTCACTGCCTGCTGCTACGCTCCACGTAGCCGGCCCGTAGCTGCGCTTCCGGACTGGCCATCAGCTTCGGTTGCGAGCGGAGGAACCACCATGACGGTTGCCCAAATCCAAGTGGACCAGCGCGTAATCGGGATTGATTCCCGGCGCTTCGCTTCGGTTGAGAAAGCGCTGGTGGAACTCATCACCAACAGCGATGACAGCTACTCGCGCCTGGAAAAAGCCGCCGGCCACGTGACCGGCAAAATCCTCGTCGGCTACGAGCGCCACCATGCCGGGGCAGCACTGTCGGTCAGCGACCAGGCGGAGGGCATGTCCTTCGAGCAGGCCGGCCGCATCCTCAGCTACGGCGGCGCGCACAGCCCACTGGCCCGCGGCGAAGGCACCGGCCGCGGGTACTTCGGGCGGGGGCTCAAACAGGCCATCTTCGGCCTGGGCCACGGCTGGATCGAGACCATCCAGGACGGCCGGTTCACCCGGATCGACATCTTCCGGGGCGAGAATGGCGGCTATTTCTATGACGACGACGGCGCTGACCGCCGGGCCTTCCCTGCGGACTATGCCCGGCTCGGGATTCCCGATGGCGGCAACGGCACCCGGGTCACGATCGTCGTCGACAACCCGCATGCCACCATCACCCAGCACGCAACGCTGCTGCAGCTGCTCGCGGACAACATCTACCTTCGGGACGTACTGGACCGGCGCCAGGTGGAGCTGGTGCACGGACACCCCGGCGCCGCGGACCACGGCAGCGACGGCATCCGTTTTCAGGAACCGCCGTCCACCACGCTGGTGGGCCCTGACGCGCCGGGCAGCTTCAGCGTGGACGGTGCGGAGTACCCGTTCACGGTCACGCTCAAGCGGGCCCAGGGCGTTGAACTGACGTTGAAGGGCGACGAACGGACCGCCGGCCTGGTGGTGGAGTCCGGCATGGCCGTGCTCGACTGCCAGATGTTTGAGTACGAGAACCAGGTGGGTACCGAATACCTTTTCGGAACGGTGCGCTGCCCGGCCCTGACCGACATGCTGGGCCGGGGGAAGGCCATCATCAGCGATGAGCGCGAGGGCCTGAACACCAAGGACCCGTTCGTTGCTGCGTTCTCGCGCGCCGTGAGCCGGATGATCGCGCAGGCTGTCCAGGCCGAGAAGGAAAAACTCACCCATCTGGAACGCGCCACCACTTCCGGGCGGACCGCCGAGATGATCGAGCACCTGCTTCAGCACATGAGCGAGGCTGCGGTCCTCGACCTGGGCCTCGAAACAACACCTGCTGTCCGGAATGGCGACGGTTCCCAGCCGCCAGAGACGCCACCGCCAGCTGCCCTGCGTTTCACCACGCCTTTCTACTACCGTCCGCCAGCGCATCCGTTCCATGTCGCACTGCTGCTGGACCCAAGCCAGCTGCCCCAGGGCGAAACCTTGGCGTTCGAACTGGATCTGCCGGCCTCGATCCGGCTGGACCCGCTGCCCGCACCACTTCCCGTCGGCACTTTGGGGGAGACTCTCCGGCTTGAGTGGACAGCAAGGGGGGAACGGGCCGGAGACCATGGGGCGATCACCGCCCGTGCTGGGGACTATTGGGCGCTCTGCGAGGTGGTCATCGCCGACCACGCCTCACGCCGCAGCGCCGACCAGCCGCCGCACCATTCCATCGCCGCCGCCGGGACGCAGCCCGCCCCGCGCCGGCAGATCCACCGCCCAAGCCGGGACCACGGCGTGGACCTCTTTGCCGGTTACGACTTCCGCAATCTCCACAACAGCGCGGACCGTGCCGTTTACAGCCAAGAGGAGCGAAAAGTCCTCATCAACACCGCCGCCCCAACCGTCCAGCTCTACGTCGACGGCCGCGGCCGCTTCCGCGACTCCGCCCGGCTCTTGCTCGCAGAACTCTTTCTTGACGTGATCTCAGACGAACTGGCAAGGCTCCGCGTTGAACAGCACGGCCACGCCGGGAACCTTGAAGCCTTCAGGAATGCCAAACGGGCCATCATTGGCCGATACGGCAGTGAAGTACACAGAACCTTCCTGGGCTAACCGCCCAGTAGGACCGCTCCGGCGTCGAACGCTGCCCGTTTACGGCCGGAAGGAGAAGGGTAACCATGGAGTATGACTGATTCCGGAGCCGGCGGCGCGAACGACCCCTTTGACGGCAGTGACGAGATGGTGGCGGGAACAGCGGACTTGGAGACGCCTGAAAGCATCGCCGAGGATGTCCGCCACGACATCCAGCTGGGCCAGGTCCAGGACGATGTTAGCCACGTCCTGGAGGAGCGCTTCGAGGAAGCGGGCATCGAGGCCCGTCCCGAAGAAGTGGATGACCTCGCCGAAGACATAGAGCGGGACGCCTCCAGCTGATCCCTGGCTCCTGCGTCAAGGAGCGTGTGCGCCAAAAGCCGGGCGGGCCGGAAACGGCGGGTAACGACCTGGACCAGTGCGCTGGCCGTGTTGGGCGCATGGCTCTAAAGAGTCATACCGGTGGTCCAGGTGGCCCGTCCCGTCAGAAACGTGCACCGGGCAAAACGGTGTGCAGGGCAATAGTTTGCGTCGCGCCTTAGGGCCAGTCCGCACGGGTGAAGCGAACGGGGCTCCGCAGGGTGAGGAGGCAGTCAGACGTCCACTCCGTGAGCTTCCGCTGTATCTCCAGCGGATCCGGCACGGCAATTTGCGGCGCGTCCTTGTTTGCGTCTTGAAGACCTTCAACTGAGCTTTTCATTTATCCCCCTTGGCAAAGCGTGTCTGTCCACATTAGGCAGCAGGCCATGGTACGGGAAAGAGGGTTTATCCACTGGAAGGATAAACTGCGTAAATCTTGAGGAACGGCAAGCGCGCGGCGGTGCAGCACTCCCAAACTCATTTTCCGGCCCGTGAGAACACGGTGCCGAAGAACGCGGCCAGTGCGTCCGCCTTGGCCTGTGTCGCGGACTGCGAGGCCGTCCGGCTGCCCGCCTCGATCGACAGCGTCCCGCGGCGGGCCCCCATCCGGACATGCCATTCGCCGGTCCCGTCAGAAAGTTGATAGGCAAGGGCGTAGCTCGAGTCGGCAGCGACGGCCACATTCAAAGGGGAGGCAGGCGACCACGTCCGGCCGCCGCTCCCGAACATGCTCTCCTGGATACTCGTGCAGCCCCGGAGGTGCTCCACCCGGGAGTCGAATGGATACGGCTGGGCCATCGTCGAGGGCATGTTGATGACGGTGAAGTCCGTGTAGTCCATCTTGTTGGCGCCCTGGATCTGCCCCTGGCCGGAGACCGACCCCACCAGCGCGGCAGAGTAGGACTGGTCACTGATGGTGCAAGGGGAGTCGGGCGGCGGAGACGACGCACCCGGGGTGAAGCCAGGAGACGCGCCGAGTACCGTCGCCTGCGGCAGGCTGACGGGCTCCCCGTTGGGGCCGGTGACGCCCTTGAACAGGGCCACCATCTGGTCGGGCGTGAGGGAGTTCGGCGAAGGCGCCGCCACCGATGGAGTGCCCTTCAAAGCCTGGCCAAGGAGCTCCTTGGCCAGGGCTGCCATGGCTTCAAGAGCGGGCTTGGCGTCAGATTCCGAGTTGAGGTTGGCAACGGCAAGGCTCAGCGTGATGGACAGGGTGCCACTCAGGACGCGAAGCCCGACGGAGCCGAAGTCCCCCGGGCCCTTCGGCTTGGTGACCTGCATGAAGGCGTGCTGTTTTTCCCCGACCGGGGGAGCAGCCAGCAGCTGGACCGCGTATGTGGAAGTCCGGCCGGACTCTGTGTAGGCCAGGTCGAACTGGCCGCAGCGGGATACAAGATTGTCCGTGTAGTTGAAGTCGGCCTTGGCGATGGCGTCCTTGTCCGCGCTCCGCAGTGCGACCATGATGGTGCTGGTGGGGCCGGACTGGCCGCCCGCCGACGGCATGGCACCCTCGGCAAAATTGATGTCCTTGTCCGCCCACCGGGTAAAAGGATCCCGGGGAACGAAGGCAAGGCACTCGCCGGGCGTCGTCTCCATGCCGGCAGCGGGAAGGGAGCCGGCCGCCGCTCCGCTGCGCAGGCGGGTTGAATCCTGGGCTGCGGGAAACGGCAGGTTGCGGACCTGGGCCACTCCGTTGATGATTGCCGCGAGTTCTGCGTCCGTGAAGGGCTGTGATGGCACCCCTGCAGCTCCTGGGCCGGGGGCCGCGGACGACTGCGGCGCAGGCCCTGAACTGGCAGAAGGGCTGCTGCCCGGTGCATTGTCCGCGGACGAACACCCCGCCAAGGCGAGCAGGACGGTCACCACGAAACCGGGCCATCGCCTGCTGTTACTTCCAGAAGCAGCACCCCAGCCCTTCGCGACACCACGAGCAGCCATCGCCGGCCTCCTTTGCCAGCATCAACGTAGGCTTCAGCCCCTGTGCCCAGCTAGGGCCGGAGGACCTGCCCCGGCGCAGGCCCGGCGGGGAGTGCGGCGCCGCCCGGGACTGCCAGCGGGATGGCCTCGACCCTCGCTTCCGGCCCCACGGTCACCAGCACATGCTGGGCAGTCACGCCGTCCAGGGCCGCCGCCAGCTGGCGGATGACGTCCTCAGCCCTTGGCGGAAGGGCGGCCGACGGCGGAAGCCCAGTGCCGCCGTCGTCCGTCCTAAGCCATGTGGTCACCCGGGCGCCCCCGGTGGCGTCAGCGATGCCGCGTGCCAGGGATTCGGCGCCGGCAGCATCCAGCGGATAGCCGAGGACCAGGGTGATTCGGTCGATGACCCGCCTCCGGGCGGGTGCCGCGGCAGCGAGCAGTGCCCTGTCGTGCCGCCACAGCGCGAAGTGGTACCCGGCCACGAGCCCGGCGGCCACCAGGAGGCCCAGGGGTGCGCGGATACGGTCAAGGAGGCTGCCGCCCGAGACGTTGCCCAGCAGGAATTCGAAGAGCCGGTAGCCAATCACCAGCAGCGTTATGAGGGCCACCACAGCGCTGACGCCAAAGAACGCCACCAGGTACACGCGCCGGCCGGGCGGGATGTCGGCTGCTGTCCGCGGCTGGTGCCTGGGCTTCCAGGCCAGCCACCAAACGGGTGCTCCCACAACCAGGGAACTGATGCCGCCCAGGAGCAGGGTCCGGGTGGCCCCGCCGGCCAACGGCGAGACGGCCGCAGCGAGGAGCGCGTTCACCACAACGCCGACGCCTGAGGCCGCAGCGGCAAGCGCCACCGCCGACGTAACCAGGAGGCTGGCGCGGCGGGTCCGGGTGGAGCGGTGGATGGATGCGGTGCGGTGGTAGCGCCACACCAGGGCCCCGATGGCGGCGGCTGCGATGGCCGGGGCGAGCGGTTCCAGCAGGTCGTTGAGGGGATCGCTCCGGTCGAACGCCAACCTGAGGAGGACAAAAAGGATGACGCCCAGCCCGCCCAGGGCGGCGATGCCGGCGACGAAGATGCCCACGGCGATGATGATGACGTCCACCAGTCCTGTCTGGTAGAGCCGTCCGCCCTCCCGGAACCAGTGCCACCACCACACCACCGCGCCGCCGGCGGCCCAAACCAGGGACCGGAGGATGGGGAACCACCAGGGTTCAAGGGATGCGGTTGCGGTGAAGCCGCGGATCGCCACGTCCAGCAGGGCACTTAGTGCTGCGATCGCGCCGCCGGCACCCAGAAGCAGGCCAAAGACGGAGCCGACGACGGCCCGCACGTCTTCGAGATGCGACGACGCTTTGCGTGGGTGCTTCCACATCCACCGGTGCCACACCCAGATGCCGGCCCAGACAAGCCCGTTGGCCAGCGGGGACGGCCACTGGTTGTCCCGGATACCGATGAAGGAGGTGGCAAGGTTCAGCAGCGAGGTGGTGGCGATGATGAGGGAGACCGCATACATCCCGGTCAGGTACAGGCCCCAGCCAGGCGCCCTGCGCTCCGCTTCGTCGTCGAGTCGCCGCCACACGAACCACCACAGCAGCAGCGCCAGCGGGCCGCCGATCAGGGTGAAGGCCAGCGACAGGGCCAGTGCGGCGACGTCACCGTAGACAAGGGTGGACGCCGTCCGGAAGAGCCGTTCGAGCAGTCCGCTCAGGCCTGACGCCGTGATGACCACCAAAGCAAACAGCAGGACGTACAGGATCAGCCGGCGGAGGGACGCCAGGCCGCTCGTCGGCGCCGGGACGGCGGGGGCTGCCGGCTTCGTCATTGCTTGGCCGGTACCACGGTGCAGGCCATCAGGGGGTACGGCGCCTGGTCAATCATCCATTTCCCATTCACTTTGAGGAGCGAGAAGGCGTCCTCGATCTGGTACTCGGACGGCCCGAATGGTCCGCCCCGCGATGACTGGACGATCGAAACCCTTACGGTGGCGGAATCGCTGCGCTCCGTCGTCGTAATCAACACGATGCGGGCCGGGCGGGGCTCGCCGGTATATGCCCCACGGCATCTGCCCTTGGCGCCCTCGGTGAGGAAGGACTCCGCCGTGGGGAGGTCGCCGTCGATCACTGCCTTGCTGTACTGCTGGACCACTCCGGCGGGGCTGGCCGCGTCCAGCGGGGCCGGCTCGCCGCGGGTGAAGACCACCGCCAGCGCCACCACCACCAGCAAAACCACAACGCCCACCAGCGCGAGCAGGATCCGGTCGGGTTTTCGGGCTGGGTGATCCCCGGCGGCAGCGTCGTCCATGGCGTAAGTATGCAGGTTAGAGGCCATTTTGGCTTGTGTCTTTGGGCCCGTTCATGGCCTATTGCCGGCAGATCAAAGCGCGAACCTTCCGGTGTTGTGGAGCAACTTGACTCTTATAGGCAACTTCGTTGCTTTGAATGCAACTCAAGCTATTAGAGTCGATCGTTGCTGGCTACTCGCCGGTAATCCACTTGCCGCAGTCTCCCCGACGGTCCGAAGCCAATAATCTATTGACCGTGGTGCGGATCACCATCTATCGTAAAACAACCATGTTGCAACTACTGCAACTCCAACTCTTATTGGTGGTTTCATGAGTACCAAATCAAACTCACCCCGTGCAGGAGTCGTTGCCGCTGACGCCAGCGTTCCTGCCCCGGTAGTCCAAGGCGCTGACAGTGCCGTGGTCAGCAAGGATGTACGACGCCGGGTGGTCACCGCCAGTTTCATCGGCAACTTCGTTGAATGGTTCGACTACGCCGTTTACGGCTACCTGGCGGCCGTCATCTCGTCCGTGTTCTTTCCCGAGGCCGACCGGCAGACCGCGCTGCTGGCAACCTTCGGCGTCTTTGCCATCTCGTTCTTCGTCCGTCCCTTGGGCGGGTTCTTTTGGGGACACATCGGTGACAAGCTGGGCAGGCGCAAAGCCCTGTCCCTTTCCATCGTCATCATGTCCGTCTCCACCTTCTGTATTGCCTTAATTCCCGGCTACGGCACCATCGGCATGCTCGCACCCGTCCTGCTGCTCCTGGTCCGCGTAGTCCAGGGGTTCTCCGCAGCAGGGGAGTACGCCGGGGCCTCAGCCTTCCTGGTGGAGTACGCACCGGCCAACCGCCGCGGCCTCTACGCCGCCGTCGTTCCGGCCAGCACGGCCGCGGGCCTGCTCCTTGGCTCACTGATCGCCGCGCTCCTCAGCTCGGTCCTGAGCACCGACCAGCTGCACGATTGGGGCTGGCGGCTGCCGTTCCTCCTGGCCGCACCCATGGGCCTGATCGGCCGCTACATCCGCACCAAGCTGGAGGACACCCCGGCTTTCCGCGCCCTTGCTGATCATGCGGAATCCGCGCCCAAAGCGCCGGCCCTGGACATGTTCCGTACCTACCGGAAGCAGCTGATCATTGCCTGCGGGGCGGTGCTGCTCAACGCCGTCGGCTTCTACGTCATCCTCAGCTACATGCCTACTTACCTGTCGGAGGAACTGGGCTTTGGGCCCACCGAATCCTTCCTGGCCACCACCATCGCCCTGGTGAGCTACATCGGCTTCATCTTCCTGACCGGCATCGCTTCGGACCGGTTCGGCCGCAAGCGCATGCTGATCACCGCCTCCGTCCTGTTCATGCTCCTGACCGTCCCGGCATTCATGCTGCTGGACACCGGCAACTTCCTGGTGATCGTCCTGGTCCAGATCCTGCTGGGCGGCATGCTCACCCTGAACGACGGAACCCTGCCGAGCTTCCTGGCCGAACTGTTCCCCACCAAAGTCCGGTACAGCGGCTTCGCCGTCAGCTTCAACCTGTCCAACGCACTGTTTGGTGGTACCGCCCCCTTCATGGCCACCCTCCTGATCGGCCTGACGCAGAACAAACTTGCGCCCGGCTGGTACCTCGTGGCCGCGGCCGCCGTGTCCCTGGTGGCTGTGCTGTTCGCCGCCGAAACATCGCGGAAGCCCCTCAAGCACCTCTGAACCAGAGGCCCCGGAACACCCTTCCTTCCACACAACCCAACTGCGGCCAACACCTGCCCGCATTATCGAAAGGCACACCCGTGACTATCACTGCCGACAACGCCTCCTCCATCGCCGAGCTCGAGCGGCTCAAGGTCCTCCACAACGGCACCAAGGGCAAGCTCACGTTCTCCGACGCAGAGTTCGAGCGCCGCCTGGGCGGCCTCCGCCAGATCATGGCCGCCCAGGACCTGGACGCCGTCATCCTCACCAGCTACCACGGCATCAAGTACTACTCCGACTTCCTCTTCACCACTTTCGGCCGCAACTACGCCCTGGTGGTCACCGCTGACGAATCGGTCACGGTCACCGCGAACATCGACGCCGGCATGCCGTGGCGCACCTCCTATGGCGAGAACATCGTCTACACCGACTGGCGCCGGGACAACTTCTACTTCGGCCTGCAGGAAGCCCTGCGCCAGCGCGGCGTCAAAGCCACGCGCCTCGGCGTCGAGGACGACTTCCTCCCCGGCCTGACCCGCGAGAAGATCGCCGCAGCCTTCCCGGGCGCCGCGCTCCTGGACGTCTCCCAGGACGCCATGCGCCAGCGCATGATCAAGTCAGCCGAGGAAATCGAGGTCATCAAGCACGGTGCCCGCATCGGCGACCTGGGCGGCGAAGCCATCCGCAACGCCATCTGCGAGGGCATCTCCGAGTACGAGGTTGCCCTGATCGGCACCGAGGCCATGGTGCACGAGATCGCCAGGACCTTCCCGGACCGCGAGGTCCGCGACACCTGGGTGTGGTTCCAGTCCGGCATCAACACCGACGGCGCGCACAACTGGGCCACCACCCGGAAGCTGCAGCAGGGCGACATCCTCTCGCTCAACTGCTTCCCCATGACCTCCGGCTACTACACCGCCCTGGAGCGCACCCTCTTCCTCGGCCAGCCGGATGAGCGCTCCCTGGAACTGTGGAACATCAACGTCGAGGTCCACAAGCGCGGCCTGGAACTCATCAAGCCCGGGGCTGTCTGCAAGGACATCGCCGCCGAACTCAACGAGATCTACATCAGCAACGGCCTGCTGGCCAACCGCACCTTCGGCTACGGACACTCCTTCGGCGTCCTCAGCCACTACTACGGCCGCGAAGCCGGGCTGGAGCTGCGCGAGGACATCGACACCGTCCTGGAGCCCGGCATGGTGGTCTCCATGGAGCCCATGATTACGGTGGCAGACGGGCAGCCGGGTGCCGGCGGGTACCGCGAGCACGACATCCTGGTGATCGGCGAGGACAACACCGTGGAGAACATCACCAAGTTCCCGTTCGGCCCCGAGCACAACATCGTCCAGGCGTAACTAACTGAACAGTCAAAGCGGCGCCGTGGACCACGGCGCCGCTTTCGGCCTCTGCCGCCAACCATAGGGAAAGATGGTGTCCACCATGACTCCTGCAAAAACCCCGGACTCCCCCCATGGCAGCGCCAACGGAGCCGTCACCAACGGCGGGCCGGACGCGAAAGGCGCTTCCGTCGTCGTCAATGCCATTGCCGTCCTGCGCACCTTCACCGCTGATGAGCCGCTGCTGGGCGTCACGGAAATCGCCAACCGCGTGGGCATGCATAAGAGCAGCGTCTCCCGGATCCTGGCCACCTTCGAGCAGGAAGACCTGGTGGAGCGGGACCCGGAAACCAAGCGGTTCCGGCTGGGCCTGGGGCTCATCGCCGTCGCCGGGCCGCTGCTGGCCGAGATGGAGGAACGCCGCGTTGCCTACCCGGTCCTGCGGCAATTGACCGAGCAGACCGGCGAAACCAGTGCCCTCATGCTCTGGAGCGGGGATGAGGCCATCTGCGTGGAGCAGATCGCCAGCCACCACCAAATCAAGCACACCACCCCGCTGGGTGCCCGCTACCGGGACGCCATGAGCGCTTCCGTCCAGGTGTTCCTTTCCACGCTCCCGGCCGAGCGCGTGCGGGAGCTGCTGAGGAGCGGCACCATCATCTTCCCGGGAATGGACGACGCCGGCCTGGCCGCCTACGAGGCGCGGCTCCAGGATGTTGCGGAGCGGGGATGGGCGGGCAACTACGGCGAATCGTCCATGGATGAGGTGGGCGTGGCCGCACCCGTGCGGGACCACCGCGGTGACGTGGTGGCGGCTGTCCTGATTCCGGCGCCCCGGTTCCGGGTGTCCAAGGAGCAGTTCGAGAGCCTGGGCGAGGCCTGCGTGGCCGCCGCTGCCAAGGTGACCTCCCGGCTTGGCGGCCGGCCGGCGAACTGACGCTGCCAGGCCTGTACAACGGATACCGGCGCGCGGGAGACTGTCGCCATGCGCAAGCTTGCCTTTGGCATGAACGTGAGCGTGGACGGCTACATCGCCGCGCCCGGCGACGACCTTGGCTGGAGCACACCAAGTGACGAGCTGTTCCAATTTTGGTCCGACCGGGTGGGGGTGACCGGCCTGGCGCTGTACGGGCGCAAACTGTGGGAGGCGATGAGCTCCCACTGGCCCACCGCCGACCAGCAGCCCGGCGCCACGCCGGCGCAGGTCGAGTTCGCCCGCCGCTGGCGGGACATGCCGAAAGTGGTTTTCTCCTCGACGACCCTTGCGGTGGACTGGAACACCCGCCTGGTGACCGGCGATACGGTCACCGAAATCACCCGGCTCAAGGCCGGCGACGGCGGCCCCATGGACATCGGTGGCGCCACTCTCGCCGCGGCAGCCATGCGGGCGGGGCTGATCGACGAGTACGTGATGGTCACCCATCCGGTCCTGGTTGGCGGCGGCACGCCGTTCTTCACAGCCATGGACAATTGGGTGAACCTGAGCCTGGTGGAGACCCGGACGTTTCCCGACGGTGTGGTCCTCACCCGTTATGAGGTTAGGCGCTGAGCGGCCGCCCGACGTCGGATCAGCGAGGGCTTTGGCCCCCAACGGACCTCGTGTGGCGCGCTGTGTTCCCAGGCGGTCGATACGTTCTTGCCGGACCCTGTTCTTCATCGCAGCCGGCCTGTCCGGATAGGGATCCTTTACCGGACGATATCGGCCGCGGGTTTGAGTTATTGGGCTTAGATGCTCTGAAGGTTTTCTTGCGCGGGGATGAGCGGTGTCGTTTCGATGGTGATCGACCCTTCATTGCACTCTCCTGGGCGGCCCAGTTATGGGTGAGACGCAGCGAACTGGCCTGCGGCGCCAGCCACAACCAGGGGTGCATGCGATAGATGTAGTCTTCGCCCAAGCCTCCGCGCATGGTCAGCTGTAGACCTTGTGGTTCTGCTTCGTCGAATGGATGGCCGTCTTTGATGGTGTCGATCTTTTTGGGTCGGACCCATCCGGGCCGGGCACGGTGCCGAAGCACTTTCAAAGCATTATGCGGAGACAAGCTTTTCCCCGGCACGTTAGGGGCGTGTCTGCCGTCGTAGATGCGGGGGAGATGAGTTTGTGGCCTTGGGCACCGGCAGTTGATCGGAGGTGGGATGGACCGCACGACCCTGAACATCGTCCCTGCCCTCCGCCTGGTCCTTGTCGGTGGCCTGTTCGCCGTGTTCTGGATCATCTTCGGTGCCGGCAGCGCCCACGCCGCGGCACCCCCACCGGGTGAGAGACCGCATACGGCCGACGGTCTCGTGACGTCCTTGACGGCTCCCGTGAAGCCGCTCATCGCCGCGGTTCAGCCCCGGACAGAACCGGCACCACAGAGCCCAACAGCGCCCGCCCCCGCCCAGGGGCCCGCATCAGCGGGCCGGCCCGTGGCCGCCACTCTCGTACGGCAGCCCCCAGCACCCGTCACGCAACTGGTCGCTGGCACTGTCCAGCCGCTCCTGGCCCCCGTCACGAACCTGGCCGACACGATCGTAGCCCCGGTCACAGCACCCGTCACGCAACTGGTCGCTGGCACTGTCCAGCCGCTCCTGGCCCCGGTCACGAACGCGTTGGACTCATCCACTCAAGCGGTGACGGGGCTGATCACCGGCCCCACGCTTGCCCCGGTCAGCATCGGACCTATAAGCGGCGGCATCCCAGGCGGGGCACCGCCCGTCACGGCTGCGTCCCCCGCTGCACCTGTGACGGCAAACACTTCCTTGGGCGGCGCTGACCGATCAACCACCGTGGAGTTCCGGCCAGCCGCGGTGAGTAGCGCGAAACCGGGAGCCTCCACCACCGTGCTTTCCCACCTTCCCACGGCCATTGCGGACGGCATCGCCGCTCGTGGGGCGGCGTCGATGGATGACGGCGGCGCGTCCCCCCAGAGCCCGTCACCGCTTTCTAGCGGACACGTGCCTGCAACGGCGCCGGTGCCCTCACCGGTGTCCGGCAGTGCCGGCGCATCGGGGCCCACTGGCGCCGGCGCGCAGGCTGCGGCGGATCTTTCCTACCGTTTCGTCCTGCCCCTGACCGGGGGCGGGGACGGATCCCTTTTCAGCTTCGTGCTGCCCGGGTCCACAACTCAGGACCCTGGATTCTCACCGGATTGATGATGTCCGCGCCGCGCACCTAACTGCCGCGGCAGATGCAGGCATACCGGCGCCTTTGGCCGGAAAAAAAATTCATTCCATGTGAGGAAAAACAGTCATGCATTCATTTGTCCGCAACACCCTTTGCGCCGCAGTTTTCGCCGGCGGCGTCCTCGTCCTCGGTGCCGGAGCGGCCTCAGCCGACACCGGCACCAACACCGGCGCCGGTCTCGGTATCGGCACGCAGAACCAGACCAGCATCACCTCCACGTCCTCGACGGCCAACCGCGAAAGCATCGCATCGCACCTTGGCCTGAACCTGGGTGCTAACGCCGGTGTGGCGGGCGGGATCCAGAACACCGCGACCGGAACTACCGGAACTACCGGAACCGAGCGTGGATCCGTCGCCTCCAACCTGAACCTGGGTGCTAACGCCGGTGTGGCGGGCACGATCCAGAACAGCGCCACGACCCGGAACACCGGAACTACGGGAACCGACCGCGGTTCCTTCGCCTCGGCGTCGAACCTTGGCCTGAACCTGGGTGCGAACGCCGGTGTGGCCAGCACCATCCAGAACAGCACGGATGAGAACGGCACCACCGGAACTGACAGTGGTTCCTTCGCTTCGGCGTCGAACCTTG
>NZ_BMFW01000038.1 GCF_014639275.1 Arthrobacter liuii | reverse complement strand
CCGTGGTGGTGCCGAGGTTAACGGTCCCGGCGAGGGCCGTGGTGGCCGGTGCCGTGGTGGTGGCGGTGGTGGGTGCCGTGGTGGTGCCGAGGTTAACGGTCCCGGCGAGGGCCGTGGTGGCCGGTGCGGTGGTGGTTCCGGTGCTGTTGCCAGGCAGTGTCAACGACGCTGTATTAGCTGAAGGCGCGGAGATGCTGTTTGACCCGGACAGGGTCGCCGCGGCGGTGGTATCTGCGGCGTTTGCCGCTGTGCAGCCGACGGCGAGCAGTCCGCCGGCGAAGAGGGTGCCCAGAAGGCCCCTGCGAAGGTTGGAACTCATGGTGGTTTCTCCTAAGAAGTTGAGGTCGGGCGCAGGTGCGCTACCCGAAGTGTCATGTTCTGCCTCTGGAGGCAGACAGGACTCAACTAGTCAGGAAAGGAACCGGGGTCGAGGGAGACCGGTGTTGGGGCGTGCCCGGAGTAACCAAGTGCCTGGCTTAGGCCAGCGACGGGGATGTCGAAGACGTGCGAGGACAACCATGCGGCCGGGCCCGAAGAGCTCGCGGACCGCGCGTTACTTCCAGCGGAGCCTGGAAGCGCTGGTTCATCAAGCGATGGGTCCACTGTGGTGCGTGGGGACCACGGCTTCCCAAGCATGGGCTTCAGATCGTCACCATGCCACGACAGGAATTGTGGGGTGCGATGGTCAGTGCCCGTGATGCCCATAAATGCTGCAGTGACGGTGTCGGCCGTGCTGCTGGGTGTGGCCATTCCGACTGGCATGCTGGCGCCGGGAGGGGAGGACAGATTCCCACCGGGAACCTCCCCCGCAGGGTCAGGGGTGCTGTGCTGGATGCCGGGGTCGGCGCCGGTAAGGGCCTCGGGGGGCGTGAAAGGCGAAGGTGCGTTCCCCGCTACCAGATCTGTTAAGGGTTCGAGCACCGCCGGATCTGTTGGGAGCTTCAGCGTTGTCGGATCAGTTACAGGCTCGAGCGCGGGTTGAAGGGCTGTCACGGTGTCCGAAAGCGGAGCAACGACAGCGTTGGCAATGCCGGTGGCAACGTGATTTTCAACCTCAGCGACCGAGTGTGAGATGACGGGTCCAGCGGCGGCGGGAACCACTTGCGTCACCACGGGCAGGGATGCTGCCAGGTTGTCCTTTGATGTCGGGACCAGGCCAGCGACGTGCCCCGGGACACCGTTCCGGGGGGAGCTGTCGCCTGGCAGTGGAAGACCAGCGGCACCAGCCCGGGCCGGGGCGGACACGGCGGACGCGACCGCGCCCAGTGAGGATGAGGTGTCATGTGAAGAATCCGCTGTCGCGGCCGGAGACGAGAACGTCAGCCATGCCAGTGCAGCTGCACCCGCGAGCAGAACCGGGCGCACGGCACGCCACGGCGAACGAGCTTCTGCCATGCGTACCACCCCCAGTACCGGTGCATTCGACGTTTCAACAGCCTAAGACCCGACAACGGAACCTGTCTAGTGTCCCCCTCCTCGGACCCGCGGCCCGAGACAGTACCCGCTACCCGCCGATAATAAAGATTCTGTCAATCACTCGCGGAGGTATTGGCGGAGTCCGGGGATTGCGAAGTCGACTTTTCCGTAGCCGGCGGACTCGATGAGGCCCGCAGCGATGAGCCTGTTCCGGTATTTGGAGACGACGTTGGGCTTGGCTTTGAGGATGGCGCCGATCTGACCGGCGGCAGAGGGTCCGTCCTGAGCGGCCATTGCGTCGAGGAACTCGCGGTCTCGGTCCGAGATGTCCGAGAGCGCCGACTCGACGACCACCAGGGTGTTCCGTCGTTGGGCGGCAGCGATTCCACGCTGGACGTTGGTCTGATCCAGTTTCCATCCTGCCTTATCGGCTTCGAGCCAGAGGTAGTAACCCACCAGTTGGATCAGGAAGGGATATCCCTCGGTGGCTTCGGCTGCCTGGTTGATGAGGTCGGGGGAGATGCTTATGCCTCCCTGGTTGAAGAGCTCGCTGTAGGAGGCGGTGACTTCGGCGATGGCTGCTTCGTGGAGGTTTATCCTGTCGGCCCGCCGCAGGAAGGTGGCAACGCCCTCGTTCAGCAGGTCGGACACCGCTGCTGGCAGGCCGGCGAAAATCAGTCCGATCGGTAGCCCGTCGCGGATGAAGTGCTGGACGTCCGCGGCCAGTTGGGCGATTTCCGTCCTGTCAACGGCATGGATCTCATCGATAGTGATGACGAGTCCTGTGCCTTTCGCGTCCAGCAAGCGCAGCAGGTCGTTCCCGGTGCGGCGCCAGTCAGCGGCCCGTTCCGGAGGGAGTTGGGTTGTTACTGCGAACCCGGCCGCGGAGAAGGCGGTGATCTTCCGGGACGGAGGCCCGTCGCCAAGTTCGTCAAGGAGGCGTAGCATGTCGTCGCCAACTCCGGCAAGGAATCCTGGGGTGGCTGTCCGGGAGATCACAGCCCAGCCATGATCCCGGGCGATACCCTCGGCTTCGCTCAGCATGACCGTCTTGCCGATGCCCCTGGAGCCGGTGATGATACTCAAGAGCCCTGGAGCGCCCGAACCCTGCTGGAGGCCGTACTCGAACTCATCGAGCAGGCCGGCCCGCCCGACCAGCTCGGGAGGCGTAGCTCCGGCCGTCGGCTTGAAGGGATTTTGCACTGCACCCTCCTGGGTGAAACTGGGTGAAAGTGGTGAAAGTGGTGAAACTCCTGCAACGATAAGCCAGTCTTTCGACCAGAAGCAAGACGGTCCCCAAGGGAGGCGGTGGCCTCGGGGCCATCAGGTCGTTTCACTGGCCGGGAATCTGCCATCGGTGCCCACTTCCAGCCGCTCCACGCCCAAGGAACCGAGCGGAAACCTGTGCGCCACCCGGAGGTTGCCTCGCTGGAGACTCGCGACCGAAAGCCATGGGCATGTGAAGTCACGGGCGCAAAGGTGTGCCGCTGCTGGCCGCCAGGTCATGCATCATCGCTCTGGCGCGACGTTCTCAGGTTTTCATTGCTCGGGCGGCACCGGCCTCTCGGTGTGCTGGCGTCAGAATAGTGCGAAATTCCGATTTATTGACGCTTGCTCATGATGTTCTCAGATCCCACCCTGACAGTCGGAGGGGAAGGAAACGGGGTGAGCTAGCTCGAGCGAAGTCGAGGTAGTCCCAAGAATTTGGACTTGATGAAGTCCGTTTGGGGCAGGGGGTGGTTATGTCACATGTCGTGACTGGACGGGCCCCTAATAAGAAGCAGGAACTCCGCCCCCGGCCTAACCCTCCCTGGCCAGGCGGTTGTGACGTCAGGATGAGGTGTAGTTCAAAGGTGATGCGCGGGTGGCAGCTGCATTGCGGTGGCGCTAATTAAGTTGGAGTGAGGAAGGTAGCGTGCCCGGCATATGGGGATCGATGAGGTTGGGGACGCCTCCGAAGGAGGCCAGGGTCCGGGCAGTCTCGACGAATTCGCGTGCCAGCCCGTCATTGACGTCGGTGCGCCATGCGATAGATAGCGGAGAGGGCGGGACATCGTTGACCGGGATGAAAGAGAGTCCGGGACGGTCATAGAAACGTTGCGTGGAGGCTTGGGTGAATGCAATGCCTCGCTCGCCCAGGATGGCTTCGAAACATTCGTCGACCGTGGCTACCTGAGTGCCCAGACGGACCGGCTGGCCGTCACGGGCCTGGGTTGCGAGCCAGAAATCCCTCCACTTCTCCGGAGCTTTGCGGGCGACGAAGGGCTCATCAACGACCTGTTCCACGGAGACCTCGGAGAGCCCGGCGAAGCGGGAACTGCTGGCAACGACTAGGACCCGCGGCTCGATGAACAGTGTTTCCATGGCGAGCCAGTCCGTTGCTGGCAGGGGCGGACGCACAAATGCCACGTCGGCGCTTCCGTCGGCAAGCCCCGCGGTGGGGTCGGCGAAATCGAACGACCTCATCTGGACGTGGATTTCCGGGTGGTTGTTCTTGAAAGCGGCGAGGATCCGCGGCGTCAGCTCAGCAGCAGCGTTGGCCTGGAAGCCGACAATCAGGGTGCCCCTCACACCACTGGCGGCCTCCCTGGTGAGGGAAACGGCGCGCTGCGCGGCGGATAAGAGGCGCTTGGCTTCGCCCAGCAGGACATCGCCGGCGCCTGTCAGCGCTACACTGCGGCTGGTCCGGATCAGCAGGGGGGTGCCCAGCGAGTGTTCCAGCTTCCGGATTTGGACGCTGAGGGAGGGCTGGGCGATGTGAAGCCGGGCAGCGGCTCGACCGAAGTGCAGTTCTTCGGCGACGGCGACGAAGTACTGCAGGACGCGCAGGTCAAGCTGTGGCTGCTGCATCCGTCAACTGTAAGCTCCGCCACAATCCCGGGTCCAATAGCTTGAGGCTATCGCCGGTTAGGGGACAGGTATTGGACCGTGCGGGGCCGCGGGGGCTGCAATGGAAGCAGCGAAAGGTTGCCAACGGAGACCGCCGGAAAGGTGCTCCAGGAACCACGCTGTCGAGGTTCGGACAGAGAAGTCCGGCCCTCCGGGAATCCCACTGAGAGGAACAACGAGATGACGGTCGCAACACGTGCCCCTTCTGTAGACGCCTGGGTTCAGAGCTTCACCGAGGCCAACAACCAGGACCCGGAAATCCAGGCCCACGGAAAGTACTTCACCTGCTCTTACCTGCTGGACATGGAGGCGCACACCTTTGTTGTCCGGGTGGTCTCCGGCACCATCGCCCAGATTTCCGTGGACCCGGGCCCCATCGACGTGCCCTACCAGTTCGCCATCCGGGCCAGCGCCCACACCTGGGGTGAATTCGGCAAGCCCGTGCCGGCTCCCATGTACCACGGCATTTGGGCAGCGACTTTCCAGCGCGACATGAAGCTGGAGGGTGACGTCCTGGTCCTGATGCAGAACCTGCGCTGCCTGACCCGCCAGATCGAACTGCTGCGCTCCACCGGCGCACCCGTCTAGACCACAGGAGTTCCTGACATGAGCAAAATTTCCCCCGTCACCGGCCACTACGTCACCGTCGACGTCGACGGCCTCGAATACAAGGTCTTCTACTTGGAGAACGGCCAGGGCCAGCCGCTGGTCTGCCAGCACACCGCCGGAGCCCACAACCACCAATGGCGCGGCCTGTTGGAGGACCCGGAGATCACCGCCAACTACCGGGTCATCGCCTACGACCTGCCCCGGCACGGCAAGTCAGACCCGCCGGAAAACACCCAGTGGTGGACCGAGGAGTACCAGCTCAGCGCGGACCACTACGCGAACTTCATCATCGCCCTCGTCGATGCGCTGGAACTGGTTGACCCCATCTTCATGGGATCCTCCTTCGGGGGAAATATCGCGCTGCAGCTCGCCCACCGCTTCCCGGAGAGGTTCGACGCCGTCATCCCGGTCGAGGGAGCCGACTACTCACCGGGCTTTTACCTGGACTGGTGGCAGCACCCTCATGCCAATGCCGCGCAGGTGTGCGCCAGCGGCACCTGGGATCTCATGGCCCCCCAGTCACCGGAGGCAGACCGGTGGAAGACCTGGTTCTACTACAGCCAGGGTTCGGAAGCCTTCAAGGGTGACCTGTACTTCTACTCGGTCGACCACGACCTTCGGGGCAAGCTGGGCGAGATCGACACGGACAAGTGCGCCGTCGTGCTCATGACCGGCGATTACGACTACCTCACCACCCCCGAGGACAGCGCCCGCACGGCCAGTCAGATCCGCAACGGCGAATTCATCGAAATGAAGGACATCGGCCACTTCCCGATGAGCGAGAACTACCCGGTTTTCAAGGGATACCTCGTTCAGGCCCTGGACCTGATCCGCACCAAAACCAGCGCCCGGGTTTAACCGGTCCGCACCCACGGGGTCGGCGCCGACCTAAGGCCGGCGCCGACCCCTCACCTCCATAGTGACGAACCACTGCATGAGACCTGGCGTCCTCATGCCCCCTAGAGCGGAGCTCCACCCATAGAAGAATCTTCCCGGGCCAGGCACCCCCAACGTCAGGCTGAGGTGTGCCCCAATTTACGAGAAGCAACTCGCAACCACGCATGAGGTTCTCCGGAGATTCCGTGTTCGGCTTCGGCGGCACAGGAGGCCTGTTCGCTCAACGTCGGGGAGGCACACAACTGAGCGTTACCCGTAGTCCGGCGAGTAGCTCTCGAGCGAAAAGCGCGACTCAACGACGCGGGAGCTCATATTTAGGGGCATCCGCAGGAGTCGCGGATGCCCAATTCCGGCGCAAAGCTCTGATAGACATATTGCGGCGGCTGCTGGGAGGTAGCGAGTTCGATCACTTTGGATGCCCTCTCGGGTCCGCTAGGCCCTCCGCCAGCATGTGTTCACCCGGACCGGTCAGTGCTCTCCGCGCTCAAAGGGCGTTCGGGTTCTCCAGATTTCCGCAGTTCGGTAAGTCGTTGCTGGTCCTCTGATCACGTTTGAGGAAAAGAGCCTTGAAGCGATCGGGCTATACCAGCCCGTACCTGCCCCGGTAGAACAGCAGCGGATGAGCGTCGTGGCCGACGTCCAGGCTGTGGACCTTCGCCGCCACGATGGTGTGGTCGCCGCCGTCGTACTCCGCCCAAAGCGAGCAGTCCGCCCAGGCAATCACCCCGTCCAGGATCGGAGCGCCGGACGGGGCGGGGGTCCATGCAACGTTGGCGAATTTGTCCGTGCTGGTGCGGGCAAAGGCGTTGCTTAGCTGCTGGTGCCCCTCGGCGAGGACGTTGATGCAGAAGTTTTCCGCCTCCCGGATCCGCGGCCATGTGCTGGAGGTGCGGGAGGGGCTGAAGCTGACCAGCGCCGGGTTCAGTGAGAGCGAGGCGAAGGACTGGCAGGTGAAGCCGACGGGGCCGCTCCTGCCGATAGCGGTCACGACGACGATGCCGGAGGCGAAGCGGCCCAGGACCTCCCGTTGCGAGAGGGCAGGTGCTGCCAGTTCTGTCATCATGGCGTTCCTTTCGTTGCCCAAGCGGGGGTGCCTAGGCGAGCACCTGTCGTTTGGAGGAGATGACGCCGGTGTTGAAGCCGGCCAGGTGCAGGCCGCCGTGGAAGCGGGCATGCTCAATCTTCACGCAGCGGTCCATGACCACGCCCAGACCGGCCGCCTCCGCGGCGAACGCGACGTCCTCGTGCCAGGATCCGAGCTGCAGCCAAAGATTCTTGGCTCCCGCATCGATGGCTTCCTGCAGGACCCCGGGGAGATCTTCGTGCCTGCGGAAGACGTCCACGATGTCCACCGGTTCGGGTACCTCGGCCAGCGACGCGTAGGTGCGCCGGCCCAGGATCTCTTTGACCACCGGGTTCACATAGTAGAGCCGGTACGGGGTGGAGGAGAGATAGGTCGCTACGAAGTAGGAGGCGCGGGATGGTTTGTCCGAGGCTCCGACGATGGCGATGGACTTGGCATGCTGCAGGATCTGCAGGCGTTCGGCGGCGGAGGGGCTCTGCCAGTTACGGGCGGTTGGTTCGGTGCTCATGCTTTGACCTCCTGGGCCTCGGAACCCTCGTTTGTGACCTGTGGTGCGCCGCCGGAAACCAGCTGGGACTGGGCGAGGGCCTGGTCCAGGTCCCAAAGGATGTCTTCCAGGTCCTCCAGCCCCACCGAGATCCGGACCAGGTCCTCCGGGATGCCTGCCGCTTCCAGATGTTCCGCGGAGAGCTGCTGGTGTGTGGTGGAGCCGGGATGGATCACCAGGGTGCGCGAATCGCCGATATTGGCCAGGTGGCTGGCAAGCTGCAGTGACTCGATGAACTTCCGTCCCGCGGCGCGGCCGCCGACCACGCCGAAGGAAAACACGGACCCCGGGCCCAACGGCAGATACGTGCGGGCACGCTCATGGTGGATGTGCGAGGGCAACCCGGCGTAGTTCACGTAGGCCACCCGCGGGTCCTCCTCCAGCCACTGCGCCACGGCCAGTGCGTTCTTCAGGTGCTCATCAAGGCGCTGCGGCAGGGTTTCCACGCCCTGCAGCAGCTGGAAGGCGGCCAGCGGCGTCAGGGCCGGTCCGATGTCGCGCAGCTGCTCGGAGCGGAGTTTGGTCAAGAAGCCGTACTCGCCGAAGTTCTCCCACCAGGAGACGTTGCCGTAGGAGCCCACCGGCTCGGTCATGGTGGGGAACTTTCCGTTGCCCCAGTTGAACTTTCCGGATTCGACGACGACGCCGCCCAGTGTGGTGCCGTGTCCGCCGATGAATTTGGTGGCGGAGTGGATAACGATGTCGGCACCGTGTTCTATGGGCCGGACCAGGTACGGCGTGGACAGTGTGGCGTCAACTACCAGGGGTACACCGGCCTCGTGCGCCACCGTGGCCAGCCCGGCAATGTCGGCAATTTCCCCGGAGGGGTTGGCGACGATCTCCGCGTACACGGCCTTGGTGTTCTCCCGGATGGCCGCGGCATAGTCCGCCGGGTCCGTGCCGGGCACAAATGTCGTCTCCACACCAAAGCGGCGCAGCGTGACATCGAGTTGGGTGATGGTTCCCCCGTAGAGCTGGGAGGAGGCGACGATGTGGTCGCCGCTGCCGGCCAGCGCCGCGAAGGTGATGAACTCTGCGGACATGCCCGAGGAGGTCGCGACGGCCCCGATCCCGCCCTCGAGGGAGGCGATGCGCTCCTCGAAGGCGGCCACCGTCGGGTTGCCGATCCGGGAGTAGATGTTGCCGTACTTCTGCAGCGCGAAGAGGCTGGCGGCGTCCTCGGTGTCCTTGAAGACGAAGGAGGTGGTCTGGTAGATCGGGACCGCGCGGGCGCCGTGTTCGGCGTCGGGCGTGCCGCCGGCGTGCAGCGAACGGGTCCGGAATCCGAAGGGGCGTTCGGCCATCAGTCGGACACTCCCTGCAGGGCGGTAACGGGGAGCAGGTCTGTGTTGAGCTCGGTGCCCGCCGAGCGGGCAGCCTCCGCCTCCAGCTCGCGCACAATCGGCAGGATGTCCCGGCCGAATGCCTCCACCTCCTCCTGGAAATGCAGGTAGCAGGTCAGGAACAGTTTCACGCCGCGCTTCTTGTACTCCACGATCCGGCTGGCGATCTGCTCGGGGGTGCCGATCAGCTGGGTCTTGAAGCCGTCGTTGTACTGGATCAGGTCCTCGAAGGTGGAATCGGCCCACATGCCCTTTTTGTCCTTGGTGGATGCGCCTGCCTCCTGGACGGCCTCCCGGAAGCCTTCGACGGCGGGCTTGTGCGCCTTGGCGACGATCTCGCGCAGCGTTTCCCGGGCCTCCTTCTCGCTTTCGCGGGCGATCACGAAGCCGTTGAGGCCGAAGCGGGGTCGGCGGCCGGCCGGCGCCGCGGCGGCCGTGACCCCGGCAATGTTCTCGCTGAAGCCCTCCAGGTCCTTGCCGTTCGAGAAGTACCAGTCGGCCACGCGGCCGGCAGTGGCCTGGGCCGCGGTGGAGTTGCCGCCGAAGAAGATCTCCGGGTGCGCCCGGCCGGGCACATCCACCGGGGCCGGGTTCAGGGTGAAGTTGTTGATGTTGTAGTATTTCCCGTCCTGGGAGTAGCCCTGCTCGGTCCACAGGCCGCGCAGCACCCGGATAAACTCCTCGGTGCGAACATAGCGTTCATCATGCTCCAGCCATGGCAGCCCGAAGTTCACAAACTCGTCCTTGAGCCAGCCGGAGACAATGTTCACTGCGGCCCGGCCGTTGGAGAGGTGGTCGGCGGTGATCATGAACTTGGCCAGCACCCCGGGGTGCCACATGCCTGGATGAACGGCCGAGATCACCTTCAGCCGTTCGGTGGCGCCCAGCAGGGCCAGCGAGAAACTGGTGGCCTCGTGCTGCTTTTCCGCCCCGTAGGAGGCGGCGTAGCGGGTCTGTGTCAGGGCGTATTCAAAGCCGCTGTGCTCCGCGATCCGGGCGAGCTTCTTGTTGTACTCGAAGCTCCAGTCCGTGCGCTGCTCAATGGTGCTGACCACGAGGCCGCCGGAGACATTGGGCACCCAGTACGCGAATTTGAGCGGGGTGGAGAGGTCGATCCGGGGTGTGCTGCTCATAGGGTTTCCTTCTTCCGTTGGGCCAGGGCGGCAACAATGCCGGCAATGGATGCTTCGTTCTGCAGTGAGGTGGTGTCCCCCAGGGCGGTGCCCTCGTAGAGTTGGGTGAGCAACCGGCGCATGATCTTGCCGGAGCGGGTCTTGGGGACGTCGGGAACGACGATGACGGCCGCTGGCTTGGCGATCGGGCCAATCTCCCCAGCCACATGAGCGCGCAGTTCCTCGGTCAGATCCGCGCCGGACGGTGTGGCGGTACCGGGCGGCAGGACGACGAAGGCGGCGATGGCGTGGCCGGTCAGCGGATCGGCCACCGGCGCCACGCCGGCCTCCACCACCAGCGGATGCGACACCAGGGCCGACTCGATCTCGATCGTGGAGAGCCGGTGCCCGGAGACGTTCAGCACGTCATCGGTGCGGCCCAGGATCCAGATGTCGCCGTCGCCGTCGTACTTCGCACCGTCGCCGGCCAGGAAGTACCCCTGCCGGGCGTACTTGCGCCAGTAGGAATCGAGGTAGCGCTGCGGATCCCCCCAGACCGTGCGGGCCATGCCCGGCCCGGTCCCGTCCACCACGATATGGCCCTGCACGCCTGCCGGAATCTGGACGCCGTCGTCGTCGACGATTTTGACGCTCAGGCCGGGAAGTGCGCGCGAGGCGCAGCCGGGCTTGAACCCGGTGTCCGTCTGGGATGGGGACAGGACCGTGGCGCCGGTCTCGGACTGCCACCAGGTGTCCACCACCGGGGTCGTGCCGCCACCAACGTGCGTGCGGAACCAGCGCCAGGCCTCCGGATTGATGGCCTCGCCCACGGTGCCCAGCAGGCGGATCGAGGATAGGTCGTAACCGGCCGGTACCCCGTCCGGGAACCAGCCCATCAGGGAGCGGACCAGGGTGGGGGCGGTGTAGTAGCTGGTGACGCCGTAGCGGGCGATGATCTCGAAGTGCCGGCCCGGGTCCGGGGTGTTCGGCGTGCCCTCGTAGATGACCTGGGTGGCGCCGTTGGCCAACGGACCGTAGATCTCGTAGGTGTGTGCCGTGACCCAGGCCAGGTCCGCCGTGCACCAGTGCACATCCGCGTCCCGCTGGGAAGGGTCCGGATGGCTGAAAAGGTGCCGGTAGCTCCAGGCCGCCTGGGTCAGGTAGCCGCCGGAGGTATGCACCAGTCCCTTGGGCTTGCCGGTCGTGCCGGAGGTATACATGATGAACAACGGCGTTTCCGCGTCGAAGGCCTCGGCCTGGTGCTCCGGGCTGGCGGTGCCGACGGCGTCGTGCCACCACACGTCCCGGCCCGGGGTCCAGTCCACATCGGAGCCGGTCCGGCGGACCACCAGCACATGCTCGACCGCATTTTCCCCGGCGATGGCGGCATCCGCGTTCGCCTTGACCGGAACCGCCCTGCCGCGGCGGTACTGCCCGTCCGTGGTAACCAGCAGCTTCGCGCCGGTGTCCTCGACCCGGAAGCGCAGTGCCTCTGCGGAAAACCCGCCGAAGACCAAGGAGTGGATGGCACCGATCCGGGCCACGGCCAGCGTGATGATGACCGTTTCCGGGATCACCGGCAAGTAGATGACCACCCGGTCGCCCTTGCCGATCCCGAGGCTAAGCAGAGCGTTGGCGGCCCGGGAAACCTCCTGCTGGAGCTCCGCATAGGTGATGGCACGCCGGTCGCCAGGCTCGCCCTCAAAGTACAGGGCCACCTTGGCTCCCCGGCCGGCCGCCACGTGGCGTTCCACGCAGTTCACCGCCACGTTCAACCGGCCGCCGGCGAACCACTCGATTTTCGGGACCGTGAGGGGGACTGTCAACAGGAGTTCGGCCGCCGGCGACTGCTCAGCGACGGACGGGTTCAGGGCCGGTTCGCGGACGGACGTTTCAAGCGGGCGCGCCGGCTCCCACGTGTGGGAGGTGTGCCAGGGAGTGGCCCAATCGAGGTCGCGGGCCGCCTCTTCCCAAAAGACGATCCGGCGCGCGGTTTCCCCGGCGGGTTCCTGCGATTGGGCTTTCGCCTGTTCAGCGGCACCAGGCTGGGCAACAGGGGGGATGGGTACAGCGGAAGTTAGGGGGTAAATCGTCATGAAATAGCTCCATCGATCCTGGCATTAGCACCTTCCGGATGCCTTGACGGCACCAAGGGGTTGCTGCGGTTTCATAGATCCAGGTATCTCGGCCGCTCGGGATGGGTCAATACCAACTAAACCCGATACGGCATCCCGATCACCAATGGTGCCGTCACATTTCGAAACCCGGATGGCTTCTATACGCCGGCATGCGCCGAACGTGGCGTTTAGAATCCGGAATCGGGCGCGGTCGGACCAGGCACGCCTTCTTGCACATTGGATGCAGCCGGCATGGCGAGGGAAGAAACGCCGTCAAATCCGCGCGATGCCACGCAGTCTGTTGCAGTTGGGAGGACAGGGCCCGCTCGCGCTGCAGGACGTCACCTGCACGAACGCCAACGAGCTCGTCGCCTTCATCCCCGAGTTCGGTCCGTACACACCCGCAGGTCCCGGTCTTGAGGTCGCGGTGGACAGCCACGACACCGTCACAGCCGTCTCGGAGACCCGCGGCGAGGCCGTCCCTGCCGGTGGCCACACCGTCCAGGCCACGGGTAATGATGTCGCGAAGCTCCGCATGCTGGCACCGGTCGGCGCCAAACTGAAAATCGGCACCGGGCTCGCCGGCCAGGGAGGCAAGATGCTCCACACCGACAAAGCCACCAGCGTCGTCAACGGCGGACCCGTGCTCGTCAAGAATGGCCAGGAGGACGTCACCGTTAAGCAGGACGGCATGGTCCACCCCAATGACGGGAACAGCTTCTACTACGGCTGGGTTCACAAGCGGAACCCCCGCACCTTCGCCGGCACCGACGCCCAGGGTGACACCATTCTGGTCACCGCCGACGGACGCTCAACAGCATCCCTGGGCCTGAGCCTGAAGGAAGAAGCCGACGTCGCCTCGTCGCTGGGCATGGTCCAGGCCATGAATTTGGATGGCGGCGGCTCAACCACAGCTGTTGCCGGCGGAACCGTCCTCAACAGCCCCTCAGGTGGCGCAGAACGCGCCGTCGGGGACGCCCTCCTCGTGCTTCCTTCCCGCAAGGACGATCTGCAGGACGCAACCAAGTAAAGCTAACGCGTCGGTGACAAGCCGGCAGCGTCGTCACCGAGCTGGACGAAGCCGACGCCCTCGATGAAGGGCTCACTCCCGGCGGTGAAATAGTCTCCGAAGAGCTCATCGTCCACGTCGTCCCGCAGGGCGCGGACGAGTTCACCTGCGCTTCCTGTTTTCTGGTCCAGCGCCGGTCCCAGCTCGCGCGCGAGAAGAACGGCCAGTCGTACTGCATAGAGTGCGAAGGCTGACGGCAACGGGCTTGTGAATGTCGGCAACCGGTCGCTGCCCGCCAGGGACTCGTCCCGGAAGGAAAGACGGCCGCCTGCCGCCTACTGGAATCCCCAGGCGGAAAGGCAGGAATGACGATCGGAAATAGCCCCTTCTGCAGGCACTCCCCCGCCGTTTTCAAAGAGCCGATAGTGGATATTATGTCAAGTTGTCAGTTTGATAGGACAAATGAGCCGTCAATTTAGAGTATCAAATCCAGCCTCAAAGCAACATCAGCGGCCCCCCATGTCGTGGCTCGTTGCAATACTTGCGGCATAAACCCCTGGCCACACTTGGGCGCATGTTTCGTTGGCAGGAACGTGGCCAACAAACCTCCTGCGGCGAGTCCAGTTTTCTGGACGGCTCCACATTCAGGAACGGTGGCTGGGGGCAGGATGGACATGGCAAGGTACAGACATGATTGAGCAGCACCACTACTGAAGGAAGCGGGTTGTCATGAGCGGCACCGAGGACAACTATGTGGCAGGACTCGCGGCGCAGTGGGCAAGCACCGGTCCATTGGAACAGTGGGTCAACGCAGCCCCGCATGGCGGGCCAACCCCACTTGATGAGACCGTCCGGGAGTACCTGGGCGACCACAACCCTTTCCCTGACGAGACAGCGGTGGAGGTGCTGCGGCACGATCGTTCAACCTGGGACTCTGCCGTCATCGTCGAGCGGGTCGGCGTCGATGAATGGACCGTGGAGTACGCCGCCGGAGAGCAGGCCTGGCGCAGCCATCTGGAACTGCGTCCTGCGTCCGTCTCTCCAGCGTCCTAACAAGCGGACAATCACACGCGCCGGTGCGGTTGCCCAGCAGAGTAAACGCTCTCCATCCCGAGGAGCACGCCTATAGTTTCCTGCCCAGCCAGGAGGCTTTACGGCGCCGGCCGGCAGATCAAAGACGTGAAAGTCCGGACGATCGGCGCCCGCTTGCTTTCATGTTGCTTTTCAGTTGCTTTAGCCTTGCAGTGCAGGGACAATGGAGGCATGGAAGCAACGACCCGGCATGACATTCATCTGGGGACCACCCGGATGAACATTCACGACCTTGTGCGCGAACTCAATGAGAATCTGGGTACGACGGTCGTCCAGACCATGGCCGGCGTGAAGGACCGCACGTCTCCGTTCCGCTGGGCCAAGCCTGACGGCCCGGAGCCCCGCCCGGAAGTCGAGTCCCGCCTGCGCCTGGGTCATCGCGTCTGGAAGACACTTGAGCTCGCTGAAGGAAAGCATGTCGCGTTGGCCTGGCTGATGGGTGCCAACCCGCGCCTGGACGAGGAACTTCCTGTCCTTTACATTCAGCAGCTGCGTTCCCGTGAGGTTTTGGGAGCCGCCGAAGCATTCGTGAATGACACCTACGCCGCATGATCACGACCACCAAGGGGCGCCGGTGCGCCTCGACGGGGCTCACCCTTGTCCAGGCCGCTGGCCAGGTTTCGTTCAGGGTGGCGAAGGACCGCTACGGTGCGTTGTCGGTCAGGAAGAATTCCATCGTTGGCCCGATGCCCATCGGAACGGCCGCGACCAGCGATTCCCGGGGACGGTACGACAGCATGGGCTCGACGATCTACCTCGCCGACTCCCGCCAGTGCGCCTACGCCGAGGTGTTGCTCGGCTTCCGGCAGCAACGCGCGTCCGTAGCCAAGGCCGCTGAATCCATCGGATGGACGGTCGAGGACTACATCACCAGTGTCCGAGCCCAGGCCGAGGAGAACGGGATTGCCGTCCCATGGGCCATATCCGTGGACTGGCAAATGGACCGTTCGATTTACGAAATTCGCCTCCCTGGTCAGGGGTGGTGGGTTCAGATAGACGACGCGGCCACCCTCCGCGCCCTTGAAGCCCTCACACCAACCACGGCGGGGCTGACCGAACGCCTGCAGCTCCTCACAGCCGGCTCCCTCACCGGTGACGACCGTGATCTGACAACCCTGCTCGCGCACGTCATCCGCGGAACGATGTTAGACGATGGCTCAGAACCACTGGGTATCAGCTACCCATCAAAAACACTGACTGGCAGGTGCTGGGCCTACTGGGACCGACGGGCTGACGAAGGCCTCTCCCCCAGCCGCAACGGCCTCCTGCAGCTGACCTCCGAAAATGTCGGACCGGACCCTGAATTCCACCGTGTAGCCGAACTGTACGGTCTACCGGTCCTCGGAGCTCGCCCGTGAAATCAAGGCCATCTTCCGAGCGCCGCCCCGGTAGGCCGCCCACCGCTGGCGGCTGCAGGACTGCTGGCCGTTGGCAGAGGGGTCCCGGCTAGATCAGGCATCAGGTTCTTCGCCACTCTGAGGCTGCTCGGGGGTAATGCGCTGCAGCAGCGCGTCATGGGCTTCCTGGAGCGCGTCCGCGCGGGCCTGCGCGGCGGCCGCCCGGGTTGCTGCTGCCGCAGCTTCGGCCGTTGCTTCCTGGCCGGCTGAGCGGGCCTGTTCTAACTGCTCGGCATTGGTGGTTAGCTGGCGTTCCAGCTCCTCTATTTTGGCCACCAGCTCGGAGACAGCGGACTCCTTGTCGGCCGTCACTTTGTCGAGGTCGGCAACAAGCTCGGCGACCTCTTCATTCAGCTCCTTTTTCTCCCGGGCCCAGAGCTCGCCGGTGGCGGCGTGGCGCTCGTTCGCAAGGGTGGACGCTTCCGCCCAGACAGCCCCGGCCAGACGCGCCGCCTGCTCGAGGATGGCCGGCGGGGTCGCCGCGACCTGACCTCCTGCGGACTGCTTCTCCTCGGCCCATTCCTTCAGATAGCGGGTGGCGTCGGCGTTACTAACGCCCGCAGCAGATCGAACAGTGGACACGGTGGGGCGCCGCTCGGCGCTGATCTGCTCAGCAGCAGCAAAAACCCGGTCTTTAGCACTCGAACTCATTCACGATCCCTCAAAAGTAGTAGTAGTAACAAAACTACTCCTACTACTACTAATTGGAAATACCGCGCCGCCGCCCCGGTGCCCGCGGCCCCCCGTCCATATGGTGGGTAGGCCCCCAGGCCAGCGGGACTGGGTAAGCGGGGATCTCTCGTGGGTGGCCTCAGTCTCCCAGGCGCAGAGCGGTTTGCGGCGCCCGCCCAAGAGCCTTGGGACGATACGCGTCACGAAAAGAGCAGGAGGAGTAGTAGTAGCATGCGCTTCCTACTACTACTGCTTGAGTGCTAGGAGCCCCCATTCGGGTCTGACTGTGGCTATTCCCCTTCCGGCACATCGTCCGCCAGTTCGCCCGCGGCGATCCGCTCAGCCGGTGCGCCGGTATGCATCTGCGACATAGTCCTCGAGATCCTGGCGGCCGACGCGCCAGAGCCCCCTCGCTCCACCCTGAAAAGCGCGAAGCTCTCCAGTATGAATGAGGTTCCGGATGAGGCTGCTTTTGCAGTTCAGTTCTTCGGCGACCTGCTCGATGGTCAGAAAGCGGCCGCTTGTCGTGTTCAGCGGTCACCCGGACATCCTAATGTGAGCAGCACTCAGCCGGGGCCAGTTTGCGGGCCCCGGCCAACCCGTGAGATTTCCTGGGCTGGACGGCCTGCAGGGCTTACCGGCTCATGCCCTTTTGAAGGAGCTTTGTCAGGCCGTTGGTTCCGCGCGTCTTGCGGGCCTTTGCAGGCCTTGATCCCTTGCCTACGGCTGCGCTGGGCGGTGTGGCCTGGTCTTGATCGGAATTGAGGCGTGCTTGTACAGCCTCGCGGTCAGCAACCCCTTCGAGGCTGGCCGCCAGTTCCCGGCGGCGCTCGGCTGAGTCGTATGTGGCTCCTGCTTCGTCACGCAACTGCTCAGGGCGGTGATTGGCACGGGCGGCTGTCCAGTCTTCAATCAGCCGCCTTTCCATGTCGTCCTCCAGGGCTACGCTGTCTGCAAATTTGTGCCGCTGCTCCCAGTTGTGCGCCTCGATGGGTTTGGTCTCCCGGAGCCAGACCAGCGCTTCGTCCAAGTCCTCCTTTGAGGGCCGATCAACGGCCTCCGCGCGTTTCCTGTCTTCCCGGTCGGCCTCGGCCAGCAGTCGCACAGCCTGGGCGTTTTCATCATGGCCGGCACGGTGTTCCTGTTCTGCCTGTTCGCGGTCCCGCTCGGCTTTAGCCAGGGCCTCCGCCACCGTTGCTTCATTGGCGCCGAGGTTGTCCACGTCCAAGCCGTAGCGGCGCTGCACTTGGTCGCGGATCACCTGTGCCGCGTCGCGCGCCGCCGGGTCGTGGTCCTTCCACGCGGTGACCGCTTCATGTGCCCTTTCGACGTCGCGGCCGGTGGCTGTGTCCCACCACCGGTTGTCCATGACCGGGGCGAGCTGTGCACGGGCAGCCGCCCGCTCCGCGTCGAACCGGGCCTGCAGTTCGCGGGCCTGTTGTTCCTCGGCTGCTTGGGCGCGGCGCAGCTCTTGCTCGCGTGCCCTGGCAAGCTGCTCACCGAGCCGGCCGGCGATGGTCAGCCCTACGCGGGACATTCCCTCGATTGCTTCTTCGATGCCGTCAGATTCATTCATAGTTTTCCCCCTCGTTGGTGTTATCTCTCGATGTCCGGGCGGGTACTCCCGCTTCGGGTGCCTGCGTGGGTGCTTGCCTGCACGTATTTCGGCGGCAAAACGGAGCCCGCGGACCGGCCGGCAACCTGGCCGGCTGTACTCGCGCGTACCGCGGCGGTCGCTTCGCTATCCTTTGTGGGCGTTGTCGCTGGGACGCTGGGCAATGCGGCCGCGACCTGGCTCAGGTGGTGTTTGACCATGTGGCTGATCTGGCGTGCTCGGCGCAGATCATTTGAGGCCTTGTGCATGTCGTGGACTGCCTTGGCGACGTTGAGCAGCTGGCGCAGCATGATTGCCTGCGCGGCGGTTCCGGTGCCGCCCATCGAGGCTGCCATGAGCATGAGGGAAGCTCCGCGGGCAGACGGTCCAAAGCTGCGGATGGGGCGGACTGGGTAGCGCCGCAGTTGTGCTGTCTTGGACAGCTCGTCGGCTGCTGCTGCGAGTGGTCCGGGCGTTGCCTCGGTTGCCGTGGACCAGGCTGCGAAGGCGCCGGATGTCTCGCGGGCAACGTGTGCCCAGGTCGCGTGATCGTCCAGCGGTACAGAGCGCAGTGTTTCGCGGAGCCGGGCGACTTCGTCGCTGTACCGCTCCCACAGTTGCGGGTCGGGTTCGCGGGCTTCACGGCCGATCGTGACCGGGCGTCGTCCACGTGCAGCTGCCTGCCATTCTGCGACCGCCTCGGCGGCACCTTGTGGGCTGTCCGGCCACTCGGCGCGGAGCTTGGGCAGGGCAAGGTCTTTGGCGAGGTGACCGCCTCCGAACCACACTGGTCGGCCACCTTTGTGGGGACGTTGTTCTGCCACGTTGTAGCCGACCACGACGTCGTCACGTCCAGACGCGTACCGCGGCCTGACCAGGGCACCGGCACGGCGCAATCGTCGAATGAATTCGGCCTCATCCTGGGCCGAAGTCGCACAGGCACGGACCTTGCGTTCCAAAGAGCGGCGTTCCGGTTCCGGGGCTCCGCGCCGTTCGGAGGCTTCACGTTCACCGGGCCGTAGGCCACGGGTGGAATGGGTGGGTGAGAGTTCTTCCAGTCCGTACTTTTTCTCCAGCTCCCGGGCGGCTTGTTGTGCGCGGGGGAAGTCGCGCCAGCTGCTCCATTTCGTGCCGTCTTCGCGGCCCATGGACGCGGCGATGTGGATGTGGTCGTTGCCTGCTTTGCTGTGGCCGTGACGGATCGCCACCCACTGGGCCGGTGCGCGTCCGCTGGTCTCGGTGAATCCCATCTCGTCCATGAAGTCCTGCGCGATGTCAGCCCACTTCACATCTGTCAGGTCGCCTTCTTCGGCGCGCAGCGACAGGGAGCAGTGCCAGACGTGGCCGCCGGGAATCTCGACGCCCAGGACGGCGCGGGCACGGTCGAGTTCCTTGGCAATGGCCTGCGCTGCGTCGGCGTTCAGTTCGTCGTCGTTGTGCCAGGCCATGATCGACGGTGAGCCGGCGACCAGGTGCGGATCGGTGTGCTCGTTGGCGCGGCCCGGTCCGGCAAGGTAGGCGATGAGCCCGTGCATGCGGGCGCCCTTGGTGATGTTGGGAATCATCAGCGCACCATCGCATCGAGCATCGTATTGATCCGGTCAGCGACCGCCCGCACCCGCGTGAGCACCGTCCGGGCGGCTTCGGGGAATTCGTCCGTGGCGTTCGCGTGCCGTGCGAGCTGGTTGACGTTGTTCGACAAGGCGGCAAGGTAGCGGCGGGCCGCCATGAACTCCACCGCCGCTGCGCGGCGTTCAGCCAGGGACTCGGAGTTCTCCGCGTACAGGGCAGCGCTGACCAGAATCTCCGAAGGGCTCCGACCGGTCCGTCCCTCCAGGACCTTCAACTGAGCGCGTTCGAACTCCGACATCGACACCCGCACGTACTGGGTGTCACCGTCAATGTTCGCGCGGCGGCGGCGGGAGAACCGGCCCTGCGGCTTTGGACCAGACTTCGGCTCTTCAGTCATCCCGGTCCCCTCCCCCATGCCCAGCGCAGCGCCCCGGAACCTCCGGGCCACACTCACGAGTGTGCCGCATCCACGGCCGCAGGCCGTGGATCAACACGCGGGTTATGGCACATAACCACCTAGCTTGCTCCGGAAAATCACCTCCGCCTTCATTTGGCGCTCGGGTGGTTGGCTGGGTACTGCCCTGCAGGACGCTGCGCGTCTGACTTGTTCAACGACTGCGTCGTTCCGTTTCGGCTGGGTGAGGCTACTGCCCGGTCCTTCCTTGGCAATTCTCCGCAGCCGGCTTTCGCGGCATATCCTCGCTCCGCTCCGGTATTCCACGGTCCGGCTACTCCAACTGGCCAATTCCTTCACCGGCCAAGTTTCGGCAAGCGTGCCGAAAGGAACGCGGCATAGGGTTAACGAAAGGTACAGTTTTGGCTCTCATCTCACCGACCACAGTGGCCAGGAACTACGGAGTCTCCCCCACCCTGCTGCGGCACTGGCGGCAGCGGGGCATCGGGCCCGAATACTTCCAGTTCACAGCACGGACCGTCAGCTACTGCGACGACTACCTGCAGGACTGGTTCAACGACCCGCGAAACGCCGGCCTGCTGGCAGAGGACACTCCAGTGAACGTGGACACGTCCTGCCGGGACGGGCGCGTCCGGCGAAGCCGCCGCCGAGACGATCGTTAGGCTGGATCCCATGGCGAACCTCGACATTGAACAGACACGAAACCAGGCCCGCGCACTGCTGGACTCCCGCATCGAGTCCGTGACCAATCTGGTCCGAACACGGCAGCGCATCACCGATCTCAAGGACCAGCTGGCATCAGCAGAGCGTGACGACAAGCGCGCGTACGTTCAGGCAACCCGTGATGGATGGAGCCCCGAAGAACTCAAAAAACTCGGTCTCGAACCGGCAGCAGCAGGACGGCGTCGCAAGACCCAAAACCAAAGCCACTGATACCGCCGCACTGCAGGCGGACGCGCCGCAGCCAAATGGGCAGCAGGCGGCTTCGCTGAACTAAGGCGCCCAAGCGTTCGACCATTCGGCATCCCTTCGCCTGGTAGGGCGCTCATGAACACACAAAAGGGCCGGCATAGCCGGCCCTTTTTGTTCTCCTCGGACAAAGGAAATCTGGTGACAACGATACCAGCCGCTGCAGGTGCAGCGCCCCACGGTGGCAGGGGTTGCGATTCGTGCGCGAACGGCGGTCCGCCGCTGGTGAGTCGCTGTCGTGGTTCGCCCCATGCGGCGGACCGCCCCACTTTTGAAAGGTTCCAGGCCCTCGGGCGATGAGCCCGTGGGGTCCGTGCCGGGCGGATTTTCAGGTCCGCCCGGCACGGGAGTTTTAGGCTTCTTCGTCCTTCGTTGGGGTACCGCTGTCGAGGATGATTTTCTCGACCTCACTTGCGGTGTATCCCCACGTCACCAGCTGGTTCAAATAGTCCCTGTGGGTCTGGCTTGGCGACCGCCACGAGTCCTTCGCGATCGTCTTCTCATACCCGGCACAGATCAGGGCGATCAGGGAAAACTCCGGCCGTACCGTGGACTTCGCCACGTGAGTGCGGAGCGGGTTCCACGCCCAGGTCTTCTCCTCGTCCACCCTGGCCCCGACCATCCCTGCGGCTACCTCCCCGTCGTAGCCGCTGGCCGTCTCCGGATGGTGGGTGATCGCGTGGACGGTGAAGTACTGCCATCCCTTCGGTGCCTGCTTCTTCGCCAACAGGCCAGTCACAAAATCACGGCGGACCACCTGCGCGGACAACATCGCTTTATTGCGCTCGATCAGCGTTTTACGCTCGGCCTTCGCCTCCTCCGTCATGGGGCCCTTCTGCTGTTGCTGGCCGCCGTCGTAGCGTTCGTACTTCGGGGCGAAGCCCGTGTCCTTCCACGACGCGATCACGGGGTGCGTGCGGTGCTGGCCCCGGTAGTCCGTGGTGATCAGGACGGCGTTGGCGTCCTCTTCCGTGGCAGGTTCCCCGTCCTCCCTTTTAGCGGCGGTGACGTAGAGGTTCTCGGCGTCGGCGTAATGCCCGGCGTCCTCCACGATGGTCTTGCCCTGCGCAACAAGTTCCTCCTGCAAAGCGGCGAGAGCGGCGGCGCTCTCACGCTTATCGCGCAGGAGCTGGGCGACGTGCAGGAGCTGATCGGGTTCGTCCATCATGACCGACTCGATCTCCTCAGACGCTGATACGTCCCCTTCAAACTCGGCCATGATCAGTGCCGCCTCGAGGGTCCATCCTTTGCCCAGGGCGGCGGCTCCCGCGTCCGAGGACTTGGCCTTCAACGAGGACTCGACCTTTGTCCTGGTCCGTCCGGTCTTCTTCGCGATTGCGGCCGCCGAAACCCCGACCAAGGACAGCTGGTGATAGGCGTCGGCCTCGTCCGCCTCGGTCAGTTCAGAGCGCTGGATGTTCTCCACCACCTGCGTCACGATCCGCTCGGCCTCTTCCGGGGACTCGATGATCATCACCGGAATCACCGGACGCTCCGCTTCGACGGCCGCGCGGGTCCGTCGCTGACCCATCAGCACGTGCACGGTGCCGTCGTCCTTGCGGTGGGCGATGACCGGTTCCATCACGCCGTGTTCCTTGATGCTGGCGATGAAGTCAGCGGTCAGGGCGGCGTCCTTGCGGACATTGACGTCCACGGTCAGAGTGGCCGGATCGAGCATTTCCAGTACGGGTGTTGCGCTCATAAATATCTGTCCTTCTTGTCCGAGAAGTGGGTGGGTGGGGCGGTGCGTGGTGACCGGCCAGCTCCCCTTCTCCCCCCGCGTTGTTTTGGCTGCTGGCGAAGCTTGCGGAGCTGTGCCCGACGGAGGCCCGTCCACCCGTGAGGGCAAGGTGCGGAAATCTTCGTAAGGAAATCAGCGACGAAGGAGCGCCGTCGAAGATTTCCGCACCGCAGGCCCCGGGAGGAACGACAGGGGCTGGACGGGCCGGAGCGGGCACGTACAATCCGTCAGGACAGCAGCCAAAAAAAGGCGTCGAAGACGTCAACAACAGGGCCAGCGGGTCCGGAGCCCTGCGACGGCGCCGCTGGCCCCAACAGCCGGCCGCGCCAGCGGACGCCCGATCTTTGGCGTGGAGGTTCCCGGGTTTTGGTGAGGGTGTTGCTAGTGTTTGTCCCGTCCTCCTGCGCCGGTTGTTTCGAAAGGTGTCCGGCCGCGGTAGGGATCCTTCCGTCCTTCTGCCCGGAGCTTGTCCCTTGCGGGTAGTAGGTGACCGAGGAAGAAATGAGGGCAGCGTCGGCGCTGCGGGTGCTTAGAAGTTGTGGTGTTCCTGGGCCCAGGCGACATCCAGCGGCGCGCCGGGTTCGCGGGCGGTGAGCAGGCTCAGTTCGATGATGTCCTCGGCGAGGCTGGCGTTATCTCCGGGCTTGTCGTCCTCGGTGAGGATGTATTCGGTTGCCATGCTCGCGCGCTTCCTGGTTCGGTGCAGTGATCCTGGTGTTCACTGTAGCCGTGCTGTCTGCGCGTTCGGGGGATTTGTGGCTGCGCCCGCGCCAGCGTGAGCGGCGGCCGGGGGAGCCTGCGGAGGAGGCCGCCCGCCACCACCGGACGTGCCGGGCCGGGATCGTGTGGTGATCCGGCCCGGCCCGTTCCCCTACTGGATGATGCGGGGCTGGTAGGAGGTTCCGGGGTCCTTGGCGACGTCAGCGACGTAGCCCTGGGTGATCACTTCCCGCAACAGCACGGCGAGGCGGAACCCTGCACTGTCCTCGGCGGCGAGCTTCAGGTAACGGTCAGCTTGTGATCCGCGGCCCTTCAGCCACTGGAGCCAGCCCATCAGTGTCAGCATCGGGGCGCGCTGCCCGGCCGGGACGACCTTCATCAGCGCGAAGGCGAGGGCTTCGGCGCGGTCGATGCGGTCCCAGTCGGGACGGGCGGTGAACCTGCCCATCAGCACGTCTTCAAAGCTGCCGTTGTGCGTGCTGATGGTGTCCCGGAACAGGTAGTCGCGGATGTGCCTGTGCTGGAACGCTGCCGCGAGCTGCCGGGCGGTGTCGCTGTCCGGCCCGGGTGTTCCCTCGACACGGTCAAGTGCGGCCCCCCACATCCCGCGGGCGGTGTCCAGGTCCGCGTCGGTGCCTTCCGGAGCCTCCACGGGCGGCGCCCATGTGCCCAGCAACGCGGGGTTGTACACATCAAGGTCCGGGGCGGACCCGAAATAGGTCAGGGTGGCATTGGCGTTACTGTCCCGGACCTCGTCCAGCGGGTTCCTCTCGGGTGTTCCGTAGGGTGCCCAGTGGGTGGCGGTGACCAGCAGGACCATGCGGACGGGCATCCGGGCGGTGGCGAGCTCGTTCGTGAGGGCGGCGACGTGCGCGGCGTACGGGTAGCCGCTGCCGGGTTCTTCGTCGGTGTACACGATGACGACACTGCCCGTTGCCTTCTCGTCATAGGCTGCGTAGGTGGTCATCACCTGTGCGTAATCCTCCGGGGCCGCCTCGGCCGGTGCGTCCATGCGCAGGCTGGCACCCAGGATGCCAGCCCGGAGCGTGAGCACGACGAAGGATTCCTTCGGCTCGGTGCCCAGCAGGTGCGGAACGGCGGCGAGCAGGTCAGCTGAACCGGAAATCGTCAGTTTTTCAGTCATGGTGTTGTTCCTTCTTTTGTCCGAGAAGTGGGTGGGTGGGGCGGTGCGTGGTGACCGGCCAGCTCCCCTTCTCCCCCGCGTTGTTTTGGCTGCTGGCGAAGCTTGCGGAGCTGTGCCCGACGCAGGGCCGTCCACCCAAAGGGCAAGGTGCGGAAATCTTCGTAAGGAAATCAGCGACGAAGGAGCGCCGTCGAAGATTTGCGCACCGCAGGCCCCGACGAAGGAGGGGCTGGACGGGCCGGAGCGGGCACGTACAATCCGTCAGGACAGCAGCCAAAGCGGTAATACTGGAACAGTCCTTGAGCCGGCGTGACCCAGCCAAAAACTGACGTGCCGGGCGGCACTGTCTTTCCGACGATCTGTCCGCCGGTTCAAGGTCCGCTAAAAGGGGTGTCGAGCCAGGCGGACATGACCTCATAGCGCCTCTGTGTGTCAAGCAGCCAGTTTTTGGGCTTGGTGGTGATCGTGCAGGATCCGCCTGTAGAGGACATTGGAGAGGCGTCGTTTAAGTGCCCTGCGGGCTTCGCGGGGTGTTTTTCCTTCGGCGGTTTTCTTCAGGTAGTACTCCCGGCCTGGTCCGGGGTCACGGCTTTGGCAGACGGCCATGGTGTGCAGCACGGAATTGAGCTGCCGGTTGCCTCCGGTGTTGAGTCTGTGGCGGTTTTGTTGGCCGCTGGAGGCGGCCAGGGGTGCTGTTCCGGTGTAGCTGGCGAAGTGTGAGGCGCTGGGGAATCTGGTGATGTCCCCGACATGGCCGAGGAGTTTCGCCGCGAGGACGACCCCGACTCCTGGGATTTCCTGCAGTGTCGTGGCGGACGCGGCCAGGGCGTCGCGGGTTTGTGCTTCGTTGTTTTTGATGCCGGCGTCGATGCGTCGCAGATCGGCCAGCAATTCCCTGGCGAGTTCGCGTCTGACCGCGTCGGTGGCTGTTGCCGGCCGGATGGTACGCATCGCGGCGGCAGCCTTTTCGGCGCTAAGGCCGGGCTCAACTCCTCCCGGTATCAGCTCGCGCAGCAGCCGGTGCAGGCGGTTGAGCAGCCGGGCGCGTTCGTGGCCGAGGTCTTCGCGGCGTTCGGCCAGCAGGCGCAGAATTGTGCTCTGGTTTTCGGCAGCGACTGGGCGCAGATGCTCCTGACGGAGTGCAGTGACAGCGACGGCGAACGCATCTGCCGGGTCGCTCTTACGGCCACCGCCGGTCGAAAGTACCCTGACCTTCATGGCCAGTGTCGAGGGGACATCGACCACGGATTCGCCGCCGGCCACCAGGATCTGGGCAATTCGGCGGCCGAGACCGTTGGCGCCCTCGATAGCGAATCTGCGTTCGGACCATTGCGCGGCCCATCCCAGCAGTTGCTTGGCCGTGCCTGCGTTGACCACGAAACGCCGCACCGCGAGCTGACAACCCGTGGGATCGATGGCTGAGGCGGTATGGAGGATTTATGAGGGTCGATGCCGATAACGATCATGTCCGGGTTCCTTTCGCCGACGTCGGTGATGGATCACCCGTGGCGGGCACCCTGACTTGAAGTGTTTGCATGCCTCTGTCGAGCCACGCCCCGGGCGGGTGTCAGCGGCGCGGCACGCTATCAGTGAGCCAACCCGTTCGCAACGGGCGGCAAGGAGCTTGCGGACCTGTGCCGGCTGACACCCTGGACGCTACAAGACTGCAGATCCCGCAGCATCCCACCACCAATGGAACAAGTCAGGAGCCTGATACGACCAGTCCCGTTACCGTTTTGTCTGCCCACCTGGCCCGCGCCCGATCAATCAGCATTCGACGCGACTGAGGGGCAATTTCCATCTTGGCAAGCGAACCAACGAAAGTCATCGCGGGTATCGACACCCACGCCGACACACACCACGTGGCCGTGATCAACGAACACGGCAAACCTCTTGCGGACAAGGAATTCCTGGCCGTGGGGTCCGGATACCGGAAAATCGTCGAGTTCATCGCCTCCTACGGCACAGTCACCGCCGTCGGGGTCGAAGGCACAGGGTCCTACGGCGCCGAGCTCGCCAGAACCCTTCGGGGTGAAGGGCTGACCGTGCTGGAGGTAAACCCCAACCGGGCCGCCCGCCGGCTCAAGGGGAAGTCCGACCCACTGGACGCCTATCAGGCGGCCAAGTCGGTGCTCGAGGGACGGACGAGGGCGATCCCGAAGGCCAAGGACGGCCCGGTTGAATGCCTGCGGATCGTACGGTCCGGGCGCGCATCAGCCATCAAGGCCCGCACCGCGGCCATCAACCAAATCAAGGCGCTCCTCGTTTCGGCCCCGGACAAAATCCGGGCGAAATACCGGGCGATGGCCACTCCCGCACTGATCACTGCCCTGCAGCGGACCAGGCCCACGGGACATCTGGCTGACCCCGAGTACGTGACCCTGCTGACCCTGAAAGCGTTGGCAGTGCGCTGCCAGGCGCTAGGAACGGAAATCGAGGCTGCTGACGCGGCACTCAAGGAAATCCTCGACAGCTACGCTCCGCTGCTTTGCGATCTCCCGGGAGTCGGGACCGAAGTAGCCAGCCAGCTGTTGATCACCTTCGGGGACAACCCGGACCGTCTGGGAAACGAAGCCCAGTTCGCCTCACTCGTCGGGGTCGCCCCAGTACCGGCCTCATCCGGCAAAACAACCCGACACCGCCTCAGTAGGGGCGGTGACCGCAGCGCCAATAACGCCTTACACCAGGTGGTCCTGGTGCGCATGGGATCGTGTCAACGGACCAAGGATTACGTGCTCAAGCGCACGTCCGAGGGCAAGAGTAAACGCGAAATCATGCGCTGCCTCAAACGCTACGCAGCGCGGGAAATCTACCGCCAAGTCACCAATCCCCGGCCGGCACCAGATAACTCCGACCTCCGACAGACGCGGACCGCCATCGGAATGACCATCACGACCGTTGCGGGCGAACTTGGCCAATGGGTTTCCATCATTTCGCGGCTGGAACGTGGACATATCCGCAATGACAAGCTCGCTGCGACCTACCGCCAATGGCTCACCGAGCAATCGGACAAGAGAGCGGAGGTAGCCCAATGCCGGCGCGGTTGAGGCCGAGGCGCTGGAAACGAAGCTACGACGGAACGGGCGGCTGCCTTCGGGCTACTATTTCTTTAGGTGGGAGACTTACTGTGGGCGGATCCTCCCAACCAGGCTCGGGTTGGGCAGGAAAGGTGTGGATGGGCGGTACGGGATGAGGCTCAGTGAGCTGTGGGACCGGCTTGACTTAGGGCCACGTCAGTGGCTCTTCGATAATCCTGCGTGCGTGCTTGTTCCGAACACGGTCACGGCGCGGGTTCAGGAAGCTTCTGACCGGCAGCTCGACGTCGATGAGCACGGACAGATGATTCTTTGCCGCAAAGATCTTGATTTTATCCGCGAAAAAGGAGCCGGGGTGGGCGCCGCTCACATCAGCGTCGACCTGCGTTTCTTCGACGCGAACCAACCCAAGCAGAACAACTAAGCCTTCAATCTCTCAGGGGCATTTCCCCGTATTTCCCTCATTTGGACCTAGAGAGCATTGTCTTAGGCGGCCACTGAGGTTGTCGGCCGGTCAACAGATTGACCGAAACCGGCCGTGAAGGGAGCGCACTTACCGCGTGGGGCGGGGTCAGACCAGGTTCGGTGCGCTGGAAATGATGTAGTCGGCGGCGGCGGGTCCCTTCATCCCAACGTGATTGTTCCCGGGCGTAATGTTATGGGCCTTGAGCGCTTCCCACAGCATTGCGGGAGGCTGAGGTTCTTCGTTGTTCAGCAGACACCAGCTCGTGTACAGGCCGTACAGCTCATCCGTGCCAAGTCCGGTGTCTTTGTCCTTCTCTTCATCGATTGCCTGGGAGACGAAAGCCTCAAAATGCTGCCGGCTCATCACAACTGCCTTTCTCATCAACCCAACCCGGGCAGTAGCCGCGTTGTCCTACGCTGTGTTGATGAATCTACACCGCGGTTCGCCGACCGTCATTCCCGTCTGGTGGGCCCATCCCGCCGCCAGGTGCCGGAACGGGAGGCGTCTCGGGCAAGACTTCGCCGTGGCAGAGCACACGACGCTTGCCCGCGGACTCAGCACTCCCAATCGCGGTCGCTGCCCTACCTAGCTTGAGGTATTTCCCTTGCCGGAACCCGTTGTGGGCTGGGTCAACAGATCAGGTCTTAGGCATTAGCTGCGGACTATTGGTCGCTGCATGATGTCGCTATGGCCTTCTTCCTGCAATACGCGACCAGCGTGACTGTCGGCCACATTACGGTCGAGGGGCCGGACTTCAGCACTATCCTGTCCAGCGCGCAAGCAGCCGTGCAGGGTTTGGGCTGCCGTTGCGCGGCGTTGTTATATTCCCCGGACCCGGTTCCGGCCTTCGGCAAAGGCAGGCTCCTCGCGGCCTATACCAGCACCGCCGGGTGGATCACGGCGGAGGAGTGGCCAGAGTAATCCGTTCCCCGCCATGGGCCCGGCAGTTCAGCGGGGTCGGTCCCGGCCCCTGGGATGGGGGAACAAAACTGCAGGCCAGCGGGGGTAACCATGCCTCATGCATCTTCGGCCGCGCCAATAACGCCTTACACTAGTGGCCAAGCGCACGTCCGAGGGCAAGAGTAAACGCGAAATCATGCGCTGCCTCAAACGCTACGCAGCGCGGGAAATCTACCGCCAAGTCACCAATCCCCGGCCGGCACCAGATAACTCCGACCTCCGACAGACGCGGACCGCCCTCGGAATGACCATCACGACCCTTGCGGGCGAACTTGGCCAATGGGTTTCCATCATTTCGCGGCTGGAACGCGGACACATCCGCAATGACAACCTCGCGGCGACCTACCGGCAATGGCTAACTAACCACCTTAAAGGAGAGGCACCCACCGCACCGGAACCTTAGGTCCCATAAAAGCGTAGCCTTGAAGGACGGCAGATGATGGCCGTTCAAATACCTCACATAGCTGAACCCTGCAGAGGGGGACTGTAAGAAAAACGGTGTGTGATGGTCCGGCCTGATCCGAAAGGAGACGGCCGTGTCAGAGTCCACGACCGCAGTAACAGGGGTGATGATCGATCCTGTGACGGGAGAGATCATCGATCAG
>NZ_BMFW01000037.1 GCF_014639275.1 Arthrobacter liuii | reverse complement strand
GGGGACTCTCATGATCCGGACCCCTCTGTGCCTGAACCGGCCTTGCTGTTGATTGCGCGCTGCGCGGGGTAGGTTTCGACGTGAGAGGCGATCAGGGCAAGGACAAGGGGAGGCCATGCTTTTTGAGTCGTTGTATCCGTACTACCGGGCCCTCGGCCCGAGGGGCCGGGCGGTGTTGTTCCAGCTTCCGTTGTCGATAACGATGCTGCTGGTCACCGTCCTGACGCTGGTCCTGCATCCGGTGCTCGACCTGTCCGGGACATTCTTGTCCAGCCTCGGAGTTCACCTTTTCCTGCTTGCCGCCTGCGCTGTGGTGCCATGGGGACGACTGCCCGCACAGTCCGGTCACCCCCTGGAACTTCCCCATCGCCATCCCGGCCTGGAAGACGGCGCCGGCGCTGATCAGCGGCAACGCCGTGGTGATCAAGCCTGCCGAGCTCACCCCGCTGTCCGCCACCCACCTGGCCCGCGCCCTGCAGGACGCCGGACTGCCGGCCGGCGTGTTCAATGTGGTCCATGGCAAGGGCCGCGTGGTGAGCGACGCCCTGGCCCGCGATCCCCGCATCGCCGGCATGTCCTTCACCGGTTCCACCAAAGTGGGCCTGGGCCTGCAGGAAATCCTGAATGCCCGGCGCGCCCGGGTGCAGCTGGAGATGGGCGGCAAGAACGGCGTCCTGGTCCTGGACGACGCCGATCCCCGCAAAGCCGCCCAGGTGGTGGCCGCCGGCGCCTTCGGCCTCACCGGCCAGGCCTGCACCGCCACATCCCGCGTCTACGTCACCCCCGGCATCCGCACCGCGTTCCTGGAAGCCCTGGTGGCAGAGGCCGCCAAGTACACGCCGGGTGACGGCCTCGAATCCGCCATGGGCGCCGTGGTGAGCCAGCAGCAGTTCGAGCAGGACCAGGCGGCGGTGCGCGGCGCCGTCGAACGCGGCGCCACGCTCCTGCATGGGGAGCACGACGGCGATTCCTCCGGGGCGCTGTCCTTCCCCGCCGCCGTGCTCACGGACCTGGCCTTCGACGATCCGGCGGTGACCGAGGAGATCTTTGGGCCCGTGGTGGCCGTCCTGGAAGTGCCCGACTATGAGGCAGGGCTGTCCGCCATCAACGGCTCCCGGTACGGCCTGACCGCCGGCATCTGCACCGACTCTCTGGCCCTGGCAACCGACTTCTCCGCCCGCGCCCAGGCGGGCGTCATCAAGGTCAACCGGCCTACCGCGGGACTTGACCTGAACGTGCCGTTCGGAGGCGTCAAGGACTCCTCCACCAACACGTTCCGCGAACAAGGGAGGTCCGCCCTGGAGTTCTTCACCTGGGGCAAAACCGTCTACACCGGTGTGTAGCTGCCATGACCTACGTGATCGCCCGGCCCTGCGTGGATGTGAAGGACAAAGCCTGCATCCAGGAGTGCCCGGTGGACTGCATTTACGAGGGCGAACGCTCCCTCTACATCCACCCGTCCGAATGCGTGGACTGCGGTGCGTGTGATCCCGTGTGCCCGGTGGAAGCCATCTACTACTCCGACGACGTGCCGGATGAGTGGGCGGACTACGTCCGCGCCAACGTGGAGTTCTTCCACGACATTGGGTCGCCACAGGGCGCTTCCGTCCTGGGAAATCTGCACAGAGACCACCCGATCACCTCCGCCCTGGAGCCACAATGCAATTAGTGACAGAAACCGTCGGTTGGATCGGATCCGCGCTCATCCTGGCGTCGCCGGCCCAATCGCAGCCCCGGCGCCTGCATCGACTCAATATCGGCGCATGCATCGTCTTGGCGATCTACAACGGGTTCATTGGGTGCAATTCCTGGGATCGGACTGAATGCCGGTCTGATACTCGTGAACCTCCGGCGGCTGCGCAGTCTTAAGCGCCAGACCACAGGGCCAAGCACCACAAAGCAACAAGAAGCTCGTGCTCCTCACAATGCAAACTCGCATCGCACAGCAGCTGTCCGCCGCTGAGACAGACAAGCGCTGGACACCTGAAACCCGTACTCTAACAGCTGCCTAAGCCTCATCTAGTCACGACCTACACGGTGCCTAGATCTTGAAATCATGCCGGAGCAAGATGCGTGCGGCTGATTTGGCTGTGGTCTGCTGGCCCCACGGCTGAGCCAGCAGACTATCACTGATGGGACGACCCACCGATGTTCGTCGGCCCCCTCCCCGGTCGACGGAATCTCTCGTTCCGGCGTTAAGCATCTCTTAAGACCCTAGGACCCCGGCTACTACTACACCGACGGAATCACCAGTGAAGTTGTCGGATTCCCCGAACGTGCCGCAGATGAGAACAAACCCATCGTCCTCTACGTCGCCGACACCGCCCCGCGCCGGCTGCTCCACTCCCCCGTCCTCAATGGTGCCTACGCCACGGCAGCCGTCCTCGATCGTGTTACGTACGGACACCGCCCTGAGTCTGGCCCGCCGCCTGATCTTCAGCGCCTCCCCGCCACGGGCTGCGATGGCCTAGTTTCAATAGCGGCTGCGACCCAAGAGCACCGGTCGACAAGACCCATCGTCACCGCCGGGCCTGAGGGCAGTCCCGACCTTCTGGGCCGCCACGCGACCTCGAAAGTGCGCCCTCCGTTGGCTAGCGGTCCGCCCTGAGTCATTCCTGCAGAGCGCACGGTCTAAGCTGAACCGGGGTGTTCGTTGGTTGTGGTGGCGCGGCATGGTCCCGTCGGGCTTGATTTCTGCAGCGATGCCAGGCAAGGACTCGGAGAGACCCATTGGGGTCGACAGCGTCAACCACCGGTGCGCAGGTGGCTGCGGGATAAGGGAGCGAATGAATGCTGGAGCGTAGATCATTCGGAAGTACCGGACTGGACGTCTCGATCGTGGGGCTCGGTGCCGGCCAGATCGGTGAGGTTGACGTCACCGAGGCGGAGGCCGCGGAAGTGCTCAACGGCGCCCTGGATCTGGGTGTCACGTTGGTCGACACCGCCGCCAGTTACGGGTTGAGCGAGGAGCGCGTCGGGAGGCACCTCGGCCACCGCCGGGACGAGTTCGTGCTCTCCACCAAGGGCGGACCGAAGATCAACGGTCAACGGGACTGGTCACCGGGCAGCGTGCTGGAGAGCATCGAACGCTCGCTTCGCCTGACCGGGTCCGAACGCCTCGACATCTTCTATCTCCACTCCTGCCCGGTCGAGATTCTGCGGCGCGGCGATCTGCAGGACACCCTGGACAAGGCCGTCGATGCCGGAAAGATCGGTGTAGCCGGTTACAGCGGTGACAACGAGGCGCTTGCCTTCGCGGTCGAGTCCGGAAGGTTTGGTGCGATCGAAACGAGCGTCAACATCGCCGATCAGTGGAACCTCAGAAACGTCCTCGGCCAGCGGCCCGAACAAGGAGTGATTGCCAAGCGCCCGATCGCCAACGCGCCCTGGCGGTTCCCCCAGCGTCCCGTCGGGAACTACGCGGAGCTCTACTGGGAAAGGCTCCAGGCCCTCGATCTCGACCCGGGCGCCATGGACTGGGCCGAATTCGCCCTGCGCTTCACCGTATACGCGCCCGGGGTGCACACGGCGATTGTCGGCACCGCCAAGCTCGCCCACCTGCAGGAAAACATCACAGCCGCCAGCCGGGGGCCCCTCGAAGCAGGGGCCCTGCAAAGTATCGACAACGCCTGGCGTACCGTCGGCTCCGAATGGCCGGCCTCCACCTAACAAACAGCCGCACCCCTGCACGGTAGGCCAATGAAGGCTCTTAGACTAGGCGTCGGCGTAGTTGGGGTGTCGTGATCGCCGCGTTCGTCGGCAACCCGATCGGCCTGCTGGTCTTCAGCGCCGTAATCAATGGAATCGCTGCCGCGCCCTTCTTGATCGTCACCATGCTCATCTCCGGAGACCGGAAGATCATGGGCCGCTACCGGACGCAATGCCGCCCTGGCTTCCCACCTGCCCCGGGGCGGCCCTGCCGCGGCTGGGACTTCGTCTCCGCCGGCCGCGGCGACGTTCCCTGGGAGCCTCCCTTCCGTGCCCTCACCGCAATCGCCAGCTTCGACGCTGCCTTCAGCAGCAAGGACTAGGCTTTCCTACTTGTCTTGGCCCAGGCCGAGGACTTCGGGGTTGACGATGTTGCGGGGCCGGCGGCCCAGGCAGGCGTCCACTACGTTTTCCGCGGTCCGCCGTTTCAGTTCGTCGCTGGATTCCTCCGTATACCACGCGGTGTGTGGCGTCAGAACAACGCCGTCCAAGCGCAGCAAACCACTGTTGAGGGGAAGGGGTTCTTCCTCAAAGACGTCCAGCCCTGCTGCCCGAATCCTTCCGTTCTTCAGCGCATCAACCAGGGCCTCGGTATCGACCACCCCGCCGCGGCAGGTGTTCACGATGGTGGCCCCCGCCTTGAACTGCCCCAGTGTGCGTGCGTTGATCAAGTGGTGGGTGTGCTTGTTCAACGGCACGTGCAGGGATACGACGTCGGAGGCGGCAAGGAGCTCATCCAAGGTCACCACCTCGATGCCTTCCTTGGTGGTGGTCCCCGGGGTGTGGAGGGGATCGTAGCCCAGGGCGCGGAAGCCCAGGGCCCTGGCCTTGGCCGCGGTGGCCGCCCCGATCAGGCCCAGTCCGATGACGCCGAAGGTCTGGGAGGTGAAGCGGCGGAGCGGTTTGACCGAGTCGAGCAGGTTCTCCCCGGACCGGACTCCCCTGTCCAGGTCAGGGATGCCGCGGGCCAGCGTCAGGGCAAGGGCAATGGCGTGGTCGCTGACGTCGTCCACACCGTAATCGGGCACGTTGGACACCACCACACCACATTCTGTTGCGGCTTGGACGTCAATGGTGTCCACGCCTACCCCGTACCGGCTGACCGCTTTCAGGCGGGGCAGGCCCTTGAGGACACGTTCGGTGATGGGGGCGTACTGGACGATGAGCCCGTCCACATCGGCCGCAGCCTCCAGGACGTCGTCCTCGGTCCGGCAGTTGGCCCGTACCAGCTCAACACCGTTGGCGTCCGCCACGGCCTGCTCCTGGCTGATCGACTCGAATTCGTAGTCAGTGATTAGTATGCGCGGCATGCCTGTTCTTCCTTCTTCCTGCATCCTGTGATCCTCAAGCCCAGCGGAGGACCAGGGGGTCCTGGCGCTTGGCCAACTCCACCAGCTGCGCACGGGTGTGGGGATTCAGCTCCCCCACCGGATGGCGGGTCCTGTCGCTGGCAATGATGTTGCCCTCTTTCATCAGGACTTTTGTGGCGCGCAGGCCGCACTGCCGGTTCTCGAAGTGGATGAACGGAAGCAGATCTTCCCAGGCATGGATCGCCTTGTCCCGTTCGCCCGCGTGGAAATCCCGCACGATCTGGCCCAGCTGGTCCGGCACCATGCAGCTGCTCATCGTGCCCAATGCCCCGGCTTCCAGGTCCGGGATGAGCGTGATGGCTTCCTCGCCGTCGAAAAGTCCGGGCAGCGACGGCCCGGCTGCGGCGCCGAGGGCGCGGAGCTTGTCCGCCGCCTGGGGCATCTCGATCTTGACGTAGTTCACGTTCGGCACCTCCCTGGCGATGCGGGCCAGGAGGGGCACGGACAGAGGGGTGGTGCTCAGCGGCGCGTCCTGGATCATGATGTCGATCTCCAGGCCGTCAGCCACGCGCTTGAAGTACTCCACTACGGCCTCGTCGTCCACTTTCATTGTGGCTCCGAAGAACGGCGGCATGAGCATGACCATTTCCGCGCCGAGCTCCTGGGCCCGGAGGCTGCGTTCCCGGGCGATCCGCGTGCTGAAGTGGCTGGTGGTGACGCAGACCGGCAGCCGTCCGTCCAGGTGCTCCATGGTGGTCCGGAGCACCTGCTCGCGTTCGTCGTCGGTCAGGGAGAACTGCTCGGAGTAGTTGGCCAGGATGCAGACGGCGTCGGACTTTCCGTCCACCAGGTAATCCAGGACCCGGCGCTGGCCGTCAAGGTCCAGTTCCTCGTTGTCGGCGAAAATAGTGGGCGCTACCGGCATTACGCCAGTGATGGCACTCATGGTTGTCCTTCAGGGTTTGTAGGGGTGGCGGGCACCGGCATCAGCGGTTTGCGCTGAGGGCGGCCACTGACGTGTCCTCGTAGTCTTCTGCGTCGATGTCGCGGCCGTGCGGGTCCCACTTGTTGACCAGGATCACCACGATGGCGATGGCTGGAACAACGGCGAGTACCAGCAGCGCCCTGGTTCCCCAGGCTGCCGTAGCCAGGGGCCAGAACACCAGCCCGGCGATCGCTCCGAGGCGGATGCCGATCTGGGTGAAGCCGGTGCCGGCTCCGCGGAGGGAGGTGGGGTAGGACATGGTGGCCATGGTCATTCCCTGGGCCCCGGGGCCTGCTGCGTGGCAGAAGATCAGGAGACCGATGACCAGGGCGCCGATGAAGGACCAGGCACCTTCGACGTTGCTGAGGGTACCGGCGATGACCATGCAGGTGAAGGTGCCGCAGAACCCGAGGAGTGAAAGCTTGCGCGGGCCGATCTTGCCGGAGAGGCGAGCACCGATGAAGCCGCCGGTAACACCGAAGGCGAGGTTGAGGATGAGCGAGGACACGATGTTGGTCATGACGTTCTGGGTGTGCAGCATGGCGAGCACGATCTGCCCAACGAAGAAGCCGACAGCGTAGTACTCCATCGACTGGCTGGCATTGATGACGAGGGCCAGGCCAGTACGGCCGCGGTACTTCTTGCCCACGAGCTTGCCCCAGGCCTGGGTCAGGGTCATCTGGAACTGCTTGCGTTCGGCACGGGGGTCCACGGCGTCCTCAGCCACTTCGGCGTCCACGTTGTAGGTCCGCTTGAGGATCTTGGCTGCTTCGTGCAGGCCAAGGTTCTGCGCCGCCCAGGAGGGGGATTCCGCCATGTACTTCTGGCGGAAGATCATGATCAGGATGGCAGGGACGGCACCGAAGCCCACCACGATGCGCCACATCTGGTTTTCCGGCCACTGCATGCCCTGGAAGAGGAAGTACACGGGAATCAGCAGCGCGAAGGTGGACGCGACGGCGGCGTACCACATGGGCTGCCAGAGGGAGACTGTGCCGCCCTTCTTCTTGCGTGAGGCGTATTCGGCCAGGAAGCTGAAAGCGACGGGGAAGTCGACGCCGATGCCCAGGCCCATGATGAAGCGGGCAATGATGAGGGTCCAGACATCCGGGGCGAGGGCGCAGGCGATGGCTGCGACGACGAAGAAGACCATGTCGGCCATGAACACCTTGAACCGGCCGAGCTTGTCCACGAAGTAGCCGCCGAAGACTGATCCCACCAGGGCGCCCACCATGATCGAGGCGGACACCACGGCCAGCATCTCAGGGCTCAGGTGGAAGTCTTTGGAGATGTAGGGCAGGCCGAACGCCACCGAGGTGAAGTCGTAGGCGTCCAGGAAGATGCCGCCCAGGGCGATGAGGGTGATTGCGAAGGATTTGCCCTTCTGGAGGGCACCGCTGTTGATGAGGTCTGTGACGTCCTGGGCGGAGCGCAGGACGATCCGTCCGCCGCTGGGCGCAGCGGCGTTGGGGACTGCTGACATTGGGGGTCCTTTCGAAAGCCCACTGCATTGTGGGTCTCGTCATTTGCGAGTCAGTTACGTTCGATATTTCAAACGTTGGTCGATGTGGCGATCACGCGTCCGCTGGGGTAGGGTGATCGGGAACACAAGGGGAGTCTAGGGACACCCTCCCGGACCGTCAAGCGTTGAACCGGAAATTGGACGGGCGCACCCGCAACAGAGGCGATGCGGGAGCCATCAGGCGCCGTCCTGATTCGATTACCGGCCCAATTCAGCGGCATCCAGGTGCCGACCTTTGTACTAAATTTCGAACATGAAAGGGGTGCTCCGCATGGAGGACCGTCAACTACCCAAGTGGTCCGAGATCCGCGAACTGCTCCAGTTCCGGAGCTTCGAGATGGATCCCGTGCAGCGCAGGCTTGCCCGGGCGTTCACCATCGCGGATCTTCGCGCAATGGCGCAGAAGACCACGCCGAAGGCTGTCTTCAACTACACGGACGGCGCCGCCGAAGAGGAGATCAGCATCGCCAGGTGCCGGCAGGCTTACCGGGACATAGAGTTCTCCCCCGCAGTCCTCCGCGATGTCTCGGATCCGGATCCTTCCACGAAGCTTTTTGGCCGGACCATCGACTTCCCGCTGGTGTTGGCGCCCACCGGTTACACCAGGATGATGCACAACGACGGCGAGAAGGCCGTTGCGCGGGTGGCGGCCCGGAACAACATCCCATACACCCTCTCGACAGTTGGCACCACCACGGTGGAAGACCTTGCCAAGGCGGTGCCCGAGGGGAACAACTGGTTCCAGCTCTACATCGCCAAAGACAGGAGCAAGACCGAGGGCCTGCTGGAGCGGGTCCTGACCAGCGGCTACGACGTGCTGATGGTCACCGTGGACACCCAGGTGGGCGGTTCCCGCGTCAGGGAGCTCCGTGACGGCCTCACCATCCCGCCCACGCTGTCACCCAAAACCTTTGCGGACATGGCACTGCACCCGTCCTGGTGGTTCGACAAGCTCACCACCCCGCCCATCGAGTTCGCTTCGCTCCGGGGCTTCGGCGGCAATTCCGCGGAGGTGGCGGACCAGGTCTTCGATCCCGCACTGACGTTCGAGGACATCGCCTGGCTGCGTAATGTGTGGCCGCACAAACTCCTGGTCAAGGGCATCCAGACCGTCAAGGACGCGGAACGGGTTGTCGAGCTGGGTTGCGACGGCGTTGTCCTCTCCAACCACGGAGGCCGGCAGCTGGACCGCTCCCCCACCATCCTGAAGATCCTACCCAAGGTCCGCGAGGCCCTGGGGTCCGAGCCAACAGTGCTGATCGACAGCGGCATCATGTCCGGCAGCGACATCCTGGCCGCCGTCGGCCTTGGCGCGGACGCGGCAATGGTGGGCAGGGCCTACCTGTACGGCCTGATGGCCGGCGGCGAGCGCGGCGCCGCCCACGCCGTGAAGATCCTGCGCTCCCAGTACGTACGGTCCATGCAGTTGCTGGGCGTCAAGTCCACGGCCGGCATTTCGGGCGACCATGTGGCGCTGGCCGGCTGACCGCCAAGGGCGCGCCCGGTTCCCCCGGCGGTCAGCGGTAGCCGAGCTCAGCGCTGAAGCGGGCAGCGCCGTCGGCCGCCAGCGCCGACCACTCCTCCACCGGGCGCTGGTTCCAGCGCATGTCCGGCACGGAGATGCTCAGGGCCGCGACGACCGCGCCGGTGTGGTCCCGGACGGGCGCGGCCACGCAGGAAACGTCGGGGTTGGACTCGCCGGATTCGAAGGCCAGCCCGGAGGCGCGGATTTCGTCCAGCACGTTGGCCAGTGCGTGCGGCTCGGTGATGCTCTTGGGGGTCAACTTGGCAAGGCCCTTTTTGAACACGCGCTTGCGTTCGGCATCCGGCAGGTATGCCAGGAGGGCCTTACCGACGGCGGTGCAGCTCGCCGGAACCCGGCCGCCCATGCGCGAGACCATTCGCACGGACTGGGTGCTGTCCACCTTGCAGATGTACACCACGTCCGCGCCGTCCAGGATTCCAACATGGACTGTCTCGTCGCATTCCCTGCCCACGGACTGGGCAACGCGCAGCCCGACGGCATGCAGGTCCAGCCGTTCGGCGAAAGCGTTGCCCAGCCGGAAGACGCTCAGCCCCAGATGGTAGGTGGCAGTGGCATCGTCCCGGCGGAGGTACTTGCGCTCCGTCAGGGTGGTGAGCAGTTCGTGGACGGTGGTCCGCGGAAGGCCGGTCCGCTGCACCACTTCTGGTGCAGAGAGGCCATGGCGGGCGTCCATGAAAAGCTCCAGGACGTCAAGGCTCCTGACGACGGCGGGGGTCAAGCGGGGCACTTGGAGTCCTTTCGTTGGGGGCGCGTTGGCTTAGCGCGGCTTCCAGTTTACGCACACCGTTCGAAATATCGCACATTGTTCGACAAAGAGGGAATTCGGAGCTAAAGATGATTCCAGGAGGAAACAACATGCATACCACCCCAGAGCAGGTCGAAAACCAAATACTCGCCGCACACGCGGCCCACGAAGCAGCCCGGGACGTGGAACCGCAGGTCCGCGGGTCCTGGCTGGAGGCCATCGCCGCCGCCCTGGAAGCCAACGCGGACGAACTCGTCGGCCTCGGAGAGCAGGAAACCCACCTGGACGAGGGCCGGCTACGTTTCGAACTGAAGCGCTCGGTCTTCCAACTGCGCCTCTTCCGCAGCGAAATTGAGGCCGGTGAACACCTGGGCGCCATCATTGACCACGCCGACCAGGACTGGGGAATGGGCCCCCGGCCGGACCTCCGCAGGGTCAACGTGCCACTCGGCGTCGTGGGCGTTTTCGGTGCCTCCAACTTCCCCTTTGCCTTCAGCGTGATGGGCGGCGACACTGCCTCTGCCCTGGCGGCCGGCTGCGCCGTGGTGCACAAGATCCATGAAGGGCACCTGCAGCTGGCGCTGCGGACGGCGGCCATCGTGGAGGAGGCGCTTGCTGGAGCAGGCGCGCCGCAGGGACTGTTTTCCGCCGTGGTGGGCCGGCAGGCCGCCGAGGCGCTGGTTGACCATCCGCTGACCAAGGCGATTGGCTTCACGGGTTCCACCGCAGGCGGCCGGGCGCTGTTTGACCGGGCCTGCCGCCGTCCTACCCCCATCCCCTTCTACGGTGAGCTGGGCAGCATCAACCCCGTGTTCGTCACGGAGCAGGCTTGGGCCGTGCGCCGCGACGCCATCCTGTCGGGGTACGCAGCGTCGTTCACTGCCGGAATGGGGCAGTTCTGCACCAAGCCGGGGCTGCTGTTCGCGCCGGTGGAGGATATCGACGAGGTGGCGGCTCTGCTTCAGCAGGAACTTGAATCCAAGAGCGTTGCACCGCTCCTGAGCCCGAAGCTCCGCGAGGGCTTTGACGCGGTGCTGGAGAAGGTACGGTCCGCCGAGGGCGTTTACGTGCTGGTGAAAGGCGACGACGCCGATGCCCCCCGACCCACCGTGCTGGCCACCACCGCGGAGGCAGTGCTGGCACAGCCGGAGCTGCTGGAGCAGGAGATGTTCGGCCCCGCCACCTTGATCATCCGGTACCGTCCCGGAAGCGACCTCACCGAACTGGCCGGCCTGCTCGAGGGCCAGCTGACGGCCACTGTCCAGGGTGAACCGGAGGAAAAGCTCGATGACCTGCTGACGGTGCTGCGGGAACGGAGCGGGCGGTTGGTGTGGAACGCCTGGCCGACAGGGGTCAGCGTTACGTACGCGCAGCAACACGGCGGCCCCTACCCTGCCACCACCGCCGCGTCCACCACCTCAGTGGGCACCGCTGCCATCGGACGGTTCATGCGCCCGGTTGCCTACGACTCTTTCGCCCCTGAGCAGCTTCCGCCTGCCCTCCGGGATGACAACCCCTGGAACATCACCCGGCGGGTGGACGGACTCCACCATGCCGGACAGAAAGCTGAAACACGATGACAATTGTTACTGGAGACCAGATCCTGCCCGCAGACGCCGATGAAGCACTCCTCGTAGGCCGTATTTGGGACCCTGAGTCCGGCGGCCCCCGGATCGTGTCCATCCGGGGCCGGGAGGTCTTTGACCACACCCCTCAGGTACGCACCATCTCAGAACTCATGGACCTTGAGGACCCTGCCGCGCTTATCACAGCGGCGCAGGACTCCCCCAGATGGGACCTCGCGCCCCTCGTTGAGGCGTCGCTCGCCCAAGAGCAGGCCGAGCCGCATTTCCTGGCCCCGGTTGATCTCCAGGTCATCAAAGCCTGCGGGGTGACCTTCGTTGACAGCATGATCGAGCGCGTGATCGAGGAACGCTGCGGGGGCGACATCCAGCAGGCCGCAGCCGTGCGCGAATCCGTCCTCTCGGTTCTCGGTGCTGACATCGCTTCCGTCCGCCCGGGATCCCCGGAGGCACGGCAGGTCAAGGACGTCCTCACGGCACAGGGAATGTGGTCCCAGTACCTCGAGGTTGGCCTGCGTCCGGACCCGGAGGTCTTCACCAAGTCCCCCGTCCTCTCCAGTGTCGGATTCGGATCGCATATCGGGATCCCCTCGTTCTCGAACTGGAACAACCCGGAGCCGGAGCTGGTGCTCGTTGTCGACGCACGCGGCCGGGTGCGCGGTGCAACCCTGGGCAATGATGTCAACCTGCGCGACGTGGAGGGCCGCAGCGCCTTGCTCCTGGGCATGGCCAAGGACAACAATGCTTCCTGCTCCATTGGCCCGTTCATTCGCCTCTTCCACAAGGACTTCACACTGGAAACACTGCGGGGTGAGGACATCACGCTCACAGTGGAAGGAGCCGACGGCTACCGGCTTGAAGGGAACAACAGCCTGTCCCGCATAAGCCGGCCCTTCGAAGAGCTCATCAGCGCGGCTTTCGGCGGCCACCATCAGTATCCCGACGGTTTTGCCCTGTTCACCGGGACCCTCTTCGCACCCACGCAGGACCGCGAAGCCCCCGGCCTGGGCTTTACCCATAAAGAAGGTGACACTGTGACCATCCGCAGCGGACACCTGGGAGCGCTCATCAACATCACGGGAAAAACTGAGGCGCTGGCCCCGTGGACCTATGGAATCCGTGATTTCACCAATTACCTTTCCCGGTTGAGCTAGGAAGTGGCAGGGAGCGTTGAACTTCCCCCTGGCACCCGCGTGGTGAAGACGCAGTCGTCTTCACCACGCTGAGCCAGATACGGTCAGGCCCCTTGGCGCGAAACCACTGCTGAGGGAGCCCCAGTCACCGAGACAACAATTCTCTGTGTGACTTCAACCGAACCGGCGCGCGCAGCAAGCATGATCGAACGGGTCTCCCAGATTCTCGAGGTGTTCACCCCCGAAGAACCGGTGCTGACGGGAGGGGAAATCGCGCGCAGGGCGGGCCTTTCCCGGGCCACCACGGCCCGGATTCTCTCAGAACTCGCCAGGCATGATTTCATCGACCGGGTTCCGTCCGGATACCAGATTGGCATCCGGTGCTTTGAATTGGGGCAGATGGCACAGCAACCCAAGGATCTTCGGCGCCTGGCCCTGGCAACAATGTTCGACCTCCGGCGTGCCACCGGCCTGACGGTCCAGCTGGGCGTCCTCGAAGGTAACGACGTCGTCTATATCGAAATATTGCGAGGCCATTATCGGGACCTCACCATCCCATCGCGCGTTGGCGGACGCGTACCGTCCTACGCGACCGCCGGTGGCAAGGCCCTGCTGGCCCACTCACCTGACCCTCTGGTGGAAGGTCTCCTGAACGCTCCCTTGGAGAAGATTGGGCCCAGGACCATCACGGACCCCCCGTGAGCTCCGCGCCGAGCTGGACCTGGCCCGGCGTGAGGGTATTGCGTACGAGCGGGAAGAATCCCATGCCGGCCTGGCGTGCGCCGCGAGTCCCATTCTGCGCGGTGACGGGACAGCCGTGGCGGCTATCTCGATCACTGCTCCGGTAGGGATGGTGGAGATGAGGCTGGTGGGTCCCGCCGTCCATGCAGCCACATTGGGGTTGAACCGCCAACTGGCGTCAGCGCCGCATTGGGCCAAGTTATAGGTGCCCCACTCAGTGAGACGCTGATTTTGACGACGGCGGCACGCGCCGCATGCTTGTCACAGTCCCCCGTGATCTGAAGCACGGGGGCATAAGAGCCAAGCAACAAGGAGTGACCGGTGAAGGCCGCAATCATGAAAAAAGCAGGCGCACCGCTTGCAGTCGTCGATCTTGATCTCCAGGCCCCTGGCACGGGCGAAGTACGTGTGCGCGTCGACGCGGCAGGCATCTGCCACAGCGATTACCACTACATGGTCCAGGACCTGGCGTGCCGGACACCCATCGTCCTGGGCCACGAGGGCGCGGGCATCGTCCAGGAAGTCGGAGCCGGGGTCGCCCACGTCCAGCCCGGGGACAAGGTCATTCTGACCTGGCGGCCAAGCTGCGGCAGGTGCGAATACTGCACCAGCGGCTCGCCCGCGCTGTGCCGCCTCGGCGCGGTGCACGCCACACAGAACGAACTGCTCCGCGGCGGAACGCGGCTGTCCCACGACGGGCAGCCCGTCCACCACCTGATGGGGGTGTCCTGCTACGCGGAGGAATGCGTCGTATCCGGCGAGTCCGTCATCAAGATCCCGCAGGAGGTTCCCGTCGATGTCGCAGCCATCATGGGTTGTGCCGTGATCACAGGGATGGGCGTGGTGCTGAACGGAATGGGGGCTCCGGTCGGCGAGTCTGTCCTCATCGTGGGAGCCGGCGGGGTGGGGCTTTCGGCGGTCATCGGTGCCGCAGCAGTCGGGGCGTACCCGGTGATCGTTGCCGATATTGACGACGAAAAGCTCGCCAAGGCGCGCGAGCTTGGGGCAACCCACACGATCAACACCCGCGATCACGACCTGGCGGCGACGGTGCACGAGATCACTGGCGCGGGCACCCATTGGGCTGTCGAGGCCATCGGCCGGCCGCAAACCATTCGCCAGGCAGTGGAGGCACTTCGCCCCCGGGGGACGGTCTTCGTGGTGGGACTGTCCAACGGCGAAGCCGAGATCAACCTGCCCCTGAACCAGATGGTCCAGCAGGAAAAATCGGTACGAGGAAGCCTGTACGGCTCTTCCAACCTCTCAGTGCAGATCCCCCAGATCCTCGACATGTACCTGGCAGGCCGTTTGCCGCTCGATGCCCTTATCGGGGAGAAGTTCAGCCTGGACCGGATCAACGAAGCATTCCAATCCCTGACCACCGGAAACATCGGACGTTCGGTGGTTCTGATGGGCAGCAATTAATCCATTCCTTCAACGTGAAAAGTCTTCGCCCCAGGAGAAACCGCAAGTGTCGCCGCCCCACAGATTCCCCGGGCTTGCACCTGACGTGGACTTGCTGCCGCAGTGTGAGCGGCGCCGGCGCGGAGCCGCGCGAAATGCGGCATGACCGGACACGCCTACGTGCGCCGGTCCTTGCTGGACCCGGCTTGGTGGCCGCGTCCCTGCTCCCACACGCAGGTCAGTGCCCGCAGGGGATCAGCCAAGCCCTCGACGGCCCAGGGCGGGGCTTCGGCGAGCAGGGCATCTTCGAGGGCGAGCTGGGCGGGAATCACCTCGTCCACAAGCGCGGCGCCAGTGCCGGTCAGGGCGAGCAGGGACGAGCGGCCGTCGGCCGGGTTGGCCGTCCGGCTCAGCAGTCCCCGAGCCTGGAGGGCGTTCAGCCGCATGGTGATCGCGGAGCGCGGCGCAAGCAGCGTCTGGGCCAGCGTCGTTGGGCTCAGAGGTTCGTCCGAGCGGCGCAGTGCTGAAAGCACGTCCAGCTCCCCGCGGGTGAGCCCGTAGTCGGCGAGGAAGGCGTCGCTGGCTTCGAGGATGAGGCGGGAAGCGCGCAGCAGGCGGTGGATCACACCGAGGCTTGTGAAGTTCAAGTCGGGGCGCAGCCGGGCCCACTCATGTTGCATCCGGTCCACGACGTCGGCATGAGCGGGCAGTACGTCTGCGTCCTGATCCATCCGGCTCCTCCGCACCCCTCCGGCTGTGGCCTCTATCAGTCTCAATAGTAGTTCATTTGTGTAGTAACTTAGAAGTACTTCATTTCTGTATCACTTTGGAAAGTTAAGATGACGCAGGCCACCCCCTCGCGGTCCTGGTGGGCGGCAGTCTTCGATTTCGGCCCGCATGCCGGCGCCCATTGGACTGCCCTGCGCGCAAGCCTGGCCATCTTCGTGCCGCTGGTGGCTTGCTTGGCGTGCGGTCGCGGCGACCTGCTGCTGTATGCGGCGATCGGAGCCTTCACCGCGCTGTACGGCCGGCACGAGCCGGCTCGGGTACGCCTGGCCATGCAGGCGCAGGCGGGCGTGGTGCTGGTGGTCGGCGTCGTCGTCGGCGCCCTGGTGGCGAGCGTCCCGTTCCGGCTCTGGCTGCTCGTCCCGGTCGCGGCCGCCTGGGCCGGCGTCGCGGTAGTGCTAGCCGAGCTGGGCCGATGGCATCCGGCCGGAGCTCTCAACCCGGTCTTCGCCCTCACCGCCTCGGCCACGGTCCCGATCGCGCTGAGCACGGTGCCCGCAGCCGCCCTCGCTGCGGCTGGCGCGGCCGTCTTCGCGCTGCTGCTCGCCCTCCCGGGCCGCACCGCCCGCAACGGCGGCAACCCCGTGCGGCATCGGCTGTCGTGGCGCGACGACCCGGTGCCGCATCGGCTGTCGTGGCGCGACCCACGCATGTCCAACCCGGTGGGCCGGCACGCCGCCCGGTATCTGCTCGGCATCGCTGCCGCCGGCCTCGCCGTCGCGACCAGCGGCATCGGCCACCCCTACTGGACCTTCGTCACGGCGTCCGTCCCCATGTCGGCACCCGACCAGCACGCCCGCCTCACGCGCGCCGCCCAGCGGGTGATAGGCACCGCGGCCGGCCTCGGCGTCGCAGCCCTCGTCCTTGCCGCCCACCCCAGCAGCTATGCCGCGATCATCCTGATCGCCGTCCTCCAGGCGTGCACCGAGCTGACGACCGGGCGCAACTACAGCCTCGGCTTGGTCTTCTTCACCCCGATGGCCCTTCTGCTCGGCGACCTCATGCTGCCAGCCCCGATCGGCACCCTCCTGACTCAGCGCGCCCTCGAGACTGCCATCGGCCTCACCATCGCCCTAGCCGCCACTATCATCGCCCACGAAAGGCGCACTCCTAGCACCGACAAGGCGCCTCTAGTCGGTGCTCAAAAAAGCACCAATGGTCCGCCTCAGGTGATTGCGGGCGGACCATTCGCGGCTCAGCCTGCGGGAGTTGCTTCCGGGTGCGGCTGGTGTCTAGCGCTCCGTACGTCCGTCGTCATCAAATTCGATGTTTTCCTTGCGGACTTCTTCCGTGACAGTGTGCTCGTCCCGGAAGCACACCCAGTCCTACAGCGTCCAGCCTCACATCATCGCCGCCGCAGTCGCATCCGTCATGTTGTCCCCGCTCCCCCGGCCCATGAATAGGTGTACGCCACCACCGGCCTACTCAACATAACCGGACCGAGGAAACGCAAGAACCACTCGCAGCAGGCGGAAGGCCCACCAGCCAGGGACCTGAACCGCCACCCCACACACCTGAACAGGCCCCGCGGCGGCCAGGCCACAGCCCGCGAACTCACCCGTCAGAGCGACGCGAACCAAGTCTTGTACACGCGTCAAAGCAAAATCGTCTCTGACGAGGGAAAACACTGTGCCCGAGGTGGGACTCGAGCTACATTCCCGCCCTTTAAACGCTGGGAACTCCCGAAAACATGCGGAATCCGGAGCAGTTCGAAGACAGTAAGAGCCGATCCAGAGACCAGAGGTGTGGACAATGTCCACACCTCTTTTTTGGCCCTCCTTCGGCACCTAATCCCTTTGTGAGGTCTGGAGAGAGGAAGACTCGTTCTGGATCCAATCCCTCCAGGATTACGGGACCTCCATTGCCGGCGTCCATCTTAGCGTCCGCGGGTTGCTGCGGTGGTGGCAACCCACGTCGCGAATAGACTCTTAATCGCTGCCAAGCTCCAGGAACGGCCCCTAGGATCAGGCGCCTAAAATGTGGTGCACTGCCTACCGACCCACCAGAATTGGGGGCTAAAGGTTGAGTCTTTTAGCTGCTGCGGTGACCAGTCTCCTGCTGGCGGAAGGCCAGACCGGCGATGACGAAGAGAGCTAGGAGCATGACCATCGCGCTGTACCCGATGGCGGTTGCGGTGAGGCCCAGCGTTCCGGCGAGGGCGCCGGCGGCAACGGCTGGCACACTATTGGAGAGGTAGCTGACGACGTAGATCGCGGATAGGAGCCCGGCTCTTTCGGCGGGTTCTGCTTGGGGCAGGAGTGTCCGTAAGACGCCGAGGAAACCGGCGCCAAAGCCGACGCCGGCAACGATGGTGGCCGCGAAGTACAGCCCCAGGCTGCTGGTTGCGAGGGCGGCAATCGTCCCGGCCATTCCCACGAGCAACGCCGTCATGCCTACCCCCAGGAGCCGCCGGGGGCGTACGCTGCCGAGCAGAATAGTGGCCACGCCACCCGTGCCTGTCAGAGCGGCCACGATGAGGCCGGTCAGCAACGCGGAACCCGTTCCTGCCATTGAACGGATCAAACTGGGTCCGAGAGCGAGGATCAGGCCGCCGAGAGACCAGGTCGCCGCCCCTGCCGGCAGCACCCAGACGGCCGGCCGCCGTGTGGCAGGAGGGAAATGGACGCGTAGCCGCAGCGAGGCCACGGCGCCAGGCCGGGGATCGACGGTCTCGGGGCTGACCGCCGTGGCAGCAAATTGCAGCACCAGCAGCACCAGGATGGCCAGGTAAATGACCTGGATGTTATTGGGGGCGGCGCCGGCGACCAGGCTGGACGCGACGGCTCCGACGGCAAGGCCCACCGGTGGCGCTGCACCATTGATGACTGTGCCCAGACCCGGACGGACCGCCGATTCAAGTTCAATAAGGTAGGCGCCCAACGCCCCCACGGCCGCGCCGGTGGCGATGCCCTGGAGAAGGCGGGCGGCGATCAAGGCCGCCTCATTCCCGGACAGCATGAACACGACCATCGCGCCGATCTCCACCACCAGGGCCGCCATGAGGACCCGTCGCCTCCCAAGGTAATCGGAGAGCGTCCCGGCTGTAAGCAGGGCCGCCAACAACGCCAGTACGTAGGCGGCGAAGATTACTGTCAAAACGACAGGCTGGAAGCCCCATCGGGCCTGGTACAGCGGGTATAGCGGGCTCGGAGCGCTGGATGCCGCCATGAGCAGCACGAGCACGGAACTCTGGAGCCAGAACGCGGCACGGCCGGGAACTCGAACTCCCGGGCGGGTGAGAACATCACCGGTGGAAGGCATTGGAACCTTTTTCACAAGCAGGAAGGATAAGAAAACGCGAATATTTTGCGCAAATCAAGAGTAGACCCACCCCGGGGTGAATCGCAATTTTTTTGCGTTATGCTGGGGGCGTGTCCGATCTTGATCCACGTCCAAACGGGCGCGCTGCGAGGGTTCAGCGGGCAGTTCACGATGCCGTCCGGTCCCTTCAGGCCCAGCACGACCGCGGTGATATCACGGTTCCGAAGATCGCTGCTCTTGCGGGGGTGGCCCCTTCCACGATCTATCGCCGCTGGGGAGATCTGAATCAGCTGCTCGCCGATGTTGCTGTGGCTCGGTACCGGCCGGACCCGCCCCCGGACCATGGCTCAGTGAGGGCTGACTTACAGGCGTGGGCTGAGCAGTACATCGAGGAAGCGGCATCACCGACAGGGCGTGAATTCCTTCGGGACATGGTTTCGGGCGGGGCCGACGGCGGCAGCGCACACCGCGGTGGGGCCTATGCGCGGCAACGCGTGGAGGTGATACTCGAACGCGCCCACGAACGGGGAGAACAGGTGCCGGACCTGGAAGACGTGATCGACCTACTGCTCGCCCCGATCGTCTATCGCATACTGTTCGAGCCCGAAGAACTGAGAGTCAGCTATGCGGCCGAGCTGACCAAAAGCCTTTTCCCGAAGCATCGCGACCGACGCCACGGTGTACCCACCGAGAAATAGATACGGGCCCGATGATACATGTAGGTTTCCTGGGTCAAGCTTTAGCGCTGCGGAGAGAGCCGCCCTGAATAGGGCATGGCGAACTGGGGGCTGTTGCCAGCACAGAGCGGCGCGGACCATCTGGGCTGCCATGTCATCGGCGCGTATGTCGCGCAGGGAGCCTTTACGGGCTCGACCGATGGGAGAGCGCCGCCCGGCGCACTGACCCGGCCGGGATTGGCGCTGGGGGTGTTCTCGATTGTCTGGGTCTTGAAGTTCTCCTGTACTGAGCCGGGTATGAAGCGTCGGGGGTTGTTAGGTTGCGTTCCCTCCGGAATGCAGGAACTTTTTGAACGGGTGTCACTCGATATCGCTTGCTGGAGCCGAGACAAAAGGCGGGGACCTCGGGCTCTTCATGGTTTAGGGCGACGAGGTGATGAGGGCCCTCGAAATTTTCATAGCCCGGTTCCGCTCCCCGAATCCAGACTCGTCGGGCCACGGGTCACCTTCTTCCGGCCCGGACTGGTGGTGACATTGAAGAAGTCCTTCGAATGAACAAGTTCGAGTGTGTTTGTGGTCCTTCAGGCCCGGTGTTGTTCGTCGAGGACCACAGTCCGGCGCAATTCCCGTTTGAGCACTTTGTGGCTTGGGCCCAGGGGAAACTCGCCTGTGAACCGGATGTAGCGGGGGTATTTGTACTTGCCCAGGTGCTGTTGGCTCCAGTCGATGATGTCCTGCGCGCTGGGCGGGTTCTCCGCGTGGGCGGAATCCAAGACGACGACGGCGCACACTTCCTCGCCCCGCAACTCGTCCGGCAGCCCGATGACGGCGACCTGGGCGATGGCCGGGTGGCGGGAGAGGACCTCTTCGACCTCCCGCGGGTAGACGTTGTAGCCTGAGCGGATGATGACGTCCTTGGTCCGGTCGACGACGTAGATGAAACCGTCCTCGTCCATGGTCCCGAGGTCGCCGGTGCGGAACCAGCCCTCCACCATCGCTTCCTGCATCGCTTGTGGGTTGTTGAGGTAGCCGGCGAAGACGTTGTGGCCGCGGACCAGGATCTCTCCAAGCTCGCCGGTGGGCACGGGCACGACTCGTTCGGGCACCCGGTGGTCGGCGATCTGGACTTCTACACCCCACACAGCCTGTCCGACGCTCCCGGGCCGGACACCTGAGTGCGGCGTGTTGGTGCTCACGACTGGGGAGGTTTCGGACAGTCCGTAGCCCTCATAGATAGTGGCCTCAAAGGTGGTGTTAAACTTTTCCATCACGGCCAGGGGCAACGCTGCGCCGCCGGAGACGCAGAGCCGCAGCGCCGGCAGTTCAGATCTGCCTTCGGCGGCGGTGAGCAGTTGCATGTACATGGTGGGGACGCCATGGAAGACGTTGACGTCGTGGGCGGCCATGAGTTCAAGTGCAGCCTCGCCGGTGAACCTTGGCAACAGGACGAGGGTGCCCCCGAGCCGGAACAGTGCGTTCATGCTGGCCGTTTGTCCAAAGACGTGGAACAGCGGAAGACAACCGAGTGCGATGTCACTGTTCCGCACATCGTTGGCGTCCACGGCCGATACAGTCGCGTTCATCACCATATTAAGGTGCGTCAGGACGGCGCCTTTGGGCCGACCCGTCGTGCCGGAGGTGTAAAAGATGACGGCTGGGTCCTCAGCCTCCCGGGTAACGTAGCTGCGCAATTCACGGCCGACGAAACGGAGGCGGGGCACGCTGTCTTCTCCCTCGGGCGCGGGGCCCACGAGCAGCACTGGAATTCCGGCGTCCGCGGCCGCCTGTCGCCCTATTGCGAGGAACGCCGCGTGGCAGAGAAGCATTTTAGCCCCGCTGTCGCGGAGTATATGGATGACTTCCTCGACGGTCAGCAGCAGATGCACCGGGACCACGACTCCGCCGGCGGCCTGCACGCCGTAGTAGGTGGTGGGAAACTCCACGACATTGGGCGACATCAGCGCCACGACGTCGCCGGGGGCGATCCCGGCGTCTTCAAGCTGCGCCGCGTAGCTGCGGGCACGCTGCCACAGCGCCGAATAGGTATAAGACTGGCCGCCACTGATGACGGCGGTCTTGTCCGGGTATTTGCGGGCCGATTCGGCGAGAATCGAAGCGAGCGATAAAGCGGTCATGGGTTCTGCTTTCTCGTGTTCTCGGGACCGGTTGTCGGACCTTCGAGCAATGCGGTCAAAGTGTTTTCAACGACTGCCCGTGCCTCTTCCACAGACTGCCCAAGGGAGTCCCTCAACAGTTTCCAGTTCGCCCAGTCCGACGCCGCGCAAATCGACAACACAGTGCGCGTTCGGTGGCCCCGGTCAAGTCCGGCCAGCTCCGCTTCGAACAACCGTTCAACGTCATTCCTGATGCGATTGAGGTTCTCCTGCAGGTTCTGCTGCAGCGCCTCCGAGAACGGACGCTGCAGGTCGGCGGCCCGGGCGAGCGGCGCGATGGCCTCCAGGATCTCAGCGCGCTGCCAGCTGTATGCCGCGACACGTTCCGCCAAGGGCAGCCCTACCGGAACCGGATTGAAAGCCTCGTCCTGTTCGGCGAGCTGACGGGCGGCCGTGCTGGCCATAAGCGCTTCCATGTCCTTGAAGTGGTCCCACAACGCCCGGACGGAGACCCCGGCACGGGCTGCGATCTGCTTGGCGGAGGGTTTGAGCTCGCCGTCGTTAATCAGCCCGATATGGGCGTCGCTGATGATCCTGAGGGTCCGCCGGGCGCGGGCGGTCCGTCCATCCACAGCTGTCGTCATCCCGGCAGGCCCGGAGCCGCGGCTACAGCGACGTCGTCTTCGGCCAGGAACCCCGCTGGCAGCAACGTCACATCCGCGGTCTGCTCCGCGTAAAACCTCAGCCGGTCTGCCACGTAGCCGATGCCGGTGTGGCTGGCGTACCACATCGGACCGCCCCGGTAAGCGGGCCAGTTGTAGCCTTTGGCCCAGATGACGTCGATGTCACCTGCCCGCTCGGCGATTCCTTCGGCCAGGATGCGCGCGCCTTCGTTGATCATCGGAAAGAGCAGCCGTTCGAGGATCTCGTGGTCCGAAATTTCCCTGCGGATAATGCCCAGGTTCCGCGAGACGTCCCGAATGAGTTGCTCAACCTCGGGGTCATCGCGCCTTTCCCTGCCGTCGTAGGCGTAATAGCCCCTGCCGGTCTTCTGCCCGAACCGCCCGGCCTCACACAGCGCGTCCGCGGTAGGGGCTGTCCTGCCCTCGGCTTTGCGGTTGCGCCAGCCGATATCCAGACCCGCCATGTCCCCCATCTCAAAGGGCCCCATTCGGAAGCCGAAGTCTTTCAGGACCGCATCGACCTGGCCGGGCAGGGCACCCTCGAGCAGCAGCTGCTCCGCTTGAAAAGAACGCACCTCAAGCATCCGGTTCCCGACGAAGCCATGGCAGACGCGGACGACGACGGGTGTCTTCCCGATCCGGCGTGCGGTGGTGAACCCGGTCGCGAGCGTCGCGGCGTTGGTCGCTGCTCCACGGACCACCTCGACCAGCGGCATGACGTTGGCCGGGCTGAAGAAGTGCATGCCCAGCACCCGGCCGGGAAGGACCGTTCCGGCGGCAATCATGTCGATGCTCAGGTACGACGTGTTCGACGCGAGGACGCACTCGGGACCCACGTGCCGGTCCAGGGTTGCGAAGATGTCCTGCTTGACCTGCAGGTCCTCGAAGGCTGCCTCAATGACAAGATCGGCGCCGGCGAGGTCCGCGTAGTCCAGGCTGCCCGTGATCAGCGACTTCAACGCGTCTGCGTCATCCTGGGTCCGGCTGCCGCGGGAGACCGAGACGGCAAGGTTCTTCTCGATCTGTGCCAGGCCGCGGTCCAGGGCGGATCGTTCCGCCTCCACGACGGTCACGGTGATGCCAGCCGCTGCCAGGGCCATGGTGATCCCGCCCCCCATGGTCCCGGCACCGATGACGCCTGCACGGCGGACGGTCCTGGCCGCGTCCGGGTCAAGATCAGCGGGTTTGCGTGCTGCCCGTTCGGCGGTGAAGAGGTGGCGCTGGGCTGCCGATTCGGGGCTCTTGACCCGCTCTTCGAACTTCTCCCGTTCGACGACCGCTCCGTGGTCAAAGGACTGCTCGATGCCGGCCGAAACAGCCTTGATCGCAGCGTGGGCGGCGTACGGGTCCTTGGCTTTGCGCAGCGCATCCGCAGCCAGCCGGCTGACAGTGCCGGGTGCGGCCGCGGCGCCGGCAATGCTGCCGGTGCGGTCCCTCGTCCGGAGGGGCGCCCGCGTGGCTGCATATTCCGCGGCCCAGTGTACGGCCTCCGCCGAGCCGGGATCCTCGATCAGCGCATCGACGAGGCCATCCGTGAGCGCGTCGTAAGCGGATACTTGTTTCCCTGTAAGAATCATGTCTAGGGCCCGTTCCGGTCCCACCAGGCGGGGCAGGCGCCCTGTCCCGCCGGCTCCGGGCAGCAGTCCAAGGGTGATCTCCGGCAGGCCGAGGCGCGCCGTCGGTGAGGCGATCCGGGCATGGGCGGCCATCGCCAGTTCGAGGCCGCCGCCCAGGGCTACGCCGGTGATTCCGGCGGTGATCGGTTTCGGGAAGTCTTCGACCAACGCCACTAGCTCCCGCAGATCCGGTCCGGCGGGTCCGCTGTTCATTTCAGCGCCGCCGGATTCGGGCATGTTGAATTCGGTGATGTCCGCCCCGGCCGAGAATGCTTGGGGCTGGCCGAGCAACAGGACACCGGCGACGGCCGGATCCCCGGCTAGCCTTTCAAGCGCATCGCTGAGTGCCCGGCGCAGTTCATGGCCTAGTGCGTTGACCTGGCCGTGGTTCATGGTGATTCGTGCCACGCCGTCCACGATATCGAGGGCGACGATCCGGTGTGCAGGCTCGGTCATGACGTCCCCACCTCTCTGTAGGTAATTACTTGAATGCGGAGATGCCGGTGATGTCCCGGCCGACCAGCAGGGATTGAACGGAATCGGTTCCCTCGTAGGTGCTGACGACATCCATGTCAGTCATGTGCCGGGCCACATGCCGTTCGAGCAGGATGCCGTTCCCGGCCAGCATGTCCCGCGCCTCAGCGCAGATCCACTTAGCCTTCTGCGCCGTGGACATCTTCACCATCGAAGCCATCGGGCCCGTCAGCCGGCCAGTTTCGGCAAGCTCTGCCATGCGATGGCACATCAACTGCATGGCCGTTAGCTCGCTTAGCATGTTGGCAAGCTTGTTCTGCACTAGCTGGTATGAGCCGATCGGCCGGCCAAACTGCTCCCGCTCCAAGGCATACCGGGCGGCAATCTCGTACGCTGCCATGCCGTGGCCCATCGCCTCCCAGGCAGCCCCGCCGCGAGTCGCGATGAGAACCCTGGTGACATCCTTGAAAGAGTCACAGTTCTCCAGCCGGTTTTCCGCGGGGACCTTCACGCTGTCGAGAATGATGTCAGCCTGCTGGATGGCGCGCTTGCCGATCTTGCCGGTGATCACGGCCGGACTATAACCGGAAGGGTGCCCGCCGTCAGCCCCTTTTTCCAACACGAATGCTTTGACCTTGCCGTCAGCATCGTCGCGGGCGAACACGATAACGACGTCAGCCATGTGTCCGTTGCCGATCCACCGCTTGTGCCCGTTTAGAACGTAGCTTTCGCCATCCCGGCGGGCGCTGGTCTCCAAGGCCACCGAATCCGAGCCATGCAGGGGTTCAGTGAGCGCGAACGCCCCGATTTTCTCCAGGACCGCCATGGAAGGCAGCCACCGCTGCCGCTGCGCCTCGCTGCCGAGCATGTTGATCGCGCCCATGGCCAGACTCGAATGAACTCCAATGAAGGTATTGATGGACCCGTCCCCGCGCGCTATCTCGCGGGCAACGATTCCGGCCGCCCGGCGGCTCAGGCCCGGGCAGCCGTAGCCCTCTATCGTGCTGCCGATGACGCCGAGCCGGACCAGCCCCGGCAACACCTCGGAAGGGAATTCCGCTCGTTCCCAATAGTCATTGATGACCGGAAGAATCTCCGATTCCACATAGGAACGGACCCTGTCCCGCAGCGCCCGCTCCTTAGGCGTCAGTTCATCATCAAGCAGGAAATAGTCGCTATTCACGTCCGATTCGGTCAACGCACGGCCCCTTCGCCTGGCTTACAAAAGTGCGATGCAGCTCACACTCACCGACCAATATGCATACTAACTGCAAATTGTTTAGAACCCAAGGTCCCCGCCTAGGAAATCCGCCAACGTGCTAGGGCCAGCATCAACCCCAGCCGCACATCACCTAGGGCGCACGCGCGGCCGATAAATCTCCCGACGGAAAGCCGGTATCTCGGCCGGTGGGCAGATGGGACTGCCCCGGGTTGGTTGACTCGTTCACCTAAGTCGCACGATGGTCGAAGCGTCTCTTGAAGGGTCCCTTCCTAGGAGACGGAGAGGGCATCATGCCGGGCGCCCGGCCTCTCGCAATCACGCCATTGCGCGCAACTCGAACTCGTTGGGGCGTAGACCCTGCCAAGGGTTGCCCGGCCCTATGCGGCCAGCGTTTGAAGGGCTCTCGGAGAATCCACGACCCTTTCCTGGGTCGCAGTCGGCTTCTTCACGGCCGTCTCCGTGCCCGCGAACGCCGCCCATGTCCTCGCGCCCGAAGGCGTCTTCACCTAGCTGGACGGCACCGTTGTGTTCGGCGCCTTCCTTGCCCCGGTCATGCCGATCAGCCTCTTCTTCGCCACCGAGACGCCGCGTCTCCGCGCTCGTGCTGGCCAACAGCGCCGGATTCGGCAAGGAACTGGCACTGGTCCTTCGCCTCCTTGCGGTCCGCCCGCTCGCGGCCCTGCTCCTGCGGCCCGACGAGAAAGCATCACGCCGGACCGTCCAATCACTCTTCTACGACAAAACGCTGGTCACGGACGACCGCATCGGCCACGCGCTCGCCCTGTCGCAGCGGGAGGCGCACCGCCGGACGCTGGTCGACGTCGCCCGCGACCTGGGAACGATCTCCGGTGTCCGGGCCGAGTGGCGCACCACTCTGATCGGCGCGCTCGCCAAGTCCGACGTTCCGGCGCTGGTGGCGTGGGGCGACCACGACCACATCCTGCCGTGCAGCCACCTTGAAGCGGCCGCCGCGGCGCTGCCCCGCGCCGAGTCGCACGTCTTCGCCAAGACCGGACACATGCCGCAGATCGAACGGCCTGACGAGTTCGCGGCCGTAGTCGAGGACTTCCTTACGCGGGTCTCCGCAGACCGTCAGGTGACAAGCACAAAGGAGTCTTTAACGGGCGCTAATCCGGGTTGCTGAGGGAAAGCGCGCCCTATCGGGTCCCCCTTCCAGCATCCCTGCGTCCCTTCACCGGACCGCTGACGGCGTGGCCCGGGCCATAAAAGGCACTCAGGTGGCCTGGGATTCTCATCTGTGGCGGTCGCTGATTAGCCCTTGTGTTTCATCGATGAAGCGTAAGCCTGGGGCGTCCATCACTGCGGAAGGCTGTGAGTCTTCGCCTGGGCTGACAGTGGACGATATATCAAGTAACTAGGCTGAATAGTTGCAGAAGCAGCTTATTCTTATCTTACGTGCACACGCACAGTTCGGGCGCACGCCGGAGTCTGATTTCGGGCCCGGTGCCTAGAGTGGCTGCATGGCATTTGACCCGCAGGAAAACCCGGACCCTATGACCTGGAGAACAAGCGGGAGATGAGCCAGGGCTTCAAGGTAGGTCTTGGCATTCTCGCAGGCGTCGTGCTTCTCATCGGAGGTTGCTCCGGATGGGAAGCATGGAAGAATGAGCAGACCATCGCAGAGAAGAAGTCGATCGCCGACCGACTTCAGAAGGGTGAGGGGTGGACCGACTTGCCACACCAGCCTTCGGTGGGCGGCGCGGTTTGCATCCCCATCGACGGACCCTGCTCCCAGTACTCCTACCGCTGGGAGACTCACCAAAAGTACCAAGAGGGTGAGCTGGAGCGTTATATTCAGCAGGTGGGGCTCAAGCCTCTAGAGTATGATCCCTGCGTCAGGAACCCTCTCTTCAACTCAGGCGGACTAAACTGCTTGGCCGCAGGAGTCATTAATGACTGGGACATTCGTATCAACATTACTGACTCGGTGATGGACGCCGATACCCTGACTATGACAGGTTTGGATGGCCCCGGTAGGACGGTTATCGCTGGCCCCACTTCGTGACTCGCCGGGCAGCTTGTGACGGTTATATGTGGCCCCGCCTTCAGCGTTGGATTCATCAGTGGATGGATGCGGCGGAAGGCTGGTCTGGATGGAGTCGAGAGTGGAGTTGTTCGCGCAGATCCGACGGGACGCACGGGTCGAGGGCCTCTCGGTCCGCGCACTGGCGGCCAGGCACAAAGTTCACCGAAGGACGGTGAGGCAGGCACTGGTATCCGCATCGCCTCCGGAACGCAAGCTAAGACAAGGGGTGTCCTGGCGGCTGGAGCCGTTCAAGGTGGCGATCGACGCCATGCTCATTGAGGACACGACGGCGCCGCGGAAGCAGCGACATACTGCCCGCAGGATCCTGGCTCGGCTCATCGAGGAGCACGGAGCGGAGGAGCTCTCGTACTCGACCGTGCGTGACTATGTGCGGGTCCGCCGCGCGCAGATCGATGTCGAGGCCGGCCGCAGGGTCGAGGTGTTTATTCCGCAGGAACACGCGCCGGGCGCGGAGGCGGAGGTGGACTTCGGGGAAGTCTGGGTGGTCCTAAACGGTGTGAAGACGAAATGCCATATGTTCATCTTCCGACTCTCCCACTCCGGCAAGGCCGTCCATCGGATCTATCCGACGCAGGCCCAGGAAGCCTTCCTTGAAGGCCACATCGAGGCATTCAACGAGATCGGCGGCGTGCCGGTCCGGCACATCCGCTATGACAACCTCACCAGCGCCGTCACCGCCGTGGTCTTCGGGCAGGGGCGCCAGCGGCAGGAGAACGACCGGTGGGTGCTGTTCCGTTCCCACTACGGCTTCGACCCGTTCTACTGCCAGCCCGGCATCGCCGGGGCGCATGAAAAAGGCGGGGTCGAGGGCGAAGTGGGGTGGTTCCGCCGCAACCGGCTCTCGCCCATGCCTGCCGCGGAGTCTTTGGATGAGCTCAACGACCGGATCCGGGTCTGGGAAGCCCAGGACGACCGCCGGCGGATCAATGACAGGATCCGCACCATCGGTCAGGACTTCGCCGCCGAACAGCCGTTCCTCGCCCCGTTGCCGGCAGAGGTCTTTGATCCGGGGCTGGTACTGAACCCGCGGGTGGATAGGTCTTCGATGGTCACGGTGCGGATGGTGAAGTATTCCGTCCCGGCCCGGTTTATCGGCCGGAAAGTCCGGGTCTCGCTGCGGGCATCCGAGGTCGTGGTGTTCGACGGCCGTGCCGTGGCCGCCAGACATCCGCGGATCGTTGCCAAAGGCGGGCAGTCGGTCCAGCTGGACCACTACCTCGAGGTCCTCAAGACCAAACCGGGCGCCCTTCCCGGTTCCACGGCGTTGGCCAGGGCGAGGGAGTCCGGTGCGTTCACCAGTGCCCACGAGGCGTTCTGGGCTGCGTGCCGCCGGGTCAACGGCGATGCGGACGGAACCCGTGAACTCATCGATGTCCTGCTGCTCCACCGTTCCATGGACGCCGGCGACATTGAGGCAGGGATCACAGCGGCCCTGGGTGTGGGTGCTGTCAGTGCCGACGTCGTCGCGGTCGAGGCTCGCAGACACGCCACGTCCACCACAACCAGCGCCCCGGGTGGGTCCGGTTTGGACCGTCATCCCGGTGCTCATGTTGAGGTGAATGTGCAACGGGTTGTCAGTCTTACCCAGCGCCGGCTCATGGATCCCGCTGCGGTCATTGCCGGGCTCCCGCCGGACACGCGCCCGCTTCCGTCGATCGCTGTCTATGACGAGCTGCTGGCCAAACGCACCGAACACCCCGCAGGAACAGCGTCGAAGGAGAACATCTCATGAGCCCGACCGCCCCGGCCACCAGCATCACACCGACCCTGCGCCGGCGGCGCGGTCTGACCGAACAGGCCGCGGTCGCTGCCGTGGATCAGGCCTGCCGTCGACTGCGCCTGCCCACCGTCCGGGCGGTCCTGGACGAGGCCCTGGCCGTCGCCGGGAAGGAGCAACTCTCCTACCAGGGGTTCCTGGCCGAGCTGCTGCTGGCAGAGTGTGATGACCGGGACCGGCGTTCCTCCATCCGCCGCGTGAAAGCCGCGAACTTTCCCCGGGACAAGTGGCTCGGGGATTTCGACTTCGACGCGAATCCGAACATCAACCCCGCCACCGTCCATACGCTCGCGACCGGGGACTGGATCCGCAAAGGATCACCGCTGTGCCTCATCGGGGACTCCGGGACCGGAAAATCCCACCTGCTTATCGGACTAGGCACCGCGGCCGCGGAGAAGGGTTACCGGGTCAAATACACGCTCGCCACCAGGCTCGTGAACGAACTCGTCGAAGCCGCCGACGAGAAAGTCCTCGCCAAGACCATCGCCCGCTACGGCCGGGTGGACCTGCTCTGTATCGATGAACTCGGCTATATGGAACTGGACCGCCGCGGCGCAGAACTGCTGTTCCAGGTTCTCACCGAAAGGGAAGAGAAAAACTCCATCGCCATCGCAAGCAACGAATCGTTCTCCGGATGGACCAAAACGTTCTCGGACCCCCGGCTATGCGCCGCCATCGTCGACAGACTCACGTTCAACGGCACCATCATCGAAACAGGCACAGACTCTTACCGCCTCTCCCACACCAGAAAACAACAACTTTCAGACTGAAGCGCAGCGTTGCGTTATAGGCCGTCTAGAGTAGGCCTATCTTGCTTTCAGCAGGACTGCGAAGCGACCGCGTGTTGTCAGTATCTGGGGGCGTCATCAAAACTATCCGGTTGATAAAACGGCTTGCCACTGAGATGCCGCAGCCCGCACGGGCCTTTTCGTGGCTCTTCCCCTCATTGCTCATCTTAAGCTTGCCAATTTATGTGATTACGGGGCAGTTTTGGCCAGTTCGCGTCGCCCTTGGTGCAGCAGGATTGTTCCTGTTGCTCTTCGGCTTCTGCATCTTCCGAGACATCAACGGAGCCGCAAGTTCGTGGTCGCGCATGTACAAGGAAAGCCGGGGCATCTCCCCGGAACGCTTCACCTTTGCCGATGTACCAACACTTAAGGGCATGGGATTCATCTACATGTTGATGGGCCTGTTTTGGCTCGGCCTCGCGATCTTTGCAATGTAGAGGCTCGGTTTGCGGCCAGTTCAGGCGGTCAAACTTGCCGGACCCCACTTCGGCTGCAAGTTGGCGCAGGCTCTCGGTAGCCCCGCGTCCGCATGACCCGAAAAAACTACAGCCCCTGTCGTCTCTCTCGCCGGAAGACTCCTAACCACAGGAGTCCCCTCCTTCAGGACTACGTCGATGTACTAAAAATCGTGGACCGACAAACCTGACTGGAAGCCGCCAGCATTGGTTCTACCGAATGGGGCCAAATAGGTCCGTCCGACCGGGGCTGGAGATAGTTGACACAGCCAATACCCACCAGGTACAGATCGTTGTAGATCGGTATCCGTACGGGTCAAGGTACAAGTAAAGCCCGGGGATCAGGCCAGTGATTGATATCCGGGCTTCCTTATGTCTTGGTTACTTGACCGGTCTCAGGTCCTCACACGTCACTGCATCTTGCAGAGGGTTAGGCTCCGCTCGACTGAATGCAACTTCGATCTACTGCTCACGTGAGATGAAGCTCCAGCGGCCTCTCGCCGCCCGGCGTTCCAGTTCATGCTTGAAGGAGTTCCACGCATCTGACGCTTCCATCTCACCGATGGTGGTGCAGAGCAGCGCACATGTGGGGTGATCGCCTCGCCTCCCGCTAAGGGCAAGCACGCGCCAGGCAAACGAGCCGCCTGCGGGCTTGGGTCGAGACACAACCATGTCGCAGCCGACAGAACTGCCCCGCTTTGTCCATAGCCGGGAAACGATGTGCGTGGCATGGGCTGACTGGCCCGCAACTGCGATGGCTTACGTGCTCTCGACTTCCTTGATACCGCAGGGCCACTCCCCTGCAGGGCCGCTTTACAGAATCTCCTCTACCGGCGCTTTGGGAAGCAGCCGCCCAGTTGCCTGAGGCCCGGGCAGCCTCGTCCTCAGGCACCTGGCGGCTTAAGGCCGTTACGTGGCCGGTCCAACTTTTGGGACCAGTTCGGGGTTTACCTGCCGCCTTCGATTTTGCGGCTGCGCTGGGTTTGGGCCATCGGACCGTAAGGATAGACCCCTACACGGGGTTGGCTGGTCTGGGTGAGCCGCAGTGTTTCCTCCGG
>NZ_BMFW01000036.1 GCF_014639275.1 Arthrobacter liuii | reverse complement strand
TCCAGGACCACCGTGACAACGCCAAACGCGACGCTGGCCAGGACGGCAACAACCGGAACCCGGCCCTTCGAAACGGAGGCAAGGAAGCGTGGAGCTTCCCCCCGTTCAGCCAGCGAGAACGCCATCCGGGACGCACCGTAGAGGTTGGCGTTCAGCGCGGACAGCAGCGCAGCCACGGCCACCAGGGTGATGGCGGTGGCCGCACCCGGCATGCCGGCGGCGTCCAGCACCGCGGCGAACGGGCTCTTCAACCCCGCTGAACCCACGGGAACCACGGCGGCGATCACGAAGATGGCACCGATGTAGAACACCAGGATGCGCCACAGCACCGTCCGGACCGCCTTCTTCACGCTCCGGGCAGGCTCAGCCGTCTCGGCTGCCGCCACCGACACGATCTCGGTTCCGCCGAATGCGAATGCCACCACGAACAGCGCCGTCGCAATCCCGCCGAAACCGCTGGGGGCGAAGCCGGCGCCGGAGAAGTTGGAAAGGCCGGGCGACTGTACGCCCGGCACCAAGCCGAAGAGCAGCGCAAAGCCCACCAGCAGGAACCCGACGATCGCTGCCACCTTGAGCAGGGCGAACCAGAACTCGAACTCGCCGAAGTTCTTCACGCTGGTCAGGTTCACGGCGGTGAGCACCACGATGAACACGAAGGCCATCAGCCACACCGGCAGGGCCGGGAAGATGGTGGCCAGCAGGCCTGCCGCGCCCAGCGCCTCGGCGGCGATGACCACCACCAGCTGCAGCCACCAGAGCCAGCCGACGGTGGCACCGGCCACCGGCCCGTATGCCTTGGCGGTGTAGACGGAGAAGGCACCGCTGTCCGGATTGGCGGCGGCCATCTCACCGAGCGCCCACATCACCAGGATGATGAGCGTGCCGGCCACGAGGTAGGAGATCAGCACCGCCGGGCCGGCGGCCTGGATGCCCGCGCCGGAGCCGATGAACAGGCCCGCGCCGATGGCGCTGCCCAGCCCCATCATCGTGAGCTGGCGTGGTTTGAGGGCCGCGCCGAGTGGGCGGGCAGACGTCCTTGTCTGTTGTTCCATGGGAATTCCTCTTAGTTGTTGGTAACTGTTGGGGATAAAACTTCAGGCCGCGTGGGCTTCGAGAAGCCGGAGCACGCGGTTGTTGGAGGCGGGATCGGCAACGGTGATCCGCACGCCGTCGCCCTGGTACGCCCGGACCATGATGCCCGCGCCATTGAATGCGTCCACCAGCGTCGCCAGCAGCTGCTTGTCGGCGCGGGTCCACAGGAAGTTGCCCTGGCTCGGCTGCAGCTTCCAGCCCTGGGCTGCCAGCTCCGCGGCCATCCGGGCGCGCTCCTGCTTGACGCCAGAAACCCGCGCTTCCATCTCCTCCCCCGCGTCCAGCGACGCGATGGCAGCCTGTTGGGCCAGCGCGCTCACGCCGAAAGGAAGGGCGGTCCGCCGCAGCCCCTCGGCGATGGCCGGCACCGCCACGGCGTAGCCCACGCGCAGGCCGGCGAGCCCGTAGGCCTTGGAGAAGGTTCGCAGGATGCAGACGTTCGGGTACCGGCGGAAGAGCGCCAAGGAGTCGGGGCCCGCGTCGGCGTACTCCACGTAGGCCTCGTCGATCACCACCAGGACGCTGGAGGGCACAGTCTGCAGGAAGGCCTCGAGCCGGTCGTGGCTGATCGGCACGCCGGTGGGATTGTTGGGTGTGCAGAGCAGGATGACTTTGGTGCGGTCGGTGACGGCGGCGGCCATGGCGTCCAGGTCGTGGCCCTCGGCGTCGTCCAGCGGGACGCGGACCGGCCGGGCGCCTGCCAACTCCACCAGGATGGGGTAGGCCTCGAAGGAGCGCCACGCGAAGACCACCTCGTCGCCTGCGTCGCACAGTCCGGTGATGATCTGCTGCAGGACGCCCACGCTACCGGGACCCACGGCCACCTCGTCCACGGTGACGCCCAGGTGCCGGGCGAGCCGTTCGCGGAGTTCGACGGCGGCCATGTCCGGGTAGCGGTTCATCCTGCCGGCCGCTTCGGCCACCGCAGCGGTGGCTGCGGGCAGCGGGTCGTAATGGCTTTCGTTGCTGGCAAGGGCGGCGATGTCCGCGCCGGCGCTGCGCCGGCCCGGAACGTAGGCGGGAAGTCCGGTGACGGCGCTGCGGAGGGTGGGCAATTTTGTTGCCGGCGGGGCCAGGAGTTGATCAGGGCTCATGACGTCCGATCATGGAAGTGACCCCGGCCACATTGCAAGGTACGCTCTGGTGCTTGGGACTTCTGCTCAACTTCTAGTACCTCTGGTGAAAATATGACCATCGCGAACTCTCGCACCCTCGATTCGCTCGACGGCAGGATCATCCTTGCCCTCGACAAGGACCCCGAAGCCAGCGCCCTGGCACTCTCCCGGACACTCGGCGTCGCACGCAACACCGTCCACGCCCGGCTGGCACGGCTGGAGCGCAGCGGCGCGCTCCGCTCGTTCAGCCGCAGGCTGGACCCCGCCGCGCTCGGCTACGAACTCATGGCCTTCCTGTCCCTTTCGATTAGCCAGACCCGGACCGGCTCGGTGGAGAACGGGCTCGCCGCGATCCCGGAGGTCATCGAGGTGCACGCCACCACCGGCGACGCGGACCTGATGGCCAAGGTGGTGGCCCGCGGCACGGCCGACCTCTACCGCATCACCAACGAGATCCTGGAGATCGACGGGATCGAGCGGACCAGCACGGCCATCTCCATCCTGGAACTCATGCCGCCCCGGTAGGACGGCCTGATCAGCCGGCTGTCGGAGCAGGAATCCCGCCCGTCAGAACAACCACGGTGACCGGCACCACAGGTGGGCAGATTGTCACTGCAGGCGCTTCCTGCTGCCAAAAGTCCCAGCCGCATTCCGCGGTATTGCAAACATGAGATGCGGGCCACACGATGCCTGCATGACTTCACTTACCGTTTCCGGCCGCGTGGCACAGGTTCTCAGCAGCTATGTCAGCGACGTCTTCGGCGTCATGGGCAACGGCAACGTCTACTTCCTGGACGCCGCCGAGAAGCAGGGCCTCCGCTTCACCGCCGTCCGGCACGAGGGCGCCGCCATCGCCGCGGCCGACGCCTACTACCGGACCTCGGGCCGGCTCGCCGCTGGCACCACCACCTACGGCCCCGGCTACACCAACGCACTCACCGCCCTCGCCGAGGCCGTCCAGGCGCAGATCCCCGTCGTGCTGGTCACCGGCGACGCCCCCACCACCGGCGCCCGGCCCTGGGACGTGGACCAGGCCGCCATCGCCGCCGGCCTCGGCGCGGCCACCTTCACCGTCACCCGCGACGCCGCAGGCGCCGTCACCCGGCAGGCGGTGGAATACGCACTCACCCGGCGCACCGCCGTCGTCCTGGCCATCCCCTACGACCTCGCCGCGCTCGAGGCTGCGGACGAGGAGCCTCCGGAGCCGGCGGCACCAATGGTGGCGGACGACGTCGACGGCGGCCTTGGGCAGGCTGCTCGCCTGCTCGCCGGTGCCAGGCGGCCGCTGATCCTGGCCGGCCGGGGTGCGCACCTCGCCGGAGCCGGGCCGGAGCTCCGCGAACTCGCCGACCGGCTCGGCGCACTGACCGCCGGAACCGCCCTCGCGCTCAACCTCCTCAATGGCGAGGGGTACCTGGGCGTGGCGGGCGGTTTCGGCACCGACACCGCCGCAGGGATCATGGGCGAGGCCGACGTGGTCCTGGTGGCCGGGGCGAGCCTGAGCCCGTTCACCATGCGGTTCGGGCACTTGCTCGGCCCGGACAGCACCGTCATCCAGATCGACACCGTCCTGCAGCCGACCCATCCGCGGGTGGACCTGTTCGTCAGCGCAGACGCGAAGGCTGCTGCTTCGCGGCTGTTGACTCTGCTGGACGGCGAGGCCGCTGTGGCTGGTTGGCGTGCGGAAGCTTCTCGGCGTCTGGCTGCCGGGCCGGGCCACGAGCAGGGATCCGGTGAAACGTCGGACGGCCGGATGGACCCGCGGGCCCTCGCCACCGCCCTCGACGCCGTGCTGCCGGAGCGCCGCACGGTGGTCCAGGACGGCGGCCACTTCATCGGCTGGGCGCCGATGTACTGGAACATCCCGCGGCCGCAGGACCTGGTGATGGTGGGGACCGCGTTCCAGTCGATCGGGCTGGGGCTTGCGAGCGCCGTCGGGGCGGCCCGCGCCGTGGAGGACGACCGCACCCTGGTGCTGGCCTCCGGCGACGGCGGGTTCCTCATGGGCCTGTCCGACCTCGAATCGCTGATCGGTGCAGCCCGCAGCGCGATTGTGGTGATCTACAACGACGCGGCCTACGGTGCCGAGATCCATCAGTACGGCTCGCAGGGCCTGACAGAGAAGCCGATGCTGATTCCGGAAGTGAACTTCAGTGGTGTTGCCCGGGCGCTTGGTGCTAAGTCAGCTGTTATCCGCTCGCTCGGTGACCTGTCCGCGCTGCAGGACTGGATCGACGCCGGCGCTCGCGGGACTTTTATAGCGGACTGCCGGATCACGTCCAGCGTCCGGGCGCCGTGGCTAACCGAGTGGATGCAGGCGACCCGGGCAGCGAAGGCTGCCGTGGCTCGGTGAACCCGTCAGTAGTCATTGCTTGGAGTGCAGCGTCAAAATCGCTGACGCAAGTGAATGGCTTTCCACCAGCTGCCCTGCACCCTCCACACCGCCCTCTGCGGCGGACTTCAATGCCTCGCCGTGCAGTGCATAGCTTTACCGCGTGAGGGCTACGTCTCCTTGGGCCGGGTTACCATCCCCGCGATGTCACCACCATCGATGACAAATTCGGCCCCGGTTACAAACGACGATTCCTTGGCAGCCAGGTACAAAACGAGGTCAGCCACTTCTCCCGGATGGCCTACCCGGCCAAGCGCTACGTGGCTCATGTCGGACTCGATGTCAGCGGTCATCGGGGTGGCGATGACTCCGGGATGAACGGAGTTGACCCTGATGCCGTGTGGTCCCAGGTCCAGCGCAGCGCTCTTGGTAAGGCCACGCACCCCGAACTTCGAAGCCGTGTATCCAGGGATCTGCTCATAGCCGCGCATGCCGGCAATCGAGGAAATGTTGATGATCGACCCGCCCTTGGACTGTTTCATCGCCGGGATTGCAGCCTTGATGCCAAGGAATGTGCCGGTCAGGTTCACGCCGATGACAGCATTCCACTGTTCCAGCGTGTACTCCTCGATGGAGGCAAAGTTCACGATGCCGGCATTGTTTACCAGGATGTTGAGGCCCCCAAACGTTTCGACGGCGGCGCCCACCGCTGCCTCCCAGTCCTGCGGGCTGGTCACATCAAGGTGGACGTAAAGCGCGCCGGAGCCCATCCGTTGCGCGGTTTCCTTTCCCTCCTCGTCCAGGATGTCCCCAATCACCACGCGCGCCCCTTCGCCATGCAGCCGTGCTGCGACAGCGGCTCCAATCCCACGCGATCCCCCGCTGACCAGAGCCACTTTGTCGATGACCCGTTCCATTTGGCGCTCCTTCGGTGATGCTGCCGGCTAGTAAACAGACTTGTTGTGGTTCCATCGGACGTCTGCGCCGGCTTTGGGGGTAGAGGCCAAGGTCCCCGCAGCCGCGAACAGCGATTCAAGAAGCGCCGCGCGCAGGGAAGGGCCTCGGATCGCTGATACGGCTTACGATTTCTTCCATGAGGATTGCCGTTGCAGGGGGAACCGGTACTGTAGGCCGCCACGTTGTGGCCGTCGCCAGGGAGCGTGGGCACCAGGTGGTCAGCCTCAGCCGCGCCGAATGGGTGGACCTGGTCACCGGGCGCGGCCTCGACCAGGCACTCCAGGACGTCGAAACCGTCATCGATGTGGCCGGCATCCAGACCCTCTCCACCAAGAAGGCCGTGGATTACTTCACCAACGCCACCCAGAACCTGCTGGCGGCCGGGAAAACGGCGGGCGTGAAGCACCATGTGGTGCTGTCCATCGTGGGCATCGACAAAGCAAATTCAGGACTGTACGCCGGGAAGCTGGTGCAGGAGGACGAAGCCAAGCACGGCGGCATTCCCTGGACCATCCTCCGGTCCACCCAGTTCCACGAGTTCGTGCCGATGTCCATCAAGGCCGCCTCCGTGGGCCCGCTGGTCTTCGTGCCCACGATGGCCACCCAGCCGGTGGCGGCGAAGGAGGTGGCCGCGGCCTTGGTGGACGCGGCCGAGGCTGGTCCGCAAGGACGCATCCCGGACCTCGGCGGCCCGCGGACCGAACAGCTGAAAGACCTGGTCGCGGCCTATCTGGCCAAGACGCAGCAGAAGAAGCGGATCGTTCCGCTCCGGGTGCCCGGCGCCATGGGCAAGGCAATGCGCAACGGCACGCTGGTCCCGGCGCCGGGCTCCGCCGTCGGACGCCAGACGTTCCTGGAGTGGCTCGACACCATCGACGCGTAGAAGCGTACGCCCTACCGAATTGTGGTGGAGACTGGGGTCGGAAAGAACAACCAAGCTTCACTTGGATACATCGGTGGTTGATGCAACAACAGAAAAGGAGGCCGACGACGACACTGGGTGTCGCCGTCGGCCTCCTTTTTGCCTCCGCGGCGGGCTAAGCTGCGGCGGACTACGGCTTTAGGCCGCCGGGAGCGTGAGGTAGCTGCCCTCGACGGTGTTGGCGGGGACAACGTGAGCGCCGCCCGCCGTGACGTAGCTGCCACGGGTGGAGCGGGGCAGGTTTCGGCTGCCGGGAACGGTGACGTAGCTGCCCCGGCCGACGGTCACGCTGCCGGCGGGAAGGGTCACGTAGCTGCCACCGCGCGGTGCGGGTGCGTCTTGGTTGGTGGGGAAGGTCTTTGCGGGTCGTTCGGCCAGCACAGTCATGGGTTCTCCTCGAGATTTGGGATGAGGGCCATTCGGGTTGTTGTGTCGCTCAAGCAGGAAGGGCGGTGGCGAAGAAATCGCATGCCCTGCTGGCCCGGGAATGTTCACCGGTGCGGCACTCAAGGGCGGCGGTGACCTGTAGTTAAATTTACCGCTTATTACGATTTGTTCGAAATAACGTGGGCAGGCTCACCAGCCCTTAGGACCGCCGCCACAGGCTGCGGCACTCCGGACAAGAGATAGTCAATGCATCAGATCGGGCGGCATCACCGCAGACTGGCCCCAGAGCACGGCCGCGCTGGTCAGGTTGGCAGGCGGCTGCTGCCGCTCAACCCCGGTGAGAGCCCCGGATTGCTACTCTGGCAGTCCCCGGTGCGCTGGCGCGGGAGATCGCAGCGGGGACTGGCCCCGCGCGTCCTCACGCACGTCCAGTTCGTGCTGCTCGCCTGCTCCTGGTGCCTAGCTGCTCCGCCGGCTAACCCGTCAAGCGGGGTGAGAGCCGTGTGACGCCCGGCCTGCCGCCGGGTGCCACACCGCCCATCGTTGGGGACCGTTTATGCCGGGTCCTCCAGCTCCCAGTCCTTGACATCGGCGTAGGGGGCGAAGACGGATGCGTCCAGTTCCCCGAACTCGAGGTTGTTGCGGACGAGGTGCGGCCAGTTCCGGTTGGCCAAGGCTCCCTTGCCCAACGCGACTACGTCCGCAGAGCCGTCTGCCACCATGGACACCGCGGTGTCCGGATCGTCGAGCTTGCCGTTGGCGATCACCGGCACGCCCGAGTAGTTCTTGGCCAGGGCCGCCAAGGTTTCTTCGGCATCCTCGAACGCGGGCTCCGTCGCGCGGTGCTCGGTGGTATGGACAAAGTCGATCCCCGTCCCGCCCAGCGCGCCGAAAATGACTTCGGCTTCCTCTACTCCCCCGCTCCACTTATGGTCGGTATCGCTGACCTTTGCCTGGGAAATGCGGATCCCCACCGTCATCCCCGGGCCAACAGCCTCGCGGACGTCCCGGCAGATCTCCGCCGCGAAACGCACCCGGTTTTCCGGCGATCCGCCGTAGTGGTCGCCGCGCTGGTTGAGGTAGTCGGTGAGGAACTGGTCCAGAAGGTACCCGTTGGCGCCGTGGATCTCGACGCCGTCGAAGCCGGCCTGCTGCGCGCGCAGCGCGGCAGCGACGAAGCCTTCCCGGACCTCCTTCATCTGGGCCTCGCTGATTTCCGCCGGAACGGGATACGGACCTTCGCCGCGGTAGAACCCCAACTGCTCCCCCTTGGGCGCGACCGCCGACGGACCCACCGAGGTGGTCACAAACCTGTTCCCCTGGCTCTGCGCCCCGGCGTGCATCAGCTGGGCAAAGATTTTCGAGCCCGCCGTGTGCACGCCGTCGACGATTGGCGCCCAGGACCGGGCCTGCTCCTCCGTGGCGATGCCCGGCTGGAAGTGGTAGCCCTGGCTGTGCGCGGTGTCCGGGTAAATGCCTTCCGTGATCAGCAGCCCGAAGCCGCCGCGCGCGAACGTCCGGTAGTAGGAGGCCATTCTTTCCGTGGCATGCCCGTCCTCGGTTGCGCTGATCCTGGTCATGGGAGCCAGCGCAACACGGTTCTCCAGTTCCATGGAACCGATCCGGATGGGTGACCAGAGCGGGGTGTAATCAGTCATTCAGAATCTCCTTGGAAGTATTCGGCTGCAGCCGGGTCCGGCAGCAGCCCAGCCGCCCGCGCAGGCAAGCCCTCGTTGGCTGGGTCAGCTGCGTACGCCAGACGGCGTCTTCGCAGCTTGTCCACAACTGACGCGTCTGTGAAGCAGCCCAGCACAGCGGACCAAAGTTCTTCGAGGGTATGGCACTGCCTGGAGGCGCCGGCGGCGCCGGTCATCATCCAAGCGTCCTTTAAAGCGGACACCTTCGGGGCACCCGGGAGGCCGGTGCAGACGGCGTTGACCGCGGCTGCCACGATCAGGTGTTGCCGCATGGTCCGCACCGGCCCCAGGGCCGGGTCCGCCACGGTGGTCCTTCCGCAGGCACCGCACATATCGTTCCCTTCCTTAGGGCATCACGTCGCCGGAGTTGGGCCCGAGCGTCTGCCCGACGAACAGGTTTCCGCCCGGGTCGCTGGCCAGCAGCACGGCCGCAGGTGCCACTTCCGCGGGCGTTCCGAAGCGCCGCAAAGGCAGCTCGGCACGTTTCGCAGTCTTCCATCTTTCCGAGATACCCTCCACCAGGGGCGTCTCGATGGGCCCCGGGGCGATGCAGTTGACCAGCACATTGTCCTCCGCTGTTTCCAGGGCAAGGGCCTTGGAAAGACCTACCACCCCGGCCTTGGCAGCGCTGTAATGCGTCAGCCCCACGCCGCCCTTGATGGCCAGCTGGGAGGCGATGTTGATGATGCGGCCCCACTTGCGCTGCCGCATCTCCCCCACCACCTCCCGGCAGCACAGGAACACGCCGGTCAGGTCCACCGTGAGGGTCTCGTTCCACATGGCCAGGGACATGTCCTCCAGCGAAGACTCCGTCAACAGGCCGGCGCTGTTGACCAGGACGTCGATGCCGCCCAACCTCTCCCGGGCCTCGGCGAAGGCCGCCCGCACGCTGGCTTCATCCGCAACGTCCACACGGATGGCTCCGTCCCCGCCGGCCCGGTCCAGCACGGCCACCCGGTCCCCGTTGGCCAAAAAGGCCTCTGCGATGGCTCTGCCTATCCCGCTGGAGCCGCCGGTGACAACTACCCCGCGGCCGGTCCCCGATTGAGCGTTCCCGGTGACCTGGTCAGCAGCTTGAGTCGGTGTGTTCATTGTGTCCTTTCCTTCTCGGGTGGGCTGTCAGGCGCGCATCTTCACGGTGAGGCCGCCGTCAACCACCAGCGCCTGACCCGTGACGTAGCGGGACTCCTCGGAGGTGAGGAACCCGATCACGCTGGCCACTTCCTCCGGCTTTCCCACCCGGCCCCATGGAATATCGTTCCCGGCCCGCTGCAGCCCCTCGGGCCCCAGCGAATTCACTGGGTCCAGGGACTGTGGGGTTTCGATGAGGCCGGGGATGACGGCGTTTGCACGGATCTGCCGCGGCCCGAGCTCCACTGCCACGCTGCGGACCAGCCCCAGGACGCCGGCCTTGGCGGCGGCATAGTGGGCGTGTTCCTCCCACCCGTACACCCCGCCGGCGATGGACGAGACCGCAACCAGCGCGCCGCCGTCGGTCATTCTCTCCGCCCCGGCACGCAGCGTACGCAACACGCCGGTGAGGTCCACGTTGAGCATGTCGTGCCAGCGCTCGTCCGTCATCTCCCCCAGCGGGGAATTGCGGAGGATACCGGCGTTGGCGATGGCGTAGTCCAGCTGGCCGTACTCGTCCACGGCCCGCTGGGCCAGGGCGTCCACGGATGCGGTGGTGCGGACGTCCACTTCGTGGATCACCGCCTCACCGTCGGCCTCCTTGACCACCCGGAGGGTTTCCTCCGGGTCGTGGGGGTCGCCGGGAAAGGTGCCGATGACGGACACCACCCCCCTGCGGGCGTAGTGGACGGCGAGGGCTCGGCCGATGCCGCTGGCGGCACCGGTGATGATTGCGACTTTACGGTACGTCATGGGGGTGGTCCTCCATCAGGGCTTCAGCTGGGGGCTTGGCGGCGATCATCAGGAGTCCGGAGACCAAGGTGCCCAGGGCACCGACCCAAAGGGCCGCGGTACCGGTGCCAGCACCGGCAGCAATGGCGGTGAAAATGGCGCCGCCGAGGATGGTTCCGGGCTGGCTCATGGCGCCGATGAAGGCGGTTCCAGTGGCCCGGCAGCTCACCGGGTAGCACTCGGCCATGAAGTACTGGATGGCGGCGTACGGGCCCACAAGGAAGAACAGGCCGGCGCCGTAGGTCAGGATGATCATGAATGGGCTTGTGGCGATGGGGCTGAGCATGATGGAGAAGGATATGCCGGAGAGGATCCAGCCGCCGATGATGGTGCGCTTACGGCCGATCTTGTCACCGAGCCAGCCGTGGAAGACGTAGCCGAAGTAGGCCAGCAGGTTGATGACGATCAGCATCCAGAACGCGTCCGAGAGTTCCACGCCCTTCGCGTTCTTGAGCACGGAGCTGCCGAGGACGCTGAAGATGGTGATGCCGAAGAAGTTCACAATCCATGCGAGCGAGAAGACAAAGGTGTTCCGGCGCAGGTGCGGTTCCCAGATCCGCTTGAGCGGAGCCGCCGAGGAGTGCTCGACGCCGTAGGCGTGCGCGAGGGCGTGCGCGTCCTCCGTCTTTCCGTGCTTTTCGAGCTCGGTCAGCTTGTGGTGCAGTTCGAACTGGGGCGTTTCCTTAAGCTTGCGGGCAATAACCCAGACGATGACGGCGGCCGGAACGGTGGCCATCAGGTACAGGGCGCGCCAGCCCAGGGAGGGCAGGAAGGCCAGGGCCAGCGCGCTGGCAAGCAGGAAGCCGAGCGGCCAGCCGCCCTGGATGAAGGAGTAGTGGAAACCGGGGCGCTTGCGCTTATCGGCCACCTCGGTGACCTGGTAGACCTCGTTCATGTAAGTGGCGTTCACGGCCTGCTCGGAGAATCCGAGTCCGCCGAACGAACGGATCACCACCAGCAGGGCGTTGCTGAGGAACGGGATTCCCGTGGGGATCAGCGCAGTCAGGCCGGAGACGACGGCGGTTCCGCCGATGGTGGTCATCATGCCTTTGCGACGGCCCAGCCGGTCGATGACAGGTCCGATCCCGAAGCAGACGATGGCGGTGCCCACCGCGATCCACGTGTTGATTGCGTACGCTTCGGGTGCTGACCATCCGAATTCCTGCTGCATTGCCGGCAGCAGGGTACCGAAAAGGCCGTAGTCGAAGACGGCCACGGTCCAGGCCAGCAGCGCCAGAACAGTGGCAGCGGTGGTGTTGCGCTTGGAAAAGACCGGGAAGCGGCGCTTCTCATCCGGGCGGGGCTGCGACAGGTCAACAGCCGGTTCTTGAATGCTCATGACTTGTTTTCCTTTCGGGGGCTGCGTGCGAGGAAGGAGTCGGCGATCTGGTCGAAGGTGCACCAGTTGACGCCCTCGTGGGAGTTGATGTGTTCGATGAGGCGCTCGAGCATGAGGAGCACCTGCGGGCGGCCGGAGACATCAGGGTGGATGGTCATGGTGAAGACGGCCTGGTCCATCTCGCGGTATATCCAGTCGAACTGGTCCCGCCACATCTCTTCAATGTCGCGGGGATTGACGAACCCATGTGAGTTCGGGGATGCCTTGATGAACATCATGGGAGGCAGGTCATCGAGGTACCAGTTGGCCGGGATTTCCACCAGGTCCGTTTCCTGCCCGCGCACCAACGGCTCCATCCATGTTTGGGCGTCCTTGGTGTAGTCGATCTTTTTCCACGAGTCCCCAACGCGGACGTAGTACGGTTCGAAGTCACGGTGCATCAGGGAGTGGTCGTACTTGATGCCTCGTTCCAGGAGGATTTCGTTGGTGACGGGCGAGAACTCCCACCACGGGGCCACGTAGCCTGTGGGTCGGCGGCCCGACACCTTCTCGATCAACTCGATGGAGCGGTCCAGGATGGCGGTTTCCTGTTCCCGTGTCATGGCGATCGGGTTCTCATGCGAATATCCGTGCACGCCGATTTCGTGTCCGGCGTCCACGATCATCTGCGTCAGTTCAGGGAAGGTTTCGATTGAGTGGCCCGGCACGAACCAAGTTGCCGGCAGATTGTATTTCTGGAACAGGCGGATCAGCCGGGGTCCTCCGACTTCGCCGCTGAACAGGCCACGGCTGATGTCGCACGGAGAGTCCTCTCCTCCGTAGGAGCCGAGCATGCCTGCCACTGCGTCAACGTCCACGCCGAAGGCGACTTGAATGTCCTTAGCCATGAGATTTTCCTTTCAATTCGTTCAAACCGGGATGTTTTGGCTGTCAGGCGGGAGGTTCAGGAGGCCTCCCACGTTGGGTAAAGATTTCGGTGATCCGGTCCCGGCCAGGTTTGATCCTGAGCAGGAGGCTGAGCAGAATCAGCGACTGTGATGGTCGGAGGTGGCCGGAGCTGATGGCCCCGGCGACGCGAAGGTCCTCGCCGCCCCCGCCGGCCCCGTAGATGGGGACCACTGGTCCCGCATCCACACGCGTGCTGGTCACCACCACGACGCCGGACGCCACAGCGGCGGCGACCTCGGAGCAGATGCTGGTATTTGCATTACCGCTTCCGGTACCTTGCAGGACGATGCCTTCCGCTCCTGCTTCGAGGGCGGCGTGCATCAGGGTGGAATCCGCGCCGGGGTAGGCGGCAACAAGGTCCACCCGTGGGGATCCGCCGCCCGGCTGGGGCAAGGGCAGGATCTCAAGCCTGCGGCCACTGCCGGCCATGGCAATTTCTCCTTGGGCTGATACTTGGCCAAGTACCCCAAAATCCGGGTTTGCAAAGGCATTGAGCCGAAGAGTTTGGCTTTTCCGGACGCCGGCGGCGGGAAAAATGGCGCCTGCAAAGTGCACCATGACGCCCTTTCCCCTTGCGTCTTCCGAACCGGCGACCGCGATGGCGCGGCCCAGGTTGTCCGGTCCGTCGGGAGCTTCGGAGTCAGCGGCCCGTTGTGCGCCGGTAAAGACAACCGGCCGATTGTCACTGTGCGTCAGGTCGGCGAGGTAGGCGGTTTCCTCCATGGTGTCCGTCCCGTGGGTTACCACGACTCCCAAAACGTTGGGGTCCTTGAGGACTTCCTTGATTGTGGCGCAGATCCTGAGCATGTCGTCAAAAGTCAGGAGGTAGGACCCCTTCTGGAACACGTCCAGTACCCGGACGGGGTGGGAGACGGGCGAGCCGAGGGCTTTTAACACCTGTTCGCCGGTATCGGAGGCGACGGCGCCGCCGGCATCGGAAGAGCGGGACGAGATGGTGCCTCCTGTGGCCAGCAGTACGACGTGGGAGTCGGTGAGAGTCATTTCAGCTCCTTGTGGTTCGCTGCGTGGTCGGCAACCCAATCGTTTGGGTTATCTTTCGCGGAAGAGGGGGCCTGCATTTACTCAAGAGGCGGCGTCGAGGGGTGGGGCGCCGGAAGGAGTTTTAGGATGGCTACCCAAACGTTTGGGTAGCATTGAAAAATGACTATAGGATGTGAGGCGAGTCACGTCAAGGGTTACTTTGGGCGCCCTCTTGAGCAGACCCGGGCGGGAGGGCTGGGCTACAGTGACCCCCTTGGGTGGGCAGGAGAGGTACATGAAAAAGAAAGCCGACGGCGGCAGAACGGTCACGCTGAAGGATTTGGCCCAGGAACTGGGGGTCCATCCGTCCACCGTCTCCAGGGTCCTGCACTCCGGTTCCGACGTAGCCAAGGGAGCAGCCTCGGCCGCCACGGCTGAGCGCGTCCGTGACCTGGCCCGGAAGCTCGGCTACTCTCCCGATCCGCAGGCCGCCAGCCTCCGCACACGGCGGACCAAACTGCTCGGCGTCATCGTCCCCCGGCTTTCGGACCTGGTCCTGGCCATCATGTACGAGGGCATCGACGAGGCGTCAGCCGAGGTGGGCTACTCCGCGTTCGTGATGAACTCGCGCGATGACCCCGACGAACAACGGCGAAAGATCGACCTCATGCTGGCGCGGCGGGTGGATGGGCTGATCATTGGCGACGCCCACCTTGACGGCGGCCTCCTGCAGGAACTGACCGACCGGAAGGTCCCGTTCGTGCTGATGAACCGCAGAGTGCCGGGGTACCCGTCCGCCACCTGCAACGACATCGTCGGCGGAGAAATCGTGGCCGGCCACCTATGGGAGATGGGCCACCGTCAGGTGGCGGTCATCGCCGGCGAGCCCTACGCAAGCACCGCCATCGACCGCACCGCCGGCTTCCTGGACCGCTGGCGGTCGCTGGGCGGCACCATCTCCGACGATGACGTGGTGTGGTCCAAATTCGACACGGCCGGCGGCCGGGAAGCCGGGGAAAAGATCCTTGCCAGGGGCAAGCCGCGCCCCACCGCAATCTTCGCGGTCAACGATTTCGCCGCCATCGGAGCGATGGGAGCCTTGCGCTCCCACGGCCTCACGGTCGGACAGGACGTTGCCGTGGTGGGCTACAACGACACCTCCCTGGCCGCCGAACTTCCCATTCCACTGACCTCGGTCCACTCCCCCATGGCGGACATTGGACGGACGGCAGTGAAACTGATCCAAGCCGTGCTCAGGGGCGAAAAACCTGAACCAGCACAGCTGAAACCCACCCTGTTAATCCGCGAAAGCAGTGCCGCCAGGGCCCCTGCGGAAGTGTCCGCCAGTTAGCCCCGAGCGGCCACGATCCGCAATGCCAGCAGGCAGGTGGCGCGGACTTCGCCGTCCTCCAGGTCAATCCGCAGAAGCTCCTCGATCTTGCGCAACCTGTACGTCAAGGTGTTGCGGTGGATGAAGAGCTCCCTGCAGGTCTCACGGGTATTCCCGCTGTGCCGCAGGTACGCCGCAAGCGTTTCGCGCAAGGCCGTGCCGCCGTCGGACATCAACGGGGCCAGGAGGCGACGGGACATCGCCACCAGTCCGGCCCCGGGCAGGCCCTCCACTACACCGGCCAGGTCTGCGACGGGCGCCTGATGGAGCCCGGGCTCGCCCACCCGGCGGCGAGCCAGCTGCAGCACCAGCGGCAGTTCGTCCAGGTTCCCGCACCCGGAGACGACGGCCGACAGTTCAGGCGCGTCCTCGAAGGACTTTTGGACGGCTTCCATGAGCTCCATCCCCGCTTCCCCGCGCTGCACCAGCACCGTGGTGAGGCCGGCCTCCTCCATGAACCGCACGGTCCCGTATTCAGCCTGCAGGCCCACCCGCACCCGCCACGCGATGGTCCTCAGCTTGGCCGGCGCAACATCCCCTGCGCCGCCGATCAACACGAAGCCCCACTCCCCCTCCGGCTCGAACCCGGCCTCCGCCGCGTAGCGCCGCAGGGCCTGCGTCAGAGTCCCCCTGGCTTCATAGAGCGCTTCGATAAACCGGGCGGCTTCCCGGGAATGCAGGGGTGACCGGGAACCAAGGGTGTAGCTCAGCTGCATGGCAATGACGGCAGCTACCGGCCCTAACAGGGGCTGCAGCACCAGGTTGCTCTTGATTCCCTCGATGGCCAGCTTGAACCGGAGGATTCCACCGCTGGGCAGGCTCAGGATGGTCCGGGCCGTTCCGCCCCCAGCCGTTCCTGCCGACATGAGTTCAAAACCATTGTGATCAAGGACCGCCACCCGCGCCCGGATCGTAATGGCCACCCGCTCCAAGACCTGCGCCAGCGAATGGCCGCCCGCTGCCAGCCTGGTGCACTCATCCGCCAGATCCCACCCGGCGCGCAGCTCGGCATAACGTTCTGCCGCGATAAGCCGATCCACGTGCCTCATAACCTGGATGAACGGCACCTCCGGAGGCAGTTCAAGCAGCGGAAGGCCATGCGCCTCGCAGGCCTTCACAAGACCCTGCGGCAGTTCATGGTGCGCTGCGCCCAAGCCGAAAACCAGACCCGCGACAGGAACGGACATCAGGCGCTCCACGTAGGCATCCCAGATGCGGTAATCCTTGACGTTGAGGCCCATCCCGTTGGTGAGCAGCAGAGCATTGACGCTGAGGAAGGGCGTGGGGTCCATATGCTCCGTGGGCGCGCACCAGGCGATGGGCCGGGCGAGGCGTCCCTGGCTGCCCGGCACGGCAAGGCGAATGTTTAGCGCAGAATCCGCGACGAGATCGGCAACACGCATGGCAAGGCCTCCTAGTTAGTGCAAAAAGCATAATCCGCCTGTCCACATTCGGCGATCCGCCCAATTCCGGCAGGGCCACCGCCTCGGTACCGTTGCCTGCATGCAAAAAAACGTGACGGAGACCACTACTGCTCAGGTGCTCCTGAATTCGGACATGGGTGAAGGTTTCGGGTTGCACGAGTTCGGTAACGACGCAGCCCTGATGGAGATCATCGACGTCGCCAACGTCGCCTGCGGATATCACGCCGGGGACCCCGATGTCATGAACCGGACGGTGGCCCTTGCCGCCGAACACGGCGTTGCCGTCGGGGCCCACCCCGGGCTCCCGGATCCGATGGGCTTTGGTCGCCGCCGCATGGTGCTCACCCCGGAGGAGGTTGAGTCGATCATCCTTTACCAGGCAGGGGCACTGACCGCCTTCTTAGCGAAGAACGGGCTGTCCCTGAACCACATCAAACCCCATGGCGCCCTCTACGGCATGCTCGCAAGCGACGAAGACCTCATGCAGGCGGCGGCCGGAACAGCCAAACAGTTCGGTGTTCCGTTCTACGGCCTGGCCGGCACTGCCCATGAATCCGTGTGCCGCGCCATGGGCGTGGACTTCGTTGCGGAACTCTATGTGGACCTCAATTACGGGCCGGGCGGCGAACTCCTAATCCAGCGCCGGCCCGCGCCCACAGACCCCGCCGCCGCCGCAGAACGCGTCCGCCGGGCGGTGGCAGGTGAGCCCGTGCCCGCCGTCGACGGCACTCCCCTGAACATCGCGTTCCAGAGCATCTGCGTCCATTCCGATGCTCCCAACGCCGTCGCCGTCGCCTCCGCCGTGCGCAAGGCACTCGACTCATCCGGATCCACCCACTCCTGAAAGCGAGCAGCACATGGCCACGATCGTTTCACCCCTTCCCGGAGTCTTCTACCGCAAGCCCGGGCCGGGCAAACCCCCTTTCGCCAATGAAGGCGACATCATCGAAGTTGGCCAGACCATCGGCATCGTGGAAATCATGAAGCAGTTCACCGAGATCCAGTCCGACGTCGCCGGGACCCTTGAATCCTTCGAAGTCAACGAAGGTGACATGGTCAACCCGGGCGACTCCATTGTCGTGATCCGGGAAGGATAAAGGCAGCCCATGAAACTGTTCATCGCAAACCGCGGCGAGATCGCCGTGCGGATCGCCAGGACCGCCCGCGACATGGGCATCGAAACCGTCCTGGGGGTCAGCGAGCCCGACGCGGAATCACTGGCCGCCCGGACAGCCGACCACTACGTGGTCATAGGTCCGGCCCCGGCAACCGCCAGCTACCTGAACCAGGACGCCCTGGTCGCCGCGGCCCTCGAGCACGGGTGCGACGCCGTGCACCCTGGCTACGGTTTCCTCTCCGAGAACGCCGACTTCGCCCGGAAGGTGGCAGAGGCCGGCCTCACCTGGGTGGGCCCGAATGCGGACACCATCGCCATGATGGGCAACAAGTCCCTGGCCCGGGAAGCGGCAGCCGAGGCCGGCGTCCCCGTGCTCCGGGGGTCTGACGGCCCCTTGGACCCGGAGGCGGACGCCGTGGAAATTGCGCGGGGCATCGGGTACCCGCTGGTGGTGAAGGCTTCCGCAGGAGGGGGTGGCCGGGGAATCCGGTTCGTGCATGACGAAAGCGAGCTCCTGGAAACCATCGAAATGGCCCGGGGCGAGGCCGCCGCCGTCTTCGGCGACGACACCGTCTACCTGGAACGGTTCGTGGAGCATGCCCGACACGTCGAGGTCCAGGTCCTCGGTGACGGGACCAATTTCATCCACCTGGGTGACCGCGACTGTTCCATGCAGCGCCGATCCCAGAAGGTGCTGGAGGAAGCTCCCGCCCCCAATCTTCCGGACACCGTTCGCGACACCATCAGGGAGTCTTCCGTGGCTCTTGCCCGCGAATGCGGCTACCACGGAGCCGGAACAGTGGAGTTCCTGTACGACCCCGTCAACCACGAGGCGGCATTTATTGAGATGAATACGCGCATCCAGGTGGAGCACCCGATCACCGAGCAGATCACCGGCGTGGACCTGGTCCGCGAGCAGCTCCTGATCGCATCTACCGGATCCATGTCCATGTCCCAGGACGATGTGGACTTCACCGGCCACGCCATCGAATGCCGTATCAACGCCGAAGATCCAAACCACCACTTCTTCCCAAGCCCGGGAACCATCCGGTCACTGGACTGGCCATCGGGTGAGGGCATCCGCGTGGACACCGGGGTGGAGGCGGGCTCCGTGGTGAGCCCGTACTATGACTCCCTCCTAGCCAAGCTGGCCGTCCACGCCCCGGACCGGGATGCCGCCATCGTGGCCACCCTCGCGGCTTTGGAGGCAACGCACATCGAGGGGGTCAAAACCACCGTCCCTATCCATATGGCGCTGCTGGCACGGCCTGAATTTGCCGATGTCAGCCACCACTCCAAGTTCATCGAAACCGCAGCTGACCTGATGGGGGCAAAATGACTACGGAGGCCGCCGTCCTCCCGGGTGCTCGCTATACCTGGGGTGGGGACGAATTCCTGTTCGTGGAAGTCTCCGAAGCCATGAGCCTGCCTGCGAACTTCAAGGTGATGTCCATTGCCCGCAGGCTCTCTGCCGCCAGTCTCCCGGGAATTGTCGACATCTGCCCCGCCAACGCGTCCCTGCTGGTGCGGTTCGATCCCGATCTATTGCCCCCGAAGCAGCTGGAAACGGCCGTGAGGGAGATCGAGCGCGACTTGATAAGCCACCAGGAGCGGGCGCTGGAAACCCGTATTATTGAGGTCCCGGTCTGGTACGAGGACCCCTTCACCGCCGAAGTGGCACAGCGGTTCCGCGAAGGATTTCATCAGGAACCGGGCGGCAGCGACATCGACTACGCGGCCAAGGTCAACCACCTGAAGGACGCTGCGGAATTTATTCAGCGGCACCACGAACAGCCGTGGCTGGTGTCCATGGTTGGCTTCGTGGCCGGGTTGCCGTTTTTGTTCCAGCTGGTGGACCGCGACAAGCAGCTGGAGGTCCCCAAGTACCTGAGCCCGCGGACCGACACTCCCAAACTGACCGTCGGGCACGGGGGATGCTTCGGCTGCATCTATTCTGTCCGTGGCGCGGGCGGATACCAGATGTTTGGGGTAGCGGCGGCACCCATCTTTGATCCGGCGCAGGAACTGGCGGACTTCAAGGATTTCATGGTGTTCTTCCGCCCCGGAGACATCGTGAAGTTCAAGCCCGTCACTGAAACCGAATACAACGCAATCCAGGCGGAGATTGCCGCCGGAACCTTCCGCTACCGGCAGGCGCCCGTGATCTTTGAGCTGTCCAAGGCACTGGCCGACCCCGAAGGCTACAACCGTGAACTCATGGAGGCCCTCGATGGCATTTGAAATTGGAAACCCCGGCCTGGCCACCACGGTCCAGGATCAGGGGCGCACGGGCCACTACAACGTCGGCATCCCACAAAGCGGTTCCATGGACCAGTATTCCGCTGAGCTCGGAAACGCCCTGGTGGGAAACACCGCGCGGGAGGCTGTCCTGGAGTGCACTTACCTCGGCCCCGTAGTCACCACTGACAGCGACACCGTCGTCGCCGTCACCGGCGCCCCCGTCGAGGTGAAGGTCAATGGGGAGGCGCGGCCACAATGGAGCCGCCTGCTGCTGAAGGCAGGGGACCAATTGTCCTTCGGCGTCATCCAGGGTGGCACCCGCTACTACATCGCGGTTCAGGGCGGCATCGACGTCCCGGAGGTGCTCGGAAGCCGGTCCACCTACAGCCTCGGCGGGATCGGTGGGTTCAAGGGCCGGAAGCTGGAGGCGGGCGACGTCGTCCCCGTAGGCGCTCCCCTTGGTGGCGGAAAACTCCCCCCAGCCGAGACTGTTCCGGAGGAGTTCCGGCCCATCTACGCCAAAGAGCAGGAAGTCCGGATTGTGCTGGGGTTGTATGACCACCGCCTCACGGACGAAGGCCTGGCCAATCTCCTCAATGAGGAGTGGAAGGTGACTCCGGTGGCTGACCGGATGGGTCTGCGCTACTCCGGCCCCGGAGTGAAATGGGAAGATCGGGAGCAGCCTTTCGGGGCCGGCTCGGACCCCTCCAACATTGTGGATGCAGGGTACGCCGTGGGATCCATCCAGATCCCTGGCGGAACCCAACCGATTATCCTGCACCGCGATGCCGTCTCCGGCGGCGGCTACGCCATGGTGGGCACCGTCATCAGCGCCGACATGGATCTGGTTGCCAGGGCGGCCCCCGGCACGGCAACCCGATTTGTGGCTGTCAGCCTTGCTGATGCTTTGAAGGCCCGCCGGGATCTTGCTGAGCGCCGGCATAAGGCTTGGGCGGCGCTGGGCGCCAATCGCTAACGGAGCAAACGGGCCTTCCGTAGAATCTGCTGCGTCTACGCCCTGCGGAGCGACCCCACAGGCCGACGCGCCGCACCACCCCCGGACCGTGGGCACCCTGCCCGCCGGCCGCCGTCGTACGCCTCCGGACGGGCCCCCATACCGGTGACGGGCATGCACCTGATGGGCCATGATCGGAATATGCGCCGATCCGGAGAGGCCCCGTCCTGGTGGGTCCCGCGTGCCGTGCGCGGTTACCGGAGCGAGTGGCTGCGCCATGACCTGGTGGCAGGAACCGCGCTCTTCGCAGTCCTGGTCCCCGCAGGCATGGCCTACGCCCAGGCCGCCGGCCTGCCGCCGGTGACCGGTCTCTACGCGACCGTGGTGCCGCTGCTCGTCTACGCGGCGGTGGGGCCGTCACGGGTGCTGGTGCTGGGGCCGGATTCGGCGCTCGCGCCCATGATCGTTGCCGCCCTGGTGCCCCTGGCCGCTGCCAATCAACAAAAATCCGTGGCACTGGCAGGACTCCTGGCCATCCTGATCGGCCTCATCATGATGGTCGGTTCGGTGCTGAGGCTGGGAATCGTCACCGGCCTGCTGTCCAAACCCATCCGGCTCGGCTACCTTAACGGCATTGCCCTGCTGGTCACGGCGTCCCAGCTCCCCACCCTCCTGGGGATCTCCGTGGAAGGCGACACGCCCTGGGCAAAACTTCTCGCCGCCGTGCCGAAGGTGCTTGCCGGCGAAACCAATACCACCGCGCTGCTGCTCGGGCTGGCCTCCCTGGCGCTCATCTGGATACCCCGCTGGCTGAACTGGAAGGTCCCGGGCGTCCTCCTCGCCGTCGTCGCCTCCTGCGTCGCGGTGGCCGTACTGGGGCTCCATGACCGCCTTAAAGTCACCGGCGCTCTCCCGCAGGGGCTCCCGGCGCCCGCCCTCGGCGGCATCGGCTGGGCGGATGCGCTGGCACTGCTCCCCGCGGCAGCGGCCATCGCCCTGATCGTCTTCGTCGACACCGGAACCCTGTCCCAGTCCCTGGCCGCGGCGGAGGACGGCAAGGTGTCCGGCAACCACGAAATGGCGGCCCTTGGTGCTGCAAATGCGGCCAGCGGGCTGCTCGGCGGCTTCCCCATTTCGGCCAGCACGTCCCGCACGCCGGTGGCGGTTGAGTCCGGGGCGAAATCCCAGCTCACAGGCGTGGTGGGCGCCGTCCTGGTGCTCGGCTTCATGCTCGTGGCACCCGGTGCCACCGAGTTCCTGCCAGCCACCACCCTTGCCGCCATTGTCATCGCCGCAGCCGCCGGGATAGCCGACCCCGCAGGGGTGTGGCGGCTCGTCGGCATGAGCCGCAGCGAATCATTGGTGATGCTCGCGGCATTCCTGGGGGTTACCATCCTGGGCGTCCTCCCGGGCATCGTCGTCGCCGTCGGCCTTGCCATCCTGGACTTCCTCCGGCGCGCCTGGGACCCTTACCGCGCCGAACTGGTGGACGTGCCCGGGGTTCCGGGCTACCACGACGTGAGCCGGCATCCGGAGGGCGAACGCATCCCCGGCCTGCTGATCCTGCGCTTCGACGCCCCGCTGTTCTTTGGCAACGGCGCGTTGCTGGGAACCTTCGTCCGCGACGAGCTGGACGATGCTCCGCCCGGCACCGAACGCGTGGTGCTGGCGGCCGAGCCCGTGACGGGAATCGACACCACCGCCCTGGACGAGCTGGTGCAGCTGGACGAATGGCTGGACCGGCACGGCGTGGACCTGGTGTTCGCCGAGCTCAAGGGCCCTGTCAAGGACATGCTGCTGCAGTACGGCATGGGCGCCCGCTTCACGCCGGAACACTTCTACCCGACCGTCAGCCAGGCTGTGCGGGCATTCCAGCACAAGGGCCGGGAGGAGTAGGGAAACGGTTTGTCAGCCGCGGACCTGCATGTCCACCCACACGAGGCGATGGTCGCTGCCCGGGAACGGATAGACGCCGGTCAACCGCGAGAGGGGGTCGGCCTGGGTGGGCCAGAACACCCCGGAACCGAGCACCCGGGTCCCGGCCGAGGGCAATACGTAGTCAGCCCGGAGGTTGCCCCGAGCGGTGTCGGCGAAATCGGCGGTGTCATTGCGGGGATCGCCCTTCTGGGTGGCGTTCACTCCGCCCTGCAAAGCCGCCGCCTCCACGGCACCATCGGAGGCCGGCAGCGGGTCGATGATCCGCTTGGAATCCAGGAACTGGCTAACGGTGGCATCCACGGAGTCGCCGTCGAGCGGGTCGGCGTTCTGGTCACCGACGATCACAAACTGCTCGCTCGTCCGAAGCCCGCGCTTGCCGCCCTCATCGTCCACGATGTAGTTCGATTTGCCCGGTGTGACGTAGTCAGCCCAGAAACGGACCTCGTCGTGGTTGCGGCGGCCGTTCCGGTCCTCAGGGCCGTCAAACGTTGGCGGCGTGGGGTGTGAGGCCAGCACATGCAGCGTGTGGCTGCCGACCTTCACCGGCACATCCCAGTGCGACTTGCTCGACAGGCGCGCCACCTCAAGTTCTTCCGGGGAAAACCAGTCAGCCGGTTGGGGCGTGGCCGGGTTGTCCGGCAGGAGCGCACCCGGCATGTCCTTCCACAGGAAGTTCTGGAACGTCCTGACGTTCTCAGTGTCGATGGGGTACTTCGAAAGGACAGCCATGCCGTACTGGCCCTCGAATGCCCCGAAGCCCAAGGCATCGTCGCCGCCGCCCACCTTGCCATCGTTGTTGAGGTCGAAGCCGCTGGGAATGCCCGTGTTGGACGGCGCCACGTAGGCGTAGGGGTAGTCAACCGGGTCAGCCCCGCCCTGCCCCAGCGCCAGGTAGTTGCCGCGGAACAGATCCACGGCACGCATGTTGGGCACATAATCAAACTCGTTGAGCAGGATGACGTCGGGGTTCGCACGCTGGATGACCTCCGCAACGGTGCGTGCCTGCTGGTCGTTAGGAGTGCTCAGGTCGGCCTCGAGCTCGCCGGCGCTTGCCCGGTTGAGCGACAGGTTGTACGTGGCCACCCGAAGGTCCTCCCCATGGCCCTTTCCGGGCGCGGCGCCGGCCGGAACCACGCCGAGACCAATAGCGAGGATACCGAGAGCGGCAACGGTGACGGCAGCGGTAAGGGGGAGTCTCGTTGACATGGGGCTCCTTGGCGGCAAAGCGTGGCGGAAACGTACGACGGCGCGTTCAACCTATGCCGCAAAGGTGACCACAGGGAGTATCCCAGGCGAACGGAAGCCATCGCCTTGGGCACCAAAGCCGGCGGGCCGCCGTCGTACCTTAACGACGGCGGCCCGCTGGCTGACGTGCCCATCTCCCCCTACTTCCCCGGGGCCCGGTAGGACGGCGTCTTCTTGGCGGCCTCGTCGATGTCCTCCACCGACAGGAGCGGCTTGAGGCGGACGTTGACGTTCCCCGAGGAATTGATCAGCAGCGACAGTGCTGCAGCACTCGCATCGTCGGGCGCCTCGAAAACGCCAAGGACGTCGTAATACCCAAACGCATAGTAGAAGCTCTCCAGCGTTCCGCCCACGGATTGCAGGGCCTCCGCCAGGGCATCGCGCCGCTTGGTGCCGCCCTCCTGCATGAGCCCCTTAATGCCCTGGCCCAAATACGTTGCTTCAAACAGATACTTCGGCATGGTGTTTCCCTTCCTGGAAACGGGATCCGCGATTCCGTTATGGCAGAAAATATTCCTCTAGCGAATGCCAGTCAATATGCCGGGGTACCTAACCGGCTCACGGAGCGGCGCCAACGCCAAAGTAGGGCATTTCTCCCCTTTGCACCGCCCGGTGCCGGGACTACCCTGACGCGCATCAGCATCCACCGCCGTCAAGGGAGCCGTCATGGCCGGGTTTGTGCAGATCATCGAATTCAAGACCTCCCGCATCAAGGAGATCGAAGAACTGGGCCGCCCCTCACGAACGGAGGGAAGCACGCCGGTGACGTTCCGCCGCATTGTGGCCACGGCGGACAGGGACCACCCGGGGCACTATTTCACCATCGTCGACTTCGACTCCTTCGACTCCGCGATGGAGAATTCGGGCCGCCCGGAAACATCGGACTTCGCTGCCAGGATGGCGGCGTTGTGCGACGGACCCGTGATCTTCCACAACCTGGACGTCATCTGGGAGGACACCGGAGAAGGTGCGAACAACGGCTAGGAGCAGGACGTGGCTTCGGTGAGCCCTGTTCCGGAGCCTGGTGGAGCCGGTGCGAACCTCGTTGTCGAGCTCCGGCAGGCGGCATCAGCATCGCTGGCCGCAGTTGGCGGCAAGGCCCTCAACCTGGGCCGCCTTGCCGCCGCGGATTTTCCGGTCACGCCCGGTTTCTGCCTCACCACGGCCGCCTACCGGAAGGCTGCCCAGGCAGGGTTGGCGGCGTTCCTGTCGAAGTACGGCCACCGCGCCGTGGCGGAAATCGACCTGGGAATGCCACGGTGGGCTGAGGAGCCCGACCACCTGCTGGGCATGATCTCGAACTATCTCCGCGTTGAGGATCCGGAGCAGGCCCCGGACGGACGGGCAGAGCCGGAGTATACGAAGGTTCCACCACCGGTGCAGGCCCCGGCTCCGCAGGGACCTGGCGGTCGCCGGGGTCGTAGCAGTAGCGTATGCCGTGCGACATCCAGCAGACGTACTCGGCATGCGCCGGGGCTGGCGCCAGCAGCATGACAGCCCAGCAAGCATGGTGACGGCGGCAGCGTACCGCGTCGGCTTGGTTCCCACGATAGTTTCCCCAAAACTCCGGCCGGCCTGCGGCTGTTCTCCGATCCTGCCTGTCAGGGAGGATGCCCAAGGGTGGCCTTCTGAATGCCTGCCCGGGACCAAGGCCGTTCGGCCCTTGTGATTGCCGGCGGCCCGGGAAGACGCTGGAACCGGGAGGCGGCAGGGCCAACGCCTGCGGGCCCTGCACCGCTTATTGGACCGCGGGCTCTGAGGACATCCGACCATGTCAATTGCAGGAGGACGGGTCCCGCGGCGCAGGCGGGCTGTGCCGTTAGAACGCCAACCAAGCGACACGATCCGCAGGGGCCTCCTGACCGCCGGGCCGCTGTCATCGCTGCTCTACGTCGTGTTCACCGACGGCATCGCCGCATCCCAGTGGGACGGGTACCGCCGCGCCGAACAGATGGTGAGCGAACTGTTCGCCGTCGGCTCCCCCGGGTACGCTGTCCTGGCCCCGTTCACATGGCTCTACACGGTGTTGTTCACCGCCTTCGGCGTAGGCGTGTGGGCTTCCGTCCGCGGAAACCGCGCCCTGCGGATCGGCGCCGGGCTGCTCACCGCGTATGGACTGTGGAACATCATGGGAGCCATCTACCCGCTCAGGCTGGGGGACGACTCCTCCATCCCCATGCACATCGTCGCCACCAACATCCAGCTTGCCCTGATGGTCGCGGCGATGTGCTTCATGGCTGCTGGGTTCCACGGCTGGATGCGCATCTACTCGATCGTCTCGCTCGCAGTGTCTGCGCTGATGGGTATGGTTGCGTTCATGGCGGCGCCGGGACCGAACCTGGTGCTGGGCATCAGCGAGCGGGTCAGCATCGGCGCGTTCCTTCTCTGGGTGGCGGTCCTCGCCGTCGTGCTGTGGAAGCGGGCGGCGCTGTGGAAACTGCCAGCGCCAGGGGAACAGCCGACGGCGGGCGGCAGTAAGGAGGCCAGGTCATGACCTACGTCAAAGACTTGGGCGAGGTGGGCCGCGGTGACGTCGCCGAGGCCGGCGGCAAGGCCGTGGGCCTCGGCGGCCTCATCCACGCCGGGCTGCCGGTCCCGCCGGGGTTTGTCCTCACCACGGCCGCCTACGCGGAGTTCGTGGCGCGGAACAACCTGGCGGAAGCCGTCCAGGAGCTGGCCGCGCTGCCACCGGAGGCATCGCCGCAGGACTACGAGCACGCCTCTGCCCTGATCCGAACGCTGTTCAGCAAGGGTGCCATGCCGGCAAGCATCGAGGCTGAACTCGAGACTGGCTACAAAAGCCTCGGCAACGGCAACACTGCCGTTTCCGTCCGCTCCTCCGCCACCGCCGAGGACCTCGCCTCCGCCAGTTTCGCCGGGCAGCAGGAAAGCTACCTGAACATCCGCGGCCTGGATGCCCTGGCCACAGCCGTCATCAACTGCTGGGCCTCCCTCTGGACGGCGCGCGCCATGGCCTACCGCGCCCGCGAAGGCGTGCGGCCTGACCAGGTGCGCCTCGCCGTCGTCATCCAGCTCATGGTGGAGGCCCAAGCCGCCGGCGTCATGTTCACGGCCAACCCTGCGAACGGCCGCCGCGACCAGACGGTGATCAGCGCCGCGTGGGGCCTGGGCGAGGCCGTGGTCAGCGGGGCGGTCACCACCGATGACCTGGTGGTCGACGCCGCCACGGGCAAAGTTCTGTCGCGGCAGACGGCGGACAAGGAGGTCATGACCGTCACCACGAAAAACGGAACGGCCGAGGAAAAAGTGGCGGAAGCCCGCCGTCGTGCGCCCGTCCTGGACGACCGGGCGGCCTCCGAACTGGCCGCTTACGGCAAGCGGATCGCGGACCATGCCGGGGCACCGCAGGACATCGAGTGGGCGCGCGCCGACGGCCGGTTCTTCCTGCTGCAGTCCCGGCCCATCACGGCGCTGCCCCAACCTGCGGCCGATGTCCCGGAGAAGTGGACCGTGCCGTACCCCAATGGCCTGTACTTCCGGGCGAGCATCGTGGAGCAGATGCCGGACCCGCTCTCGCCGCTCTTTGCCGACCTCATCGACGGCTCGGTGTCGCGCTCGATATCGGCCCTGATGAACGATGTGCTGGGCCGGCGCTCCCTGCGGGAGGGCGATGTCCGCTTCCCCACCGTCAACGGCTACGCCTATTACTACTACCGCACCTGGCCCATGCTGCGGATGACGGCCCGGACGGTCCCGGCGATGGGGGCGCTGTTCCGCGGCAAGGCGCACATGGGCGTCGCGGGCTGGCGGGAGTACTCGCATCCCCGTTACGAACGGCTGGTCAAGGACTGGTCCGTGAAGCCGCCGGCGGAGCTACCCGGCGCGCAGCTGCTGGCCGGGGTGCAGACGCTCCTGGACGCCGGCACCGTCTACTACACCGCTGTGCAGTCCATCATTCCGATGGCCGACATGAGCGAGCTTTCCTTCCGGGGCTTTTACAAGACCATCCGGCGTGAGGGCGATCCACCGGCACAGGACTTCCTCCTGGGCTTCGACAGCGAACCCATCCGGGCGGAAAAGTCACTGTACGATCTCGCTGGCTGGGCGCGCAGCGATCCATCGCTGTCGGCGGCTTTGTTGGAACGGCCGACGGCGGTACTCGCCGAGTGCCAGCGCACAGGGTCGCCGCCGGACGGGGTGGACGGTGTCCTGTGGCAGGAATGGCGCTTCACCTTCCAGGAGCACCTGGCCCTGTACGGCCACGCTGTCTACAACCTGGACTTCGCCAGCCCGGTGCCGGCCGACGACCCGTCCGCCCAGCTGGAGACGGTGAAGTTCTACCTGCGCGGGCAGGGCACCGACCCCCATGAGCGGCAGCGGCTGCTGACCGAGCGCCGGGAGGAGCTGACCCGGGAGATGGCCGGCCGGCTGGGGCCGCGCCGCCGGGCCCTGTTCCTCCGTCTGCTGAAGTGGGCGCAGGAGACGGCGCCGGTCCGCGAAGACGCCCTGGCCGACGTCGGACTGGCGTGGCCGCTGCTGCGGCGGATGCTGCGGGAGCTCGGGCGCCGGCTGGTGTCCTCCGGCGTGATTGCGTCACCTGACGACGTGTTCTGGCTCCGCTTCCAGGAGCTGAAGAGCGCCGTCGAGTTTGGGCTGACGGAGGCGGGCGCCGGCGTTTCCCTTGCCGGCGCCTCCCGTCCCGTCCGCGCGGCCGCCGTCGAGGAGCGCCAGATGCTGTGGCGGGGCCAGGCGAAGGCCGACGCCCCGCAGATGCTCCCCGAAAGGGCGTGGATGGAGAAGGCCTTCGGATCGATGATGCCGGCCGGTCCGCAGCACCAGCCCGGGAACGTGATCAAGGGCGCCGGCGCGAGCTCCGGCCGCGTCACTGCGCCGGCCCGCGTCCTGCGGGGTCCGGAGGATTTCGGCCGGATGCAGCCCGGCGAGGTGCTGGTGGCCCGTATGACCACTCCCGCATGGACTCCACTGTTCGCGATGGCGTCCGCGGTGGTGACGGACGTGGGCGGCCCGCTGAGCCACAGCTCTATCGTGGCGCGCGAGTACGGCATCCCGGCGGTGCTGGGAACCGGGGTGGCGACGCAGCGGCTGACGGGCGGCCAGAGGGTCAGCGTGGACGGCGACGCCGGGACGGTCACGATTATTGGAGGGTCCCGCCATATGACATTGGGGGCATGATATTCGGGTGAACAAAAACCGGCTCGAAGCCTTTAGCGACGGTGTACTGGCCATAATCATCACCATCATGGTGCTCGAACTGCATACCCCGGACGAACCAACGTGGGCAGGCGTCGCTGCCGTCCTGCCCACGCTTTTCACGTACCTTCTGAGCTTCGTGTATGTGGGGATTTACTGGAACAACCACCACCACATGATCCACCTCGCCAGCCGGGTGAACGGCGCCATCCTCTGGGCCAACCTTCACCTGCTGTTCTGGCTGTCGCTGTTCCCGTTCACCACGCGGTGGATGGACGAGTCAGGCTTCCAGCAGGTCCCCGTGCTGCTGTACGGCATCAACCTGCTGTGCGCGGCCATCGCCTACTTCATCCTGGAACGGCGGCTGATCGCAGTGCAGGGCAGGGACGGTGCCCTCGCCCAGGCTGTGGGGAGGGACTGGAAGGGCAAAGCCTCACCGCTGATCTACCTTCTCGGCATCGCCCTCACCCTGGTCCAGCCGCTGCTGGGCGTCGCCGTCTTCACCATCGTCGCACTCATCTGGCTGGTTCCGGACCGGAGGGTGGAGCAGTTCGTCGTCAAGGCCCACGAAGGCGGCGCCGGCCCGGGTCACAGCAACTGAAGGGCCCCCTCAGTCAGGACCAGAAGTCAGCAACCGCGGTGGTGTCCTCCTGCATTTCCGTGCCCTCCGTGACTTTGCCGTCGACGATGCTGAACACAATGACCTGCCGCAGCTCCAAGGTCTTGCCGTTGCGCTCTGCGTGCGAAAACTGGACGCCAACCGTATATCTGTCGCCGGCGGCCACATCCTCCACCGTGACCCTCATCGAGCCGTTGGACCGCGTACCAAGTTCGCCGAAGTAAGACAGCACCGCATCCCGGCCCTTCTTGTCTCCGGACAACACACCTGTGCCGCCAACATGCCAGACGGCGTCTTCAGCAAACAGGTCCCTGAGCGTATCCATGTCGCCTGCGATGAACGCTTCGTAGCCGCGCCGAACCAGTGCCGCGTTTTCCTGTGCTCCCATTTCGGGCACCACCATTCTCCTCGCCGGATTCTTGCGAGGAAACAGTAGGCCCCGGGCCGCGGACCGGTCGAGGGGAGCGGCCCCCAACATTGCCCCTCACTTTTCTGACGGCCTTACCTAGCAACCGGGGTGGGGCTGAAGGGCCTCCCCTCAGTTCGCATCGGATGGCCATCGAGGGGCGACCACTCCCCCATGCCGGGGTGCACGGGGACGAAGTCGACTTTGTTGCCGGAGTTGGTGCGGCCCGCAGGGTTCCTGTTGAACCCGCGGGCGTCCAGGCCGTTCCTGGCGCGGAACTCAGCGAGCGCGGCGTCGTAGGCGTTGTTGAGGGTCTGGCCGGAGAACTCACCGGTGCTGCCGTCGGTGAAGGCGATCCGGACGCGGACGCTGGCCGGGTAGTGCCGGTTCATCGGGATGAAGCCGTCGGCGTCCTGCTGGAGGGTAATCACGGGAGTCTTCTTTCGTTCGTGGGAGCAGTCTCAAGTTTGCCGCAATTGCCTTGAAAATCCCTTGCCGCGCAGCAGTGATGGCGGTTGTGGCCACGCTCCTGCTCAGCGGTGTGAACCTCCGGCATAACGAGGCCCTGACGGTTGCCATCACCGGCACGCTGGCAGTGACCATGGGCGTGCAGGCCGGCACCGCCCGGCACCTCAACGTCAAGGACGTCCCCACCGTGGTGGTCACCTCCACCATCACCGGGCTGGCCGCCGATTCACGGTTTGGCGCCGGAACCCATCCGTTCTGGGGCCGGCGCCTCGCAGCCGTGGGGCTCATCATGGCCGGCGCGGCGGTGGGCGCAGGATTCGTGCAGCTGCACCTTGGCCTCGGGGTGCTGCTGACCGCCCTGCTCACGCTCGGCGTCGCCCTGCTGGGCCGGAGCGCCACGAACAGGCACGCGCTCCCGCACGCCCCCAAAACGGCGACGGCGGCACCCGGCCCGGATGCCGCCATCGCAAGCCCCGATCCCCAGACCGAACCGTAGGCCCCTGCCGCTGCGCGGCGTCAGCCCTCGCAGGCCACCCCGTCGCCGTCGCCGTCCAGCCCGGAGCGGTACCCCGCGGTTCCGGCGTAGAGCGGCGCTGCTCCGGCCGCCACGGCCTCGGCGCAGTTCACGTAGTAGACAACAGTGGCAGCGGCGGCAGGCTGCACGGCAGTGGGCGCCACCTGCCCGGGGCAGCCGGCGAGGATGCCGGCGATGGCGTCATGTTCGGCCTGCGTCACCCACAGGTTGTACCGAGCCTTCACGGAAACCTGCCGCGCCACGTACTCGCACCGGAAGCCCTTGGCCGGCGGCAGCCAGGTGGCAGCGTCGCCGTCGCCCTTTTGCTGATTGGTGGGCCCGTCCGTAGCCTGCAGGTTCAGCGGGTCGTTGGCGAACTCCGTCCGCTGCTCCGTGGTCAGCTGCTGGGCGCCCTTCTGCCAGGCGTCGCTGAGCGCCACCACGTGGTCGATCTGCACGGCGCTGCTCGTGGCGGTGCCGCGGACGAAGTTGAGCACAGTGTTGGTGTACGGATCCGCAAGCACCCCCGTCTTGACCGTGCAGGGGACGCCGTTGGCGTAGGTAATGTCGGTCAGGTCCCGGTTCAGGATGTCGTTGCGGGTGTCGCAGCCGTTCTGGTCCACGTCTGCCCAAGTGGGTCCGAAGAGCGACCGCTCATACCCTGTCTTGGGCGCGCGGCCCTTCACAGGGAGGGTCTCGAGCAGGTCCGCCGCATGGACTGTTGCTGTCTGTTCTGTGGTGCTGTCCGCCGCAACCGCCGGCAGGTTGGCGCCGAAGAGGGCCAACACGGCGGAAAGGACGACGGCGGCAGCCCAGCGGGTGCGCAAGCTCGGCGGTGTTGCGGGCAAGGTGGCGCGGCCAGACATGCAGTTCCCCAGATTGTGTGTGCACGAAGAATGATGGGCGTCAGCCCCCCGTGACCGCTGACGCCACGGACGAGCCTAGCGGCAGCCGCCCCCGGACATTGCCGGTTTCCCCAGCAATTGTGCCAATCCTTCTGGACTCCTGTGCGAATCCTGCGCCCGCTGCCCACCCTTTGGAGCCTGCTGCATTCACAATGATGCAGTGGTCACCTTTTATAAAGCCCTTCACAATGTCCTATTTATTGCCGGGTATCTCTCCGTGATTGTGCTCGCCTCCGTAATCAGCTACTACGGCCGGAAGGATATTGGACTTAGTTTCTTCATCATTGCCTCGGTGATGTACTTACTCCTGCTTGTCCTCGGGACCGTCATCAACCGTCAAAACAGCCAGGTGCTCCGTTCCGCGACGAAAGCAGGACGTTCCCGGGCCGATGCACCCCCGAAACTCCATAGCCTGTATGCCTCGGCCTCCTACAACCACGACGCCCACACGGTCTGGTCACTGATACGGCCAGCCGAAAGTGCCACGTTCCTCTCAGATGCACAACGCGCATTCACTGTTCCCGGTACACCTCCGGGTGTAGGCGAACAGCAGTGCTTTATCAGGCGGGACGGGTCCGTCTCAGTTATTGAAGTCATCGGCGAAGAAGGTCCGTGGTGGGCGACAACGCGTCCTATTGCCCAGGACGCCAGTAACCAGCGCTACACCTATCGGCTGGAACCGGCAGCCAACGGATGCACGCTAACCATAGGGGCTGTTATAGAACATCCCGCGAATACTGCCTTCACCTCCGACCAAAACGAATGGTGGGAAAGCTATTCCCGGAATTACCTGGACCGGATCGGGGAAGTCCTTTCAGCCCGCCGAAATTGACCACACCATTTTCTGCTCCGGTAAAACGCGAGCGGCGGCACCCAACCCGGGTGCCGCCGTCGTAAGCCGTGTCNGGAGGTGGTGGGTGAGCAGGTGTTTTCCAGGCAGCCCAGGTGCCACATGTGCTCGATGGTGGAGAGCAGGGTGTAGTGGTCCGAGACCTTGTCGGTTGTCTTCTGCGGGCCCTCGGCGGAGTTGATGACGATGGCCGGTGCGTGGCCACCGCCCAGGACTGCACCGTTCTGGCCTACGGGGCTGCCCGGGCCGCCGTCGGATCCGGAGTAGTCGTTCTCATCCCAGGCCAGGACAATGCTGGACTTGGTCGTCTTCCACGTCGGGGAATCCATAATCTGCTGGACCGTTTCCTTGACGTAGTTGTCGCCGAGCTGGATGGCGCCGTGGTCCAGGCCGGAATCCGGGTACCCGCACTTGGGCATCCCTACAAGGGCCGCGCCCGACTGGGAGACCCCGTGCA
>NZ_BMFW01000035.1 GCF_014639275.1 Arthrobacter liuii | reverse complement strand
CCCGCAGAGACCCCACCCGCGCCAGGACCCCGGACGCCTTGAGCTCCTCCGCGAACACGGCAGCAGCCCGCATCGGCCCCACAGTATGGGAAGACGAAGGCCCAATCCCGATACTAAACAGATCAAAGACGCCAACAGCCATGGTGGTTCCTAACTAAACAGGTGGTTGGGGTGGAGCGGGCAGGACATCCTCTGCGTGCTCGGTCGCGAAGACGCCCGCTAAGCGGACGTGACGCTCCCTTAGACGCACGCTGCCGGATGCCCCGCCCACTCCGCAGGCAAGTCACCAAGGCGACATGCCCTCGAGGGGCGGGCGGAGCCGGACTTTTCGAAAGCGTGCTCCCCACCGTCTCCCTAACCTCGCAAGCTCGGCCAGGGAACCCTGACGGCGTGGGCCCAACGCACGCGTGAAAATGTCCGGTCCGCCGGCCCCGAAGCCAGCCACGGTGAGGCACGAAAGGTTATTTGGCTCGGCGGTAAAACGGCAGGTCGACGACTTCGAACGGTTCGGCCTTGCCGCGGAGGTCGATGTCCAGGGCGGAACCCGGGGCGGAGTGTTCGACGTCGACGTAGGCCATGGCGATCGGGTAGCCAAGGGTGGGTGAGGGCTGGCCTGAGGTGATTTCGCCCACCGTGATGCCATCCTTGAGTACGGGGTAGTGTGCGCGGCCGGCACGCCGGCCCTGGCCTTTGAGCCCGACGAGGCGGCGCCCTGAGGTGCTGCCGGCGCCGGCTTCCTTTTTGGCCGCAAGCGCAGCCTTGCCAACGAAGTCGCCGTCCTTGGAGAGCGCGACGACGGGCCCCAGGCCGGCCGCGAACGGGTCGCCCTGCAGCGACAGTTCATTGCCATACAGGGGCATCCCCGCTTCGAGGCGGAGCGAGTCGCGGGACGCGAGGCCGGCAGGAGTCAGTTCCCCATCGTCGGCGATGGCGATCAGCGCCTGCCACAGCCCTGCCGCATCGCCGTTGTCCACGAAGATCTCGAACCCATCCTCACCGGTGTAGCCGGTACGGGCCAGCAGGAGCTCCTTGCCGGCGCCGCCCACCAGGACCGGCACCTCGACGGCGGCGTAGTACTTCAGCTCCGCCACCAGGGCGTGCTGCGCGGCCGGGACAAGGCGCAGCAGGAGTTCCTGGGCTTTGGGGCCCTGGACGGCGATCAGCGAAGTCCGGGCTGACGCATCCTCCACCTGTACATCAAAGCCTGCAGCCCGTTCCTGCAGGGCTGCTGCCACCACTGCGGCATTACCTGCGTTGGGGACCACCAGGAAGACGTCGGTGCCGTCCTGCGCGGCAGGCCGGCGGTAGGTGATGAGGTCATCGATGATGCCGCCGTCCGCATTGCAGATCAGCGAGTATTTTGCCTTGCCCACGGCCATGGCGGAGATCTTTCCCACCAGGGCGTAGTCCAGGAAGTCGGCGGCCTCCGGCCCGGTCACCCAGACCTCGCCCATGTGGGAAAGATCGAACAGGCCGGCCGCCTTGCGGACTGCGTGGTGTTCGGCCAGTTCGGAGCTGTACTTGAGCGGCATCTCCCAGCCGCCGAAGTCGGTAAAGGAGGCGCCCAGCTTTTTGTGCTCGTCGTACAGCGCGGTGTACTTCTCGGTCATGGTGCGGGTCCTTAGTTTTCGAACGCCTCGAGGGGCGGGCAGGAGCAGATGAGGTTCCTGTCCCCGGCGGCACCGTCGATGCGGCCCACGGGCGGGAAGTACTTGTCCTGCTTGTGGTGTGCAGGGAACGCGGCCTGCTCCCGCGGGTAGGCGCGGTCCCAATCGGAGCTGACGACGGCGGCTGCCGTGTGGGGTGCGCGGCGAAGGGGTGAGTCGCCCACGGCAAAGTCGCCGTTGGCCACCTGGTCGATTTCCCTGCGGATGGTGATCATGGCCTCGATGAAGCGGTCGATCTCGGCCAGGTCCTCGGACTCGGTGGGCTCCACCATCAGCGTGCCCGCCACGGGGAACGAAAGGGTGGGGGCGTGGAAACCGAAGTCGATCAGCCGCTTGGCCACATCCTCGGCAGTGACCCCGGTCCTGGCCGTGAGCTCTCGCAGGTCCAGGATGCATTCGTGGGCCACCAGCCCGCCTTCGCCGGTGTACAGAACGGGGAAATACTCGTTCAGGCGGGACGCCACGTAGTTGGCAGCCAGCAGCGCCGACTTGGTGGCCTCGGTCAGGCCGTCGCCACCCATCAGCTTCACGTAAGCCCACGAAATCGGCAGCACACCGGCAGAACCGAACCGGGACGCGGAAATGGCAACGCCATGTCCGGCCTCATGCGCAGCCTTGTTGGCGTCGCCCGGCATGAACGGTGCCAGGTGCGCCTTGGCAGCCACGGGTCCCACGCCGGGTCCGCCGCCGCCGTGCGGGATGCAGAAGGTCTTGTGCAGGTTCAGGTGGGACACGTCCCCGCCGAACTGACCCGGCTGCGCCAGGCCCACCAGCGCGTTCAGGTTCGCACCGTCGATGTACACCTGGCCGCCGGCCTCGTGGATCGCGTCGCAGACTTCACGGACATCCCCGTCGTACACGCCGTGGGTGGACGGGTAGGTGATCATGATGCAGGACATGACATCCTTGTAGGCTTCGATCTTAGCCATCAGGTCATCATGGTCGATGGTGCCGTCAGCAGCGGTGGCAACAACCACCACCTTCATGCCGGCCAGGACCGCGGAGGCGGCATTGGTGCCGTGCGCGGAAGCAGGGATGAGGCACACGTTGCGCTGCTCTTCCCCACGGGAGTGGTGGTAGCCACGGATGGCCAACAGGCCGGCCAGCTCGCCTTGGGACCCGGCGTTGGGCTGGATGGACACCTGGTCGTACCCGGTGATCGTGGTCAGGTCCGCTTCCAGGTCGGCGATCAGTTCGCGCCAGCCCTCGGTCTGGGAGTCGGGGGCGAACGGGTGGATCGAGGCGAACTCCGGCCAGGAGATGGCCTCCATCTCGGCGGTGGCGTTCAACTTCATGGTGCAGGAGCCCAGCGGGATCATGGTGCGGTCCAGCGCCAGGTCCCGGTCCGACAGCCTACGGATGTAGCGCAGCAGCTGGGTTTCGGACCGGTGGGTGTTGAAGACCGGGTGCTGCAGGTAGTCGGAGGAACGCTCGACGGCGGCCTCCAGGCCAAACCCCTGGCCCTCGGCAACCGGGGCGCCAAAGATGTCGGCAACTTGGGCGACGATCGCCGTCGTCGTGGTTTCATCGAGGGCGATGCCCACCGTGTCGGCGTCGATGGGGCGAAGGTTGATGCCGCGCGCCTCGGCGTCGGCCACAAGCACTGCCGCACGTCCGGGAACGCGGACGGTCAGGGTGTCGAAGAAACTCGCGTGCAGGACTTCGACGCCGGCAGCCGCCAGCGAGGCCGCCAGCGTACGGGCGTGGCCGTGCGCCGTAACGGCGATCGCCTTCAGCCCGTCCGGGCCGTGGTACACCGCATACATGGAGGCAACGATGGCCAGGAGGGCCTGGGCAGTGCAAATGTTGGAGGTGGCCTTCTCGCGGCGGATGTGCTGCTCGCGGGTCTGCAGCGCCAGGCGGTAGGCGGGAACGCCGGCGTCGTCCTTTGACACGCCCACGAGGCGGCCGGGCAGCGAACGCTCCAGGCCCTTGCGGACGGCCATGTACGCGGCGTGCGGGCCGCCGAAGAACAGCGGCACGCCGAAACGCTGGGCGGAGCCGACGGCGATGTCGGCGCCCTGCTCGCCGGGAGGGGTGATGAGGGTGAGCGCCAGCAGGTCCGCGGCCACCGTGACCAGGGCGCCGCGCTCCTTGGCAGCCGCAATGACGCCGGACTGGTCCCAGACCCGGCCGGAGGCGCCGGGCTGCTGCAATACGATGCCGTTAATGTCTCCCTCGGGCAGTCCCTGGGACAGATCGGCCACCTCCACCTCGAAGCCGAGCGCCTCCGCGCGGCCCAGCACGATGGCGATGGTCTGCGGGAGTACGTCGATGTCCAGGACTGTCTTGCCGTCGGACGCGGGCTTGGCCTTGTTGGCACGGCGCATCAGCAGCACTGCTTCGGCCACCGCCGTGGCCTCATCCAGCAGCGAGGCGTTCGCGATAGGCAGGCCCACGAGGTCCTGGACCATGGTCTGGAAGTTCAGCAGCGCCTCAAGCCGGCCCTGGGAAATCTCCGGCTGGTACGGCGTGTACGCGGTGTACCAGGCCGGGGACTCGAGGATGTTCCGGCGGATCACCGGCGGTGTGACGGTGTCGTAATAGCCCTGGCCGATCAGCTGGACGGCGGTCTTGTTCTTCGCGGCGAGCTTCCTGAGCTCCGTGAGGACTTCAACCTCGCTGAGGGCGTCCTGCAGGCGAAGTGCGGTGTCCTGTCGGATGACCTTGGGAACGGCGGTGTCAACAAGGGAATCGACCGTGTCGTAGCCCACGGCCTTGAGCATGGTGTCGACGTCGGCCTGGCGGCGCGCGCCAATATGGCGGTCTACGAAGGTGGTGGGGGCTGGGGTAACCGGCACGAAGGAACTCCATTGACTCAGGCGGCGCAGGGTACGCCACAGCTATTCGGGTTCCTCCCCGCTCTGTATTGGACCTGAGAGTTTCCGCGTTGCCTGCGCTGGGCAGGTTCCGCTTGCACCGTCGGTGAGCACAGCAGTCTTTTCGCTCCCCAAAGGGAGGCAGGAAAACTGCCTGCTGCTTTCCAGAGGCGCCTCGCCGCGGCGGTACAGGGGCCTGCGAGATTCCTGGGGAGGATTTGCTCCTACGGCGCCTGCCTTTACTTCCGGCAGAACTCTCCCGCCGCAGGTCAAAGGCTATTCATTTGTTGGATCGTGACGGGCCGGTAACAGCCCTCACAACTCTCCATTGTCCTACGCCACAACCCCTCCCGGCAAATAGTCAGGGCTACCTGCGGAGCCGCTCCAAAGCGGCCAGGAGTTCCTCCACGTCAGCGGCCGCTCCCCCCTCCGGCACAGGGGCCACGGACAGCATGGCATTGAAGTACAAGCCGTCACCCATGTAAAGCACTGCTTTAGCCAGCCCCGGCCCAACATCCGCCGCGATCTCGTCCAGCCAGCGCTGCTGAATAGCTGCGAAACGGCGGCGCGTCCCTTCGTGCGCCACCTCTGCAAGCCTGGTGGCGGCCACGATGGCACGGTCCAGCGGAGTATCCGCCCAGACAGAGGAACGGATGAAGTATGCCGCCGCACCTTCGCTGGCCGAAGCCATCGCGTCGGCATCCGCCGTCGCCAGCCCATCCAGGCGGTCAAGCAGCACGGCGATGAGCGCTTCCTTGTTGGGGAAGTGGTAGAGCAGCCCGCCCTTCGACACACCGGCCTTCCGGGCAACGGCATCGAGGGTGGCAGCCCGCTCCCCTACTTCGATCAGCAGGGACTCGAAGGCGTCAAGGACCGCGTCACGTGCTACAGGCTTTCGGGGCATGCCTTCCATCATGCCTTCCACCGGGCAGGAAAACGGAATAGATGCAGTTCAAAACTATACCGTCCGGACGGTACAGTTACCTTATGGCCGCACCCATCAATGCCCTTGCACCTGCCCGCGGGAACAGCCACGCCAGACGCCCGCCATGGCGCGACTGGCTTGCCCTGGGGCTGCTGATGTTTCCCGTGCTGCTCGTTGCGGTGGACAACACCGCGCTGACCTTCGCGCTGCCCGCCATTGCCCGCGCCCTGGAGCCCGCCGGCGTGCAACTGCTGTGGATCATTGACGCCTACCCGCTGGTACTGGCCGGGCTGCTGGTATCAATGGGAAGCCTTGGCGACCGGATCGGGCGGCGGCGGCTGCTGACCATCGGCAGCCTGGGCTTTGCCGGACTGTCAGCCGCGGCGGCCTTTGCGCCCACGCCGGAGTGGCTGATCGCCGGCCGCGCAGCCCTGGGGTTCTTTGGCGCCATGCTGATGCCGTCCACGCTGTCGCTGATCCGCAACATCTTCCCTGAGCCCAACCGCCGGAGGCTGGCCGTAGCCATCTGGGCCGCAGGATTCTCGGGTGGCGCCGCCCTGGGGCCGATCCTCGGCGGGTGGCTGGTGGAGCACTTCTGGTGGGGGGCCGTTTTCCTGGTGGCAGTGCCCCTCATGCTCCCCCTGCTGGCATTCGGGCCGGCCCTCATCCCGGAATCGAAGGACCCGGCGCCAGGCAAGGTGGACATAACCAGCATCCTGCTCTCGATGCTGGTTATGGTTCCCGTGGTTTACGGCATCAAGGCAGTTGCCACCGAAGGCCCCGGCACGGCAGGCCTTGGTGCCATCCTCTTCGGCCTGGCGATGGGGGCCGTGTTCGTGCGGCGGCAGCACCGGCTGGAGCACCCGCTGCTGGATATGACGCTCTTCCGGAACAGGGTGTTCAGCATGGCCATCAGCGCGAACATCCTGGCCCTGTTTTCCTTCAACGGGTTCATTCTGTTCCTTGCCCAGCACCTCCAGCTCCTCGAGGGCATGACCCCGTCCGCGGCGGGCGTTGCCATGATCCCGGCGCTGGCGGCCACGGTGGTGGCCGGCCTGGTGGTGGTGCCGCTGGTCCGCAGGGTCCGTCCGGGGCACGTCGTGGCTGCGGGGCTGGCTTTCAGTGCCATTGGGTACAGCATGGTGGCCTTCGGGAACCACGACGGCGGACCCTCACTGCTGCTGGCAGCGCTCCTGGTCCTGACGCTGGGCGTGGGCACCGCGGAGACCATCTCCAATGACCTGATCCTCGGCTCCGCCCCGCCCGAGAGGTCAGGCGCTGCCGCGGCAATTTCCGAAACGGGTTATGAGGTGGGCTCGCTGCTGGGGACTGCTGTGCTGGGTTCCATCCTGACGGCGTCCTACCAGCAGAACCTGAGGCTGCCCGCGGGGCTGGACGGCATGCTGCAGGGGCCTTCCCTGCACAACGCCGGGGAAACGCTGGCCGGCGCGGTGGAGGCGGCACGCCTGCTGCCCCCTCCGCTGTCGCTGCCGTCAGCGACGCCGCGGCCTCCGCGTTTGATTCCGGCGTGCACATCACGTCGGCCATTGGGCTGGTACTTATGGCGACGGCGGCAGTGCTCGCCGCCGTCGTCCTCCGGAAAGTGCCCAAAGCGTCGTAGCCGGACGGGCCAGGCAGCAAAAAGGACGTCCGGCGCCGGGGGGTGCCCCTCAGCGCCGGACGCCCAATGAAATGCCGGCTACTTGGAGTCGGCCGCCGTGACCTTGGCGGTGGGCTTCATGTTTTCCGCCTGCACCATCCAGGCGAACTGTTCCAGCCGGGAGATGAACTCATGCAGGAGATCCGCGGAGGTGGGGTCTTCCTCATCCACTTCGTCATGGACCTTGCGCATGGTGCCCACGGCAGCCTCCATGGCGGCGACGATCCGCTCAATGGCGTCCCCGGTGCTTATCAGCCCTTCAGGGAACTGGGCCAGGCTGGTGGTTTCCGCAACGGTGGTGCTGCGGCCGTCAGGGAGCGCGTGCAGGGCGCGCATGCGCTCGGCGGTGTCGTCGGCGAACTGGCGCGCGGCGTCCACGATCTCGTCAAGCTGCAGGTGGAGGTCGCGGAAGTTGGTGCCCACGATGTTCCAGTGCGCCTGCTTGCCCTGAACGTGGAGCTCGATCAGGTCCGCCAGGACGGCCTGCAGGTTATTGGTCAGTGTCGGTGAAGCTTTCATGCATCCTCCTCGAGTGGTCCAGTACGGCAGACGCTACCAGCCGGGGACCGCGCGGCGGCAGGGCGGAAGAAAATTTCTCAGTGAGCTTACTAATTTGAAAATGAGTCACAAACGAATGTGATTCATATTTCCTCTTGCATCCCGGGATGGGCGTCCTCATACTAAATGAACGTCATTCATATAGTGACCTCCATCTCACAGCCCTTCCAGAAAGTGGTGCCATGACAGAGACAATCCGCACCAGTACCGCCAAACCCGGTCCGCACGCCCACGCCCCCTCCGCGGGCGGCATCAGCGCCAACGGACTCAAGGGCGGCCAGTTCGGGCTCCTGGCCGTCGTCGTCCTGGGGATTTCCACCATTGCCCCCGCCTACACCCTCACCAGCGCACTGGGACCCACCGTCAATGAAGCGGGGCTCCAACTGCCGGTCATCTTCCTGATCGGGTTCATCCCCATGATCCTGGTTTCCCTCGCCTACCGGGAGCTCAACGCCGACTCTCCGGACAGCGGCACCACCTTCACCTGGGTGACCAAAGCCTTCGGGCCCTGGATCGGCTGGATGGGCGGCTGGGGCCTGCTGGCCGCCAACATGATGTTCGCGGGCGTCGGCGATACCGGCAACGGCCTGAACAACGCCGAAAACCACGAGAACATCTTCACGGCCCTTGCCTCCCCCATCATGGGTCCCTTCGCCATCCTGATGTCCCTGGCCGTCCTCTCCAGCTCCGCCGCATCCCTTCAGTCCACCTTCATGTCACCGTCCCGGAGCCTGCTGGCCATGGCCCACTACGGTGCCCTCCCGGAGCCCTTCAGCCGCATCAGCAGGAAGTTCGCGACGCCGGGCTTCGCCACCGTTGCCGCGGGCGTCATGTCCGCGGGGTTCTACGCAGTGATGCATGTGGTCAGCGAGAACGTCCTGAACGACACCATCCTGGCCCTGGGCCTGATGATCTGCTTCTACTACGGCCTCACCGCCATGGCCTGCACCTGGTACTTCCGCCACAGCCTCTTCAACAGCATGCGCCACTTCGTGTTCCGGCTGGTGTGCCCGGTGCTGGGCGGCGTGGGCCTGTTCGTGGTGTTCGTCCAGACCGCCATGGACAGCCTGGCGCCTGAATTCGGCAGCGGCTCGGAAATCTTCGGCGTCGGCCTGGTGTTCATCCTGGGCGTCGGGATCCTGGCGCTGGGCGCCGTCGTCATGCTGGTCATGGCCCGCACGCACCCCGGCTTCTTCCGCGGCGAAACCCTAAGGCAGGACACGCCGGCACTGGTGGTCCCGGAGTAAACCCCGCAGAAAAGGTGCCGCGCCCCATCAGGGGTGCGGCACCTTTTTGGTTTACGACGACGGTTCCGTCACCAGAAGTGCGCCACGTCGACCACCAGGCGGGAGCCGGAGCCGGGGCCGGCCAGGGTGAATACCCGGAACGGGAGGCGGGCCCGGACGCCCAGTCCCAGGCTTGTGTACCCTTCGAAGCTGCCGGCGGAGACCACCTGGCGGAAGGTCTGGTAGCCCGAAACGTTGCTGAGTTCATTTTTGTCGGCAGGGTTGTAGGTGGCGTTGCCGTTCTCGTCATAGGAGGGCGCCTTGATGCTGATATGCAGGCGGGCGCCGCCCCGCACTGGGATGACGGCCCCCGAGCCCTCCTGTTCGATGCGCGGCACATACTGCACCGTATAGGAGACTGCAGGCCCGTTGAGGTCCACCACCAGCCGGTCAAAGCAGTAATGCTGCCCCGTGCGGACGTTGGTGACGGCTGCGGTACCGGTGTCCTGCCCGGATTTGGCAAGCGAGCCCCACGTGAGCCCGCAGTAGGGTGCCGCCGAGGCAGGCCCCGAAACCGTCATTCCCAGCCCTACAGCCAGCAGGATGGCTGCGAGCCAGATGGAGAACTTTTTCATTGCAGTGCCATCCAGGAAAAAGAACCATTGGATGCTTCCAGCGTAGGAGTGTTCGGGCCCGGAAACGAGGGCCCATTTTGGTAACGACGGCGGCTGGAGACAAAGCAGCGCCGGCCACCCCAAGGAGGTGGCCGGCGCCGGGAAAGATCGGGAAGAAACTCAGCCTTCGCAGTCGCGGCAGTACTTCAGGCCGTCCTTTTCGCGGGCAACCTGCGACCGGTGGCGGACCAGGAAGCACGACGAGCAGGTGAACTCGTCCGACTGCTCGGGAACCACGATAACGGTCAGTTCCTCGTTGGACAGGTCGGCGCCGGGCAGGTCGATGCCTTCGGCGGTGTCGTTCTCCTCGACATCGATGACCGCGGTCTGCGCGTTCCCGCTCCGTGACGCCTGGAGTGCTTCGAGGGAGTCGGCGGGCGACTCTTCTTCCTGCTTGCGTGGAGCATCGTAATCGGTAGCCATTGCGTGTTCACTTTCGTTGCTGCGCAGCGCCATTCAGGCACCTCAGTGCAGCAGTTTAGGGCATTAGCCCGCTACCGGCGCAATAGTGTGCTCAACGATACACATCGGGGTTTGCCGGCATAGTTCCTGCATGCCCGGAGCGGGCTTGGCCGGCACCAATCGACACCCCGCTCAGTGCCGGCAGCCACCCCCACCGGGTGGCGTCAGCCATGGCACCGGCAGCACTGGCCTCGGATTCGTAAGTTATGGTGTCCAGCAGCCAGTCGCGGAGCCGGGTGAACAGGGTAGCCGTCATGCCTGAAACCTACGCAGCGTTTGTTGTGGCCACGTTTCGGCGCGGTCTCCCCCTGATTAAATCCAACACCGGCTTTAATCCAACACCGGCTTTAATCCAACACCGGTCCGTTTCCAACACCGCGTGGGCCCTCAGACCGCGTCGGCCCTCAGCCGGGCGGGGCCGTGCTGCCGCGCAGGATAAGTTCCGGCTCCACCACCAGTGTCCGCGGTCCTTCGCCACCGGTGAGCGCCGTGAGCATCATGTCCATGCACCGCCGGCCCAGTTCCTCAAAGTCCTGCCGGACAACCGTCAGCGGCGGGCTGAAGTAGCCAGCCTCCGGCTGGTCGTCGAAGCCCACCACGGAGACGTCCTGCGGCACCTTAATGCCGGCCTCGGTCAAAGCGCGCAGGACCCCCAATGCCATCTGGTCGTTGCCTACGAAGAGGGCAGTGGCACGCCCTGCCGCCGCCATCCGCCGACCGATGTCGTAGCCGCTGCCGGCGCTCCAGTCACCCTCCATGACCAGGTCCGCGTCGAGGCCCGCGGAGTCCAAGGTGGAACGCCAGCCCTCGGCGCGTGCCACAGCGTCAATCCAGTCCTGCGGCCCGGCGACGTGCCCGATCCTGACGTGACCCTGCCCGATGAGGTGCCGCACAGCCAACTCGGCCCCGCGGCGCTGGTCCACCTTGACGCCGCCAACGGTGTCATTTCCGTTGGGCCCCACGGCGACCACAGGCACTCCGATGGGCAGTACCGCCAGGGCTGCAAGCGTCTCCAGGTGCGGAACGATCACCACGATCCCGTCCACCGACTGGTCCAGGAAATGCCGGACGGCGTCCAGGATCCCGCCCCGCGTGACCTCCCGCAAGGCAGCGACGCTGACGAAGTATCCTGCGTCCCGTGCAGCCCGCTCCACCCCCAGCATGGTGTTGGCAGGACCGTACTGCGAGAGTTCGCTGCCCAGGACCCCGATGGTCTGTGAGCGCCGGGTGACCAGGCTCCGGGCAGCGGTGTTGCGGCGGTAGCCGAGTTCGGCAATCGCCGCTTCCACCTTTTCCCGCGTCCGCGTGCTCACGTTGGGGTGGTTGTTGACCACCCGCGACACGGTCTGGTGCGAGACCCCGGCCACCTCCGCCACGTCCTCGAGCCTCGGCAGCCGGTGTGGCCTGCTGTCCGTCATGGCATTCCTGTCCGTGGCAACGGCCGGGGCCCCGGCTTCAGCCGTGCCACCGGGTCAGATCCCGCCGGCCAGTTTGTAATAGGCAGCGTTCCAGTTCAGGTCCTTCTTGAACTGCCGGATGGTGGTGCCTTCGTCGATGGTGAGCAGTTCTGTCCTGGCGATGTCGGCGAAGTCCTCGAACACATCCATCCCCACCTGGGTGGAAAGCACGGTGTGATGGGCGGCGCCGGCGGTGAGCCATGCGGCGGCGGAGGTGGCGAAGTCGGGCTTGGGCTCCCACAGGGCCCGCGCCACGGGCAGGTTGGGCAGCGGCTGGTCCAGGGGAACGACGTCGACGGCGTTGGCCACCAGGCGGAAACGGTCCCGCATGTCGGACAGGGCGACGACGACGCCCGGGGAAGCGTCGGCGTCGAAGACCAGCCGGACGGGGTCTTCCTTGCCGCCAATGCCCAGCGGGTGGATTTCCAGGCGCGGCTTCGCGGTGGTCAGGGAAGGGCAGACTTCCAGCATGTGGGCGCCGAGGATCTTCTCGGAGCCCGGTTCCAGGTGGTAGGTGTAGTCCTCCATCAGGGAGGCACCGCCGGGCAGGCCGGCACCCATCACCTTCGCGGCGCGGACAAGGATAGCGGTCTTCCAGTCGCCTTCGGCGCCGAAGCCGTAGCCGGCGGCCATGAGCCGCTGCACCGCCAGGCCCGGCAGCTGCCGGAGGGCGCCGAGGTCCTCGAAGGAGGTGGTGAACGCGGCGGACCCGTTGGCTTCCAGGAAGCAGCGCAGGCCCAGTTCGATCCGGGCGCCGTACCGCAACGATTCGTGCCGGGCCGCGCCTGCGCGGAGCTCCGGCACCACGTCGTAAAGGTCTTCGTACTCGGCAACCAGGGCGTCGACGTCGGCCTCCGCGGCGCCGTGCACGGCGTCGGCAAGCTCGTTGACGGACCAGGTGTTCACCGCGACGCCGAAGCGCAGCTCAGCCTCGGTCTTGTCGCCTTCGGTGACGGCGACGTTGCGCATGTTGTCGCCGAAGCGGGTCAGTTTCAGGGTGCGGACGGCGGCCCAGCCGGCGGCGGCGCGCTGCCAGGAACCCACCTGCCTGGCCACCTCGGGGTTGGAGACATGCCCGACGACGGTCTTCCGGGCAATGCCCAGGCGGGACTGGATGTATCCGAACTCCCGGTCGCCGTGCGCGGCCTGGTTCAGGTTCATGAAATCGAAGTCGATGTCAGCCCACGGCAGGTCCCGGTTCGCCTGGGTGTGCAGGTGCAGCAGCGGCTTGCGGAGCAGGTCCAGGCCCTGGATCCACATCTTCGCGGGGCTGAAGGTGTGCATCCATGCGGTGACACCGATGACGGAGTCGTTCGAATTGGCTTCCAGCGCGGTGCGGCGGATGGCATCCGAGTCGGTCAGGACAGGCTTCCAGACAATCCGCACGGGGACGGCTGGGGAGGCGTTGAGCTGGTTGGCGATCTCCTGCGACTGGGCGGCCACCTGCTTGAGGACTTCCTCCCCGTACAGGTGCTGGCTGCCGGTGAGGAACCAGACCTCGTAGCCGTCAAGGGAAGTGTTTGCTGCGCTGTTCATGGGGTTCTCCTGCGAAAGTTTGTGGGCAGTTACTGCCCGTAGACGTTCTGGTAGCGGGCGTAGAGGGAGTCGATATGGCTCTGGTCGATGGGCAGCGGGTCGCCCAGCTGCCTTGAGATGTGCACGGTGCGGGCCACCTCCTCGCACATGACCGCGGCCTTGACAGCGGAGCGGGCGTCCTTGCCGATGGTGAAGGGGCCGTGGTTCTGCATGAGGACCGCCGGCGAATTGGAGTTCTTCAGCGTTTCCACGATGCCGTGCCCGATCGAGTCATCGCCGATCAGCGCGAAGGGGCCCACCGGGATGGACCCGCCGAACTCGTCCCCCATCATGGTCAGCACGCACGGGATGGCCTCGCCCCGGGCGGCCCAGGCGGTGGCGTAAGTGGAGTGGGTGTGCACCACACCGCCCACCTCCGGCATGTGGCGGTACACGTAGGCATGCGCTGCGGTGTCCGACGACGGCGACAGCGGTGGGTTACCCCACTCGCCGTCGCTGTTCCCGGCCACCGGCGTGCCGTACAGATCGGTCACGATCATCTGCTCCGGGGTCAGCTCCTGGTATGAAACGCCTGAGGGCTTGATCACCATGAGGTCGGTGCCCGGCACGCGGGCGGAGACGTTGCCCGCGGTCCACACCACCAGTTCGTACCGGGTCAGCTCGGCATGCAGCGCGCACACCTCCTCCCGCACCCGGGCGATGGCTTCCAGGATCCCGGTTTCGGTGGTCATGCGGACACCTCCACTGCATTTTCGGATGCGGAGCCCGCACCGGGAAGGACGGTGCGGGCCGCTTTGCGCTGGATTGCCTTGAGCCGGTGCATCACATCATTGCCGCCCCGGCCGAAGTAGTCGTGCAGGGTTTTGTACTCCTGGAACAGCTCGTCGTAGGCGGCCGCGTTCTCCGGGATGGGCGTGTAGACCTCGCCGGGTTCGGCGCCCATGGCGGCGGCAGCGGCGCGGATGTCCGCGTACTCACCGGCGGCCACGGCGGCGTGGATCGCCGACCCCAGGGCCGGGCCCTGCTCCGAGCCAATGGTGGACAGCTGCAGGCCGGTGGCGTCCGCGTAAACCTGCATCAGGAATTTGTTCTTGAGCAAGCCGCCAGCCACGATGAATTCCTTGACCGGGACTCCTGCCTCGCGGAAGGCGTCCACGATGGTGCGGGTACCGAACGCGGTGGCTTCCAGCAGCGCGCGGTAAATGTCCTCAGGCCTGGTGGCCAGGGTCTGGCCCACCACGATGCCGGACAGCTCGTGGTCCACCAGGACCGAGCGGTTGCCCGAGTGCCAGTCGAGCGCCACCAGCCCGTGCTCACCGATCCCCTGCCGGGACGCCAATTCGGTGAGGTACTCGTGGATGCCCAGCCCCGCATCCTTGGCAGCCTGGTGGTATTCCGGCGGGACGCCGTACTTGGTGAACCACCCGAAGATGTCCCCCACGCCTGACTGCCCGGCCTCGTAGCCCCAGAGCCCGTCCACGATCCCGCCGTCCACCGCCCCGCACATGCCGGGCACTTCGCGGAGTTCGGTGCCGTTCATGACGTGGCAGGTGGAGGTGCCCATGATCGCCACCAGCTGGCCGGGGTCAACCGCCTTGGCAGCCGGGGCGGTGACGTGCGCGTCGACGTTGCCCACGGCCACGGCGATGCCCTCCGGAAGCCCGGTCCAGGCCGCCGCCTCCGCCGTCAGGGTGCCCGCGGCGTCCCCCAGCCGCCCGATGGTGTGCGCCAGCTTGGAGCTGACGAAGTCCTTGAAATCCGGATTGAGGGCGCCCAGGAATTCCTCCGACGGATACCGCCCGTCCTGGTAGATGCCCTTGTAGCCGGCGGTGCAGGCGTTGCGGACGTACCGGCCGCAGAGCTGCCAGACGATCCAGTCCGCCGCCTCCACCCAGTGGTCCATTTCGGCGTAGGACTCGGGGTCCTCTTCCAGCAACTGCAGGCCCTTTGCGAACTCCCACTCGGACGAGATCAGTCCACCATACCGGGGGAGCCAGTCTTCACCGCGCTCGGCAGCCAGCCGGTTGATCCGGTCCGCCTGGCCCTGGGCTGCGTGGTGGCGCCAGAGTTTCACGTAGGCGTGCGGCCGGTTTGCGTAACCGGGCAGTTCGTTCAGGGGTGTGCCGTCGGCCTTGACGGGCACCATGGTGCAGGCGGTGAAGTCGGTGGCAATGCCGACGACGGCGGCCGGGTCGATCCCCGCGTCAGCCACCGCGGCCGGGACTGCGATGCGCAGCACATCCCGGTAGTCGTTGGGCACCTGAAGCGCCCATTCCCCGGGAAGCCGGGCGCCGTCGTCGCCCGCCGTATCCCGAGGCAGGAAGTCGGTGACCACCGCGTGGGGATACTCGTGGACCGCGCTGCCGAGCTCCTTGCCGTCGCGGACCCGCACCACCACGGCACGGCCTGAAAGGGTTCCGTAGTCCACCCCAATGACGCAGTGGTCGTGGCGGGGGTCGGAACTGGAAGTGAACAGCGCAGCTGGCATGAGTTGCCTCCGTCCGGGAGGCCTGGGCCTCATTACCGGGTCTTGTAGTGGTGGGGGTCGAGCTAAGTGCTGCAGCAAGTGTGAACGCTAACAAAGCAGAAGTCAATGAAACCGAAAAGTTTCTAAATTCCGGCACAACACTCTTGTTAGCGTTCACAAAGCGGTCTATATTGAACCGACACATCAACAATGTGGCCAGGACCACGCAGCACTGATGCTGCCGGCCCAACAACACTTCGTGGCAGTGCTGCCGCGGAAGGAGATAATGGTGAGAATCAAAAAACTGATGGGCGCGGTGGCTCTTGTCCTCGCCCTGACGGTGGGCGCCACCGGCTGTGGCTCCCGCGGCGGGACCAGCGAATCCAGCGCCGCCGCAAAGCCCAGCGATTCACTGGTTGGCATCTCGATGCCCACCCAGACGTCCGAACGGTGGATTGCCGATGGCGCCAACGTGGAAAAGTCCCTGAAGGACCTGGGCTACAAGACGGACCTCCAGTTCGCCAATGACGACATCCCCACCCAGGTGTCGCAGATCGAGAACATGCTGACCAAGGGGGCCAAGGCCCTGATCATCGCTGCCATCGACGGCACCACCCTGACCGACGTCCTGGCCAAGGCCAAGGAGCAGAACGTCAAGGTCATCGCGTACGACCGCCTCATCAACGGCACGCCCAACGTTGACTACTACACCACGTTCGACAACTACACGGTCGGCGTCCAGCAGGCCACGTCGCTGCTGACCGGCCTGGGCCTCGTCGACGCCAGCGGCAAGAAGGTGGATGGCAAGGGCCCCTTCAACATCGAGCTTTTCGCCGGAAGCCCCGACGACAACAACGCCAACTTCTTCTGGACCGGCGCCATGGACACCCTCAAGCCGTACATGGATTCCGGCACCCTGAAGGTCCCCAGCGGCCAGACCAAGTTTGAGCAGGCAGCCATCCTTCGCTGGCAGGCACCCGTGGCGCAGAAGCGCATGGAGGACATCATCACCTCCGCCTACAGCTCGGGCACCAAGCTGAACGGCGTCCTGTCCCCGTATGACGGCCTGTCGATCGGCATCATCTCGGCACTCACCAGCACCGGCGGCTATGCCAAGGGAAGCCTGCCTGTGGTTACCGGCCAGGATGCCGAAAAGGGCTCCGTCAAGTCCATCATCGCCGGTGAGCAGTACTCCACCATCTTCAAGGACACCCGCCAGCTCGGCGCGCAGGCCGTCAAGATGGTTGATGCTGTCCTCAAGGGCCAGGAACCGGAAACGAACGACACCAAGACCTACAACAACAAGGTCAAGGTTGTCCCGGCCTTCCTGCTGAAGTCCGTGATCATCACCAAGGACAACTACAAGAAGGAACTGATCGACTCGGGTTACTACAAGGACTCCGACGTCAAGTAGTCAGCGTCGGGGGCTGTGGCTGGCCTTCAGTCCAGCCACAGCCCTCCCGCAACCTCCTGCAGCAGCAGGAAGGCCCAGCTTCGACCAGTCAGTGGGAATTGACGATGAACACACCCATTCTCCAAATGCGAGGAATCACCAAGACGTTCCCGGGCGTAAAAGCGCTGCAGGACGTCACCCTGGACGTGAACCGTGGAGAGGTCCACGCCATCTGCGGTGAAAACGGCGCCGGCAAATCAACGCTCATGAAGGTGTTGTCCGGCGTCTATCCACACAACACCTTCGACGGGGAGATCCTCTTCGAAAACGAACCCTGCAACTTCTCCAGCATCTCGGACAGCGAGAAGCGCGGAATTGTCATCATCCACCAGGAACTGGCCTTGAGCCCGTACCTGTCGATTGCCGAAAACATCTACCTGGGCAACGAACAGGCCACCAACGGGTGGGTGGATTGGCGCAAGACCAACCTGGAGGCAGCCAAGCTGCTGGCCCGGGTTGGCCTTGATGAAAACCCGGTCACGCCTGTGCAGCACATCAGCGTGGGCAAGCAGCAGCTGGTGGAAATCGCCAAGGCACTGTCCAAGGAAGTGAAGCTGCTGATCCTGGACGAGCCCACGGCCGCCCTCAATGACGAGGATTCCGGCCACCTGCTGGACCTGATCCTCCATTTGAAGGGGCAGGGGGTCACCAGTATCATCATCAGCCACAAGCTCAATGAAATCCGCAAGGTGGCGGACGCCGTCACCATCATCCGGGACGGCAAGACCATCGAGACACTGCGGCTCGACGAAGGCCAGATTACGCAGGAACGGATCATCCGCGGCATGGTGGGCCGGGACCTGGAGAGCCTTTATCCGGACCGGGAGCCGCATATCGGCGAGGAAGTCCTCCGGATCGAGGACTGGTCCGTACGCCACCCCCAGGACCACACCCGCATGGTGGTCAACAACGCCAACCTGTATGTCCGGAAAGGCGAGGTCGTGGGCCTCGCCGGACTGATGGGCGCCGGACGCACGGAACTCGCCATGAGCGTGTTCGGCCGCACCTACGGCACCGCCACCTCGGGCAAGGTCTACAAGCACGGCGCGGAAATCAACACCGCCACGGTTTCCGATGCCATCAGGCACGGCATCGCCTACGCCACGGAGGACCGCAAGCACTACGGCCTGAACCTCATCGAGGACATCAAGCGCAATATCTCCCTTGCAGCCCTGCGCAAGCTCGCCAAACGCGGTTTCGTGGACAAGAACCAGGAGACCGTGGTGGCCAACGGCTACCGCAAGAGCATGAACATCAAAGCGCCTTCTGTTGCCGCCATCACCGGAAAGCTCTCCGGCGGCAACCAGCAGAAAGTCGTGCTGAGTAAATGGATGTTCTCGGACCCGGACGTGCTCATCCTCGACGAACCCACACGCGGGATCGACGTCGGCGCCAAGTTCGAGATCTACACGATCATTGCCAAACTCGCGGCCGAAGGAAAAGCGGTGATTGTCATCTCCTCGGAACTTCCCGAGCTCCTGGGAATCTGCGACCGCATCTACACCCTCGCCGCCGGACACATCACAGGTGAAGTGCCCATCGCCGAGGCCACCCAGGAAACCCTGATGCACTACATGACCCAAGAGAAGGAATAGCGAAATGTCCGCCTTACGAGAATCGCTAGGATTCCTCACCAGCCGCCTCCGCCAGGTTGGCATCTTCGTTGCCCTGATCCTGATCGTCCTGCTGTTCCAGGGACTCACGGGCGGGATCCTGCTGGAACCGCAGAACGTCACCAACCTCGTGGTCCAGAACAGTTACATCCTGATCCTGGCCATCGGCATGGTGATGGTCATTATCGCCGGGCACATCGACCTTTCCGTCGGATCGGTGGCCGGGTTCATCGGCGCGGTTGCCGGCGTCATGATCGTGCACTGGGGCTGGCCGTGGTGGGCCGCCATCCCTGCATGCCTCCTGGTCGGTGCCCTGGTGGGCGCCTGGCAGGGCTACTGGATCGCCTACGTAGGGATCCCGGCCTTCATCGTCACCCTCGCGGGCATGCTGATCTTCCGCGGACTGACGCTCATCACCCTCAAGAACCAGCAGATCACCCCCTTCCCCGCGGAACTGCGGGCCCTGGGTGGCGGCTTCCTTCCGGACATCTCCGGCGGCGCCTCCGTGCTGGAATGGCTCACCGTCATCCTGGGCCTCGGCGCAACGGCCGCCCTGCTCATCCAGGCACTCAAGGAGCGCAGGATCCGGCGGAAGTTCGATCTCGAAAGCGAACCCCTGGTCTGGTTCGTCATCAAGACAGCCTTCACGGCGCTGCTCATGCTCATCATCACCTTCCTGCTGGCGTCCTACCGCGGCACGCCAATCGTCCTGGTGGTCCTGGCCGCCCTGGTGATCGCGTACACCGCCCTGATGAACAACAGCGTCTTCGGGCGGCACACCTATGCAATCGGCGGCAACCTCCACGCAGCTGAGCTGTCAGGCATCAAGACCAAAGCCGTCACGTTCCGGCTCTTCGTGAACATGGGCGTCCTCGCCGCCCTCGCGGGCCTTGTCTTCACCGCCCGGCTCAACTCCGCGCAGCCGGCCGGTGGAACGGGCTTCGAGCTCGACTCCATCGCCGCAGCATTCATTGGCGGCGCCGCCGTCACCGGCGGCATCGGAACGGTCGCCGGAGCGATGATCGGCGGCCTCATCATGGGCGTGCTCAACAACGGCATGTCCATCCTGGGCCTGGGCACTGACTACCAGCAGCTCATCAAGGGCCTGGTGCTCCTTGTCGCCGTCGGTTTCGACATCTTCAACAAGAACCGCAGCGGTGGCGGCGGGGAGGTCGGAAAGCGGTTCAAGCTCAAGACCACTCCTCCGCCCTCGCAGGAGAGCCCGGCGCCGGCGCCCACCGAAACAGTGGACGCGGGCGTCAAGTAGACCCGCGGCAGGCGCCTGCTGCTCTTGGAGGCCCCTGGGCCCCGGACCCAGTCCGGGACCCAGGGGCCCTCACTTGCCTGCGGCTGCTGCAGCACTCCTCCCCTGCTGCCCAGGTTCTCCCCCAACGCTGATCACGGCGCGGCCGCCACGCCGGTGGCAGCATCTGCCGGCGAGCGCCGGCCCCGGCTGAGCAGGATAAAGGGTGCCGCCAGCAGCTGCACCGCGCCGCCCAGCGCCAGGGATGCAGGATAGCCGTACACGTCGGCGGCCCTGCCGAGCAGCGGCTGCACCACCACTCCCCCGCTGGACCCCATGAGCGAGGCGAAGCTCAGGACGGTTGCGCGCTGCTTCGAGGCGATCATGTCGTTAAGGTAGGCCTGGCGCACGGGGGTCCCTACAGAGGCCACCACAGCCCAGAGGGCAAGGAGCACCAGTGCCAGCCAAAAGGTGCTGGTGGCCAGGAGTACCACCAGGACCACCGAACTGGTGAGGGTGGAGGCGAGCAGCACGGTGGTGCGGCGGCGCACCCGCTTCCGCACCTGTGGCGCCAGCCAGCCGCCCACGATGTCTGCGCCTGCCACGATCGCCGCTGCAAGGCCGGCGATGGCGTAGGCCCTGGGGTCGCCGAAGAGCTGCAGGAGGTAGGGCTGGAGGGCATAAAAGACGTAGAACCCGACGCCTTCGGTGAACGGGGCAGCCAGCATCATGAACCGCACCGGCGGGTTCCGTAGTCCGCCGTCCACCGATGCCCTCAGGACCGCACGGGTGGCCTGCAGGGGGTGGGCCGAACGCTCAGGTGTGAAGCCGACGTCGTGCATGAGCAGGAAGGCCACCACGAACATGGCCACGAGCACCGCCACGCGCAGCAGGAACGGCACCCCCAGGTTGGTGGCCTGGGCGATCACCCCGCCTGCCACTGAGCCGGCCAGCATGGCGACACCGGAAACCATTTGGCCCCGGCCCAGGACGGTTTCGAGGCCGCCGTCATAGCCGGAAAAGTGCAGGGCGTCCACCAGCCAGGCTTCCACTGCCCCGGAGAAGAAAGTGAAGCCCAGGCCCAGCAGTACGGACACTGCTGCCCACCACCAGAACGATGCGGACACTTGCCACAGAAAGTAGTAGAGGTAGGTGGCTACGGCCAAGGTCACGGTGCCCAGCAGGAAGGACGTGCGCCGCCCCCAACTATCCGCGACCACCCCGGTAGGCACCTCGAAAAGCACCATCCCTGCCGTAAAGAAGGCGTTCGCGGCGAAAGCCTCGAGGTTGTTCAGCCCGGCATCAAGCAGGAACAGCGTATTGATCCCCCAAATGAACGACGCCGCAAGGGTGTTGCCCAACGTCAGCGTCAGGTAGATGGTCTGGATTTTTCGTGCTGCGGCGTTCACGGGGTTGGCGCTCTTTTATCTGTTCCTGGCCGGGTGGTGTCAGGATGGGCTGTAATTCAGGGGGACGGGGTCGTGGCGCAGGTACTGGCGGCGGAACCGGCCGGTGCCCGCCGTCAGGGCGCGCAGTTCCACCGCGTACCGCAGGAGTTCCTGGTCCGGAACTTCGGCGCTGATTTCCGTGAGTCCCTCGCCGGAGGACGTGGTGCCGGTGAGGCGTCCCCGCCGGCCGGACAGGTCGCTCATCACAGGACCCACATGATCGTCGGAAACGGTGATGGACACCGACGACACCGGCTCCAGCAGTTGGACCTTTCCCGCGGCTGCGGCCTCGCGGAGCGCCAGGGCCCCCGCCGCCTGGAATGCCGCATCGGAGGAATCCACGCTGTGCGCCTTGCCGCCCACCAGGGTCACCCGCAGGTCAACCACGGGGAACCCGGCAGAGACCCCCCTCTCCATTTGCGCACGGACCCCCTTTTCGATGGACGGGATGAACGTTCCCGGGATGACTCCGCCAACCGTCTTGTCTACGAATTCGAACCCGCCTCCGCGCTCCAGCGGTTCCACGTCGATGTCGCACACGGCGTACTGCCCGTGGCCGCCTGACTGTTTGACGTGGCGGCCGTGGCCGGAGACGGCGGCCGCAAAGGTTTCCCGCAGCGGTGTCACCACCTCCACGGTATGCAGTTTCACGCCCTGTTCCCGCAGCCGGTCCAGCACCACCTCCGCGTGCGCCTCACCCATGCACCACAGCACCAGCTGGTGCGTTTCGGTGTTCCTGTCCACCCGCAGCGTGGGATCGCCCGCCGCTATCCGGCCCAGGCTGCGCGCCAGGGCGTCCTCGTCGCTGCGGGAGTCCGCTTCCACCGCAACCGGCAGCAGGGGTTCGGGCATCTCCCAGGTCTCGAGCAGCAACGGGCTTTCCCGGGCGGAAATGGTGTCCCCGGTTTCGGCGCTGCCCAGCTTGGCCAGGGCGCACATGTCCCCTGCCACGCAGTAGGGAACGGGACGCAGGCTGGCTCCCAAGGGAGAGTAGATGTGGGTGACCCGTTCATCGGTGTCGTGGTCCTGGTGGCCGCGGTCAGCCAGGCCATGGCCACCCACGTGGACGGGCGAATCCTCGCGGAGCGTACCGGAGAAGACCCGCACAAGGCAGATGCGCCCCAGGAAGGGATCGTTGGAGGTGCGCACCACTTCGGCGGCGAGCGGCCCGGACGGGTCGCAGTCCAGGCCTCCGGCCGGCTCCCCCGCGAGGTCGGTCATCGCCGGGAGGCTGCGGTCCAGCGGCGCCGGGAAGCCGCGCACCAGCAGGTCGAGCAGCTCCGCGGTGCCGAGCCCGGTCACGGCGGACGTGGACAGGACGGGAAAGAACGATCCCCTCGCGACGGCGGTTTCCAGGTCGGCCGCCAGGACTGCGGGGTCGATGTCCTCGCCTTCCAGGTATCGGTCCATCAGCGTTTCGTCTTCGCTTTCGGCGATGATGCCCTCGATGAGTGCACCCCTGGCGGACCCGGCATCCGCAAGTTCATCCGGTGCTGCTGCGCGGACTTCAGGTGACGCGTCTCCGGAGGAGTAGTCCGTTACCTCCTTCGACAGCAGGCCCAGCAGGCCGGTTGGCTCGCCCGCCGTCCGCACCGGGACGTACAGGGGCAGGACGCCGTCGCCGAACGCTTTCTGGCAGGCGGCCAGGGCGGCGTCGTAATTTGCCCGCGGGTGGTCCATCCGGGTGATCACGACGGCGCGTGGCAGCCTCATGTGCCCGCACTCGCCCCAAAGCGCAGTGGTGGTCGCGTCGATCCCGTCGACGGCGGACACAACGAACAGCGCGGCGTCCGAGGCCCGAAGGCCCGCGCGCAGTTCCCCGATGAAGTCGGGGTAACCAGGCGTGTCCAGGAGGTTCACCTTGAAGTCGTCCACCATCAGCGGGACCAGGGACAGCGTGACCGACCGCTGCTGGTGCACCGCTGCGGCGTCCGAATCGCTGACGGTTGATCCGTCCGCGATGGAGCCTTTGCGCGTGATCATGCCGTTGGCTGCGAGCAGGGCCTCGATGAGCATGGTTTTCCCGGCACCGGAGTGCCCCACCAGGGCAACGTTTCGGATCCGGGCGGGGTCCTGGGCCGCGATGCCGGCAGCCTGGTCCGCCCGCTTTGGATCAGGCCCGTTCCTGCCGCCTGCCGCCCGCGCTGACTCCCTGGTGCTCTTCACCGACATTGGAACCTCCTGGCATCATCGCCGAACGGACCGAACGTGTCCTCTGATTCGACACCTTGAACGGCAGGACGGCAAGAGCGCGGGCTATTTGCTGCGGGCTTTGCGGGTGGCCGCGTCGTTGGCCCTTTGAAGCGCGTTCACCAGCTGGTCCTTATCCATCTTGGAGCGGCCCTTGACGTCCAATTCCTTGGCCAGTTTGTAGAGGTGCTCCTTGGAAGCATTGGCATCGACGCCGCCTGCCGTGGGCTCGGATGAGCGGAGCCCCTGTTCTGCGTGCTTGTCCGACGGACCGCGTTTTTCCTTGGGCTCCCAGTGGTCGCCCACCTTCTCATAGCTGTGCTTCAGGGACGCGTATGCTGCGCGGGCAGCCCGTTGTTCGTCATTGTCGTAGGACTCAAGGGCGGAATCGTAGGTCTTCGCGAACATGTCCTGGGCTTTTTGCCCAGAACTCTGCAGGGTCGAGGGAAGCTCGTCTTTGCGGGCATGGTCATTCTTGCCGGTCTTGGGCATGGTACCCATCCTCCTTTGTCAGCACGCTGATCATTTCGGATGGATCCAGCTTAGACCCGGTGAGGTTCATGGAGCCCCCTGTCGGATTCGAACCGACGACCCCCGCTTTCGATCCGGCTGCCTAAATGACCTCGAAAGTAGTCCAAAAACCCCGGAATTTAGCGGTTTTTGCAGCTCACGACAAGCGGTGAATAGTGGTCGTTTGTCGTTGATTATGGTGAGTTAATGGTGAGTCGGTGGCATCGTGCTCGACTATCTCCGGCTGCCGTGCTCGGGCAGAGGCAGCGGCCCCCGGCGAAGCTGGAGTCCTTCTCCATGAAGAGCCTCCGGTCGGGCTTGGCGCCATCCGCTTGCGATACCGTCCTCAAAAATGCTGTCAGGCTCATTCTTAGCGTGCCGCCATGCCGCCACTTGACCATGAGCAAGTGAAAGAATGGCCGTTGCTTGTCATTCGGATAATCCATCCTCGCTGGGCGGGCCCTCCATGCAACCAGGGCGCTTCGCGCCGCTCGCAGTCCAAAACTTCGTTCGGCGCTCCGTCGTCGCTTATTTCCTCGCGAATTTTTGGACCGCTCACGGTTCCCCAAGTTGCACTCCTGCCCCTATACCCAGCGGTGGGTCCCCTATCAGAACGACGCCGAAAACCCATGACGATCGGCGGCCCCTAGGCCGCCTTGAAACCTGGCAAAAGGCGGCAAGTTGATGAAACGCCCACTATCAGCCATGGAGGTTGCGGCGCCAGGTAGGAGAGCGATCCATCGGCTGTTGCGTCAACGCAGCCACATGCTATTTCAGCAGTTAGCGCTTCCCGTAGTGGCCGTGGATGGGCTTTGCTTGCTGGTGCCCAGGCATAGTGCGATTGCTTCCCGGGAGAGGCCGGATTGCCGGGCGCTCCTGGCAGGGAGGATTGTTTCATCCGCTCCACCTCCACGCGTCAGCCTTACTGTCCACGAGAGAGAAGTCACGTCTGTTGACGACCATGGGAACGCTCAGGGTCCTTTTTGTACTCTACGGGGAGAGTTCGCGAGGACGGGATCGAGAGCACGGGATCACTTCCGCTGGATGCCAAGTGAAAGCCTTGCGCCGGCAGCCATCCCTGCGAAAGACTCGGGGAACGCATGCTCAATTGATGAAAATTTGGAGCGGGATACCACTAAAAAGCGCAGGCAACGATGCCGACGCGTAGTGGCGGCAATGACGCGGCCTCGGCCATCCCGCATACCGGAAGGATCGCAATGGCAGGAATGTTCGAACTGTTTGTGGACGCAAAGTCAGCCTTCAGGTTCCGGCTGACAGCCCCGGACGGCACCGTGATGGCAGTATCCAAACCCTTGACACCAAAACCGAGGCCGTGGCCGGTATCGCTGCCGTTCGCGAGTATGCAGGAATGGGCCTGATCACCGATTCCTGCACGACTTTCAATGAAATCGATCGTCGAGCCCACGATGATGCGGCCGCGCTTGCCGGGGACTCACTGAAGGTCCCCAAGATTGACTTCCACACCCGCACGAGGGCGGTCCGCCGAGCCGTTTCCGGTCCGCGCTGGGCAGGTGCAATTCACAACCTTTCCTGAACAACTGGGAAGGACCTCTTCTACCCTCGCCAGCACATGGACATATATCCACTCTCGGCTCTTTAAAATCGTCGGCGAGAGAAGTCGTCAAGGTTACCGTGAGAGTTACGCCGGCTTCGCGGACGGCAGTAGAGCCGCCCCATATCGCTGGCGATTGATCTTGAGGGAATCTTGATTGGGGGCGAGCACCCCCTTGATCCTCATCTGGAAGAGTGTCACGGGTCAGGTCAAGCAGAGCGCCTGGTCCTTAGCGGGTTGTCGTCGGCTCCGTGCGCGCTCATGATTCATGAGGATCCGTTTGGAAACCACCCTCAACATATATGGTGAACAACGGCTTACGGCCGCGGAGACGCCGGAAACAGCGGGTGCTGAACCGGCCACTTCTTCGGCGGCCGCCCGTGGAGACAACCCGATTCTCGACCTGCAGAGCCTGTGGGACATCGCCAACGATACTGGCGGCCCTGCTCTGGCCCTTCGATTTCTCAGCGACTTCTTCAGTTTGCAACCGGTTCGGCTGTCCCGGCTCCTTGCCGCTCTGGATGCCGAGGAGCCCACAGCATCCGTTGATGCCGTACTGAGCCTGCAGAGTGCTTCGTCCATGGCAGGAGCAACGGAAATTGCCGAGCGCTGCGCGCGTATCCTGCCACTTGTCGTGGCCCGCGACTTCCCGCGTGCGCGGGTACAGATAGCGGACCTGAAACGTAGTGTCGAAGCTTTGATGGCTGCGTCTCCCTTGCTGCTGGCGCACGCCGAGGCCCGGCTTGGCACCATGGGCGCCGTGGCTGCGGTTTCTCCCTAGGTTGACGGAACGTCCATTATCGGCTGTTGAAACCGGGAAGGGGAAAGCCTGTAAAAGGGCTGTTGCCTGACCATCGTTCGTTGCGCCCATTAACTGGATCACGTCATCGACCAAGTCGCATTCCGGCCCTACCCCAACCGCAAGACCGCCGCTCGTGCTGGTCCGATCGAAGCTTGCCAGCGCCACCTCTCAGAACGAGAGGACGGCAGGCTAACGCTGAGGGCCGGTGTCACCAGCCCTCAGGGAATCCAACTGAGGTATACCGGCTTTTGCAGCTGCGGTCTACGGCACCAGCGGGTGTCGTGGCCGGCGAGGGCCTTGAAAACCGCATCTGGGGGGTGCTTACTGGAGGTACAGCCGTAGGGAACGGTTGTGACCACGCAGGAGGCAAGGCCATGGGACTGGGAGATAAAGTCCACAACGCCGCTGAAAAACTTCAGGGCAAGGGCAAGGAAGCCGCGGGCAACGCCAGCGGCAACGACCGGCTGAAGGCCGAGGGTAAAGGGCATCAGGTTAAGGCCGATCTCAAGCAGGCCGGCGAGAAAGTCAAGGACGCCTTCAAGAAGCATTGACCTGCACTACGGAAGGGTGCGCTCAGTTGGGCGCGCCCTTTTTCGTTCCCTCATACCCTGTCGGGCGTCGACCGGTAGGGAGATGCGGCCCTTTTATGAAACCCCCACCGGTGCGAGGGCGGCAAGTCAACTTGCTGGTTGAAATCGGGGATGGGTTTGATGCAAGGGCGGATGCGGCCTCGAGGCGCCTCGTAGTGATTGACCCTGTAGGGCTCGCTAGGTCTGTTCCGGGGCTGGCGCAGCCTCTTGCTTTTTGACGGTGGATAGGAGGATGACTCCGGCGATGGCTGTCGCGCCGGCAAGGATGAAGGCCGGGATGGCTGCGGGCGGGGCGGTGTCAGCTTCCCCCAGGACGGGGATGCCGATGGTCACAAGGCGTTGCGACGTTCCTGCGCCGGGCTGACAAAATAGATCTCCACGCCGCGGGCATCCGCGACGTCGAAATGTCCTTCACCTCTATTTTCGCCGCGGCCGGTTTCGACATACCGCCGCATCTCGTCCAGGAAGCAGCCGCGGCTACCGGCGGTTACCCCTTCCTGATCCAGCTCGTCGGTTACGTCCTTTGGCGCGAAGCCGAGAACAACAACGGCACAGTGACAGCTGCCGAGGCGGACCGGACCGGGCGGTACAGGCCGCACACCGGCGCAACGCCCGCACCGTCATCGAAGCATGCCTCTCAACCGCGTCGGCAAAGGACCTCGATTTCCTGCGCGCCATGGCCCGGGATGACGGTCCCTCCATCGCCGGAGACATCGGAGAACGCTTGAAAGCGAAGACCAACCTTGTCGCCAATTACCGGTCACGCCTGCTGGCCGCAGGCCTCGGTCGAACCGGCCGGCCACGGCAAAATCGATGTCGAGATACACGGCTTGCGCCAGTACCTGCGCAACCTCAACGTAGACTAAGACGACCCGACCGGAACCGAGTCCCGGGCTCCGGGGAAGAACTGCACGGCCAGGACCTGGTTCACGGGGGGATGTGCAGGTATGCAGGGTCGAAAGGCTCCTCGGAGCCGGTGATGCCGGCCACCCATGAGGCGTGGTCGCCGTGGTCGGGATGCGACGGGTCGGCCAGGGCTTCCATGATGTCCTCGTACCCGGGGAAGCCGCCGGAGTCTTCCAGCGGCCCGCGGCGGGCGCCGTCGATCAGCAGGGCCGGCGGGCAGTCTTTGTCCGCGGGGCGGCGGGATACCAGGTCGAGCCGGTGAAGCCAGCTGTCGCCAAAGTCGTATTCGTAGAACGCGGCCCCTGATCCCAGCGCCAGGAGTTGGTCCAGGGAACAATCCTCCTCGGGCCTGTCGCCCGGTTCTTCACACTTCGTCCCGGGGAGCCACTGGTGCGCCTCGGGCATTGCGCTGTCGACGGGGCGCAGGGGTGCAAACGGGTCGCTGGTGACGAAGCGGTGCAGGTGCGCGTCCTCCCAGCCGAAAGCTGCCTGGAGTACCTGATGAACCTGGCCCAGGGGCATACTCCCCGGAGGTCCAGCAGACGCCAGTCGTCTCTGCGGCCCTGGTCCAAGGGCTGACCCGCCGCGGGGTGCAGGTGGAGTTCCTCAAAGAACAACTCTTCTTCACCGGTGAGGACTCCCCCACGGCCAACCTCATGCTCTCCGTCATGGGGGCCTTCGCTCAATTCGAACGGTCCCTGATCAGGGAACGGCAACGCGAAGGGTGGGATTTTCTTCCCCGGCGATGTCTTCCGCATACTTTTTAATCAACGGCGTCGTGGATGGCACCGGCCGCCCATCAACACCGTGGATATCAACCAGGTCCAGGCCACCGTCAAAGAACTCCTCACCCCCGCACCACCGGGCACCTGCAACGACCGCGGTAGAGAGGACGCCCGCCACGCCCGCGACAGCCGAACCTCCAGCCGCGGCACCCTCCGCACCGGGACCTGGAACCCCACCACAAGCCGCCCCACCAAGCAACGTTTATGCGGATTCCACCGGGGCTCTCCAAGGCGGGGCCATCCCCTGCGTCAAGTAAGGTACGCGGGCAGCTGAACTGAAACTCAACGGCAAAGTCGAAGAGAGCACCAGTCTGAAAGGTTTCGTTGTTTTGGACGCAGGCTGCAGTTCTTTTCCGTCGGTGTCAGCAGCGGGCGAATTGAGTTGTTTAGCAGTGGCGTGCGGACGCAACAGTCGTCAGGAGGCCTAATGACAGGTCAAAGGTTGAGGCAGGGCGTATCCCGCTTAGCCCGCCAGGGAGCCTTGCGCGGCCTTCTCGGCGGCCGCCTGGCCGCCCGGACCCCGCAGGAGGCGTGCTACGGCCACCGCCAGGAGGGAGCCGGCGGGCGGGCCGGTGACGTAGATCCAGAGCCGGCTGAAATCTCCGGTGATCAGGTCAGGACCAAGCGACCTTGCCGCGGTTCATTGACGCTCCGCTCACAGGGCCTGCCCAGAGGCCGGCCATGACGATATACGCGGCGATCCCGAAGGCTGACAGTGCGCCCACGTTTTGTGCCCCGGAGGCGACGGCGAGGATGGTGCTGACGAGCCCCGCGGTCAGCACTACCTCCAGGATGAGGGCCTGGTAGTCGGTGAATTCCGGGCCTGGAACGGTCATCCCGTCCGTGCCATGATGACCGAACACGGCCAGGAGCGTGGCGGAGGCGAGCATCGCTCCGGCGGCCTGGGTGAGGACATAGCCAGAGACTCTTCTCCAGGGGAAGTCACGGCGCAGTGCGAACGCCCGGGTCACGGCGGGGTTCAGATGGGCCCCGGAAATCGGGCCGATGAACAGAACGACGGCGATGATCGTCAGCGCCGGTGCCATCACCATTGCTGTATGCCCGATCCCACCGTGGGTGGCGGTATTTACGACGTCGGCGCCGGCCGCAGCCAGTACCAAAAGGTAGGTCCCGAGGAACTCACCGAAAAGCCTGCGTAATCTGTTGCCAGGCTTGTTGAAGGCCCGGATCAGGCGGTGGTCCTGGGCGGAGAGCCCCGGGTGCCGCCGCCCTGCCGTGCTTGGTGTCGGCATCTGTCCTGCCTAGAACCCGGCGATACGCGCGGGGACGACGGTGTCTTCGCTCAGATGGTAGGACGCACAGACCCGGTGGTACCCGTCGGCGATCCGGGCAGCGGTCCCGGCCTTATTGTTTCCGCGGATGATCAGGCAGGGCGAGAGTGCCGTGCCGGCCCTGACCCGGCCCAGTTCCTTGGCAACGTCGGGGTCATCGGCAGGCAGCAGGGGCAGGCCGGCTGCCCGCAGAAGGTCCTTGGCCTTGAACGAGACGGTGTCCGCTTCCCTCAGGGCCTTGACTGCCCGGTTGACGGCTTTGGGGCCGGCGATCAGGGAGAGGTAGGAGGCCGCCGCCGGATAGTCGTGCTTTTCAGGTTTGTCTAGCCACTTCACTGCCGGGTCGGTGTCGCGGTCGGCGTGGGAAGGTCCCTCGTGTTTGGTCATGATGCTCCTCATGGTCTGTTCGTACTCGGTGTCCAGTCGTGACGGGTGTCCGACGGTCTCGCAGTGGTTCGGATTATCCTCCCCATGACCCGGGAACGGTCAGTAAAGCCGGCCACCGCCGTGCCAGGACGCCGGCTGACGAGATTTTGCGTCGGCTTGGGCTACCTGCCCGGCCCGGGTAGGCAGATCTGCCCGCCGTTCTGATCGACTGGATCCGGAGGTGGGTTTCGTCGGCGGATGGGTGCGGGCTTGTGACGACAAAAGCGATGCTTACGCGCGATTGAGGGGGCGGGGCGCGTGCCGCCGGCCGGCCGGGAGGCGGGTTCTGAGGTGGTTCCCGGCCAGAGATCCTGCGCTGACGAGGACGATCGGGAGCAAGGGTTCGTGCCAGAGGATGCTGCCGGCGCAGCCGGCCCCGATGGAGGCAATGAACAGCAGGCGCGCCCACGTTGCGCTGCGTCGTCCCCGCACCGGCATGTGTCCGGAAGTGTGCTGGCTTCCATAAAGCCCGGTATGGCTGCACGAGGAAACGGGCGCTGTGAATTCCTCGGTGATGAGGGTGACCAGGGGCAGCGGTACCCCGGTGGTTTGGGCGGCCTGGGTCGGGGTGAGCCCGCGGGAGAGGAGTCGGGGCACCAGGAGGGTGCGCAGCCCGGGTCGGTGGACCCGGTCGGGCCGGGATCTCCCGCCGGGGGCCAGATCCGCTGGATAGTCAGTCATGGCACGTCATTGTTTGTGTTCGTTCCACTCTGACTCAGGCTGGCCCGTCTTGGTTGTGTTTCGGTTGGGTTCCCGGTGTGCCCAGTCCGGGGGGATGGCCGCTTCGAGGGCGTCATCGACGGTGATGACGCCCAGGATGTGGCCGTGGTCGTCCAGGACGGGGAGCGCGAGGAGGTTGTAGTCGGCCATGGTGGTGGTGACGTCGATGATGTCGTCCCCGGTGGTTGCGCTGACGGGTTCGGGGTCAGCGGCGTCCCCGAGCAGGGCCGTGGGATCGGCCTGCAGTGCCTGGACCAGGCCGATGACTCCGGCGAGGGTTCCGTCCGGGTTGAGGCTGTAGATGGTGGTGAGGGCTTCGGGTTGTTCGGTGGTGGCGGTGCGGACTCTCTGGAGGGCCTCTGCGATGGTGGCGGTGCCGGGGAGGGCGAGGAAGTCGGTGCCCATGAGGCCCCCGGCGGTGGCGTCATGGTAGCCGAGCAGTGTCATGACCTTGGTCTGCTGCGCGGCGGGGAGGAGTGTGAGGATGCCCGTACGTCGTTCCTGCGGGAGGTCCATGACGGCGTCCGCGGCGTCGTCGGCTCTCATGTGGGAGAGGACGTCCAGTGATTACTCCCCACGAGGGCCGCGTTCCTTCCGCGGGCAGGACGCCCCGTTTGATTCCAAAGCAACATAAGAACCCCGCCGCTGAAAGACCCCCCGGACCGCGGCCCTGCCGCTGCATGCGTGCGAACGTGAATTCCCCGGCCGACACCTGAGCGTTGCCCCGGTCGACCACGCAGTGCTCTGAGATCATTGGCAGTCATGAGAACTGATGCCGCTTTCCAGAATTACCGCCCCGACTTCAACTCGGTTCCGCACCATTCCCGTCTGAGGCTGGTCGTTATGCTCGCCGTCGGACTGCTGACAGCCGTCATCGTCGGAAGTCTGAAAAGCTGGGCCTATGCACCGGCGCTTGGATGGGCTGCGGCCTCGGCGACGTACCTGATTTGGGTCTGGGCAATCATCGGGCGCCTGAACCCCGCCGCGACTGCTGCCCATGCCCGCCGAGAGGACCCCGGCCGCGGCTTCTCCGACGCTCTCGTCCTGGGAGCGACCATCGCAAGCTTCGCCGGAGTAGCCCTGATCCTCCTCGATGCCTCCAACGCCCAAGGACCCGCCAAGGACGTCATCGTGGCCCTGGCCCTGGGAAGCATCGCCTTGTCCTGGTTCCTGGTGCACACCCTGTTCACGCTTCGCTACGCCTCCATCTACTATCGCGACAAAACAGGTGTGGACTTCAACGAAGGCACACCCCCGCGATACCTGGACTTCGCCTACCTGGCCTTCACCGTCGGCATGACCTTTCAGGTCTCAGACACAGACCTGACATCCGACGCGATCCGCGGCACCGTCCTACGCCAGGCCCTGCTCTCCTACCTCCTCGGAGCCATCGTCCTGGCCACCACCATCAACCTCGTCTCCGGCCTCATCCACTAACCTCCGACACCGGCGGGAGCAAACCCCATGCGCGGGACGAAAACGCCGCAAAAGACCGCCATCCATCTCCGCGAGTCATACCGTAGCTTGCTCTCAGGTGATCGAATTCCTGCTGCCAATACCTGTTGAACGATCCTTTTCAACGGGCGACAGGTGTCACCACGCCGTTTCTGTCCGCGTGGCGGAATCATCCCTGCTGGCCAACTGGATCAGCATCGCTCTGCTCCTGGGCGTCCGCCAGTCCGCACGCGAACCCGGCCAACCGACACACCACCCGGAGAAAAAGAAGCCCATATGGCAATCGGAACGTCCAAGCGCTGGCTGACCCGTCAGCCAGCGCGTCATTCTCCGGATATCCTTAGCCCCACCAAAACCTGCAGAAAGTTTCGTTGTGGAACAAAGACACTTCTCATCATCCGGGCCGCTCCGTTGAGTGAGGGCAATACCGGGTATCCCGGCCAAGGCAATCTTGTCGCTGCCAGCGCCCGGCACCTGCGGGGTTTCCGTCGTGCCCCCGGCTGGCTGAGAGCCTTGACGGTGGTGGTGTCGGTGCTGCTGCTTGGCGTGCTGGTGTTCGGCGGCTATTGGGTGTGGCGGCTACAGTCAAATATCAACACCTCCGACCTCTCCGCCGGCGGACCGCGGACCGAGGGGGCTGTCAACGACAGTTCAGACCGTTTACAGATCCTGGTGCTGGGCTCCGATACCAGAAGCGGAGACAACAGTCAGTGGGGCACCGCTGACCAGTCCTCCGGATATGGCCAATCCGATGTAATGATGCTCGTGGACGTCGCAGCTGAAAACAAGCACGTCAACGTCATCAGCATCCCCCGGGACCTACTGGTTGACATCCCGGCCTGTACGGATAAAAAGGCGAACCAGACATACCCGGAGCAACGGGACGCGATGATCAACAGTGCCATGGCCCAGGCCGGGATAGGCTGCGCCGTGGACACGGTGAACAAGCTGACCGGGTTTGAGGTGGACCACTTCATGATGGCGGACTTCAACGCCGTGAAGGAACTATCCAACGCTGTCGGCGGCGTGGACGTGTGTGTCACGGCCGCTGTTGACGACCCGGATTCCCGTCTGCACCTGCCGGCCGGCACCTCCCAGGTGCAGGGCGACCAGGCGCTGGCTTTCCTGCGCACCCGGCACGGCTTCGCCGACGGCGGGGACCTGGGCCGGATTAAGGCCCAGCAAGGCTTCCTGGCCTCACTCACCCGCAAGCTCAAGTCCGAAGGCACTTTGGGTAACCCGGACAAGGTCCTGACCATCGCAGATGTGGTGACCAAGAACCTCACGGTCGATTCGGGCCTGTCCTCCCTTCCCTCACTGCTGACCATCTCGAACCGGCTGAAGAACATCGACCCCGGAAGCGTTAACTTCATCACCGTTCCAACGGTTCCCGCACCGCAGGACCCCAACCGG
>NZ_BMFW01000034.1 GCF_014639275.1 Arthrobacter liuii | reverse complement strand
CCACCACAAGACCGGGGCTTCGTTCACCAACCCGGTCCAGATTCAACACCCAGTGCCCCTCCTCCGCAAGCTGCCGCACCACATGCCGGCCCAGCTTGCCGCTTCCACCAGTCACCGCAATCCTCATCAACACTCCCTCAACACATTCGACTGTTTCACCCACGCGCAGGCTCGAAGCCCGCCGTGAGGGGTCCTGGCCGCGCCGATCGACCCAGCCACCTCCAAACCAACCTAAACCGGGAGCCGTCCCTGGCGCGTGGCCCTTCCGGTCCTAGGACTGGCAGACACACCAGCGGTCAAAAGTGGTCTGACTTCCAGGACAACGCGGCACGTCGTGCACCCCCGTTTATGGGCTGATCGTCAGGGGTGCGGTCCTGGCTGCGCAAGAGGTTCTGGCCAAGCCCGACGGATGGGCGACGCGGTTGTTCCTGCCTGTGTCGTCACACCAGTCGACCCCGTAGGGGTAGCCTCAACGGAGGCTTCCCCTGGAGCTGCCTGCGGTGGCACCTCAAACTAGTAGATGAAACCGCCAGCGTCGTTCATCGGCGCAGTCGTCATGATGACTTTCCGGCCTTGAGCGTCGCTCACCGTGATGTGAACCAGGGCATTTTGTCCGTAGCGGGATTGCAGTCCGCGTCGGCCGCGTGGACAGTCACTGTCTCGCCGGGATTCGCCGCTGCGGGGTTCACTGAATAGCCCGGGGGAAGCAGGGCGGCTCATCCCGTGTGAAGGGCTCCGCGCAGCCGGAAGAGGCCAGCAACGCAAGCGCGCCTGCGGCTGCGCTTCCATACAGCCGCCCACGACCCCGCATCCTTGCCACAGGGAGCCTCATGGGTTCCCTGTGGCGTCTTGACCCTTGAAGGGTATCCATCTTCAAGACATCGTCGCCATATCGTTGCTCTGGCACAGCGGAGCCCGAACCTAGACTTCTGGCATGCGAACCAGTTGGGGCGTCCTGGTCACTGTTTTGGTGTTAGGGGTCGTGCTGCCCGCAACAGCTGCCGTGTCCTCTGTCCGGCAGCGGGGTGAGCCAGCATCATCACCGTCAACGTCGAAGGCGCGGCGGCCGCCGTGGATGAGGTGCAGCTGTGCAGCGACCATGGATGCTCCCAGCGGCAGCCTGATTACGGGCCAACGGTTCCCACAAAGTCCGTGCACCCCGGCGCTCCGGTCTGGGTTGCCCCGAAGTAGATGCTGGGCAACCGATGCACAGGCATCAACCTAATTCCTAGCCCCGCTGTCGGCGGCCGCCAGCCCATATGACCTCGGCGATACCTGCCAAGGCCAGCGGGAAGGAGATAAGGGTGGCCAGATGACGCTTCAGGTCATAGGGATCATCCAGCGTCGCCCAGCCCACGGGAATCCCTGGCAGCCCAACGCAGACGGACACCCACACAGGGTTGCCGCGGAAGTTTGACCAGACGGCGGCGGCCAAGGAGAGCGCGCACCCGGCGAAAATATAGAGGCTGCCGTTCCAGGACTCTTCCTGCACGGCCGGGGACGGCAGCCGGCGGTGCCAGCCGGCGCGTACGATCCCGTAACTGATCAGGACCATCGAGGCGAGGACAAGCAGGATCCAGGTAATAGTCCCGGCCCATCGGCAAGCCGCTTCTGATGCTGCCATCACCCTGTCACCCCCCGGGTGGACGCATAGTGTAGTTCTACTGCCTGCCTACTGCTGTTCCACTGCCCGGGAGCGGCGTTGCTCCTGACCAGTGCTACTCCAGGCTTTCGAACACCATGGTGGCCTGGATACGGTCGCCGCCACCAAGCCCCTTGCTCCCGCTGCTGGAAGTGGTAATCGTATGCAGCCGGTAGCCCTTTGCTGCCTGAGCGTTGATTGTCTTCTCCAGTTCGGTCAAGTTACCCGATCCCGTTCCCCATAGCTTCTCTTTGAGAATCACCTGCAAGACGACGTAGTGCATGAACAGCTCCCTCCCCTAACTGGCCACTTGCCGGAAATGCTAATGGATGGCAGCTGAACTTGCCCCGAGGAATTGCCGATACGGTGGGATGACACTGCGACCTAGAGAGCCGGCCCGCTTGACTAGGTGCAGGTAGGGAACGGCATCGGTGGGGTCCGCCGGGGCTGGGTCCGGGGTAGGTTCTCCAGCCTCAGCGGAATCTCGTTCGCCTGCGAGGCCGGGACAGTGGGATCGCCCGTGTCGCCCTGCGGACGCCCCACAAGGGGCTGTTCTTCACATAGCGTGGGGGCAGGGTTTGCAACTGCGCCCGGGACTGCAAGGCGGAGGACGAACATGGATTACATCAAACTCGGCAACACGGGCATGGACATCTCACCGCTGGCACTGGGATGTATGACGTATGGGGATCCCGCGCGGGGTCCCCATCCGTGGACGCTGCCCGAAAGTGAGAGCCGGCCGCTGATCCGCCAAGCCGTGGATGCCGGCATCAATTTCTTCGACACCGCGAACGTCTACTCCAACGGCTCCAGCGAAGAGATCGTAGGCAGCGCGCTGGCCGAGTTCACCCGCCGCGAGGAAATCGTGATCGCCACAAAGGTCCACGGCGTGATGCGACCCGGCCCGAACGGAAGGGGACTCTCGCGTAAGGCCATCTTCGCGGAGCTTGACGCCAGCCTGACCAGGTTGGGCACGGACTATGTGGATCTGTACCAGATTCACCGTTGGGATCCCGCCACGCCCATCGAGGAAACGCTTGAAGCCCTGCACGACGTCGTCAAGGCCGGCAAAGTCCGCTACATCGGAGCCTCCTCGATGGCCGCATGGCAATTCAGCAAGGCCCTATACCTGCAGCAAATCAATGGCTGGGTCCGGTTCGTGACGATGCAGGACCACTACAACCTCGTATACCGGGAGGAGGAACGCGAAATGTTCCCCCTCTGCGCCGACCAAAAGATCGGGGTCCTGCCCTGGAGTCCCCTGGCCCGGGGCAAACTGACCCGGGACTGGGACGAGCAAACCAACCGTTCGGAGAAGGACGAGTTCGGCAAGACCCTCTACAGTGCCGAGAGCGGCGACAAGGCGGTCGCCGACGCCGTGCGCGCTATCGCCGAACGCCGAGGGGTGCCGCGCGCCCAAGTAGCCCTGGCCTGGGTCCGCTCCAACAGTGTGGTCAGCGCCCCAATCGTCGGTGCGAGCAAGCCACAACATCTCCACGACGCCCTGAGCTCTCTGGAGCTAACGCTCACACCCGAGGAAAAGACAGACCTTGAAAACCCGTACGTCCCGCACGAAATCGCCGGATACTGATCCCCCGATAAACCAACCCGCCTCGGCTCGGCCTTCCCACGAATGCCGAGCCCTGGTTGTCTAGGAGGAAACACCATGAGCTTTGCCGAAGAGCTAAGAAGCAGCTGCGCCGAGGACTGGGACGCCGCCGTCGGGCACGGATTCGTTAACCGGCTGCTGGACGGCAGCCTCCGGGATTCCGTGCTGCGGCACTACCTAGTACAGGATTACCAGTTCTGCGATGCCTTTGTTGCCCTGCTGGGGCAGGCAGTGGCCTCCGCACCGTCGCTGTCGTCCAGGCTCGTGTTCGCCAAAGTCTTGGGGTCCTTCGCATCGGACGAAAACAGCTATTTCCAAGACTGTTTCGAGGAATTGGCCATCCCCGAAGCGGAACGCGACAACCCCGAACTGACGATCGCCACCCGCGACTTCGACGCGTTGATGCGCCGCGCTCTGAACACCCGCACCTACCCCAACATTCTTGCGGTGCTGCTGGTGGCCGAGTGGTTGTACGCCGACTGGGCGGCACGTGCCGGCGGCCCGGACTCCTGGCCGACAGCACCCAAGCACGCCGAATGGATCCGGCTGCACAACAACCCGGAGTACAACGCCTGGGTGGCGTGGCTGCGGGAGGAGTTCAACGCTGTCGAGCCCCCTGACGCGGTGATCCGTGAACGCGTCAAGGACACCTTCACAGAAGCTGTCCGGCTCGAGCGCGCATTCTTCGATTCGGCGATAGCGGCAGGCTGACCGGGCGCCAAGGTAGGGATTCGGTCCCGCCAGCCGCCCGTCGCCGCAGCACTCAGCCCTGGGATTATGACGTTCACACCTGCGGAGCTCTGCGGCGTTCACGTCTGTCCGTTCCTCCAGCCAACACTGGTATCAATCGGCTGGAACATGAACACGGCTTACAAAGCCCTACCATTCCAGAAGCAGTGATTCTTGTCCCGCAAAGCGAAGGCAATGTCCACTAGTGACAGGCCAACAGATCTTCCCTACCGCCAGCGACGACAGCGAGAGGCTCGAACATCCAGCCTCCGAGCACTCCGGGCTGACGGAAGCCCATCATCGACGTTTGGTGTGCTCGCTAAGAGCGAAACAAGTGAGGCCCTATCTGCCCGCGACGTTACTTGAGACCCATGCCTTGGAAGTGGTCATCCAAGTGCCTCCATTCCCGGTGTGAACTAGATTCAGTAGGACCGGAGTCTTATGACCCGGCGAGGGCGTAGTCCGCCTTTTGCCCAGCAAGGACTTTGATGACCTGTCCTAGGGCTTTGCGTTGAGATTCTTTGAGTGCTTCCTCAGAATAGTAGGCAGCATGCGGGCTGACCAACAGGTTCGGGATGTCTGTAAGTAGTTCAGAATCGACCGGTTCCACCGGGAAAGTGTCCAGCCCCGCACCCCCGAGTCGGCGATCGCGGAGGGCCGCGAGCAGGTCTTCCAGGACAACGAGGGGGCCGCGTGCGACATTGATAACAATGGCTTTCGGCCGCATGCGCGTTATCGCGTCGGCGTCGATGATTCCGCGCGTATCTGGCGTCAGCGGTGCGTGGAGGAAGAGGAGGTCGGACTGTGCGAGGAGTTCGTCAAGGCTAACAGCGGTTACAGAGGCTGGCAGCTGCGGCGCATAGGGGTCGTGGGCGATGATGCGGCAGCCGAAGGTCGCCATCGTGGCCGCTACCTTCCGTCCGATCCTGCCGTACCCCAGGAATCCCGCGGTCAAGGTGGACAGCCGGTGGATGGGGCGGACGGAGGAAACGCCCCAGTCTCCCCTGCGGGCCGCAGCATCGGCGTCCTGCAACCGCCGATGGATCGTCAAAGCCATCGCCACCGCATGTTCGGCCACTTCCTCCACGCAGTAGTCAGGAACGTTGGTGACGGTAATGCCACGGGATTCGGCGGCCGCCAGGTCGATGTTGTCCACACCGATGCCGTACCGCGCGATTATTTTGGCCCGCCGCATTGTCGCCAGGACGTCGGCGGGCAGCGGGTGGTACGTCGTCAGTACAGCATCCGCGTCCACCAGGTGCTGCCTTGCCTCTTTCTCCGAGGTCGCGATAACCAGTTCGTGCCCGGCTTCGCTGAGCAGTATCCGTTCGATCTCGACGCTCGGAAATACTTGGTCGGTGAGCAGGACTTTCATGATTCTTCAACCGCTCCTTCGGTGGCAGGACTTATCCGGGCGTCGCCGCTTCCGTTTGCAAAGGCTTTCAACAGCCTGTCCCTGGAATTTTCAATATGGCGCTTCATGAGGGCAGCCGCTCCCTCAGCGTTGCGTTCCTTGATCGCTGCAAGAATCTGCTCGTGCTCCCGCAATGCCTCCGACGTGCCCTGGTTGTTGAAGTGGAGGCGGAAGAGGTGGAGGTGACCGTGCAGGTCAGAGAGGCTGTCCCGAACCAGCGAGTTCCCCCCACAGGAAGCAATAAATTCATGGAATTCCGCGTCCTGCTGGGCAAACGAAGCATATGAGCCGCGCCCCGACTGCTGTTTCATTTCGCTTGTCATATGCTCCAGCGTGCCAATTTGCTTCTCGCTGGCCAGCCGGGCACAACCACTCACTGCGAACGGTTCGAGGAGGAGCCGCATCTCATACAGCTCCTCGAACTGGCGTCGGCTCATCATTTCAGCCGCACGGTAGCCGACCAGATGCGTCTTGGTCACCAGGCCTTGGGCCTCCAGCCGCAGCAACGCCTCCCTGATCGGGCTCTGGGACACGCCGAGGCTGCGCGACAGCCGGTCGATCATGATGCGGGAGCCAGGCTCGATCGACCCCGACAGGAGTTCATTGAGCAGCGTGTCGTAGACGCTGTCACCAAGCCGCCCCGGGCGCCTCCGTGCTCCTCCCTCGCCATCGCCATCCTGCCAGGGCCCCCCATGACCCAGGTCACTTTTTTCTCTTGACATGGTCTGACCTTTCCTGAATTATCTTCACCATTGGATCGTATCGGATCTGATTTATCAACTACCACGGCAGCAGCAGAGCGGCCTGAAGTGAAGACACCCCGCGCAATCACCGCCCCGAGGCGGCACTGCGCCAATGCTGAATTCGAAGAGGAATACATGCACCAGCCAGCCTTGGGCCTGCTCCGGCAGCCCGCCACAATCCTCGTCGGGAGGGGACAGCGCCACGCCCTCCCCCAACACCTGCCGTCCGGAACACAACGGGCCCTAATCGTCACCGACGCCCGCATGGCCCAGGAACCGGCATTTGAGTGCATGATGCGCCAGCTGAAGGACTCGGGCATCCACTGCACCACCATCGCTGACGTGCAACCGGAACTGCCCGTCGCGGACATCCTCGCCGCAAAGGAGAAACTTGCCGGTGAACGCGTCGACGTCGTCGTGGGGATCGGCGGCGGGACATGCATGGATTTTGCGAAGGTCATTGCAATACTGCTCACGTACGGCGGCAAGCCGCAGGACTACTACGGGGAATTTGCCGTCCCCGGCCCGACAGTCCCCGTCATCGCCGTCCCCACCACGGCCGGAACGGGCTCGGAGGCAACACCCGTAGCCGTCGTGAGTGATCTCGACAGAGAGATGAAGGTAGGCATCTCCAGCCCTCACATCGTGCCAGTAACCGCCATCTGCGATCCCGAACTGAGCGACAGCGCCCCGCCGGCGCTGACGGCAGCCGTGGGAACGGATGCGCTCTCACACGCCATCGAGTCTTTCACTGCCATACGGCGCCCTGCCACACCGCTCCTTGCTTCCGAGCGGGTGTTCGTCGGCAAGTCCCTGCTGACCGATCAGTATGCCCTGGCGGCAACAGCGGCGATCGGCAGAAGCCTTAAGACCGCCGTCAAGGGCGACGCAGACCCGGCACGCCTTGCGGTGGCACGGGACGACATGGTGTTCGCCGCAATGGCAGGCGGCCTGGCGCTCGGCACCGGCGGGACGGCAGCCGCCCACGCCCTCCAGTACCCGGTCGGTGCAGCAACACATACACCGCACGGTGTCGGCGTCGGCGTCTTGCTCCCCTATGTCATGGAGTTCAACCGTCCAGCACGCGTGACGGAGTTCGCAGCCCTCGCCCGTGCCATGAACGTGGGCAACGGGCAAGAAGACGACGAGCAACTCTCCCACCTGTTCATCGACCGCATTGCCGCGCTCCTGACCGACATCGGCATCCCCTCCACCCTCGTCGGACTCGGCATGCCACAGGGCGAGGAACGTTGGCTGGCAACCCAGGCAATGAAGGCAACCCGGCTGGTCGAGAACAACCCCCGCACCCTGGACATCGACGCCCTGGAAACCATCGCAGCAGCCGCATTCCGAGGCGACCGGCAACTCGTCCACGCCGCCACAGCAACCCGATAGACCCTCACACTCCTAGGAAGACAACACGCATGACCGCAATCGCAACATCGCTTCAAAACACTGACCTGTGGATCGGCGGGCACTACGTTCCTGGCGCCAACGACCATATCCCTGTCCTCAACCCATCCACCGGCCAAATCATCGCCACCGTGGCAAACGCCGACGAAAAGCAGGCCACCGACGCCGTTGATGCGGCAGCCGCAGCCCTGCCCGCGTGGAAGGCTCTTGCCCCCAGGGAACGGGCCGAAATCCTTCGGCGCTGCTTCGAACAAATGACCAGCCGCGCGGAAGAAATCGCCCGGCTGATCTCAACCGAGAACGGCAAAACCCTGGCCGACGCCCGCGGCGAGACAGCCTACGCCGCCGAGTTCTTCCGCTGGTACTCCGAGGAGGCGGTCCGGGCCCGGGGGCACATCAGCGTCTCCCCCTCAGGCAAGAACCGCATCCTGGCCCAGTACGAACCGATCGGTGTGGCCGTCCTCGTCACTCCGTGGAATTTCCCCGCGGCCATGGCGACCCGGAAAATCGCACCAGCCCTCGCCGCCGGCTGCACCGTGGTGCTCAAACCTGCCACTGAAACTCCCCTGACGGCTTACCTGATCGCCGAGTGCTGCCGAGACGCGGGGGTGCCCGAGGGCGTCGTGAACGTTGTAACCACCCGAAAGTCCGGCCCCGTGGTATCCACGATGCTGCACGACGACCGGGTCCGCGCCCTGTCCTTCACGGGCTCCACCGAAATCGGACGCACCCTGCTCCACGAGTCCGCTGACAACGTCCTGAAGACCTCCATGGAGCTCGGCGGCAACGCACCGTTCCTGGTCTTCGACGACGCTGATCTCGACGACGCAGTAGAGGGCCTCATGGTCGCGAAAATGCGGAACGGCGGCCAGGCCTGCACGGCGGCAAACCGCATCTACGCGCACCGCAGCATTGCCGACGGACTAGGGCGCAAACTCGCCGCACGCATGGGAGAACTATCCATGGGGGCTGGCACGGATCCATCATCAGGGTGCGGGCCGCTGATCAATGCAGCGGCCGTGACCAAGGTCGGTTCCCTCGTTTCCGAAGCGGTCAGCGACGGCGCGGAAATCCTGCTCGGCGCCACCCTGCCCGAAGGCCAAGGATATTTCTACCCGCCCACCGTCCTGGCACACGTTCCGGCCAGCTCACGGATCGTCAGGGAGGAAATTTTCGGACCGGTGGCCAGCATCATCGCCTTCGACTCCGATGACGAAGCCATCGATGCCGCCAATTCCACCGTCCTTGGGCTTTCCGCCTACATCTACACCAAGGACCTGCAGCGCGGCCTCGCCATCGCCGAGCGGATCGAGTCGGGAATGATCGCCATCAACCAAGGGCTTTTGTCCGACCCCGCGGCACCATTCGGGGGCGTCAAGCAAAGCGGTTTGGGCCGCGAAGGCTCGCAGGACGGAATGCTCGAATTTATGGAGACCAAATACATCGCTACCAAGTGGTGACCGCCCCGTTCCGGTTCAGGACACCACCTCAAAACAACACGAAACAAGCATCAGAAGAATCAAGCTAGACGACGAAATCAAAGGAGATAGTAGTTGTGAAACCTACCAACAAGCGGTGGATTGTTGCCACCCTCATATTCCTGGCAACATCCATCAACTACCTGGACCGTTCAGTCCTCGGGGTCGCTGGCCCCTCCATGATGAAGGACCTGAACATGGACAAGATCCAGTTCGGCGTGCTCGGCTCCGCCTTCTTCTGGACCTATGCCCTGATGCAAATCCCCGTCGGAGTCCTGGTCGACAAGATCGGCGCCCGCGCCATCTATGCGATCGCCATCGTCTGGTGGTCCATCTGCTCCATGCTCACCGGCATGGTTCGCTCTTTCGGCCTCCTCATCGGTGTCCGCGCACTCATGGGCATCGGTGAATCCCCCGCGTTCCCCACCAACGTCCGGGTTATCTCCGACTGGCTGCCCTCCCGGGAACGCGGCATCGCCAACGGGCTGTTCACCATGGGAATCGCCGTAGGGGCCGGCTTAACCACCCCGGCGGTAGCGTGGGTCGTCACCACCCTCGGATGGGAGACGGCGTTCCTTCTGACCGGCGCAATCGGTGTCATCTGGGCTGGCCTGTGGCTCTTCCACTTCACCAACAAGCCCAAAGACAACAAGAAGGTCAACGCGGCCGAACTGGCCCACATCATCTCTGGCGATGCCGCACCCCAGGCCGCAGGCCCCGTGGTCAAGATCCGTTGGGCTCAGATGCTCCGGTCGAAGAACGTCTGGGCCATCCTCTACGGCCTCTTCGCCCAGGACTACCTGCTCTACCTCATGCTGACCTGGCTGCCGGTGTACCTCGTCACCGAGCGGAAGATGACCCTGATCACCGCAGGCTTCTACGCCATCCTGCCGTGGGTCTGCGCCTCCATCGGCGCCCTGCTCGGCGGCTACCTGTCAGACCGCATGATCAAAAACGGACTCTCCGCCGTCCGCGCCCGGCGCCGCGTCATGGCCACCGGCATGATCGTCTCCCTGGCCATCATCCCGGCAGCTTTCGTAGGCGACCAGCTCTCCGCCGTGCTCCTGATCGCAGCGTCACTCGGAGGCATGATGTTCTCCAACGGTGCATCCTGGGCCATCGTCTCCGAGATCGCACCCAACGGGGCCTCCGGAACACTTGCCGGAATGCAGAACTTCATTGGCAACATCGCCGGATGGATCGCTCCCATCCTCACCGGATTCATTGCCACGGTCACCGGCAGCTTCATCTCTGCCCTCGTGATCGCAGGCCTGATCGGCGGCGCAGCAGCGGTGATCTACCTGGTGCTACTGAAAGAACGCAAAGAATTCACCCCCGAACCCGCAACCACCTCCAGCACTGAAGGAGCCCTCCAGTGACCGAATCCCATGCCATCCAGGCCTCCGACCTTCTGGAACTGACCGCAGGAATCCTCCACAAGAACGGACTGCCGGAACCGGACGCCCGGATCGTCGCCGACTCCCTCGTCGACGCAGACCTGCGCGGTGTCAGCAGCCACGGTGTCCTCCGCATGGAGACATACCTGCAGCGCCTCAACAACCGCGTCATGAACCCCACGCCGGAACTGAAGACAGTCAGTGAGACACCCGCAACAGCGGTCCTCGACGGCGACAACGGCTTCGGACAGGTCGTATCCCAGCGCGCCGTGGACATCCTGCTCGCCAAGACGAACGACACCCCGCTCGCTGCGGTCAGTGTCCGCAACAGCAACCATTTCGGCGCAGCAGCCTACTGGGCCGCCCAACTGGCGGAACACGATCTGATCGGCATCACCGTGAGTAACGTCGAACCGCTCATGCCAGCGCCGGGCGGAGCGGAAGCCCGGATCGGCAACAACCCGCTCTCAGTTGTTGTCCCCTCCCTGACCCACCGCCCGATCGTGGTGGACATGGCCACCAGCGTGGTCCCCCTCGGAAAGATTCTCAACGCCAAGAGCAAAGGAGAAGCCATCCCTGAGGGCTGGGGCGTGGACAGCAACGGCCAGCCGACGACCGTGCCCGACGAAGTCATCAACGGCGGCTCCCTGTTCCCCGTCGGCGGCCCGAAGGGCTACGGCCTGGCAATCATCGTTGAGGTCCTTTCCGCGCTCCTGAGCGGCGGGGAGTTCGGCACCGACATCCACTCCATGTACCAGGAGCTGGAAAGCCCGAACAGAATCAGCCACTTCTTCATGGCCATCAAGGTCTCCGCCTTCCTGGACCCGCAAATCTTCAAAGCATCCGTGGACCGCTACATCAACCAGATCAAGAGCTCAGCGTTGGCACCCGGCAGCGACGCGATCCACATGCCGGGCGAGATCGAGCTGCGCGCCAAGGACAAAAACACCCACGACGGAATCAGCCTGCCCGCATCCGTCACCGAAGGCCTCATGGCGCTGGCAAGGCAAGCCGGCGTCAGCGAGGACCTGATCAACAACCTCCCCGCTGCCTGAAAGGACACACCATGCATCTGCTCCATTTCTATGAAGACAACCGTCCAGCGCTGGGACTGAAAACAGATCGCGGCATCTTCAGCATCCCCCGCGCAGCAGCAAAGCTGAGCGAGCAGGTCCCCGGAGACGTGCAGGAACTCATTGCGCAGGGAGAACCCGGGCTCGAACGCATCAAGAACCTATATGACAAGACCAGCGGCGTGGACGATCTCTTTACTCCCGAAGAGGAGGCACGTTTCGCCCCCGCCGTCCTCCACCCCGAGAAAATCATCTGCGTCGGCCTGAACTACATCGACCACGCAGCGGAGTCAAAGATGGAGATTCCAAAATCTCCGATCCTGTTCAATAAGTTCAACAACGCGCTCACCGGACACAATGAACCCGTGCGCCTGCCGGCAGGAGCAACACAGTTCGACTACGAAGCCGAACTCGTCGCAGTCATCGGAAAGCAGGCCAGCAATGTCTCCGAGGACGAAGCCCTGGACTACGTCTTCGGTTACACCGTCGGAAACGACCTCTCGGCCAGGGACCTTCAGTTTCGCACCGGACAGTGGATGCTTGGGAAGTCGTCCGACGGTTTCGCCCCAGTCGGCCCCGCCCTCGTGACCCGGGACGAGATCGACCCCGCGAACCTGGCAATCTCATGCACAGTCAACGGTGAGCTCCGTCAGTCAGCCAACACCAAAGACATGATCTTCAACTGCGCCCACTTGATCAGCTACATTTCCAAATACATGACCCTGGAGCCAGGGGACCTTATCTTCACCGGTACCCCGGACGGCGTCATCCTGGGATACCCGCAGGAAAGCCGGAAATGGCTGGCACCTGGCGACGAAGTCCAGGTCGAAATCGAAGGAATCGGCGCGCTGGTCAACACCCTTACCTAGGGAGACCGGCAGCTTGTTCGTGAGGTAGCTCCTGAGTACTTAGGAGCTCCAATGCAGGGTCCTAGCCCTTTCTCTGGGGAAAGCTAGGACCCTGCTGCTTAACGATGCGCCGCCGGCCCAGACGCGGGGGGGCTGGGGTGAGGGCCCGCAGCGAGAGGACCGCGCCTTGGTTGCCATCGGAGTGACCACCATAGGTTCTGAAGTACCAAGAGGGAGGCATCCGGCCAATACGGTTCCCCAAAGGGGCGCCCCCGCACCACGGGTCCCATGATTGACCTGCGAGACGAAGCCCGAGACCCAAACACACGCTCGGAACGGCTGTTCGAGCTCCCCCGCCTGCAGGGCGAGAATGGGGGACATCGATCCGTATGCCAGCACTCCTGACGTGTTCTATGGCTGCGCGAATTCAACGCTCCAGTCCATCAGGGTCTGGGCCGTTTTGAGCAGGTTATCGTCCGTATTTAGGTTGCCGACCAGCTGGACGCCAACGGGCAGTCCGTTGGGTCCGCGCAGAAGGGGAAGCGATATTGCGGGGCACTGGAGCAGGGTCCAGGAACGACAGAACAACGGGTCCCCTGTTGCCTGCAGCCCCCGAGGGGCTTCACCGATGACTGCCGGAACCAAGAGGGCGTCGACGCCATCGAATAAGTCAGGAAGCATGGCCTTGCATCGCTCGGCCAATTCCATCGCCGCCGAGTAATCTGCTACCGAAATGGAAGCACCCCGCCTCAAGACTTCCAGAAGGCTTTCGCTCACCATTTCAGGATTTTTTTCGCACCGGCTCTTGAGGGCCTTGCTGACTTCAAAATCCATGACGAGGCATTGGGCGGCGGTGAGACCGTCGAAGTCAGGGGGAAGGGCTGTTTCGAGTGCTTCGAGGCCACTGTCCATCAACTTCAGCCTCAGCGCGTCGATACCTTCGCGCGTCGAGGGGTCGGCCCGTTCCCATTCGACGGGCCGGGCGAAGCCGATCCTGGTCGCGGCATCGACTCCCCGGACAAAGCCGGTTCGTCCGTTGCCCCGGGAGGCACTGCTCCGGACAACATCAAAGACAGCAGACGCGTCGGCAACGCTGCGGCTGAGCAGCCCCACGGTGTCCAGCGTTTCGCTGATCGGGAAGACGCCGTCGCGGTCGATGGCGCCGAAGGTGGGTTTGAATCCCACGATGCCGCAGAAAGAGGCAGGCCTGATGACCGAGCCTGCGGTCTGGGTTCCGAGGGCAACAGGAAGCATTCCCGCTGCTACGGCCGCCGCCGAGCCGCTCGAGGAGCCGCCCGGAGTGCGTTCCAGGTCCACGGGATTTCTGGTCTTCCCCGGGCTGAAGCAAGCGAACTCTGTAGTGACGGTCTTGCCGGTGACGAGCGCTCCGGCGTCGCGCAGCATACGCACCACAGCCGCATCGCGGGCTGGACGGTGGCCCGCGAACAACCGGGAACCGTATTCGGTGGGCTGGTCGTCGGTGTCGATGAGGTCCTTGATGCCGACCGGCAACCCCAGGAGAGGCCGTTCGGGGGAACCCGGCGGAACCCGGTCAAGTTCACGGGCCGCAGCTCGCACGGCCCTCGGATCCAGATGCACGAAAGCCTGGATTTCGGGCTCTAGGGCACGGATCGTGTCCAGGTGTGCCTGGGCTATCTCGGCGACCGTCCTTCGGCCGGAGGCGACATCGTCGAGGACGGCAGCCCCAGGGGACCCCGTCGCCTGCGTCTGGGGCCGGCCCGTGCTAGACATACGGGACGACCAACATGGCGACACCGAAGATGACGAAGCCAACGAGGAAGGCTGCAACCGTGTAACCCATTACCCTACGGACGTTCAGCTTGGCGATGGCCAGCACGGGCAGCAGCCAGAAGGGCTGGATCATGTTGGCCACAGCTTCGCCGGCCGCGACGGACATGGAGATCTTCCCCAGGTAGGCCGGCGATGACTGGCCCATCTGCAGGGCGGTTTCGACGGCGATCGGTCCCTGGACCGCCCAGTGCCCGCCGCCGGAGGGGATGAAAAGTGAAATAACGATTGAGCCGAGGAAGTTCAGGAAGGGAAGGGTCGCCACCGAAGCTCCGGCAACAATGGCCGATGAGATAATCACCTGGAGAGGGCTGGTGTGGGTGTCCGGTGCGTAGGCCAGAAGCCCCACGATGCCGCCGTAAAGCGGGTACTGCAGCAACAGCGGACCGCAGGTTTTGGCGGCTTCGGTGAAGGCACGGATGAAACGGATCGGTGTGCCGTGCAGGGCAGCGGCCAGGATGGTGAACAGCATGACCATGGACGAGATGTTGAGCGCGAAGCCGCTGATCACGAAGAAGGTGGCACCGGCCAGGAACAGGGCGACGTTCAGGATCCAGAGACCCTCAAGGCGATCAGCGAAGGTCCTCGGGCCTTCGTTGCGGGGAGCTTCAGCGGGCTCGCTCGCGAGCAGCGCTTCGCGGTCAACCTGGTCGTCGGTCTCGTGCGGGGCCATCTTCCAAATGAGCAAGGCGAGGGCCGCAACCGCGACAATCACTGTGACGTAGCTGTACGGCTGGAGAATGGTCAGGTCCAGCGGAACCACCTGGTGCGTCAGCGTGTAAATAACGTTCAGCTTGCTGGTGGTATCGGTGTTGGCCAGGGCGATCGAACTGGACAGCCCGTTGGTCCACAACATGTAGCCCATGTATCCGGCAGCGATCATGTAGCCAAAGTTCGCGTTGGACAGCCTGGCGAAGACGCGACGCCCCAGCAGCGCGCCGACCACAAGGCCCAGGCCCCAGTTCAGGAGGTTTGCGACGGCGGCCGCACCGAAGCACAGCAAGGCGCCTTCGACCTGGTTGCGCGGCTTGGACGCGAGCCAGTTCAGGCCCTTCTTAACGACTGGAGCCTCGGCCAGGGTGTACCCGCTGACCAGAATGAGCACCATCTGGAGGGCGAAGGTGAAGATGTTGTTGGTTCCCCAGACGCCCTGATACCAGCTCTGGATGATTCCGGATCCCGAAGCACCCGGCACCCAGAGCAGAATCATGACCACCACAACCAGCGTCAGAATGACGGCGAAGAGGTACGGGTCAGGCATGAACCGCTCAACATACCGGACACAAAGGTCGGTGAACCGCTGGATCAAATTTCTTCGACGGATCCCAGTACTTGTGGCTCCGGTCATGGCCGGCTGCGGCACAGATGACATTGATATTCCTCACTTGCGGCTAAATCTGCAATGCGGTAGCCGACGGTGTCAGGGCACAGCACAGACTCGTATTTGGGACACTAAAAGTTAGGGCTGGTATTCCCTTGGTCGAGCAACGTTGCGATGGGGATACCCCCGTGCTGCGCGTCACATTCGGCCGACTGGCCTATCCAATAGGACACTGAGCCGCGTGTCAAGTAAGGGCACCGACAGCGCGTCTTTCCGCCGCTGATCCCGAAACCCGTCCTGTCGTACTAGCTGGAGCCAGGACAACGACCGGCAGACAGCTGCAGGATACCCGGAAGACCCAGTCGTGGCAGGCGAGCGTCCGGGTGCCAAACGGGTTTGCGGAAGGCTTTGGCCTCCATGCACCACGCCAGCTCCCCCGCGCATCGACTCGACTGTCTGCCCGCCGAACCAGCCGTCCTGTGCCTACCGCAAAGCATGGCCGCCTTCCCACTCAGCAACAGCAAGCACGACTCGTTCCCCGGCCCGCCCTCCATCGGCAACCTCCTCATCTACTCCCTGCAGGACAAGGACCCGTCGACTTCTTCCTACCCAATCGCCTTCATGAAGGACGGCACGGCCCTGGATGATTCGCCTTGGCGGGGCGGGGTGTAGTGCCGCGCGATGCAGGCTCAGATGACGGAGCGAAGTATTCGCCCGGCTGGCTGTTAAGGTCGACGAAAGTCAGCCGGCGCACCTTTGTGCCTGACTTCGGCTTGATTCCAGGATGTTTAGTGAATTCTTTGGCACAGGGTGTGCGGGCGACAGACTTGAAGCGCACGAATGGACGGGTCGTTCTCGACGACGTTCGCATCTACGGACCCACGACCGCGCCGGAGATCGGGAAGAGGACCAGTCTGTCCAAGCCAACAGTTGGATCTGCCCTTCGGAGCCTCGAGGCAGCGGGTTTTGTGTGCGAAAGGGGCTCCAAGGCAGGTCGATCCGGTCAAGCTCCATTGCTTTGGGCAATCGACGAGCGCGCCGGTTTGGTCTTGTCCATCGACGTCTGGACGCAGTGGGTGCGGCTCGGGCGGCGCAGCCTGAACGGGCAACCCCGCGGTACGTTCCGTGCCCGGTCGGAGTCGGGGTCGGCCGAGGACATGCTGCACGCGTTGACGGGAGCCCTGAACGGACTGCTGGCGCAGGAGTCCCTGGCCAGAGAAGCTATCGTGTACGCCGTCATGGGCAGCCCGGGCGTCGTCGACGCGACTTCGGGTCGCCTTCAGCATGCGTCCAACCTTCCTGGCTGGGACGACAAGTCGACCCTGACCGCCCTGCACGACTTGTTTGGGCCGAACTTCCTCATCATGAAGGACGTGTATCTGGCTGTACTGGGAGAAGCCGAAGCGAGAAACATCGATGGGGCCAAAGACTTCGTCTTGCTGTCGGTCGGCAGAGGCGTTGGCGCGGCAGTCGTTCGTGATGGCCAACCGCTGCCCGGTGCGAACGGACTGGCGGGGGAAATCGCTTTTCTGCCACTGGGCGTGGACCCGCTTGCCCGCCTACCCCGGCCTCGCGATGCAAGATCTCCGGGCGGTTGGGCCTCTCCGTGCCGGAGAGTAGGAGCCCTTGCGCCCTGCACATAGGCACATGCTAGGCCCCTGAACTGATCCTGAAGGCGGCGACTGCCGGCCGTTGAACAAGCGCGACAGGTACCGCAGCCCACACCGCCAAGGTTGACCCCTACGTCAAGAGCCCCACAGGGACAAACGGCAGGGCAGCTCCCTAATCAGGTTTCTATGGCAGGCGCCGCGACGTGGACGTTTACACGAACTCAAGGTGTCGACCGTTGGCGGGGATGGCAGCCGCCCCGTCCACACACATGCGGTCCATGAAAAGCCGACCCAGAAGACCTTGTCAGCACCGTCATCTGCAACGGCTGCCGGCTCGCCGAAGGCATCGACCTTTACTGCCCCTCACCGACCGCCGGAACGCCGTGCTGTGGGCCAAACGGAAAACCCCCTCGCACTCCCGCTAGCCCCAGCTATTGAAACCCGGGCCACACTCGCCGAAAAATCGTGCTGGCCACGACGCATTGCCGCGCATTTCTCGGCCCGGCCGACCGCCTGCTCAGGGTTACACCCAAGGCGGCGGCAACGTTGATCAGCAGTAGCAAAGGGATAGCGGTGGCCCATCCGGTAGTGTCTGCCTAATGGATGCCGAATCGATCCCCGTCCAGCGTGTCGTCATCGTCCATGGGTACGAGTCAGCGCCGGACGCGAACTGGTTCCCCTCGCTCCAACGCGAACTTCAGTCCGCGGGCGTGGACGTCACGGCTGTTCCGCTCCCTGACCCGGACGATCCGGAGACAACAGCATGGGAGAACGCTGTAAGTAGGGCGGTTGGGGTGCCGGATGAGGAAACGGTGATAATAGCGCACTCTTTAGGGGTGATCACCGTACTGCGGGTCCTGGCAGCCCTCCCGCAGCCGTGGCAGCTGGGCGGACTCGTCCTGGTAGCCGGCTTCATCGAACCGCTCGAGGCGTTGCCGGAGCTTGATCGATACCTGGCAAAGGGGGTGGAGGTCGAAGGCCTGGCAGAGTGCATTCGCAAGCGGACTGTCATCCGCTCTGAAACGGACCCTTTCGTTCCACCGGAAGCGTCGGATAGCCTTGCCAGAAGCCTCCAGGCACGGCTGCAGATCCACCCCGAAGCCGGACACTTCATGGCAGAAGATGGCGTCACCAGCTTTCCAGCAGTGCTTGACCTGATCCTGTCCCCCTAACAGGGTCTCCCCATACGGCCGCGCGGCGTGCTCGGCGGTCGCTCCCTCGGCCATCGGCTGCCGGGGTGTTCACCCCAAAGTTGCATCCCAGCCTCTGCAAACACTGGCAAGCCGCGAAAACATGGGGGTCCCGAGCAGTTCGAAGACTCTACGGGGCAGTCCAAGGCGAGTAGTGCGGACACTGTCCACGCTTCCTTTTGTTCGACTACATTGTCCTCGAACGCTAAGTTGCCAAGTTGCAGGCAACGCCCCCGGCCATGGTGGTTGTCGTGAAATGGTCCTGGCAGCCTGACGTCGGTTCAGGCCGGTAAAGACGATTCGCCATCCGCCGCGGTGGCGCTCGAGGCCGGCATGTGGTCTGCAGCCAGCGCATTGCGGCGACGGTAGATCTGGATACCGATAGCCACCGGTATGGCAGTGACGGCGGCTGCCCGCATCCACGGCTTGTCGAGAACATGACCGGTGAGGGCATCAAGGGAAAGCCGCCCTGGTCCCCCGATCGCGAAGGACGTGGCCGCCAGTCCGAGTACGGCCGGATATTCCAGGCCTCCGTCCATGGCGAAGAAGCCGTTCGGCGCGTGCACGCTGGCAGCGACCCCCATGGTCGTGGCGGCGACCGCTCCGGCCGCCGGCGTGGCGAAGCCCAGAGCAAGCGCCAGTCCGGCGCCCGCTTCGCCGAGACCGGCCAACATGGCACTGGTCCTCGCAGGGCGGAAGCCCATGGCATCCATGCCCTTGCTCGTCTCCTTAATACCGCCGCCGCCGAACCATCCGAAGAGTTTCTGCGATCCGTGGGCGACGAGCACACCGCCCAGTGCGGCACGGAACAGGGTGCGGGCCGCGGTGGTGGCCGCCGGCGTTACATTTTCATGACTCACGGTGATGAACCCTTAGATCAATGAAGCGGGATCAAGCCTTCGGGGCCATTCTAGGACAGCCCTTTCGAATCACGACGGCGACGTCGTCCTCATGAGCCCTTACTGCTCCTACAGGCTGCAGGAGCATCGCTGCCGCAGACATGAGAGCATCCCGCTCCTGGACCCTCTGCGCGGTGCTGGACCCGCTCGCCGTGGCGAGCGGATTCCTCTCTGTCCCCAGAATGGTGCTTATCCTCGACCTGAAGTTGACGTTCACCACCCAGACCACCTGCTCGCTAAGTGTTTCATCTTTGGGACACGGCGCCGGTTGGCGTCACACCCGGGATGTACGATGTAGCCCGCACCCCAAGCGCGACAGTACATCCAGGGAGGCAGAATGAACACGGCATTGTTAGAGGGCAAGGTCGCCATCGTTACTGGCGGCGGACGCGGACTCGGGCATGCAATGACGCTCGGCCTTGCCCGCGCTGGCGCAAGCGTCGTCATCTCGGCCGCGCGCGAGGGGCACGAGATCGGCAGGGTCGCCGATGAGATCAACGTGATGCTCGGCGTTCGCCGTGTGCTGGCGGTGCAAGCGGACGTCACCCAGGAAGCCGATTGCCGGCGCTTGGTCGACGAAGCACTCGCTACCTTCGGCGGCCTTCACATCTTGGTCAACAATGCCGGACGCGGCATGAAATACGTGAGCGCGACCTTCCTGACCGAACCCACGCGGTTCTGGGAAGTCGACAGTGACACCTGGCGGACTATTATCGACACCAACGTCAACGGTCCGTTCCTGATGGCGAAGGCGGCCGTGCCGCACATGTTGCACCAGCAATGGGGCCGCATCATCAACATCACCATGAACCACCAGACCATGCGCCGCGCGGGCTTTTCGCCCTACGGCCCATCCAAGGCCGCGCTCGAATCCGAAACCGTGATCTGGTCACAGGACCTGGCCGGATCGGGCATCACTGTCAACGGCCTGCTGCCCGGCGGCGCCACCGACACAGGCATGATCCCCGACGGTGTATCCGAAGCAGTACGCAGCCAATTGCTCCGGCCCGAAGTCATGGTCGGGCCGCTTCTCTGGCTGGCCTCAGAGGCCTCGGCAGATATCACGGGCACCCGCCTGGATGCGGCGCGCTGGGACATTACCCTTACGCCTGACCGGGCCGCCGCAGCGGCATTCGGGCCTGCCGGTTGGGCCAGCCAGTCTCCGCACTGACCGCCTCGATATCGCCGGTCATGTACCGAACGACGATGTCAGCGGCAGGTCAGACCCGCCACTCCCCCCCGTGATTGGCTTACGGAATCTCCGTCGTCTGCGTTCCGGTTTCGGCATTCGGACCGTCTTGCAACTACAACGGATTGATGAACCTTCATGTTCAACCCTGGCCTTTTGCAGTGTCGCTTGAGGGCGGGCGTGCCGTACTCGAGGAGCTCTAATACCTAGGCGGCAGCCATATTCTTCGGACCAATTCACGTCTACTCGGCGCAATTCTCGGAATCGATAACAGAGTAAGCAGACCCCTTTGCTGAAATGTTACGGCCCGGTAGCCCTCGACATCTTTAATAAGGGTGCTTAGTATTAACGAGCGGTAACTACCAACTTCGCGAAGTGGCCCGCCAGCCAGGTATTCCAAGGCAGCGAGGCACTTTGAATCCTTGGGCCTTCCGCCCGTGTGGGCGGACTCAGAGGTCCTTTACCTACCCACTCCCTCGTGACTGAAGCACGCGTACCTGGGTGACGCGCGCCTTGATCGCGCTTGTGCGCGGCCGCGGGGTGGACATTGGAAAAGAGCGAACCATGAAGGCTGTAGTTTACAAAGGACCGAACGACGTCAGTGTCGAGGAGATCCCCGACGCCAAAATTGAGCACCCCGCCGACGTGCTGGTGCGCATCACCTCAGCGAACATATGCGGCTCAGACCTCCACATGTACGAAGGCCGCACCAGCTTTGAACCCGGCCGCTCCTTCGGGCACGAAAACCTTGGCGAGGTGGTGGAGACCGGCCCGGCCGTGAGCAAGGTAAAAGTCGGGGACCGGGTGGTGCTGCCCTTCAACATCGCCTGCGGATTCTGCAAGAACTGCGAACGCGGCTTCACGAACTACTGCCTGACCATGCAACCTGAACCCAAGCTCGCCGGAGCCGCCTACGGCTTCGCGGACATGGGCCCATATCAGGGCGGACAAGCTGAGTACCTGCGCGTGCCGTAAGGGGACTTCAACTGCCTGCGCCTGGGCGAGGACGCGGCGGAGAAAGAACTCGACTATGTCATGCTCGCGGACATCTTCCCCACGGGCTGGCACGCCACCGAGATGGCCGGGGTGTACCCGGGCGACTCAGTGGTGATTTACGGCGCTGGACCCGTCGGGCTGATGGCCGCCTACTCGGCCATCATCAAGGGCGCCGGCAAGGTCATGGTGGTGGACCGACAAAACGACCGACTCAAGCTCGCGGAGGAGATCGGTGCCATCCCTGTTAATGATTCCGAAGTAGACCCGGTCGAGTTCGTCAAGGACCAGACCCTGGGCTTCGGCGCAGACCGGGGCTGTGAATGCGTTGGCTACCAAGCGCACGATCCGGGCGGAACCGAACACCCCAACATGACATTGAACCGGCTTGTGGACTCCGTGCGGTTTGTCGGCGGCCTGGGCGTGGTTGGAGTTTTCCTGCCCCAGGACCCGGGAGGCCCCGACAAACTTGAGCAGCAGGGCCAGGTTGCCTTCGACTATGGAAACTACTGGTTCAAAGGACAGACGATGGGTTCAGGCCAGTGCCCCGTCAAGAAATACAACCGGGCCCTGCGTGACCTCATCGCCGGTGGAAAAGCCAGTCCGTCCTTCCTCGTCAGCCACGAGCTGCCGCTGGACCAGGCACCCGAGGGCTACAAGAACTTCGATAGCCGCGAAGACGGCTGGACAAAAGTCGTCCTCCACCCGGCCGGGACCTGAAAGGCCCAGTGAGGAGAACGTCCGATGTCGAAACCAACAACTCCAGGGACGTGGTACTAGTGCGCGCCATGGTGTATCGAGGCCCTTACAAGATTCGGGTCGAAGAAAAAGACATTCCCAAGATCGAACAACCCAACGACGCGATCGTGCGGGTCAGTAAGGGGGCCATCTCCGGGTCCGACCTGCACCTGTATCACGGCATGATACCGGATACGCGTGTGGGGATGACCTTCGGGCATGAGTTCGTGGGGACCATTCACCAGGTGGGTTCCTCGGTGCAGAACGTGGCAGTGGGTGATCGGGTGATGGTGCCGTTCAACGTCTACTGCGGCTCCTGCTACTTCTGCACCCGCGGCCTGTACTCCGACTGCCATAACGTCAACCCCAACGCGACGGCGGTGGGCGGCATCTACGGTTACTCCCACACCTGCGCAGGGTACGACGGCGGCCAGGCCGAATTCGTGCGCGTCCCCTTCGCGGACGTGGGGCCAAGCAGGATCCCGGACTGGATGGACGAGGAGGACGCGGTGCTGCTAACGGACGCCTGTCCCACCGGCTACTTCGGCGCCCAGCTCGGGGACATTGCCCAAGGCGATACCGTTGTGGTGTTCGGCGCAGGGCCTGTTGGCCTGTTCGCGGCGAAGTCCTCGTGGCTGATGGGCGCCGGACGGGTGATCGTGATTGACCACCTGGAGTACCGGCTGGAGAAGGCCCGCAGTTTTGCGCACGCCGAGACGTTCAACTTTGCCGAGTACGACGACATCGTGGTGCACCTGAAGAAGGAAACCGACTACCTGGGCGCCGACGTCGTTATTGACGCCGTGGGGGCCGAGGCGGACGGCAACTTCCTCCAGCACGTCAGCGCCTCCAAACTCAAACTCCAAGGCGGCTCCCCCATCGCCCTGAACTGGGCCATCGACTCGGTACGCAAAGGCGGCACGGTATCAGTAGTGGGCGCGTACGGGCCCATCTTCAGCGCCGTGAAGTTCGGCGACGCCATGAACAAGGGCCTTACGCTGCGGATGAACCAATGTCCGGTCAAACGGCAGTGGCCTCGCCTCTTCGAGCACATCCAAAACGGGTACCTGAAACCCAGCGACCTCGTCACCCACCGCATTCCGCTGGAGCACATCGCCGAGGGCTACCACATGTTCTCCGCCAAACTGGACAACATCATCAAGCCGCTCGTTGTCGCGGGCCAGTCCTGAAGGGGTAGTGCATCATGACTGAAATAGCCACACCCTATATTGCCAACAAACGTACCCCGATGAGGTCCGCGGAAGACCTGCGGGCACAGATCCCGGGATGGGGAGCCGACCTCGACCCGGCCGACCGGCCCTCCTATCCCCGTGAGCAAGCCGGGATCGAAACCGGAGCGCACTGGGACTTCCCCGAACGCCAACCCGAGAAGTGGCCCCGGGAACGGTCGGTCGAGCACGCATTCCTGCCGCCGGTTTTCGGGACCTCCACTCCTCCTGCAGGGGCCTCCGGCGCCATCCGGAGACACGCCTACAAATACAGTGAAGGCCGGGCGGCGCACTGGCTGCTGCTGATCGCAGCAGACCGGGTAGATGCATGGGAACACCACCTAAAATCCTTCGCCACCCTCCATCCCGACAACCCCATTACCGAAACCGGAGTGGCCGCCGAGTTCCGCCGGGACGGCCTCAGCTCAGGATTTGGGCAAAAACGCGCAGACACGAACCACCAATGGATCGACCCGATCATCGTCAGCACCCGCTGGGTGCTGACGGCCGTAGCGCTCGCAGCCGCCCTCAAAACCCTGGGTAAACACCGCACAACCTGACAAGAACCGCTGCGCCACGGCGGCGGAGGGCCGACGCTGACACCACCCACGTCCGCCTCGATTTCCTGCCGCGGTGACCTACGCGAAGTGGGCACCGCGGCTGGACTCTGTGCCGGGCATGGCCCGGCAGACTTCTCGATCTTGCCGTAGTTCACTTGACGTTCTGGACTTCTACACGGCCGAAGCCCGGCTGGCGGACGTACCCGACGAAACGGGACGCTGACGCAGCCCGGTGGACGCAGCGCCTGACCGAGGTTGCCGCCTACCTGGCCGCCGGCAACGAATGGCCCCGTCACAACAAGACCGACGACCGGGTGGAACGGGTCCTGGGCGTGTGGCTGCATACCCAGCGCGTCGACTACCGGGCCGGAAGGCTCACCGCAGCCAAGGAGGCCCAGCTGAACGAGGTCATCCCCGGCCGGCGGCAGGGACGGCCGCGGCGGGGCGCGAACAGCAGAATCCGCCAGCCCGCTCTGGTCCTCGGTCGCAGCTCTATCCGGGGAGATGCTGCGCTCAGCCCCTAGCAGTACTGCGCAAGCCAGGTCAGTGCTTCCTGCTCGTCCTCGAAATACTGGACGGGGCAACCGGGCCACGCGAGTCCGCGGAGGCTGTGGGCGATGATCCTGTCTACCGGGGAGCGGCCGAGAAGGCGAACGCTGCGACCGTAGATGCCTCGCTGTAGAACGCGACGGCTTCCCTGCTGACCGACTCAACGCTTGTAATCTCAAGGAGAACGGCAACGGGCCTGCCCCTGGTGTGGGCCAGCACTTGGGTACTGGCCCAGGCCCCGTCGGCTTGGTTGATTTGTGCCTGAGGCTGGAGAACCAGTCGCAGGATACCGGGCCCGACCCAGGCGATGGTGACACGCGGGGTCGACTCTTCCACCTGCTGCCCAATGTCCCCAACCCTGTGGGTGTCAGTACATTCCCCAGATGCCATGACGCCTGCATTCAGCCTTGGCAGCCCCGCGATGAAATACAGACGGCTGCGCTCCTCAAGCCCGTCTGCATCAGGCCCTCCGACATGCTATGTGAAAGACCTGGTGAGGTCGAGTATGTGCAGGGCAAGTCCACCACGTTTTCCCTGAGCTCTTGGCTGCGCCGTTGAGACCAGATGCGATAAACGGGTGAGGCCCAGCGGGGCGGGCGCCGGACACCGCCCCGGCTGGCGGTTGTTACTCGAAGAATTCAATCCGTGGTTCGCCCTGGACGCCGCCACGCTGCAACGCCTCGCGAAGGTCGTCTCTGGCGAAGAAGGCCCGGGCCTTGTCCACGCTCTCGAAATGGTGGATGACCAAGACATTGTCCGGGTCATCCACCATCCGGTGCACCGATTCTTCGGTGACGCCGCCTTCCTTTTGCATGTCGGCGACTGAGTCGTAGACCTTCCGCCACGCGTCGTAGTCCGCCACTCGATGCAGGATTAGTGACAAAGCCATGATGCCGCTCCTTTGCGGTGCGTTGCCTCCGAAATCAGAGGGAGCGGAGCCGGACCGACCCGCCCAAGGCTGTGATACTCCCAGCCGCCAGCGGGTGTCAATGGTCCTTTTGGTCCGCGGCGGCGCGGCCGGCGGCGAGGGTCGTGGCCCACCAGGCCAGCCCTTCAGCCAGGGCTGTGAGACGGGCTTCGAGGGGCTCGAAGACGCTGAAGTCTGTTGGGTCGTGGGCCCGGAACGCCGGACGGATGACCTCGGGCAGGATGTGCACAGCCTGACGGATTGGTGCCATGTCGAGTTCGACAGCCACAAGCCTCAGTTGCTCTATCACCCGGGCGCCGCCGACTCCGCCCCAGCCCACGAAGGCGACCGGTTTGCGCTGCCACTCGACGAAGGTGTGGTCGATGGCGTTCTTCAGCACGGCGGGGTAGCCGTGGTTGTACTCCCCAGTCAGGATGACGAACCCGTCGGCCTCGTCAAGCTTCCGACCCAGGCGGGCCATGTCCTCCATCGGGTAATTGCGCCCCGTGACGGAGGGTGGTTTCTGGTCGAAGAACGGCAACGGGTAATCACGAAGGTCCACCAGTTCCACGTCGAGCCCATGCTCGGCAAGCCGCTGCAGCACCCATGGTGCGACCCGCTCGCCGAAACGCCCGGTCCTGGTTGTTCCCATGATGACCTGAATCCTGGTCACGGGATACCTCCTCGCGTTCATAGCACTCACTATAAAAACACCGACACCGGCACCAATATTTCGACGAAAGGTGGGGCGTGGAACGGGCCAGGATTGGGCCTGTGGCGGACCGGCCTGACACCACGCAAAAGCCCAGGCAGTCAGCGAGAAAGCGTGAAGAAGTTGGCCGGGTCGTCCGTGCCCAGCAGGTCGTGGTGGAAGACGATGGCGTCCACCGGCCGGGTATCCAAAAACAGCGCCACGTTGCAAGAGTGAACGACGGTGCAGCGGGTGGGCCCGTCCAGCCGGGAGTGGACGCCGCCGTAGTCAGCCACGGTGTACTCGCCGCAATACCCGGGTTCCCAGCGTGGGCCGACGGTCTTGTAGGCGATGGCCCGTGCCTGTTCGAATGAAATCATCGGGCAGCCAGACTGGTGCGCATACCCTTACGCATGCAGGCAGGTCCGGCAGGTCGGCCAGCTCAGGGGGCCTGGTCCACCACGTACCCGATCGCCGAAAGTTCGCCCTGGTGCAGGAACACGGCGACCTTGAAGTATCGCAGCGGGATCTCCACGCCCCGGTACACGGGATCCACTGCGCTGAAGATCGGGCCGGTGAACACCACGAGCCGGCGGGCGTTGTCGGCGGCATGGTTCTGCAGGTAGGATTCCAGGCCGAGCCACAGCTCCAGGCCCTGGTTGAACTTCGCGGCCTGCGGAGCGGCGTTGGTGCAGCGGAAGGTATCCTCGTTCGCCTGGGCCGCCTCGGTCCGGGTGTCACCCCAGACGGCGGAGGCCCGACGGACCAGGTGCCCCCGGTCGATGTCATTGCGGGCGTAGACCCGCTCCCCCGTCTGCTGGTCCTCGTCCAGCCGGGGTCCTGCCACCAGTTGATTCCCGAGCGGTCCAGGTCCATGAGTTTCCCCGTCGATACCGAGGCCGGTGACGGCGGCCAGGCGCTTATCGAGGTGCATCAGCACCGATAAGTGCGTGTAGGCCAGCAGGACCATCGCCACGTCCGGCAATGCCGGCAGGGGCACTTCCGGGCCGAGGAAGTTCTCGTCGAACCCTTCCCGGTTGGAAAGGTCTTTGGCGGCAAGGATCGGGGCTACCAGCTGTTCGTCCATGGCCGGCCCCCACCAGCAGCAGATGACTACCAGGTGAAGACCCCTGGTGGGACGGAGATGCGCCTGGACTCTCCGGGCGGGGTCAGAGTCCCTCGATCGTGTAGCGGCGTTCAATCCCAGCGGTGGCGTGGCCCCAGTCGCTGGCAGCTACGCGCTCCTGGTGAGCTTTGAAAGCTGCGGCATCACAAAACTGTTCCTGGACCTGCCACACCAGGGGGTCATCGGTAGGAGTCACCTGGAACGAGACACAGCCCGGTTCGGCGCGGGTGAGCTCGGTGTGCCGGCCCAGATGCTGAAAGACAATGGAGACGTCGTTGGTGTCACGGCACACCAGGTGTCCGTTGAGATGAATACCCGTCATGAGGCCATCCTGCCCGCAAAAGTGCCCGCATCCATCCTCGGGATGCACCAGCGGTAGCCCCGGTTCAACGCAGGGCAGCCCGCAACCGCTCGGAGAGGTCGTCGAGCGATTCGCGCCATTCGGGTTCGTCGGCATCGTCCCACAGCTCGGCCAGCTCGGACTCATCCCCCGCCACCCGTTCGACCGCCTCCAAAGCCATCTCCACGTCCTCGGCGGTGAGCTCGGCCCCATGCGCGGTAACCCAGTCGGTGACGTTCTCCGGCAGGTCCCCGAGCGGATTGCCCTGGCTCGCGGCGGCGACCTCGGCCGCGGCGAGGGCCATGGCCCCGTCCGGCGCCTCCACATACCGGTCCCCCGCCTTCGCCAAGGCCTTGCGTACGACGTCCGCCCCTCCGGCTTCGAGTTCCTCCAGCCAGTCCAGCGCGTCATCATTCTCAAACGGCAGGTAGCCCCATGCGCCCATCAATCGCCCCTCTCGGTTTCCGGTCACGTGCTGGCACCAATATGTCAGACCTTGGCGGTGAAGCAAGGCATTCGGCCGCCTATTTGAACGAACAGGCGTATGGAACGAAGGTTACGGCCGCGTGGGCTGCCGGCGGTTAGGCTGTGGCCAGGTGCTTGAGCCATCTGTTGAGACGAAAAGAGATGCCTTGAATTCTGCAAGGCAGACCGCGCTTACCGCGGAGTGCTTTACCTCGCTACGTTTGCCAGCTCCATTCCTGCCGTCTTCCTTCTGGGACCGGTGCTGAGCGATCCGAACTACGTCACCAGCGCCGGCAATGACACCAGCGTGGTCTGGGGCTGCCTGCTCGATTTGGTCAATGCCACAGCCTGCGTGGGCACCGCAGCAGCCCTGTTCCCAGTGGTTAGGCGGCAGAATGAGAGCCTGGCGCTGGGCTTTGTCACCTCGCGCATGTTCGAAGCCGCCGTTATCGCCATCGGCGTCGTCAGCCTCCTGGCAGTCGTGACCCTGAGGCAGGCAGGAACTTCCGGAACAGACCACAGCTCACTGATCACCGCCGCCCGGGCACTCGTGGCTGTGCGGGACTGGACGTTCCTCATCGGACCCTGGATGGTCCCGGCCATCAATGCACTGCTGCTGGGCTACCTGCTGTTCCGCCCCCGGCTCGTACCGCGCTTCATCCCGTTGATGGGCCTCATCGGTGCCCCGCTGCTGCTCATCTCGGCAATAACGACCATGTTCGGCATCAACGACCAGGTTTCCGTACTGTCGGCGGTTGCGACCCTGCCGATCTTCCTTTGGGAGCTGTCATTGGGGCTCTACCTGACCTTCAAGGGATTAAAACCGGCAGCCGTCCTCGGCGGCCCTGATTCAACCCATGCAACTGGCGGGGGACGCATGTGACGACGCTGGATCAGTTTCTGGCGGTAGCCGCATGTGCGGCGCTGCTGGCCGCCCTGTCCGTCTTCCAAGGTGCGCTGATCCGCTGGCGCCCCGCTCGGACAGGCAGGTCGGCATCCTGATGAACGCGGTCTGGGGCAGCACGGCCGAGCCCCCGTCATGACCCGGGACTCGCTGGCCCTTGCAGTCCTCTACCTGATGCTCGGCCTGTAAGGCAAGACATCACCGACCGCTCACCGACCAGCGCTGCGTCCTCTAGCCAGGAAGCGTGAAGAAGCTGACGAGGTCGTCGGCGCTGAGCAGGTCGTGGTGGAAGACAATTGCGTCCAGCGGCCGCGTGTCGACGAACAGGATCGCGACGTCCAGGGAGTGGACGACCGTGTACCGGGTGGGCCCGTCCAACCAGGAGTGGATGCCGTGAACTCCTCAACGTTCAACCCGTCACCGAGCAGGCCCCGCTCCTCAAGCAGGTCATAGACAACATTCCAGGCGAGATCCATCAGCTCGTGGATCGCCGCCTCCACCGTTGGAACCGTCATACCTCGATGGTGCTCCCGGGGTGCGACAGGAGCGGGGACAAAGGCGGCCGTGTCGTGAGGGTCTGTTGCATTGAACGGCGGACTTAAGGACCATGGGAAGCGTGGACATGAAAGGCATAGGCCGCTGGTTTGCCTTTCCCTTGTGCCTGCTGGTGCCCGTGGCCGGATGCTCCTACGACTACCCAGATCCAAGAACCACACCAATAGTCCAAGACGAGCGCCCTGCCATAACTGACCCGTCACTGACCACGGAGTCAGCCACAGAACCCGCTGATCCCCAGGTCCATCAGCGCGAGGTCAGAAACTACCAGGACCTGGACACACTCCTGAACGCCGTGCCGGGACCGGTCATGCTTCTCCGCGAGGGTCCACTGGACGGCCCTGCCAGGGGCTTTGGTGGGAAGGAACAAGTACCGGCGGCGGGCCAGTACACGGTTACTGCTGCTTGCGTCGGTGCTGCCAGCGCCACGATCTTCATCCGGCAGGAGCACCCCACGGTCACACTCTGGCCGGTCGAGCTCACTGTAAACTGCCCAGGAAGCGCGTCTCAGGTCATCACACTTCAACAGGGCTACGTTTCCGTACACCTATCCCTGCCCAGTCCTGGAGACACGCCTTGGACCGGGGCAGTTGGCGGAGTACGGATGACTGGTTGAGGGCTCACGCCTGGCCGCCACCGCTTCACTACCAAAATCCGGGAGTTCAAAGGGCGCCAATCCCGTCGTCTCGTGATGAGATCAAGCTGTCGGTAGCCGGTCGGGATCACTTGGTCCCATAGCACCCGTGCCACAGCCTCCCCAGCGCCTCTACCGCCGGCCATCGTCCCGCCGACCGCCCGGGAACCGTTCCGGGTGCTTGGGGTCCCTGCCCCGCTCCCGCCAGTATTCGTCCAGTGCGACAGACACGACTCCGGCACCCTCGGCAGCAACCTCATCTGCACCTGCCGAGTCGAATATCCAACGAGCGGCCCGCTCGTGCGAAGTAATCGGCAGCCGGCATACGACCATCGGCGACGCCGGCCACACGGTCTTAGCCTGAAGGAGATTTTTTGCGTTCTAAATGCGCTGTCAGTGCCCGACAGCGTGGTCACCCAGATGGATGCGACGCGCGCTTTGGACGGTATGCAAAGGGCCTCGTGGGACAAGATCTCGGCGACCTGGACGTACCACCCAAACACCCGGTTCCGTGTAATCCTGACGGAGTCAAAGTAAGTAGCCGCACGCCACGGTTAGGCATGAATGAAAAGCCCCACGTCCTGGACTCGAACCGTGGGGCTTCCATCAGCTACTTCGCACATTGGGGGGACGTGCGTTCTTGCTTCTGCTAAAAGTAGTAAACCCGATGCCGTTTATCGACCCGACACGCGGAACTGCTGAGGTTGCAGCAAGAAGGCAGCGTCACGCCAATCTCGAAATGTCCAAGCGAGGGCGTCTATCGGTTGACTTAGACCCAGGGCTCCAGTGAAAGGTCCTAGCTTCCGGTTACGGCTTGTCTGCTACGTTACGGGTCCTGAACGTCCTCGAGCCTCTCGCACAATACTTTTCACAAAATGCTTTTTGGTACACGCTTTTTAGACGTGTGCCTTCAGTAAGTGTGCAGCCCGTCATCGACACCCTGGCATCGTTCCTCCGGCCGTTCACGGCAGAGCTGCTCGCGGAGGGCTCCGCCGGCGCCGTCATCGACGCGGGCAACAACAGCTCTGTTCCCCGCCGGTTGCTGGACCGGGCGGTCGGGAAAGCCTCAACGCCAATGGCCCCGCTCCGGCGATGAGCCGCAGCTCAGCCGGTGCTGTCGAGGATCAGGCGCGCCGCTTCCGTTGGTTGGTCCCAGTGCGGGAAGTGACCGCAGTTTTCGAACCAGTGGAGTGTTGCATCCGGGAACAGCTCCTTGGCCCGCGCCGCCTCGCTGGGAGCGGTGACCTTGTCCTTCCGCCCCCATCCAATGACCACTTTGCCTCGGAGTGAACCGGCCGGTGCGCCTTCCTGGCGGGGTCCGTGAATCAGCGCGTTGAGGGCCGGGTCCAGACTGGTCGATGTCTTGAACCCGCGAAGCTCGTGTAGGACCAGATCCTGCGGCAACTTCCAGGGGTGGGCGGAGAACTGAGCCAACAGGGCCGTGCGACCCACGGGGTTGCCCGTGAGGAAGGGGAGCGCCGGTTGGATGCGGCGCACCAGTGCGACGGATGCTTTGACGCTTGCACCAAAGATCGCTGCCTGACGGTCATTCCAGAAGCCACCGGGGTCCAGTGCGATCGTGGTGCCGGCGTGCCCTCGCCGCGCCATTTCCAGTGCCATCCGGGCGCCCATTGAACTGCCTACCACATCAATGTCACCCAGTTCCTCGTCGCGGATAAAGGCTTCGACGGCATCGGTCAGCGTGGCAATGGTGGTTTCGCCGGGCAGCGGCGCGGATTCGCCGCAACCGGGGAGGTCGACGGCGATGACATCGCGTTCATCAGCCAGCGCCGGGATTACCGGATTCCAGTTACCAATACTGGAACCGAGTCCATGGATCAGGAGGAGTGGCTTACCGGAGCCTTGCCGGGTTGAGTGCAGCATGACTTCACTCTAGGGGGCGGCGCAGCGTATCTGGTCAAAAGTCATCTTGCGAAAGGCCCGACGGCACAGCGATATGCGGTTGCTGCGGCGAGACGGCCGCCCTTACGACTACTCGGTTAGCCTGGCGTTATGGTCTGCCTGCGCCATCCGAAATAGCCCCTGGAGCGCTAGTCGTATGCGAGACATTTGCGGCCGACGAGTTCCCTGACGCGGTCCCCACGTAGTGTGTCTCCGTTTTGTTTGATGGCTTCGAGGGCGACGCGGCCGCGGGCTACTTTTTTTGAGGATTGAGTCTGCGGTCGCGGTCCAGATCAGGGGTTTGGGTTCGGTGTTGTGGGCTGCGAGGTACTCCTCGATCTTGTTGATGAGGTCCGGCACGGAATGGAATGCCCCGCGGCGCAGGGCCTTCTCTGTCAGCTCCCGGAACCAGCGCTCGACCAGGTTCAGCCACGAAGACGAAGTCGGGGTGAAATGCAGCTGGAAGCGGGGATTCTTCGCCAGCCATGCCGTCACGTCCGGGTGCTTGTGGGTCGTATAGTTATCCAGGATCAAGTGGACGTCGAGGCCGGGCGGGACTTCCTTGTTGATGTTCTTGAGGAACACCAGGAATTCCTCGTGACGGTGCTTGGGCAGGCACGAGCCGATGACCTTTCCGGTCGCCACGTCCAGGGCGGCGAACAATGTGGTCGTGCCGTGGCGTTTGTAGTCATGGGTCATGGTTTCCGCCCGGCCCTTCGTCATCGGCAGGGACGGCTGGGTCCGGTCCAGAGCCTGGATGGAGGATTTCTCATCCATGCACAGCACGATCGCCTTCTCCGGCGGGTTCAGATACAGGCCGACGACGTCGATGAGTTTTTCCTCAAAACGCGAATCGTTGGAGAGCTTGAACGTATCGACCCGATGCGGTTTCAGGCCCCGGGCCGCCCAGATCCGCTGCACCTGCGCCGGCGACACCCCGACCTTCGCGGCCATGGTCCGCACCGACCAGTGCGTCTGGCCCTCGGGCCTGGAATTTCGCGTCAGATCAACGATCTCGTCGATCGTGGACTGGGGAATGACCGGCTTGCGGCCCCGCCCGGCCCGCACTTCGCCCAGATGGGCCAGACCCTCTGCCTCGAACCGGGCCCGCCAGGCCCGCACCGTCCCCGGACTCGTCCTGGCGACCTTCGCGATCGATTCGTTGGCCAACCCCTCCGCGGCCATCAACAAGACCTTCGCCCGCTGCACCTCACGATGGGACGCCGTCCGCGACTTCGACAACACCTCCAACGCAGCCCGTTGACCATCAGAAACCACCAAAGCGGGAGCCGGATTCGTCATACCCCGGTCGTACGGACCCTGGTGGACAGCCACTGCAGCCTCGCTGCCGGGCGTTTCGGTCACGTACACCTCACCCGCCGTTTCAAAGGCACCCGTGCCCTCAACGCCGAAGTCCCAGAGGATGGGCGAATCCGGCGCGTTCGAGTGCTGGTAAACGAAGATGTTGAGGCCGTCCGACCACAGACCCGGCTGAGTGCGGAGGAAGCTCCAGACCTTGCCCACTGCCGGCCCCCCACGCCGAACCAACCTCACCCGCCGTGACCGCGCACCGGGCTGCGGCCAGCTTGCGGGGAAAAACCATGTGCACGTCGACGGAGACGGTCATGAAAGGATTGTAGACCCAGGATGCCAACCACTGCGCCGCGCCCTGGTATCACCGACCAGGTGATTCATCAGATGAGATACGCAGAGAACAGCCGACGAATTCCGGGATTGGGAATCAGAAGTGCTGATCCAGCGCACGCCACTTAGCGTTCCATGATCTCCACCTGGCATCCGGAATGTGCAAAGCGATAGCCGCAGCCTGTGAGTTGCCGGAAAGTTTCGCGACGCGGTGTTGAACCTGGGGTGAACCTTTCATCGGATGGCCCGAAAACAGAGGAACTAGGGACCCTCCGTCGGCAAGAATCCTCGAGGGGAGAGCAAGGCATTCGTGTTTTTCACTTTGGCGAAGGGTTATTTTGATGAAGTCAGCAAGGAAGAACGGGGTCGCCGCAGCTGCGGTTCTCGGTGCGCTCATGATGACCGGTTCTGCGGTGGTGCCGGCTCTGGCCGACGATGGCCAGCACCGCAGTGACGGCCAGGAGGGCCGGGGCGAAACGTCCAAGCATGTTTTGTTGCTCTCGGTGGACGGCCTACATCAGAAGGACCTGGACCGATACGTTGCGGCGCATCCGGAATCGGCGCTGGCCACGCTGGTGAGCCACGGCACCAGCTACACGCATGCCCAGACCCCGGTGCCCTCCGATTCCTTCCCCGGCATGGTCGGACAACTCACCGGCGGAAACCCCGGAACAACCGGAATCTACTACGACGACACCTACAACCGGGCCCTCCTGCCCGCTGGGACCACCGACTGCAAGAACACCGCACCCGGCACCGAGGTGGCGCTGACCGAGGCCGCAGACAAAAACCCGGACGCACTCGACGCCGGGCAAGGCCTCTCGGGCTTGCCCGCGAGCATCATGAACATGACCCGCCGGCCAGGATCTCTGCTCAATCCGGCAGCCCTGCCCGTAGACCCCTCCACATGCAAACCCGTCTACCCGCACCAGTACCTGAAGGTCAACACGGTCTTCGAAGTCGCCAAAAGCGCTGGTATGACGACAGCGTGGTCAGATAAGCACCCCGCGTACGAAATCCTGAATGGACCCTCCGGCAAGGGAGTCGATGATCTCTTCACGCCCGAGATCAACAGCAAGGCCCCCGCACCGTTCACCGGCGACTGGACGCAGGACAATGCCGCCACCCAGCAGTACGACGGCTACAAAGTCCAGGCAGTCCTCAACGAAATCGGCGGCAAAGACCACTCCGGGACACAGGCCGGGAGCGTCCCTGCGATCTTCGGGATGAACTTCCAGTCCGTCTCCACGGCCCAGAAGCTCCCGACGTCGGACGGCCTCACGGGCGGCTACCTCCCGGGCGGCACCGTTCCCGGACCCCTGCTGACCAAGGCCCTCGATTACGTCGACACCGCCGTCGGGAAGATGCAGTCCGCACTGTCGGCCTCCGGTCAGGCTGAGGACACAACCATCATCCTCTCGGCGAAACACGGACAGTCCCCCACCGACCCAAACCAACTCACCAGGGTTCCGGACGGCACCATCATCGACGGACTCAATGCCGCTTGGAAGGCCGCCCACACGGGGTCTGCGGACCTGGTGGCTTTCTCCACTGATGACGACATCATGCAGCTCTGGCTTTCCGACCACTCCCAGGCAGCCGCGCAGTTTGCCAAGGACTACCTGACATCCCACTCGGCCGCCGGGAACGACATCAACAGTGCCCCCAAGACCGTGCCGACTTCGGGACTGAGCACCGTCTACGCAGGCAGCGAAGTCGCCAACTACTTCGGCACGAACGCCAGCGACGCCCGCTACCCCGACATCCTCGGCATCGCACAAACCGGCGTCGTCTACACCGGCGGTAAATCAAAAATCGCCGAACACGGCGGCGCCTCCGCCGATGACCGGGACGTACCCCTCGTCATCTCCGGTGCCAACGACGAGCGTGCCCGCACCGTGACCAGCACGGTTGAAACCACACAGATCGCGCCGACAATCCTCAAGACCCTCGGCCTGGACCCGAACAAACTCCAGGCAGTGCAGATCGAGGGAACCAAAGCCCTTCCCCAACGCTGATCCACCCCCGGCTACGACACTGGAGGGCTTTCGCGGGATCCACCCTGTGGAAGCCCTCCGCCGTTTTAGGCAGCCTTGACTATCTGCCTCCCCACTGGCCGGGCCCCTCATATTCGATGCCGTTGGGACTGTAAGAAAAACGGTGTGTGATGGTCCGGCCTGATCCGAAAGGAGACGGCCGTGTCAGAGTCCACGACCGCAGTAACAGGGGTGATGATCGATCCTGTGACGGGAGAGATCATCGATCAGAC
>NZ_BMFW01000033.1 GCF_014639275.1 Arthrobacter liuii | reverse complement strand
CCATCATCTGGGAAATAGCGGTTCCGGCCGCACCGGCGGCGGAAAGTTGAAGAAAACGACGGCGATTGAGACCTGCCATGAGGGCGCTCCTAATGCGTTGACTTTTTAATGTCCCCCGCCGGGAACTCTGCCAGCCCCAGGTGAGCCAAAGGTAACAACACGGTAAACACCCAGCGGCGGCGCAACCCGCGCGCCCCCACCACGTCGAACCATTTAAGGCGTCAGTCGCGCCACGACCGACGGGAACTACATCGTCCACATGGACAGCGTGTCCCCGGAGCCCTCCTCACAGCGTTCCCGTATCAGAATGGGCCGGCTTGGCATGGTGATGTCTGGTCGATGGCACGACCAAAGCGGCGGCAGGGCCGTAGGTGGGATCGTCAGCGGTCAACCGATGTAAGCAAGCATCCGCAGTCGTGAAATTTCCGCCCCATGCGCATCAGACTTAGGGTAGCGCGGGGGAGGGAAGCTAGGTGGAGGGAAGCCGGCGTCCTTGCCGGGACAATAGGGGAGACATTCTCGAAAACCGTGGGCGCCGCTGCCCCAGCGCCTCATCGACCAGCGAAAGAAACTGACCTTCCATGCCCGAAACTGACGCCGGTTTGCCGGCCATCTGGTCCGACGGCCTCGGCCGCGCCAGCATCCGCTCCATCCAAATCCTTGCTGTGGTTGCCTTGGCCTGGACGGTTATCTGGACCCTGACCCGCGTGCCTCTGGTCCTCATCCCGGTAACGATCGCCCTGATCCTCGCCTCGGCCATCTCGCCGATGGTGCGGTGGCTCGTCGGACACAGCTGGCCACGCGGACTCGCCGTCCTGACATCGTTCATCGGAATCCTCGCCGTGTTCGGCGGAGTCATCACAGGCGTTGTCTTCCTGGTCCGGGCACAGTCAAAGGACCTGGCCGCTAAAGCCACCGTCGGCATCGACAGGCTGCATGAACTCCTGAAGACCGGACCTGTACCGGTCAGCGACAACCAAATCAACACGACCAGGGACGCCGTCCAGCACTTCTTCACCTCCAGTTCGTTCGGCACACAGGTGCTCACCGGAGCCCGCACTGCCGGGGAAATACTCGCCGGGCTGGTCCTGATGGCTGTGATCCTGTTCTTCTTCCTCAAAGACGGCGAGAAACTCCGCAACTTCCTCATCGGGTTCCTGCCTCCCGACAAGCGAGCCACGGCCCATCTGGCCGCTGACCGGTCAAGCGCCGTCCTGGGCGGTTATGTCCGAGGCACGGCCCTCGTGGCAGCCTCCAACGGCCTGATCGTCGGCGTCGCTTTGACCGTCATGGGCGTCCCGTTCGCTCTTCCCTTGGGCGTGTTTGTCTTTATTGGCGGGTTCATCCCGATTGTCGGATCAACGGCCGCCGGCACCCTCGCCGTCGCCGTCGCACTGCTTTCCAACGGGCCCGTGTCCGCGCTCATCGTCCTCGCCGTGATCGTCGGTGTGAACCAACTCGAACACCACCTCCTGCAACCTGTGCTCATGGGCAGAGTCCTCTCCATCCACGGATTGGCCATCCTGCTGGCCCTGGCCGCCGGCACGTTCCTCGCCGGCGTCGTCGGGGCCCTTCTGGCAGTCCCCATCACCGCCGTCGGCTGGACCGTCATGAAAACAGTGACCGGACGAGGCCCCGAACCCATGGCCACGGCACCGGGCACAACGGAGGCCTAAGACCTGGAAGGAACAGAGCGGCCGGACGCCAAGAGCCCATCGCACCGCTGGAACAGGTGCACCACACAAAAAATCCCGGGCGATCAACCATGCTCGAAGGCGCCGGATTGAGGTTGTCTTTATCAGTGAAATCCAACATGCCAGCGGCATGCAATTCCGGTGTTAGAAACTGCCGTCGCCGCTGCCGCCGAAACCGCCGGAGTCCCCTCCAAAACCATCTCCGCCCGAGGCCCACAACTGGCTGTCCTCACCGTACTCGCGCTCCTCGCGTTCCCCACCTCCGAAAATCATGTTGCCGGCCACTCCTCCCAGAATCCCGGCGCCGAGGCCACTGGCGAAACTGCTGCCTCCACCCGCCGGCCGGCCGAAGCCGCCACCACCGTAGCCGCGCACGCCTGCCTGGACGTCGGTCTGGGCCGCACGTCCCGACTCGTTCGCCAGATCCGTCGCGTGGCGGGCACGAGCCAGTGCAGCGAGCGGATCGGCGGTTTGCAGTGACACCGCGAAACGCAACTCCGCCTCGGCCTCGCTGATCAGCTGGTGTGGTGCAGGGCCCACGGCAACAGGCAGTGAGAAAACGTAGCTCTTCACTCCTTCGACCTGGGCCTGGGCTCTCGAGAGAGCAGAAGGCAACTGCGCTCTCGCCTGCTGCTCACGTTTTCGCGCATCCGCGGCCTTAAGGTCATTGACAGCGGAAGCTATCCGCTGCTTCAAATTCTGGATGGACAACATGTACAGCCCTTCAGCCAGATACTCGATACCGGAATCCCCTGACTCCAGAATAGTTGCACGGCCGCCGCCGGCATCGGAAGGTGCCCAGCTGCCCCGCAGGCAGAACCCGGGCCCTCCCCAAATGCGCCTTAAGCGACAGGGCGCTTACAGACCCGGTCGATCGGGCCTGGCGCACCCAGAATGTTCCAGGCCAGCCCGGTACCTCCAGTCCGGTCTGGAACCGGGACAGCCCAGGCCGACGTTCCGCCGACAGCGTGGTCTACCCGGCGGCGGCGCTGTATCCGGGCACTCGTTTAGATCAAGTTGCGATGTTGATCCACGCAGGTGCCGCTTCCGCCGGCCATGCATGTGAAACCCCGTGCTAGCGTACCGGAGCTGCAACCGTCCCGGCGGCGGTCAGTGGATGAGGCCGGAGACGAGGTTGATGGTTGTGGCCAGCACGATGGCGCCCAGGAGGTAGGAGAGCAGGGCCTGGCGCAGGACGGTGCCGCGGATCGCGTGGGTTTTCAGGTCTGTGTCGGAGACTTGGAATGTCATGCCGACGGTGAAGGACAGGTACGCGAAGTCCAGGTACCGCGGGGGAGTGGGCTCGTTGAAGTCCACACCCGTTTTGTCCCGGTAGTAGATGGAGGCGTACCGGAGGGTGAACAGGGTGTGCACCAGGAACCAGGACATTGCTACGCTGCCCAAAGCCAAAGCCACGATGGCTGCCTTCGTCCCTCCTTGTGCGTTGGACGCGTCGAGCAGGATCAAGCCCACGCCGGCGAAGCTTGCAATGGTTGCTGCCAGCACGAGCGCGTCAGAGTATCCGCGTCCGGGGTCCTCCCGGCGGGCGTGCGCGGCCGTGCCGGCGGAGTCGAGATGCCCAATCACAACCCACACCCAGATCAGGTAGGTAGCTGAAGCGGCGGCCCACCCGATCGCGGGCGCGTACGCCCAGCTCTTCAGCACTCCGACGAGTACCGCGGTGAGCAGCCCGACGCCGAGCATAACGGCCAGCCTCAGCTGGGAGTGATGTGAAGTTGAGTTGAAATCATGTCCCTGGCACCGGGAGGAGGTAACTGCTTTCATGACAGCCATCATGGCAGGGCGCCAGCAACGCCGTGTGGATCGACGCCAGGAACCTTCAGTGGGTGCATTCTTAGTTTGCCGTGGGAGGGCCGCAGAGCGTGAGTACGGGATTCTTAGGTCGCTTCAGAATCAAGGGAGGTTCCTGGCCAGCGGTCAGGCGTTCTGCCCTGGCTTGTGAACCGGCAGCCGAAACGGGCTTTTCTTCTCTGGCGATACCGGGTTCGGAGAAGGCAGGGGTGTCGGTGAGTGCCTCGCGGATAATCCTGCGGGGGTCGTACTGGCGCGGGTCGAATTTCTTCCAGTCCACGTCCTCGAACTCCGGGCCCAGTTCATCGCGCAGCTGTTCCTGGGCCCCGGCTGCCATCCGCCGCACTTCCCGTATCAGATTGGCGAGTTTGGCAGCATACTCGGGCAGCTTATCGGGGCCAAGGACCAGGATGCCGATAATGAGGAGGACGAACAGTTTTTCAGCGTCAATACCGAACACCAGACCATGGTACGGCCGCCCCGGCATCTCGATCCTCCCGGTGGCAAGACAATCAGCAGGCGCCCTGGCGGCAGGCGGAGGGCCCTGGGCCCCCTTGAGGACTGTTGTCCCGTCGCGGGCAGTAAAGTGTGGGTGGTGACGAATCGAGAACAGCTGTGAGCGGGGAGCAAATCCTGGACGAGGCGAATGACCCGTCCCACGAACTTTTCGGGGCTGTTGTGCACCGGGTGTTCTACGTCATTAACGCCGGCCCCTACGGGGCCTCTCCGGAATTCAGTACACGTGACCAGGTCGTGGCTTATGCCCGGGAACGCAGTGACGCCGGCGAGTTCGGGTCGATAGTCCCTGAAGGCATCGAGGTCGAAGTCCGTGTCGAGTACCGGCTCAGATCGGGCCGGATCACACAACTGACAGTGGAATCATTCACGGTGACCGCCTAAGCGCCTTCCGACGCCCACGCCCGGGCGTGAGGTACCTTGGTGCCGGTGTTTTGGTAGCTCCGAGGGCCTTAGCCAGGCATGGAGCCTTGCGCTGCCTTTTCGGCCGCGTAGTTACCTCCTTTGCCCCGGAGCATCCGTGCGATGGCCACGGCCAGGAGGCCGCCGGTCACGGGGGCTGCGGTGTAGATGCAGAACTGGCTGAAATCGCCGGCAAGAAGGTCGGGCCCGGACGTCCTGGCCGGGTTCATGGAGGCGCCACTGACGGGGCCTCCCCATAGGCCGGCCGTGACGATGTAAGCGGCCACACCGAACGCTGAGAGCGCGCCCACATTTTGGGCCCCGGAGGCAACCCCCAGGACCGTGCTGACGAGCCCGGCGGTCAGCAGGACTTCAACGGTGAACGCCTGTAGATCGGAGAACGGTGCCCCGGGCGCAGTCATGCCATCTCTGCCCTGGTGGCCGAAGACAGACACGAGCGTGGCCGACGCCAGGGCGGCCCCCGTGGCTTGCGCGAGGACATAGCCGGGGACTCTGCGCCACGGAAAGTCCCGGCGGAGCGCGAAAGCCAAGGTCACGACAGGGTTCAGGTGTGCGCCCGAGACAGGTCCGAGGAACAGGACCACGGCGATAATCATCAACCCGGGCGCCATCACCAGTGCGGTATGGCCGAGCCCGCCGCGGGTCGCGGTGTTGACCATGTCGGCTCCGGCTGCGGCCGCTACCAGAAGGTATGTACCCAGAACTTCCCCGCTCACCCGGCGGGATGCGTTGCCGGGCTTGTTGAAGGCGCGGATCAGGCGGTGGTCCTGGACGGAAAGTCCTGGGTGGGTCCGTGCCGCGGGTGCGTCCGGAGCGTTGGTGGACATCGGCACTGGCCTAGAATCCGGTGATCCGCGCTGAAACGACCGTCTCCTCGCTGAGGTGATAGGACGCGCAGATCCGGTGGTACCCGTCGGCGATCCGTGCGGTCGTTCCGTTCTTTGCGCTGCCGCGGATGACTAGACACGGTGAGAGTGCCGTGCCTTCCCTGACCCGGTTGAGCTCCTTGGAGACCTCAGGGTCATCTACGGGCAGCAGCGGCAGCCCCGCGGCACGCAACAGATCCTTTGCCTTAAATTTCAAGGTAACCGCTTCCCGGAGTGCGGTCACCGCCCTGGAGGCAGCCTTGGGACCAGCGATCAAGGACAGGAAAGAGGCAGCGGCAGGATAATCGTGCTCCTCCGGCTCATCCAGCCACCTCACCGTCGGGCCGCGCTTGCCCTCCACCGTGGAAGGACTGGTTTGTTTGCCCATCATTGCTTCCTTATCTGCTGTGAGGGGTGCCGTACCCGCCGTAGTCCGAATTATCCCCCAGGTAACTGGCCAATAACCAGATCAGGTGGCCCTTCTCCGGCCACCGCAGCAGTAAGACCGGAGCTGACCGCTGCGTTAGCGGGCAGTCGTGCGGGAAAATCACTACCCTGAACCTGGAACCAGCTGACCTCCACTAGCTGATCAACGAGAAAGTCATCGAACACGCGCACCTACAAACCTGCTCCGCACGTATGGCTTCTGACCGTCCTTGGCACCGAATCCCTCGGGCCCCATCACCGGAGATCTGAGGATCAGGCAACCACCACCGGCTCTGGCACCGCGACCGCAGGCTGTTCCGGCTTTCCTGCCTCTCCTGGCTCTCGGGTCCAAAGCCGGGCTAAGAGGTCTGCTCGGTCCAGGTCATGAGCTCCTCGCCCCTGAAGGCCCTTCGGCTGGGATACTTTCATCACTTCGATGGGCCATGCCGTGCTGGAGTTGGAATGCGCTGGTTACGAGGGCGAAGTGGCTGAAGGCCTGCGGGGTGTTGCCCAGTTGCCGGCCAGCCTGGACGTCCCATTCTTCACTGAGCAGGCCGACGTCGTTTCTCAGCGTGAGAAGCCTTTCGAAGAGTTTGCTGGCCTCAGCATGGCGACCTGCGCCGAGCAGGGCGTCGACGAGCCAGAAGGAGCATGCCAGGAAGACGCCTTCGGACCCGGGCAGGCCGTCGTCGCTGTGTTCGGTCCTGTACCGCAATACGAAACCGTCCTCCGTCAGTTCGCGCTGGATCGCGTCGATGGTGCCGAGCACGCGCGGGTCATCCGGCGGCAGGAAGCCGACCCGGGGTATCAGCAGCAGGCTTGCGTCCAGCCCTGTGCCGCCATAGGACTGGACGAAGGAGTTCATGTCCTTGTTGAAGCCGTGCTCCATGACGTCCCGGTGGATGGTTTCGCGCAGTTCCTCCCACCGGTCCGCCGGTCCCGGAAGGTGGAACTGACGGACACCTTTGATCATCCGGTCCACCGCGACCCAGGCCATCACTTTTGATTGGGTGAAATGCCGGCGCGGCCCGCGCATCTCCCAGAGTCCGTTGTCGGGCTGCTGCCAGGCGCCCTCGAGGTGGTCCATCAGCGCGATCTGGATGTCCCAGGAATTGTCGGCGTCGTGCTGAAGCCCAAGGGCGTTGCGGGTGAGGGAGAGCCCATCCAGGACTTCACCCCACACGTCCAACTGCAGTTGGCCGGCGGCCGCGTTGCCGGTCCGCACGGGCGTGGATTTATCGTACCCGGCAAGCCACGGTATTTCTGCCTCGGGAAGCCTGCGCCGGCCGTCGAGTGAGTACATGATCTGCAGGTCCGCGGGGTCTCCCGCGACGGCGCGCAGCAGCCATTGCCGCCACGCTTTTGCTTCGTCTGTGTACCCGGCAGTGATGAGGGATTGGAGGGTAAGCGTCGCGTCCCGCAGCCAGCAATAGCGGTAGTCCCAGTTGCGTGGGCCGCCGGGTTGTTCCGGAAGGGAGGTCGTCGCTGCGGCGACGATCCCGCCGGTCGGGGCGAAGGTCAGGGCCTTCAGGGTGATCAGTGAGCGCTGAACAGCGTCGCGGTAGGGCCCGGTGGCGAGGCTGCGGGAAGACCACTGCTCCCAGTAAGCCACGGTAGCGGACAGGGCCTCCTCGGCGTCCGCCGTCCCTGGAACGCGAAGGTGGCTGGGCGACCACGTCAGTATGAATGGAACGCGCTCACCCTCTTTGATCGTGAACTCGCTGACCGTGCGCAGGTGCTGGCCCTGCATCGGAACCGGGGAGGACAGGGTGACAGAGTCCGGGCCGGCAACAGCATGAATGCCCCCTTTGGTGCGCCGCACCCAAGGAACAATGTGCCCGTAGTCGAAGCGCAACGCCAACTCACCCTGCATGTCCACGGTGCCGCTAACGCCCTCGACAATCCTGATGATGTCGGCGGCCTTATCCCGTGGAGGCATAAAATCGATGACCCTGACCCGGCCCGTCGCCGTTTCCCACTCGGTTTCAAGCACGAGCGTGTCCGGGCGGTACTGCCGCCGGGTGCACCTGCCTCCGGCGGCAGGTGCAAGCAGCCAACGACCCGCATCCGGGGTGTCCAGCAGTGCAGCGAAGCAGGCCGGTGAGTCGAAGTGAGGCAGGCACAGCCAGTCGATGGAGCCGTCAGTTCCGATCAAGGCAGCTGTGTGCAGGTCACCGACAATGGCGTAGTCCTCGATGCGGGTCATGTCAGGAGCCCTTCACTTCCAGGACGACCTTCACGTCGGTGTCCTGTCGGCGGAACGCATCCTGGAAGTCGGCAAGCGGTATACGCCGGGTGATCACGCGCTCCAGCCACCCGCTGTCCGCCCTCTCCAGAGCGGTAGCCGCGGCCTCGTAGTGGCTGCGGTTGGCGTTGACGCTGCCAAACACTGCCTCGTTGCCAAGCACCAGGGCCCGGTTCATGGCACCGACGTCCACCTGCTCGCTTTTGCCGGTCGAGGACACCCCGGTCAGGCACGTTACCGAATCCACAGCCCGGCAGGTGACCGTTTCCATCACGACGGAGGCAACCCCGGTGCATTCGACCAGGATATCGGCCTTAACGCCCGAATCGGCGAGGCTCTCCGAGTGATAGGTCGCACCGAGGTCCTCTACCAAGCGCGGCTTCGGACCGGACGTGACCCGGTCGAAGACGTGGACATCCAGGCCGCGCTGAACCCCCAGGAGCGCCGCGAGCAGGCCAACCGGGCCCGCCCCGGTGACGACCGCCGTCCGGGGCTGGAAGAAAGCGCGGGAGCCGATCGCATCGATGTGCTGCCAGGCCTTGGCCACAATCGTCGTCGGTTCCAGCAGGACACCGACCTTGGCCAGCGACGGACCCAACCGGACCAGCGCGTCCGGATCGGCACGGTAACGCTCCCGGGCGAACCCATGCAAACCCTTGATGCCATGTTCGGTGTAGCGGCCGTTGCGGCACATATCCCACTGGCCGGCAGCGCACGCAGGGCACGGTACCGGGTCCGGCCGCCGCACGATGCATACCACGAGGTCACCCATGCTGAACCCGGAATTCTCCGGAGCTTCAAGAACCCGGCCAAGATTCTCGTGCCCCAGGACAAGGAAAGGCGATCCCTCCGGCGCTTCCCCATACTCTCCGGAAATGATTTCGATGTCGGTACCGCAAAGCCCTACCTCGAGTGTCTCGACCAGGAGCTGGCCTTCCGCCGCGTCCGGCTCGGCAATATCCCGCAGTCTCAACGAATCCTTCTTTTCAGGAACAACGGTCAAAGCTCTCAAAGTTTCCTCCACGCAATAGAAGGCCGCATGGGGCGACCCAGCCAACCGGGGACAACTCACGGGTAACCCGCATAGCCAACCTAACAGGGACGCCCGATCAGGAGCCGCCTGTCGGCGCAGAGAGGCTGCCTGGGAAGTCTGGCCTTCCCCTGCCTTTGTCATTCGTTGTTACGCCGGGGTCACCCGGGGGTGCTCCGCCGACACTGACCGCAGATCTCCCCCTGCCGACGGCCTTGGCGTCGGGTTGGGGTGCAGTCCAGCGACACCTCCGTATGACTATTCCGCCCTTTCCAGTCTGGTGAAACCTGTGTATATAACTGTTTGTTCGGAATGGCGCGGGTGCTCCCTCAGCTCGGCGAACCGCAGTCGCAGGAAGCTGATGGCGAGGATCAGGGCGTAGGTCACCAGTTCGGCCACGGCGGTCATAAAGAGCGCGTACAGCATGCCTTTGATTTCATCTTTGCTGCCCGAAGCCTGTTGTTGTTCGCCGGCTGTTTCAACAGGCCGTTTATTCTGGATTGCATGGCACAGCGACTTGGTTTAGGACGTTCCCCGGGAGCGTGGATGACCTCCGGCTTCCGCCGCCCGCTCATTCCGGCGGCTGCCCTTTGTGCATTTACCGTCGCCGCTGCCGGTTGCGCCCCTGTAGCTGATCAGACCATCGGCCCGGAGAGTCAGCAGGACAACAGATCCGTTCAGGTGGCGATGCCGGTCCCCAAACCGGTCGCAACCGAACGCATCGTGATCATCGGCGATTCTCTCAGCACGGGGTATGGGACCAGCCCGGAGGAAGCATGGCCGCGGCTGCTGAGTGATGATCTGCATTCCGTGCAGGTGCCGGTGGAGGTCATTAATGCCGCCATGAACGGGGCGGGCTACATTGCCGTCGGTGACGAAGAAGCCACCTTCCAGACACAAATCAAGGGCTCCATCAACGCCTCGACCGACGTGGTTGTATTCTTTGGCTCAGACAATGACGCAGGCCAGGACCCCGCGGAGCTGCACGCGGCCGTCATGGACGCGCTCCAGACGACCAAGACGTTGGCTCCCCACGCCAAGCGCGTCGTTATCGGCCCGCTGCCGGCCTTTGACTCGGCTGCATCAGATATCGATATAATTCGTGATCAGGAGCGGATGGCGGCCCTCGACGTCGGCGTTGAATTTGTTGATCCGGTGGCGGAACATTGGATACCCGGGCCCGACTCCGCACTATTGGGTCCGGACGGCGAACACCCGAGCAGCGAGGGTCAGCAATTCCTGAAAGGGAAAATCAAGGCCACACTCGGCGAGCCAAGGGACCGACCTGTCTGACTGCTGCCTTGAGTAGATAAGGTCGCGCAGCGGCACCAAGATGTGTTGCACAATCAGGTGCCAACGCGCGGCCGCGCAAGCGAACCTCAGCGGTGGCCTCACACCTTTGCCCCTGATCAATTTTCGAACGCCGATAATGGTGATTCCGTAAAGGCGCCTAGATGTACTCAGCCAGTAGGTTGGTTGCACCTGCTGATGGGTGGCTTGCCCCCGAGGCTGCCGTGTGGCCGGTGGTTGTTGTAGAAGTCTAGCCATGGCTGCAGGGCGTCGGTGCGTGCCTGGTTCGAGGTGAAGGGTTGTCGGTATGCCCAGCCTTCCTGGAGGGTTCGGTTGAAGCGTGCTTTGCCGTTCTGCCAAGGGTGGCGGGGTCTGATCAGGATGTGTTTGGCGCCGAGTGGGTCCAATGTGTCCTGGAAGTCACGGGAGAGCCGGTAGGCGAAGGCGTTGTCGGTCATCACTCGGAGCACCGGGGCTCCGTTCGCTGCCATGGCCGCCGACGCCCTGGTGAGGAACCCGGCGCAGGTGGGGCCTTTCTCGTCAGGCAGGACCTCAGCGATTGCTGAACTGTGAACGGTAAGACCTACGGTGTGACTGTTCATCGAGAACGGCGGTTCATTCACTGTTCGATTTGTCGGAGCGAGCCCGGAACGGACTGAACGGCATTCTCCGCGCCGAACAGAACTGACTGAAGCTTGGGGGACTGGTTTGTTGTCCGAGATTGGGTCATTCTAGTGGCGCCGTCTTGACTGCTGGGCCTTCAACTAAACAAGCTCACGGCGGTCAGCGGACCACTAATGTGCTGGACCGGGTGGCTTGATTGAGGGTGAATAGGAATCCGAGCGCGTCCGTAATCTTTATTCCTGGCCTTTCGGAACGAAGCCTCGCGGTGATCCAGCTGGCCGGCACGTTAGGCTTGCGTCGGCGGCCCGGTAGGCCGCGTTGGTCGAGCCTGTCGGGGAGGTCCGGGTGAACGAGATTGAGTTCGTGCCCAAGGAACGGTGGGCCGCGCTCCCTGTTCAGCCGTCCGCCGGTGCGCTCCGAGCCCGCCGGCGACGGGTTGGCATCGGCATGATCGCCGCCACCGTGTGGATGGTTGTGGTGGACGGGGCAGTGATCGCTGGTGCCGCTGCGGGCGCTCGGGTTTGGGATCCGCTTGGCCCGTTTGTCCTGCTCGGCATTCTTGGTGTCGTGTTGAGCGTGCGTCAGGCACGCGCCCAGAAGGATGAGCTGGCCCGCGGATACACGACGCTGCCTCCCCGCAATTGAGGCCCGAGGGGACTGCAGATGAAAGGCTGGTTTGGTCTGAGTGAGCAGGCCACGTATAGACGTTCGGATCTGCAGCAGCGCACCTTCGGGGATGATTTGGGGGCTTACATGCATGGGGACAGACTGGGAGCTTGGAAAACAGGGACCGCCGGGTTTCTCGCGGCGTCGGCAATGCTGCTGACATCATGTTCCTATTCGGAGCCCGCGCCGTCCCCCACTACCTCCAGTGCGTCTCCCGTAGCAGTGGCAGCGGCGGCTGTTGCATCCCGTTCCAGTGCACCCACCCCTGATGTGGCTGGCACGGTGGGGCTGAGCTCTTACAAACTGCCAGTGACGTACACGACTGTCACAGACGACACATGGGCATCCATCGCGAAAGCATTTGAGCTCAAAGAAGCGAGCCTCAAAGCGTTCCAGGCGAAGCCGGTGGACGCAGAGCCCGCGGCGGGAACTGTTCTGGACCTGCGAGGGGTCGATTACCTGCGCCCGGGAGCGGCCGGCGGTTACCAAAAGGACGCATCGGGACGCCCGGATGTTTATACCGTTGTCGAAGGAGACAACCCAGGGGCAGTAGCAGCACGCTTTGGAATACCAGTTCGGCAATTGGTAACGGATAACAAACTCCCCGGAATGTGGTCACTGTCCCCAGAAGCCACCGCATCCTTTGAACCCGGCATGAAACTCAAGCTGCAAAACCCCTCCTAGGAAGCTCCGACAGATCTGTAGCCAGAGTAAGAGGCGCCGCATAAAGGAGTGTGGTTACGCAAGCCGTTCCCAGCCGGGTTAGTTCCTTGTCATCAACCATGTCATGGCTTCTGCCCTTGAGCTGAAAAAGCGTTTAGGGCGGCTTGTCTTGTTCATCGACAAAACGGAGGTGGCCGTGACTTTGTCGACAGGCGAATTGCCTAGCAGCGCGACTTGTGATGCCCGGCAGGGGCGGGCGAAAACGGCGCGGGCTCCGCGGCTGACGGTGGAGGTTGTGGCCATGTCCACCAAGAGTGGGTGCTCAGTTTGCCCACAGAGCTCGTTGACCCTGCGCATCGCCGCCTCAGCATCATTTGTGTGGATGACGGCACCGCGCGCCCACTTCAGCTGAAGTACTCCGTGCTCGTCCAAGAACACTTCAGCTTTTCCCGATTCAACAGTTCCCATGACTCGTAACTCCCAAAGCCTCGATCGATTTCGGTCCTAATCTAAACCGATTGGACAAAAACTGTCCCCATGGGAGGCGGAAATTCCCCCGTCATCGTGCGTTTGGTCGTACGGGTCTTGCGTACAAGGCTATTGTGACTTTTGGCGGTGATTGGCGGTCTATTTGTGGCGCTAAATGTAGCCCTGCTCGTCGGCAAGCGCGCGTGCCCGCCTGTAGGACGTCGCGCGGGACATACCGAGATCCCGGGCACCCTGCGCTGCGGGCTCGCCACCTAGGACTAGGCAGCAGGCGCTTCTGATCTGACTGTCACTGACCCGGCGGGGTCGGCCGCCAAGGTCCTTGCCAGCTTCTCTTTGATTATCGAATCAGTGACGCTTCGCGGTTGATCTCGTGTTCCATCTGCGCGAGGGCGGCCATGATTGGGAACAGCCCGGAGCCCATCGGTGTTGCTGTGTCGGCGTCGCCTCCGCCCAGGTTCAGGACGCGCGCGCCCCTGCTGCGGAGTTCGTCGACGAAGGCAAGCATGTTCTGAGTCGATCGCCCGAGCCGGTCGAAAGTCGTGATGACGAGGGTGTCCCCTTCAATCAGCGCGTCGGGCGCTTGATCGAACTGGGGTCGCGGCGCACGCGCTCCGGAGACACCCTGGTCGACGTAGAGGTCATCGCGTCGAACGCCGGCGGCCAGCAGATCGGCCCGCTGCCGGTCCGTGGACCGGTGCCGTGTCGAAACCCGCGCATATCCAATAAGATTCGGCACGCGTGCCTCCATGGTTTCGAGACATAGTCATGAGAATCGCCGGACGCACAGAAAGTCGCGAGATTTCACAGTAATGAGGATCTTAGGGGGAGGCACATAAGCAGTGAGACGTCTCGTTACCCAAAGGTTAACGAGATGAATAGCTGCTTACACTTTCTGCCAGTTTGGTCAAATCGATTGACAGAATCTCGGGCAGCATTGAGAGTTGCGTTGCTGTTGACGACGACAGCACTACTGATTGGGGATTGATGCAGAAGCGGGTGTTCAGCGCATTGGCTGCCCTTGTGGTGCTCGGGCTGGGTTTGGCCGGATGTTCGAGCGGTGGTGTCGAGGCCCAAGGTGCAACGCAGGCGCGGACTGTACGGGCCGTGGCATCAAGCCCAGGGTCGATTATGTCGGTTTCTACGGCTGGAAATGACATCGGCTTGCAGAAGCACCTTGATGCGGTGAACAAGTTCATGGCTTCTCACGGTGGCGGGAAGATCCTGGCAACGAAATCGGTGCCTTTCCAGAAGAAGACCGGTACCGTTGCGCCACACGCCCCGACAGCCAGCACCGCGTTGGCGCGTGGGACTTCCGCAGCAGGAATGGCAACGAGCGCTGCGATCCGGCCGGCCGCGCTTGTCGTCCCGGCGGCTCAGAATGGCTTCGGAAACACGTGCACGCTGTACGTCACTCTCGGCTTCACCTACCGGAGCGACACATCACAGGTGGCGAGACTTGGGTTGCTCAGCCAGATCCCGCGATAGGCGGGGGGCAAGAGCTTCAGGGCGAAGCCGAGTACCAGTGCCCGACGGGCAACGTGAGCGGGTTCATGGCCGAGACCGACGGCTATCTGTGGGATTCGATGGGGACTGAGTACACCGCATCGGCGGCCGATCCCGGAGTCGGGGAATTCACGAGGTACAACTGCGGGTAAGAAGATGAGGGACGTAGGTGGCGTTAGCTAGCGGTGCCGGCGTTCGACTGAATCTGCTCCCATGCGGTCCAGGGCTTCTGCGAGTGTCAGAGGCCCTGGGCCGGTCTTCTTCCGGAGGAAGGAGAAGACATTCCAGACGAGTGCGTTGGCGGGATGCTCACGATCGAATACGAGAACAGGAAGGCCGGATGCGTCGATGTTCCACTCCCACCCTTCGTATTCTTGGCAGAGGGTGTCGCCTAAGAAATAGCCGACTTCGAGCATGATCGGCCCGTCGACATCGATTCCCCCTTCGCCGATCGCGGCTTCGATGGCGTGCAGCGTGTCGCGACCATCGAGTCTGAGGCCATTGAGCCCGGCCCAGGCAGCAAGGAGGGGGTAGGACCCGATCAGCGGGACCGAGACAGTTCGGCGCGGATCGAGGCCTTCACCGGCGCGGCGGTACGCGACCGCCCCCTTGCCGATGAGGGACCCGCCGTACGGACGAGGGATTCGAGAAGCCAGTCCACGTTCCACCACCCCAATCTAGCAAGCCAGCCAAAGACAGCAGATGCTCAGCCATCCCACCGGGGGCGGCGCACCGCAACTGGGAACCATTCCGATCCGCCGGCAGCATCATCCCAAGGCCATAGCATGTGTCCCTGCTCCGTTACTACCAAGACCCCACGATGCGATGCGCAATGACCGGACACACCAGGCTTAGCGCGCAATGTCACGCTATTACTGCCAAGACCCCAAGTTGCGATCTTCGTGGAATTCACCGAGGAGCCGCGTCGCACGCTGCCGTCGGGGCGGTCAATAGTGTGCGCCCTTCTGTCAGTCTCGCATCCGGTCCTACTCTCCTAAGGAATCGAGCCTCCGCACGTAAAGCGAGGGCATCGGCGGTCATCCTGGGTTATCCGGCCGAGCGCCTACCTGCGAGAAAGTGACACAGCTCCCCTCCGTTCCGAGACCTGTCTCTACAATCATGAATCGAATCGTTCAATTGCTTGAGTATGTTTTAGTACATTAAGTTCCGCAGCTGACTCTATTGACTTGGACGCGGTCACCAACGACATTTGGGTTCCAGTAAACCTGGACTAGCTTCGGGACGCCGGCCGACAAGGACTGGAAAGTTCCTAAGCGGGTGTCGACGACGGTCCCGTTCCGCAGAAGATCAAGCCAGACTGATCCGTACGAGCAGGCAACGGTCGACGCTGTCTCTACGTCTATACCGTTGCAACTGAGCGTGCCTATACATTGAGGGTTCGGATCCCACTTTAGGAAGACATCGTCCTTGTATTGATGCCAGTCCGGTGTTCCTTGGAGTCTTGCCCTGATTGCGGCCGCCTGGCCATCGTTGGCGGCGGATTGGGAGGCAGTGCTTGTTTTGGGTTTGGCTGTTACGTTCCCGAGCCAAACAACTCCACCTACGGCCAGAAGTGTAACCACAGCAATAACACCGATCATGGCCTCAAGCCGCGTGGAACTCTGGGATGCGGGGGCCACCACTTCATTGGGCAGGCCCTCAGCGACGGCTGGTGGTGAGATGGCACTTCCATCCACATGCTCGCTCTGGGTCAGCACCTGGTCTGACTTGTCCCGCGGAGGGGGCAGTGGGGCTCCTTTGTCGGTGGACGGGCTATCGAATCGTGCACCGGTCGGATCAGATGGTTGGGCAAGCATCACGGCGCCGATGACTGGAATGGTTGTGAGTATGTAGTACCAACCGCTGAGGCCGGCGTCATGCAGCCTACGAACGGTGATTGCAATGCTCGGCAGGATTATTGCAATGAGAAAAACGAAGTAGAGGATGCCGAAGAAATTAGGGCCTTCGCGTCCCGAGGAAGTTCCTGCCAGGCCCAGGAAGGTCCCAATCAGGAGGTTTGCGAGAGCGGCCCACCAGTATTCACTGCGGCTCGCTCGACCGTCGGTTACAGCGTATTTTCTCCAGAACCGCGAGTAGGCCTCCGTGAACGTGGAGCCGTAGAGGGGGCGGGGTAGCTCGCCAGTTCTTGCTGCGGTCTGTATGGATGTTGGGGCGGTGCCTTGGACGTGGGGTGCGGCATCTCCTGTGACGGATGTCGACGGCGGATTGACCAGTGGCGTGCTTGGAGGCAGGGGAGGCCTGGGGTCCCTCGACATGTAGATCGAAGCTGGGTCGATGGGTTCATGCCATGTGCCGAAGCCGAAGATTTTCTCCCAAAGAAGGATTCTCTGCCGGTGAGCCTCGGGGCCCATCGGATAGGGCCCTAGCCGCTTCAGCGTTAGGTCGACCTCACCGGTGACTTCTTGGCGACTGAGAATGGAGGGAGGGACCCGAGTGTCCCGGTTGTTCGGGGCTACGTATGCCGCCTGGGCAATACAGAAGGCTTCATCCGGAGTGAATGCCGCCTGACAAAGCCTGGCCACCATGCCATTGACGGCCCCGTCCATGAGTCCCATACGTTCCCCCAGCTACACGCCACCTGATAGGTCGCGAAATATTCTGAGGCTACATGGTCCGGGCTCTGGCCGCGAGGGCGGTGACCGCAAATAGAGCGGCTAAGTCATGGAGCGCCTCCAGAACAAATGCTATTGACAGATGTCGGCAACGGAGTGCATTCTAGGAAAAGATCGCTCGGCCATTAATGGCTGGGCGATTGGCGTTTCTAACGATAATTTTATCCAAGAACATTAGGGGAGGTGAATCGTAGAAGCGTTTATCATCAGGCCTAATCCGAGCCCGTCTTTAGCCCGGGGAATAAGCCGGACACAGGAACCGTCGCCCACAAAGGGTGGCGGTTCCTTCATTTGTAAGACTAAAAACTTTTACCAGAATAGAGGTCATTGAGATGCCCGAATCCGTTAAGCCAATCCAGCAGGTAACCGTTCTCGTCGACTACGAGAATATGAACCGGCGCGCCAGGTCCCTCTTCGGAGGATCTACCCCGCAGGACCTCTGTCCCCGTGGGATGGCTGATACGGTCGTCGCGAGGCGCAACAACAAGGGGCTCACGTGCGAACTCGTGAAGGTTATCGTCTTTCGAGGCCGGCCAGCTCAAGGTCAGCCCGGGCATACCCGATTCTGCACCCAAGATGAAGCGTGGAGGAAGGACCCTCTGATCGAAACCCGCTACATCGATCTCGTCTATAGCCGCGGCACCGTGAGGGAGAAGGGAGTCGATGTAGCCCTTGCTTTGGCGGCCGCCACGATATCCGCGTCTGGCACAATCGACGTTTTAGTCATCGCATCAGAGGACAGTGACCTGGGTCCCGCCGTCTCTCACGCCAAGAGCAATGGTGTTCGGGTGGAAACGGTCATCTGGGACAACCTGCAGGGAAGCGCCAACGGTGCCCAGAAACGCGCTTGGGAACAGCAGATCTACGCCCATCGGCTCGGAATCGACGAGTACCGAGCCTGCTCCAGCGCCGGAACAGCCCCAGTTCCAGTGCCGCGCCTCTTTCTGCCGAATCCTCTTCCACTGCTCTACTGGAAGGTCAGGGACGCCATTCCGGAGGAGATTGCAGGCCTGGAGGTAGCGCTGGCTGCGTTGGGCAAAATCCACGGGGCGGAGACGGCATGGACAATTTGCACCAAGCTCATCGACTCCTTGGTGGGCCCGAACCGGGCTGCTGGTGCGGGACGACGGGCTCTCTGGGAGCTTCCGTCGCTCTTGGAGATCACCGATCCGGACGAAGAACTCCTTACAAGTTCTGAAGCGATGTTGACCGTTCGTGCCGTGTGGAGGGCCGCACTCAAGCTGGCTCCTGAGACCGGCGACGATCGCGCGGCGGCTTGAGGCATCATGTTATGTCCGTCATTTCTGCACACAAACCCCCACGCTGTGTCATTCTTCTTGTTCTCCGTAGCGCTCTCGGACGTCCATCTGATGTGCAGGCCACAGACCGGTGTCGCCGTGCGGAGCGGTAAAAATAACGTCGTGGCTATATACGGGATTGGACCTCTTGATGTCCGTGTCGTAGAGCGTTGAGTAGCTGTATCCGTCCCTATAGATGGCCTCAAATGGTACCTCCCATAGAGAAGCCATTACTTGGGCGAATTCGTCTACAACAAAGCTCCCGCTGAATTCTGCCCAGGGGCCGGCCAACACAGTTATTACATCCTTACCTTCGACGATGGGGTGAGTTCTGTCGGTCCAGCATGCCTTGGTCATGTAATTGATACGTCCGTAGACCTCTCTGAACTGAGTTGGATGCAGCTTCATCTCTCGGGCCGCGACGAGATGTGGCTGGCGCACGCCCTCCGATCGGCCCCAATCCTGAAGAACACAAACCACGCCGACAGTTCCAAGCCGGAGTCCGAGCATTGGAAGAAATAAGTCATCCATGTAGTCAAACCTACGAAGTGGATCTTCATGATCGAGACACTCAAAAAAGTGGAAGCTGGCCGGCCCCGGAATCTTCGGCTCCCATGTGACGAGACCCGCTGCAGACTGAAGGAGGAAATGGTGGAATGAGAGACTACGGAGATGCTCCTCGGGTACAAGGCGTTCACCTTTTTGTGCCTCTACGGATCTAGGCTGGAAACTCTCCCGATAGACGAGCCCATAGTAAATTTTCCCCATCCATATGAAGAGGTCCCGGCGGTCAAGTCGCGTAAAAGCATCGTATCCTTCGTCGAAGGCCGCACGTACCCGTTTCTCGATCGGGCTGAGATCCGACCCGTTGCAGGTCTTGCAGCAGGGGACCGTAAGTCGTCGGTAGGCAAGGCGGCGCCCATCCAACTGGTTCACCGTTCCGTCCCAGAGGTCGAGCTCCCTCAGCAACCACTTCGGAAAGACGTGTTCAACGGTTCGCTGATCGGATCCCTCCGGAATGTGAACTCCGCAAAGGAAGCATAAGTCCGCCCCTATGCCTTGGTTGCGCAGGCCGAGAAACCGGCCGTGAAGATCCCCTGTCGTCGTCACACCTAGATTGTCCACCCGTCCGACAAGATTCGTCGGATCGATCGGGCAGCCCTCGTTCTTGCTACCGTCTCATAACCCTTGGGAAACGAGACGTCTCAACGGGCTACAGTCGTCTGACCTGCACAGTCCCAGATTTCCTGCAGATTGTTGGACGCGCGATGGCAAGGTCGATCCTCGTAACTATGTCTCGTAACTTCGTAGCCAAAATCTGGTATTCGTCCTTAGTTATGAGACAGGTGAGCGGGCGTCGGTTGGAGGGTGTTAGAGCGAGGCCGGAAGTAAACACACTTATTGGGTCCACCAACGTAACGTCTGGAAAAACAACAGAGCTTTCCAAAAACCGCGACCCTGGTCGGGTGAGTCTGGTCCAATTAGCGAGGCGTGCGGTCCCGTCAAGTTCAGGTACCGGTTTGGTACCATAACCGTATGGCTATGAATCTCCGTGTTCCTGAAGACCTTGATCGGCGGCTGGAGAAGTTGGCTGCCGAGGAGCACACGTCGAAGTCGGCGCTTCTGTTGCAGGGGGCAGAGTTGGTTTTGCAGCGTCACGCGCGGCGACGTGAGATCAATGAGGGTCTTGATTTTGTTATGGGTCATGACGCTGAGTTGCTGAAGCGCCTTGAGGACGCGTGACTGCCTACCTGGACATTGAGGATGCACTTCAGGTAGTTGATCGGTACGGCTTTCATATCCGTGATGTCGGGTTGTTGGCCTCGGCATTGGCCAGGCCGGCGACGACTGTCATGGGTGCGGAGGCTTATCCGGAGCTGGCGGTGAAGGCGGCAGCGTTGTTGGAGTCGGTCGCCCGGTTTCACCCACTTATTGATGGGAACAAGCGGACGGCGTGGACGCTGATGGTGCTGCTGCTGTGGATCAACGGTTACAGGCATGGCTTCACCGCGGATGAAGGGTTCGACCTCGTCGTCGGAGTCGCCGCGGGCAGTATCGACTTGCTGGACTCTGCTGCCGAAATTTCTAGGCATCTAGTGCCCCGGTAGTCCCTCCGGCGCCCCCGAATGGGGGTGTGGACAATGTCCACACTTTTTGGCTCGTACTGGGGCCAAACAGCCTTCGGACTGGACGGGATTCCGTATGTTTTCGCGGTTTCCCTGTGTTTGCAAGGTCTGTAATGTGGTTCGAGTCCCACCTCGGGCACAACGAATTCCCTCGTCAGAGGCGATTTTGCTTTGACGTGTTGACAAAGCTTGCGGTCGCGTCATCTGACGGGTTGGTCGCGGGCTGTGGCCTGGCCGCCGCGGTGGCCTGTTCAGGTGTGTGGCTGCGGGTCCAGGACCCTGGCTGGTGGGCCCTCCGCCTGCTATGGGTGGGTTACTGGGTTTCCTCGCTTCGATTCTGTCGGGCAGGCTCTGGGTGGCCTGCACCTATTCATGGGTCGGCGGAGCGGGGACGACATGACCGCAGCGCGTTTGATTCGCGGCCTCCGGTGCAAGGTCTCAGCGACCTAAAAGGACCTTGCTTTCATCGCTTTGTCCAGCCAAAGGCGGTGTGGACAGCGTCCACACTTACGTCTGCTTTATTAGGGGGGTTACCAGACTTAGCCCTGGGGCTGATTAGCCGGAGCCTGACTCGATGACTGGGCAAGGTCCAGGGTCTGCGCTACGGCTGCAACCCGCATCTCAACGGAACAGTTGGGCGGTGCTGCAACCTTGATCGCCCTGAAACCAGTTTCCTCACCGGGCCCGGCAGCGCGGATGCACTCGGACAACCGCTTTACGGTCAAGAGGGAAGACTCTTCAAGGATCCGATTATCGGACGAAATGTCGTGCCCGTTAGTGCCGCATCTTGGGGCCGGAGGAATGTGGACATCGGCCCAGGCCTTGCCGTACCTGGTGTCTACGTCCGAGCATCCGGAAATGGTGAAGCCGCCAAGGAGCCCGCTGGCGCGAAGGACTTCAAGGTGTTCGAATCCCGCTTCCGGGCGGCGCTGTTCGATGACCGACCGGCCCCAATTGATGGCCATGCCGATGGGGCGGCGGCTTGAATTGTTGGTGCGCCGGACTGCTTCGGCTTCGTCGGACAGTGGGAGGAAGCCCTTCGCTGGAGTGCAACCAGGCATGAGCGCGTCGCAGTGTTCCAGCACCAGCCGAATGCCGTTCCACTCCCACTCGGCAACCTCTTCCAACGATTCAGACAGGACGGCCGCCGACGCCTTACCAGCCGCAGCCACTGGCGCCGCATGCAGCTGGATTGCATGGACGGCGTCACGGCCCAAGGCCGTGTTCAATCGTTCAGCGGCCTGCAGAACAGTCCGTACGAAGGAGAGCGCCTCCTGACGGCCGTCCGACGATGTCGATGCCAAGCCAAAGTCAGGGTTGGCTGCGAGCTGATCCATGGTTCCCGGGATGGTGGTCAGGATGAAGCTGGCATCGGCAGGCAGTTGCCGGAAAAGCCAGTCCTCGTCGTACTTGTGCAGCTTGTCCGTGAATGGCAATTCCAGCCCTGCAACTCCGTTGAGCTGCAGGACAGACCCGAGAAACTCCGCTTCCGCGGCTGGATCCCAGCCGGTCAGGCTGGGTGCGGCGGCGTAGGCTCCGATGAAGTATCCGGCAGGAACGTCCTGCTGTTCCGTCGTAGAGGCGCCCACTACCGCAGGACCGGTTCGCTGGCCAGTAACAACGACAGTTCTTCCCGCCGCGGGAAACCTTCCCAGTCGCCGGGTACCAGGCAAGCGAAGGCGCCGGTGGCGGCAGCCGTTTTGAGCCGGGCTTCGGGGAGTGCCTGGTTCACGAACTCGGCCAGGTAGCCGGCGACGAAGGCGTCTCCGGCTCCCACGGTATCCACCACAGCAACGGGGACGGCGTTCTGCCGGTAAACATCGCCGTCTATCAGGGCGAGTGCTCCCTCGGCACCCAGTTTGATGACCGCCTGCCGTGGTCCCAGCTGCGAAAGCCGGCGGGCCAGTTCCTCGGCTGAAGGAGATGTCCCGACGGCGATCTCCGCTTCGTCGATTCCGGCGAACACGATATCGACCAAAGGGATGATTTCGCGGTACACGGCTCCGGCGTCGTCCTGCGACCACAGCTTTGACCGGTAATTGAGATCGAAGGAAACGGGAACTTGTGCTGCTTTCGCTGTCGCAATTGCTTCGAAGAGAACGGCGGCTGCCCCCGCGGAGAGCGCAGGGGTGATTCCCGTGACGTGGAGCAGGGCGGCGTTCCGGATCAAGTCCCGGTCCAGGTCATCGGGCGAGATCCGGGACCCGGCGCTGCCGGAGCGGTAGTAGCTCACGCGCTGCAGGTCCGGGGTTCTGCGTTCCTTGACCATCAGGCCGGTCGGCGCCGCCTCGTCAATGATGCTCCGGACGTCCACACCCTCGGCGCGGATTTCGCGTGTCACCAGCTCGCCAAGGGAGTCGGCTCCCACCCTGCCGCACCACACCGCCTGCACACCAAGCCGCTGCAGGCCGATCGCCATATTGGACTCGGAGCCGCCGATGCCCAGACGGAGGGTTGACGCATGTGCCAGGGGACCGGCTTGCGTGGCGCTCATCAGCGCCATGGTCTCACCGAACGTGAGTACGTAGGGTGCGTGGTTCACTTGGTCGCCTCCATGGTTTGGTCGATCAGTTCCCGCACGCGCCGGGCGCGGGACGTAAGCTCCTGCAGGTCGCCGCCCTTGAATGCATCCCCCAGCAGGGGGCCGCCGAGGCTGACGGCCATTGCGCCGGATTGGATCCATGCCGGAACGTCCTCGATGTTGACGCCGCCGGAAGGAATCACCTGGATTTCGGGGAACGGGCCGCGCAGCTGGGACACGTAGCCGGCACCCACCGTGGACGCGGGAAAGACCTTGACGGCGGTGGCGCCCAGCTTCCAGCCTGCGTGCAGCTCGGTGGGAGTCAGCCCGCCAGGGTAGATGGGAACACCCCGGTCAACGCAGACGGATATGACTCCCGGATCAGTGACTGGAGTGACAATGTACGCCGCACCGAGGTCCAGTGCGATCTTGGCTTCGGCGGCGTCCGTGACAGTTCCGACGCCGATCTCGAGTGCGTCCCCGAACCGTTCGCGTAGCAGGGGTAGTTCGTCCCAGACGCCCGGCGTGCTGAGCGTGAGTTCGATGCTGAGCACTCCACCGCGCTGGAGCGCCTCGATGACCGGTGCGTAGTCCGAGGCCCGGTTCGCCCGGAGGACCGCTACGGTCTTGGTGTCGCGGAGGACCTGGGATGGTGCGGGCCGGGACGCCCTGGCGGGGGTTTCGAGGCGGAGCATGGGATTCCTTTTGCGTTGGGTGGGAGCTGGGGCTGGACGTGCACGACGGCGGCGCGTGCCGCCGTCGTGCGCTGTTGCTGGACTACTTGACCAATCGGGTGGCGGCTAATTCTGCCGATACCGGCGCCTCGACGGCATCGTGGCGGGCGTCCTCCGGGTGGGTTAGGTCCCGGTTCAGGGTTTCCGGTGAGAGCCTGGTCGCGATGAAGCTGACGAGCATGGTCAGAGACATGTAGATGGCTACCGGGATCCAGGAGTTGCTGAAGGCTCCGAGGAGCGCTGCGCAGATCATGGGGGCGACGCCGCCGCCGATGATGGAGGAGAATTCGCGGCCCAGGGTGACGCCAGCGTAGCGGTAGCGGCTGCCGAAGATCTCCGGGAAGTAGCTCATGTGTACGCCCACCACGCCCTGGCAGGCGAGCATGAAGCCCACGATGATGACCAGCACAATGGCCACGGGTGAGCCGGTGGTCAGCAGCATGAAGGCTGGTGCCGGGAAGAGGATGAGGGCTCCGGTGATGAGGGAGACCACCCGGCGCCGGCCGACCTTGTCGGAGAGGATTCCGAAGGACACCGCTGCGACACCGCCGCACAGGGCGCCGATGAGGAGGACCGGCGGGATGAACTTGGGGTCGGTTCCGACGACGGTGATCAGGTAGGAGGCCATGAACACCTGGATCGTGTAGGACTGGGTGCTGACGCCGAGGTTCATGAGGATGACGCGCAGCACGTTGGCCTTGCCGCTCCGGGCAACTTCCTTTAGTGGTGCTGGCGGCTCGGTGCGGGCCTGCTTGATCTCTTCGAAGACGGGGGACTCATCCAGCTTGCGCCGGATAACCAGCGCGGCGATGGTGACGAAGATGCTGGAGAGGAAGACCAGGCGCCAGCCCCAGGTCAGCATGTCGTTGGGGGCCAGTGACTGGGCAGCGATCCAAACGAGAGCGCCGAGGGCGGTGCCGGCGGCGGCGCCGACCATGATGAGAGAGGCGAGCTTGCCGCGGGTGCCGGGGGCTGCGGATTCGGTGAGCAGCGTGGCACCGCCGGACTGTTCGGCGCCTGCACCGAAGCCCTGGGCTGCGCGGCAGACGCAGAGCAGGACCGGGGCGAAGATGCCGATCTGGTCGAAAGTGGGCAGCAGGCCGATGGCCAGTGTGGCGCCGCCCATCAGGAGCAGGGTAACCACCAGGACCCATTTGCGGCCGAGCCGGTCACCAAAGTGCGAGAAGAAGACGCCGCCGAGGGGGCGGAACAGGAAGCCGACGGCGAACGTGGTGAAGCTGGCGATCAGGGCCGCGGCGGGGGAGACGTTGGGGAAGAACAGTTTGCTGAAGACGAGCGCGGAGGCGGTGCCGTAGATGACGAAGTCATACAGTTCCAGGGTGGTGCCGATCAGGCCGGCGACGGCGGCCTTCCGGACTTTGCTTTGATCGATTCCCCCAGGGGGAACGTGTGCTGCTGTGGTCATGTCCATACTCCTTTGAATGGGATGCCTGTGTTGTCTGTTGCTGGATAAGCGGGTGACCGGGTTAGTAGGTGATGAGTACTTTGAGGTTGGTGGGGTCGGTAACCGGTGCCGTGAGGGCGGCTTCGGCGTTTTCGAGGGGGTAGGTGGCGGTGATGATGGATGGCAGGTCCACGGCGCCGGAGGCGGCGAGTTCGATCGCAGTGGGGAAGGCGTTGGCGTAGCGGAACGCTGTGACGAGGTCGATCTCGTAACGCTGGAGGAATCCGAGCGGGATGCCATCGACGGTGGGTTTGGCCTGGCCCACGACCGTGGCACGGGCTGCAGGAGCCAGCGTTTGGATTCCTTCCGCCAGGGCCCGGGGGTTGCCGGAGCATTCGATCAGGCGGTCCATGCCGGTCAGGTCAAGCGGGGCGGTGGCGGTGTTGATAGTGCGGGTGGCGCCGAACCTGGCGGCGACGGCGAGGCGGTCGTCGTTCACATCCGTCACCACGATCTCGGAGGCCCCGCGGACGGCGGCCACCTGGGCGACCAGCAGGCCGATGGGCCCGGCGCCGGTGACCAGCACCCGATGGTTCTTCTGGACCTGGGCCCGTTCCACGGCCCAGACTGCAACGGCGAGCGGTTCAATCGCTGCGCCTATTTCGGCCGGGATGCTGGGTGGCAAAACGTGGACGGCGGCTTCGGGGACCACCACGTGACGGGCGAAGATCCCGTCGGTGGGCGGGGAACCGAAGCAGGTGCCGGTGGGGCAGAGGTTGTAGCGCCCCGAGAGGCAGGTGGCGCATTCGCGGCAGGGCAGGGCGGGTTCAATGACGACGGCGGTGCCGGGGGCGACTTTCGCCTCGGGTCCCGCCGCGGTGACGACCCCGGCGCCCTCGTGGCCGAGGACGGTGGGCTGGCGCAGCACGTTGGTGCCGTTCCGGCCGTCGGCGAAGTAATGCATGTCCGAGCCGCAGATCCCGCCGGACTTCATTTCGACCAGGAGGTCGTTGGGTCCGAGAGCGGGCAGCGGCCTGTGCTCGATGCGCAGGTCGCGGGCACCGTGCAGTACCGCGGCCTGGGTACCGGAAGGGAGTCCGGCTGCGTTCGTTTCTGAAATGGCTTGGGTGGTCATGGCGTGCTCCGGGCGGATTGATGGGAGGTAGCGGAGGAGAGGGAGCTGTTGGCTGCCGCGATGGCGGCCACCGGTCCCGCGGAGTGGATGATGTCGATGAACTCGCCCGTACGGGCGATGAATTCACCGCGTTCGGCCAGGGCTTCGCCGAGGAGGTGGTAATCGTCGAGGACCTTGCCGGCGAGGTCGGCTCCCGATCGGGAACCTCCGGCCAGATCGGCGAGCAGCCCACGGGCCGGATCCTCCATAGCATGAGCCTGTGGTCCGGGGTCGAACCCGGGCAGCGGTGCGATGCAGGCGAGATACGCGGCAGTGGTGAGGGCCAGCAGCTGCGGCGTCCTGCCCTCGTCGAGCATCTTCAGGGCGGGCAGCGGGATCCGCTGGCGGAGTTTGACGGATCCGTCGGAGCCCACTTGGCTGGTGCGGTGACCCAGCGAGGTGTTCCGCCAGCGGGAGAAGAGCTGTTCCTCGTAGGCGTCCACGTCCACGCTGGACGGCACGGAGACGCTGGGTAGGTACTCGTTGCGGAGGACAGTCCGGGCGGCCAGTTCGATGTCCGGGTTTGCGACTGCGTCGGGGATGGTGGCGGCCCCGGTGAGGGCGCCGAGGTAGGCGATGAGGGAGTGGGTTCCGTTGAGGAGCCGGACCTTCAGCTGTTCGTAGCCGGCGACTTCGTCGGAGAACACCGCGCCGCCGGCTTCCCAGGTGGGGCGTCCGGCGATGAAGTTGTCCTCGACGATCCACATGGTGAAGGGCTCGGCCGGGACCGGGATCCGGTCTCTGTAGCCGCGCTGTGAGGCGACCAGGCCGCGGTAGTGGTCGGTGGTAGCCGGCACGATTCTGTCCACCATGGACGACGGGAAGCTGGTGTTCGCGTCGATGAAGGCCAACGTTTCAGCGGCCTCGCCCGCCGGGAGGAGTGAGGCGAACTCGCGGACCAGCCGCTGTGTGTGGTGGCCGTTGTCGGCGAGGTTGTCGCAGCTGAGGATGGTGACGGGTTCGCCATGGGTCCGTGCACGGTGCTGCAGGCCTCGGACGATCTGTCCGATCGGTGTTTGCGGTGAGCCGGGCTTCACGAGGTCGTGCTGGATGGCAGGGTCCTGCATGTTGAGGGAGCCGGTGGCCGGGGTGTAGTTGTAGCCGTTTTCGGTGACCGTGAGGGACACGATCCTGGTGCCGCCGTCGCCAATGGCTTTGACTACCCGGCCCGGGTTGGCGGCGGCCGTGAAGGCATCTGTGTGGACCCGGGGAACGGAGAACCGAGAGCCCTTGGGGGAAATTTCGACGACGGTGTAGAGCATGTCCTGGGCGTGCATCGCGTCCGGAATTGCGGTGGAGCGGCTGGCGACGCCGATGATGCCCCAGTCGCCGCCATTGGCGGTGACGGCGGCGTCTGTGTAGATGGCCTGGTGGGCGCGGTGGAAGTTGCCGAGGCCCAGGTGCACGATGCCGGCGGCGGGTGCTGCGGACCGCCGGAGGATGCCGGGGGTGGTCTTGGACAGTGCGGGAGTGGAAGGCATGGTTACCAGTCCTTCATGGAGCCGTCGAGCTCGCGGGCGATGGGCAGGTAGGCCTGCTTGTACGGGAAGCGGGCGGCGGCAGCCTCGTCCACGTGGACGCCCAGGCCGGGCTCGTCGCCGGGGTGCAGGTAGCCGTCCTCGAACCGGAAGCTCGACTGGAACACCTCTGACACCAGGGGGTCGTAGCCCATGTATTCCTGGATGGCGAAGTTGCTGGTGGCCAGGCCCAGGTGGAGCGAGGCGGAGAGGTTGATCGGCGAGACGTCGGAGGGGCCGTGCGGTGCGCCCTTGATTTGGTAGACCTCTGCCAGGGCGAGGATCTTGCGGACGTGGGAGATGCCTCCAGCGTGGACGACGGCGGTACGGATGAAGTCGATGAGGCGTTCGGTGATGAGGTGCTCGCAGTCCCAGATGGTGTTGAACACCTCGCCGATGGCCAGCGGGATGGTGGTCTGCTGGCGAAGGGCACGAAGGAGCCGCTGGTTTTCCGCCGGGGTGACGTCCTCGAGCCAGAACAGGTCCACGTCCTCCAGGGACCGGGCCAGCCGGGCGGCTTCGGTGGGGTTGAGCCGGTGGTGCACGTCGTGGAGGAGCTTGAGGTCCGGGCCCACGTGCTCGCGGACGGCGGAGAGGACCTTCGGCGCGTGGCGGAGGTAGGCGGAGGTGTCCCAGTCCTCTTCGACCGGTCCGGCGCCGCGGCCGGCGGGCTCGTAGCTTGCGGCACCCTTCGTTACGCCGTAGACCTTGTCCAGGCCCGGGACACCGGACTGGGCGCGGACGGCGCGGAAGCCCTGTTCCCGGCGTTTGTCCACGGAGTCGAGGAGTTCGGGGAGGTCCCAGCCGGTGGCGTGGGTGTAGGTAAGGATCTTGTCCCTGGCGGCGCCGCCGAGCAGCTGGTAGACGGGGACGTCCAGGGCCTTGCCCTTGATGTCCCAAAGGGCCAGGTCGATCGCGCCGATGGCGGCCATGGTCACCGGACCGCGCCGCCAGTAGGCGCCCCGGTAGAAGTATTGCCAGGTGTCTTCGATGCGGTCGGCGTCCCGGCCGAGGAGGGCGGGGGCGAGGTGGTCGCGGAGGTAGCTGGCCACGGACAGTTCGCGGCCGTTGAGGGTGGCGTCACCCCAGCCGACGATGCCGTCGTCGGTAGTGATCTTCAGGGTGACGAAGTTGCGGCTGGGACTGGTGACGAGGACGTCGACGTTGACGATTTTTCGGGTCATCGGGAAATCACTACATTCTTCAGGGGCTGGTTCGTGGACAGGCGGGTGATGTTCTCTGCTATTTCGAGCGCGCGGCCGCGGAAGGTTTCCGCCGTGACGCCGGAGGAGTGCGGGGTCATGATGATGTTGTCGAGCCGGCCGAACGGCAGGGCGGACGGTTCGCCGCGGCCGTCGGTGCCGGGGTACTGGTACCAGACGTCGATGGCGGCGCCGGCGATCCGGCGGTCCTTCAGGGCTTCATAAAGCGCAGTTTCATCGACGACCGGGCCGCGGGCAACGTTGACGACCTGTCCGTCGGGACCGAGGTCGTCCAGTTCGGCAGCGCCGATCAGCGAAGTGGTTCCGGCGTCCAGCGGTATGCTGACCACCAGCACATCGGATTCGCTGAGCGCCTCCCCGAGGCGGTCCGTGGTGCCGGTCCACCTGAGGCCGTGCTCTTCGGGGTTGACCGATCCGCTGCGAGTGATGGCGATGCCTTCCGCGCCGAACGCTTGGAGCAGCCGCCACGCGGCGCTACCAATGTGGCCGAAACCCAGGAACGTGACAACGGCACCGCTCAGCGTTTCAGGCTGGCGGATGTCGGGGGAGTAGACCGACGAGGACCAGACGCCTGTGCGCAGTGCGGCATCCTGACCCAGCAGGTTGCGCCGCAGTACCACGAGTGCCGTGGCAATGTATTCGGCGATGGAGCCTTCATGGTGGAAGGTGTTTGCGCAGACTGTGCCGGCCGGCAGCACGTCCGCGTCGATGCCGTCGTAGCCGGCTCCGGCGACATGGACCAGGCGCAGGTTCTCTGCTTCGGCGCCCATGGCCGCCGTGAATTTCGGGCCGACGTAGACGTCTGCGTCCTTCAGGTCGGTCAGAACGGAGTGTTCGTTCCAGCTTTCGTGCCACGAGGTAACGGAGCCCTCCGGCAGGGCCGCCTCGAAGGTGGCGCGCTGGGGCATCAGATTTGGGTCTGCGATGACGATTCTCATGGTTACTTTCCCTGGAGGGTGTGGTCTGCGGTGCGGGCAGCGAAGGTGGAGCCGCGGACGATGAGCTGGGAGTTGAGGTGTACTGCTTCAGTGGCGGTTGGCCTGCCGGCGATCTGTTCGAGGAGGAGTTCCAGGGCCAGGGAGCCGCTTCGGCTGATGGGAACGCGGACGGAGGTCAGGCCGGGTTCCGCCGCCGCGGCGATGTCGAGGTCGTCGATGCCCACAACGCTGATGTCCTCGGGGCAGTGGTAGCCGAGCGTGCGGGCACCGGCGAGCATGCCGATGGCCACGAGGTCGTTGTAGGCAATTACTGCCGTGGCACCGCTGGCCACCACCGACGCCGCCGCTGCCAGCCCGCCGTCGACCGTGGCGTTCTGGTTGCCCACGCTGACCAGCTCGATGCCCCACTCAGCGCAGAGGCGGGTGACGGCGGCGGAGCGCTGGCCGTTCGCCCAGGAGGAGGCGGGCCCCGGGATGTAGGCGACCTTGCGGTGGCCCAGTGCGTAGAGGTGTTCGACGGCCTGCCGCAGCCCCTCCCCGACTTCCATCAGGACGCGCGCCGCATGGTCTGCCTCGCCATTGATCACCACGAGGGGTGCGTTGCCCGCCAATTCATGAATCTGGTCGGAGGGAAGTCGAGGGGAGCAGAGGATGATGCCGTCCACGCCAGTGGCGAAGGCTGACAGGTGCTCGCGTTCCCGGGCGGAGGACTCGGCAGTATCTGCCAGGACCATCCGGTGGCGGCCGTGCCACGCCTGGTCCTGGATGGCCTTGATGAGCGCGGCGAACACGGCGTTGGAAATGTCCGGAACCACGACGCCGAAGGTGCGGCTGCCGTTCAGGCCCGGGACGTCGTACCCGAGCTGGGTGGCAGCGTCCATGACCTTCTGCCGGGTTTCCGCGGCGAGCCGTCCCGGGTCACCAAATGCCCGTGATGCCGTGGCAAGCGAGACGCCGGCGAGCTTTGCGACGTCAGTGAGTTTGGCCGGCATCGATCCTCCAGTTGCTTCGTTAAAATCCTTCCCTCAAAGTATGAAAAACTTGTACAAGCTTGTCAAGAGTTTTCCATGACTCGCGTCACAGCGACAGTTCGTCTTTTTAGGTGTGCGTGGACATCGCCTGCTTTTTCTAGGCTTCGGAGAGAACCGCGGTCATCGCCGTCCCGCAACGACTCAATGAGCTAGATGCCGTGTGCCTAGAGGAATCTCCAGAGCAGGGCGTCCCATGTTCGCTGAACCGCGTTGCTGCGTTCCCGTGCGCTGGTAGGGGAGGCTTGGTGGGAGTTTTACCGGCTGATCGGTGGGGCGCCTGCCGACAACGTCCTGTGCGCACAGATCGAGGCGGTGTCCGTCTTTACGATCAGGGGTGCATGTGGCGGTCCATACCTGACAACGAAGAGTTGCTGGCTACACAGCGCGAGCACCTCGGCATGCTGGACGCGCTCCGCCAGCATTTACCGGCATGACTTCCCTACGGATGAAGGCTTCGACCTCGTCGTCGAAGTCGCCGCGGAGAGTATCGACTTGCTGGACTCTGCCGCCAAGATTTCCGAGCATCTGGTGCCCCGGTAGGTCCTCCAGCGCCCCCGAAAGGGGGTGTGGACAATGTGCACACTTTTCGTCTCGTACTGGGCCGAAAGGCCTTCGGACTGGGTAGGATTCCGCATGTTTTCCCGGGTTCCCAGTGTTTGCAGGGGCTGGAATGTAGTTCGAGTCCCACCTCGGGCACGACAGATCGCCTCGTCAGGGGCGATCTTGCTTTGACGTGTTGACAAAGCTTTCGGTCGCGTTATCTGACGAGTTGGGTCGCGGGCTGTGGCCTGGTCGCCGCGAGGCCTATTCAGGTGTGTGGGGGCGGGTTCAAGTCCCTGGCTGATGGCCTGCTGCCTGCTGTGACTGGGTTCTGGTGGTTCCTCGTTCCGGTTGCGTCGGGTAGACCCGGTGTGGCCTACACCTATTCACGTGCCGGGGGATTGGGAACAACATGACTGTTAGCGAATGCGCAAAAAGGCGGACCGGGAAGTGGTTCGAAGCATGCTCCGCGGGACCGACAGCGACGTTGGTCCTACCAAAGAGGGTGTGGACACTGTCCACACCCTCGTCTGCCTTGTCGGCTGGCAGTCAGAGCGGGGCTCAGTGTCAGGTTGGAGCTAGGCGTTCCATGCCCAACGTGGCAGGGAAGAAGAAAACCGGGACCACTCTGGCGCGCGTGGCCCGTAGCCCCGCGTCAGGTTCGGGTGTAGTCCAATTTGGCGCAAGGCCTGAGGGAAAGAGACACAGTGATTTATTAGGTGGCCTTCGCTGATGCTGCGATAACCTCATTCTCCATGCGCGTTTGGAGCTGCTCCTACTTCATGGTTTAGCAGCCGACATTATAGATACGGTCAAACAGCGCTCAAGCGTTACGTTGGGGTGTAGTTGGGAGGGAGTCGCATCCGCAGGATCTGCGAATGATCAGTTCGGTGGGGAAGACCTCATGGGTAAGCGGCGTCTTCCCTCCGGCTGGTAGAACCGCGTTCACCGCCGCTGCTGCCATGTCGGCCAAGGGCTGCCGGACGGTGGTAAGAGCAGGCCAGCTGTACATTGATTCAGCAGAGCCGTCGAAGGAAACCACGGCGACGTCCTCCGGAATGGATAGCCCGGCCTCGTGCAGTGCCCGCAGCAGCCCGATGGCTTGGAGGTCGCTGCTGCAGAACACCGCGGTAGGGCGGTGCGCGCCTCGCACCAACCGTTGGCCGCCTCTGTAGCCGCCCTCGCGGGTGAATGGTGCACGGGCGATAGGTCCCTCGGGGAGCCCGGCCTCGGCCAGTGCATCGAGCCAGCCCAGTTCCCTCTCGTCGGTGATGGTGCTGGTTCCGGCTCCCATTAGCAGCGCGATTTCGGTATGCCCGTGCCCGATGAGGTGCCGCACCGCGTCGGCGGCCCCGGCGCGGAAGTCCGCACCCACAGATGCCATGCCGGGCACGGGCACCGCTTGGTTCAGCAGCACAGTCGGCAGGTCGCTGGTCAGGATGTTCCGCGTGACGGGTTCATTCATGGAGTTGCTGGCAAGAATGACTCCGTCAACTTGCCGGGAAGCTAGGTTGCGAAGGTGCCGGTGTTCCTCGGAGACGTTGCCGTTTGAATTGGCCAGCAGCAGAGCGTAACCGTGGTTGCCGGCCGCGATTTCAATTTCCCTGGCGAATTCGGCGAAAAAGGGGTTGCTGTTGTCGGGCAGGACCAGCCCGAGCATTTCGGTGGAGCCCAGCTTCAGCGCGCGGGCTGCGGCGTTGGGACGGTAGCCGAGGATGCGGATGGCGTCTAGGACTCGTGCGGCAGTGGCCGGGGCGACGTTTTTGGGCCCCGAATTCACTACGTAACTTACGACGGCAGTGCTGACCCCCGCGTACCGTGCCACGTCCTTGCGGGTCACGGGGGTGCGCGGGGGCTGCACGGCTATTTCGGTCATGGGTAAATGCTAATGCGCAGAGGTCGGCGCGTCTCCGAAATCGGGGATCGGGAGGCGTTCGCCGTTCTGCAGTGCCGAGCGGTGCGCCACGATACCAGGCAGGGTGTAGCGTGCGGCTACCCATGCGTTCACCGGGGGAAGGGTGCCCTTGTTTGCTGCGGTGACGAAATCGTCTACGAGGAAGTGGTGGCTGCCTTCGTGTCCGTTGGGTGCTCCTTCCAACTCTTGGGGCAGCCGGCTGACGTCGTGGACTGCTGCGTGGCCGGAAATGAAGGCAGCGCGCAGGGCGGGAGCAACGTTGGCCAGGGCAGGGTCGTCGGGGGACATGGTCGCGTCGGTTGCAAGTTCACCTGAGATGTCGGTGACTTTCTCTTTGTCCTGCCAGACGCTGATTTCGGCGAGCTGTTCCATGCTGGCTTCGGTGCCGAAGTACCGGAACCGGGATTCGCGGATGTGCGAGGGGTAACCGACCCTGCGCATTTCGTTGATGCGCATGGCTCCTCCGTCGTTGAGTTCGAACAGCGCGGTGGCGTTGGAGAAGTCGTTGTTGAACATGCTGATTTCCTTGTCGAAGACACCGTCCCCTCGGTCATCTTTCACGCCGATGCAGCTGACGCTGACAGCATGGGATGGCAGTGCGCCGAGCACTCCGCCCACTGAGTGGGTCGGGTACAGCATGGGCGGGTAGCTGGCGGTGCTCTTCCAGTTTTCGCCACCGCTGTACTGGTAGGCCTCGTAGAAGCCGAGGTCCATGTCGTGGACGTAGTCGCCCTCTGCGTAGAAGATTCGGCCGAAGGCGCCGGCGGCGTTTTTATTGCGGGCATAGACGGTTGCGGGGTTGTAGTAGCTGGTTTCGCCCATCATGTAGGTCAGCCCGGTTTCGCGGACGGCATCGATGATGGCGGCTATTTCGTCTTCCGAAATGGCCATCGGAACGGCGGAATAAACGTGCTTGCCGGCCCGCAGCGCCTGAACGACGAGCGGACCGTGGGTCCACCGTTGGGTGAAGATGGCGACTGCGTCCACATCAGAGGCGAGCAGCGCATCGAAGTCCTCGACGACTCCGTCTAGATTTTCCTGAGCAACCAGGGCCGTCGCGCGTTCCGGCAGCACATCGGTGACGACGATGCTGTTCACGCCGGGATGCAGCTTGAAGAGCTTGGCGAACTGGCCGGCGAACTGGCCGGCTCCAACGAGTCCGAGGGAAATGGGCATCGGAAAGCCTTTCTAAGGATGGGTGGGGGAACGCGACGGCCGGGATGAGGCAGTTCACACATTCCTTCCCTGGAGTATTGCAACGTTTATCTACTCGAGTCAATAGCCTCGCGACGCCGACCACACTTCTTTTGAAACAGATGCGAAAAGGTGTTGTGCCGCTTCTGCTACACGTGTAAATTGCAGCGAAGATGTGTAGCCCACATCACACATCACCCAGCCATGCCGCTGTCCGTGATGCGCCCATTCGCTCTCCTCCGCCCCTCGGAGGAGGTGGTATCGACACCTACGTAAGGATCGACGATGAAGTCTGGATTTACTTTGCTGGCCGCAGGTGTGGTCATTTCCCTTTCACTGGCTGGTTGCGGCGCGTCCGGTGACGCCGCCGGCAGCAGCGGAGACGGCAGTATCGAAGTTCAGACCGGACTCGCTGTGGACTCCAAGCTGCTCAGCACGCTTAAAGAAGTCACAAACAGCTTCCAACAGGCGAACCCCACCGTGAAAATAAATCTGGTGCCAAACAGCACCACCTATGAGAAAGACATGAAGGTACGGCTGGCTTCGGGCAACGTTCCGGACATCTGGTGGACACACGGCTGGTCGCGGGACCGTTACAGCAAATTCCTGTTGCCCCTGCAGAACGAAGCCTGGGCCACGAACTTCAACCCTGCCCTCAGTGACGCCATGAAGGACAGCACCGGTGCCTTCTACGCGATGCCGATTGACACGGACATCGCCGGCATCATCTATAACAAGGATGTATTGGACAAGGCTGGCGTCAGCGTCGGGACCATCAAAACGTGGGGTGACTTTGAGACCGCAGCGGCCGCTGTCAAAGCCCACGGCGTCACACCTATCACGGTCTCCGGCAAGGCCAATGGACCCGCCGGAAACCTTACCGACTGGATCTCCCCCGGGGCCTACACGAAGGACGAGCTGGCGCAGCTGAAGAACGGCACCTTTGTAGGCGATAAATACAAGACCGTGCTGGATTTGGTGGCCAAATGGCGGGACCAAGGATACTTCAACCCCGATTACGCCTCCGCAGCCACCACTGACATGGATCAGGCGCTGGCTCAAGGCCAAGCCGCCTTCATCTTCAGCCAGAACAACCGCATCAACAACGCTCTGCAGTACAACCCGAAGGCGAACCTGGGCTTCATGCCCATTCCGTCCCTGACCTCCGGCCCAAGCTATCTTGTGGGCGGCGAGATGAATGCCTACGGCATCTCCAAGACGAGCGCCCACACTGAGGATGCCAAGAAGTACCTTGCCTACCTCGCCGAACCGGCGAACGAATCCAAACTGGCCCAGTCAGCCGGTTCGGCGCCGGGCCTCACGAACGCCACAGCAAACATGGGTGCCGTCCAGGCCAGCTACGACCAATGGATGACCCAGGCCAAGACCACCCTCGTGCCCTATTTTGACCGCGTCTACCTGCCCAACGGGATGTGGAACACCATGGTCACCACCACCGACTCGATCATCACCAAGCAGTCAAGTGTCGACGCGGCCCTGGGCCAGGTTGAAAGCGACTTCAAGAGCCTTTACGGGCAAGGAAAGTAACACTTCACCACCGCCGGGAGGAACGCAATACCGTTCCTCCCGGCACCGCAGTTGACACCCAGGAGACTACACGTGGCCGAAACCCTCATCACCAAACCAAGCCCTCTTCCCGCCACAACACCACCCCATGTTGCCCGCCGTCGCCGCCGCAAGGGCGGACTGGTCAACCTGCTCTATATGCCCGCACTGCTGCTGTTCGCCGTCTTCACCGTGTACCCGCTGATCAATGGCGTGGGCCTGTCCTTCACCAACTGGGACGGCTACAGCCCCGAGAAGGCGATGGTGGGCCTGGCCAACTACACACGTCTTTTTTCTGACGACACCTTTCGCATGGTCCTGACCAACACAGTGGTTTACGGCCTCGGGAGCACCCTCTTCCAGCAGGTTTTCGGGCTCGGACTGGCAATGGCCCTGGACCGGCCCCTAAGGGGCAGGAACGCCGCCCGCGCCGTCATCTACCTGCCCGTTCTGGTATCCCCGGTGATCATGGGCACGATGTATTACCTGCTGTTCGGCTACAACAACGGTGCCTTCAATGACGTCGTCACCGCTCTCGGCATGGACAGGGTTGCATGGCTCAGCAACTCCACCGCTGCCATAGCCATAATCGTCGCGGTCAACACGCTGCAATTTGTGGGCATCTCAATGATCATCTACCTGGCCGGGCTGCAATCCATACCATCCGAATACTACGAAGCCTCCATGCTGGACGGGGCACGCGGTTGGAAACAGTTCACCAACATCACCTTGCCGCTGCTCCAGCCGGCCTTCGCCACCAGCATCGTGCTGAACCTCATTGGTGGCCTCAAATTGTTCGATGTGATCAAGGTGATGACCGGCGGGGGGCCGGGCTACTCCACCAACTCAGTGTCCACCCTCATCGGTGTTGTCTACTTCGATAACCAGAGCGCCGGTTACGCCTCGGCGATGGGAGTGGTCCTCTTCCTCATGATTGTCCTGTTCACCCTGGTTCTGAACTCCCTGCTCAACCGCCATCGCCTGGAGGCATGATGCACCTGTCCACCAACCGCCTGTTCAACGCCATGGTCGGTGTGGTCTTGCTGCTGGCCGCCCTCATCCAACTGGTGCCGTTCTACGTCGCTGTCACCACCGCGTTCAAGCCGATCGACGACCGGTCGTCACAACTGGTACCGCCGAGCGCCCTATTCTTTGGTAACTTCCTCACTGCTCTAAATCAGGGCAATATCCTGCGGGCCGTCGGCAACAGCGTTCTGATCACGGTCATCTCCACCGTACTGGTCTGCCTTCTCGGGGCTATGGCAGCTTACCCGCTGGCCCGCCGGCTGACGTCCCTCAACAAAACGGTGTCACTGGTAATAGTTGGGCTCATCATGGTTCCGCCGCTGAGCATCCTGGTCCCGCTCTACACCATGATGAACCAACTGCACGCCATCAACAGCTATTGGGGCGAGATCGCCGTTATGGTGACAGGCCATCTTCCACTGGCGATCTTCCTGTATACCGCGTTCATGCGCTCATTGCCGTTATCCATCGAGGAAGCAGCCACCGTGGATGGCGCCAACACGCTGCAAATCTTGTTCCGCATCATCTTTCCCGTACTCAAGCCTGTTACCGCCACCGTGATCATCCTCTCTGGAGTCTCGATATGGAACGAGTTCTCACTCTCCGGCTACCTGCTGGCAAAGCCCAGTGTGCAGACCATCGCCCCGGCCATCGGCTCCTTCTTCTCTCAACAAAGCAGCAACCTCGGAGCCGCAGCGGCAGCATCCTTGATAGCCGTCGTCCCGGTGCTGGTCGCCTACCTGTTCCTGCAGAAATACTTCATTAAGGGCATGGTCGCAGGTGCCGAGAAATAAGACATTGAAGGCCGACCTTCTAGGGCTGACTTGAGACACAGCCAGGACTCACGCAGCTAACCATCCCCCGAGGAAGTACCGTCGGGCCATGAATGGTTGCCATATTTAAGTTCCGCCGGTCGCCGGACGAGAAGTCAGTCACCTCCGGTGGTGAAGGGAGGCCCACGTTTTGAGCGGTGGTAGGTCTGGCTGTCCTAGGACCGGAAGGGCCACGCGCCAGGGACGGCTCCCGGTTTAGGTTGGTTTGGAGGTGGCTGGGTCGGTCAGCGTGGCCAGGATCCCTCACGGCGGGCTTCGAGTCTGCGCGTGGTGAAACAGTCGAATGTGTTGAGGGAGCGTTAATGAGGATTGCGGTGACTGGTGGAAGCGGCAAGCTGGGCCGGCATGTGGTGCGGCAGCTTGCGGAGGAGGGGCACTGGGTGTTGAATCTGGACCGGGTTGGTGAACGAAGCCCCGGTCTTGTGGTGGTGGACCTGCGGGACTACGGCCAGGTTGTGGATGCGTTCCTGGGCGTGGACCGCCGGCACACGGGCTTCGATGCCGTCGTTCACCTGGGCGCGGTCCCCGCTCCAGGTCTCCTGCCTGACGCGGCGACCTTTGAGAACAACATGCTCTCCACGTATAACGTGTTTCAGGCGGCCCGCCGGGCCGGGATCAAGAAGGTGGTGTACGCCTCCAGTGAGACGGTGTTGGGCACACCGTTCGAGGTTGACCCGCCCTATATCCCGGTGGACGAGGAGTACCCGGCCCGGCCGGAAACCACGTATTCGCTCGTGAAACGACTGGAGGAGCAGATGGCCATCGAGCTGACGCGCTGGGACCCGGAGCTGAGCATTGTTGGGCTGCGGTTCTCCAACGTCATGGATCCGGAAGACTACGAAGCCTTTCCTTCCTTCGACTCCGACCCCATGCTGCGCAAATGGAACCTCTGGGGCTATATCGATGGCCGGGACGGCGCGCAGGCGGTGCTCCGGGCACTGGAGAACGGCAAACCGGGGTTCGAGGCATTCGTCATCGCCAACGCGGACACGGTCATGAGCCGGTCCAGTTCCAGCCTCGCGGCAGAGGTCTACCCGAACGTGAAAGTGGTCAAGGACCTGGGCGAACACGAAACCATGCTCTCCATCGACAAGGCCCGGCGGCTGCTGGGCTTCGAACCGAAATNGTTTCCAACTACGCGCTCGGAACCATGACGTTCGGGGCCGAGGCCACCGAGGAAACGTCGCACGCCATCCTTGACAGTTATGTTGAGGCCGGCGGTAATTTCGTCGATACCGCGGACGTTTACAGCGCCGGGGTATCGGAGGAGATCATTGGCCGTTGGCTTGCCCAGCGGCCAGAAGCCAGGGAGCGGGTGGTGCTTGCCACCAAGGGCCGCTTCCCCATGGGTGAGGCCCCGAACGACGTCGGGACCTCCCGCCGCCACCTCACTCGGGCCCTGGATGACTCACTCCGCCGCCTGGGAGTGGAACAAATCGACCTCTACCAGATGCACGCATGGGACCCCATCACACCGCTGGAAGAAACGCTCCGGTTCCTGCATGACTCCGTCAGCAATGGCAAGATCGCCTACTACGGCTTTTCCAACTTCCTCGGATGGCAGATGACCAAAGCGGTCCACATTGCCAAGGCCCACGGCTGGAGCGCCCCCGTAACCCTACAGCCGCAGTACAGCCTGCTGGTCC
>NZ_BMFW01000032.1 GCF_014639275.1 Arthrobacter liuii | reverse complement strand
CCGCTGGACACCCTGAATGGATCCCCGGCAGCAGCTGCCCCGGCCGCTGCGCAGCCTGCCGCCCAGGCCTGGGCTGACTGGTCCAAGAAGCAGGACTGGAAAGGCCCGGACCGCGCCAACCCCGCCCAGCTGAACCACGCCGACTGGTATGCCGCGCACAACTTCACCCAGCCTTACCCGGGTGAAGACAAGATCCTCACCCCCGACGAAGACGACGCCGGAACCGCCCAGACACCGGCGAAGGCCTCGGCAACCGACACCGACGGCTAACCACCCAACACGCACCCCGTAAAAGCACGGGCCCCGGTCTCCTCGTTTCGGGAGCCGGGGCCTCCGGGCTTCCTTCAGGCACCGGACGCTTGGGCTCGGGTGTCCTAAAAGGGCACTGCACGGCGGCACCCTACGGCATCACCCGCGTGAGGAACCAGGTGTCCTTACGGCCCCCTGCCCGGGAGAACTTGGTTGCTGCCCGTCCCAGGGTGGGTTAGACGTCGTAAGCTCTGGCGCCGATAGGAACGATCCCGTTCGGCTCGCGGCCAAAGCCTTCGATCACGAGGCGCCCCTCGTGGGCCTGTGACGGTGGCATGCGGGGTGATCCTGGTATCGACCATGCCCTTAAAGTCGACGAAGTGAGCGCCACACGGGCGGGCGAGCTGGCCGGGAACTTGCGCTATTCCGTTACGCCATCATAGAAAAGGTACGCTACGGATCTACCCGCACTTACCCCCGTGGGCGACTGGATCACGGACACTTGACGTAGCGAGCTTGTGCTTGCGGCTTGCCCGTGCGGACGCGGACCTATGGGCTTGTTGCCGCCACGTTTTTCTACGCAGGGGCGGGTCTGCGCATAGCCTGAGTGTCTGGCAGGCAGATTTGCGTCGGGGGTTCTTGATGAGGGATGTGGGTTTGAGTTCGGTGTTGCAGGGTGTACGGGCAGGGGATCTGCGGCGCAGGAACGAGCGGGTAGTCCTGGATGGGTTGATCTCGACCAGTTCGGCCACGGCTCCGGAGGTGGCCCGGAATACCGGCCTATCGAAGCCTACGGTCGCGTCGGCGTTGCGTTCACTCCAGAATGCAGGGCTTGTCGAGGAGCGAGGGGTCCGCTCTGGCCAGTCCGGCCAGGCGCCTGTGGTGTGGGGAATTGCAAAGTCCGCGGGATCTGTGCTCAGCGTCGATGTGGGGACCCAATGGGTCCGCCTCGCCCTGACCCGCCTGGACGGTGAGGTACAGGAAATATCGCGGGAACGGATCGCTTCGGTCTCGGCTGCTGGTGTCCTGGCCGCACTCGATGCCGGGCTCGAGCGCATTCTGGGCGAAGCGGCCGTTGACCGTTCGGATCTCGTTTTTACGGTGGTCGGAAGCCCTGGTGTCGTGCACCCGGAAACCGGTGTCCTCGAGCACGCCTCGAACCTTCCCGGCTGGGGCGACGCCGCGACGCTGGAGGAGCTGCAGGCCCGATTCGGGCAGGATCTGCTGGTCATGAAGGACGTGTACCTTGCAGCCCTGGGCGAGGCCCGGCTCCGCAGAGAACGGTCCGAGAACGACTTCGTGCTCCTGTCCATCGGCCGCGGAGTGGGCGCCGCTGTCGTGCGGGAGGGGCATCCGCTCTCCGGCACCCACGGCCTGGCAGGCGAAATCGCGTTCCTGCCAGTCACCGTGCCTTCATCAAAGGCACCGTCTACTTCCGAACCTTCGAGAAGGGGAGCGCTTGAGGAGGCCGCCTCGGCCGATTCGATGCTGGAACGGGCAGCCCAGGCAGGGGCAACCTATGGGACTGTTGCCGCGCTGATGGACGCAGCCTGGGACGGCGACTCCGCGGCACACGCGGTGGTGGAGCGTGAGAGCATGCTGGCCGCTTTTGCCTTGAGTGCATTCGCCGTCACCGTCGACCCGCCCCTGGTCGTCCTGGCCGGAAGTGTGGGACTATCCGGTGGCGCCCGCTTCGCGGAAGCGGTCAGAGCCCAGCTGGGGTCCCTGCTTCCGTTTCCCGCGCCGCCGATCGAGGTGAGCCAAGCGGGGGAGAATGCAATCCTGGAAGGCGGGGCGGAAAAGGCCCTCCAACTCGCGTGGGAAAAACTTTCATCCTCGCTCTGATCTGACCGAGGGCAATACATGAGAACTTCCGCTCTTGACCTTGATTGAAAAAGTCTTTTACAATCAGATGGTTCCCCGCACGCTCCCGTTCCCGTGAGCTGCGGTTTCCGCCTTTCAGCAAGGAATCAACAATGGCGTCATTCCCTGACCGCTCGCCCCAGCTTCGACGGCGTATCGGGTCTTTTCAGGCCACCACGATGAATATGTCCCAGATGGTCGGCATCGGCCCCTTCATTACGATCCCGGCGATGATCGTGGCCTTTGGTGGACCGCAGGCAGTTCTTGGCTGGATAGCAGGCGCGGTTCTTGCCCTGGCCGATGGGATGATTTGGGCTGAGCTCGGGGCCTCCATGCCTGGTTCGGGAGGCACCTATGTCTATCTCCGTGAGGCGTTCAAGCGCCGAACGGGACGGCTCATGCCGTTCTTGTTCGTGTGGTCGGCGGTGCTGTTCATCCCACTGATCATGGCCACCGGCGTGATCGGGTTCGTCCAGTATCTTGGGTATCTCCTCCCGGACATGGATAACACGACCGGTACCGTCGTCGGGCTGGTTCTGATCGCGCTGATCACGGCGGTGCTGTGGCGGCGTATCGAGTCCCTTGGCCGTCTGACGGTGGTGCTGTGGGTCGTCATGGTCGCGACCGTTCTGACTGTGATTGTCGCCTGCTTCACGCACTTCAATGCGGCACAGGTCGTGGACTTCCCGGCCGGAGCCTTCGATATCAGCTCGGGCGGGTTCTGGGTCGCTTTCGTCGCCGGGCTCACCATCGGCATCTACGACTACATGGGCTACAACACTGCCGCCTATATGGGGGCGGAGATGAAGAATCCGGGCCGGACCATCCCACGCTCGGTGGTCTTCTCGGTCGTGGGGATCATGGTCATTTACCTCTTCACCCAGATCGGCGTGCTCGGTGTGGTGAAGTGGCAGGAGATGATGGACACCAGCTCCCAGGCCTACACCTCGGTCGTTTCGCTCCTGTTGGAGCGCACATGGGGCACGGGCGTCTCCACCGCCGTGACCGTGTTCATCCTCATCACAGCGTTTGCTTCCCTGCTTGTTGGCCTGCTCGCCGGTTCCCGCGTGCCTTATGATGCGGCCCGGGACGGGGTTTTCTTCAAGGTTTACGCCAAGCTGCACCCGACCAAGGAGTTCCCGGTTGCCGGTCTGATCACCATGGGTGTGGGGACCATGGTCGGATTCCTCATCGGCCGGTTCACCGATATTTCCACGCTGATCCAGCTGCTCACCGCCGTTATGGTCATCGTCCAGGCCCTCGGCCAGGTCGCCGCGGTCGTGCTTCTGCGCCGCCGGTCTGACATGATGCGGCCCTATCGGATGTGGCTCTACCCCGCGCCGCTGATCATTGCTGCCGCGGGCTGGCTGGCCGTCTACTTCTACTCGGATGCAAACGCGCCGGGGTTGCACCCCATCGAGCTTTCCCTGGCCTGGGTCGCGGCCGGGGTGGTCTGCTTCCTCGTATGGGCCAAACGGGAGAAGAGTTGGCCCTTTGGGCCCCTTCCGGTCGAACCCAACGAAGTTGACCAGGAAATCAGCCTCGACGAGATCCCCGCATGACCGTTACCTCTACCCCACTTGTTGTCGGCATCGACATCGGCGGCACGAAAGTCAAAGTCTGCGCCGCGGACCTCGCCGGAAACATCCTCGCGACAGCAGCACACGGATCCCGCTCAGGCCGTGCCGCCAGGGATGTCCTGGCCGAGGTGCAGGAGTGTTACCGGTCGGTGACCGCGTCCGCGGCCCGAAGAACCGGAGGTCCCGTCAGCATTGAGTCTGTTGGGCTGGTCACCCCCGGGGTCGTCACCGAGGAGGGCATCGGGCTGGTGCCGAACAACCCCGGGATGGAGTCCTCCGTTCCCGCCAGCACCCTGGCGGCCCTGCTCGGGGTGCCGGAGGTCGCTTGGGCCAACGACGTCAAAGCTGCGGCCATGGCCGACCACCAATGGGGAGAGCTCCAAGGGACCTCCTGCGGGCTGTACGTCAACATTGGCACCGGGCTCTCGGCAGGTGCCGTGATCAACGGCCTGCCCCTGACGGGAGCACACGGCGCAGCCTTGGAAATCGGCTACCTCCTGCCCGCAGCGCCGGGCCGCCCGCCCGGCCACCGCAGCGGCGCCGCCCCGCTCGAAGATCTCATTTCCGGGCGCGCCCTGACCGACCGTGTAGCCGAGCTCGGAGCAGGTCACCTCGAAGCCTCCGAACTCCTCGCTCGCGCCGGCACTGACGGACGTGAGAGTGGCGGACAGGACCTGAAACGGGTGGCTGAGAGCTTTATCGAGGAGTTCGTCCACGCCGTGACGAACCTGGCCATCACCCTGGACCCGGAGAGGATCTCGATCGGCGGAGGAGTGGCCACTCAGGATGCCGCAACCGTGTTCCTCCCACCGCTGAGGGCAGCCCTGGCCGAGTACTCGCCCTACCCACCCGAAGTGCAGGTCTCGGCCGCAGCGAACGACCTGTCCATGCTCGGGGCCCTCCTTCTGGCCTACCGCACACTCGGTTTCGGGGTACCGGCACTGTCGGTTCCCTTAGCGGCCAAGCCGTCCACGCAACACGACCAGTTGCCCAAGCCCCCCGAGACCGCCGGCATCCTGATCACCGAAGGAGCCTCATGAAACTCATCATCACCGACAACCAGACACAACTGGGCGAGACGGCAGCGGCGATCATCGCCGGCCAAGTCCGGCGCGAACCCGGCACAGTGCTCGGCCTGGCAACCGGAGGTTCTCCGCTCCCGGTGTATGAGCAGCTCACGCGGCACCGGGACACCGCATTCAGCCAGGTCACCTGCTTCGCCCTCGACGAGTACGAAGGCCTCCCGGCTGAGCACCCGCAAAGCTACCGGCACTTCATCTCCGAACGCATCATCCGTCCGCTCGGCATCGACCACTCCAAAGTCAACGTCCCCCGAGGAGACGCCGCCGACCTCGACGCCGAATGTGCCGCCTTCGAGGACAAAATCACCGCGGCAGGCGGAGTGGATCTTCAGATTCTCGGACTCGGGCGAAACGGACACCTTGCCTTCAACGAACCCGGTTCCTCCTTCGCCTCCCGCACCCGCCCTGTCCGCCTCTCCCAGGACACACGCAACGCCAACGCCCGGTTCTTCGACTCCCTCGACCAGGTCCCGACACACGCCCTCACCCAAGGACTGGCCACAATCCTCGAAGCCCGCCACCTTATGCTCATCGCCTCTGGAGCCGGCAAGGCAGCAGCACTCGCCCAAGCACTCGAGGGTCCCGTCACCGAAGCCTTCCCCGCCTCCCTCATCCAGCAGCACCCCAACGTCACCGTGATCGCCGACCGACAAGCCACGACCCAATTGGACCCGCGGTCGACCCGAAGCACCGGCGCGCTTGAGCCATGAACTGCATGCCACCTGCCCAACCGCGAACGGAGGTCAAAATGTCCGACGTCACGTCCTCTGGGCGCCCTGGGTTTGACCCCGACGTTGCGGCGGTCCTTGATGCACGGCCGTCCTCACCCCTGCTCAGTGCGGATACCCTGCAGGCGATGCGCGACGCTAACCCCCCGAACCGGGAAGCGGTTCGGGGGGCCTGCATCACCCTCGGTCTTACCTATGAAGAGCACACAATCAGCGGCCCGCGCGGGGACCTCGAAATCTCCCTCATCCGCCCACCTGGTCCACTGACTGGCGCGGCGATCTACTACACCATCCATGGTGGCGGCATGGTGATGGGTGATCGTTTCACCACCCTCACCTTATTTGAGGAGCTCGACTGGGTCGCAGAGCACGGATTGGTTTTGGTCACGCCGGAGTACCGTCTTGCGCCCGAGCACCCGGCGCCGGCGGGAGTCGAAGACTGCTATGCGGGGCTTCTCTGGGCTGCTTCGCAAGCTCAACGCTGGGGCGCTGACACAAACAGAATCATAGTCGCCGGCGCCTCCGGCGGAGGCGGGATAGCAGCCGGGGTCGTTCTCATGGCCCGGGATGCCGGCGAGGTGAATGTGTTCGCGCAACTGCTGATCTGCCCGATGCTCGATGACAGGAACAAAACCGTTTCTTCGCACCAATACCACGGCAACGCCGGCGCGATGTGGCCGAGGGAGAACAACCAGTGGGCCTGGGAAGCAGTCCTCGGGAAAGAGCATACTAACCGGGAAATAAGCGCCTACTCAGCTCCAGCGCGTGCCATGGACCTATCGGGACTTCCGTCGACGTTCATCGACGTGGGGTCCGCTGAACTCTTCCGCGACGAATGCGTCACCTTTGCATCAAAGCTTTGGGCGGCAGGCGTCCAGGCCGAACTCCACGTCTGGCGAGGCGGGTACCACGGCTTCGATCTCGTTGGTGCAACCACGCCCGTTGGGTTAATGAGCCGCGCAACACGAGCCGATTGGCTCCGCCGCACTCTCAACTGACCTGCAAGCCAGATCTCCTTCCCTACCCTTCGTAAAGGCAGACGAAATTCGTGCGGCTAGGCTGAGGACAATCAGGCCCGACGGGCCGACCGCCTGCACCATAAGGAGCTCCACGTCGGACCTTGTTCAGGAGTATCTGACCTACGACTACCGCTGCCAGTCCCGCGGAGTTCCTGGCGCCCGCCATGGCGCAGACGACTACTCCCTGTTTTGGACCGTCAAGGTCAGGGGCCGCGTATGGGATGACGAGGATGAGGGCGGCGACGGCAAGGAGGTGTCAGTCGCTGAGGCGGAGCTGTATGTCGTGCCGGACGAGGGGATCATCGACTTGTTCCTGATGCTGGATGCGGTGAACCAAGAGGTAGCAAACGTCGGCGAGATGCTGACGATCATACGACCCGACCTGATCAATGACATGAGCCTTGGCGGGGACCTGATGATCCTGTCGTGGCTGAAAGTCGCGCAACAGTTCCGGGGAAACAAGCTTGGCCACGCAGTCCTGAAAGCGATTCTCAGCACGATCGGGAGGTCATCGGTCACGGTTATCCTTGACGCCTCCCCGGCACGCACTACCGGCAGCCCGGAGGAACGTGCTCTCCGGCCATCAAGCTGCGAACGCCGGATTGCGCCGGTACTGGGAGAGTTTCGGCTTTCAGCCGGCCCACGGCGACCACCTGGTGTTCGATGACCTGGCGGCCGCGCGAGACTGAGAAAGCCTGCAGGAGTACCTGGTGACGTCGGCCGCGCCCAATCTTCAATGGCTGGCACTCTTGACATACTGCGCGGATGATCTTAGGACTCAATCTGACACTACGAGGGTTGGAGGCAGCCACGGCGGGCCAACGAATCGGGTACGTCCGCGTCAGCACTGTCGACCAAAATGAACGGCGCCAGCTCGAGGGCCAGGTGTTGGACAGGGTCTTCACGGACAAGGCCTCCGGCAGGGACACCGCGAGACCGCAGCTTACCGAGCTGCTGCGATTCGCCCGCGACGGCGACACCTTGGTCGTGCACAGCATGGACCGGCTCGCCCGCAACCTTGATGACCTACGCGCGCTAGTTCAGGGCCTCACCCGCAGAGGCGTTCGGATCGAGTTCATCAAAGAGAGCCTGGTCTTCACTGGAGAGGACTCACCCATGGCCAACTTGATGCTTTCCGTCATGGGGGCCTTCGCAGAATTCGAGCATTTCCTGATCAAGGAACGCCAACGAGAAGGCATCGCCTTGGCCAACAGCGCGGCGCCTACAAGGGATGGAAAAAGACCCTTACGCCAGAACGAGCGGCGGAACTGGTAGAGCGCGCCGGCAAGGGGGCTCCGAAAGCCGTCCTTGCCCGTGACTACGGGATCAGCAGGGAGACCGTCTACCAGTACCTGCGCCAGGCCAAGCTGGAGTGAGCCACTCCCCTGCCCCCGCCTTCGAAATGCAACAGTTGGCGCGGCCGTAGCTTGCCGGAATATCAACTATCGGCTGTCGAAACCGGGAAGGGGAAAGCCTGTAAAAGGGCTGTTGCCTGACCATCGTTCGTTGCGCCCATTAACTGGATCACGTCATCGACCAAGTCGCATTCCGGCCCTACCCCAACCGCAAGACCCCCGCTCGTGCTGGTCCGATCGAAGCTTGCCACCGCCACCTCTCAGAACGAGAGGACGGCAGGCTAACGCTGAGGGCCGGTGTCACCAGCCCTCAGGAAATCCAACTAAGGTATACCGGCTTTTGCAGCTGCGGTCTACGGCACCAGCGGGTGGCCGGGCCGGCGAGGGCCTTGAAAACCGCATCTGGGGGGTGCTTACTGGAGGTACAGCCGTAGGGAACGGTTGTGACAACGCAGGAGGCAAGGCCATGGGACTGGGAGATAAAGTCCACAACGCCGCTGAAAAACTTCAGGGCAAGGGCAAGGAAGCCGCGGGCAACGCCAGCGGCAACGACCGGCTGAAGGCCGAGGGTAAAGGGCATCAGGTTAAGGCCGATCTCAAGCAGGCCGGCGAGAAAGTCAAGGACGCCTTCAAGAAGCATTGACCTACACTACGGAAGGGTGCGCTCCGTTGGGCGCGCCCTTTTTCGTTCCCTCATACCCTGTCGGGCGTCGACCGGTAGGGAGATGCGGCCCTTTTATGAAACCCCGACCAGTGCGAGAGCGGCACCACTTCCTGCCCAAACTGCGGTGCTCCCCTCAACGAAAGGTGCGCCGCCCACGCGCACCTTTACTTTCAGAGGACGTAGCGAAACCTGCGTGTCGAATACTCAAAAAGGGGCCGGGCTCATGCAGTTTTGCGTCCATAGCTATACCCCTAGGGTAGGCGGAGGGCGGCACCATGTGGTCACGTCCTGTGGAGTGGTGTGACCGGCGTCCTCCGAGGCAGGCACACAGTTCCGGTCATCGACCGTCACCGCGGCCGGATCCGTCCCCCTTTCCGGAGCGGGCGGCCAAACAACGTAACTGGTCTGAAAAGACGTTCCAACTGGTCCGAGCCTATATTTTGTGAGGGTCCGGGTGCGGCTGCTCTACAGGCTCATATTGCCCCACGAGGTCTACCGTTGGGTGGGTCGCGTGGGTTACGGTGATGGCCACTCGTGGTTGGAGAGAGGTGGCTGAGATGAAGTCGTTTGCTTGTGGTGATGTGGTTCCGGGCTGCGAGGCTGCCTGGTTGTGCAGCACCGAGGATGAGATTCTCGTACAGGTGGCCGCTCATGCGGCTGCAGCGCACGGGGTGGGGCAGATGCCCCAGGAACTCGTCAGGTCCATCCGCGAGGCCATCGTTCCGGCGGCCTGAGATTGGTTCAGGCCGGGGAGCCGCCATCCGGGGACGATACCTCCGGATGGGAGGAGCTGCTGGATGCAGCATGCCGGGGCGAAGGGCTGTCCACCGTCTATCAGCCGATCGCGGACACCCGCCACGGTACGGTCGCAGGCTACGAAGCTCTCACACGGTTTCCGGGCTTCTCAGAGGGCAGCCCGGAGGTCTGGTTCAAGAAGGCGCGTGCTCTGGGCCGGTCCGCGGACCTGGAATCCGCCGCCCTCCGCACGGCGTTAGATGCCCGGCCGGGGCTGCCGCGCAATTGTTTCCTGAGCCTGAATGTCTCCCCGGACCTGCTCTCCTCGGAGCCCATCCAGGAAGTGTGGGACGGTGAAAAGGACTTGGGCGGCCTGGTCATCGAACTGACCGAGCAGGCCCCGATCGACTCCTATGAGGAGCTCGGGCCGGAGCTGGACCTGTTACGTGCTGCCGGGGCGTTCATCGCTGTTGATGACGCCGGGGCCGGATACGCCGGGTTGCGGCACCTGCTGCTCCTGCGACCATCCATGATCAAGATCGACCAGGCGCTGGTCCGGGATGTTGACCGTGATGAAGCGCGCCGGGCTCTGATCGGGATGCTGGGGAGCTTCGCGGACCGGATCGATGCGTGGGTGCTGGCCGAAGGGGTCGAGCGCGGTGAAGAGCTTGAAGCTCTCGTCTCCCTCGGTGTTCCGCTCGCCCAGGGCTATCACCTGGGCCGGCCAGCCCCGGCGTGGGCGCCCTTGGCGCCGGGGATCGCTGACCGCCTCAGCGAGAAGAGCAGGGCACAGATGCCGCCGACGCGGGCGCTGACCGTCCGGGACGTCGCCGAACCGGCACTGACTGTTACGGATCCGGCGGAAGCCACCGACGGATTCGCGGCCGACCCGTCTCTGGGATTCGTGGTCTTGCTCGGCAGCAATCAGCGCCCGGTCGTCATCCTGCAGCCCGGCAGCAGCACACTTGATGGCCCTGCCATCCCCGGCCTCCGGGTAAACCTGAACACCCCGCTGGAAGAAGCGCTGGCACGATCCATGACTCGGGCGCCGGCAGCGCGTTTCGGCCCTTTGATCATCACCGACAGCGCCGGCCGCTTCGCCGGCGTGGCCCGGATGGAACGCATGATCACCGCGCTGACCGGGACGGAGCCGTCACCGCACCGGCACCCACATCCGGGTCCTCCCTAAGAATCGGCCACCCCAAACATGATGGCGTGGCAAGGTAACCGCTCTAAAACCGGCCTGCCGATGGTTCCGGTGTTATGGCCGTAGGTATCGGGAACCGTGATGGTGGTCGGGAAGCCTCCCAACCCGTTGAGGGCGACTCCTGTGATGGACAGGTTCCCTCCGGTGTCTGTCCAAGTCACGTCACCGGAGTCGGGGGTAGCCCCTTGTCCTGCGTGGCCGCAGTCTGATCCCTAGTAACCGCCCGCGCCGTTTTGGTCCAGCGCAATCCAAAGCCATACACCGCCGCCGTTTGGCCGCTGATATTGGCGGATAGCTCTATTTGGTATGCGGCAGTGTTCCCTTAGGCGGATGCCGGAGCCGCGACTCCGAGTCCCCCGCCAACCATTGCGGCGGATGCGGCCACCACGACGGCGGCCCTGCGGCTGGTCTTGATTTTTCGATTGCTTTCATCGTCTTCTTCGTTCGACAGTTTTCAATACCGTCGGAAGGCCAGAATCACTTCCTTGTACGGGCAGCCAGCGGGCGGCCCCACAACGCGTCACTCCATGATTGTAGGGATCCGGTGCCGGGGCGGGAAGTGGATATTTTGAGCCCACGTGCGGGCACTGAGACCCCTTGCCGGATGTGTCTGACCAGCAGCTCTTGGCCGGCGGCAGAACCGCTTTTTGGTGGTCCGCCATCGGGGCGTTCATCACCGGCTGGAAACGACCCACGACCAGGGCCTCCCTGGTAGTGGCCGCCGCCAGTTCGGTCGCGGGCGCCGCTGCTACCGCCTACGTGCTCCGGTTTCTGAACCCGAAGCTGTTCTTCAGCCCCCATCCCCTCAGCGAGGACGAGCGCAGACCCCTGCTGACCCGGTGGTACCGGTCCACGCATTCAGGCTCACGGCCAGCGCCGTGGCCCTGACCGCCATCCACCACGCCCGAACAATCCGACTCAGGAGCCGCTAAATCCGAAGAAGCGGCCGTTGAGCCTGGGGCAATCCAAGGTCCCGGCGCGTCCCTGCCGAACGGGTTTGCCTGCGGTACGTTGGACGCCATGGGCTACCTGTCCCCCGGAACTGCCGGGAATCCGCATGGATGAAGTATTTTCGGTGGCCGGCGGCAAGGCAGCGCTCAGTCTCCGGCCGGACGGGATCCTCCACCTCATCTGGGCCCCTGGCACTTACGTGCAGGAAGAGGACGCCGTCTCAGCCGTCACGATGTTGAACAAGATCAGCCCGGACCACGACCGGCCGCTGCTGGTCGATATGCGCAACGCCGGGAACACCTCATCGCGGGCCAGGGACGTTTTCGCGAATCCACACGCGGTCTCACGGGTGGCGCTGTTGGGTGAATCCGCCGTCGACCAGGTGATCGCCAGCTTCTTCACGGGCGTTCACCGGCCTCAGCGCCCCACCCGATACTTCACCTCTGAAGCCACGGCACTTACCTGGCTGGCCGGCAACTGACCGGCCAGACCTCACGCAACCGGGGACTCTCATGATCTGAACCCCCTTGTGTCTGAACCGGCCTTGCTGTTGATTGCGCACTGCGCGGGGTAGGTTTCGACGTGAGAGGCGATCAGGGCAAGGACAAGGGGAGGCCATGCTTTTTGAGCCGTTGTATGCGTACTACCGGACGCTGGGCGCCAGAGGACGGGCGGTACTGTTTCAGCTTCCGCTGTCCACGACGATGCTGCTGGTTGTGGTCCTGACGATGGTCCTGCATCCGGAACTCGATGTGGGCGGCCCATTTTTGTACAGTCTGGGAATCCATGTTCTCCTGCTTGGCGCGTGCTCCCTGGTGCCGTGGGGCTGCCTGCCGGAACGGGCCGTGCTCATCATCCCGGTCCTTGACTGCATAGCCGTTGGGATCTCCCGCGCGGCCGCCGACCAGTACCTCACCGTCCTGGGCTTCCTCCTGGTCTTCCCCGTCGTGTGGCTGGCGGCGGACAGGCGCCGCACCGGAGTCATTCTCGCGATCCTAGCCACCATACTCAGCGCCGTGCTGCCCCCGGTCATTCTCGGCACGGGCTTCGACGGGCCGGACTTCATCCGGATCGTCCTCCTGCCCGTCATCCTCGGAGCAATCGCGCTCACCGCCCACGGAATCGCCAGCGCCCTCTCGCTCCAACGGCAACAGCTGGAAGCCCAGGGCTGCAAGGTCCGGGACCTCCTGATCGCCAGCGAGGACCGTGAGCGGCTGCTCAGCAGCGTCATGGACACTGTGAGTGTCGGCGTCTGCGCCCTCGACGCCAACGGGCAGGCGGTGCTTGCCAACCACCAATTCAGCAGCCGTTTCGGCGGGACCGTCACCGGCAGGCAGCTAACTGATGAGCCGCCGGGCTTCCTCGTCTATGGCCCGGACCGGCAGCAACCGCTTCCTCCCGAACGACGGCCCGGGTTCCGGGCGGCACGAGGAGAGTCGTTCACTGACGAACTGATCTGGGCAGACAACGGAACCAGCCAAAGGGCCTACTCCGCAACATGCCGGCTGATCCTTGGCTCCCGTGGCGAACACCGGGGAGCGGTCATGGCGTTCACCGACGTCACAGCCCTGGTCGAAGCACTCTCGGCCAAAGACCAGTTCGTCTCCAGCGTCTCCCACGAACTGCGGACCCCGCTGACCTCGATCCTGGGCTACCTGGACCTGGCCCTGGACGAGGAGAACGTTGATCCCGAGGTGGAGCTCTACCTGACCGTCGCCAAACGCAACGCCGAACGGCTCCTGCACCTGGTCGGAGACCTTCTCACCGTCGCTGCCGGCGCCCTGACCATAGAGCCCCGCCACGCGGACCTGGCCGAAGTTGTCCGTCACAGCATCGAGGCCGCAGAGCCTAAAGCGAAGGCCGACGGCATCACCCTGGACCTGCTCGCCCATGGAACCGCCACGGGCTACTTTGACCCCGAACGGCTCCGCCAGGCCATCGACAACCTCATCTCCAACGCCATCAAATACACTCCACGCGGCGGCACTGTCACCATCGAGGTGACCGCGACCGGGAACGAGCTTCTGTGCAAGGTCACCGACACCGGGGTCGGCATGAACGACGAGGAACTGGATCAGGCCTTCACCCGCTTCTTCCGGGCCGCCAACGCCCACTCGTCCACAATTCCTGGCGCCGGTCTGGGCCTGGCGATCACCAGGTCCATTATCGAAAACCACCGCGGCCGCATCACTCTTTCCAGCACACCGGGACAAGGCACCACCGCAGCGATGGCCCTCCCGGCAGGCGATGCGGATGCCGCATCCATGGTGGCCGGCTAGCGTCGCACGTGGAATCCCCTAACGAGCAGTGGGAAGAAGGGGAGAAATAGGGGCCGCTCCCCCTCGACTGGTCACCTGCCCGGGCCTACTCTGTCCTGCAAGATCCCGACAATCATGACGGAGGTGTCGACATGGGAGCACAGGAGGACACAGCATTGGTGCGGCGCGGCTATGAGGCGTTCAGCGCCGGCGACATGGACACCCTCAGGGAACTGTTCACCGAGGATGCCGTCTGGCATACCGGCGGCACCGGGGCACTGTCCGGGGACAAAAAGGGCCGGGATGCGATCCTTGCTTATTTCGGTGAGCTGTATTCACGGTCGAATGGCTCGCTCAAGCTCACCCTGGAAGACGTGGCCACGGGCGGGAGATACACGATTGGAGTCCAGTCGGGCCGTGCGGACCGCGACGGGAAAACCTTGGACCAGCGGACGGTCATAGTGTTCACCATCTCCGATGACAAAGTAATCGAGGCCCTGGAGATGGCCGAAGACACCGCCGTGGCGTCCGAATTCTGGTCCTGACCGCGTCGCGAGACGGTAACCTCTTTCGCTGCAACGCGCACACAGAAGTCTTACCAACGCAACTATCAGCATGCTTAGTAGGGTTGCAGTCGATCAGAAACGGCTGCGAACGGGGAATCGAGATAGGTGCGCTCAGCGAAACGGAGCGCACCTTTTTCGTGTCTCTGGAACCATCAGTGCTGCAGGCAGCTCCTCTGGGCCCCACTGTACTCTGACAGGTGGGTCACGACTGCGGGGAACATCTAGAGCAGAACCAATGAGCCCCGTCACCACCGCCGCCCCGCCGCTGCGGGCCGAGCTGGAAGCGCTCATGCGGCAGCTGAAAATGCCTCACGCCCGGGCACTGGCCCCTGAACTCATCGCGACCGCACGCGCCCAACGCTGGGAACCGACCGAGGTCATCAAGGCCCTGTTCACCGAGGAAGCCGCCGGCCGGCCCCGGTCCATGCTCGCCACCCGGCGGAAAGCAGCAGGCTTCCCAACAGGCAAGACCTTCGATGCCTGGGACCCCGCGGCCTCGTCCATCCCAGCACCGACCCAACAAGCACTCCGGACGCTGGAATGGATCACCCGGCGGGAGAACCTGGTCGTCTGCGGGCCCTCCGGCACCGGGAAAACCTTCTTCCTCGAAGCCCTCGGTCAGCAGGCCGTCGAAGCCGGCATGCGCGTGGCCTGGTTCAGGCTCGAGGACCTCGGCGCCTTGATTCGAGCCCACCGCACAGACGAAAGCGTCACCAAAGCCGTCGCCCGAATCCTCCGCGCCGAACTGGTCGTGATTGATGACATCGGACTCCTGCCGGTGGCCACCGACGCCGCCGAGGGACTCTACCGGGTCGTGGACGCAGCCTCCGAAAAACGCTCCGTCGCGATCTCCTCGAACCTCCACCCCGCCGGCTTTGACGAGCTCATGCCCAAAACCCTCGCGACGGCAACCGTTGACCGGCTCCTGCATCACGCCCACGTCTGCCAAACAAGCGGCGACTCCATCCGCCTGACCCAAGCCCTGGCCGGGAAGGGAGTGACGCAACTGAACTAACGCGACCCGACGATGGCAACCCCGCCGAAACCCTCAGTGGGCAGATCTGTTGGCCATCACCGGGCAGTTCTACTGGCCACCAACGGGCATAATAGCTGGCCGCTTATGGGCAGAAACTAATGGCCATTGACACTGAGCCGCTGCATCGCTGGGCTGCACCATGACTTCAGCGGTTCACTCAACCTCGACGGCGAACCACTGGCTGCCAGCAGCTTCAACGAAGCAAGGAACAGCGCCGGCGCGTCCAGTACATCTTTTAAAACCCTTACGAATCCCTGAACCCCCGGCGCACTGTCGAGGAACTCATCCTGCAACCGGTCACTGCCGTCCGCGGCAACATGCGCAACGGCAAGGAAATCGTGGCAACGGCTCTGGAACGGGCGTCGCGGGTTGCCATCGCCCGCGCCCTCGCCAGAGCCCGACGTGCTGATCTGCGACGAGATCACCTCGGCCCTGGACGTGTCTCGGTGCAGTCGTCCCTTGTGGACCTGCTGAGGAGCCTGCAGACCGAGATGGGACTGACATGCTGTTCATCACCCCACAACATCGCTCTCGTGCGCAACATCGCCCGGCAAGTGGCCGTGCTCGAACGCGGCCGGATAGTCGAATTTGGAAACGTAGAAGACGTGTTCGCCAACCCCCAGCACACCTACACCCGCTCATTGATCCAGAACACGCCCAACTTTCAGCTTTCCGGGCGCCTGCACCCCGCCGGTGCCGGAGGAGCACCCGTAGCGCCCGACGGCCCCGATTGTTGCAGGTGAGATCCAGAGAGCGTCTCAACACTACCGCTGATCGCGAAGGCATCCAGGATCAGGCCTGAGCAAGATGCTCGCAAGGTGAACACCACGGAGCACACCCACCGCTGCTGCAACGTCACTCGGCGGACTCGACAACTTAACAGCGGTTCATACGGTCCAGCTCTGACGAAACATCAACGTGAGGTACACCGCAGCCTGACTTCCGGCTTCGATGATGTGAGCTGCTCAGTTTGACGGGACCTATGTCATCGGCTAAAAGTTCGGCTATTGACGGCCGGGGGTCCTGGCCCGCCCGGTGTGAAGGCAACAAGGAAAGCCCGTGTCACTGACACGGGCTTTCCTTTTGAGGGGGCTGGGGTTAGACGCGGGACCTGCCTCGGACGAAGTGAATGATCAGGACGATCACGGCCACAACCAGAAGGATGTGAATGAGGCCGCCGCCGATATTGGCAAGCAGCCCAAGCAGCCAGAGAACGGCGATGATGATGGCTATCCAAAGCAACATAGGTATCTCCTCGTTCGTTTGCGGATGGAAATACTGAGGCCGCCCGCTCTTGGTTTGGTGAGCCCAGCCTATGTCAGGAGGCCGTTGGGTGGGCGCCCACCACGGTGAACACTAGCTTTACTGTCCCGAAAGGCTGGTCAGATGGGGATTGATTGAGGCGATAAGGGCACCTCCGGGTGTTAATTGGTGCTTGTCGAGAGGAGACACACATCAGTTGTGGCGCTCAGGTGTCCCGCGTACTCCACAGTAACTCTCCGGAATCTGGTTTTGACCAGTCGCGGTACCAAATGATTTCCCTTAGGTTTGCGCATGGGGGCCACACGGCCGAAAGCGTCAGCAGCGGGGTGTCACGTTCTTTGTGTAAGGGACGGTCGGTTATCCGTTCTGCCGGATGGTCAGATCAGAAGTCGATTAGGGAATTGAACGGCGAAAGCCTTCAGTGCCTGGTGTCAGCCTTGGGTGCCGGTTCCCAGCTCGCCGCACGGGTAGTCTTGGCGTTCCGGACCCCCAGCGGGACCAGCTTGATCGCGGCCCCGTCGGGAGGAAATGAGCGCCTGGTTTTGGTGATCTTCCGCAGTCGGTAGTCGATCGATTCGATCTGAGTTCGTGTAGATGACGATGCAGATTTCTGAGGGTGAAGGCCAGGAACGGGTGAAGCCTTCCAGGGCGTTCCGCCACGCCCGAGGAGCTGGTGCTGTGCCAAGGCTCCGCGAAGGCTTCCATTGCCCGATCGGTTGCCTGCACGGTCGGTCGGTGTAAGTCGTGCGAATGTCTGGGGCCATGGTTTGCGTGCACCGTAGGAGGCGTATTTCTTGGTTGAGAGCAGTGGGTGCACGACGCTTCAGATGCAGGAAATGTCGTAGTCGAAGCTGCTCCAGGTGTACTGGGTGAGCGTTACTTTCCCTCCGCCGGTCAGAGGGGCCTCGGAGCACTTGCGTTTGGCCGCGGCCGACGAGCTAGCACCCGGAAGCCAGCTGGCCAGGGCGTACAGGTTGCTCGTGGCGGGCACCGTGCCGGCAATTTGGGTCCACTGGGCACTCGTGGAGTAGAGGCCGGCTCCGGCGCCGATGCTCGTGAAGTAGGCGGCCATGCCCTCCAGATCGGCCCCGTTCGCCGTTTTATCCGTCGACCAGCTGTTACCTGTCTCTACGTCCAGCCACCAGGTGTAGGAGGCCGGGTTGTTCACCCCGCGGATGTTCGCATCGTCATAAGCCTTGGCGTACCCGTACATGTATGAGCATGCTGCCCCGACCGATCCGCTGGTGCACTGCCCGTACGGGTTCGGCACGGTTGTCCCGCCGTACGTGTTGCTGCTGGGCCACCAAGACCCCGCGGTCCCGGGGTTGGCGGTGTTCACGTACAGGGCGACCAGGGGCTGGCCCGTCCCGCCCTTTGAAGTGCGAGCCCATGACAGCTCGGTGGCCAGGCACGGGTTGGTGTTGTTCGCCAAGCCATTGTTCACGCCAACGACGGCGAAAGTCTGGGTCTTGGGCAGGGTTTGGCCGCACTGAGGCCAGGACACGTCGTTGCCGGAACCAGCGGTGGGGGCCGCCTGTGCTGGCGTGCCAACAAGCATCAGCACAGCAGCTGCCAATGCAGCCAACAGCAACCGGAAACGCGAAGAAGGGCGTACATAGCTGGTAGAGGACATCGTCGGCCTTCCGAGCGAGAACTAACCACAAACAGGCAACCAGCATGATCCCGCCGGGCGATGCGGTCAAGGACCAGCAGCCCTCCAACCCAAGACATCTCGTGCCAACCGCCGGACGACGAGATGCAACGCCGATAGCGGACCTTTCGTCCCCGCGGCTGCCCGTAGTGTCAAGCCCGAGTATTTGTCCGACAATATTCGGACTCAAAGTTGTCGGAAACCACCNGTGGCGCGAGGACTTCGATGCCGTTGATGAATCGCGTCAAATTCCATTTCTTCGGCATCTCCGCCGTTGCGCCAGTAATAGAGCCATAGCTCCGCGAGCGATAGTTCGCCTTGTTGCAGAAGTGCCCTTGCCAAAAGCCTCGGGTCCATATTTAGATGCTGGAGCCGACGGCGCAAGACCACCAGAGGCCTTGGCCCCAACGTGGCCGCCGAGGCGGTCTCGGCACGCTTACTCTCAAAGTGGCTGGACAGCGTTGACCTGCCCAGATAGCTTCTGTTCAGGCACCGCCTCCGGTGCTCCAGCCAGGGCCGCCAGCCCTGACGCGGTGCGGATTAACAGAAAGCAGACCGGGCATGAGCCATTTTGATGACTTCCTCAGGGAGGCGACCAGCAGCGATCCCGGCAGCGAGAAGGGCCTGTCCGCCGAGGAACTCCATGGGCTATACACCAGCTGGTGCATCATCACTGAATGCCCCGCCGAGTCTGCCGAGGCGTTGCGGGCAGCCTTGACCAGCAGGGGAATTACGCCAGGAAAAAACACCCTCGCCATGACGGGGCCGGCCGCTGCTGACTACATTGTTTCCAGCGCGCCCAATCTCCCCTGACAGCGCCGGTTCCCGAGGTGGAAGTCCTCACCTGCCAGGCCATGCTCCTTGCATGTCCCACCCTGCGCTCCGGGTAAAAGCGGCCAGCACCGGTCCCAAGCCGAAAGGCGGATGCAGGCAGGTGGTCTGCCGCAGCACCGCGCGGGTGCACTCCAGACCGTGCAAAGCACGGACGGCCTTGGCAGCGGCATCACTGGAACTCGCGCCTGCAACCGTGAACCAGCCCGCGCTGTGGTCGGTCTCGTATTCAAGAAAGAACGGCATTAACCAAGCTTTCTGCACCCAACCGGGATTCAGACAGGGCCAATGGTCCCGCCTGGTTAAGGTCTTACGCGTTCCCACCCGGATGGCGAAAGGGGCATTAGCCCTGATCGTCCGCCAAAGGAGCCTGGAAAGGATCGGAATCCCGGTCCCGGCATCAGCAACCTTGGGGCTGTGCGTGGCGGATCAGCCGCGGCCTTTTGATCACTCGCTGTCATGGGTACCGACTACTGGCCACCGAACCCCGCTCCCTGGAGCGGGCGTTTCCGGCCGCGGACGGCTGCGAGCTCGCCACTGTGTGCGGGTGTTTTGTATAGTCAATGGTTTTGCTAAGGTAAGCCTAAGCTAATATCATCGTCCGAATGACCACGCAGCTTGAATTGGCGCGGGTACCTTTCGCAGCCGATCTTTCGAGCTACGGAAACAGGCCTGCCATTATTGCCGACGGCCATACCGTGACCTATCGGGAATTGGCGCGACGCGTCGGGGAACTTGCCCGGCAGCTGGGCACGGAACGCCGCCTGATTGCCCTGGCGGCGTCGAACGAGGTTGAATCGTTGGTGGCGTACCTGGCTGCCCTGGTGGCGGGGCATCCGCTGATTCTGCTGCCTGAGGACAAACCCGCCGCGTTAGAGTCCTTGGTGGCTGCCTATGACCCGGATGTTGTTATTCGGTCGGCCGGTGGCCTAATCAGCCTGGACGAACGCCGGCCCGGGAGCGACCATGAACTGCATCCCGACCTTGCCCTGTTGCTGAGCACGTCCGGTTCCACCGGGTCACCGAAGCTGGTCCGGCTCTCCCACACCAACCTTCAAGCCAACGCCGAGTCCATCGCCACTTACCTGGGCATCACAGCGGAGGACCGGGCAGCGACGACGCTGCCGACCTCATACTGCTATGGGCTTTCGGTCATCAACAGCCATTTTCTGTGTGGTGCCACTCTTGTGCTGACCGGTCTTTCCGTCGTGGATCCTTGCTTCTGGGACCTGTTCCGGCGTGAGCGGGCAACGTCCTTCGCTGCTGTCCCTTACACATTCGAACTCCTCGAACGCATCGGTTTCGCAGCTATGGATCTGCCCAGCCTGCGGTACATCACGCAGGCCGGTGGCCGCCTCGGGCCCGCACAGGTCCACCGCTACGCAGAGATCGGCAGGCGGCAGGGCTGGGACCTGTTCGTGATGTACGGGCAAACCGAGGCGACCGCCCGGATGGCCTACCTTCCGCCCGACCTGGCTACGGACTACCCGGGAACGATCGGCGTTCCGGTGCCCGGAGGCGCATTTCGCTTGGAGCCAGTGGATGGCCTGTCCGACGGCGAGCTGGTGTACACCGGGCCGAACGTCATGCTCGGCTACGCCCAGACGCCCGAGGACCTGGCCTTGGGCCGGAGCGTTACAGAGCTGCGGACCGGTGACCTGGCGCGTAAGAACGAGGCCGGTCTTTACGAGCTGGTCGGACGGCGCAGCAGGTTCGTCAAGATCGTGGGCCTTCGGGTGGACCTTGGCCAAGTGGAGCAACTGCTGGCCGATATCGGTGTCACCGCCGCCGGCACCGGGACCGATGACAGGCTGGTCGTCGCCGTCGAGGGAACGCACGACAACCGGCTCCTGGCAAAAGTCCTTGCCCAGGGCATTGGCCTGCCGCGCGCCGCTATCGAGGTTTTCCCACTCCATGAACTGCCCCGCCTGGGCACCGGAAAGATCAACTACCCAGCCATCGCCGCACTGGCGGCCGCCAAGCACAGTGCAACTCCGCAACCAACCCCCAGGCTCGGCGGAAGCCAGGTCGCGCCGATCCCTCACAAGACCGGGACTGAGAGCGTCCGCCGTATCTTCGAGGACGGCCTCGACCTGACGGACATCAGCGAGGACGACAGCTTCGTATCCCTCGGAGGCGACTCACTCTCGTTCGTGGCCGTCTCCGTCCGTCTGGAGCAGCTGCTCGGCCATCTGCCACGGGATTGGCATTTGAGGACCGTCCGTGAGCTCGAGACCGGTGATCCCGCACCCCAGGCGCAAGGACAGCCAGCCACCCACCGCCACCCAGGGGAAAAGCGCTCCTTCTCCCCGATGGATACCAGCGTCATTCTCCGGGCGGTGGGCATCATCCTGATTGTCGGCACGCACATTGGCCTCCTTGAGTGGCAGGGCATGGCCCATGTCCTGATAGCCGCAGCAGGGTTCAACTTCGCCCGTTTCCAGCTCACGGGCCGAGGGCTTCCCCGTCTCCGTCGACAGCTCACCAGCGTCGCACGGATCGCTGTTCCCAGCATGGTCTTCATTGCCTTCGCATACCTCGTCACGGATCGCTACAGCCTCGCCAATATTGTCCTGCTCAACGCCATACTTGGCCCCGAACAGGTCACCACCGAGTGGCATTTCTGGTTCATCGAGGTGATCGTCTACATCTTGCTGGCGATGTCGGTACTGCTCGCCATCCCATGGATCAGCAGGGCAGAACGCCGTTTCCCGTTCCTTTACCCGCTCGTCCTGTTCGGCGTCGGGCTGCTCACCCGCTACGAAGTGGTCGAACTCGACCTCCCTCACACCCTTCCCGCCCTATGGCTCTTTGCCCTGGGCTGGGCCGTTGCCCGTTCCCGCGACCTCCCGCAACGCATTCTCGTGTCCGCGCTGACGGTCATCACCATCCCTGGTTTCTTCGACGACCCAAACCGTGAATTCACCATGATGGCCGGGACCCTACTCCTCATTTGGCTGCCAACCCTGCCCGTGCCGCGAGCTGTCAGTAAACCCACGGTCCTGTTGGCCAGTGCTTCCATGCACATTTACCTCGTCCACTGGATCGTCTACCCGCCCCTCGTCGGCACAAGCCCCGCCCTGGCCACGGTAGCCTCCCTGATAGCCGGACTAGCCTACTGGACCCTTTGTACCAAGGTTGCCCACGCAGGCGGCAGACTCCGGGCACCGAACACCGACCGCGCCACTGCCCAGTCCTCCGAGGTGGACCGCTGGGATGCCTGACCGGGTCTTTCAGATTAACGCTCGGTCTGGCCTGGCTTGTGGTTAGTTGATTCTGTTCTCGAATGCGATCGCGAACGCGTTCAAGGCCGGTTTCCACCTCGTGGCCCATGGTGCCCGGCCCTGCCTGGCGGGTCGCGGCGTCCCCAGTCACGGAACGGGGCGTACGCGGCCCGGGCATTGCGCCAGAGCCGGCCGATCGCCGGTACTCCGTGGCCCACCTGGCCTCGAATTCCCCCAACCGTTCACGGGAGCCGCTTCGGTCGGGGCGGTGTAAACGGGCTTGAGATCCCGGGAACTCGTCCCAGCGCTGCCGGGCGCCTAGTGGAGGGTGTTGCGAATCAGATGGATCACGCCGTCTGGACCGCGGACTGCCCCCCACCGTGGTGATCGCCTCGGACAAGCCGTTCAGCCCGTCGTAGACGGCGATGCACCTCCCCACGCCGCCGTTGATGATCTCGGTCAAAACCCCGAGCCACTACGGCGTGGCGCCCCCGCCCCCGCCGCCTCCGGCCCGGATTCCGAGGATGTCGCGTCAGCCGTTGACAGTGACGCCAAGGACGACCGCGGCAAAAGTTTCAACAAATCGGCCCGGTGTGGCGTGTGTTCGAGATCGCAGAACCCCGGCCACGGGGTGCTCTATTGTTGCGGCTATGGGAAGAGCATCTGCGTGCCGGTTCGACGGGGGCGTTGTCCCCTGGATCCGGATCACGCAGACATCGGTGAAAGGTAAGAATATGGTCAGGGCCATCTGGAACGGGAAAGTCATTGCCGAGTCGGAGGACACGGTGGTGGTTGAGGGCAATCACTATTTTCCGCGTGAGGCGGTGAATCCGCTGTATCTGAGGGGCAGCGACATGTATTCCATCTGCCCGTGGAAGGGGCAGGCCAGCTATCACACGCTGGAGGTTGATGGTCAGGTCAACGTCGATGCGGCCTGGTTCTACAGCGACCCCAAGAAGCGGGCCGCGCCGATCAAGGACCGTATTGCCTTCTGGCGGGGCGTGCGGATCGAGAAGTGACGTGCCGGGCTGGTCAGAGGTAGCTGCAGATCCTGGACTGGTCGCAGGCAGCCGGGTCTCCGGCCGCCACGGCATGGTATGAGGCGGCCACCCCGGCCCGGAGCGCGGTCAGTTCAGCGATCTTCGCATCCAGTTCAGTCAGTTGGCCGGCCAGAATGTCCCTGACGTGGGCGCACGGGGCGCTGCCGGGCTCCTGGACGGCAAGGATGCTGCGGATCTGGTTTACGGACAGCCCGGCAGCCCTTCCCCGGGCGATGAAATCAAGCCGGTCCACGCTGTCCTGGTCGTACTGCCGATACCCGTTGGTGCCCCGTCGGGCTGGCGGGAGAAGACCCTGCTCCTCGTAGAACCGAAGGGTCTTTGGCGTCATCCCCACGACTTCGGCAACTTCACCAATACGCATGTTTGGTCCTCTTTTCCACGATCATGGGCGAGCCTGTTTGGGGGCTCCTGGACGACCCCTACTTTCCAGTTTAGGTGAAGGTTTTCCTGGTCAGCCGAACGGCGGTGTCAGGTGATCCCGGTTTTTCTTGACCTTCCCCTACAGGGGAAGGTGCAGGGTGGGACCAGGAAGGACGAGCATCCGCCCGGAAAGCTTTCACGGCCGGCGGCGGACTCGTCGACTTTGACGCATCGGGAGGTTTCATGTCTCTATGCAACGTTTTGATTTTGATCTGGCAGTTGTCGGTTCAGGTGGGGGTGCCTTCGCTGCGGCTATCCGTGCCACGAATCTGGGCAAGAGCGTCCTGATGGTGGAGCGGTCGACCATTGGCGGGACCTGCGTGAACACCGGGTGCGTTCCTTCCAAGGCGTTGCTTGCCGCCGCCGAGGCCCGGCACGTGGCCATGGACGCCGGGAAGAGGTTTCCAGGGATCTTCGCAGATGCTGGCCCGGTGGACATGCCGGGACTGATGAGCGGGAAGCGTGCTTTGGTGGCGGGGATGCGTTCGGAGAAGTATGCCGACCTGATTGAGGACTACGGGTGGGAGCTCCGCCCCGGTACGGCCGCCTTTGCCGGCACGCCAGAGGAACCGGTGCTGGATATCGTTTCCGGCGACGGCACCCGGGGGACCGTCACGGCATCCCACTACCTGGTGGCGACAGGTTCCGCGCCGTGGGTTCCGGCGGTCCCCGGACTTCAGGACACGAACTACCTGACATCGACCGCGGCGATGGAACTGGACGAGGTTCCGGAGTCCCTGTTGGTAGTCGGCGGCGGATATGTGGCCCTGGAGCAGGCCCAGCTGTTTGCGCGGCTTGGATCGAAGGTGACGATGCTGGTCCGATCGCGGCTCGCCTCAGCGGAGGAACCTGAAGTTTCACTGGCATTGATGAGTGTCTTCACCGATGAGGGCATCCGGGTCATCCGCCGGGCCACATTGGTTTCAGTTCGTCGGGATGCGGTGACCGGCGGTGTGAAGGCAGTGGCAGACGTCGCCGGCAGCCGGCAGGAGTTCCGGGCCGCCCGGCTGCTGATGGCCACCGGGCGGCGTCCCGTCTTCGAGGGACTGAACCTCGATGCCGTCGGGGTGAAGACCGGGGACCGGGGCGAAATTCTCGTGCAAAAGACCCTGGCCAGCACCAACCCGCGGATCTGGGCTGCCGGCGACGTGACCGGGCATCGGGAGTTCGTGTACGTCGCCTCCGCCCACGGCGCCCTGGCAGCGGATAACGCGTTCAACGATGCCGGCCGGGAGGTTGATTACCGGCACCTTCCCCGGGTGGTCTTCACCAGCCCGGCCATGGCCGCCGTCGGGCTGACCGATAAAGACGCAAACCGCGCGGGTGTCAGTTGTGAGTGCCGTGTCCTGCCGTTGGAGTACGTTCCGCGCGCCCTGGTGAACCGGGACACCCGTGGCTTCATCAAGCTCGTGGCCGAGAACGGCACCGGGAAAATCCTTGGACTCACCGCAGTCGGCAAGGAGGCCGGAGACCTGGCCGCCGCCGGGGTCTACATCCTGGAAGCAGGCATGACTGTTGAACAAGTCGCCAACCTGTGGAGCCCCTACCTGACCATGGCCGAAGGGATCAAGATAGCGGCCCAGTCCTACACTACCGACATCTCCCGGCTCTCCTGCTGCGCAACCTAACCACGCTCCGGGGCAAGGCCGAACCAACGCGAAAGGCAGGAACTGATGGAAGAGCACTTCGACGTGGCCGTCCTGGGCATGGGCCCCGGGGGTGAAGTGGCAGCCAGCCGGCTTTTGAAAGCGGGCAGGAAAGTCGCCGTGATCGAACGCGAACTGATCGGCGGTGAATGCGCCTACTGGGCCTGCGTTCCCTCCAAAACCCTCCTCCGGCCACCCGACGCGAGGACCGCAGCAAACCGCGCGGCCGGCGTCACCGGAGTGTCACTGGACTGGGCTGCAGCGAGCGACTACCGGGACTACATGATCCGGCACCTCGACGACAAGGCCCAGGTCGACGGCTACACGGGGCAGGGCGCGACGGTCATCAAAGCTGAAGCCAGGATCATCGGGCCCGGCACCCTGCAGGCCGGCGACACGACGCTCACCGCCGACGACATCATCATCGCCACCGGCTCCGAGGCGGTCGTCCCCGAGCTCGAGGGCGCCGAAAACGTGACCACCTGGACCAACCGGGAAACCTTCACAGCCACCGAATTACCCAAGCGCGCGGTGGTGATCGGCGGCAGCGCAGTGGGCACAGAGACCGCCACGTTCCTGGCCCGCTTCGGCGTTGATGTGACCCTTGTTCACCGCGGCCAGGCCCTGCTGGAACGCGAAGAGCCCCGTGTCGGTGACCTGGCCCGGTTCCATCTCGAGGAGGCCGGCGTGAAGGTAAGGCTGGGCGCCCGGGCCGTCAGGGCCCGGCGGGAAGGCACCGGCAGCGTTCTGGAGCTCGACGACGGCACATCGGTGAGTACCGACATCATCATTTTCGCGACCGGCCGCAGGCCCCGGAGCAAGGACCTGGGCTTTGAAACGGCCGGGGTCACCCTCAATGACCGGGGCGCCGTGCACATCGACGACCATTGCCGCGCCGGGGACACAGTGTGGGCGATCGGCGATGTCACAGGCGTCATGCCCTTCACCCACATTGCCAAGTACCAGGGCCGCATCGTCGCAGACGCCATCCTCGGCCGCCCTCGGCCGGCCACCTACGAGGGCATCCCGCGGGTGGTCTTCGGCGATCCGGAAATCGCGGCCGCCGGGATCACCCAGGCCCAGGCCGACGAGCAGGGACGATCCACCGCGTTCGCCGAACTGGATTTGGCCAAATCCCTCACCCGCCCCTGGACCTATGAGCAGGAACCCCGCGGACACCTCGGACTCCTCACCGACACCGACGAAGGGATCCTCATCGGGGCCTGGGCTGTATCACCCCTGGCCGGGGAATGGATCCACCAGGCCTCCCTCGCCATCCGGGCCCGGATCCCGATCGCAGCCCTGCACGACCAGGTTGCGCAGTTCCCCAGCTACAGCGAGGCCTTCCAAATGGCCCTTGAAAACCTCAAATACAGAAAGGAAACGCTATGAGCACCGCAAAAGATGTCACCGATGCCACGTTCGACCACGAGGTGCTGCGATCGGACAAGCCGGTCATCGTGGATTTTTGGGCGGACTGGTGCGGGCCCTGCAGGATGGTCTCCCCCGTCCTGGACCAGATCGCCGCCGAGCACGCCGACAGAGTCGACGTCGTGAAGGTCAATATCGACGAAAACCCCCAGGTCGCTGCGGAATACGGCATCACCTCCATCCCGGCCATTTACCTGTTCAAGGACGGTGCCCTGAAATCCTCGGTGGTCGGCGCCCGGCCCAAGCGATACCTTGAGAAGGAATTCGCGCAGTACCTGCACTGACCGTCAGCGGAAAACCACGGATAACCGCGCCCGGGAGTGCCGCTGATACGTCCGTGTCACACGCCCCAGCAAGGTTGAACAGACGGTTGAAAGAGGTCAATGATCCCTCTGGGCAAACCGTGCTCCGCGCGTGATACCGCCCGGAGGCGGCTGGAACCTCACGCCCCGGCTCTGCGGCCACCGGCAAGCAAGTGCTACTGAAGGAGAACCAGCATGAAGCCCTCACTCATTGTTTTCGATGTCAATGAAACCCTGTCGGATATGTCCCCCATGGGTCAGCGGTTCGTTGACGTCGGTGCCCCGGCACCTGTGGCGAAGCTATGGTTCGCGACCCTGTTGCGGGACGGTTTTGCCCTCACCGCCGCCGGAGATAACGGCAGTTTCGCCGGGATCGGCGCGGAAGCCCTGCGCGGCCTGCTGTCCGGTACGGACCTGAACCGTGACACCGAGGCTGCCGTGGAGCACATCATGGCCGGGTTCTCCGGTCTCGGGTTGCACCCGGATGTCGTCGCCGGCGTCAAGGCCCTCCACGCAGCAGGGTACCGCCTGGCCACCTTGACCAACGGCTCAACCCAAGTCGCAGAGCAACTCTTTACCAATGCGGGCATCAGGGACAACTTCGAGCTGCTGCTATCCGTGGCGGATGCCCCCGCCTGGAAACCGGGCAGACAGTCCTACCAGTACGCCGCGTCCGCCTGCGGCACCCGGCCCGGGGAGATGCTCCTGGTCGCCGTTCACCCCTGGGACCTTCACGGCGCGGCCCGCGCGGGCCTGCCCACCGCCTGGATCAACCGGACAAGCGGGCCATACCCGAACTATTTCCAGGCCCCTGACTACACCGTCTCCGCCCTGGCTGATCTGGTCCCGGCCCTCTCCGCGGGAAACTGAGGCACCGCATGGCTGCTCGGTTGAGTTCGGAAATGCGGTCCCTGGCACACGAGTTGCGCTACGAGCCGACCCCGCGCAGGATCAGGGCGGATGCCGGTGGCGTAACCCTTGTGGATTCCCAGGACGCCTTTGTCGTCTTCGAACCGCGGAAACTGACACCTGTCTTCGCGGTCCCGGAAGCGGACATCGCCGCAGATCTGCTGGATGCCCCCACCGGCCGCCGGAGGGGAGGCCCGCTTTCACACTTCGCTGCGCACACGGCCGAGGGCCAGGTGCTGACACTGAGAAACGGGGACCTGGAACTGCCGGAGGCGGGGTTCAGGGTTGCTGAGGCAGACCTGGCCGGCTATGTCCTGCTGGATTTTGGTGCGTTTGACCAGTGGCGCGAGGAAGACGAGGTGATCGAAGGCCACCCCCGGGACCCCTTCCACCGGGTTGACACGCGCGCCTCCTCGCGCCGGGTCATGGTGGGCTACGGGACAACTGTCCTGGCCGAAAGCGTCCGGCCGGTTTTTGTCTACGAGACGATGCTGCGGGTGCGGACCTACCTGCCCCGGGAAGACGTCGACTTCGGGGTCCTGGAACGCACCTCGCACAGCACGATCTGCCCGTACAAGGGCACAGCATCGTACTGGTCAGTGATTGGCGGAGGATCCAGGGGCGAAAACATCGCCTGGAGCTATGAGACGCCCCTTCAGGACGCCGTGCAGCTTGAAGGCCTGATCGCCTTCTACGACGAACGGACCATCATTGATGTGGAAGGAAAGAGCGCATGACTGAAGAACAGGTACTGCGGAAAACAGTCAACGTCAACGGGACCGGGTTGTCCTACCTGGAGGCGGGCAGGGGCAGCGGCACGCCGTTGCTTTTGCTGCATGGCACCTTTTGGAGCAGAGTCTGGCTCCCGGTGCTCCCGGCCCTGGCCGCACAGGGCCGGTGTGTGGCACTCGACCTACCGGGCTTCGGTGCCAGCAGCGGCGAGTTGGACATCCACGCCGCTACCGTGCCGAAGCTGGCAGAGGCCGTGCTGGCGGCAGCGGACGCGTTGGGCCTGGATCGCTTTGATCTTGCCGGGCACGACATCGGCGGTGGAATCGCCCAGCATCTGACGGCTGCCTCGGGGCGGGTGCGGCGATTGGTCCTGATGAACTCGGTGATGTTCGACTCCTGGCCGGTACCGGCGGTTGAGCGGTTCCGCGACCCGGAGGTACGAGCCGGGATGGGAGTGAACGACATGGTCGCCGCCCGGGCCGAAACGACCCGCAAAGCCGTAAGCCGGGAACTGAGCGACGATGAGGTGGCCGACTACGTCTCACCTTGGAAAGACCCGGCCAGGGTCCGGTCCTGGATGGCAATGGCCGCCGCCGCGGATGCCCGCTACACCCTGGAGCTCGTTCCGGCTTTGAAAGCCGCAGCCGTCCCGACGCGTCTGGTCTGGGGCCGCGACGACGACTTCCAGAAAATCAGCTTTGCCCGCCGCTATGCGGCGGAAATCCCGGCAACAGACCTGGTCGAAGTGCCGGGCAAGCACATACCAACAGAGGACAGCCCGGGACAGGTAGCGGCGGCCATCCTCGAACACCTGGCATGACAGTACACGCCAGCCGCGCCCAGCGGTGGACAGACGGGATGACGCCACCGGGGAGGAAGAAGTGATGAGCACCAGGCATGGGACAGCACTGCAGCCCAGTAAAGGGAATGACGTGCCGCCGGTCCCCGGCTGTGATGCCGGGCCGGCGGGCAGAATCGGGTTCGTGCTTCGGGAACTTGGGCACCTGCCGCAGCGAACCACGAAGCCGCCGGTCCCCGGCTGTTCAGGGGCTGGCGGGCCACCGGCAGGCCCCTCGGGCGTGAGGGACAGAGGGGGAACGTGCCGATGATGCTGTTGCAGACGGCGGGGCAGAGCCTCCTGGAGGCCTTTTTCATGTTCTGGGCCACCTTGTGGGCCCTGATTTTCGGATTTACCCTGTCCGGGGCGGTGCAGGCGTTCGTGTCCCGGCACGAGATGCAGAAAGCCATGGGTGATCAAAGGCCCGGGACGGTGGTGCGCACCGGGTTCCTGGGGGCCGCGTCCTCAAGCTGTTCCTACGCTGCCAGGGCGCTGGCGAAATCGCTGTTCCAGCGTGGCGCGGACTTCACGACCGCGATGGTGTTCATGGTCGCCTCCACCAACCTCGTGGTCGAACTGGGTATCGTGCTGTGGCTGCTGATCGGGGGGCAGTTCGCCCTGGCCGAATTTGTGGGCGGAGCGATCATGATCGCCCTGTTCGTGCTGATCGCCCCGCGCGTTTTCCCCGCCGCCGAACTCGAACAGGCCAGGGAGCGGCTCAACGCCCGCGCTTCCGTCAACGGCCGTGCCGCGGAGTCTGACGAGGCCGAACGGCACGGGGTGGGCCTGTGGCAGCGGGTGCGGTCAAAGGCAGGCTGGGCCGATGCCGCCGGGTACGCTGTCTCGGACGTGAGCATGCTGCGCCGGGAGCTGTTCATCGGCTACCTGGTCGCCGGGATTCTGGCGGTCGCCGTCCCCGCTTCGGCCTATACCGTCGTGTTCTTCTCAGGTCACGGGTTCTGGACGGATCTGGAGAACGTCATCGTCGGCCCGTTCGTGGCGTTCATCAGCTTCGTCTGCTCGATCGGGAACGTTCCCCTGGCCGCGGCCCTGTTCAAAGGCGGCCTAAGCTTCGGCGGGACCGTCGCGTTCGTCTTCGCGGACCTCATCGCCCTGCCCCTGGTCATCGTCTATGCCAAGTTCTATGGACGCCGCATCGCCACCCGGATCTTTTTCTCGTTCTGGGCGGTCATGAGCGTCTCCGGCCTGGTCGTCGACCTGCTCTTCCGGGCCGCAGGGATCCCCGCTCCCGCCCGTCCCGCAGAGATCGCCCACACCTCCTTCGAGTGGAACTACACCACCTGGCTGAACATCATCGCCATCGCCGTCGCCGCCGTCGTGTACTGGCTGTACCGGAACAGGGAGCGCTTCGGCGGGATGGAGAAATACGCCAAGGACCCGGTGTGCGGGATGCAGGTGGAGCGCGCCCATGCCCTGCCACCCACACCCACGCGGGAACCACGTATTACTTCTGCTCCGACCGGTGCCACGAAAAATTCGTGACTGACCCCGAAAAATACATCAACCAGCCCGGTACCGAACCCATGCCACCAAGTGCCCCGGAGCCCACGGCAGGCCGTAATGAAGAGTCCTCCGGGACACCGGAAAAGGGCAGCAGCCTGGCCGCCGGCACGGTGACGGATCCGGTGTGCGGGATGAGCGTCGATACCGCCAACCCAGGCGCAACCCTCGTTCACGGCAGGACCTGCTACTTCTGCTCAGAAGGTTGCCGTGATGCCTTCGCCGCTGACCCGGCCGGTTCCTCACGCACCTGATCAGGACGCCTCGTTGGCCCCCTGGGCGCCTGCTGCTGCTGCAGTTTCGCCGCGGACCAGTTCAGCTGCTGCCGAGGTTCTTTTCCTTCAGCCATGCCGCCGCGGCGTCTCTGGGGCTTTGTTTGGCATCTCCGGAGACTTTGTCGTTAAGTTGCACCAGGTCTTCCGTGGTGAGGACCCGCGAGACGTTGTTGAGGATGTCCTTGGCTTTGCTGTCCACCCGGTCGCTGCGGAACAGGGGCAAAACCTGCTGTGCGGCGAAGTTGTTCTTGGGATCTTCCAGGGCGATCAAATTGTTGCCGGCAATCAGCGGTGACGTGCTGAAGATGTCCGCCGCCTGGATCCTGTCATCCAGCAGTGCACGGAGGGTCACGGGGCCGCCGCCGTCGCTGAAGGGCACAAACTCCTTCGGGACACATCCGTAGTTCGCCCTAAGCCCCGGCAGGCCCTGGGGCCTTCCCTGTGCCTCCGGCGGCATCCCCACCGCAATCCGGTCGCAAACCTTCCCCAGGTCCTCGAGGGTTTTCAGCCCGTACTTGGCTGCGGCTTGTTCTGTGACGACGATGGAGTCTTTGTCCTCAGCAGCGGCCGGTTCGAGCACAGCCAGCCCGGCCGGAAGCTTGCCCGGCAGTTCTTTCATCACGTCCGCCGCACTGGTTGCCGTGGCACTCTTGTCCACGTACCGCAGGAGATTGCCGCTGTAATCGGGGACCAGGTCGATCGAGCTGTCCTGCACCGCCCTGACGTAGACCTCCCGGGATCCGATCTGTGGCTTGGCCTGAGCCGGCACGCCTCCTGCGTTGAGGGCACCGGCATAAATTTCAGCGAGTGTCTCACTCTCAGGAAAATTCGCTGACCCCACCAGCAGCGGCCCCCCGGCGGTCGCCGGGCCTGTCTCTTGTTTATCTTGCAGAGGGTTTGATGGTGAGCTGCAGCCGGCCACGCCCAGAATGAGCAGGAGACCGGTCACGATACTGGCCGGCCGGACAAGAGAGTTCCACATAAGTCTTCCTTCAAAGGTAGATCCTGACTGACCGGACTGGTGCTGGCAAAGGGTCGGACTGGGCGCCGCGGTTCCCCCGGGGCCCGGCCGCGGGCCGGGCCCCGGGTGGAGCGGCGGGTTGCTAGGCGTTCAGGGGCGGTGCAGCGGGAACGTCCAGCTCTGTCCCTGCGTAATGGTTGAAGTAGTTCGTGAAGAGGTTTGCGGCGATATGCGCGTATGCCTCAGCGAGCTCTTCATCGGTCCATCCGGCGTCCAGTGCTGCCTGCCACACGGCCTCGGAGACGTTCCCGGTCCGTGCCGCCGCTTCCCGTGCCACCTCCGTGATGGCCGCCAATTTCGGGTCGAAGTCCACTTCACCGGCACGGATCGCGATGATCTGTTCTTCGGTGAGCCCGGCTTTGCGGCCCGACACCGTGTGCGCGCCCTGGCAGTAGTCGCAATCGTTCTGGTTGCCAACGGCCAGGGCGATCGCTTCCTTGGTCCGTGCATCGAAGGATCCATGCGTGGTAATGGCCTGCGATATGCCGTCATAGGCTGCGATCACTACCGGTGAATGGGCCATTCCGGCATGGATGTTCAGCAGCTTTCCCATCCGCCGTTGCATGGTGGCGGCCAGATCCTTGGATTCCTGGGGTGCTGTCTCGAGAGAATGTGCGGGAATGCGGGGCATGTGTAACTCCTTGATGTTATCCGATCTTGCCGGGTCAATGGGGGCTTTGGCCCGGGTTGGGGGTCCCCGGATACCCGCACGTGCGCGAACGATGGAGTGGCAGCAGGTCACGGGCCGCTGCTCACTGCTGCCGAGCTCAGGGCTGCCGCGTTCTGGATGGTGATGCGCCCGCGGCCTTGGCGGATGATTCCCTTGACTGCAAAGTCTGCCAACGCCTTGCTGGTCGCTTCCCGGGTTGCCCCGAGGAGACCGGCGATTTGTTCGTGCGTGAGGCGGATGGCTTTGCCCTGGCCGAAACGGCCGCTGGGCGCCGCAGCATCGAGGCTGATTAACAGGGAGGCGGTGCGGGCCAGGAGCGGGCGCAACGCGAGGTCGGTGAGGCGTTCCTCCATCCGGGCCACCTGTTCCCCGAGCAGCCTAGAAATGCGGATCGCGATGCGGGGGTCAGAGATCAGGTACCGCTCCACATCCTCGACGCCGAGCTGGCAAATGGCGGCGTCCTCGATGGCCTCGGCGTAGTTGTCATACATGCGCTGGCCGCCAAGCAGCATTTCCCCAAAGACGGCCCCCGGTTCCAGGATCGCCATGGTGAGTGCCTTACCGTCCTCCGTGAGACGGAAAATCCGGACCCGGCCCGATTTGAGGATAAACAGCGCGGTCACGGGCTGGGACTGGCTGAAGACCAGTTCCCCGCGCCGGAACATCCGCGCGGGCGCCATCATGTCCATCGCCCGCATCTCCTCAGCGCTGAGGTCCGCGAAGAGATCCACCTCGTTGAGACAGTTGAACGGATCATCCGGACCTACGGTGAGGGGGTACGGTTCCCGCTGGCCGGGGGACCAGGGCCGGGGGGCACCGATCGCGGCGTCCAGCCCCTCGTCCCACTTATCGCTCATCGGCGTGCTTCAGGACCCGGACGGCGACCACTGCCAGGATGATGCCGTAGATCAGGTGGCCCATGAGGGACCATCCTGCCGTCGCGTTCACCCTGAAGAGCGGCATGCCGAGCATCATGGGCATGATCAGCAGGGGGCCAAGAACCCACCAGAGCGCCCCGTAGGCCATGCCGATCAGCGCACCCCGGCCGTAGGTCTTCAGGAGCCCGGCGAACAGCACGCTCAGGCCCAGCCCGATCAGGATTGAGATCACCATGTGAATTCCGAGGCCCACCAGGGCGGAGTCCGAGCCGGCCATGGAGGCGATCATCGGAAGCATGCCCATCATGGCCATCAGCACGCCGAAGACGAGACCACCGGCGATACCGCCGGTGACGCCGGCAGTGATGCGCCGGGCAAGGTGGTGCGTGACTGCGTGGGGCTGGTGTGCCGCGGGAGATGTAGCGGACATCGTGGTGTTGCCTTTCGTTGAAGCGGAACTGCCTACCTTCGAAAGGTAAGCCTGGAGCAACGTGCCGCTCTGTAAACGTGGACACATAACGGGCTGTGGGTGGGACGGGGTATGGGGAGGGGCAACCCGGCCCTGGTGGGAAGGCCCGGTATCAGGCGTCAGCCCGCCTCTTCCATGACGTGCCCGCAGCAGCACGTCGGATGGCGATCTCTTCCGTGTCCCGGGGCCGCGCCTTTGGTGACCGTAATTTCGCATGCACAGTCCTCATCAGGGCAGCGGTAGATCTCACCTTCCTGCAATGCCATGGCCAGCTCCTTATCTCGGTTATCGATTGCCGGTAAATTCACGCTAAAACCTTCCCGTCAGGGGAAGTCAAGGGCGTGCCCGCGACGCTCCGTGACCGCGAGGGGGTGAGTGGAAGGAGTTTGCGCAGGCCGGCGTTTTCGGCAGGGTCCATCACGGAATGCTGGACGCACGCGGGGACCAGTTGGCCGGTGTCGGGGTGGCTCATGGTGTACATGCAGGCGCCGAGCCGTTCCTGGACCTACCGGGTTGTCGGGTCCTCACTAACCACGCCCTTCTCCAGCAGCTCCCAGGCCGGTGCGACGTCGGCCGCATCCATGAAGTTGTGCACCACGAAGGTCCGGAAGGACAGTTCTCCGGCGCGTGCGGCGGCGAAGATGTGGCGCAGGCCGCCGGCACGTTGGGCCAGGCGCTGGCCGAACTGGAGGATTACCGGGACGTCGGCCGGGTGGGTGAGCAGGGCCCTGATGATTTTGGCGGCGACGAATCCAGCGGGGTGCTCCGCCGAAGTACATGCCACCGAAATCAGCCAGCAAGCCGGTCCCGGGTATCAATATCGTCGAGGTTGTCCGGGTCAATCGGGGGCGCGAGGTTGCCGCCGGACCGGAGGACCAGTGCGGTGCGGTTGCAGCGTGTGTCCCCGAACTGGGTGCCCTTGCCAGGGGATCAGCTGCCCGGCGCCTTGCTCGATTCGGTCCCAGACTGCATCAATGGTGACTTCGGAGAAATCCTTGCCCCATCTCCTGTCCTCACCCAGGTAGGCGGCGGGCTGGAAGGAGAGCATGTCGAACGGCACACCCAGAACGAAGCCGGTGACGTCGGGGACCTGGTCGATGTTCGTTGGGGTTACGGTCATGTTGTGGGCGATGTAAGAGCGGATGCCGTGGTCCTTCCGGAGAGCCGTGAACATGGCGGCGAACCGTTCACGGTACGGATCCAGCTCGGCTTCGTTCCGGGGCCGGGGTGCTCCCCTGCGTCCGCGCATGAGGGAGGCAAAATGGGCGGAGAACGATATTTTCCGGAACCGCGGGTGTCCGGTGCGGTCCAGGGCGACGTCGAGGAGGGTCATGGACATCGGTTCGCGGCCGGCGGCGCGCATCGCTGTGAGGGCCGCTGCGTGGTCTTGGGCCGGGAGCAGACTGACTTCCCCGCCGATGAGCTGGGCGTGCGCGCGGGGTCCGCGGAGATGGCGGAGGAGCGTCATCTGTTCGGTCACCGCGTTGACGGTGTGGCTGCCGTCGATCCTGACCTTGTTCGCGTCTGCTGAGTGGTAGCAGGGTGTGCAGGTCAGGTTGCATTGGGAAAAACCCCGTGGGTTCCCTCGCAGCCCACCGCTGCCCTGCCCAGCAGTTGGGCCGGGGTTTTGACCCGCTCCGGAAGCCCGGACCAGCGCCGGTCCAAGGCTTCCCGGCTCTCCGGATGAACCGGCCTGGTCACCAGTTCAAGGTGGCCTAAAAGTGCCGCGATTGTGCGCATACCGGCCACCCTACGGTGAGCCAGCGCACCGTTAAGTAATCTGGGGCACAGACCCGGGCGCTGGAATCGGTCAGGATGGGTCTTTGTGGAAAGCTCCTGCACGGATCTGCAAATGTCCTGCCCGGGCGGAAGACCTAAGGACGTTGGTGCAGTCCTCTTCAACAGCCTGCCAGGGGTGTGCAGTTATGTCTGCCCCGCCCAGGGCGCACGCCGCCCACGCCAAGGGGGTGAGCAGCCGGGCCCACCCCTCCGGGACCTTCATGTCGACCACGGCCACGCGCGCCTCAGCTTTCAGCAATGCCTTGAGGTTGGTCCAGGCCCGCCGCCACTCGGGCATCAGCGAGAGCGAATAAGTAGCCAGCGCGGCATCGGATTCCGGCGATCCACCCTGTCCCTGGATGGTGGACCGGATCGCTGCGGGGTCCAGGAAGACAGCGTCGGCCTGGATAAGGATGACGTTCTTCCAGCCCGCTCTGGCGGCGCGCCGACGGGCCTGTTCAAGCATCTGCGCGCTGCGGTCGATGCCGATAATCGTGCCCGCGGGACCTATCCGCCCCCGAAGCAGGGCAAAGTTGAGACCGGTTCCGCAGCCCACATCCAGGACCTGCTCACCTGGCCGTGGCCCCAGCGCTTCAATGCCCCGGTCCCGTCCGGCCCGATACACCGGGTATTCACCCGAGAACGCGTCGTAAAACGGTGCGAATGCTGTGTACTTGTCAGGAATAACTCTCTCCTTTGAAACGGGTCCCGACCCCGGACCAGCAAACAGCCGCGGCTGCCGGAATCCCCCACGGGCCCGGGCATGCACAACCTGTAAGGAACTTCATGATGGCACCCTCTGATGGAATCGTTGACCTCCTGGTCCTTGGCGGAGGGACGGCGGGAATAGTTGGCGCGAAGACGGCAGCAGGTTTCGGCGCCCGCACGGTCCTGGTGGAGCAGGAGCGCACCGGCGGTGATTGTCTCTGGACCGGTTGCGTCCCTTCCAAGACGCTCCTCTCCGCCGCCGCGCAGGCAAGGAGCCGGCGGCTGGCTGGCGGTGGTGAAACCGACTTTTTTGCCGTCCGGGAACGCATCGCCACGGCCATCCAGTGCATCGAACCAGTGGACACGCCGGAAGCCCTCGAAGACGCCGGGGTTGAAGTCCTTTCCGGACACGTTTCCTTCACCGGCCCGGGAACGGCCGTCCTGAACGGGCAGGTCCTCCGGTTCCGCCAGGCCCTGATCGCGACCGGAGGTGAGCCCTCCCGGCCCGGGATCCCCGGGCTGGACCCTGCCCGGACCGTCACGTCCGAAACGGTCTGGGACCTCGCCAGCTTGCCCGCCAGGCTTGCCATCGTGGGCGGCGGGCCGATTGCCTGCGAACTGGGCCAGGCCTTCGCCCGGCTCGGCGCCGACGTCACCATGGTTGTCCGCTCCCGTATCCTGCCCAAGGAGACGCCGGAAGCGGTGGACATCATCCGCGCGAGCCTGAAGGCAGACGGCGTGACAATCCTCGAGAAATCCAGCATCAGCCACGCCACCAGCCCCGCTGAGGGGCACAGGCTGCATCTGAAGGACGGGACTACTGTTGACGCTGACACCGTGCTCCTGGCGGCCGGACGCACCCCCCGCACCACCGGCATCGGCCTCGAACACGTAGGCGTCCACCTCGACGACCGCGGCCGCGTGCTCACCAACCAACACATGCAGACCACCAATCCGCTGATCTGGGCGGCCGGAGATGTCACCGCACACCCGCAGTTCACCCACCTTGCCGGCGTCCACGCCAGCGTGGCAGCATCCAACGCCGTCCTGGGGGTGCGACGCCGGATCAGCCCTGTCATCCCACGCGTCACCTACACCTCACCCGAGGTCGCCGCCGTGACAAGCGGCGAGTCCGGACAATTGGTAACGTCCCGGACCGTATGGCATTCCCACCTTGACCGGGCCGTCACCGAGGACAGGACCGAGGGCTTCACGGAGCTTCTGGTGGGCCCCGGCGGCCGCGTCCTGGGCGGCACCATCGTGGGCCCCCGGGCGGGCGAATCCCTCGCTGAACTGTCCCTGGCCGTGCACAAGAAACTCACCACGTCCGATATTGCCGGCACCACACACGCCTACCCAACATACTCTGACGGGGTCTGGAACGCCGCCGTCCTCGATGTCCGCGAACGCCTGAAGTCCCCGCTCGCCCGCAACGCCGTCAAAGGGCTGGCCACGCTCCGGCGCCTGGCCCTTGACGCCCGCCGGATCAGCTCAAAGCCCGGTACCCGGCCACAACCCGATGCCCAGCACTAACTCCCACCACCAGGGCCCAGGCGGCGGCGATCACCCACGCAAGGTCCGGGAAGACCAGCCAGAGGCTGTGTACCACCACGGTCTCCGCTCCCTCTGCCAGGCCACCAAGAAACGACAGGGACCGTCCGTCATCGATCCGATGCCCGGTTTTCTCGGCAATGGATGAGAAGGCCAGGAACGCGGCGCCATTGATGTAGTAGGCGAAAAGGACCAGCAGGAAGGGCAGCCACGGGGCGCCGAAAGCGGCAGCAGCACCCATCCCGACACCGACCACCGTGGCACCATACACCACGACGTCCGCGCTGATGTCCCAAAAGCCGCCCCGTCCGGGGTCTTCCTCCCCTGATCTGCGCCGCCGGAGGCGGGACAGGGGCCCGTCCAAGCCGTCAGCGGCCCGGCACAGCAGCCACCCAGCCAGCGCGGGAATCCACCACTGGGCCGCGGCAAGCCCGGCGCTGGTCAGGCCCAACAACAAGTTGAGCCCGGTCAGCCGGTCCGGTGTAATCCAGGGCCGGTCCAGTGCTGCGGCCATCCGATCCAGCATGGGTCCTGTCCGTGTCCTCAGTGCAGCATCAAACACGTGCGCCCCCTTTACGGCGCTTCCGCGCAGCCACGACCAGCCCGGCAACGGTCAACAACCCAAGAACGGCCGCGGCGGCCTGGACTTGCCAGCCGAACTGCAGCCCGAAAGCCCCCAGTGTCACATAGCTGACCGTGCCGGGCAGGATGCCCAACGCCGTACCCAGCAAATAAGGCCACCATGCGACAGACGTCAGCCCGGCCAGGTAATTGATCGCAGTGAACGGCAGCACCGGCACCAGCCGCACACTAACCACCGCGACAACGCCCCGCCGCCTCAACACCTCATCCAGTCTCCCCACCCTGGCGCCCGTGTAATTCTCAACAGCCTCCCGACCCAACCAACGCCCCAACCAGAACGCAGCCGATGCACCCGGAAGCGCCGCAACCACCACCACCCCTACTCCCCCGACAAAGCCAAAGACCACGCCCGCGCCGATCGTCAGGACGTTCTTGGGCACCGGTGTAAGAGTCAGTGCGGCATATCCAAGGATGAAAACCGCCGGACCCCAGCGGGTGCCAGTGAAGTACGACTGCATATCCTCCATAGTTGGGACCGGGAACAGCAGCGCGGCCACGGCAGCGGCTGCAACAAAGAAAACCAACACCATAAGACGTGCCCAAGCACAGCGGTTGCCCATCATGACCCCCACCATTCAGGTTCCCGCATCGTCGCTCCTCTTGAGGTAGAGTGCGTCAGAAAACGCCTATCAGATCAAGCTAACCCCGGCTGACGTGCTGGTCTGTAATCTGTCGCCCATAACCCCTGACCGTCACGATGGAGTTGGTAGACACGGCGCACACCTTCCCATTCTGGGACTGCAAAAAACGGTCGTTTACGAGGCGGCGCTCCGCCAGACTGCCGGGGTCGCAACTCCGACCCGCTAAAGTGCTGCCGACCCATGGAATTGGGGGCTGACGCCCACCCACACGGCCTACGGCAAGGCGACCGGTCTTTCCGGCAGGATCCGCGCCGCGCTGCCCATGATTTCAATTTCTCTTGTAACGGTTGTTACACGTTTATACCGTGACGGAAGATCTCGTATGGCTGTTGGCGTTGGTCCAGATCCCGGCGCAGCCCTCCAGGCACCGGGTCTCGGTTGGCGGCAACTGCGCAAGACGGGTGCTGTTCCCATTTCTCCCGGCTGTGGACACTGCCCGCGGGGCCGGCCTTCTACGCCGGGATCGAACGAGCCAGGGAACTGTGCCGTGAAGGTAACGGTACGTCCCCGGGGCCGCAGCGCGGGATGCCACTTCCGCTGATCTTGTCTGTGCCATGCCACGCGTCCGTATCCGCAAGGCCTCCGTCGGAGCCGTCGGTGCCGGCGCTGTCAGGCGTGCTGAAAGATCCCTGGAGCAGAGCATCCGTGAGAGCCGCTTGGACTACTTGAACCACGCCAATTCCCTTCGCAGCATCGGATCCGAATGGCTGGCGGTCATGACCGGCCAATCAGAGCCAACCGCCGCACTGAACTAACAGTCAAAGGTGAGCTCGGTGGCCTCTGCGATTCTCGTAACTAGGCCTTGAAGCCTTCTGGTCAAGCGCTAGTTGAATCCTTAGTTAGAAGATGCATGGAGAGAACGGGTGTTCTGGTGGAGTACCAGCGCGGTGGACGCGAGGAGGGTCGCGATGGCCTGGGCGGTGGCGGTGAGGGTTTTGTCGAAAAACCAGACAGGTTCGTACATGGCGGGGAAGGGCCCGAACGCGGGGATGTCGATGTAGCGGTAGAGGACCAGGACCGCGAACCCGCCCCCGGCGGTGAGCAGTGCCAGGACCCAGGCCGGGCGGCTGCCGCGAATCAGGACGTAGAGCCCGGCCACCGCAGCGGTGACGGCTTCGGCGAGGAAGAGATTGCCTTCGCCGAAGCCTTCCGGGGCGGCTGACTGGTAGCCGGGGGCAAGGCGGAAGTGTATGACGGCGTCCACGGCGAGGGCGGCCGCGGCCAGGACCCGCAGGACAGGCCTGTGGCACTGCTCCGCAGCGGCCTGTTCAGCGGTTTGGTGTTCCCTGTGTCACCGGCGTCGCGGGCGTGGCCTTGGTCGGGGCTCATTTGACGGTCAGAGTTCCGTGCATGTTGGAGTGGTAGGTGCAGTGGTAGGTGTACGTTCCGGGTTTTGCCGGGGCGGTGAACGTGATGCTCGTCCCGGCCTTGACC
>NZ_BMFW01000031.1 GCF_014639275.1 Arthrobacter liuii | reverse complement strand
GAATGCCACACCGTGACACTAGAACAAATCCCATTAGTGCGTGAAAAACCATGAAGCAGCCCGCATCACCGCAGGTCAGCACGATACGCTCCCGAAATATCCCGGCCCATGAGCCAAGTCAGGTTGGGGTGGGCGCGCAGAATGTGATGGAGCGTCCTGGATGGGCTCTAATGGGCGTGCAAGATTGTTGAACAATCTGAGTTTTTAGGGCATCCTTGAAGGACAGCAATTCGAGACGGAGATCACAATGCCCAGCATCGACCTGAACAGCGACGTCGGCGAGTCCTTTGGGAACTGGTCCTTCGGCGATGACGCCGCCATTTTTGAAAGCGTGACCAGTGCCAACGTAGCCTGTGGCTTCCACGCCGGGGACCCAGTGGGCATCATGGCCACCTGCCAGGCAGCCGTGAAAGCCGGCGTAACGGTGGGCGCGCATCCGGGATACCGGGACCTTGCCGGCTTCGGCCGCCGCTATGTGGACATGACTCCGGACGAGTTGACGGCAGATGTCGTCTACCAGATCGGCGCAGTCCAGGCCGTTGCCCTTGCTGCCGGTACCGCCGTCCGCTACGTCAAGCCCCACGGCGCCCTTTACAACACCATCGTGAACCACCCGCAGCAGGCCGGCGCCGTAGTCGCCGCCATCCTGGCCGTGGACCCCACGCTGCCGCTCATGGTGCTCCCGAACTCCGAGATCCACCGCCAGGCCGAGGCTGCCGGGCTGCGGACCGTGGCCGAAGCGTTCGCTGACCGTGCCTACAATCCGGACGGTACCCTTGTCTCCCGGCGCGAACCGGGCTCCGTCCTGCACGAGGTAAGGGACGTCGTCGAGCATGTCCTCCGCCTGGCCGGGGACGGCGTGGTCCGCGCCACCGACGGATCACTGGTTCCCGTCAGGGCGGAAAGCATCTGCCTGCACGGTGACACCCCCGGCGCCGTGGCGATGGCCGCCGCCGTCCGCGCCGCGCTGGTGGACGCCGGCATCCAGATCCAGAGTTTCGCCTAGCCATGGCCGGCACTCAGCAACAGGCAACCACGGCGCCGGAGGCGGGAAACCGGGCCACATACGCCGAACTGACCGGGATCCGGCCGGCGGGGGACCGGGCCATCCTGGTGGAGCTGCGGTCCCTGGACGCGGTACTCAGTCTCCAGGCCAAGCTCGCCGCACATCCACTGCCGGGCCAGATCGACGTCATCGCCGCCGCCGCGACAGTCCTGGTGACGGCGGATTCGCCCCAAACGGCGCGGGCGCTGGCCGCACATATCCGCAGCCTGGACCTGGAGGCACCCGCGGAGACCGAGAGCGCGCTGGTCACCATCGAAGTGGTGTACGACGGCGAAGACCTGGAGCAGGTCGCGGCGCTCACGGATCTGGGCCGCGAGGGAGTGGTGGCCGCCCACACGGGGCAGCTGTGGACCGCTGCCTTCGCCGGCTTCGCCCCGGGCTTCGCCTACCTCACCGGGGAGGACTCCAGCCTGGAGGTTCCGCGCCGCCGTTCCCCACGAACCGCGGTGCCCGCCGGGGCTGTGGCCCTGGGTGGCGCGTACTCAGCCGTCTACCCCCGGCAGTCGCCGGGCGGCTGGCAGCTCATCGGCCGGACCGATGCCGTGATGTGGGACCTCAACCGGGAAAACCCGGCCCTGATCCGGCCCGGCGACACCGTCAGGTTCAGCGCTGTCCGGGCGGGGGCCACGATGACCCAGCGGCAGGAGACGGCCGCCAGCCAGGCACCGGAAGTGGAACCAGCTGCCGCGGGCCTGGCCGTCCGCAAACCCGGATTGCAGGCCACGGTCCAGGACCTGGGCCGCCCCGGATTCGCGTCGCTGGGGGTCAGCAGTGCGGGTGCCATGGACCGCGGATCCCTGCGCCGTGCCAACCGCCTGGTGGGCAACTCCGAAAGCGCTGCAGGGATCGAGGCCCTCTTCGGAGGGCTGGAACTCGAAGCCCTCACCGACCAGGTCCTCGCCGTCACCGGAGCAGCTGTTCCAATCGAAATCACGCCCTCCAGCCAGGCGACACAGCGGACGACGGCGGCACGGCACCCCGGGTGCGACGCCCCCTTCGCGCTGCTGGCAGGGGAAAAGCTCACTCTGGGAAACCCCACCCAAGGGCTCCGCTCCTACATCGGCGTCCGTGGCGGAATCGACGGCCCCGATGCCCTGGGCAGCCGTTCCACGGACACGATGTCAGGCGTCGGCCCGGGACCGCTCCAGGCCGGCACCATCCTGCCCGTGCTGGCCGCGAAACCGGGCAGCGTGGTGGGCCACCCCGAAGTATCACCCCTCCCGGAGCAGGATAAAGCGACCGTACTGCGTGTGGTCCCTGGGCCGCGCCAGGACTGGTTCAGCACCGAAACGCTCCAGGACTTCCTGTTCCGCGAATGGACCGTCACGCCGCAGTCCAACCGGATCGGACTGCGCCTGAACGGCCAGGGCCTCACCCGCAGCCGCGACGGCGAACTGGCCAGCGAAGGCACCGTCCGCGGCGCCGTCCAGGTGCCCCCGGAAGGCCAGCCCGTCCTGTTCCTCGCCGACCACCCGGTGACCGGCGGGTATCCGGTGATTGCCGTCGTCGTCCATGCTGACCTGGACAAGGCAGCCCAACTTCCCCCGGGCACCACCGTGCGGTTCGCTGCCGCGGCGTCCCCGGCAGAACTGCCCGAAGCACCTAAGGAAACCTCCCATGCGTAAAGTCCTCATTGCCAACCGCGGCGAGATTGCCGTCCGGATCGCCCGGGCCTGCGACGATGCAGGCCTGGACAGCGTTGCCGTCTACGCCGACCCTGACGCCGACGCGCTGCACGTCGCCGCGGCCACCGAGGCGTACTCGCTGGCCGGTTCCAGGCCCCAGGAAACCTACCTGGACATCGGGAAAATCCTGGCCATCGCGGCGAAAAGCGGCGCGGACGCCGTCCACCCTGGCTACGGGTTCCTGTCCGAAAATGCCGGCTTCGCCCAGGCTGTCATTGACGCCGGCCTGACATGGGTGGGCCCTTCCCCGGAGACCATCCGGCTGCTGGGCGACAAGGTCAGCGCCCGCGAGGTGGCAGTCCGCGCCGGCGCACCGCTGGCGCCCGGCAGCGACGGACCGGTAGGCAGTGCTGAAGAGGTCCGTGCCTTCGCGGAGCAGGTGGGCCTGCCCGTAGCCATCAAGGCCGCCTTCGGCGGCGGCGGACGCGGCCTCAAAGTCGTCCGGAATATGGCCGACATCGAGGAGAGCTTCGACTCCGCGGTCCGCGAATCGCTGGCCGCCTTCGGCCGGAGCGAGTGCTACGTGGAGAAGTTCCTGGACCGGCCACGCCACGTGGAAGCCCAGGTCATCGCGGACACCCACGGGAATGTAGTGGTGGTGGGCACCCGCGACTGCTCGCTGCAGCGCCGCCACCAGAAACTCGTGGAGGAAGCCCCCGCCCCCTTCCTCACCACTGAACAGCGGACCGCCATCCACGCCTCGGCGAAGGCCATCTGCCGCGAGGCCGGATATGTCGGCGCCGGCACGGTGGAGTACCTCCTGGACGGCAGCGGCTTCCTCAGCTTCCTGGAAGTCAACACCCGCCTGCAGGTGGAGCACCCCATCACTGAAGAGACCTCGGGTGTGGACCTGGTGGCCGCCCAGCTGTCCATCGCAGCGGGGGAGAGGCTTCCCGTCCTCGAGGACCCGGAACCGCGAGGGCACGCCTTCGAGTTCCGCATCAACGCCGAGGATCCGGGCCGGGGCTTCCTGCCGTCGCCCGGCGCGGTTGAGTCGTTTGAGGTGCCCACCGGGCCCGGGATCCGCCTGGACACCGGCGTCCGCGCCGGCTCGGTGGTCCCCGGGCAGTTCGACTCCCTGCTCGCCAAGCTCGTGGTGACCGGCGCGGACCGGCGGCAGGCCCTCCGCCGCGCCCGCCGCGCCCTGCGCGAGTTCCGGATCGGCGGCCTGGCCACCGTCCTCCCGTTCCACCGCGCCGTTGTGGACGCTCCGGAGTTCACCCGCACGGACACCCTGGGCGTCTACACCACCTGGATCGAGAACGAATTCACCACCGAACTCGAGGCGGATCCCGCGTTCAGCCCCGCCGCGCCGGAGGAGCCCCGCCGGACCATCGGCATCGAGGTGGACGGCAAGCGGATGGAGCTGGGGCTTCCCCAGGCGCTGATGGATTCCCTGCTCGACGGCGGCGGCCGGCGCGGTGCCCAGGCTCGGGATACACAGGCGGAAGCTCCGGAGGAGACGGACGACGGCGACCTCCTGGCAACGATGGCCGGCACCGTGGTGAAGTGGCTGGCCGCGCCCGGTGCCACGGTGGAGGAGGGGGAGACGGTGCTGGTCCTCGAAGCCATGAAGATGGAGACAATGGTGGCTGCCCACCGCGCCGGCACCCTGGGGGAGCAGTTCGCTTCGGCGGGAGACGCCGTCGCCCCCGGCCAGGTGCTTGCAACCATCGGTGAGCCGGGAGCCGAATAAGCGGGTGCGCCGGCGATTCGGTGCAGGTCCGGGCCGATATCGTGGTGCCATGACGTTTGACGAGGTACTGGCGGATCTCCAAGCCCAGGCCAGGACCACAAAGCACGCCGAAACCGGCCTCTGGGTGGCCTCCCAGCTCCGCAGCCGCATAGAGGCAGGCCAGCTCAAGCCCGGCTCCAAGCTCGCGGAGGAAGCGCTCCGCGAGGCCCTTGGCGTGTCCCGCAACACCCTGCGGGAGGCGTTCACGGCGCTCCATGCCGAGCACATTGTCACCCGCATCCCCAACCGCGGCGTGTTCGTGGCCCACCCCACCGCCGACGACATCCGCGAGATCTACCGCGTGCGCCGCTTCCTGGAGCCTGCCGCGGTGCTGTGGTCCGGCGAAGCTTCCAATGAAGCCCTGGCGGGAATCATCAAGGCCGCCAGGGGCGCCGCCGCGGAGGGCGACATTCCCGGCATGGCCGGCGCCAACCAGCACTTCCACCGCGCCATCGTTGACCGGGCCGGCAGCGAGCGGCTCAACAGCCTCATGGACCAGGTCCTGGCCGAGATGCGCCTGGTGTTCCACTCCATGGCTGCCAACCCTGCCTTCCACGAGCCGTACGTTGAGGACAACGCCAGGATCGTGGAACTCCTGGAGGCTGGCGACCGGGCCGCGGCAGCGGACTTCCTGGCCGCCTACCTGGACCGGGCAGAAGCGCAGCTGCTCGACGCCGTCGGCCGCTAACCCCTCCCGGCACACCCAACTAGGTAGCGCCAACTGTCGTTTTGAGCCCTCAAAACGACAGTTGGCGCTACCTAGTTGGGCGGGGGTCGCGCAGAGGGGTTGCGGGATTGTTGAACAAAACGCTATGCTGTGGATCACACCGATGTTCTGCAGCTCACTTAATCCTGCAGCCCTAACGTGACCGGGGCTCCCGCCCCTCGGCGCCGTCACCCCAATGACCAACCCCACGGACGCGCCGGCCCCCATTTACGCAGACCCGTCACGGGTCCCCTGGGAAGGGATAATCATGCTTGTACTCATCGGGGTGCTGCTGGTGATCGTTGGCTTCGCCATCCGCCTGAACCCCCTGATTGTCGTCACCGTCGCGGGCATCGTCACCGCACTGCTGGGCGGCATGAACCCCGCACAGATCCTCGACTCGTTCGGCACCGGCTTTGCCAGCAGCCGCTCGGTCACCATCTTCGTGGCGGTGCTGCCGGTGGTGGGCATTATCGAGTTTTTCGGGCTGCAGGAGCAGGCCAAGGTCCTCATCGGCCGGCTCGCCAAGCTGACCGCCGGACGCGTCCTGATCGGTTACCTGGCCGTCCGCCAGATCACCGCCGCCGTGGGCCTCACCAGCATCGGCGGCCACGCACAGACCGTCCGCCCGTTGGTGTTCCCGATGGCTGAAGGTGCAGCGCTGCGCCGCTACGGCCACGTGCCGGAAAAGATCAGCGAGAAGATCAAGGGCCACTCCGCCGGCGCCGACAACGTTGGCGTGTTCTTCGGCGAGGACGTGTTCGTGGCGGTCGGCTCCATCCTGCTGATCACCACGTTCGTGGACACCACCTACCACCTGCACCTGGAACCGCTGCAGCTGGCGCTCTGGGCCATCCCCACCGCCATCGCAGCCTTCCTCATCCACGGCTTCCGGCTCCTGCGCCTGGACAAGCAGCTGGACAAGGAATATCGCGAGTTCGAGCTCACCGCCCAGAAGGAAACCGCAGGAGAAGCCAAATGATCAACGTTGAAGCCGTTTACTGGCTGGTCGGCATTCTGTTCGTCGCGTGGGCATCGCTGATCGCCGCCGACACCAACCACCCACGCCGCTGGGGCAGCTCGGCCTTCTGGGGCCTGCTGGGCCTGTGCTTCTTCTACAGCACCTGGGTCCAGGCCGGAACCGCACCCGCCTGGATCCTCGGCGTCGCCGTCCTGGTCCTGGTGGTGCTGGCCTCCACCGGCCTGCTGGGCCACGGCAAGCACCGCACCTCCACCGGGCCCGAGCGCGAGGCGTACGCCAAGCGGTTCGGGAACAAGCTCTTCATCCCGGCCCTGACTCTGCCACTGGTCACCGTGATCCTGGTGCTCGCAGCTCCTGTGCTGGTGATCGGCGGCACCCCGCTGCTCGACCCCAAGAACACCACGCTGGTAGCCCTGGCCATCGGTGCCGTGGTTGCCGTCGTCGTCGCCCTGGTGATCCTCAAACCCAAGAACCCGGCGACGCCCATCTTCGAAAGCCGCCGCATCCTTGAGTCCATCGGCTGGGCCGCGCTGCTGCCGCAGATGCTCACCACGCTGGGCATCCTCTTCACCAAGGCCGGCGTGGGCACCGCCGTGGGCAACCTGGCCTCCGGGCTGCTGCCCAAGGGCTCGCTGATCGCGGGCGTGCTGGTCTACTGCATCGGCATGTTCCTCTTCACCGTGCTGATGGGCAACGGCTTCGCGGCGTTCCCGATCATGACCGCGGCCATCGGCTGGCCCGTGCTGGTGGAAGGATTCCACGGCGACCCCGCGATCGTCTTCGCCATCGGCATGCTGGCCGGTTTCTGCGGCACGCTCTGCACGCCCATGGCCGCGAACTTCAACCTGGTGCCGTCCGCGCTGCTGGAGATGAAGAACAAGTACGGCGTCATCACGGCGCAGGTGGGTACGGCCATCCCGCTGCTGGCGGTCAACATCGCGCTGATGTATTTCCTGGCCTTCCACTAAGACCTTCCCTTGAAGAGGAGCATGATGGACAACGATCTCCGCGTACAGGCGGCACCGGACTACGCGGCCGTGGTGCTGGGCAACCTTTCGGAACCCTTCCCGCATTCGGCCCACCACACCCAGGTTTCCGCCGATGACCGGCCCACGCCGGAGCAGATCCACCCCGCCTTCTACACCTCCTTCGACTGGCACTCCTGCGTCCACATGCACTGGCTCGGGGCCAGTTTGCTGGGTGGGACCCCTGGCTCACCCCTTGCCGGGGCTGCTCCGGCAGGGGCGTCCGACGGCGGCACGGCGGCGTGGGTGGACGGCCCCACCGCCGCGTCGCTCAGGGAAGCGATCGGCGCCAACCTGACCAAGGCCAAGCTGGCGGTGGAGCGGGACTACCTGCTGGCCAACCCGTCCTGGGAGCGGCCTTACGGGTGGGCCTGGCTGATGCGGCTGGCGGCCACCTGCTCCGTTTCCGACGATGCCCAGCTCCGCGAGTGGGGCGCTGCGCTGGACCCGCTGGTGGATGCGGTGGCGGGGCTCAGTGTGGCGTGGATGGCCAAGGCGCAGTACCCCGTCCGGCACGGGCTGCACACCAACGCGGCGTTCGGCGTCGGCTACATGCTTGATGCGTTCCGCTCCCTGGGCCGAACGGAAGCCGCAGAGGCCTGCGAGGAAGCGGCACGCGGCTGGTTCGGTAAAGACCGGGGCTGGCCGGCGGACTGGGAGCTCAGCGGCCAGGACTTCCTCTCCGCCGGCCTCAGCGAAGCGGACCTCATGCGCCGCGTCCTGCCGGCTGACGAGTTTGCCGCCTGGTTTGCGGCGTTCCTCCCCGGGCTTTCCGTTGAGTCGCGGATCCTGCGGCCGGTCAGCGTCACCGACGAGAGTGACGGCTACCTGGTGCACCTGCACGGGCTGAACCTGACCCGGGCCGGGCAGGTGGCACGGATTATTGCCGCGCTTAGGGAATCTGGCAGCGCGGAGGCTTCCACTGCTGCGGGTGTGCTGAATGAGGCGCTGGATCCGCTGCTGAAGGCCGGACTCCACGGGCTGGAGAGCGGCGACTTCATGTCCACCCACTGGCTGGCCAGCTTCGCGTGGGACGCACTCGGATCTGTGGCGGCTTTGGACTGAGTTTTTTCGCTTTGCCCAACGGCCCCCTTGGAACGGAGCAGTCACACTCCGTTCCAAGGGGGCCGTTTGTGCATCCGGGAGTACCGCCGCGCTAGTCTTGCTGCACCACGCCGGAGCGCGTGACCTGGGAGCAGCGGGCAGGGTCGTAATGAGCTGACCGTCCGTCCGCGAGCCCAAGGAAGCCGATGAGCCAGCACGCCACCACCTGCCCGTCATACCCTGCGATGGCAGGGAAAGCAGCCTCGCCCAGGCCCCGGAGGAAACGGACGAGGCATCCGCGGCTGGCGGTCGGGGACAGGGTCCGCTTCGCCGAAGGAACCCTGGCCGGCACCGGCGTAGTGGATGCGGTAACGTCCGACTACTCAGTCATCTGGGTGTGGACCGACGAAGGCCAGGGCCGGCGGATGTTTTTGCAGGGTTACGGCAGCATCGTGTCCGCGTTTTCGGATGAGGCAGCGGAACCGGAGCAGGCCGCGGCCCCCTGCTGACTGCTACCTGCGCTCCTCCTCCGGCCAGTATTGCTGGACGGACGCCGACGCCTGACGCAAGGCCCCGCCGTCGAGCATTAGGGACGTTTCCTCCAAACCGAAGTCGGTCCACTGGGCAACCAGCCGGAGGTCACCGGCAGGCGGCAGCGGCCACAGCCACAGCGTGCCGCTGCCGGAGAACTCCTCATCGCCCCCGCCGCCACCGCCCCCGTTCAGGGCCAGAACCGGCGGTACCGGGTCGGTGCCCGGTTCCATCATTCCGTAGGGAATTTGGCTGCCGGTACTGGCCTTTGAGCCGTCGGGGAACTCGACGCCGAACATCAGCCCGGTTTTGCGGCCACTGCCCCGGCGGATGCCCCTGCCGGACTGGAAGAACAGCTGCTGGAGGTCGGCCCAGTCCTCGTCGGATTGATCGCCCCGGCGAAGGACCCAGGACAGGCTGAACAGGCACCCGGTGGAGAACACCTCGGCGCCTTTGAGCGCCACCACCATGTTGGGCGTCCGGCTCACAAACTTGCCAAGGTGGACGACAGCCGGAACTTCATAGGCGGGAGCGGCCACCCACGGCGGCGGCACATGGAGTTGGGACCGTGGGCGAGGCGGCAACGGGGGTACGGGTAACTCCTGGAAGAAGGTCATGGTGGTCCTTGGGTCCGCGGGCTGCGACCGACCAGGCGGAACAGCGGCGCCGCCGCCCTGGATCCCCCCAATCCGTCCTTGCCCGGCCAGTCTAGCGGGGATGCCTCAGGGCCTGGTGGCCTCCTCGAGGATTTCCAGGAGGTGGCGGTAGGAGTGGCCGGTCGCCTTGGACATTCCCAGCTCGCAGGTGCGGTTGGTGGAGGCGTAGGCGTCGAACTGCCGTTCGTTGATCTCGCTGGCCTGCCGGTCGGTGGCGGAGTCGGTCAGTTCCGGGTGGAGCAGGCCGCGGTCGCCCGCGAACGCGCAGCAACCCCAGTTCAGCGGCACGAACACGTCATCGGTCACAGCCCGGGCGATCTCCATCAGCGCCGGGTTGGTCCCCAGCTGGGTGGAAGAGCAGGTGGGGTGCAGCGCCATGGAACCCAGCGGGGCGGTCACTGTGAGCTGGTCCAGGACGTGCTGGTGGACGAACTCCACTGAGTCGACAAAGCGCAGCCCGGCGTACCGCTCTTCGCCCGCAGCCGCTAGCCGCTTCATAGTGTCCAGGCCCTCCGTGCAGGAGGCGGCATCGCACACCACCGGCAGCTTGCCCCGGCCGCTGGCCTCGTACAGCCCGTCCAGGACCTTGGCGGCCATGGCGTCGTAACCCTGGGAGAAGCCCTTGGACTTCCACGGCGTGCCGCAGCACAGGCTCTCGATCCCTTCTGGAACGGCGACCCGCACACCGGCGCGCTCACAGAGGTCCAGGAAGGCCTGGGCCGAGCCCTTCCCGGCGCCTCCTGCAGCATCCGCCGGGCCGAACATCGTTCCGATGCAGGCGGGGAAGAACACGGCGATGCTGTCCGGATCCGGACGTGCGCTGCGCCTGGAACCGCCGCCGGGCAGCACGGCGCTGTAGGCGGGTACCGCCTCCGTCCCCAGCAGGGCGCGGCCGACGGCGGTCGCAGCCTTGGGCAGCGGCGCAGGCATGGCCTTGGCTACAGTCAGGGCCAGCCCGCCGGCGGCGCTCACGGTGCCCCAGTTTTCGGCGGCTTTGTTCCAGCCGGCCGCGGCGACGGTGTTCGCGTTTTCCTTCCGCAGCCGCCGCACCAGGTCTCCGGTGTTGATCAGCACCGGGCAGGCGGTGACGCACATGCCGTCCGCCGCGCAGGTCTGCACGCCATCGTAGTCATAGTCCTTGCGCAGGCTGGCGGCGAGGGCGTCATCACCACGCTGCTCAGCGGCAGCAATGTCGCGCCGAAGCACGATGCGCTGGCGGGGTGTGAGTGTGATGTCCTTGCTGGGGCACACCGGTTCGCAGTACCCGCACTCGACGCAGCGGTCCACTTCCTCCTCGACGGTGGGAGCCACCTTCAGGTTCTCGATGTAGGAGAGGGGTTCGTCGGCGAGCAGCACGCCCGGGTTCAGGAGGTTGGGCGGGTCGATCAGCCGCTTGATTTCCTGCATGACTGCATAGAGCTCGTCGCCGTACTGGCGGCGGACGAAGGGCGCCATGATCCGGCCGGTGCCATGCTCGGCCTTGAGTGAACCGCCCGCGCCGAGGACCAGGTCCACCATCTCGTCGGTGAAGGCCTGGTAGCGCAGCAGTTGGGCCGGATCGTCGAAGCGCTCGTTGAGCATGAAGTGGACGTTTCCGTCCTTGGCGTGCCCGAAGATCACCGATTCCTTGTAATGGTGCTCGCGGAAGAGCCGTGTCAGTTCGCCGCAGGTGCCCGCGAGGGCAGGAACCGGCACCACGATGTCCTCCAGCAGCGCGTTGGTTCCCGACGGGCGGGCACCGGCGACGGCCGTGTACAGGCCCTTGCGCACATGCCAGAGTGCAGCGCGGTCTTTCGGGTTTGAGGTCAGCGCGAAGGGTGTGGCCAGGTCCAGCGAGTCGAACAGCGGCTGCGAGCCTTCCCGCTTGCCGGACAGCTCGGCGGCGTCCGAGCCCTGGTGTTCAACCAACAGCGCGGCGTGTCCCTGGACCGGCAGCGTTCGGATGGCAGCGGGGGCGTCGGCGGCAAGCTGGGCCACCCTCAACGCTGCCGCGTCCATGAGTTCGACGGTTGCAAGGCCGGTGGAAACCAGGTCGGGCAGGGCTGCCGTCGCGGCGTCGAGGCTGTTGAAGACCAGCAGCCCGGTGGCGACAGCCGGTTTGACCTCGACGGTCCGGAAGACAGCCCCGGCCACGAAACCGAGGGTTCCTTCGCTGCCGATCATGAGGTGCATCAGGATGTCCACGGCGCGTTCATAGTCCAGGAAGGAGTTCACGCCGTAGCCCATGGTGTTTTTCATCGAGAACAGTGAACGGATGATGCGGACGGACTCGTCGTTGCCCACCACCCGGCGGCGCAGCCTCAGCAGCCCCTCGTGGAGTTCCGGTTCCAGCTCACGCAACCGCCGGTCGGCGTCGGCGTCGGCGGTGTCGATGACCGTACCCGAGGGCAGCACCAGCACCATTGATTCCAGCGTCCGGTACGTGTTGAATTCGGTGCCGCACGCCATCCCGGAGGAGTTGTTGGCGATGACGCCGCCCACGGTGCAGGCGATCTCGCTGGCGGGATCCGGGCCGAGCTTACGCCCAAAGGGGGCGAGCCGGGCGTTGACGCTGCGCACCGTGGCGCCGGGCTGGACGCGGACCCGGGCGCCGCCGTCGAGCACCTCGATGCCGCGGAAGTGCTGGCGGGTGTTGATCAGCAGGCTGTCGCTCAGGGCCTGGCCAGACAGGCTTGTGCCGCCGGACCGAAAGGTGGCGGGAAGCCCGAGTTCCCGGCTGCGCCGGAGCAGGGCGCCGACGTCGGCGGCGTTGCGGGGAGTGGCTACTCCCTGCGGGACCAGGAGGTAGTGCGAGGCGTCGTGTGCCATGGCATGGCGGTCCAGGTCCCGTGTGCTGACGGTGTCCAGCTCCAGCTGGTCGATGGGTGTTCCGGCTCCTGCCGTTGCGGTTCGCATGCGTAACTCCAAAAATTTAGGTGACGATGGGGGCCTGCGGCGCAGTGGCGTCGCCGGCCCGCTGGTAGAACCATTCGATGTGTTCGCGCAGCAGGCGCGCGGCGAGATCGCCGTCGCGGGACTGGACGGCATCGAAGATTCCGTGGTGTTGGGTGCGGAGGACTTCCAGGACCTCCGGCCAGTCCTCCATGGCGTCCATGGATCCCTTGACATAGCCCACGATCGAACCGCTGAGGGACTCCATGATGGTGGCCATCACCTCGTTGCCCGCGAGTGAACTCAGCGCCACATGGAACCGGGCATCCAGCTCGTGGAAGGCTGCCCGGTCCACCTGGGGGTGGTCCATGGCCTCCAGCAGCTGGGCGGCCTGTTTCCGCTCCGCGTCGCCGCCTTCCCGGGCGGCGCCGGCACGGGCGGTCCAGGTTTCCAGGAGGATGCGGGTTTGGACAATGTCCTGGACAGGCAGCCGGTTGCTGGCAACGTGCAGCCGGAGGGCTGAGGAGAGCCCGGCGGACGGATCGGAGACCACAATGGCGCCGGAGGTGGGACCGGAGCCCACCGAACTGCGCACCACGCCCATGGCGTCGAGGATACGGATGGCTTCGCGCACGGACGCCCTGGAGATCCCGTAGTTTTCGGCCAAGGTCCGTTCGCCCGGAAGCCGGTCACCGACCTTGATCTTGCCGGCCCGCAGGTCCGCTTCAATGTCTTTCAGGAGCGCGTCGTGGGTTCGACGGCGGGGGGCTGCTCCGGCTGCGGCGGTTGTCACGGGCGATCCTCTGGAGTGGGGGAGTGCGGGCCGGTGGACCCGCACTCCCGGTTTTGTGCGGGCGGTGGGTTACGGAAGCATCCAGCCCAGCACCGGGGTGGACTGCAGGTAGACGATGGTGCACAGCACCAGCAGCAAGCCCACGCTCCATCCGACTACCTTACGCAGAAGCACCGATTCCTGGCCGTCAAGGTTGACAGCGGTGGCGGCAATGGCAAGGTTTTGCGGGCTGATGAGTTTGCCCACCACCCCGCCGGCCGTGTTGCCGGCCACGAGCAGGTTCGGGTCGATGCCTGCATTCAGGCCGGCGGTCTGCTGCAGCTTGGCAAAGAGGGCGTTGGCGGAGGTGTCCGAACCGGTCACGGCCGTGCCCAGCCAGCCGAGCACAGGGGAGAGGAACGCGAAGAAGCTTCCGGTACCGGCAAGCCAGACGCCGATCGAGACCGTCTGGCCTGAGTTGTTCATCACGTAGGCCAGGGCCAGCACGGTGATGATGGTGAGCCCGGCCCAGCGCATCTTGAAGATGGTCCGTCCGATTTCGGCCACGGCGTTGCCTACCGTCATGGGGAAGCGGCCGCCGTCGTCGAAGCGGCTGTAGACGATCGCGACGATCAAACCCGTGATCAGCAGGAGTGTGCCGGGGCTGGACAGCCATTGGAACACGTAGGTGGTGGAGGACAGCGGCTTGCCGTCGGCGCCCACCAGGGCGTCGTGGAGGACAGGCCACGGGATCTTGACGTCGGTGGCGGCGAGGACGGCGGGAAGGTCGACGCCGAGCTTCCACAGTTTGGCGATACCGAACACCACGATGACGAGGAAGTAGGGAAACAGCGCCAGCCATGTGCGTGGCGGGGTGAGGCCTTCGCCGTCGGCGGCCTGCAGGGTGGCGACGCTGCCTGCGCGGGCGCTCCGCGGGCCGTGGTCTCCCGGGGTGGAGCCGGCGGCAGCGGCCTCCCCGGCGACGCCCAGCCGGCCACGTGCTGCCGCGGTACCCCTGGGCTTCCAGAAGCGGAAGAACAGGACAGCCGCGCCCAGGCCAACCAGCGAGGCCATGATGTCCGTGAGTTCGTAGGAGAAGAAGTTGGAGCAGAGGAACTGCGCCGCGGCGAAGGAGAATCCGACGACCAAGGCGGCGGGCCAGCAGTCTTTCAGGCCTTTGCGTCCGTCCAGGATGAAGAGCAGGATCAGCGGGACGAAGGTGGCCAGCAGCGGCGCCTGGCGGCCCACCATGGCACCAATGTCCGTCGCGTGCAGGCCGGTGAGCCCGGCAGCGGTAGTGATCGGAATGGCCATGGCTCCAAAGGCGACCGGCGCGGTGTTGGCCACCAGCACGGCAGCAGCGGCACGGAGCGGGGGCAGGCCTAGGGCAAGGAGCATGGTGGCGGTGATGGCCACCGGCGCGCCGAACCCGGCAAGGGCCTCGAGCAGGCCGCCGAAGCAGAACGCAATCAGGACACCTTGCAGGCGGACGTCGCCGCCGCCGATGACATCGAAGACCCGGCGGAGGTCTTCAAAGCGGCCGCTGAGCACCGTCACCTGGTAGAGCCAGACGGCCATGACCACGATCCAGAGCACAGGGAAGGCGCCGAAAACCCCGCCCTGCGTTGCGGACAGGAGCGCAAGGCCAGCCGGCATTTTGAAGGCCAGGATGCCAACAACCAGGGCCACCAGCAGGGCGAACGCGCCGGCCACGTGGGCTTTGGTTTTGACGACGGCGAGCAGGACGAAGAAGGTCAGCAGCGGAAACAAGGCGACGATGGCCGACCAGGCAACGCTGTTCAGCACGGGATCGGTGCTGGGGGTGAAGTGGTCCACGGAGGTCCTCCACGTTGAGGGGCAATGGGGATATGTTTGGTCAGACCACAATGGTCCGACCACGGAAGTGTAGCCCATATTTGAGGAGGGTGTGAGCGGGTTCACCTTCCCGTGGGCGGCTTGAAAGTGGTAGGCGTCACGTGGTCTACTATGGTCAGACCACACCAACCCCTGAGCTCCTCGGAAGGCTGTCATGAGAATCGCCTTGTTCGCCACCTGCATCGTGGATGCGATGTATCCGGCCACGGCGCGGGCTACCGTAAAGATCCTGGAACGGCTGGGACACGAAGTGGTGTTCCCCTCCGGCCAGGCCTGCTGCGGCCAGATGCACGTCAACAGCGGCTACCTCAAGGAGGCCGTTCCCGTCGTCGCCAACCACGTTGCCGCGTTCGACACCGCTGACTACGACGTCGCCGTCGCCCCGTCCGGCTCCTGCGTCGCCTCGGTCAAGCACCAGCACCCCATGGTGGCCCGGTCCTGCGGCGACACCGCGCTGGAAGCCCGCGCCACCGCCGTCGGCGCCAAAACCTACGAGCTCTCCGAACTCCTGGTGGACGTGCTGGGCGTGACCGACGCCGGCGCGCAGCTGGGCTCCTATTTCCCGCACCGCGTGACCTACCACCCCAGCTGCCACGGCATGCGCCTGCTCCGGCTGGGGGACCGGCAGTCCCGGCTGCTGCGCACCGTGCAGGGCATAGAACTGGCCGATCTCCCGGAGGCGGACCAGTGCTGCGGCTTCGGCGGCACGTTCTCCATGAAGAACGCGGACGTGTCCTCCGCCATGCTCCAGGACAAGGCCGACAACGTCCGGTCCACGGGCGCAGAGCTGTGCACCGGCGGGGATGCCTCCTGCCTGATGCACATCGGCGGCGGGCTGTCCCGCGAGGGCAGCCCCGTGACCACCCTGCACCTGGCCGAAATCCTCGCGAGCACCATGGCGGAGCAGGCGTCCGTTGCCGGCGAAGTCCGCGTCTCCACCGGAAAGGCAACACGATGAGCACCTTCCTTGGCATGCCCTCCCTGCCGGCCTTCGGCTCGGGCAACCTGTTCGCCGGGGAATCCTTCCCCAAGGCCGCGCACCGCGAACTGGGCAACGCCCAGCTGCGCGCCAACCTGGGCCACGCCACGCACACCATCCGCGACAAGCGCATCAACGTGGTCTCCGAGCTGCCCGACTGGGAGCAGCTGCGCGACGCCGGGTCCGCCATCAAACAGTCCGTGATGGCCCGGCTGCCTGAACTCCTGGAACAGTTCGAGGAGAACTTCACCGCCCGCGGCGGCGTGATCCACTGGGCCCGCGACGCCAAGGAAGCCAACTCGATCGTGGCCGGACTGATCCGGGACACTGGCGAAACCGAAGTGGTCAAGATCAAGTCCATGGCCACCCAGGAGATCGGGCTCAACGAATACCTCGAGGAGCAGGGGATCGAGGCGTTCGAAACGGACCTCGCCGAGCTCATCGTCCAGCTGGACCATGACAAGCCCAGCCACATCCTGGTGCCAGCGATCCACAAGAACCGCACCGAAATCCGGGACATCTTCCTGCGGGAAATGCCGGGAGCGGACCCGGACCTCACCAACGAACCGTCCGTGCTGGCCATGGCCGCCCGGGAGCACCTGCGCAGGAAGTTCCTGACCGCCAAGGTGGCCGTGTCCGGCGCCAACTTCGCGCTCGCCGACTCCGGCACCCTCGCCGTCGTCGAATCCGAGGGCAACGGCCGCATGTGCCTGACCCTGCCGGAAACCCTCATCACGGTCATGGGCGTGGAAAAGCTGCTGCCCACCTGGCAGGACCTTGAGGTGTTCATGCAGCTGCTGCCCCGGTCCTCCACGGGGGAGCGGATGAACCCGTACACCTCGCTGTGGACCGGCGTCACCGAGGGCGATGGGCCGCAGAACGTGCACCTGGTGCTCCTGGACAACGGCCGCAGCGCCGCGCTCGCCGACGAAATGGGCCGCTCCGCGCTGCACTGCATCCGCTGCAGCGCGTGCATGAACGTCTGCCCCGTATACGAACGGACCGGCGGCCATGCCTACGGTTCCACCTATCCCGGCCCCATCGGCGCCATCCTTTCGCCCCTGCTCACGGGCATCGAGGCGGAGGAGAACAACTCGCTGCCGTACGCGTCCTCGCTGTGCGGGGCCTGCTACGACGCCTGCCCGGTGAAGATCAACATCCCCGACATCCTGGTGCACCTGCGCAGCGTCGACGTGGACAGCAAGCGCGGAAAGAAGAAGGTACCAAGCCAGATGGACGTGGGCATGAAGGCCGCCTCCTGGGCGCTGTCCTCCGGCAAGCGGCTGGGCCTGGTGGAGAAAGGCCTCCCCCTGGGGCGCATCGCCGCCGGGCCGGACAAGAAGATCACGAAGCTGCCGGGCATTGCCGGCGGCTGGACGCAGAGCCGGGACATTCCCGCCCCACCGGCCCAGTCCTTCCGCGACTGGTGGGCCAAGGAACACCAGACGCCGGACAACACGCCGTCAACCAACAACAAGGAAGCCCAGCCATGAGCGCACGCGACGACATCCTCACCCGGATCCGCGGGGCACTGAAGGACAGCCCCGAGGCACCCGAGATTCCGCGGGAGTACCGGTCGGCATCGCAGCTGGACGGGGACGCGCTGATCGAGCTGCTGGTGGACCGCCTGGTGGACTACAAGGCACAGGTGGCAGTAGTTGCGGAGGCCGAGGTGCCGGCCCGGATTGCCTCGCTCCTGGAGGGGGCACGCACGTACGTGGTGCCCGCCGGGCTCGACGACGGCTGGCTGGCAGGGCTCGACGGCGGGGGCGACGGCGGCGCGCCAGGCAGCCGTCGTGACTCCCGCCGTCGGCTGGACTCCCCGGCCCAACCCCTCACGGTGGCGGAACTGGACGGGGTGGACGCCGTGGTGACCAGCTCCGCCGTCGCCGTGGCCGAAACGGGGACCATCCTCCTGGACGGCAGCCCCAACCAGGGCCGCCGCGCCATCAGCCTGGTCCCCGACCACCACATCTGCGTGGTGAGGGCGGCCGACATCGCCGGCATCCTGCCTGAGGCGCTGCGCCGGATCGACGGGACCCGGCCCATCACCATGATCAGCGGGCCGAGCGCCACCAGCGACATCGAGCTCGAGCGGGTGGAGGGGGTCCACGGGCCGCGGAGGCTTGACGTCATCATTGCCCGCTAAAGTCATGCCATGACCAATGATGATCTGCGGCCTGTCTATTTCCTGTCCGACAGCACCGGCATCACCGCCGAAACGCTGGGCAACACGTTGCTGACGCAGTTCCCGGTGGGCAATTACGACCGCGTGACCATTCCGTTCATCACCACCGCCGAACAGGCGCGCTCCGTGGTCCGCACCATCGACGGGCTCGCCGCCGCGGGGCCGCGGCCCATCGTCTTTTCCACCGCGGTCAGCAGTGAAATCCGGCAGATCCTGGCCGGGTGCAGCGGCATCATCGTTGACCTCATCGGCACCCACGTGGGCGTGCTGGAGCAGGCGCTGGGCACCTCTGCAAGCGGGGAGCCGGGGCGGGCGCACGGGCTGGGAAACGCCGCGCGCTACCAGTCGAGGATGGCGGCGGTGGAGTACGCCATGGAGCACGACGACGGCCAGAGCCTGCGTGCCCTGGAGAAGGCCCAGGTGATCCTTGTGGCGCCGTCGCGGTGCGGCAAGACGCCCACCACCATGTACCTTGCGCTGCAGCACGGGATCTTCGCCGCCAACTTTCCGCTGGTGGACGAGGACTTCCAGCAGGACGGGCTCCCCAAGCCGCTGCGGCCGTTCGTGTCGAAGTGTTTCGGCCTGTCGTCCAACCCGCTGCGGCTGAGCCAGATCCGGACCGAGCGGCGTCCCAGCTCCCCTTATGCGTCCCTGCGCCAGTGCGGCTTTGAGCTGCGCAGTGCCGAGCAACTGTATGTTTCGCACCGGATTCCGTACCTGAACTCGGCCACCGTCTCCGTGGAGGAAATGGCCGCCACCATCCTGCAGCGCATGAACCTCAAGCATTAACGAAAATTTTCACAAGCGCGGTGTGGCGCACATCATGTGGAAAGTGCGCGGCAGACCTGCCACTGTGGACTGGAATTTCTTCGCGCCGGCACCACCGTGAGCGGCGCAGGCACGCCTATGCCATCCCTGCAAAGGAGCAGTAAACATGACAACAGACGTTCTGTGGTTCTCTGAACTCGGACTCAAGGACCTGGACAAGGTGGGCGGCAAGAACGCCTCCCTGGGCGAGATGGTGCAGAACCTGACGTCCGCCGGCGTCCAGGTCCCTGACGGCTTCGCCACCACGGCCGATGCGTACCGCCGTTTCCTGGCCGATTCCGGCCTGGACCAGACGATCGCCGACAGGCTGGTTGGGCTGGATACGGATGACGTCACCGCCCTGGCCGCGGCCGGCCAGGAAATCCGGACCCTGGTGCGCGAGACGCCGTTCCTGCCGGACTTCGAGGCCCAGGTCCGCGAGGCCTACCAGGAACTGGTGGACAAGCACGCCGGCTCCCAGGACCTGTCCTGGGCTGTGCGTTCCAGCGCCACGGCCGAGGACCTTCCCGACGCCTCCTTCGCGGGGCAGCAGGAGACGTTCCTGAACGTCCGCGGAATCGACAACATCCTGCAGGCCATCAAGGACGTCTTCGCCTCGCTCTACAACGACCGCGCCATCGCCTACCGGGTGCACCACAAGTTCGAGCACGCCGAGGTGGCACTCTCGGCGGGGATCCAGCGCATGGTGCGTTCCGACGTCGGCGCTTCCGGCGTCATGTTCACCATGGACACCGAATCCGGCTTCCAGGACGCAGTGTTCGTCACCTCCTCCTACGGCTTGGGTGAGGCAGTGGTCCAGGGCGCCGTGAACCCGGACGAGTTCTACGTGTACAAGCCTGCCTTGGAGGCCGGACGTCCCGCGATCCTCAAGCGCGGCCTGGGCGAGAAGGCCCTGCAGATGACGTACACCAACAGCAGCGAGATCGGCCGCACCATCGATTTCGTGCCGGTGGAGGCATCGCTGCGGAGCCGCTTCAGCCTGACGGACGACGACGTGGAGCAGCTTGCGCGGCACGCCATCGCCATTGAGAAGCATTACGGCCGCCCCATGGACATTGAGTGGGGCAAGGACGGCATCGACGGCGGCCTGTACATCCTGCAGGCCCGCCCGGAAACCGTGCAGTCCCGCCGCGCCCCCGGCAGCCAGACCCGGTTCCGCCTGAACGAAACCGGCCCGGTGCTGGTGGAGGGCCGTGCAATCGGCCAGCGGATCGGGGCCGGCAGCGTCCGGATCCTCACCTCGATCGACCAGATGGCCTCGTTCCAGAGCGGTGACGTGCTGGTGGCAGACATGACCGACCCCGACTGGGAACCGATCATGAAGCGCGCCTCCGCCATCGTCACCAACCGCGGCGGACGCACCTGCCACGCCGCCATCATCGCCCGCGAACTGGGGATCCCCGCCGTCGTGGGCACCGGGAGCGCCACCGACGCCGTGTCCGACGGCCAAGAGGTGACCGTGTCCTGCGCCGACGGCGAGGCCGGTGCCATCTACGAAGGCCTGCTCGATTTCAGCGTGGAGGAAACCGGCATCACAGACCTGCCCGAGGCGCCGGTGAAGGTGATGATGAACGTGGGCACGCCGGAGCAGGCGTTCACGTTCGCCCAGCTGCCCAACCACGGCGTGGGCCTGGCCCGGCTGGAGTTCATCATCAACCGGCAGATCGGCATCCACCCCAAGGCGCTGCTGAACCTGGACATCCAGCCTGCCGACGTGGCCGCGGAAATCCGGGAGCGGATCGCCGCCTACAGCAGCCCGCGGGAGTACTACGTCAAGCGGCTGGCCGAGGGCGTGGCCACCATCGCGGCGGCGTTCGCGCCGGAGCCGGTGATCGTCCGCATGTCCGACTTCAAGTCCAACGAGTACGCCAACCTGATCGGCGGCCCGGCGTACGAGCCGCACGAAGAGAACCCGATGATCGGTTTCCGCGGCGCGTCCCGGTACCTGGAGCCGTCCTTCCGGGACTGTTTCGACCTGGAGTGTGAGGCCCTGTCCTTCGTCCGCAACGAGATGGGCCTGACCAACGTCAAGCTGATGATCCCGTTCGTGCGGACCCTAGACGAGGCGCGGGGCGTCATCGAGCTGCTCGCCGAGAACGGCCTGCGCCGTGGCGAGAACGGACTCGAGGTGATCATGATGTGCGAGCTGCCCTCCAACGCGCTGCTCGCCGATGAATTCCTGGAGTACTTCGACGGGTTCTCCATCGGCTCCAACGACATGACCCAGCTGACCCTTGGCCTGGACCGCGACTCGGCGATCGTGGCCAACAGCTTCGACGAGCGGGACGCTGCCGTGAAGAAGCTGCTCAGCATGGCCATCAAGGCCTGCCGGGCCCGCGAAAAGTACGTCGGCATCTGCGGCCAGGGCCCCAGCGACCACCCGGACTTCGCCGAGTGGCTGGTGAAGGAGGGCGTCAACTCCGTTTCCCTGAACCCGGACACCGTGGTGGACACCTGGCTCCGGCTCTCGGGTGCATCCGAAGACGCCCCCGCCGGCGCCACGCTGGGCGCAGCCTAACCACCTAATCCGATGGGTTCCAGGGGCGGTCCCGTCACGGCTGAAAGGCCGTAACGGGACCGCATGGTTCGTTTCCCCTGCTTGCGGCCCCCGTCAGTGGGTGGACAGTTCGCGGAGCAGCCCCAGCTGGCCCAGGAGTTCCATCTGGTCAAAGTAGGCGCTGTGCGCGGTGGGCAGGGCCAGTGGTCCGGTGTTGGTGCCGGCCATGAAGCCCTCCACGACGGCCACGTCTCCGGCTTCATGCTTCTCCGTTTGCTCGTACCTCACGTCCGGCATGGCCTCCCAGAAATGGAAGAAGTAGTCCGCGATGGCGTCGCGGCCCGTGATTCCGCCCTGGTCCGGGGTGCGGATCACGGCGTCAACGGCGTAGCAGCCTGCCAGCGCCTCCCTGTCCTTTGCGTCCATGGCCGTCATCAGCCGGTCCATGGCTTCGCGTGCCTGTCCCATTGCAGCCTCCCTTTGTTCCGTAGGTATGGACGTGCGGCGTCCATGAAGGAAAAGTACGACGCCGGAACGCACCGCCGCGATCCCCCCGCCGGGGGTTTCGGGGTGCTTGGGAAACCCCCAAATTGGGGGATTGCTGCCCTGCCTGCCGGGCGGATACTGGAGGTATGTGGGAGGAGCGCGGGGAGCGTGCCCGGCGGGACATCGCCGCCATGGCCGCCGGCGGGATGGGCCTGCCTGACCTTTACGCATCGGCGCTCGCCGTGGTGCAGCGTGAGGTGCCGTTCGCGCAGGGGTGCTCGGCCGGCGTCGACCCCGACTCCATGGTGATGACGTCCGTCACCAACTGGCAGCCGTGGCCTGTGGGCAAGCACCGGTTTGAGGAGTATTTCCTGCGCTTTGCCCAGTCCGAATACACGGGCCAGGAACCCAACACGTTCGCCGAGCTGCTGCGGCGTCCGCGTCCCATCGCCAGGATTTCGGATGCCCCGCACCGCGACGCGGTCCGCAGTGTCCGGATCAATGAGCTCCTCAGGCCGCTGGGCTTTGAGCACGAGCTGCGCGCCGCCTTCCGGGTGGACGGCGCGTGCTGGGGAGTGGGCAGCATCTTCCGGGAGGCCGGACCGGACTTCACGGACCGGGAGGTGGAATTCCTGGGCGCCGTGGCCGCAACCCTGGCTGCGGCCACCAGGGCCGCTGTCCGCGTGGCGCACCAAACAGGACCAGCCGCCGTCGGGCCCGTGATTGTCCTGGCCGGGCTGCACGGCGAACTGCAGGCGGCTACGCACGCCGCCGCCTCCTGGCTGGCCGAGGTGGAGGAAGCTGCACCCGGCCGGTTCAGCCAGACGCTCTACTCCGTGGTGGCGCAGGCACACTCTGCGGCGTTGGGGACGGCGCGGGAGCGGGACGTCTGCCTGGAGGTGCTGTCCGGCAATCCGACGGCGGAGATCGCACGGCACCTGTTCATCTCCCCGCATACGGTGCACGACCACCTGAAATCGGTTTTCGAGAAAGTCGGCGTCGGGAGCCGCGGCGAGCTGGTGGCCAGGCTCGTTGCCTGAAACGCGGGGAGGTTCCCATGCATGACCTGAAGGGATCGTTGCGCAAGCACCCGCTGCCCTGGTACTACGGCATGACTTTCCTATTATCCTGGGGTGCCATTGTGCTGGCCGTATGGGTGGTCACTGGCGGTTTGTCGCCCACGCCTGAGCAGTTCCAGCTGACCATCCCCGTGACGGTGCCGGCGATGCTGCTCGGTCCTGCTCTTGCCAGCCTGGTCCTGACGGGAATCGTTGCAGGACGGGCAGGGTACCGGGATCTTTGGGCGCGGCTGCTGGCCTGGCAGGTGGGCGGACGCTGGTACCTCTTTGCGCTGCTCGCCGCACCGCTGACGTTGGCCGTTCCCGTGCTGGTGCTGTGGCTGTCTTCCCTGGATTACGCGCCGCGGATTGCCACGGAGCCTGACAGGGCCGGGACACTCGTCACGGCAGTCGTGCTGGGGCTGGGGGTCGGGCTTCTTGAGGAGATCGGCTGGACCGGGTTCGCCGTTCCGAGGGCCAGGCAGCACCACAGCGTTCTCTGGACTGGGCTGCTGGTGGGCGTGCTGTGGGGCGCCTGGCATTTTTTCGTGAACTACTGGGGCGGCGGCGGGACAAACGGCGGAGTGCCTCTGGGGATCTTCATGTCGCTGTGGCTGGTTTCTGTGCTGGTCGGCCAGCTCACGGCATATCGGGTGCTCATGGTCTGGGTATACGACCATACGGGGAGCGTGCTTGTGGCGGCGCTGATGCACGCGAGCCTGGCAGCCTTTCAGTTCATCCTCAACCCGCTGACACCTGGAGTTCCCCAGCAGGTCTACCCGTGGGGCCAGGCTGCCGCGATGTGGCTGCTGGTTGGCGCCGTGGCACTGACAAGCCGGGAAGAGATGACCGGTCCGCGGCGTTTCCTGCCGATCCACGTCCGGTCCCGGCACCGGCCGCCACGCAGGTCACCGCGAAGGCGGAGGTAGCCTCGGTGCAGCCACACCGAGGTGTCTTCATGACTTACCCGCCCGGCCGTTACTGGGCTGCGCGGCGTGTTCCCTCCGGCGTTGCGCGTACTGCGGCCGCCGCCGCGCCCAGGACAGCGATCCAGAAGACGCCGATAAGCCAGATGCTTCCGCCGCCGGCGAGGCTCAGGCCGGTGACGATCAGGGGTGTGAACCCGGCTCCAAGCATTGAGGCGCCCTGGTAGGCGAGCGAGGCCCCGGTGTAGCGGTTGCGGGTGGGGAACTGCTCGGCGACGTAGGCGGCGATGGGCCCGTACAAAAAGCCCTGTACGAGTCCGTTCCCGAGCACTATTGCAAGGCCGAAGCCCCAGAGCGTTCCGTTGGTGATCAGGATGAGGATCGGGTAGGTGAGGACAATGCCAAGAAGGGAGGCTCCGATGAGAACCCGGTTGCGGCCAATCCGATCGCTCAGGCGTGCTGAGTAAAAACAGATGATGAGGGTCAGGACCGCCGCACCCGCCTTGACGTTCAGTACACCGTTCTTGTCGGCACCATTCTCCACCGCGACGGATACACCCCACACGGTGGTCATCGCCTGGCACACATAGAACGCCGTCGCGGCAGTGAGGCCAAGGAGTACGGCGCGGGAGTTGTTGCGCAGGACGTCCAGCAACGGCACCCTTCGTTGCTCGCCTGCTGACTGAAGCCGCTGGAACGCAGGAGTTTCGGACACCTTGAGCCGTATGACGAGGCCGACGATGATCAGCAGGGCGCTCAGCAGGAACGGGATCCGCCAGCCCCAGACCAGGAAGTCCTCGCCGGACAGGGCTGCGAACAGTGAGAGCGCCAGCGTGCCGAGGATCGCACCGGCCGGGCCGCCGGCATTGGCGAAGGCTGCTGCGAATCCGCGGCGCTCCGCCGGGGCGTGCTCGATCGCCATGAGGGCAGCGCCGCCCCATTCGCCTCCCACGGCGACCCCTTGGATGAGGCGCAGGAGCACCAGGGCCACCGGGCCCGCGATGCCGGCCTGCGCCGTTGTGGGGAGGAGCCCGATCGCAACGGTGCCGAAGCCCATGATCAGCATCGAAACCACAAGCATCTTCTTACGTCCGAGCAGGTCGCCGAAGTGACCGAACACGACGCCGCCGAGAGGCCGCGCAAGGTAACCGACCGCGAGCGTGGCAAACGAGGCAAAGAGCGCAAACCCGGGGCCAAGGTCCGCAAAGAACACCTTGTCGAACACCAGCGACGCTGCCGTGGCGTAAAGCATGAAGTCGTAGTACTCGATCGCGCTGCCGATGAAGGACGAGCCGAGGATGCGGCGCATGTCCCTTGTATTGAGGGAAACAGGCTGGTGGTCCGTCGTGAGCGGGGTTGTGGAGGTCATGTTTTAGTCCTGACGTGGTTCTCAGCGCTGGCCGAAAGGGATGATGTCGAGGTCGTTTGGCAAAACGAAGTGGCCGGAAAAGTGTTCGGCCGCTTCCAGCCAGACTTGTGCGGGGGCGTGGCCCGGGACCAGATGGTGCAGGGCGAGCTGCCGGGCGCCGGCTGCTTCGGCAGCCTTGGCGGCGTCACGGACGCTGGTGTGCGATTTGTAGTGATGGTCGCGGGCGGCACGTGAAGCGCCGTCCGTCTTGTCGCCGTACAGCTGTTCGACCCAATCGAAGTCGATTGCCTCATGCAGCAGAAGATCGGTGTCCCGGGCAAGGGTGACCAGGTTTTGCGTGAAGCACGTGTCCCCGGAAATGGTCACGGAGCCCTCCGCGGTGTCGAAGCGGAACGCGAACGCCGGGGCCACCGGGGGATGCTCCACCAGGATCGCGGTGACAGTGACGAGTTCATCGCGGTAGACCTCAAAGGGGTCCATTGGCGGGGTCGGGTTGCTGTTGGGGTGGTATCCGGTGCCGTCGGGGACCCTGATGTCTTCCGCCTGGAAGACTTCAAGGGGGCTGGGCTTCAGGCTGTCGAGGATCCGGTCGTTGAGGTCTGTTGCGTGCGCTGCCATCAGGGTTTCGAACATCTGGCGGGTTCCCGGGGTGGGGCTGTTGGGGGCTAGAGGTGCGGGGGCGACGGCGGCGCGCGGCGACACCGGAGGCAGAGCGCCGCGGTCTCCGGGGCCGAGGATCCGGACGGGATCGTTGGTCCGGTGCTGGAGCGCATATAGGCCGAAGATGCCGATGCCGGCGAGGTCGTACACGTGGTCGGAGTGGAGGTGCGTAATGAACAGCGCCCGGAGGTCCTTCAGGTCCAGGGCCGCCTGGCCGAGACGCCGGCCCGCTCCCTGGCCGCAGTCAACGAGGTAGAACGCGTCGCCGACGACGACAGCCGTTGCGATACCGGTCCGTTCGCCTGAGTCGGCGGCAGCCCACCAGCGTGGACCGCCGGCTGTGCCGAGAGTGATGACGTAGGGGGAGGAAGTGTGCGCCATGGGAATCTCCTTTGGTTCGGGGCTGGTTTCAAGTGTGGTTTGGCGCACACTATTTGTATAATCAATCAATTTGAGCAGTATGATCAGGAAAACTTGAGCCAGCCGAATTCACCCTCCGCCAACTCCAGTACTTCGTTGCTGTCCTCGATGCAGGCTCGGTGACCGACGCAGCGAGGAACAGCAACATCTCCCAGGCCGCAGCGTCCATGGCGATCGCCCAGCTCGAGCGGGCCCTCGGCGTCGAACTCTTCGTGCGGACCCGGTCCAAGCGGGTAGTGCCTACCGCTGCGGGCGAAGCGCTGGGTGCCCGGGCGCGCCGCATCCTGGGAGAGGCCGCCGAAATTCCGGATGCTGTCCGTTCGGGCTGGGAGGAACTCCGCGGACGGGTGTCGATCGGTTGCATGGTGGCCATCAGCCCGCGTTTGATGCCGCGGCTCCTGGCCGAAGTAGGCAGGCGCTGGCCGGAAATCGAAGTGAACTTCACCGAAGGTGCCGCGGAGGAACTGCAGCAGGCTGCCGCCGGTGGTTCCCTGGACGCGGCATTCATCTACTCGCTCCAGGCTGTTCCCGGTGTGGACCTGATTCCCGTTGCAGAATCGCGCATGCACTTTCTCCTGCATGCCAAGCATCCGCTCGCGAACCGGAAGTCGCTGCACTTCGCCGACCTCGCTGACGAGGACGCGGTCCTGTTCAACGTTCCACCCAGCGCTGAGCGCGTCCTGGCGATGTTCCAGTCCGCCGGCGTCGAGCCGCGCGTCAGGTGGCGGAGCGTGGTGTCGGAAACCATCCGCGGGATCGTGGCAAGCGGCCAGGCCTACAGCGTCAACAATGTCTGGCCCGGAATGGAACATCAATATCCGGAGTCCGGCGTCTGCCTGGTGCCGGTGGCCGACGACGTTCCGCCGAACGGTGTGGTCGCGGCTGTCCCGCCGGGTGGGCACCGGCCCCGCCGGGTCGACGTCGTGATCGAGGTGGCGAAGGAAATTGCAGGTGCCGTGGCAACTGTGCCCTGAACCAACTGGCCTCCAGGCGCTACTCCGCCAGGATCTGCTCCCGGAGGATGTCCGCGTGGCCGCAGTGCTGCGCCAGTTCCCGGAGCATATGCAGGTAGACCCAGCGCAGCGGCACCGGTCCACGCCGGTTTCCGGTGACTACGTCATCCAGGCCCAGAGGGGCGGCCGCCGCCCGGGATGCTGCGCAGGCTTCCAGGTGCGACGCCACGATGGACCCGATGGTGTCGCCGTCGTTAAGAATGAATGACTCGTCAGGCGTGGCAGGGATGCCAATCTCACTGCGCGGGCGGCCCGTGACGGCTTCATCGAACCAGACCTTCTCCACGAAGGTTGCGTGCTTCACCAGGCCCAGCAGGGTGGTGCGGGAAGGGACCAGCCGACGGCGGGCCTGCTCCTCGGTCAGCCCGTCCAGGCAGCTGTTGAGGGCCGCCCGGTGCTCATCCAGGAAAAACTCGAACTGGACGCGCTCAGGTTCGTTGATGACGTCGTCCATGGAGTGGGAGTGGGAAGCCATACGCAGACCCTAGCAAGCTGGGCACGGCAGAACACCTGCACGTCACCGGCGCGGTTCCGGAGGCCGGCGGTGCCTGTGGTGGAGCTCGTAGTGGTCAAAGACGTCGGAGGACGTGTCTCCCACATGGCCGAACTTTCCGCGCAGCACGTCGGCAAGGTCGTCCAGCGCCGCGTAGAGCATCCGGCCGGCAAACCGCAGTTCGGCGTTCTCGCTGACCTGGGCCGCCGAGGCCAGTTGGTGGGCGTAGGCGATGGTGGCGGGAAGCGATCCCCGCTGCTCCACCTCATGGAAGTAGTAGGTTTCGTGGAAGGACAGAAGGTCGATGCTGACGGACGCCACGTTTTCAGCCATCGACTCCAGCAGTCCCGCCGCGTGCCGCGCCTCCAGCGAGGCGATGCCGGAGGGCCCCGCAGCCTCGCGGAACAGGTTGAGCTGGTGGGCAAGGGCCCGGCGCCGGCTGAGCGCTGGGTAGGTCTGCAGGATCCACGAGACCGTGGCGGTCAGCAGGCCAAAGCCGGCGACGGCCTGGAAGGCCATCACCAGCCGAAGCAAGGGGTTGTTAGCAACGATCTCGCCGAATCCCGCCGTTGAAAGGGCCACCAGCGAGATATATAGAGCTTCCGCGAAGTCTGCCTGCCGGGGGACATCGGCCGAGTACGAGAACCCGTCCGGCAGATGGGGGAGGTACAGCAGCGCCCAGCCCACGGCGGCCAGGGCGGCCCAGGCGGCGATGACCGCAGCCATCGCCAGCGGGGCTGCGATGGAGGAAGCCCCGCCCCTGAGTTTTTTGGACAGCAGCCAGAACCCGCGCATGATGGTCCGGCCCACCGGACCGGAGCCGTGGGGGAACAGCAATGTGTGGAAGACGTCGGCGACCATCAGCAGAATCAGCGCGGCGCCAACCGCCGTCACGAGCACGTCCTCGAAGTCCATGCCTCATCCTAAGTGCGCAGGTTCGCCCTCCCGGAGGGGCGGGGCAGGCAAAGTACGACGGCGGCACCGGGCCTGGGTGCGCGGGTTCACTGGCTAGGCTGGCGCCATGGACTTTCCGGAGTTGGAGCGCCCGCCCGAATTCCGGCTGGTCCGGCCTGCACAAGGAGGAGCCGGCACATGAGCAAAACATATGCGTATTTCACGGCGCTGATCGGTACCATCTGTGTGGCTTTCATCTTCTCCATGATCTTCTTTCCGCCCGCGAGGACTGTGCGCAGTGACCTGCTGCAGGGCTTCCTGATCGGCTTCGGCATGGCTTTTGTCACCGCTCAGAACTACGCCAGGATCAAGGCCGCCAGGGTCAACGGCTGGATCACGATGTTCGGGTTGGGCGACCCGGGCAACGGCATGATGATGCGGGCCGCGTGCGCCCAACTGTTCCCCAACCCGGATGGCTCCGTAGACGTCTACCTCCAGAACACGGTTCCGGCAGGCCGTGATTCAAACTGGCTGCCCGCCCCCTCCGGCAGGTTCATCCTCTGGCTGCGCGTGTATGAGCCGGGCCCGGCAATCCTGGACCGTACCTACCAGGTACCGCCGGTCATCAAAGCGGGAGGGCAGGGCGCATGAGGCTCGAGCACCTGCTCATCTTCGGCTCGGTCATGGTGGTGACTTGGTTCGCGGCCATCCGCTTCTGGCCGCGCATGCTCCTGTCCGTGTTCAAAAGGGCGGTCCTCGTCAAGGGGTTCGGCGGTGGCCCCATCCCGGTCAACACGCTGTACACGCAGCCGGAGGCTTCCTTCGCGGACCCCCTGCACGCGGCCACGGGCGGCTCCAGATTGGCGTCGGCGGGAGTGAACCGTGACACCCTCATGACCCTGGGCTGGCTCGACCTCTCGAAGGGGCCGCTGGTCCTGCACGTCCCGGACATGGCTGGCCGCTACTACAGCGTGCAGTTCACCAATCCGTCCAGCAACACCAATTTCGCCTATGTGGGCAAGCGCACCACCGGCACCGAGGCCGGGGACTATTTCATCACCGGGCCCCGGTGGACAGGGCAAGTGCCCAACGGGATGAAACAGATCGCCTCGCCGAACCGTTCGGTGCTCGTTGTCGGCCGGGTGCTTGTCTCCAGCGACAGCGACCTCAAGGCCGCCTACGGCCTCTCCACGCAGATGAGGTTGGCGCCGCAGCAGTGACTTTGGGGAGGGGAAGCGTACGACGGCGTCGCCCGGCTAAAGTGCGGCCGTCAGGGTTCTGCCCGTGGCTCACCCTTGACGGGGGATGCGCCGGCCGGCGCCGGACGGCAGAGTGCCCCTATGACCAACGCTCGACGGCGGCGCATGGGTCCGTTGCGCAGGGTGATGCCCGGGCTCGACGTGCCCAGCACGTACCAGAGGGCCTGGTTCGGCAATGACGTCGTCGCCGGAGTCGTGCTGGCAACGCTCCTGGTGCCCCAAGGCATGGCCTATGCCGAACTGGCCGGCCTGCCGACGATCACGGGGCTGTACACCACCATCCTCTGCCTGTTCGCCTATGCGGTTTTTGGGCCGTCCCGGATTCTGGTGCTGGGACCGGACTCAGCGCTCGGGCCGATGATCGCCGCGACCGTCCTGCCGCTGGTCGCCTCCGGCGGCGACCCGCAAAAGGCGGTGGCGCTCGCATCTCTGCTTGCGCTCATGGTCGGCCTCTTCATGGTCCTGGCGTCCGTGGCCAAGCTGGGCTTCATCGCCGACCTCATTTCCAAACCCACAATGCTCGGCTACATGAACGGCCTGGCGATCACCATCCTGGTGGGCCAGCTTCCGAAACTCTTCGGCTTCAAAGTGAGCAGCGGGAGCTTCATCGGTGACCTGGTCGCCTTCATCGGGGGTGTTGCCGGCGGCGAAACTGTGGTTGCCGCCGCCGCCGTCGGCCTGGCCGGGATCCTGTTGATACTGGCGCTGGAACGGTGGCTGCCGAAGGTTCCTGCCGTACTCGTCATGGTGGTCCTCGCGATCGTGGCGGCGACGATCTTTGATCTGGCCGCCCGGGGTGTCTCGCTGGTGGGGGAACTCCCGCGGGGCTTCCCGCCCTTCACCATCCCCAAGGTGGAGATCACCGACATCCCGCTGATGTTTGTCGGGGCGCTTGGAATCGCATTGGTGTCCCTGACGGACACGATCTCGAATTCGGCGTCGTTCGCGGCACGGTCCGGACAGGAGGTCAGCAGCAACCAGGAGATGATCGGGATCGGTGCCGCAAACCTGGCTGCGGGCTTCTTCCAGGGCTTTCCGGTGAGTACGAGCGGCTCCCGGACCGCTGTTGCGGAACGTTCGGGATCCAAGAGCCAGCTCACGGGCGTGACGGGTGCCGTGCTGGTCCTCCTCATGCTCGTTCTGCTGCCTGGGCTGTTCCGTAACCTGCCCCAGCCGGCCCTGGCCGCCGTCGTGATCACCGCGTCGTTGTCCCTCGCCGACATTCCGGCCACCGTGCACCTCTGGCGCCAGAGCAAATCCGAGGTCAGCCTGTCGCTCGCGGCGTTCCTCGGCGTTGCATTCCTCGGCGTGCTGCCCGGCATCGGCATTGCCGTGGGGCTCTCCATCCTCAATATTTTCCGCCGCGCGTGGTGGCCCTACGAGACGGTGATCGGGCGGGTTCCGGGCGAGGAGGGGTTCCACGATGTGAACTTCCACCCGGACGCGAAGCACCTGCCCGGCCTGGTGATTTACCGCTGGGACGCCCCGGTCTTCTTCGCCAACGTCAAGCCGTTCCGGGACAATATCCGCCAGCTGGCCCGGGCCGAACCCAAACCGCGATGGATCCTGCTCGCGGCCGAACCTATCACGGACGTCGACACCACCGCCGCGGACGTGTTGATCGATCTGGACCGGGAGTTGAACGCGCAGGGCACTTCCCTGGTGTTTGCCGAACTCAAGCACCGGGTCCGGGCGAAGATCGAACTCTACGGGCTCAAGCAGGAGATCGACCCGCACCATTTCTACCCGACCATCGACGCGGCCGTCGAGGCATACGTGGCCCAGACCGGCGCGCAATGGAGTGCCGGGGAAGTGGCGGGTGACTGACGGCCTGACCGAACCCGGTGCGGAGGGCCGCACGGCGGGGAGGTGCCGCCGTTGATTGACGGCAGCCGGGAACGGGGCTTAGGACCCTCGGCAGCGGGCAGCTTTCTGAATAGGGTGGCCCCATGCAGAAGATATCGGTCGATGCCCTTGCCCGGCAGCAGATTGCGGCTGCGGTAGCAGCGTCGAGTGGACGTGTGGCGGATACCGCTTCGGCCGGATGACCGCAAGGAGCAAGACATGACTGCCATCCCTCTCGAAGAGGTCCCGCAGGACCGGCGGTGGTGGGCGCGGGCGACCTTCGCCGCCGTCGTCTGTGCGGCGCTCGTCCCCCTGGCCGCTGCCGGTTTGGCCGGCACCGTTGCGCTGCTCCTGGCGGGTTTCGGCGGCATGGTGGTGGCCGTCGCAGGGTTCTACTGGTTCCTCGTCAGCCGGGGTTTTCTGCGCTGGTGTGCGCTGGCGCTGGCGGCAATCGCCCCGCTGGTGGTGCTGTTCCTGTTCGTGCGCGCGGGACTGCTGTTGGAGGTCATCATCACCCTGGCACTGCTGCTTGTTGCCGTGCTCTGTGCCCGCGTCGCCCTGCGGGAGCCCCGGGAGGCCTCGGCGACGACCGAATACCCCGCACCCACGTGGAAACATGCCTTCCTGGTGATGAATCCGCGGTCCGGGGGCGGCAAGGTGGTGAAGTTCGGCCTCCAGCGGAAGGCCGAGGACCTCGGTGCCGAGGTGGCGCTTCTGGAAGGCCCGGGCCCGGTGGACGTCGATGCGCTGGCCCGGCAGGCAGTGGAGCGCGGCGCCGACCTGCTGGGCGTGGCCGGCGGTGACGGAACCCAGGCCCTGGTGGCCGGCATCGCGGCCGAGCACAACCTTCCGTTCCTGGTGATCAGCGCCGGGACCCGCAATCATTTCGCCCTGGATCTCGGCCTGGACCGGGAGGATCCCACCGGCTGCCTTGATGCCTTGCGCGATGGCGTGGAGCTCCATGTGGACCTAGGCAAGATCAATGGCCGGACCTTCGTCAACAACTCCTCGTTCGGGGTCTACGCCGAGGTGGTGCAGAGCCCGGAGTACCGCGCTGACAAGGCGGGCACCGTGCTGGAGATGCTCCCGGACCTGATCAAGGGCGACAAGGGCGCGCGGCTGCACGCGCAGGTGGACGGCGTTACGGTGGACGGGCCGCAGGCGGTGCTGGTGAGCAATGGTCCCTACGGCAGCCACGACCTCGCGGGCCTGGGCCGCCGCACCCGGTTGGACCGGGGCGTGCTCGGCGCGGTGGCGCTCTCCGCCGCCACCACCAGCGAAGCCGTCGGCCTGCTGCGCCGCGCGAGTAAGCGCGGTCTGGTCCAGCGAACTGCGGCGGAGGTGGTGGTCGACGCCGACGTGCCCCAGATCCCCGTCGGAGTGGACGGCGAGGCCCTGCTGATGAGCACGCCGGTGCGGTGCAGCATCGACCCCGGCGCGCTGCGGGTGCTGGTTCCGCGGAACCGGCCGGGCGTTCCGCCGGCCCAGCCGGCGCTGGACCTGGTGCGGCTCCGTGAGCTGGCGTTGGGGCACCGGGCCGCAGCGTGACCGCCGGAGGCCGTGATCCGCCAAAACCTGCTGGGGCGGAACCGGCCGCTGGCGCTCGGCGCGGTGAACGATGGCGCTCGGCTACAGCGCGCTGGCGAGAGTTCTGCCCACGGTCCTGCCGGTGAAGATACAGCCGCCCAGGAAGGTGCCTTCCAAGGCGTTGTAGCCGTGGGCGCCGCCGCCGCCGAACCCGGCAGCTTCCCCTGCGGCAAAAAGGCCGGGGATGGGGGAACCGTCGTGTCCGAGGGCCCGGCCGGTGAGGTCGGTCTGGATGCCGCCGAGGGTTTTGCGCGTGACCATGTGCAGCCGCACGGCGATCAGGGGCCCGGCGCCAGGGTCAAGGATCCGGTGCGGCTTGACCGTGCGGAAGAGCCTGTCGCCCAGATAGCGGCGGCTGTTGCGGATGCCCGATACCTGGGCGTCCTTGGAGTAGGGGTTCCGGATTTCGGCGTCGCGCTCCTCGATCTGCCGCCGCAGCTGCCCGTAATCCAGCAGCGGCTCTGAGGTCAGTCCGTTCATCCCGCGGACCAGGTCCGCCAGGTTCTCCGCGACTACAAAATCAACGCCGTGCTCCTTGAATGCCTCGATGGGGGCGGCGGCGCCGCCGCCCAGCCGGGTGCGGAGCAGCAGCTTGAGGTCGCGGTTGGTGATGTCCGGGTTCTGCTCCGACCCGGAGAGGGCGAATTCCTTTTCGATGATGCGCTGGTTGAGGATGAACCAGGAATGGTCGTACTGCTGCAGCTCCGGCGAGGCCCGGAGGAGTCCCAGGGTGCCCAGGGTGTCGTAGCCGGGCAGGCCGGGGGAGGGGAGCCGCCGGCCCAGGGCGTCGAACCACAGGGATGACGGCCCGGGCAGGATCCGGATGGCGTGGTCCGGCCAGATGGGGTTCCAGTTCTGGATCCCCTCGGTGTAGTGCCACATCCGGTCGCGGTTCACCAAGCGCACCCCGGCGGCATCGGCGATGTCCAGCATCCGCCCGTCCACGTGCTGCGGGACCCCGGTGACCATCTTCCGCGGCGGCGTGCCAAGCCGCGAAGGCCACCAGCGCCGCACCTGCTCGTGATTGCCGCCAATCCCGCCGGACGCGATCACCACGGCCTGCGCCCGCAGTTCGAACCCGCCAGCAACGTCCCGGGTGGAGGACACCCCGCGCGGGGAACCATCGGGAGCCAGCACGGCGCCCCGCACCCCGGTGACGGTGCCGCCGTCGTACGTTAATCCGTCCACCCGGTGCCGGAAGAAAAACCTGACGCTGCCCGCCGAAGCGGCCGCCCGCGCACGCTCCGCGAACGGTTCCGAGACCCCGGTGCCCGTTCCCCACGGGACGTGGAAGCGGGGCACCGAGTTGCCGTGGCCGCCGGCCCTGCCGTCGCCGCGCTCGGCCCAGCCCACCAGCGGCGTGAACCTGATGCCCTGCTCCCGCAGCCACGCGCGCTTCTCACCGGCGGCAAACTCCACGTACGCCCGGCCCCACTGCTGCGCCCACTCGTCCTCTGGATGGGTGCCGCAAAGCCGGTCCCACTGCGCCGAACCTTGCCAGTCCTGCCACGCCAGCTCCACGGAATCCTTCACACCGAGCCTGCGCTGCATGGGGGTGTCCACCAGGAAGAGCCCGCCCAGGGACCAGAATGCCTGTCCGCCCAGGTTCGCCTCGTTCTCCTGCTCCACGATGGCCACCCGCCTGCCTGCGCGGACCAGCTCGTTGCTGGCCACCAGCCCGGCAAGTCCGGCGCCGATGATGATGACGTCCGCGTCCATGCGGTCCCCTTCCGGCTGTTGTTGCCCGTCCGGAATCGGGCCGTGCCTCTGGTCAGACCCTCGCGTTGTACACGTCGAGTCCAAACCGGTTCAGTCCGGGCGTCCCAGCGTAACCCAGGTACGGCAGGCCGAACGTGTCCTCGATGCTGGCCAGCAGGCTGTAGTGGTTGTAGGGCGTGGTGGACCAGGTGCCGCCCTTGGTGAAGGGGGACAGGACCAATGCGCCCACCCTGCCGCCACCCATACCGGTGATGCCCGGCAGGGGAGAATTCGGCCCAGGACCCTCGCCGCAGCAGGCGCTGGCGTCGGACTGGGGCCCGTCTGACTCGTCGAAAGTGATCACCAGGACCCCGTCCTGTTTGAACGCGGGGGAGGACGTGATGGCCGGAACCCATTGCTTGAGCCATTCGTCGGCGCTCTTCAGGCCGCCGGGCTGCCCGTCGACGCAGGGGGAATCGTGTCCGTCGTGGCAGAGGTTGGGGGTGATCATGGACAGGTTAGGCGTGGTGGCAGCCGAGGCGAGGTCTGTCTTTAAGGCGGACAGGTCGACGTCGTTCTTGGCGCAATCCGGCGAGCCGGTGATCCCTGCGAAGTAGACGAACGGGTTGTGGCGGGCAGCGTACTGGTCGCCCACCTTGGCTTTCTGGGTGTCATCCACGGCGCCCAGCGCAGGATGCCGGCATGGTGTCCCCATGTCCTCCATGTAGCCCTTCCAGGTCTTCCCGGCATCCTTCAGTTGGCCGGCGACAGTAGGAACGCTGGCGGGGAAGACGCAGCCGTCTCCAACGGCCTGGCCCGGGCTGGCCGTGCCGGTGCCCACGAACGGGGTGTAGCTTTGGCAGTCGGCCTGCATCTGCGCATTGGGCCCCTGCCCTGAAATCTGCGCCACGTAGTTGGGCTGGGAGTTGTGGGCCGTGCCAAAGTACTGGTTCAGGAGCGCCCCTTGGCTGCGCAGGGTCTGCGAGAGATACGGAGCGGCCGACGCCGGGCCCCAGGTTTCGTCGTAGCCCTTGTTTTCGAGGTTGATGACGAAGACGTGGTTGGCTCCGGGCAGGTAGCCCTGGCTTGGTGAGGCGGTGGTTGGGGTCGTGGCGTCAGCCGGGGTGGAGGACATAGCCGCCCCTCCGATGGCCGCGGCAGCCAGCACTGACATGGCCGCAGCGGCGGCCCGAAGTTTCAGTTTCACGGGAGCTTCCATCCGTCGGCGAGTGCTTTCTCTTTCAGTCCGGACCATTCCTCGGCCGGGGGCGGGCCTACCGGTGTGCAGGGCGGCCCTGCAACGAACGGCGGGACCAGATAGGTGGGAGCGCTAAGATTGGCCGGCGTGCCGAAGTCCAGGACCTCGGCGATGTTGCGGGCCGCCCCGTCCCGGGGCGTCAGCGGTGCCAGGTTCCAGCGCCATTCGATTGCCTTCAGGACCGAGGTGTGGTCGTAGACGTCGTGGGCCACGTACCGGCGGCGCGCGCGGGGCGAGACCACCAGGGACGGCACCCGGAAACCGCGCAGGGCCGTTTCGGGGCTGGTGTCCGGCGCGGTTCCCGGCGCCACGTGGTCGTAGAAGCCGCCCCATTCGTCGTAGTTGACCACCAGCAGGGTGTTGGCCCAGCCAGGCCCGGACTTCACTGCGTTGTAGACCTCGGCCAGGAAGGTCTCGCCCGAGCGGATGTCCGCGTGCGGATGGTCGTCCCCGGAGGTTCCCGAGCCTTCGTCGGTAAAGCGCGGGTCCACGAAGGAGACCGCCGGCAGCGCGCCCGCTGAGCAGTCCGCGAGGAACTCGGCGTAGGGGCGGGAGATGGGCTGGTACTTGGTGCCCCACAGCGCGGTGAACGGGATATCGCCGTAGTAGTACTTGCCGGACACACCCGCTGCGGCCAGCCGGTCCCAGATGGTGGGCAGCGTGCAGGTTGTGGAGGAGTTGTGGATCCGGTCAGTGGCGGCGGCGTGCTGGTAGAACCTGTTGGGATACGTCTCGGCCATGGTCGCGGCAAAGTACCGGTCGCAGACGGTCCAGTCCGGGCCTGCCTGCCGCCAGAAGTCCAGGTCCGCCCCGTTGTAATACCCGATGGCGAACTCGTCGTTCTCCCCCGCCCGCAGCCAGCCGTCGTTCTTGCCGTTGTTGTACTCGATCCGGCCGCCCTCGTACGAGTGGTCCGGGTCCGGGTGGCCGCAGCCCTGGAAGTCCGCCAGATGGTAGGTGGAATGGGGGATGCCGTACCTGTCCGTGTAGCTGAGCCCGGACTGTTTTCCGTCGGCGCCCGGCATCCAGCCGAGGAAGTGGTCGAAGGAGCGGTTTTCCATCATCACCACGATGATGTGCTCGATGCCCGAGTCACCGGGGGCCGGCAGCGCAGGCGGCGCGGCCTCGGCTGCCCGGAAGGCGCTGCCGGCGGCCAGGGTGGTGACGGCAGCCGTTCCTGCGGCTCCCAGGAGGTGGCGTCTTGAAAGATTCACGTCTGCTTCCTTGTCGGTAGGGAGGACGGCGGCGCGGGCACCCCCCACCCGGGGCCGGCCGCCGGACCGTAAGTTACTGGTCGGTAAGCTTTTGCGCTCACCAGTAGATCACGGTGAGGTTACGGTTCCGGCAGGAATCCTGATCCGTTCACGCACTGTTCACCTGAGGTTCCCGTGGGCGCCCGGCCCGGCGAATGGAACCGCTTGCCGTAAATTCCCTACCGCCCGGCGCGCCAGCAGTACGTTTGCTGATGATCTGCACGATGATTGCCGGAGACATGGGCAATGGACCCAAGATGGGGCCTTTCGCCTCTGGACTGCTGGACACTGTCGTCTTCAACCAAGCAAGGAACATCACCATGGGCTTCCTGGACCGTGAACGAACCATCGCCCCGCCGGGCTTCAACCGCTGGCTGGTCCCGCCCGCCGCGCTCGCCGTCCATCTCTGCATCGGGCAGGCCTACGCCACCAGCGTGTACAAGACCGCTCTGGTCAAGCACTTCGGGGCCAGCCTGACCGAGATCGGCGTGATCTTCTCCATCGCCATCGTGATGCTGGGTCTTTCCGCCGCCATCATGGGCACGTGGGTGGACCGGAACGGCCCCCGCAAGGCGATGTTCACCTCCGCCATGTTCTGGGTGGGCGGCTTCCTGATCGGCTCGCTGGGCATCTTCTCCCATCAGCTCTGGCTCGTGTACCTGGGCTACGGCGTGGTGGGCGGCATCGGCCTGGGCATCGGCTACATCTCGCCAGTGTCCACGCTGATCAAGTGGTTCCCGGACCGTCCCGGCCTGGCCACTGGCATGGCGATCATGGGCTTTGGCGGCGGTGCGCTGATTGCCAGCCCGGTGTCCCAGGCCCTGCTCAAGGCGTACGACCCCAACTCCGGCGCGCAGGGCTGGGTGGCCAGCGGCGATGCGGTGGGGAAGCTCTTCCTGACCCTCGCCGTCGTCTATCTCGCCTACATGCTCTTCGGCGCGTTCACCATCAAGGTGCCCGCGGACGGCTGGCGGCCGGCCGGGTTCGACCCCGCCAAGGTCAAGGCAGCCAAGCTGGTCACCACGGAGAACGTCTCCGCCAAGAACTCCATCAAGACCCGTCAGTTCTGGCTGGTGTGGGTGGCGCTGTTCTGCAACGTGACAGCGGGCATCGGCATCCTGGAACAGGCGGCGCCCATGATCCAGGACTTCTTCCGGCAGTCCGACGGCAAGTCCCTGGTGACTGCCGGCGTCGCTGCCGGCTTTGTGGGGCTGCTGTCCATCGGCAACATGGCCGGCCGGTTCGCCTGGTCCGCCACCTCCGACGTCACCGGGCGCAAACGGATCTACATGATGTACCTGGGCGTGGGCGCGGTTCTCTACACAGTGCTGGCGCTGGCGGGATCCACCGCCACGGCCCTGTACGTGGTACTCGCGTTCCTGATCATCTCGTTCTACGGCGGCGGATTCTCCACGGCGCCTGCCTACCTGCGGGACCTTTTCGGGACGTACCAGGTGGGTGCCATCCACGGGCGGCTGCTCACGGCGTGGTCCGCCGCGGGTGTGGCTGGCCCGTTGATTGTCAACACCATCCTGGACGCGCAGGGCAAGCCCGGCCAGCTCAACGGCGCGTCCTACCAGCCCGCGCTGCTGACCATGGTGGCGCTGCTGGTCATCGGGTTCGTGGCCAACCTGCTGGTCAAGCCCGTCGACGCACGATTCCACGAACCCCGGCCGGACCGCGGCCGCACCGAACCAGCCATGGAGGCCTGAAATGAGCAGCACTGCACACACCCCCGGCGCGCACCAGCCCGTCAAGCGGTCCACCGGCCGGCTGGTACTGGGCTGGATATTGGTGGGGATCCCGCTGGCCTACGGGGTCTTTCAAACGCTGACCCAGGTGGCGGCGCTGTTCGGGTAACCGCCGGGCCGGCCCTTGCGCCACGCTGGACGCCCTGCCAGACTGGCGCCCCGCGTCACGCCCGGCGCGCTTTGACGGGAACGGACGACGGCGGCCCACGGGTTTCCGGGGCTTCCTCGCCGCGGACATGACTAAAGCGTGCCTGGCGTGACGGCGGGCCAGTCCGGCAAGCAGGCTTCAGGCCGTTGCAGGTTTCGCGAGTCGGCCCCGCAGGACAGTCGCGGTCATCCAGGTGACCAGGCTGCAGGCCGCGGCTCCCCACAGGATGTCCGTCACGGCCACCAGCGCTGTGAAGTCCTTCAGCACGGCGAGTCCGGTCAGCGCCCAGGTGGCGTAGGTAAAGAATCCGAACAGCGCAGCGCCGGTGATCCGCTGCCGGACCGTGGCACCCGGATGGTTGGGCCGGACGCCGTAGTGCACCATCCCGGCCACGAAAACGACGTAGAACAGGACCGCGCCTGGCAGGTTGGCCTTGGGCGCCAGCAGCCCGCCGATCTGGCTCTGGTACAGCGGGTTGGCCACCAGCATGATCCACACCATGTCCAGCGCTGCGAAAATCAGGGCGCTGACTACATAGGCCGTCAGCCATTTCTTGGTGCGCGGGCTCATCCTTGCTCCTTGCGTCGGGGTAAAACCGTTACCAGAGCAGTTCGGTGCCAGTGGTGCGGCCGGACTGCCTAACCGGTTGTGTCTCCTGGGCAGCAGTGTAAAAACTGTGCCGACGCCACCCATACGACATTGTCCCTGCTTCGAAGAATAAGTGGACAAGGCCAGCGCGGATGGGCTGTTGTTGGGTTACAGCCGCGCCCGGAGGGGCCCGCGGCGGGACCATGCCGTGCAGCAGCGCGCGGCGGGCCAGGGGAAAGGAATCTGTTCGTGAACGAAAAGAGCCGCAAGGCCCTCATCAGTACTGTCATCGCCGTGGTGGTAGGGGTGCTCATCGCCCTCGCCGGAAGCCAGGGCGGGTCCAGGATCGGCGGGTTCCCGGTGTTCGCGCTGGGGGTCGCCATCGCGTTCGTGATCCAGTGGCTGGTGTTCATCCCGTCCTACAGGGCACAGACGGAGAAGTTCTACGACCTCACCGGCGCCCTGACGTACATCTCCATCACGGTGTTCCTGGTGCTGGCCTCACCGGGAGTGGATGCCCGCGGCATGCTGCTGGCAGCCATGGTGGTGCTCTGGGCAGCGCGGCTGGGCAGCTTCCTGTTCCTGCGGATCAGCAAGCACGGCAAGGACGACCGCTTCGACGAGCTCAAGCCGGACTTCTTCCGCTTCCTGAACACGTGGACCATCCAGGGCCTGTGGGTGGTGCTCACCGCCGCGCTCGCGTGCATGGCCATCACCTCGGACAGGAAGGTGGGCCTGGACGCATTCTTCTGGGCCGGCCTGCTGGTGTGGCTCGCGGGCATCACCATCGAGACAGCCGCAGACGTGCAGAAGAACCGGTTCAAGGACGACCCCGCCAACAAGGGCCGCTTCATCAACACCGGGCTGTGGTCAAAGTCCCGCCACCCCAACTATTTCGGCGAGATCACCCTCTGGGTGGGCGTGGCCATCATCGCCCTGCCCGTGCTGCAGGGCTGGCAGTGGGCGGCGCTGGTCTCCCCGGTGTTTGTGGCCCTCCTGCTGATCAAGGGCAGCGGCGTGCCGCCGCTGGAGAAGAAGGCCGACAAGAAGTGGGGCGGGCAGGCGGACTACGAGGAGTACAAGAAGAACACGCCGGTGCTGGTTCCAAAGCTCAAGTAGCGGCTTCTTAGTGGGGGAGTGCGACGGCAGCACCAGGACTGGGTGTCCAGCAGGACGGACGACGGCGGCACGTGGATGGGGTGCCTTGGCAGGGGAACGGAGGGTGGACGGGAGGTTCCATTATGTTCAGTTGGGGTACACGGAGCCGTAACCATGCGCTGGCATAGTTCCCGGCGGGGGACATTAAAAAGTCAACGCATTAGGAGCGCCCTCATGGCAGGTCTCAATCGCCGTCGTTTTCTTCAACTTTCCGCCGCCGGTGCGGCCGGAACCGCTATTTCCCAGATGATGG
>NZ_BMFW01000030.1 GCF_014639275.1 Arthrobacter liuii | reverse complement strand
CTTCAACACCTTCAAACAGTGGCGGGCCCTGGCAACCCGCTACGACAAACTCGCCCTCACCTACCGCGGCGGAGCAGTCCTCCGAGCAATCAGCATCTGGCTGACAGCTTTAGGAGACACGCCCTAGACCAGTCTGCCCTGCTTGACCTCCTTGGCCAACTGAAACTCACCGATGTCTCGGACCGGATCCGCGCCGCGACCGAAACCCTGTACCAGCAGCTCATCGAGGCCGAGGCGACCGCGTTCATCGGCGCCGCCCCGTTCGAGCGCACCGAGGACCGTACCGCACAGCGCAACGGGACCCGGGCCAGGACGTTGACGACCACCGCCGGGGACCTGAGCCTGAAGATCCCCAAGCTGCGGACCGGGTCGTTCTTCCCGGCGTTGCTGGAGCGGCGCCGCCGCGTGGACCAAGCCCTCTACGCTGTCGTGATGGAGGCCTACCTGCACGGGGTTTCCACCCGCAAGGTCGATGACCTGGTCAAAGCGCTCGGGGCCTGACACCGGCATCTCCAAGTCCGAAGTGTCCCGGATCTGCGAGGACCTGGACCACGAAGTCGGCGCGTTCCGGGACCGGGACCTCTCGACCATGGACTACCCGTACGTGTTCCTGGATGCCACCTACTGCAAAGCCCGCGTCGGGCGCCGCGTCGTCTCCCAGGCGGTCGTGGTCGCCTTCGGGGTGGCCGAGGACGGGCGCCGGGAAGTCCTGGGCTTCGACGTCGGCGACAGCGAGAACGAGGGGTTCTGGACCGCGTTCCTGCGGTCGCTGAAGACCCGCGGACTGGACGGAGTGAAACTGGTGATCTCCGACGCCCACACCGGCCTGAAGAAAGCCATCGGGACGGTGTTCCAGGGTGCCGCGTGGCAGCGCTGCCGAGTGCATTTCATGCGCAACGTGCTCTCCACCGTCCCGAAGGGATCCCAGGAGATGGTCGCTTCGATCATCCGCACCGTGTTCGCCCAGCCCGACGCCGGCCACGTGAACACCCAGTTCGACGAGGTTACCCGGATGCTCGGCAAATCCCACCCGAAGGTCGCCGCGATGCTCGTCGACGCCCGGGAGGACGTACTCGCATTCACCGGGTTCCCGGCGAAACAGTGGCGCCAGGTCTGGTCCACAAATCCCATGGAACGGGTCAATAAAGAAATCAAAAGACGGACCGATGTCGTCGGGGTCTTCCCCAACCCGACAGCCCTCCTCCGGCTCGCCGGCGCGGTCCTCGTCGAACAACATGACGAGTGGGAAGCCGGGGACCGCCGCTACCTTTCCGAGGCCTTCATGGCCGAACTCAAGACCATGCACACAACACCCGCCAAACCGGTAGAGGAGGCGATTTTGCTCCCCGAACTCGCTGCAGCATAATCAAACAACTGACCCGCACGGTGTCGAGAAAACTCCACCACTCAGCGGGACGTAACCTGGGTTGGCGCCCGCTTCCCAGTGGACATGATGGTGTATTGCGCATTTCAGGACCGTCCATTGGCATCCAGCAGCAGTATCCCCGATTCGGCCCCATTCAGGGTGGCAGCAGTGAGGCCCTATGAAGCGCTGCCCAGCGGGCATGTTGGTGATCCCGCTGGGCAGCTTTTCACGCCCGCCGGCACCCTAATGGGCGATCTGCCGGGGCAACAAAGCCCCGCTTCGCCAAGGGTTCCCTGTTGCGGGTTACATCAGGAGATGTAGGCGCCGTTGGGACCAACGTGGATAACGCCACCCTGGTAGTTTTGGGCGACGCTTCCGTCATTTCCGGTGGGGTACTCATCACTTGTCGGGTAGCCGAGGCGACCCGATTCATATCCTGTCGAGGCCCAGATGGATCGGATTGCCCCGACGGAGATGTGCGCTCCGGTAGCCGGCGACCAGATAATGGCCCCACCCTGATAGTTCTGATAGACGCCGCCGTCACGCAGACCAGGAACCTGATCAGTGGTCGGGTATCCCAGGCGTCCGCCCTCGAATCCTGTCGCCGCCCACTCACCCCGGATCGGCCCGACGGAGATGTGCGCTCCGGTGGCGGGTGACCAAATGATGGCCCCACCCTGATAGTTCTGATAGACGCCGCCGTCACGCAGACCAGGGACCTGATCAGTGGTCGGGTATCCCAGGGCCCCGCCTTCGAAACCTGTCGACGCCCACAGCCCGCGGATCGCCCCGACGGAGATGTGCGCTCCCGTGGCGGGTGACCAAATGATGGCCCCACCCTGATAGTTCTGATAGACGCCGCCGTCACGCAGACCAGGGACCTCATCCGTGGTCGGGTATCCCAGGACTCCGCCTTCGAAACCTGTCGACGCCCAGAGGTCCCGGATGGCGCCGGCTGAAACGTGCGCTCCCGATGCGGGCGAGTAAAGGATGCATCCGTGTTCGAAGCACTGGTACGCACCGTTGTCCTTGAGCCCGTTGACTTCTCCCGTCGTCGCTGCTCCAAGGGCCCCGTTCAGCGACGCTGCCTTGGCTGCTATCGGGGTCAGCGGGGCAGGGGGTGCAGCCGGATAGACGACGGCGGCCGAGGCATCAACGAGGCCGGCACCACAGCCGCCTGAGCAGGTTCCGGGAAGGGGCCGGGCGGTTGCTTCAAGCTTCGCTTTGATCTGGGCCGGTGTCAGGGAGGGATCAGCGGCCTTCATGAGGGCGCCAACCGACGCTGCCATCGGCGTCGCCATCGACGTGCCCATCATGTAGCCGTACGTCTCTGCCCCTGGAGTCGTTGTCCCGGCGTTGAGCGTGGAGAGGATGCCTGCCCCCGTATCGCCTCCGGGGGCCATGATGTCAACTGCAGGGCCGAAATTTGAGTATGAGGCCCTGGAGCCTGACTGGTTGGTGGCGCCGACGGTGATGACATTGTTGCAGTTCGCCGGCGTGCTGTTCGATGCGAGCTGGTTCTCGTTGCCGGCAGCCACAAAAACGGCGGAACCACGGCTTACGGCACCATCGATGGCCGCCTGTAATGTGGCGCTGCAGGCTGCGGTGCCGCCAAGGCTCAGGTTGATGGTTTGTGCCGGGTTGCCGTTGGCGGGTACGCCGGTGACGGTTCCACCGGACGCCCAGGTGATCGCATCAGAAATATCCGAGAGGTAGCCGCCGCAGTCGCCGAGTGCGCGGACGGGTTCGATTTTCACCCCGGGAGCCGCACCGCTAACACCTTCTCCGTTGTTGGCAACGGCGGCGATGATGCCGGCGACATGCGTTCCGTGCCAGGAAGAATTGGAGGTTGAGGCGGAGCCGCAGGCCCCCGAAATCCGGTAATCTCCCGGGTCGGATGCGTCTGGGTCCCTGCCGTCGCCGTCGCTTGAAGTCGCTGGGTCGGCAATCATGTCGTACCCGGCAATGATGTTGGCATTGAGGTCGCTGTGGGATGTAATGCCGGTGTCAATCACGGCCACAACCTGACCTGCTCCCGTGGTCCTGTCCCACACGCCCGGGACCCGGAGTCCCACGTTGGGATCGGACAATGCCCATTGCCGGGAGTAGTAGGTGTCGTTGGGAGTGGACGTCGGCTGCATGAGAATGTCGGGCTCAACGGATGCCACGTTGCTGTCCGCAGCGATGCTCTGCAGCACGCTCCGGGACTCCTCGGCGTTGAGCCTGTGGCCGGCCTTCACCACCTTGGCGTCACCGGCCGTTGTCTTTACCTCCTTCACGTCAATGGAGGTAGCGAGGCCGGTCTTCGAATAGGTCTTGCCCCGCTCTACAGCGCTGCCGGCTGCGGAAGGCTTAAACTTCACGATGAACTGGTCAGTGGCCTGCGGCGGAGCCGATGACTTTTGCACAGCTGAAGGACCAGACGGCGCAACGGGCTTATCCACTGCGAATGCTGTCGGCATGGCAGAACCAAGCAGCACTCCTGCCAGGAGGAAACCCGCGACCCCCCTGTTCATGCAAGCTTCAAATGTGAAAAATCCCTTGAGCACATCCGCTCCTCTCGGCTTCCCGACTCCCCAGCAAGCCTTTAAAGCCTGCGCTGAAATTGATGATGATGTCTTCTGCAAAACTTCGGATCAAGCGCAGGCGCTTACCGAAAGGCCGTCCTCTGCGCTGGAGCAGCCGTGAACGTGACGGCCGGCTGCTTGCTGACCGTGGACGCGGATGCGCCGACTACGGCCACGGCAGCGCCGGCGGTCAGGACGGCTATAGGCATGGCATCCTTCTCCTGGTGAGCAGCGGGACATCGCCGGCAGTCCCTTGCTGCGCGACAAACGCCCGGGTGGCCGTTAGTGCAGAGGATCAACGGGATTACTTTAACAGTCGAAAAATGCCGATTAGCCGGACCACAGATAACCCTGCGTAAAGACTCAGGAAACTTGGCAAAACCACGACCAATACTGGGCAGGCAGCCCGGAAACGGGGGGCACGGGGCGGCAAACCCTGGCAGGAAGACCCTGCATCCGTGCGGAGCATGGCAGCCATGCTCCGCCGCTTCGGCAAGGACAACGCTTCAACGGAAGACGCCCCGACCAAGTAAGAGCCGGGTGATGTTCACCGCGACGCAGTAGAGATTGCCATTACGCCACCCCCAGGACCTGTCCCTGTTAGACCGTCCTTTACGGACAACGGCTCACGCTAAAATGCTGCCCCTGCCAGCCACCCTCAAGACACGACGCTCGCCCCAAGACGACCCACGAATTCCACTGCAACCCAAAGAACTTCTGTTGTGCTGACGAGGCCCCGGCGGCGAGAAATGACCGCACCGAGCAACCGCAGGCTCGGGGTTTCCGTGCGTGGACGCTGCCCTATGTCGTCCCCATGCGGATTTGCTTCTTGTTAGGATCGGATGAACTTCCGGCGGTTCAGCGGCGTGTCGAAGACGGTTGATGGTCCCGGTTTGTACCAGGAGTTTGAGGTTCATAGATGGTCCTTCAGGATCGGGCGAAAGCCACCCGCGGTGCCGCGCTCCTCGGTGCCGCTGCCGTCTTCGAGGAGCACGGATACGGTGGTGCGACTCTGTCTCGGGTGTCTGAGGTGTCCGGGCTGACCAAGGGCGCACTCTATTTCCATTTTCAGTCCAAGGAGGATCTCGCCCGGGCAGTCATCGAGGTCCAGCACCGGATCGCAGCGGCCGAGGGTGAGAGGATTCTTGCCGAGAATTTACCGGCCCTGACGAAGATAATTCTCATGTGCCGCGGTTTCGGGCTCCAGCTCGTGGACGAGCCGGTTGTTAGAGCCGGGATTCGTTTGACGTTCGAGGCGACGGCCTTCGGTCCACCCGTGCGTGGCCCTTATGAGGACTGGATCGCCATAATGGAGCAGCTGACCGAGCGGTCCAAGTCAGAACTGCAGATCCGGGCTTCCATCGATGCCGGAGCGTTCGCCCGATACCTTGTTGCCTCATTCACCGGGGTTCAAATGGTCTCCGGCGTGCTCACCAGCCGCGCTGACGTTATGCAACGGATCGAAGAGATGTGGGAGATTCTGCTTCCCGGGATCCTGCACGAGGATTTTCACGAAAACCCCCGGACCCTTTCCCGACTTATTTCCACCGGCCTGCCCGAGAGGCCTGCTCCTACAGCGCCGTAAAGGACCCGCGCGCTATGAAGCCGTTTCCGCGATCGCCTTGATCGCCAAAAACCGGACGACCGTCTTGTTTATGTGATCGAAGTCATTTAGTGTTATCCGGGATCCATTGGGAGCTCCGCTCAACGAGCGGCTGTGTCGGCGGACATAATTTGGGGGGCGCCGGCACAGATCCACGGTCCTCACGCCTCCGGGACTATGCCTTCCTCCTGGACAGTTTTGATTTCAGTTCGTGCCATCGCCGCCAGCTACTCCCGGCCGACCAACGGCCACGTTGCAGAGCATCAGGCCCTCACTACGACAACAAGGACGTCCGATAACGATCGTTCGCGATACATCTCTTGATGCGTTCAGCAATCCGCAAAATTCCGGAGTTGCTTTTTGCAATGCTTGCCGTGTACGCACCTATGTAACGCTTACTAGGGTTGGTGATACGTTATATTCATGCGCGTTGGATATGGGCGGGTCTCTACCCCTGATCAACACCCCGAGGCCCAGCATGACGCCCTGGCTGCGGCTGGCTGTGAACAGGTGTTCGTTGATGTGGCTTCGGGAAAGCTTGCCCGCCGGCCTGAACTGGACAAGGCCCTGCTCTCGGCCAACCGGGCAGGTGACCAACTCGTTGTGACCAAACTCGACCGGCTCGGGCGGTCCTTGGAAAACCTCATTGAGGTCTCCAAGGCTCTCCAGGAGCGAGGGGTTGATCTGGTGGTCTTGGACCAAAGCATCGATACGTCCACCGCGATGGGGCTGATGTTCTTCCAAATCCTTGGCTCAATTGCCGAGTTCGAACATGCCCTGATGTCCGAACGGACCCGTGACGGTCTGGCCGCGGCGCGGGCGAGGGGGCGAACCGGCGGACAGAAACCCAAGCTCGGCCCCCGTCAGGTAAAGCTGGCCCGGGAAATGTACGAGGAAAAGGGAGCGGACGGGAAGCGAGCCTACACGGTGGAACATATCGCCCAGGAATTCGGCGTCACCCGGCCCACGATCTACAGACACCTGGCGAAACCGTAACCTGGTCGACGGGTCGAACACGGCGCCCGGGCATATCCGTGCAACGAGAGCTCTGGCCAGACGTCGTGCCGGCTTGTGCACGGGACTGTTGAGCGGAATGCGATTCCGTGCAGGCGACTCCTGACATGTCGATATCCATACTCGTCTGCACAACCCCCGGAAACACGGATCCGGCTGTGCAGACGGGTACGGAAAACGACAGCCGGCACGTCCGGTGGACGACCGGCTTACGGGGCAGCTTCCAAGCGTGCTGGATGCGACAGATGCGTTAGATTCCGAGTGCGACATTTCTGAGGAATGGCGGGGGCCACACCTAAGATCGATCCGTAAACCCATTGGGTACTGAAGGCCGAGATGTCAAGCCAAGCGGCCCCTGTTCAAGAACATGGAAGGCGGTTCGACGTGGACTCCATCGGACATGCGATTGACTTCGTGAACTCGTGGAACTGGACCGTGATTGCCGCTGTCGTGACTGCGGTGACTCTCGTCGTGATCGCGTTTCAAACTATTGCAACCGCCAAGGCGGCAAAAGAGGCGGAGCGCAGCGCTGACGCTGCGAATAAGGCGCTCCGACTTGGCCAGGCGCAGCAGCGCCAGGCCATATTCATGGCCATCGAAGCCGTGAAGGCGAGGATCGACGCCGGTATGCCTGTGGTGACCGTGACCGATGCCCACGCGACCTGTCTTATACGTGCAGACGGAGTGGAGCCCGAGTCACAGGCATTCTTGCCTAGTTCTGATGGCGGACGCAGGCTGACGTGCCGTTTGGACTTCCGGCTCCATAACGGCGGGTCACGTGCGGCCGAAGTTGAGTTCTCCCAACCCGTGCGAGTAACCGAAAGCAGTCGCAACTATAACGAAGGCCAGACTCGGTGCACGCTCGAATCAGGTGCGTCTGTTGCTGTGATGGCTCTGGCAGATCGCGCTGTTGGTGAGGTAGTCCGCCGGGTCGAGACGGGCGAGCCTGAGCAATTCCAAGTCAACGTGAACTACGGATCGCCGACCGACGAAGGGGGCCAGGATTCACAGTTCGTGATGGGGCTAATCAACGGGATCGAGAAGGACCAATCAAACCCGGACGTGAACCAGTGGCGCATCCGTCCCGAAGCGTACGGCGTGGCGTGGGGGCGGCCCAAGCGCGTGTATTTCCTATCGCGGGCTGCGAACCGTCGGATCCCGGAGGTGGAACTGTCCGACCTTGAGCCAGTCGAGACCGAAGCGTCGTCGAGTTAAACTCGACCTCGGTTTCGAAAAATGTCCTCTCGACCCGCGCACCGTAGAGGACCCGGCAAACGGGCGAGCCATTCCGTCGTGGTACGTGCACATCCACCAGGGTGTGGGTCGCATGCGACCACGGCGCGGGCTCCTGCGAAATCAGCGTCCTGACAGGCACGCGTCCCGCGCAGCGGCGAACGCCTGGATATCCGCGACCTCGCCCGGGCCGACCTGCTTCAACCGCGCGTCCGCGGCGTACAGGGCGGACGAATCGCCCGTCCTGATCTCGTTAAGAATCGCATTCTGCTCGATACTGCTGTCGTCGATCGCCTCCTTCAACGCCTTGCCCCCGGCCGTGACCGCAGTCCGGCATGTCTGGAGCGCGACGGCAGTCGCAGGGTCCGGCGCGATGACAGTCTCCGCGGGACTCGCGACCGTCACTGTCCGCTCCGGGCCAGGGACAGTTACGGTCGGGCCGGGAACGCTCGCGGTGGCCGTGGTGGTTACTGCCGCCACGGGGGCTGGCTGGGCGGACTGGACCGCGGAAATGACCGCAGCGGCGACTCCCGCGGACACCAGCAACGTAACAGTCGCAGACACAGCCGCACCCTTCCAAAACGTACCTCGCGGGCCGGTGGGTGTGGTCATGGTACGCCCCCATATTCCGTGACTTGTAAGAGCGTGCCTCTCGGCTGGAGGCCGACAGGTCACGAGAGACTTAATAGCACTAAATCATGGCCCGTCGATAGGGACACGCCCACGGCTTGATCGGCACAGCGACCATTCTCGGGACCTGTCAACCGTCCCGGTGAGGGATCCCCTTGCGGGCTACACCACGTGCCAAATAGCGCCGCAAAAAGACCGCCATTTACCGCCGAAAGTCACACCCACCCCGGGATCTCCCCGCCGAGCAAGTCACTAAGGGTCGTTTTTGACTTTCCATAATGGATTCGAACCGGGCGGTTTCTCGTAGTCTGCGAGAAGACGCCACGGACTGGCATGTCGGATGTTCACGGTAGGGTCGCAGCATGTCGCTCACACGTCATCTCAGCAGCAAGGATTCGCCGATCCGGCAATTTGTCTATGAGAGTGCCCCGCAGCTCGCGCTAGCTGGAACCCGTGGTCGACGGGGACAAGAGATTGCCTCGTCGTTCGGCTTCGACCAGCTCCTTTCGCTCAAGACACAGCTTCCTATCCCTGAGGATGTGAAGGACCGTCAGAGCCATGCAACTGTGGCGGGCACGGCTCTGGATTACCGACTCCGAATGGACCTGCCCGACTTTGACTTTGTGGAGACCGTGGCTCAGAGAGGACTCGACGTCCTTGCCTCGGATACCGCTGTCGTGCACAGGGGAAAGCATATTCATAAGGTGCTGGAGATGGCTTTAGGTTTCGCCTATCTCACCTGGAAGGACAAGAACAGTGACCCGCTGAGCCTGGACAGGGCATCGATTCCCTTGGCATGGTGCGAGAGTATCGCACGGATAGGGCCGCACGATGCACTCTCGGGCGCCCTCGGACAACGGGTCAAACGAGCGAAAACCGCCGTCGATTTGATGATGAACATCGACGACCCGCTGCTATTCGACATCGCTCTAATGAGAAGGGCGGTCGGGCCGCTTCTGGATGAGTGGAACCGTGGCTTCGAGGTAGGCGTCGACTACGTCGCCAACCCGCGTTTCCTCGGGAGCATGGCGGTAGGAGGCGCAGACGCCGATTGGGCTGTCGGAGACATGCTTGTGGAATTAAAAACGAGGGAGGAAATTACCAGCCCCTGGCTCAGGGATACGCTGTTCCAGCTCCTTGGCTACGCACTCCTTGATCTCGACGATTCGCTGGGCATCCGCCGGGTAGGCATCCTGCTTCCCCGGCAGCCCCACTTTGCAGTCTGGACTCTCGATGACCTCCTACAAAAGGACGCGGATGAGGCGCTTCCGCGTCTCCGCGCAGCTTTCGCTGGCCTACTGACCAGCGAGAGGTAACTCCTGCAGTCATCCCGTGCGAATGTTGCATCCGAACTGGTCGTTTTTGTTGCCTTGGTCTGTCTCATAACTAACGGTTCGTACTGCAAGCCCCCAGAGGTTGCGAGGCATGGATGTGGGAATCGGCAGCCCATGAGTAAGTTGCGTGACTTCACGGGAATCAGGATCCTGTGGGACACAGCTCGTGAGACGTCTCGTTTCCCAAGGGTTTCGAGACAATCTGGAGGGTAGTGATTAGGGAACGCACCGTGCATTCATTCGTGCAGGGTAAACGTGCACATCGAGGCAGTTGCTTCATCTGGCCGGCACGTTATGCTTGCGTCGGCGACCGCGTAGGCCGCGAAGTTCGAGCCTGTCGGGGGCCGGGTGAACGAGACTGAGTTCGTGCCCAAGGAACGGTGGGCCGCTCTCCCTGTTCAGCCGCCCGCCGGTGCGCTCCGAGCCCGTCGGCGACGGGTCGGGATCAGCATGATCGCCTGCACCGTGTGGATGGTAGTGGTAGACGGGGCGGTGGTCGCTGGTGCCGTTGGCGGTGCTCGGGTTTGGGATCCGCTTGGCCCGTTTGTCCTGCTCGGCATTCTTGGTGTCGTATTGAGCGTGCGTCAGGCGCGCGCTCAGAAGGATGAGTTAGCCCGCGGGTACACGACGTTGCCTCCTCGTAATTGAGACCTGGGCAAGCACTCGGGCAGCAACGCTATCCTTTCAGTACACGCGGTGAGTCCGCGCCGCGTGGCGGGAAGTCTTTTGGGGATCCCTCAGCGTGCAGGGCTGTGGTCCGGGAACAGGGCTGGGCCGCCCATGATCCCACCCGAATAAGTGGAAATATTCGGTCTTGATCGGAATCGAAGTCACCATGAGCTGCCCCGTGCGGGATTCGATGGCGAAATATTGGCGCCACCCCCGGTTTTCCCGCGCCAGCCCAGACCGTCTTTCCACATGTGCCGTGAGAACATTGAGCGGTCTTGAGTCCTTCCGCGGCAGTCGTGGTCGGAAAATCCCGGGGGTAAAGGTGTCTGTAATGTTTGGAGGAATTGGAAGCTTGTTGATCGGCTTCTACTTTGTGGTGGTAGTCGCGGTCGCCGTGCTTGTTATCTGGGTGCTGATACTTGCCATTACCTTCTTAAGGCTTCGAATTGCGGAAATCCGAGGCGCAAACGGTCCAGGTTCTCCCAGGAACTAGACCAGATTCTCTGGGCCGCAGGCCCTCCCATCGGAACTCCTCCCGCCCGAGAAACGTTCGGCTTGCGGCGGAGCGCGGACAGATGTCAGGTGCCCGGACTGGACGGAGTGGGTAATGGTTGCCGGTCTGGAGCGTGGCGTCGACCGAGCGCCCACCCGGCACCGAATGAGAGCAATGACAACCCGATAATGAGCAACACGACCCCGGCCTGACTCTGTGGCGTCAGCCATACTCCTGACGGAAGGAAGGTCGTATTGCTGGGCGGCGCATAGGCGAACCAGCCGTAACGCGCTGATCCGCTGGGCAGAAGGAAAAGCACCAACCCAATGACGGAGGCCACCGCACCGAGAAAGACTGTGGACACACCCACCCAACGCGAGAGGCCTGATCTGGATTCCCGGCCCCGCCCGGCTTGAATCTCACCCATGTGGCCATGCTAGACCGCAATAACGGTGCCCGCAGAGGGATCCCACGGCGAACGCCCCGCGTTCATTGGATGATTTGCGTACGAAATCATGCGGATTTTTACCATTTGTCCGACATGGCCGATCGGGGACGCGTCTCGCGGGTGGAGGTCCCGCCGACCCGGGCACCTGAAAGCCAGCGCCATTTATTCGGCGGTAATTCTCACTCCGGCGACGGCCCCTGTCCAAGGACCATTCGGGTCGTGTCGCATCAGCGCTGCTCCGACGTATCCCTCCTGCAGCTCGACAACCTTCGACGAGACGCCGGAGCAATCAAGATCGAGTGACAACAGCTGCTCCGACGCTGGGCCGGAGATGACCATCTGCGCGTTCGGGATGCCCACACAAGCCGCCGTGACGGTATACCGGCCTGCGGTCGTCACTTTTCCGGTTTTGCTGAAACCAACACCGGGCCCGTCGGCAGGGCCGGAGTCGTCAAGGAGTGCGGGCCCTCGGGCCGTTGCAAGGCGCTTCTGCAATTCGGCGTAGTTGCGCGTTTCGGCCCCCAATATCTCCGGGCCCTTGGTCGGGGCAGAAGGCGCGGGGCGACTGATTTGCTCGGTGCCGGCTGTCCGTGCCGGATCGCCGGCACCCTCATAGGCGCACGCTGCCAGACCACCTGAGAGCAGCATGCCCAGCACCGCCACCGCAGCAGCACTACGGACCGGTCTCATTCCCCCACGACTTGACATGGGCAGAGTCTACGGTTCGTCCGCCGAAAGACAAGACACACTCGTTCCGCAACGTGTTTTGTGGCGTCGGCGTTTGCTCGCTGGCACACCAGAAACTGCCAGGCCATGGGAGCACCAACCTAGGTTCATTCCATCGGCACTGCCCCCCGTTTTGTTGGCTCCATCACCTAATGCGCTGGGTGACCGCAGCGCCCGGTAAAGGATCCGCTACGGGAGCGGGAGGTCCATGATCTGTGTGAAAACCATCTCCTCGTTCGGGTCGCGGGCTGGCAACATCGCGCCGCCCGGGTTCTGGACAATGCGAGGAGTGGAGGGTCTCCGCCAGTCTCGTCTAAGCCCGAGCGTCGCAGTCTGGGCGACGAGCGGGCGGGCGAACGCGCTTGCCATGAAGCTGAAGCGGTCACTCCCGCCGCCATTCCCATGAACCATCTTCGCGAACGTGCCGTCGGAGAGCCGTAGAACGACCGCGTCGTCCTGCCCGCTCCGCAGCGGCCGATCAATGAAAGTCACGTTCACACGCACAAACGAATCCCAGACCTCGTAGCTGGTCAAATAGCCTCGGACCACCGAGCCGTCCGGGACCGTCACCTCGAACTCATGCCGCACGGGCAGTAGCACCCGTTCGAGCCGAGGCGGCTCGCCCCCCATGGAGTGCACTGCGCCGATCATCGTTCCCATTGTTTAGCTCCTATTTCTGTTATCAGCGCGGCCCTATTCCGTTCAGCGACACACCACCGATGATGTCTGATGGCCCGCGGCTGTCAAGACTCACAGGCCGGGGCAAGAAGTCTCCGACAGAAGCAGTGGGCTTGCCGGCCGGAACGGTCCCTTTCGGCCGCAGCCATCCCGGTGAGGGATCCGTTATCGGGACTTCTTGCAAGCCCGGAGCCGAGTCGGACCCGCTGTGTACGCTATCGCTATGAACAAGGTGGCCTCAGAAGGCGGTTGTGGCGACGAGTCCTGCGGGCGCTGAGGAACTTATTTGCAGACGGAGGGCCGCTGGCGCCCGGGTGGGGCTTCGGCCGACGGAAGAATTAACGGGCAGCCAAACACAGGGCAATTGCGGCGAAAGGGTGCGCCCATGGTGGGGGAAGAGCGACCCGTGCGATAGTTGCGGAGTGACACGGGGGAAATGGGTAGCAGGTGCGGTCCTCAGCGCGGCCATTCTTGTCGCGCTCGTCGTGGCGGGGGTTCGGATCTGGGACGTCCACCAGATGACCTCTGACTGGGCACTCTGGCCAAAGGAAGTACCGTCGAAGGTCCAGTTCGCCAATCGTGACTACCAATGCGGAGCGAACCCAATGCCAAACACGCACTCTCTCGACGGATTGACCAAGCAAGGAAAAACCGCGGGCGGAGCTGACATCTACTCAGCCGCGCCAGGAACACAAAGTGGCACAGCGACCTGGATCGTGATCAAGACGGGCCAAGCCACCTACACCTGCGATCTCATGGGCGGCCCGTAGCCGCGCCGGAGCAAATCCCAGCATGTCCGGTGAAGCATCCCTGAGCGACGCCTAAGTAATCCGCGAATATGATCACGACAGGACCCTGCGAAATCTCGGACCGCTTAATTCCGTCTAAGGGTCGTTAGCTTCTGGGCCAGCACTCCAACCCTTGACGATCAAGGACCCAACGACGGTCACCCCGTCTTGGGCGTAGAAGCGAACCTCCTTGTCGCCGACTCGGCCCGTCTGACCGGTCGAGGCGCGCGCCTCGACCTCCTCTGGAGACCTCGGTAGGGCTCGGGCTTCCAAGTCCGTCTTCCGCACGAAGCCCCGAGTCTTGTGGTCTTCCCCGATAGCCGCAATGAGATCGGGTTCCTCCCCAGGCTTCGCAGAGTGGATTGCCGAGCCGTAGGTCTCACCTCTAGCGTTCTTCGGATACGTCACATGGGGGCCTCCTTTGGTTCGAATTGGACCCCGCAAATGATGTCGCTATTGCTGAAGATACTCGGAGACCACGGCCGCGGACGAGCGATCGGTGACTGCCGGCAGCCGGTCGATCACCGTGCTCCGAAATCCCCTCGCGATGTCCCGCGCCGTTGCTGCGTAAATCGCCAGACTCATGTGGCTCGTTTTTCGCAGCACTGTTTGGCGTGGCCTGCCGGTCCCCGCGCGTCCCGGAAGCCGGGCGGGCCTGTAATCACAAATTTCGCTCGAGCAACGCGCTTAGGAGCAAGTTTGAAGGAAGCTCGTGGCACCAGGGCGTTCGTGGAAAGTCACGGTGTGGCCCTTGTCGTCGTGGAAGACGGCCTGCGAACCTGCCACTGTGATGGTGCCCGATTGGTAGGGGTTGCCCCAGCCCGCTGGGGGATTTCCATGGCCGTCGTTCAACGGTTGCTCAGCGAGGAAGAAGGTGTCCTGCACCCGTGCCTCATAGATACCGCAATGAGTGAAGAGGGCGAAAGGAACACCTGAAGCGGGGATGGTTGCCGGACTTGTCGAGGGATCGCCTGTCGGCGCTGCCGGTGCCGCGCATCCACTCATCGCCGCCATGGCGGCCGCCGCAGCGGCGATGGCGCGACCATAGCGACATGACATGCGCCAAGGTTCTCTGACGATTAGGTGTGCGGTCAAGTACCTGAGCATCTCGATTGCATAACCCGCCGAGCCAAGGGGCGGAATTCATCGCAAACGTGCGCCCCCGGGGGCCCTGAGCGGACGGGCATCAGCGTAGGGTCTGGATATGGCATTCTTCGGTCCTCCGAAGGTGGAGGCGACATTCTTTGAGCCGCAGGCTCTGAGCATTGCCCTGTATGTCCGGGACCGGCTCGGGCCTGATGTTGCTCTGGGAGGCTCTCCGGGTTCGCGGCTCGTCCCCGCCGTTAGCGCCGACGCGGTGCTTCTCGACGAGGGTCAACCGCGATGAGATTTCGGCTCAGTGGAGCTCATAGTGGATCGGATTGTTCGGCGCAGCCGTCCTGCGCAAGGAACCAGGACCCATCGACTATTTCGGGCCTCTGGTAAACGAACCGGACCTCGGCCAAATAGCCGAACCCCTGCTCCGTGATGCGACACCCATTCTTCGCGGTTATTCCTCGCCGACTGTGAGCCCCTGAGGCCTGTGCGCGCTCAAACGCTGCTGTCAAAGAACCTCCGCCCAACCTCGAGCAGGCTGCGTCCCGCTGAAGTTGCGGATGTCTGCGTAGATTTGCTCTCCCCGCTCGGCGAGCATCGCTCCGAATCGCTCTGCGGATTCCACCCAGAAGTACGCAGCCGCAATGAACTGCGGGGCCGGCGCGCCCCGTGCAGTCAGCGCTTGATGCACTTCCCATCGCACGCAGTTATCGCCCATCATCTCGGCGAACAGTGGAGCGTGCTTCGTGGCGAAGTAGTCGACGTCGAAGTTTTCAGCGTCGAGTGGGTAGACGACGGATGCACAGAACATGCCGGACTCCCTTCATTCATGAATCAGCGGCGATGGCGATGCGCGCGCCTTCACCGGACAGTGTATGTAGCTCGCAATCACTTCGTACAGAACCCCGCAAACTTCAACAAACATGGAGTACTGGCTCGGGACGTACCCCGACGATGGCGGCAACGATAGTCGCGGCGGTCGTCTCCGAGTTCCGTTGCGCACGCACGGGGACCGGCTTACGGCACTGTCTGCAAGCAATAGGATTCGCCGGGGCAATAACGGTGCGCAAGACTGACCCCATGGCGATCCCTCCTCTCTCCAGCAGCCCCCTCCCTCCGGTAATCACGGCGAACGTCGTATGGCACTACACCCGGAAGGACAACCTCGGGTGACAGGTATATCCGCGGACGAGCGGGCGGACTTGGCCAGTGCGTAGCAACCCAGGCCAGTGGCACCAGTCCCAGGAGCCCCACCCACTCAACTGGGACTGGTGTGAGCGCCCAGGCAGCCGCGGCCGCCGCCACTGCCATTATTCCGATACCCAGGTATTGGCCTACCCAGATCTTCCAGAGTCCAGGCACTGCACACGCCTTCGCCGACAGGAACAGGACGCAAAGCACCAGCAGGTCATCCAGGTTGGTCGCAGCAAAGGCGCCTGCCGCAGTGAGCACGATACCGGTCAGATCTTCCATCGCCCACGACACTACCGAGTTGCCCTTCAGCACAATTAAACCTGCCATCATTGACTTTTCAGGGTCGTCAGGATTCTGGCGTCAGCCGAGTCCCGGGTCAGGAGGATTGTTGATGGTTGATGGGCAGCACCGCCCCTTCGGCGGGTCATCGGACGGGCGGACAGCGGCGTCTGGTCCGCGGCATATGCGCCCCAAGTCCCGGCGTACTTCCATCATCCTGATCTCGGCCGGCGCGTGTGTGGTGCTGGTTCTGGCGGGAGTCGTCGCCTTTGTGGGTGGGACGGCGGTCGGGGTGAACAACAATGTCCACCGCTCCGATGTCCTGGAGGACCTGACCTCTTTGCCCGAGGCGGTGCCGAAGCTGACTCAGGACACGAACATCCTGGTCATGGGGCTCGATACGCGGGTTGATGAGGAGGGCAAGCCGCTTCCACCGGAAATGTATGACGCCCTGCACGCCGGGGATGAGAACATCGGCGGTTACAACTCCAACGTCCTCATGCTCATCCACATCCCCGCTGATGGTTCCAAGGCCACCGGCATCTCGATTCCCCGCGATGACTACGTCCAAGTCAGCGGCATCCCGGGAAGCGGCCCGTTCAAAGCCAAAATCAAGGAAGCCTACGGCTACGGATTCGACACTGAGAAGACCTCGCTGATCAACGCGGGCAAAGCCGATGACGACACGACGTACCAGGCGGCCCGCGACGCCGGACGCAAAGCCGAGATAGCGACCGTGACCAAATTCCTGGGTGGCGTGCATCTAGACCACTTCATCGAAGTCACGATGGCCGCGTTCTACCAAACAGCCCAAGCCATCGCCCCCATCACCGTGTGCATCAACAAGGCCACGAAAGACACCTTCTCCGGAGCTAATTTCACGGCCGGCATGCAGCAGATCGACGCGAAACAGGCCATGGCTTTCGTGCGGCAGCGCCGGGACACATCCGACCCGAACTACCAGTTCTCGGACCTGGACCGTGAACGACGCCAGCAGGCTTTCATCGCCTCGGTCTCCCACCAGCTCAAGGACGCCGGCACCCTTACTGATATCGGCAAAATGCAGGGCGTCCTGGACGCCGTGAGCAAAAACATCGTCGTGGACGCCGGGCTGAACCTCATCCAGCTTGCCCAGCAGGCCACCTCCCTGACCGGGGGAAATATTTCTTTCTCGACCCTGCCAATTACCGGGTTCGGCTGGTCCCCGGAGGGCGCGTCCATCAACACCGTGGATATCAACCAGGTTCAGGCCACCGTCAAAGAACTCCTCACCCCCGCCCCGCCGGCTCCGGCAACGACCGCGGTGGAGACGACGTCCCCCGCGCCCCCGGCGCCCGGGCCCGCGGCAACAGCACCCCCCGCTGCAGACTCCTCCGCCCCGGAAGCCGGAGCCCAACCACAAGCCACTCCTCCCAGCAACGTCTACGCCGATTCCACAGGCGCCCTCCAAGGCGGCGCCATCCCCTGCGTCAAATAGGGTCGCGTCACTTCTTCACAAGGTGCCCCGATGAACGAAGTGCGTTCCTGGGGGGCGTATTGTGCTTCGCCGTCGCCGCCCTGTTCCCACGAGATTCTTCCTGCGGTTCGTCTAAACCCTGCCCTTTGGCGCTGGCCCTTCTCGTCAGACGAGGATTGCGAAGCCCCCGAAGCTGAGGACTAAAGAGACAGGCCCTGGGGCGGCGCAATGAACGCTCCCTTTCATCTGCAAGGACCCTGAAAACCCGTTCCAGTTCCTAGGTTTCGAGACAGAAAGGGGGTGTGGCGCTTTTGGTACCTTCACCGTTCATTTCAATCGTTCGGGGCCAAACGTGCGTACCGGCGCCGAGGCAGAAAGCACGCCTGGTCGCCCGCCTACAGATCCAGGTCCGGGCGCAACCAAGCCGGAAGGTTGCGGGCCATGTGTCAAGGACAGAGCGTTTCCGGGTGCCTCCGGCCGGGCGGCCCCGTCCTCTGTTCATGCGGCCGCAACCCTGCGGCCATCCAGTGGGCGGAAAATGGCCGAGATGGGGAACCACTCTATGACATTGAGGAATTTGACCATGGACATCAGACCTTCCCGTAAGCCCTTCATGCTCGGCGCTGCGCTCTCCGCGGCAGCCCTCCTGAGCTGCACCGCCGTCCCCGCCATCGCCGCCCCGGCGGAACCCTACACGGTCAAGTCCTTCGCTGCCGTCGGCAGCGAGAGCAAGCCCGATGACATCACCCGGCTTGGCAACAACATCTACGTGGCATTCCAGAACGGCGTCGGGCCGATGGGCGAGCCCTCCGCCAGCGGCGCAACCGCGAGCACGATCCAGCAGTACTCCCTGGCCGGCACGCCAGGCGCGTCCTGGACGATCACGGGCAAGATCGACGGGCTGCACGCTGACGAGGCTGGCCAAAGGCTGCTGGTGACAACGAACGAGGACGGCAACTCCGCCTTCCACACCGTGACACCCGCCGCCGGCGCCACCGCCGTCAAGGACTACACCTACACCGGGCTGACGCACGGCGGCGGCACGGACACTGCCACGATCTACCAGGGCAAGATCTTCATTACCGCCTCGAACCCGGCCGACACCACCGGACCGGCTGTCTACCAGGCAACGCTGAGCGGCTCGACCGCCGCCCTGGCCCCGGTCTTCACAGACAACGCCACCGCTGCCGTCGCCAACACCGGCTCGACCGGAACCACGCCCCTCGCACTGACCGACCCTGACTCCGCCACGGTGGTCCCGGCCGAAAGCCCCCGCTTCAAGAACCAGTTCATGCTCGCTTCCCAGGGCGACCAGCAGCTGATCTTCGCGGACCGGGCCGGAACCCCGCAGCAGTCGCTGCAGGTCCTCAACCTCAACGGCCAGGTCGACGACACCGCCTTCGCCACGACGTCCCAGCAGACACTCTGGATCACCGACCCGGACCACAACACGGTGCACTCCGTGACCGGACCGTTCACGGCAGGCCAAGCCCTCTCAACCGTGACACCCGATACCGCCCCTGACTACCTCGCGAGCCTGGACCTCTCGACCGGATCGCTCACACCGGTCCCGGGCCTGTCCTCGATCCACCCCAAGGGCCTGCTCTTCACGAGCGCCCAGTAAGGACGCCTCCGCAGACGAAACCGCGCGGCACCTTCCTCGGGAGGTGCCGCGCTTTCGTTCCGGGGCCGGCGCCAGACCCAGCAGCGGCATCCGCCGCACGGTCATCGGGCGCCTGTACAGCGAGAGCAAGACGCGGTGCAGTGGTGCCGAGGATCCCAAGCGATGTCCCGGCCCTACTTGGCTTCAATGAGAAGGAGCGGTAATTCCGCGAGGCTTTGGATTGTCCCCTCGCGTGGTTTGTCAATTCGGAGCTGAAAATCCGGCCCAGGAGTGGTTCGAGTCCTATTTTGTCGATTTTCGACGTTTGCTGGGTCGTGGTTCCCGTTGGTGACGACGCCCACACCGGCATGCCGATGGCCCGGAGGCTCTGCAGGGTTGGCTCCTGGTTCTCAGGAAACTCTTCAGGAGCCAACCCGACCTCGACGGTTGCGAACCCAAGGGTTTCAACGTCAGATCAGTAGTGTGTCGCAGCGTCGCAGCGTCCTGCCCGGCAATGGCGCACTATCCAGGCTTAGGTCCGATTCCCGCGCGGCTACAGAAATCGGCTCACAGAGCCCAAGTACCGCATCTGCTTCACGGGCCGATCCATGTTCGCCTCTGCGCCTCAAGATGGCCTCAAGATTTCTCCACCATGTCCACAATCTTGGTCTCGGCGCGCGCAGGACGGACACCCAAGCCCCATAGAGAAGGCCCACAGGTTGGGGGGAACCGCGGGCCGTCGATGGAAACGATACAAAGCAATCACAAGAACAACGAATGGACAATTAGGACCGCAACTCCATGGCGCTCGACGAAATAGACCGAGATCGAAGCCCAAGTCCCGGCTAATCTGGACGTGCACCTGATCTGCGACAACTACCAAACCCATAAAACCACGGCCGTCAGGGCCTGGCTAAAAACCACCCCCACTTCCATGCCCTTCAGGCTGGTCCTTGCGGACAGGACCGGGGTGACAAGAGTGCCTGTCGTCAGATGAAGTCAGAAGCTTCCCTCGTCTCCCCCGCCAAAGCCGCTGACGTCTCCACCCCCGAAGCCGCCGCCGTCATTGCCGAAATAGTCATCGTCGCCCATTGCCTCGAACCCGCGTCCCTCATCACGATCGCGGTCTTCGAAAAGGCCACCGAAAAGCATATTGCCCGCAATCCCGCCGAGGACCCCAGCGCCGAGCCCGCGGGCAAACCCGCCACCATTTCCAGACCCTGCCCGACCCCACGGGCCAGCGCCGTTATAGCCGTGCACCCCCGCCTGGGCCTCGGCCTGGGCCATTTGCCCGGCCCGGGTAGCCTGCTCTGCTGCCATCCGGGCATAGGCGAGTGCGTTCACCGGATCACTGCTCTGCAAAGACACCGCTGAGCGGAGGTTGCCTTCGGCCTCGGCGATGCCTTGATGGGCCCCGGGGCCTACGGGGACCGGAAGGGAGCCAAGGTAGTTCCTGGTTCCCTCGATCCGGGCCTGCGCGGTCGACATCGCCTGCGGGAGGACTGCCGCAGCCTGCCGGGCGCGCTGCTGCGGGTCCCGTGAACCGGTAAAGACGTCCATTGCAGCGGTGATGCGCTGCTTCAAGCTCTGGATAAACGGCATGTGGAACTCCTCCGGAACGGTCTTCAGTGCAGTAATACCCCCTACGCGCCAGACTACAACCGGATCACTTCCCCCGGTGCCGGGGGCGAAAATATCCGTAGGATGCCCGACACTAAATTCAACAGTGCGACTGAACCAGGAAAGGCAAGACCGGCCATGAACGCTTCGATCACCCTTCGTGCAGCGACCGGACCAGAAGGCACCACATCGGACCGCGTCCCTCTCCGGCCCCTGGAACCGGCAGACCTTCCCCAACTCGCGAGTCTTTACCGGCAGGCTTACGCCGCACAGTCCGGCCCGCGCAGGCTGGGCCGCGCCGTCGCCACGGATGAGGACCGCACCCCCACCTCCGATGCCGCCTCCTTCGTCGCGTATGGACCCGACGGCCAAATCATTGCCGCCATCATCATCATCGAACGCAACGGTGAAGCGGTCATTGACGAACTCTTCACCCACCCCGATCACCGCCGCCAGGGCCTCGCGGAAGAACTCCTTCGCCACTGCATGCACATCCTGCACACCCTGGGCCGCACCACGCTGAGCGTCACCGTTGAGGAGAGCAACTCACCCGCACTTGCCCTCTATCTCTCCAGAGACTTCCGCCGCGTCCCCGCCGATGACACCGACACCGACTGACACCCCCGAGAGGGCAACAGGAACCGTTGCACCCGTGGCCCCGGCCGCCGGGACTGTCTGAATAACGGTGTGTGGGGTCTGGCCTGATCCGAAAGGAGACGGCCGTGTCAGAGACCACGACCGAGATGACGGGGGTGATGATCGATCCTGTGACGGGAGAGATCATCGATCAGAAGGAAATTGCCGAGCGGTTGCTCGCTCAGGCCAAGGAACAGGGCGTAAGCCTGGTCGGCCCCGGCGGGCTGCTCAACCAGCTCACGAAGAACGTCCTGGAGACCGCGCTGGAAGCCGAGCTGACCGAGCACCTCGGTCACGAGCACGGCCAGACACCGATCGCAGCCAACATGCGTAACGGCACTAGATCAAAGACCATGCTGACCGAGATCGGCCCGGTCGAGATTGAGGTGCCCCGGGACCGGGACGGTTCCTTCGAGCCGGTGATCGTTCCCAAGCGGAAGCGGCGGCTGGACGGGATCGACCAGATCGTACTCTCACTGTCCGCACGGGGTCTGACGACCGGGGAAATCGCCGCGCACTTCGAGGAGGTCTACGGTGCCAAGGTCTCCAAGGACACCATCAGCCGCATCACGGAGAAAGTCGCCTCGGAACTGGCCGAATGGTCCGCCCGGCCCCTGGATCCGCTCTATCCGGTGCTCTTCGTTGACGCCATCGTCGTCAAGGTCCGTGACGGGCAGGTGCGCAACACCCCGTTCTACGTCGTCATGGGAGTCACCACCGGTGGGGAGCGGGAGATTCTGGGCATTTGGGCCGGCGACGGGGGCGAGGGTGCACGGTTCTGGCTGCAGGTATTCTCCGAGCTGAAGAACCGCGGCGTGGAAGATGTACTGATCGCCGTCTGTGACGGGCTCAAGGGCCTGCCGGAGGCGATCACCACCACGTGGGAGCGAACGGTCGTGCAGCAGTGCATCGTGCACCTGATCCGTAACAGCTTCCGCTACGCCGGACGCCAGCACCGCGACGGCATCGTCAAGGCCCTCAAGCCGGTCTATACGGCCCCGTCCGAGCAAGCGGCGAAGGACCGGTTCGCCGAGTTCACGGCTGAGTGGGGCCAGCGGTATCCGGCCATCGTGCGGCTCTGGGAAGCCTCGTGGGCTGAGTTCGTGCCGTTCCTGGAGTACGACGTCGAGATACGGCGGGTGATCTGCACGACGAACGCGATCGAGTCGATCAACGCCCGCTACCGCAGGGCGGTGAGGGCCCGCGGGCACTTTCCGAATGAAACCGCTGCCCTGAAATGCCTGTACCTGGCCACCCGGTCTCTTGATCCCACCGGGGGCGGCAGGGCACGCTGGGTGATGAGGTGGAAGCCTGCGCTAAACGCGTTCGCGATTACCTTCGCGGGCCGGTTCGAAAGAACCACTCAATAATGAAAACCGGCCGGACTCCACACACCGTTTATCGGACAGTCCCCGGCCGCCGGCGCGGATGCCCGTCATGCAGCGGCGTGGCGTAGGCGTTTACCGTCTCTATGTGTCTCGTGCAGGGCCGGATGGTCACCGGTCCCGGCAGGATGAGCCGCTTTGGCTTCCTTCACGGCGGTACGGAACCGTTTGACGTCGCGTTGAACGCACTGCGATTGTCCCCTATATACCTATTAGTTATATAAGGGACAATCGATCTTCGTTTATCGGCGGCCACGCGCGATTCGGCCTGAAGGGACAAAGGGAAAGGGGTCGCCTCCGTTATATGTTTTCTCGCGCCGCTGCATCCTCTCCAGCGCAGCTTCCCGAAGGAAGTCCGAAAAGGATGCTTCCCTCTCGGCGGCAGTGGTCGGCGTGTGAAACCATGCGGCCCGGATGCGTTCGAGTACGTCTTCGTCGGCGTAAAAGGCGCCCTTTGGCTGCGCCTTGCCGGACTTATTCACACTACGCGGCGTAGCGGCCGACGCGGCACGTTCTTCCTGTGCCTGAGAGGCCGAATGGGCCTGGTCCTTGGGGCCAGCTAGAGGCCCCGCGGCCTCGTGTTTCTCCTCCACGGGCACCTGGTTGTTTTGGTGCTCGATGGGGTGCGCGGCCCCGAGAGTACTCTTTCGGCGTTCGGGTCGTGGTGCCATGTCAGCTCTCCAGGGTGCTGTAGTCGTGCTTTGGGAACATTTTCTCCAGGTGCGGACGAAGCTCGATTTCATCCAGGTGCGCGAGGTGCCGTGCGTAAATTTCGTAGGCTTGCCGCGCTTTGTCGTCTCCGGGCCACTCGTCCAGGCCCAGGCCGGCTTCCATGGCGTCCTGGATAACGCTCCAATACGGCACGTAGGGCGTGAACACGCGCCACGGCGAGGCTTCGGCGAGGTCACCTATCCATGCCTTGTGCGTCAGGGTGTTGCGGTTTCCGTTGACTATCACTCCTGCCACTGTCAGCAGGGGGTTGTAGTACCGTGAGACGCTGTCGAAGCTCAGCTGCAGCTGGCTCGATCCGTCGAGGGAGAATTTGCCAGGTTGGCAGATCACGAGGGCGCGGTGCGCCGCTGCAAGCGCATTGATGGTGTGCAACTCCAGGCTGGGTGCGCAGTCAATGAGGATGATGTCGTAGCGACCCATGCTGTCCGCCAGGGCTTCTTTGAGTCGGTACTCGCGGCCGTGCTCAGTGTGCAGCTGCTGGATGGCTTTGGTCGTGTTGGAGTTGCCCGGGAGAACCGCGAGCCCTTCCCAGATGCCCTCTACTTCGACGTCGTGGACCCTCTCCCCCAACAGCACATCAGCAAACGTGAGTTGGTCAGCTTCAACATTTTCTGCAGGACCCAGTCCCGGTCCCACACGATCGAAGCGAAACGGGCACGCCTGACAAGGTAGCCAGCACCACCATCGATACCGTTCGGCAAGCGGTCTGAGACCACAGGCGCTCTCCCGGGCCACCACCAGCCCGGGCGTCAACAGCCCCCCGCCGATCGTCCTTCCCGGATGGATAGCACCCGACCGTCACCTTTGCAGAACACAGGTGACGGTGCACTCAACCCTGCCTGTCGTCCAGAACCAAAAAAGGCTTGACAAGCGTTAGGGAATCTTGTCGTGGTCGACGGCGAAACAGGTTCCGTGTCTTGAAAGCTGGAGGGCTCGTGGCCCTGCTGTGATGGATGTCTCTCCGCATTCATCAAGCGGTGACGTGTTGGCGGGAGCGGCTCTTGGGCATGTTGGAGTACCGGGAATCCCCCGCGAGCTGGGATCCCGCGTTGAGGAACGCGGCTTTGGCGGCGGCGCCGCCATAAAGGCACCTTTCCGTTTCCTGCTATGCCAGACAGGTGTGTTCCGGTTTCTCAAGTCTGCGGGAATCTTGATGAAGTCAAAGCATGAACTTGATGGTTTTTCCTGTCTTGCTCGCACTGTCCCTTCAGATCCTTGACCAGACGGCGACCCACGCGACCTGGACGTGGCCGGCAGTCGTCGGCGCTGGGCAACCGGGAAGGCAAGACTCGGTCTGCAGGATGTAATGCATGGGCTTAATTGGCGTACCGACGGTGGTCGTGCCGAGTTCCTTACCATCAAGGAAGAAGGCGACACGTCCAGGTGTCCATTCAGTAGTCGCCGTGTGCCAGGACGTGAACAGTGCGATTGATGGCACCACGTCATAAACGTCCTGGGACGACCCGCTCCGGTGGAACGCGCCGAAGATCAGTCCTGCAAGATCCCCCTCCGGAAAATCCAGTTCACCATCCATAGGCCAGAGGCCGCTGTCTGGCCACATCAGCCACGCCGTCTTGAACCCGGGGAGGGAATCCGCTTTGAAACGCACGGAATACCGCCCATACAGCTGGCTGTTGGGACGGTGCGGGTTCTGGCTGCTGTTCGCGATGACGGGGGTAGGAGCGGCGCCCATCGAAATACCGCTTTCGGAGTGCAAATACCAGTCCAAGACGCCATTCTTAACGCTGAGGACCTTCGACGGGTAGTAACCGGATTTCCCGCCCGATAACTGTCCCGCCGTGTCGGGTGTCCCATCGCCATAGCCAGCGCTCCATTCAGCGCCATACACTGCTCCTGGGAAGCCGCCCACAGGGACATCACCCTGCGTGAAGTCACTGGCGAAAACCTGCCGCCACCCCGGCAGATCACCCACAGGCAAGCGCTGACCCGAAACGGAATCATCGTCCGCAGACGAACTCGACACCCCTTGAGAGCCGAAAACCGTCCCGTTCAAGTCACAACCGGCAATCGGCAAAACCACGACCATAAGACAGCCCAGAATCATCAAGACACGTTTTGTGGCACAGATTCTTCCCTGGACGAAGCGCAGCGACAGGAGCATCATCAGCAAAGATTATCGGCGCCACCAAACGTTGAAAACCCGCTTCCCAACAGGCTGAAGACCAATCCATCATCAAACGCGACCATCACTCGCTGACTCCGCGCGAGGAAAAGAATACGTTGGAGCACTTTGACTACACCCCAACCTGACGTCAGTAAGAGCGTCGGGAGAAGTCAGGATTGGCTCGGTATTGGGTATTCCTGACACAGGCGGTCCATGGTCTCAGATTTCAACCGGACACTTTTCGCTTCGAGGACACCTATGTCAAGAACCCCTCCATCGACCAACAACTTAGCAATTCTCATCCCGCTCATGTCGAGGAACTTGCCGCACAGCGCAACATTCACACCTCTGGCACCTAAGGGGGCCGTGAGCCCCAAACCACGGTGAGTCATGCCGCCAGGTGATTCGAGACGGATGAACCACCGTGAGCACGAACTACTGCGAGGCGTCCAAGGACGGCCTTAATCCGTACCACCGCTTCTGTTCTCCCGTATGGCCGATAGACGAGGTGATCGTCAGCCGGAGTCCCTCTTACAACCGCCGTGAGCCCGATGCGCGAGGCAAGGCTTATAGCATGACGATGTCGATCGCCCGACTCTCTGCCCAGTCCGGGCTCAGGTATCTGTTCAAGACCACGATGATGGATGATCTGGCCCTCGCCCAGGTTGATTCCACCAGCTACTACCTGAAGGCCGGGACGCCACCGGGCCGCTGGCTCGGATCAGGGCTGTCTGGCATCAGCCGCGGCGCCGACGATGCTGTCACGGAAATCGACGCGAAAGCACTCTTTGAATACGCCGTCCATCCGGACACCGCCGCCCCTTTGGGCCGCGCTCACACCAAAACCACGGTCGTTAAAACAGCGCAGGGCCGGACCAAAACACACCATGCCGTCGTCGGTTTCGACCTTACCTTCAGCGTCCCGAAATCTGTGTCGGTCCTCTGGGCACTGAGTCCGCGATCGGTCCAGGACGAAATCCTGCAAACCCACCACGACGCCGTCAAGGCCGCCCTGCAATGGCTCGAAGATTCGGTCATCCATACCCGTTCCGGACACGGCGGCATCGCCCACCTCGGCACCAGGGGTGCGATCGCCGCCGCCTTCGACCATTGGGAATCACGTGCCGGGGATCCACAGCTGCATACCCACGTGGTCATCGCCAACCGTGTCCAACGCATCACCGACGATGCCTGGGTCACCTTGGACTCCCGAACTCTCTACAAGGCCGCCGTCGCTGCAAGCGAGCGCTACAACGGCCTCTTATTCGACGCCCTCCACCGGAACCTGGGCACCGATACGGAAACCCGCGCGCCGGCTTCGAGCACTCACAACCCCAGCCGGCATCTCACTGGCATCGACGACGATCTGGTCCGCGAATTCTCGAATCGCTCCCGCCTCATCGACCTTGAAACCGACAAGCTCGTTGCCGAATGGACCACACAGCACGGCGCTCCCCCGTCAGCAACCACCACCCTCAAGCTCCGCCAACAGGCAACCCTCTCCACCAGGACCCCTAAATCCGAAACCATCGCGCCGCTCCATGAGCTATCGGCCCAATGGCAAGCGCGGGCGAAGGTCAGGGGTTTCGAGCCAGGCCTCGTCCTAGCCGACACCATTCGGCGCTCACACCCAGCACCGTTCACCTCCAACGACTTCACCGGGACCTGGATTGACGCCGTCGCCGCCCTGACCCGGCATCGGGTCGCGGCCAAACGCGCTACCTGGAACCGCTGGAACCTCGTCGCCGAAGCCGAACGAGTGTGCGCCGACGTCCGCTGCGACACGCCCGCGGACCGTAACGCGATGATCGACGCCGTCGCGACCGCCGCAGAAACTCAATGCGTCGCGCTCAATGAACACCGATACAGCCTCCCGCCGGACGCCGGGCCCGACCTCCGACTTGGAGACCGGGCGGTGTTCGACTTCCACGGCTCCCGTCTCTACACTGACACCCAGACTTTGGCCTGCGAGGATTCCGTGATGGCAGCGAGGGACGACGACGGCGGACCCGCAGTGCATGCCGCCCTCGCCCTGGAGGCACTCACCAGGTACCGACATCACGGCCACTTTGAGCTGCACGCCGACCAGCGCGCCGTCGCCAGCGAGGCCCTCTCGAGCGGCAATCGGCTCGACGCCGTTGTCGGACCTGCCGGTACCGGCAAAACCACCATGCTCGGCGCGATCAAGGCAGCCTGGGAAACAGAGCACGGTGCAGGTAGCGTCATCGGGCTAGCGCCGGCTGCGGCAAGCGCAGAAATCCTCGGCCGCGAACTAGCAATGACAACGGAGAATGTCGCCAAGTGGCTGCACGAATCAGTCGGTCAAGGCGTAGCCCAACGGGCAGAGCGGTTCTTCACTTTGGAGCGGCGACTCGGCGATGCCGCGGTCCCTCGAAGTCCTGTGGCGACCCGTCTGGCGCAACAAGCCACATGGCTCGCCGCGGAACAAAACAGATGGCGGTTCCACCCCAACCAACTCGTCGTCGTCGACGAGGCCTCAATGGTGTCTACTGCCCAGCTCTCTTCCCTGGTTACCCAGGCCCGGGACGCCGGAGCCAAGATCCTACTGGTCGGTGACCCTGCCCAGCTCGACGCGATCGACGCCGGCGGCATCCTGGGCTGGCTGGACCGGCAACACAAAACGGCCCGTTTGACCACCATCTGGCGCTTCGACCAGCCCTGGGAACGGGACGCCTCCCTGCAACTCCGTGCCGGGAACTATTCGGCCATTACCGCGTACGACCAGCACCAGCGGCTGCGCCACGGGAGCTACTTGGACATGATCGACCTGGCCTACTTGAACTGGCACACCGATACCCTCGCCGGAAAGACATCCATCCTTATCGCCCCGGATAACGACAGCGTCCACATGCTCAACGAACGCGCCCAGGCAGACCGCGCCAGCCAAGGCGCCGTGGATGCCGAACAGACGGTCAACATCAGCTACGGGGAACGGGCCGGAAGGGGAGACACGATCATCGCCCGCCGTAACGACCGCACCCTCAGGGACAGTAACGGCGACTTCATCCGGAATGGAACACTGCTCGACGTCGTGCGAGTATCCGGGCGCGACGGCTCACTCCTGGCCGCCCGGCGAGACACCGGCGCAACCGCCATTTTGCGCCGGCACTATCTTGAAGGCTCGGTCGAGCTCGGGTACGCGACCACGGCGCACCGAGCACAGGGCACCACGGTCGACACCAGCCATACTGTCGTAACCCAAGGACGCCTCACCCGCGAACTGTTCTACGTGGGCATGAGCCGCGGGCGCACAGGAAACCACGCCTACGTCTGCGAAAGCGACCCCGCCGACGACGAGGTTCTCGACCCTGCAGCGCGGCCGTCATGGCGCCAGATCCTCGGCGAGGTCCTCGCTGCCGAAGGCGCCGAACGCACCGCCCATGAAACCCTCGAAACAGAACTAGCAACGGGAGACAGCCTGGAACGGCTCAGCGCGGAATACGACTACCTCGCGCAAATCGCCGCGGCAGAAGACCTATCGAAGCTAGTCGAGTCCCACGACAGCCGGGCAGCTGCAGGGTTGCAGCAGTCCCCTTCCTGGGGTGCCGCCGTTACGGGCTGGCGGCGGGCATCATCGATCAACCGCCCGGGCGCAGAACGCCTTGTGCGTGGCGTTGTGGAAACGGTCGCCTCCGCAAAGGACCCTTCAGCCGTCCTTCACCTCCGGTTCCATCAATACATCGCCCAGATGCCGACGAACGGGCCAGCCGATACTCCCGAAACCGTACGGACAGCTCGTCCCGGCCTCGCCAACTTGATGGAACAGGTTCGGGCTCGGATCCAACACCGTCAGGAACAGGTAACTCAGGACGCTTTGGTGCTGGAGACCGACTGGAAGCACAACCTTCTCGAATCCCTGCCTCGAGTTGTCCATCCAGAAGACGTTCTCGAAGTCCTTCGGGGAGTGGCGATTTTCAGAGACAGATGGGGCATTGGCGACTCTCCGCTCCCCTTGGGTCCTGTGCCTGCAGATTACGAATGGGCGCAGCAAAAGGAACGCGCCAGCCTCGAACAAACCATCGACCAAGCTGGCCGCTACCGGCCGCCAGAGGATCTGGGACACACGAACTGGGTCAACAACGGGCTTCAAACGCAAGCATCATCTAGTGCTGCTGGCTGGGAACTTTAGGCCCAGAGCAGTAGAAGAGGCGGCAAGCCCAGTCAAGCGCACCCTCGACCCTGTAGACCCATTTAGAGAGTCGACGGCACCAGTGTCATGCGGTCCAGAGCGCCTGCTCCCATGAACCAGTACCATGCCGGCAATAGACAAAGCGGAGACCCTCATGACGACAGTGCCAGAACGCAACAGCTCAGTAGATGCAGCGGAGGACAAGTGGCTGACACCAAAAGAGATTTGCGCGCAGCTCCAGATCCCCGAGCAGACTTTCTACCAGTGGCGCGCGAAGCACGTTGGTCCGCCGGCCTACCGTATCGGAAGGCATCTGCGGATCAGCAGTCGGGACTTCGCCGCGTGGCTTTCCCTGCACGCGGAGCAATAGCTCGCGGCGAAGGAACATGAGCAGGCAACCGACTCCTCTCGGCACGTGGGGAGTCGTACGCATTGATCGGGCTACGGCCACGACGTGGCGCGCGCGGGCGCACTACCGCGACATGGACGGGAAGCTCCGGAAGGTAGAGGCCCGTGGCCCGTCAGCTGCCTCGGCGCGTCAACAACTGCACCTCAAGCTGCAGCATCGTCAGACACCCCGCAACTCCATCGTGAGCGCGGCCAGCACGATCGGTCAATTGGCCGAGGTCTTCCTGGTGGAGCTGGAGCGATCCGATAAGGCTTCCAGAACCAAAGACAAGTACGCCACGACCGTGAAGAAATACATTGCCCCAAAGCTGGCATCCATCCGGATAGGTGAAGCGTCACCAGGAGTCATCGACTACTTCATCCGGAACGTTGCCGACGACACGGGACCATCCACGGCGAGGACCTGCGGAGCGGTGCTTTCCTGGATGTTCAAAATTGCCCTCCGGCACGACGCCGTGTCCGTCAATCCCGTCCTTGGCCTATCCATTCCAAGGACGCAAACGGCCAAGCCTCAGGCATTGGACGCTGCACAATTCCAGGAACTCCGGACCAAGCTGATCGCTTGGGAAAAGGAACCTGCCCTTGGCCGGACCCGGACGCAAGAGCTCCACGAAATGGTCGATTTCCTCATCAGCACTGGAGTAAGACCTGGCGAACTCCTCGCCTTGCGCTGGGACGATCTCGACTTGGAATCCGATCCACCAACGATCTTCGTCAATGCAACGGTCATCAGGACGAGCAACGGGGGCGTCGCCATCCAGAACCATCCGAAATCCCAGCACGGCATTCGCCATGTCACCGTGCCTGCATACCTGGTCGCCCAGCTTCAGGACAGGCGAGAACGACAGGTAAAGGCCCTCACACCCAACCCGCTCAATCTGGTCTTTCCTTCGTCCACGGGTACCGTCAGCGACGCGAACAACGTCGGAAAGACCTGGCGCAAGGCAGCGGACTCCATCGGATTCGGCTGGGTCACCCTCAAGACGTTCCGCAAAGCGAACGCCACCCTCATAGCCAGAACCATGGGCGTTGAGGCCGCAGCCTACCAAGCAGGGCATTCCAAGGTCTCAATGACCGCCAAGCATTACGTCGAGGAGTACAAGGAAGCCCTGGACACCCGCGCGGTCCTCGAACCGTTCAAGCCCCAGTCTGGTCCATCGATGAGCTGAAGATCGCCCTCGCAGAGGACGTTCGTGAAACTCAAAATGGTGAGTTTATGGTGAGTTAAGTCGGAATGAGCCCACTTTGGGCCACCGACCCGGACTAAAACCGCAGGTCAACGCCGATCAAGAGCCCCCTGTCGGATTCGAACCGACGACCCCCGCTTTACAAGAGCGGTGCTCTGGCCAACTGAGCTAAGGAGGCGTGCGCCCGGAAGGCGCTAGATAAGGTTAGCCCAACTCCCGCCGGGGGTAAAAACGCCCCGGCGCCGCCCGTACACGCGGCAAAGGGCCCGCCCCGGATACTTTCCGGAACGGGCCCTTGCCCGGGCTGCTGGCCGGGTTAGCCCTTGGCGGCGATGGCTGCCTGCAGGAAGTCCGGGAACGGCGTCTGGGCGCTGTCCCCCTTGCCCCACTGCTTGCCGTCCACGAACACGGAAGGCGTACCGGTGACCCCAATTGCCGCCGCTTCTTTCGTGGTGAACTTCACGAACGGGCGGTAGGTCTTGTCATCCACGCAGGAGCCGATGTCGACGCCCATGTCCGAAGCCATCTTCTTCAGGTCGTTATCGGAAAGGCCCGCACTGCCCTCGGCCGGCTGCTTGGCGAACAGTGCGTTGACGAAGTCGGAGTACTTTTCCGGGGATTCGTTGACCACACAGGCTGCGGCACTGGCGGCGCGCGATGAGTAGTTGGTCGTGGACCGGCTGTCCAGGAACCCAAGGGCGCGGTACTCAACGGTGATCTTGCCTTCGTTGCGCAGCGAGGTGAGCTGGTCGTTGTACTGGGCCTCGAAGTTCTTGCAGACGGGGCAGATGAAGTCGATGTAAAGGACCACCTTGACCGGTTTGCCGGCCTCCGCCCCGGCACCAGGAGCCACAACCTCCGCGGGCGGAGTCTTCGGAGCATCCCCCAGGGAGGCGGCGTCAACAGTGGCCGGCTCCGCCTTCGCCACGTCGGTGTTGGCCAGCAGCGTCACGCCGCCATGCACGTTGGCGTTTGCCGGGGTGGGCCCCTGCTCCGCGACCGGGGCGTTCTGCTTCATGCTGTTGGTGACCACCAGCGCCACCACCACCAGAATGGCCACGACTGCCGCCACGATGCCCCAGCCGATCAGCAGCTTGTTGCGCTTGTCCTTCTTTACCTGTGCTTCCCGGATCAGGCGCGCCTTTTCCCGCGCCTCCGCGGTTCGCTCAGCCTTGGACTTCCGTACTTCGTTTGCGGGGCTCATGAGTTCCTTGGGTCGGACGACGTAGGGGGACCACTTGGTGGCACCACAACATTTTAGGGGAAAAAGCTGAGAGCTTGCGGGTTCAACCATTCCCTCGGCTTGACCAACGGACGAATAGCCCCGATGATTCCGTCCGGCTAGGGTGGCTTAGAGGCACAAGCAACCCCAGGGGGCGCAATGCAAACACCCGTCCAGGAAAAACCCGCCGGCACGGCAACGGCCGGCAGTTCCGGCCACGCCGGCCATACCAAGTACGACTTCATGGTGGTGTCCAACAGGCTGCCGGTTGACCGGGTGGCGCCGGGCGACGGTGGTGACGACGACTCCGGCTGGCGCAGGTCCCCCGGCGGCCTGGTGACAGCGCTCGCCCCCATGATGACCAAGACGGACGGCGCCTGGGTGGGCTGGCACGGGGCACCGGATGAGACCGTGAAGCCATTCAGCCACGGCGGAATGGACCTCGTCCCGGTCCAGCTCAGCACTGACGACGTTGAGCTGTATTACGAGGGTTTCTCCAACGCCACCCTCTGGCCGCTGTACCACGATGTCATCGCCCCGCCGGAATTCCACCGCGCATGGTGGGACGCCTACCGAAAGGTCAACCGCAGGTTCGCCGAGGCCGTCGTACAGCATGCGGACCAGGGTGCCACAGTGTGGGTGCAGGACTACCAGCTGCAGCTGGTTCCCCGGATGCTCCGCGAGGCCCGGCCGGACCTGCGCATCGGGTTCTTCAACCACATCCCGTTTCCTCCGCCGGAGATCTTTGCCCAGCTGCCGTGGCGCCAGGCCATCATCGACGGACTCCTCGGCGCGGACCTGGTGGGTTTCCAGCGGCCCAGCGATGCCGGAAACTTCATGCGTTCCGCGCGCCGTTTCCTCGGTGCCAGCGTTAAGCAGCAGCAGGTCCATGTAAAGGGTCAGGACGGGCAGGTCACCCACATTGCCCGGGCACAGGCCTTCCCCATCTCCATCGATGTCCGGCATATCAGCGAGCTCGCCGCAAAACCGGAGATCATCGAGCGTGCCCGCCAGATCCGCCAGGACCTGGGAAACCCGAAGACCATCCTGCTCGGCGTGGACCGGCTGGATTACACCAAGGGCATCAGGCACCGGCTTAAAGCCTTCGAGGAGCTCCTGGCAGACGGCAAGCTCTCCGTTGGAGACGCCACGCTCATCCAGGTGGCCAGCCCCAGCCGCGAGCGCGTGGAACAGTACCGGCTCCTGCGCGAGGAGGTGGAGGGCACGGTGGGCCACATCAACGGCACCTACGACACCATAGAGAACACCGCCGTCCGCTACCTGCACCACAGCTACCCCGTGGAGGAGATGGTGGCGTTGTACCTTGCCGCCGACGTCATGCTGGTCACGGCCCTTCGGGACGGCATGAACCTGGTCGCCAAGGAATACGTCACGGCGCGCACCAACAACGACGGCGCGCTGGTCCTCAGCGAGTTCGCCGGCGCAGCCGACCAGCTCAAGCAGGCACTGCTGATGAACCCGCACGACATCGACGGCCTGAAGAGCGCCATCATGCGTGCCGTGGAGATGCAGCCGCGGGAGTCCAGCCGCAGGATGCGGGCCATGCGGAAGCAGATCCTCGAACACGACGTGGACCACTGGTCCGCCGACTTCCTGAACGCACTGAACGAGAAGGTGGTCCGCGATGACTCCTGACGGCCACACCAAGGCAGCGCTGGCACTCACCCCCGAACTCCGGGAAGCGCTGCATCGGATCGCCGGGACGGAACACCTGCTGGTTGCCATGGACTTCGACGGCACCATTGCACCCATCGTGGGACGCGCCCAGGATGCGCGGCCGCTGCCGCGCTCGGCCGTGGCGTTCGCTGGCCTCGCCGCGCTTCCGCGCACGACGACGGCACTCATCTCCGGCCGTGCCCTCGCCAGCCTGCGGGAGGTCGGTTCCCCGCCGGCGGACACCCTGCTGATTGGCAGCCACGGCGCCGAAGCGTGGCTGGGCCCAGGCTCCACCGAACTCGCCCTGGACGAGGACCAGAAAGCGCTCCTTGAAGAGGTGCGGGCAGAGCTGGCAGGCATTGTCGCCGAGGCTCCTGGCACCTCGCTGGAGGACAAGCCCGCCGGCGTCGTCCTGCATACGCGCCTGGCCGAGGATGCCGTGGCAGAAGACGCAGTGTCGGCAGCCCGGTCGGTACTCCAGGACCGCAAGGGCGTCTTCCTGAAAGAGGGCAAGCGCGTCCTGGAGACCTCGGTGGTCAATGCTTCCAAGGGAGAAGGCGTCACCTTCCTGCGGCAGGCCACCGGGGCCACCGGCGTGCTGTTCGCCGGCGACGACGTAACGGACGAGGACGCTTTTGGCCGGCTCGAACCGGGCGATGTGGGCGTCAAGGTCGGCCTCGATTTCACCCAGGCCCAGTACCGGGTGGAGGCACCCGTCCATATCGCCGAGCTGCTCGAGGCACTGCTGCAGGCGCGCAGTGCCGCCGTCGCCGAAGGAGATCCGCAGGCAGCATCGCAGTAGGACGTGTCGAGCCGCACATGTGACGTTCGTAACATTTGCGCTAAAAAACACAACCTCTGGCATACTCTTTGTGTGATGTGGCGCACAACCAGCGTGCGGCGTCACCCAGTGCTCCGCGCCAAGGCGCGGAGCACTTTGCAGGAACAAAACTGAATAAACATGAACCATTCACAACGGATCGTCCGGCACGTACCTGCCGGTGAAGGGATTGATAACTGTGGCTACAGTTACTTTTGATAACGCTACGCGTCTGTACCCGGGCACAGATAAGCCCGCCGTCGATAAGCTCAACATCGACATCGCCGATGGCGAATTCCTGGTCCTCGTGGGACCCTCCGGTTGCGGCAAGTCCACCTCCCTACGCATGCTTGCGGGCCTCGAGGACGTCAACGCCGGCCGGATCCTGATCGGTGACCGCGACGTCACCGATGTTCCGCCGAAGGACCGCGACATCGCGATGGTTTTCCAGAACTACGCCCTGTACCCGCACATGACTGTGGCCGACAACATGGGCTTCGCCCTGAAGATCGCCGGCGTCTCCAAGGAAGAGCGCGCCGAGCGCGTCCGTGAAGCCGCCAAGCTCCTCGACCTCGAGCAGTACCTGGACCGCAAGCCGAAGGCACTCTCCGGCGGCCAGCGCCAGCGTGTTGCCATGGGCCGCGCAATTGTCCGTAACCCGCAGGTCTTCCTCATGGATGAGCCGCTGTCCAACCTGGACGCCAAGCTCCGTGTGCAGACCCGCACCCAGATCGCATCCCTGACCCGCCGCCTCGGTGTCACCACTGTGTACGTGACGCACGACCAGGTTGAGGCCATGACCATGGGCGACCGTGTCGCCGTGCTAAAGGACGGCCTCCTGCAGCAGGTGGACACCCCGCGCAACCTCTACGACCGTCCCAAGAACGTCTTCGTTGCCGGCTTCATCGGCTCCCCGGCCATGAACCTGCTGGAACTTCCCGTCGTCGACGGCGGCGTCCAGTTCGGCGGCACCGTCTACCCCGTGCCCCGCGATGTCCTCGAAGAGGCACACGGCTCCACCGTCACCCTGGGCTCCCGTCCCGAAGACCTGGAGACCGCTCCGCACGGTGAAGGCCTGAAGGTGGAGGTGGACGTCGTCGAAGAACTCGGCGCCGACGCTTACGTCTACGGCCACACCACGCTTGACGGCAAGGACCACGACATCGTGGCCCGCGTCGACGGCCGCCGTCCCCCAATGAAGGGCGAGGTCATCTACGTCCGTCCGCAGTCGGGCCACGTGCACCTCTTCGACACCAAGACCGGCCTGCGCCTCGGCGACTGATCTGCCTGCCGGCGTGGCTCCACCCACGCAAACCGACGGCGGCCCGCACCGTTCCACAACGGTGGGGGCCGCCGTCGGCCTTTAACCATGCCTCCGCAAGATTTAGCTGCCCTGCCCCCAGTACGGAAGAATTGACCCATGACCGAGGAATACAGCGCCAAGTGGCACGACGAACCCACCGACTACGCGCAGGTCGGGAAACTGCCGCGGTTCGTGGCGGCCAGTGCCGACGACAACAAGGCGGCCTCGGTAGCCTCGTCACTGAACATCACCGCTGCGGCCGCGGACCCCGAACTGCTGGACCTGCCATGGCATATTGCCCTGGAGGACTGGCCGGCAGCGAACCTGGCCGCACTCCCCCGCGGTATCTCCCGCCACATCGTGCGCTTCGCGCACCTGGGCGGTTCCGTGATCGCCATCAAGGAAACCTCCGAGCACGTGGCGCGCCATGAGTACCACATGCTGCGCAAACTCGCCAGGCTGGACGTTCCCTGCGTGGAGCCGGTTGCGGTCATCACCGGACGGACCACCCCCGACGGACGCCCGCTCAACCCGGTCCTGGTTACGCGGCACTTGAAGTTTTCCATGCCCTACCGCGCACTCTTTTCCCAGATGCTGCGCAAGGACACGCTCACCCGCCTCATCGACGCCCAGGCGCTGCTGCTGGTGCGGCTGCACCTGATCGGCTTCTACTGGGGCGACGTCTCCCTGTCCAACACCCTGTTCCGCCGCGACGCCGGTGCCTTCGCCGCCTACCTGGTGGACGCCGAAACGGGTGAGCTCTACCCGGACCTGTCCACGGGGCAGCGCGAATACGACCTGGAAATCGCCCGGGTGAACATCGCCGGCGAGCTGATGGACCTGCTGGACGGCGGGCTCATCGAGGAGAAGGTGGACCCGGTAGCCACCAGTGAGCTGATCATGGACAGCTACCGGCGGCTGTGGGCCGAACTGACGGAGAAGGAATCCTTCGAACTGGGCGAGCGCTGGCGCGTTGGCGCCCGCATCCGGCGCCTGAACGAACTCGGCTTCGACGTCGAGGAATACGCCATCAAGACCACGCAGAACGGCTCCACCATCCTACTGCAGCCCAAGGTGGTGGACGCGGGGCACCACCAGCGCCGGCTGCTGCGGCTTACCGGCCTGGACGCCCAGGAGAACCAGGCCCGCCGCCTCCTCAACGACATGGACTCCTTCCGGGCGGACAACAACCCTGAGATGGACGAGGAATACAGCGCCCACCTCTGGGTCAGCCAGATCTTCGAACCGATTGTGCGTGCCATCCCGCGGGACCTCTCCGGCAAGCTCGAGCACGCGGAGGTGGTCCACGAGGTCCTGGAGCACCGGTGGTACATGTCCGAGAAACAGGAACGCCACATACCGTTGGCAGAGGCCGTCCAGTCCTACATCGACTCGATCCTCCGGCACCGGCGGGACGAGGCCGCGATCATGCTCAACCCGGACACCGAACTGCTGAAGATCCTCGAGGTGGAAAACGAGGAGTCCCGCTACGGAGCCGATGAATCCGTGGACGAATATCCGGACTCGGACGATTGAGCCCTAAATAGCCTTTCCGGGATTCAGGATTCCCGCGGGATCGAACAGGTCCTTGATCCTGCGCTGCAGCTCCCGGACGGGCACCGGCTGCTCCTGGCCCAGCCAGCGGAGCTTGTACTGTCCCACGCCGTGTTCCCCGGTGATGGTGCCGCCCATGGCCAGGGCCGCCGTGATGGATTCGTCCAGCGCTACCTGCAGGCGCTGCATGGCGCCCGCTTCCACGCTTGCTCCCTGCCGGTCGATCCAGAATATGGGGTGCAGGTTGCCGTCGCCGGCGTGCGCCACCACCTTGAGGTGCACCTGCTGCGCGGCCGCCATGGCTTCGAGCGCTTCAACGTAGTCCACCAGGCGGGACCGTGGAACCGCCACGTCTTCACCTACCCGGTATTCGTCGTCAACCTCCACTCCCCTGCTGTGCCGCCGGAGTTCCACCAGCCGCTCCGCCTCGGCGCTCGCCTCGGTGGTCACCGCGGCCCCGCCTGCCTGGAGGACCTGCCGCACCACCTCCGCTTCCGCGGCAGCTCCAAACCCGTCCGTCTGGACCAGCAGCAGTGATTTCCCGCGTGCGGTGAGGTCGGACCCGTGGATGTCATCGAGCTGGGCCAGGGTGCCGCCGTCGAGCAGCTCCATGATGGCCGGCTGGACACGCGCCCTGCCTACGGCCAGGACACCCGCAGCAGCGAGCCTGAAGTCCGGGTAGAACGCGGCCACGGTGTGCACTTCCCGGGGCAGGTACTTCAGCCGCACGGTGATTCCGACGACGATGCCCAGCGTCCCTTCGGACCCCACGAAGAGGCCCGTGAGGTCGTAGCCCGCCACGCCTTTGAAGGTCTGGTGGCCGGTGTGGATCAGGGAGCCGTCCGCAAGGACCACGTCCAGCGCCAGGACGGAGTCCCGGGTGACCCCGTACTTGGCGCACCGCAGGCCGCCGGCGTTGGTGGCTACGTTGCCGCCAATGGTGGAGCTCCGGAAACTGGCAGGGTCCGGAGCGTACATGAGGCCATGCTCTGCGGCGGCTGCGTTGAGGACGGCGTTGACCACCCCTGGCTCCACCACTGCTGTTTCGTCGTCCGGATCCAGGTCCAGGATCCGGTCCATCCGCTCCAGCGAGAGGATGATGCAGTTCCTCGTGGCATGAGCACCGCCGGACACACCCGTGCCCGCTCCCCGGGGGACGACCGCCACTCCCGTGTCCGCGCAGGTCTTCACCACGGCCTGCACGTCCGCTACTGATTCGGCGAACACTACTGCCAGGGGAAGCTGGAAGTCGATGACCGGCGCCTGGTCCACGGCGTAGCGGCGGAGGGAGACCTCGCCGGTATCCAGCTGACCTGGCGCCAGGATGGCTTCCAGCTCGTCAACGATGCTTCCCACAAAGCCTCCACCCGTCGTCGGACATATTTCCCCAGTCTAGGGGGCACACTGGAAGGAACTTCTGGATTTCCCATGCTGCAATCGCTTCCATATAACTGACCTCGTTGACTAGCCCAGTAGACGACGATGCAGAGAAATAAACATGGAAGCGTTTTCATTTAATCGCCCTCCGCCAGTAGGCTGGCTTCCATGTCTGTTGAAACTGTGACCCAGGACACCGCGGTCCTCGCTGGCCCCCTGACGCTCATTCACGCCGCTGACTCCGCTCCGGGCTGGTGGCGCTCAGCAGTGATCTACCAGGTGTATCCCCGGTCGTTCCGTGACTTGAACGGCGACGGCGTGGGAGACCTGGCGGGCATCACCGAGGAACTGCCGCAGTTGGCGGAGTTGGGCGTCGACGCCGTCTGGCTCTCCCCCTTTTTCCGGTCACCCCAGCGTGACGCCGGGTACGACGTCAGCGACTATTGCGACGTTGATCCGATCTTCGGCACGCTCCGCGACTTCGACGTCATGATGGCTGAATCGCACCGCTTGGGCCTGCGGGTAATCGTGGACCTGGTGCCCAACCACTGTTCGGATCAGCATCCCGCATTCCAGGCAGCCCTCGCTGCACCAGCCGGAAGCCCGGAGCGGGACGTGTTCATCTTCCGTGATGGAACCGGCCCCGACGGACAGGAACCGCCGAACAACTGGCAGTCCCACTTCGGCGGACCTGCCTGGACCCGGGTGGAAGGGGCTGACGGCCAGCCGGGCCAGTGGTACCTGCACCTCTTTGATTCGTCCCAGCCGGACTTCAATTGGGACAACCCTGCGGTCCATGCAGAGTTCGAGCGTGTGCTTCGTTTCTGGTTGGACCGCGGCGTCTCAGGCTTCCGGGTGGACGTGGCCCATGCGCTGGTCAAGGCCCAAGGGCTGCCTGCGTGGGGCGGCCGCGCTGACGGCGGCAACAGCGAGGGGTACCCCGGCCATGAGGCACCCATGTTCGGCCAACCGGGCGTCCACGACATCTACCGGAACTGGCGGGGAATCCTGGACGGGTATGGACCCGACCGGATCCTCTGTGCCGAGGCCAGCGTGGACCTCCACCGGCTGGCGCACTGGGTCCGGCCCGACGAGATGCACCAGGCGTTCAACTTCCCATATCTCCACGCCGGCCTGGACGTGTACCGGCTGCGCTCGGTCATCACAGATTCGCTGACAGTCCTGGACGGGGTGGGCGCCCCGAGCACGTGGGTGTTGTCCAACCATGACGTGGTCCGCCACGCCAGCCGGTTCGGCTACAACGGGCAGGGCCCGCGGGACGGGGACGGCATCGGCTCCGCAGATCCGCAGCCGGACCACAACCTTGGCCGGCACCGCGCAGCTGCCGCTTCCCTGTTCATGCTGGGCCTTCCCGGCGCCGCCTACCTCTACCAGGGCGAAGAGCTGGGATTGCATGATGGCATCGACATCCCCGGCCACCTGCGCCAGGACCCCACCTTCGCCCGTACCGGTGGGCAGCGGCTTGGCCGTGACGGCTGCCGGGTGCCTTTGCCCTGGCGGGGCGGGGAACCGCACCTCGGCTTTGGTTCAGGGAATGATCCCTGGCTGCCCATTCCCGCCTCTTTCGGCGAATTGGCGCGGGACCTGCAGTCGGGGTCGCCGTCGTCGCACCTGTCCTTGTACCGTAACGCCCTGGCCTGCCGCCGGGAACTAAACCTGGGCAGGGGATCCTTGTCCTGGGCCGAGGACTGGTGCACCGGTTCCTCCCTGGGCTACCTGAACGGCACTACGCTGGTGCTTATGAACCTGAACCACGAGCCGCTGGAGATGCCTGCAGGCGACGTCCTTATCCGCAGCCTTCCGGCAAGCAGCGGCCACGACCTTGCCTCCGGCGAGACTGCGTGGATAGACCTTGGGCCGGACACCGCAGCCATCCACTGACAATGGCGGGCATCAAAGAGGTTGCCAGCCGGGCCGGCCTGTCCGTGGCCACCGTCTCGCGGGCACTGAGCGGCAAGTCCAACGTCTCATCCACGAGCCGCCGCCTTGCACAGGAAGCAGCCAGGGAACTCGGGTTCGTCCCCTCTTACCACGCGTCCAGCCTCGCGTCCGGGCGCAACCACAACATTGGGCTGGTGGTTCCCAATGTGCAGCGCTGGTACTTCTCCTGCGTCCTGGAAGGCGTTTCGGAAACCCTGCTGGACGCAGGCTACGACCTGACGCTGTACAACGTGGGCCAACAGGCGGAGCGCCGCAGCAGCATCCTGAATGACTTCCTGCTCCGGAAACGCCTGGACGCCGTTATCGCCGTGGCACTGGTGCTTAGCGAGGACGAGATCCGCCAACTGCTGGCGGTGCACCGCCCCATCGTGGGCATCGGAGGGGCCTTGCCCGGAGCATCCACCGTCAGGATCGACGACCAGGGCGTGGCCATGCTGGCCACCGGCCACCTGATCGGACTGGGGCATACCCGAATTGCGCATGTCACCGGGTCATCAGAGCTGAACCGCGACTTCAAACTTCCCCAGCTTCGCCAAAAGGGTTACATGGCGGCCATGGCAGCAGCAGGGCTCCCCGTACGGAAGGAGTGGACCGCCACTGCCGACTTCACCATCCAGGGCGCTTACGCAGCCGGCCGCCGGCTGCTGGGAACACCTGCCGGGCGTCCCACCGCAGTCTTTGCAGCATCCGATGAGATGGCCGTGGGCATCATGCTTGCGGCACGCGACTTCGGCCTGCAGGTCCCGCAGGACCTCTCCGTGGTGGGAATCGACGGGCATGAACTCGCAGAGACTTTTGGGCTGACCACCGTCAGCCAGGACCCGCGGGGACAGGGAAGGCTGGCGGCTGCTACTGCTTTGGGGTTGCTTAAAAGCGTCGGGAAGGATTCCGACGGCGGTCCGGCGGCGGAGGCAGTACAGGACCAGGAGTATCCAACGGAATTCGTGATCCGAAACAGCACAGCTGTACCACCGGACGTGGCGGGACGGCGGGCCTAGGACAGCCTTGGCGGCGCGCCGTCCGTTGAGTCTTCGGCGCCCATGAAACGCGCGAACCTCTCCAGGATCAGCGGCCAGGCGTCCGCATACTCCCGTCGGGCAGCAACGGGGTCCTCGGCGCCTTCCCATCCTTCGTGGAAGACGCGGACTTCCGTTCCCGTTTCGACCGCGCGGAATGCCACCCGCAGTTCGGTGGACCACAGTGCCGTGGTCCCGGGGTGCCAGGTGGCGTGGAAGGACAGGGGCGGCTGCCAGTCGTCAAGGGTTCCCCAGATGCTGGTGCGGCCATCGTCTGCTGTCTCCAGGATGAGGTTCTCTTCAAACTCCACGTATGAGGCGGCCCCGTAAACGCCGTTCTGCTCCAGGGGCCACCACAGGTGGGCGTGGTCGGTGAACCCGGCGAAAGCCCGGGCCACCGGGCCTGGAACCACCACGGTGTACGCCACCGGATCCAAAGGATCAGCAGCCTGCCGTTCCTTGTCTTCGAAAGGATCCTGGGCGTGGCTGAAGATGCTGCTCATGAGGGATTACTCTACCCGCGGGACCCGGGGCCGGCGGAACGGGGCATTCAGAAGGGCTCAGCCGCTGTTTGTTAAAGCAGAAGGGCCCTGACATTCCTTGTCAGGGCCCTTCTTAATGGNGTAACCCTTGACCCGCACCCTCAAGCGCGTGGGCTTGTGGTGGGGAAATCTGTGTGGTTACAACATTGTGGTGTTGTTATTCAGTTATGGTTCCTGCCAGGGCAACCCTGTGGGTTGTTGGTTGGGAACCACATAGTGGACGCAAGCAAGTATGTTTCTTGTGTGGTGTAAGTTGTTGGCCTATTAGTACCGGTCAGCTTCACGAGTCGTTAGTCCTCGCTTCCACATCCGGCCTATCAACCCAGTGGTCTGGCTGGGGGCCTCTCACACATAAATGTGTATGGAAATCTCATCTCGAAGCGAGCTTCCCGCTTAGATGCTTTCAGCGGTTATCCCATCCGAACGTAGCTAATCAGCGGTGCACTTGGCAGTACAACTGACACACCAGAGGTTCGTCCGTCCC
>NZ_BMFW01000029.1 GCF_014639275.1 Arthrobacter liuii | reverse complement strand
CGCCGGCCTGCAGAGGACGGCAGTAGCGGCTGGATGCGGGCCCATTGCCCATCAGTCAAAACGGAAGTACGCGACACCCATCAAGCATCCCGGATGCGGTCATCAGGCTTTGGGAGACACGCCCTAGTTCGTAGAGGCGCGCTGCGATGGTCCGGCCGACCATCCCGGTTCCAAGGACTGCTGTCTTCATGTTGTTCTCCCAGTGCTTCAGGACGCGTGGTCCTATGTGACGGATCGTTCCCAAGTTTGTGACGGATCGTTCCGTCTGTCAAACTTGGAGCAGCCAACGCGGTGGAATTAAAAGGAGTTGTGTGATGCGCAGGACGGGTGAGGAAAACCGGCGGAATGTTCTGGAGGTGGCAACGCGCCTGTTCTACACGCGGGGAATCAGGGCGGTGGGGATGGATACCGTCATCAAGGAATGCGGGGTCGGCAATGCAACCGTCTACCGCCAGTTCGCCACCAAGGACGCCCTCGCCACCGCGTACGTGGAGGGCCGCGCGGACGCATGGTTCGAGCGCATGCGCGAGGCCGCCGGTGAACAAGCGGATCCACGGGAAAAGCTCCTCGCCGTCTTTGAAGTGCTGGCCACGGACTGCGCCGGAAGTAGCTACCGGGGCTGCCCAATGCTGAATACCAATACGGAGTTCCCCGAGAGGCAGCACCCGGCCCACCTGGCAGCCGTCACCCACAAACAACAGGTTCGCGACTGGTTCCGCTCCCTGGCCGTTGATGCCGGAGCCGCCGCCCCCAATCGGCTCGCCGAAGAACTCCTCATCGTCCTAAATGGGGCTTACGCCACGGCAGCCGTCCTGGACGGTGGCACCTACGGAAAACGCGCCGTCGACCTGGCCCGTCGGCTCATCGCCGAGGCCTGCCCGGGAACGTAGTCCTTACCGCCCCGCCGCGAATCGGCGGGGCGGCGACCATCGAGGGCTCAGGCGTCGAGCTTGGTCAGCGGAGCGTACCGCAGCAGCAGTCGCTTTTCGCCGACGTCGAACTTCACCTTTGCCACGGTCTTGTCCCCCGCACCTTCAAGCGCCAGGACCGTTCCGTTGCCAAAACTGGTGTGGTTGACCTTGTCCCCCACGCTGACGGCGATGATCTCCTTCTGCGGCTGCACCCGGTTCTTGGCGATGAACGCCGGGACGTCTGCATTGAAGCCGGCGGAAGAGTCTGCCGCGGCGCCGCGGGCGGTGCCGGCACCCCAGAACGATCCGCTGTAGCGGCCTGAGCCAATCGAGCCCCCACCCCAGCCACCGGCCTGCCTGCTGGTTCCCTCCCGCTTCCATTCCAGGAGCTCTGCGGGGATCTCCTCCAGGAACTGGCTGGCGGGGTTGTACTGGCTCTGGCCCCACATGCTGCGCACCTCGGACCGGGTCACGTACAGCCGCTTGCGGGCACGGGTGAGGCCCACGTAAGCCAACCGGCGTTCCTCGGCCAGTTCCTTGGGGTCTGTAGCGGAGCGCTGATGCGGGAAAAGCCCATGCTCCATGCCGGTAAGGAAGACCACCGGGAATTCCAGCCCCTTGGCCGTGTGCAGGGTCATGAGCGTCACCACGCCCAGCCGTTTGGCCTCCGCCACGGCGGCGTCAATGTCCGCGCCGGGGGCATCCGGGATCTGGTCCGCGTCTGCCACCAGGGACACCTGCTCCAGGAACGCGCCGAGGCTTCCCTCCGGATTTTCCTGCTCGTACTCGCGCACAACGGCCACGAGTTCGGCCAGGTTCTCCACTCGGGACTCATCCTGCGGATCGGTGCTGGAGCGCAGCGCGGCAAGGTAGCCGGTCTGCTCCAACACCGCCTCGAGTGCCGCGGCAGCGCCGGACCCGGCGGCCACCTCGGCGAGATCGTCCAGCATTTTCACGAAACCCACGACGGCGTTCACTGAACGGGTGGCCATGCCGGGAGCCTGGTCCGCGCGGCGTGCGGCCGCCATGAAGGACGTGCGCTCGCGGCTGGCGAGGGCGGCCACGGCGCCCTCCGCACGGTCCCCGATGCCGCGCTTCGGTTCGTTTAGCACCCGGCGGAGGTTGACGTCGTCGTCCGGGTTCACCAGGACGCGCAGGTAGGCCAGGGCGTCCTTGATCTCCTTGCGCTCGTAGAAGCGGGTGCCGCCCACTACCTTGTACGGCAGGCCCACGCGCACCAGCACGTCCTCGATGGAGCGGGACTGGGCGTTGGTGCGGTAAAAAATGGCGACGTCCCCAGGGCGCAAGTTCTCCTCGTCCTGGAGTCGGTCGATCTCCTTGGCGATGAACTGCGCTTCGTCATGCTCGTTTTCGCCAACGTAGCCAATGATCTTGTGGCCTTCGCCCTCGGCGGTCCACAAGCGTTTCTCCGGCCGGTTGGGGTTTCGCGAGATCACCGAGTTGGCGGCACTCAGGATGTTCTGGGTGGAGCGGTAGTTTTGCTCCAGTTTGATGGTGCGGGCCTCTGGGTAATCCTTTTCGAACTCCACAATGTTCCGGATGTCCGCGCCGCGGAAGGCGTAGATGGACTGGTCCGAGTCACCCACCACGGTCAGCTCCGAGGCGCCCTGGCCCTCGCCCACGATCTCCCGGACCAGGGCGTACTGGGCATGGTTGGTGTCCTGGTATTCGTCCACCAGGACGTGGCGGAACCGGCGGCGGTAGGACTCTGCGAGCGAAGGGAACGCGCGGAACATGTAGACGGTTTCGGCGATGAGGTCGTCGAAGTCCATGGCATTGGCCTGGCGGAGCCGTTGCGTGTAGCCCTTGTAGACGTCCGCGACCGCGTGTTCAAAGGGGTCGTTGTAGTTGGCTGCCGAGGCATAGGAGTCGGCGTCGATGAGCTCGTTCTTCAACGCGGAGATCTTGTGCTGGATGGCCTTGGGCGCAAACTTCTTCGGGTCCAGGTCCAGGGCCTTCGAAACTTGGGTGACAAGCCGCAGGGAGTCGGCGGAGTCGTAGATGGAGAAGTTGGATTTCAGGCCGACGTTGGCCGCTTCCTGCCTCAGGATCCGCACGCAGGAGGAGTGGAACGTGGAGATCCACATGATCTTGGCACGGCCGCCCACCAGCGCCTCAATGCGCTCACGCATTTCCGCGGCCGCCTTGTTGGTGAAGGTGATGGCCAGGATTTCTCCGTGGTGGGCACGGCCGGTGGCGATCAGGTAAGCGATCCGGTTGCTGAGTACGCGGGTTTTTCCGGATCCGGCACCGGCAACGATCAGCAGCGCGGACCCGGCATGCTTGACCGCTTCCTCCTGCTGGGGATTCAACCCCTCCAGCAACTGCGCGGCGTCCGGACGGCTGCTGCCATGGTGCCGGCCGGCGTCGCTCCGGTTCCCGTCGTGCTGGCGGCCGTGGGGCTGGATGCCCTGCTGCCAGCCCCCGGACTGGTGTTGCCCGTCGGCATGCGGGTCCGGCATTCCTCCCGGGCCGGCCGTGGCGGAAACGCCTTCCGGCACCGTCCTGGTGCGGGCGGTGGAGGCAGGAGCGGCCTTGAACGGTCCGTCAGAGTACGGGTCAAACAACATATCCATGGTGCCTACAAGTCTAGGCGGTGGGACCGACAGCGCCTTCCGCCCTGTGGATTACGAGCCTTTGTGCACATAGGGCATGAGGGTAAGTCCCCATGTCACACCCTGGTGGAAGACTCTTTTTATGGAGGCGGTTTTGGGGACAGCGGCAGCAGTGCTGGGGGCGACGCGGCATGCGGCCCCTCCTGTTGGTAGGCCTCATGGGGCACTCGCCCTGAACATTACTGGCGGGCCGCATCTCTCGCCTGCGGCCCCGGCCGTAGCCGGCCAGCCGTACTCCTCGCCCGCTCCTCCGGGCGCCTGGGATGGGCTGCCGCGTTCGTCTGCTGCGCCTACCGTTGCTGATGCCTTGGCTGTTTTGGCTGCTGTTCCTGTGCCCGCGGATGGTGTGGGGATGGTTGAGCAGATGCGGCTGTGGGAGGACGTGAAGTGCCTGGCGGGCGCGCAGCAGGCCCGGCTTGCCGTGGCGTTGGATGTCCAGCAGCGAGGGGAGCAGGCCGCGGCCGGGGTGCCGGTGGCAGTGATGTTCCTATAGACAAGCCAAGGTCTTCAAAACGTGGGTCGGCGGACTACGGGCGGGGCAAAATAGGCCGACCTTTCTCATCGACAGTGAAGCTGTCGATGACTTTCCCCGTGGCCGTATCAATGATGACCACTGACTTAGCCGGCCAGGTTGGATCAGGGACAACGTCGAAGTGGACGTCGGAAATCGAGGTGACCTGGTGGGCGGCGTTCTTTGCTCTATTGAAGGCATCCACGATCTGCCCGGTGGTGGTATTTACTGCCACAGTTTCCTGGGGCAGGTCCTTTCCGCTCCCATCTGCTGGCGTCGAGTTCCACCAGCCTTCGTACCCCATTATCGTTTTGGATTCCGCCACCGCAGCGTAGTCCGTCTTTGGCTTTGCCGCGTTGATGCCAACTGCTGTCCCCCCAATAACGACAACAGCTACGCCGAACATGCTGAGTGCAAGCTTCATGTTTTTCCCCCTAGTGAAATGCGACAGCACTTGGTTGCCGCGGTGTACCAACTCGTGAAATCTGGCAATGGTTGACGAACAAAGCGCACCAACGAGGAGAGACGACTGGGAGATGCCCAGGCTGGGCCCATCCCGCAGGTCAGCTCTCCACTGTTCCTCCCGCACGGAACGGAGCCTCTCGGGCGTCAGTGCCACACATACAGTGAGGACGGCCTCTGTGCGGCTCATGCCCCGCACCACTGTCCTTCGCGCATGGCGGGACGGGGGCGTGAAGGGGATGTGGGAGCTTTAGCCTGCTGAACGTTCACGTAGTCCTGCGCCAGCGGGCGTGCCTCTGAGACCAGGCGGTAGTACCGCCGGCGCGGTCCCTTCCGACCCTCAGCACTGTCCCATTCCCCGATGACCCAACCCGCCGACTCCAGGCGATCCAGAATCGGGTAGATGGTGCCCGGTTTCTTTCCGACGTCCTTGACGATCTGTAGCCCCCATATTCGCTCCGCCGAAAGCAGTGCTTCGAGGACCATTGCGGTGGCCGGAGTTACGCGGCCTAAGTTCTTCATATCGCTAAATCTAGCTATATAGATTTAGAAGTCAAGCCCTAGATTTTCCGTAACAATCCGCCCTCTGGATCTGCCCGTGCCAGCGTTTAGGCCGCCGGGTGTCTCTGGTGCCCCGAGTTGGCGTCGTGCAGTGTAGGCCCTGCTTGCTTGGGGGCCGTAAGGAACGCTCCTGCAAGGTAGAAGGAGCGCCCGCCCGTATGAGCTATGACCAGGAGTATTCCCACCAGCAGCCATGGCTTTCGGAGCCAGGCGAAGGGGTCCTCTCGCCGTTGGACGCTGAGAAGTCGCGGCGGTGGCGGCTCGTCCTAGGGTGCAGTTCGGTGTGCTTGGGCCTTATGTCGGGCTTCTACGCCTATACGGACATCTCCGTGATCAACCGCGCCATGAATACCGCCACGACGTCCGGCGGCTACATCCTCGGCAGTGCCATGAGCCACGCCATCGCGATAATCGCGGTGTTCTGTGTGCTTGCCCTTGCCTACGTCGGCGTAGGGACCTGGAACATCGTTGCCCGGCTCTCCACAGCCAAGGCACCCCTGCTCGGCGCGATAATCCTGACGGCCGCGGCATCCGTCCTGATCGTCCTCTACATAACCACAAAGTCGTCGCCCGGAGGAGTTGAATTCAGCGCGCTCGGCCTGAACGCGCTCATCATCTCCCGATGCGCCATCGTCATGCGAATGAAAAAGGTCCCTGCCTATCCCGCAACTGCCGAATGGACCCACTGACCAGCCGATCTTTGCCATCCGGGGATAGAGTGCCGGCAGTATGCTCATCGAAGGTCTTCTTCTTGCAAGGTTTGGGGGTAGGTGCATGCGCTTCACCGCGGGCACAGTTGTGGCTGTCGCTGGCAGCATCCTGTTGATTGGTGCTGCCCCGTCGATGGCATCCGGGGATGTCGTTTATGTTGGTCAATTCCCTCTCGGCGTTGTCGTCGACGCCGAGGGCACTGCGTACATTGGCGACACCGGAGGAGTCCACGTTCTTCCCACGGGCGCAAGCACGCCAACCAAGACGCTCATGACGGGTGTCTCCCCGAAGGGACTGGCATTGTCTGCGGACGGCACCCTGTTTGTCGAGGGGCCGGCCTTGGGGGACCAACCACAGGAAAAACTGACGGTAATACCCGAGGGCTCCTCTGCCGTTGCGCGCACCATTCCGCTGAGTCTCGGCGCCCACCTCATATCCGCGGCGGCCGACGGCACTGTTTTTGTTCCCAACCCGGAACTGGGGACAGTGTCAATCATCCCGCCGGGAGCCGACGCACCTGCTCACGAGGTCACCGTCGGCCCCAATCCCAAGGAAGTCGCCGTAGCCCAGGACGGCACCGCCTACGTGACCAACCAGGACGGCGGGACCGTCTCGGTGATCGCCCCGGGCGCCGGCACGGTTTCCCGCACCATTGATGTCAGGAAGTCGCCTGACAGCGCCGGCGCTCCGCACGGGATTGCAGTAGGCCCGGACGGCGCGATCTACGTCACTAACATCACCTCAAACGATGTGGCGGTGATCAAGCCGAGGGAGTCAGCCGTCTCCTACCGTGTGCCGGTTCCGGGCGGACCAAAGGAAATCGCGGTTGGCCCGGACAGCACTGTCTATGTTCTATCCGAGAACAGCAGCCTCAACGTCATCCCACCGAGCGAAACGAGTGTCCGCCGCAGCCAGCCGACGGCCCGGAACCCCGGGCATCTCGCCGTCGCTCCCAGCGGGTCCGTCCTGGTCACTAACACCGCCGATATGTCCGTGACGGTCTTCCCGGCCCAGGACCTGAGCATCCCCGCGCTAGCGGCTGTCAAGGCCCAAGCTGCACAGGCGCAGGCTGAGGCAGAGGCAAATTCAACAGAACCCACGGCTCAGGCCAGCTCAGTCACCACGGGGAACGGCATCATGGCCAATCTTCCGGTCATCGTCGGCACCGTGGCCGCGGCCATCCTGATTGGGGCCGCCGCGTTGATCCTGGCCGGCAGAAGGCGCAGGCGTTCTGGAGCTGCCCAGGGCGCAGCAACATTAGAGCCCTCGGCAGAGGATCCTGAAAGATCTGCTGTCCTCTCGGATCACACGCCGTACTGAGCGTCCGGGTTTCCGTGATGCGGCCAACGCTCCTTCCGTGTTCGACAAGGATCGCTTGACGGGGATGGGTCGGTGTTGGCGTGAGGGCGGCTGCCCTAGCTGCATTGACAGCTGAGCTCTTGCTCGTCAGCCAGCACGGGACAAGTCCCGTGCTGGCTGTAGTAAATTTCGCGGGCAATGAAGCGTTTGAGGCAGCGGATGGCGTCGGAGGAGGAGTGTCCCTGGGCTCGTTTCCGGTCGCGGTATGCCTGGCTTCTTGGGTCGTACCTCAGGCGGCTAATCGCAATGAGGTAGATGACTCTGTTTGCGTGGCGGTTACCCGCCCCGGTGAAGCCTCATGCGGTTTGATTTTCCGGAGGACACCGGAATGGGTGCGACACCGCAGAGCCGGGCGAAAGCGGCTTCTTTACGGAAACGCTCAAAGTTTTCGCCGGCGGTTATGAGTAGTTGGGCGACACTGACGGTGCTGGGCCTGGCCAAGAGGGTGTTTCATAGAGTGTGTAAGGGGCCGGTCTCTAACTAGGGTTTGACCTGCGGTTTTACCTTTAAAAGGACGGGCCCTCTTGGCCGAAATCAGTACGACAACCAACCTTCTGGAAGGCGTTTTGAGCGCCGACCAGATCGACGCTCGGGTCCCTGGCCTGCGCCATACCGTGGCAACAACAACCCCCACCGGCCACACCTACCACTCCACGGCACCACCACTGCCGGGGACAGCACCGCCCGCCACCCCTCCGGACGGCGCACTCCAAGCGGGTACTCCCCCAGCGTCACGCTCAGTGGAGGCTCGAGCAGGCACGCTTTCCCCTCTGCCTTCAACGGTCCGCGCGCGCAACGGCGATTGCAGCGGCGGAGGAAGTGGCACTGGCAACAAGAGACGGGCGCCCAACCGGCCTCCAGACCGGCAACCAGTGCTGTGGTGAGGCTTAGGTTACCGAGCCTGACTGAAGGGCTGCACGCAACTGGCGGACCGCCGTCGTTCCTCCTGCCAGGAACCACTCCAGCCCGTTGACGCGGACAGTATCCACGGCGCCCCCTGCTGCGCGGACGATCGCCTCGCCTGGCAGCCAGTCCCATTCCGGGCAGCTGTGCTGGAACCAGCATCCCAGCTGCCCGTCCGCCACTCGGCCCAGGTCGCAGGAACCGGACCCCAACATGCGTAGGGACGCGGCGGATGTGGCCGCAGCATGCCACGGCATGGCGCACATGGGATCCATCAGCCACGTGGGGTGGATGTAGGTGGCCGCGCCAAGCTCAGCAACATCGGTGGTGTTGCGCTTGCCGTCGTGTTCGGTGAAAGCCGTCAGCGGATCACCGTTGCGGGTGGCGGGCCGGTCCCGGCCGCCGAGCCAGAGTTTGTCCTCCTCCGGCTGGAAGACGGCGCCGAGCAGCACGTCGGCGGAATCCTTCAGCGCGATGGCGGAGCACCAGTAGGTGGAGCCGTGCAGGAAGTTGTAGGTGCCGTCCACGGGGTCGATCACCCAGGTACGGCCGCTGGTTCCCTGGACTGATGCGCCTTCCTCGCCGAGGATGCCGTCTCCCGGCCGGCAGCGCTGCAACTGCTCCAGCACGTAGGCCTCGGCGGCGTGGTCCGCCGCGGTTACCACGTCGGAGACGGACGTCTTTTGTTCCGACTGCAGGCCGGCCATGCGCATGAGGAGCGCAAGCTGTCCGGCCTCGCGGACCAGGGCCGCCGCCAGTTCGTAGTCATCCAGGGAAGGGTCAAGAACAGCTGCGCTGTGTCGGCCAGTGGTCATGGGTTCAGTTTATGGGGCGCGATAATGGTGCCATGGCCAAAACCCCTGCCCAGCGGATCAAGAAGCACGGCGCCAACGCGGCGGTGCCGCAGCATCACCTGCCACCGGTGGTCAACCCCACCACGGCGCGCACACCGGAGAAGGCGCAGGGCAACAGCAACCTGATTGTGATTGCCGGCGTGGTGGCCAGCCTGTTCCTGTTCTGGTACCTGCACCTGCTGACCTTGACACAGCTCACGCAACTTTCTGATGGGCTGGCCATGCCGGATGCCCTTGTGGGCGGTTTCGACGCCGCCTACATCGGCCGGCTGCAGGCGGCAATGAACAGCGACGCCCTGGGACAGCTGAACTACGTCCACAAGACGGCGGGCACCCTCTTTCCGCTGATTTTCGGGTTCACATGGCTCCTGCTCATTGGCACCAACGTCGCTCGGAAGGCGCTGCGCTGGGCGCTCTGGGCTTTGCCCATGCTGTTTGTGGTGGTCCGGCTGTGGGGGAACGTTGCCATTGACGCGATGATGGGCACGGCAGGTCCCGACGCCGGCCAGGTTGCCTTGGCATCCAGCCTCACCGTTGCCGGCTGGGTACTTTTGGTGCTGAGCCTCCTCGCCGGGGCGGCGGCGGTCTTCCTCAACCGACGGAACCGGAACGTCAGCTAGGCGACACTTGCCCCGGCTGCCGCTGCCCGCTGTTCCTTCCGGCGCCGGTGCACCCGCTGGGCGATCACCAGCCCGGCGGCGGCCATCCCCACGGTGACCGGATAGCCCATCAGCCGTTCCAGGGTGCCGGGCTCGGGCACCTGCATGCGCGTCAGGCCCCCGGTGGCCAATGCCGCCAGGGACACGGCGCCGCACGCCAGCAGGAACCAGGCCACCGGGGTCTGCCGCAACCAGAGGATCCCCAGCACGGCCAGTGCGGCCGCGCCGGCGAGGAAATAGGTGACGGCGCCAACGTAGTGCCACGGTGAATGCAGGTCCTCCGGGACCAGCCCCACGGTCACTGTTCCGGCCCCGGCCGCACCGGTCAGCAGCCGCACCCACACTGCGGCGAGCAGCGGTGTCCGGCGGTTCCGGTCGATGCGGGCACCGTGGCGGGCCGCCACGCACAACAGCCCCGATGTCAGCAGCACCGCGCCCAGCAGCAGTCCCAGGCCCTGGAGCACGAACGAGGCGTTCATCAGCCAATTCAGCGGCGAGCAGACATCCCGGCCGGAATAGGTTCCGCAGTGCAGGGCGCCGAGGTCGCTGATGTAGCCGGTCCTCAGGTCGTACGGGCGTGGACCTGCCCAGGCGATGGCCACCACCGCTTCGGCCAGGAAGTACTGGAGGACGCTCAACACCGACCACGCGCCGATGGAGTGCCGGGTGGATGCCGTGTCCGGCAGGTAGGCGGCAGCGGGAGCGGCAGTCGGGGCTGGACTCATGCTTTGAGCGTAGTACGGCCCGGCACCTTGTATGCTTGTAACCGTGTTCGGACCAGCCGGCCCCGCCGGTTGCCGAATGCCCGCCCTCGTAGCTCAGTGGATAGAGCACGGCTCTCCTAAAGCCGGTGTCGTTGGTTCGATTCCAATCGAGGGCACTTGAACTCCAGTCCCCCGCAGTCCCTCCTTCGCGCCTACCTCCTGGGCAGCCGGCCAGGTGCGCACGCGGGCCGGTGGCGCGTGGAGCGTGACCTGCTGGACCGGTCGGACGGCACCCGCGGAACCTTTTCCGGCGTCGTGCTCTACACCGCAACGGACGACGACGGCCTGGCCCTTCGCGAGGAAGGCACCATGCGCTGGCCTGCTTTCACAGGTCCCGCCTCACGGGAGTACGTGCTGAAGGCGTCCCCGCGGCCGGACGCCCTGGACGTGTTCTTCCCGGACGGCCGCCCGTTCCACCGGATGAGCTTTGCCCAGGACGCCAGCCAGGACGGGCACTGGTGCGATCCCGACACGTACCGCGTGTCCTACACCCGCCAGGGTCCCGACGCATTCAGCTACAGCTGGGACGTCACCGGCCCCCGCAAGGACCTGCTGCTCGTCTCGCACCTGGTCCGGGAGGCTCTGTGAAGGACCGCATCGTGGTCTCCGCCGTCTGCGTGTTCGACGACGCCGGCCGGCTGCTGACTGTGCGGAAGCGCGGCACCACCATGTTCATGCACCCCGGTGGCAAGCCCGAGCCGGGCGAGACAGCCGTCCAGGCCGCAGCCCGGGAGCTCGAGGAAGAAGCGGGCATCATCATCGACGCGCGTGAACTGGTGCTGATGGGCGTGTGGATCGCCGACGCAGCCAACGAGGCCGCGACTGACATTGAAGCCACCGTCTTTACCGCTCCGGGGACCTGGTCAGCCCACCCTTCCGCTGAGATTGCCGAGATCCGCTGGCTGGACCTGGACGTCCTGGCTTCCGGCGCCGGACACACTGGGGACCTGGCGCCGCTGCTGACAGACCACATCCTGCCCCTGCTGGCAGGACGTCCAGCGGCGGAGGCACAGGCCGCGCCGCATCACCCCTAGAACTCGGGGACTGCCTCCTGCGCCACGGCGGTGGCTTCGGCGAACTGCGTCCGGTACAGCTCGGCGTAGCGGCCCCCGGCGGCCAGGAGCTCGGTGTGCGGTCCACGTTCCACGATGCGGCCGCCCTCCACCACCAAGATCACGTCGGCCGCGCGGACGGTGGACAGCCGGTGGGCAATCACGACGGCGGTCCGCCCCTCAAGCGCGGCGCCAAGGGCTGCCTGCACGGCCGCTTCGTTCGTGGAGTCCAGCGCTGCCGTGGCCTCGTCGAGGATGACGACGCGGGGCTGGGCGATGAGGAGCCGGGCGATGGTCAGCCGCTGGCGTTCACCGCCGGAGAGCCTGTAGCCGCGCTCCCCCACCACCGTCTCCAGCCCGTCCGGCAGGGACCTGATCATTGCCTCCAGCCGGGCCTGCCGCAGGACGTCCCACATGTCTTCCTCGGTGGCATCCGGCCGGGCCAGCCGGAGGTTGGAGGCGATGGTTTCGTGGAACAGGTGGCCGTCCTGGGTCACCATTCCCAGGGTGTCCCGAAGTGAATCGAACGTGGTGTCCCGCACGTCCAACCCGGTCCCCGGCGTGGTGCCGCCCAACCGCACGGCGCCGGAGTCGACGTCGTACAGCCGCGACAGAAGCTGGGCGATGGTGGACTTGCCGGCACCGGAGGAACCCACCAGCGCCACCGTCTGGCCGGGCTCCACCCGGAAGCTGACGCCATGCAGCACTTCCTCGCCGCCCCGGGTGTCAAGGGTGGAGACTTCCTCCAGGGAGGCCAGGGAGACCTTGTCCGCGGAGGGGTAGGCGAACCGGACGTTGTCGAACTCCACGGAAACAGGCCCGGCAGGAACGGGCACGGCGTCCGGCTTCTGCTGGATCAGCGGTTTCAGGTCCAGGATTTCAAACACCCGTTCAAAGCTGACCAGCGCACTCATGATTTCCACCCGGGCGTTGGACAGTGCCGTCAGCGGGGCGTAGAGCCGGGTCAGCAGCAGCGCCAGGACCACCACGTCGCCGGGCGCCAACTGCCCGCCCAGGGCAAGCCAGCCGCCAAGGCCGTACACCAGCGCCAGCGCGAGCGCGGACACCAGGGTCAGGGCCGTGACGAATGTGAACTGCAGCATGGCCATCCGGACGCCGATGTCACGGACACGGCCTGCGCGGGCAGCAAACTCGCGGGATTCCTCGTCCGGGCGGCCGAACAGCTTGACCAGCGTGGCGCCCGGCGCGGAGAACCGCTCCGTCATCTGGGTGCCCATGGCGGCGTTGTGTGCGGCGGCCTCGCGGCGCAGGTCTGCCAGCTTGGAACCCATGCGCCGGGCCGGGATCAGGAAGATCGGCAGCAGCACCATGGCGAGGACCGTCACCAACCAGGACCTGTTGAGCATCACGGCCAGCGTCAGGATCAGCGCCACCGAGTTGCTCACCACGCCGGAGAGGGTGCCGGCGAAGGCGGACTGCGCCCCGATGACATCGTTGTTGAGGCGGCTGACCAGCGCCCCCGTGCGGGTACGGGTGAAGAAGGCAATAGGCATGCGCTGCACATGGTCGAACACCCGGGTGCGCAGGTCCACGATGACGCCTTCGCCGATGGTCGAGGACAGCCAGCGGGTCAGCAGTCCCACCGCCGCTTCCCCGACGGCCACGATGGCGATCAGTACGGCCAGCCAGATCACGGTGCCGGCGTCCGTCTTGGCGATGATGGCGTCAACCACCTGGCCGGCGAGCACCGGGGTGGCGACGGCCAGGAAGGCAGCGGCGATGGAGGAGAGTACAAAGGCGATGAGCTTGCCCTTGTGCGGGGCAGCGAAGGCCATCACCCGCTTCAAGGTTTCCTTGGAGAACGGCTTGGAGCCGCTCTTTGCGGTGCTGATGTTGTACAGCGAACTCCAGGCCACGCGGTCCATGCTCATGTTTAGTTCTCCTGGCTTGCAGTGTGATGGAGCTCCTGGACCGTGCCGTTTTCCAGGTGCCACCGGTAGTCGAGGCGGACGTTTTCAAGCAGCCGGCGGTCGTGGGTGACCAGCAGCAGGGCCCCGTCGTAGCTTTCAAGGGCCTCTTCCAGCTGCTCAATGGCCGGCAGGTCGAGGTGGTTGGTGGGTTCGTCCAGCACCAGCAGGTTCACGCCGCGGGCCTGGAGCAGCGCCAGGGCCGCGCGGGTCCGCTCCCCCGGGGACAGGGAATCCACGGTCCGCGACGTGTGGTCTGCCCTAAGGCCAAACTTAGCCAAAAGCGTGCGGACATCGGCGCTGTTCCAGTCCGCCAGCACTGCTTCGACGGCATCGCCCAGAGGCTGGCTGCCGTCCAGCAGCCCGCGGGCCTGGTCAATCTCGCCGACGGCGACCGTTGCACCCATGGAGGCGTCGCCGTCGTCCGGGGCCTGGGTTCCCAGCAGCAGGCGCAGCAAAGTGGATTTGCCGGCGCCGTTCGGGCCGGTGATGCCTATGCGCTCGCCGCCGTTGAGCTGGAGGTTGACCGGTCCCAGCGTGAAGTCGCCCTGGCGTGCCACCACGTTGCGCAGGGTGGCGACGACGGCGCTGGAGCGCGGCGCCTGGCCGATGCTGAACTGGAGCTGCCATTCCTTGCGGGGCTCCTCCACCACGTCCAGCCGGGCGATGCGGGATTCCATCTGCCGGACCTTCTGGGCCTGCTTCTCTGAGGACTCCGTGCTGGCCGCCCGCCGGATCTTGTCGTTGTCGGGATTCTTCTTCATGGCGTTCCGGACACCCTGCGAGCTCCACTCGCGCTGGGTGCGGGCACGGGACACCAGGTCTGCCTTGGTGGCGGCAAACTCCTCGTACTTCTCGCGGGCGTGCCGCCGCGCCACGGCGCGTTCCCCGAGGAAGGAGTCGTAGCCGCCGTCGTACACGGCAACACTGTTTTGAGCCAGGTCGAGTTCCACCACCCGGGTCACGCAGCGGGCCAGGAACTCGCGGTCGTGGCTGACCAGCACCACCCCACCCCGCAACCCCGTTACGAAGTTTTCAAGGGTGGCCAGGCCCGCGAGGTCGAGGTCGTTGGTGGGCTCGTCCAGCAGCACCACATCGAAGCGGCTCAGCAGCAGGGCAGCCAGCGCCACCCGGGCCGCCTGGCCGCCGGAAAGTCCTGTCATCAGCGCGTCCGGGCCCGCTTCCAGCCCCAAGTCTGCCAGCACGGCAGGAATGCGGTCATCAAGGTCAGCGGCACCGGAGGCCATCCAACGGTCGAAGGCGCGGGTGTAGGCATCATCCGCGCCCGGAGCGCCCGAGCCCAAACCCTCCGCCGTGGATTCCATCTCGTCTGTCGCTTCGGCGCAGCCGGTGCGGCGGGCAATGTAGCCGGCCACTGTTTCACTCGGGACACGCTCGTGTTCCTGCGGCAGCCAGCCAACGAAGGCATCGGAAGGGGCAAGGCTGACCGAGCCTCCCTGGGGCTGGTCAACACCGGCAAGGAGGCGCAGCAGGGTGGATTTTCCGGCGCCGTTTGCGCCCACAACGCCTACCACGTCGCCGGGGGCAACAGTCAGCGAGAGCCCGGTAAAGAGCGTGCGGTGCCCATGGCCGCCGGAGACGTCCTTGGCAACAAGGGTTGCAGTCATCTATTCGTCCTTTCGCCGCTGCCCGGACAGCCGTTGACGGCCGGCAGAGGCGGCGGAAACCGGGGCCGCGGCGCCGCTGGGGCTGCAGGACATAGAAGAACCCGCTGGTCCGGACTTGGGGGGTGTACGGACCAGCGGGCTCGACCATCAACTATAGTCGAATGCGGCCCATGGACAAAATCCGCGGCACCACGGGCCCTTGGGCAGCACGGTAAAATCATCCACACCACCCGTTCTGCAGAGAGTCCTCCATGACGCTTCCCGCCAAGGCGTTCCAGCGCTGGCTGCAAGGCATCGCGCCCGATGCAAGCACTGCCGACGTCTGCCGGGTCTCAGGGATCAAGCGCACCACGCTCGCCCAGCAGCTGGTCCGGGGCAAGGTCTCCGTGAGCACCGTGGTCAGCATCAGCCGCGCCTACAAGATCAACCCGGTCGCAGCGCTCGCCGGATTCGACGCCTACCGCGCCCTGGCAGGCCCGCCCCGCCCACCTACAAGGAATGAGTTGGTAAGCCAGGTTTCCAGCGCCGACCTCCTCCACGCGCTTCTGGCCCGCCCGGCCATGGACGCCCTCCGGGGCGCAGTTGCCCCTGCCCTCAGCCCCGCCCCGCACGCCACCTCCGTGAAGAACTGGGTCGATGCGATAGACGACGGCGAGGTCCGGCACCGTGTTTCGGCCTCCACGGGGGTGGCCCCGCAAAACTATTCCGCCCAATTGACCGCCAACCGGCTGTCCCCCGAGCTTGCCATGGCCACGGCACTGGCAGCGGGGGTGGGACCGGCCGGCGGACTGGTGGCCACCGGGGTCATCACGGAGGAGGAAGCCGGCTGGCCCCCCGGAGCCCGGCAGGCGGCGCTGGACAGCCTCTCCGACGGAGAACTCACAGCGCTTGCGGGAGACAGGCTTCAGGCACTGGGCAAGGTGTTGCGCCGCCAAGAGCAGGACCAGGCGCAGACAGAAAGGATTTGGGAGAACCTGGGATGATCGAGACCCTTCAATGGACCACGCTGGCGATTTGCGCACTCATGGCGGTGGCCCGCATTCCCAGCACACTCCGACGCGAAAACCGCTCCCTGTTCGGCATCTTCGCCTCGATGACCGTGGCAATCCTGCTGAGCATCCAGGGCCCCTACCTCATTATCGACCAGGCACTGGGCGGGACCAACCTGGCCAACCTGTTGCTGCGGTTCGTTATCTTCGGCGCCATCTTCTTCATGGGCCTCCGCATTTCCAAGGGGTTCGGCGCGGACAGCGTCTACCGGCTGATTACTGGAAGGACCGGGCTGCTGGTCCTGCTCGCTGTCTCGGTGGTCATGGTTGCCCTGTTTTTCTCCATGGACACTGCCGGTTCCTCGGCCGGGCTGACTGCCATCTCCGCGAAAGACGCGCGCCACTTCGCGCTCGTTGAGTACTACGGTGCGGCAGGCCGGGCCTACCCCGCGTACGTTGCACTGGCCCTGATACCGGCCATGGTGCGCGCGGTGCAGGACCGGCTCCCCATCCTGATCCGCATCGCGGCCGGGTTACTGGCCGTCGGCGGAGTGGCAGTTGCGCTCACGCTGCTGTTTCCGCTGATCCCGCCTTCCATGGGACAAATTGAGTTCATCATCAACTACACAGCAGTGTTGTGCTTCGTCATTGGGCTGGCCCTGATCTGGGTCGCCAAGCTGATCCGTGGGCGGACCGGAGCAAGCCGCAGGACATCTACCGAAACGTAACGTCCGCCGACTTTCACAAAATCATTAGAATATGAAACAATCATGAATGTGTGAAGGTGGGGCCGCCAAGCGCTTTCGAACGGGGATAAATTCTGAAGCGCCGGGAGCCCCGGGGGCCTTTGCGCACATTGGGGGGATGAGTGGTGGCGGACCGTTGGGGACCGCCCCCACTCAGCCTGTTTAAGGGCCGTCCCCGCCACCGGACCCCCATCAATGCCTGAGCCCGGCTACTTCCGGGCGAAGCGCAGTGTCACCAGCTGGAATGGCCGAAGCGTGAGCTCGACACCGCTGCCCGCCGGCACAACGCCAGGATCTTCGGCGGCGCGCTCCAGGAGATCCGTAGGCGCAACGACCCGCACCGGGAAGTTCGCCGTGATGCTTCCCGTGGAACGTTTTCCCAGCGACTCGTAGAGCCGGACCACCACGTCGCCGGAACCGTCCTCGGCCAGCTTGACCGCTTCGATGACCAAGGCGGGGTTGCTGACGGAGAAGAGCGGGTCCACTGCAGCGGCGCCGCGGACCAGCCGGGGTGCAAGGTTGGTCCGGTAGCCCTCCTGGACGGCATCGGCAATGCCGGCACCCGGACGGATGGCCACGGTCAGTTCGTGGCGTCCGCGGTCGGCGTCGGGATCGGGGAACTTTGGTGCCCGCAGCAGGGAGAGGCGCACCGTCGTGGTGGTTCCGCCGTCGGATTCCCTGACGCTCCTGCCCACGTCGTGGCCGTAGGTGGATGAGTTGGTGACCGCCACGCCGTAGCCGGGTTCACCCACGTGGATCCATCGGTGGGCGCAGATTTCGAACTTCGCGGCCTCCCAGGACGTGTTGGTGTGGGTGGGCCGGAAGACGTGGCCGAACTGCGTTTCGGCAGCGGACCGGTCAGCCCGCACATCGAGGGCGAAGCCGAGCTTCAGCAGCTTCTCGCGCTCCTGCCAGTCCACGGAGGTGGTGATTTCCAGGGACAGGCTTCCGGGGGCGAGCGTTATGCGCTGGGTCAGCGGCGAGCCGCCCGCCAACCGTTCCACCACGACGACGGCACTGCCGCCTTCGCTGCCCAGACGGACCGACTCCGCGTGGACCAGCCGCGTGACGTTGCGGCGGTAGAACTCGTCGATGTCCCAGGCGTCCCACTCGTTGGGAGTATCCCGGTGCAGTTCCAGCAGGTTGCCGCGCTGGCCGGGGGCGATCGCTTCACGGCCGCTGGCATGGTCGCGCAGGGAGGCAAGGAGTCCGTCGGCGTCCACCACTGCCCTGATGATCCCGTTGTCCAGGATGTAGCCACCGTCGTGGGGTGTGGCCTGCGCCGGCTCCTGGCTCAGCACCGGTTCCCCTGCCGCCAGCGCGGAAACCCCGTCCCTGGGATGCGGCGCGGCGTTGAGCAGGAATTGTTTGTCACCCGGGCCCAACATGGCTGCGGCAGCCTGGCCCACCAGTGACTCGAGGGCGGTTTCGATGGCCTGGTAGTTGCGCTCGGCATCCTGGTGCACCCAGGCGATTGAGCTGCCGGGAAGAATGTCATGGAACTGCTGCAGCAGCACCAGACGCCACAGGCGTTTGAGCTCGGCGCCGGGGTACTCATAGGCACCGCCGGTGCGGACAGCCGCCGTGGCGCACCACAGCTCAGCTTCACGCAGCAGGTGCTCGCTGCGCCGGTTGCCCTTCTTGGTGCGGGCCTGGCTGGTGTACGTGCCGCGGTGCAGCTCGAGGTACATCTCGCCCACCCAGACCGGCAGGGCCGTGTAGTCTTCCTCGGCCTGCCGGAAGAAGCTTTCCGCGGACCCGATCCTGACTTTGGGTGATCCTTCCAGGTCTGCGGTGCGGGCAGCAGCGGCGAGCATTTCGCGGGTGGGGCCGCCGCCGCCGTCGCCATAACCGAATGGCACCAGCGATACCGAGCCCCGGCCGTGGTCCCGGTAGTTGCGCTCGGCGTGCGCCAGGTCCCGGCCACTGAGGTCGGAATTGTAGGTGTCCACCGGGGGGAAGTGCGTGAACAGCCGGGTGCCGTCGATTCCCTCCCAGTTGAAGGTGTGGTGCGGCATCCTGTTCGTCTGGTTCCAGGAGATCTTTTGCGTGAGGAACCAGCGGCTGCCGGCGGCTTTCACGATCTGGGGCAGGGCGGCGCTGTACCCGAACGAGTCCGGGAGCCACGCTTCCAGGCACTCGACGCCGAACTCGGCCAGGAAAAAGGCCTTGCCCTCCACGAACTGCCGGGCCATGGCTTCGCCGCCGGGCATGTTGTTATCCGATTCCACCCACATGCCGCCGACCGGAACGAACTGGCCCGCCCGCACCTTTTCCCGGATCCGGCTGAACAGTTCCGGGTACAGCTCCTTGATCCAGGCAAGCTGCTGGGCCGAGGAACAGGAGAAGACAAAGTCCGGGTCTTCGTCCATGAGGGCCACCACGTTGGAGAATGTCCTGGCGCACTTGCGGATGGTTTCCCGCACCGGCCACAGCCAGGCGGAATCGATGTGCGCATGGCCCGTGGCAACCAGTTGGTGCGCCGATGCATATGCGGGCCTGGCGAGGACTTCGGCGAGCGCCTGCCGTCCCGCCGCAGCGGTCCCGGGGACGTCGTCGGGGTCCATCACGTCCATCATGTTTTCCAGGGCCCGGAGGATCTCGTGGCGGCGGGGAAGCTCCAGCGGGAGTTGTTCCATGAGGCCGCCCAAGGTCCAGACATCCTGCTGGAGTTCCCAAACGCACTGGTTGAATTCAGCGATGGCGATATTGCCCAGCCGGTACTGCGGGGCTCCCCCGGCAGTCGCCTTGTCCCCCAGGGGGGTGGCGGCAAAGGTCCAGCCCTGCGCCATGTCCGGGTTCGCGGCCGCTTCCACGTAGAAGTCCACCGCCATGCCGCTGCCCAGCAGCTTCAGCGGGATGTACTGGTTACGGGGTGAGATGGCCTTGATGATGCTGCCGTCCGGCCGCCATGCGGTCCCCTCGCACTGGAATCCGGGCGCTTCGGTGGTGAACCCCAGGTCCACCACTATCTCCACCGTGGTGTCCGGGCCGCCGCCCCAGGATTCGGGTACCTCCCCTTGCAGCCGCAGCCAGGTGGTGCCCCATGGCCGTCCCCAAGCGGCGCCGTGCTCCTGCGGCTGGAACTCCTGTCGCATCGCTTCGAGCGCGGGGACCGGTTCATCAGGGACTTCCCAGCTGCTCAGGGCAAGCGGGACCGTCCTGCTGTAAACGGCAGGGGCAATGCGCTCGCGCACAAATCTCGCCAGGCGGACTTCCGTGATCCTGCGGTCGTCATGCAATATAGGTCCTCTTTAGGCTTGAGACTGGATCATCGTGTCCATTCGATGGACAAATCTACCGGCTGGCAACCCTGCAACCAAGCCCCTCTGCCAAGGAATGTCCGTCCCGCATTGGCGGCCCTACGCGCGGGGCACGGCTGGTTCCGGCCGCAGGACCCGCGAGTCCCCGGCGTAGATATTGAAGCTGGTTCCCCGGCTGAAGCCCGCCACGGTGAGGCCGTTGGCTTCGGCCAGTTCCACGGCGAGGCTGGAAGGGGCACTGACGGCGGCCAGGACGGGAATTCCCGCAAGGGAGGCTTTCTGCACTAGTTCGAAGGACGCCCTGCCGGACACCTGGAGGACCGTCCCGGCCAGCGGCAGGAGGCCTTCGCGCAGTGCCCAGCCCACCACTTTGTCCACGGCGTTGTGCCGCCCGACGTCCTCGCGCAGGCACAGGAGCCGGGGCTCGCCGTCGTCCTCAATCTTGAACAGGCCAGCCGCGTGCACGCCGCCTGTGTCGTCAAAAACGCGCTGGGACTTCCGCAGCAGCCCGGGCAGTGATGCCAGGACTCTTGCATCCACTGTCAGCGGGTCCGCCTGCGGGCTGTGGTGGGATGACTTCTGGACCGCTTCGATCGAGTCCGTTCCACAGATGCCGCAGGAGCTGGATGTGTAGACCCTGCGCCCCGTGTCGGGGAGTACAACATCGGGCCGCAACTGGGCCTCCACCACGTTGAAGGTTTGGACCCCGTTCTCGTCCTCGCCGGCGCAGAACCGCAGCGACACCAGCTGTTCCGCAGCCCAGATGACCCCCTCGGACACCAGGAATCCGGCCACCAGGTCGAAGTCGTCCCCGGGGGTCCGCATGGTGACCGAGTAGGAGAGCCCGCCCAGCCGGATTTCCAGGGGTTCCTCTACGGCCAGGACGTCTTCGCGGTGGCGGACCGGGTACTCCAGGGCGCCCGGCGAACCGTCCAGGACATACTTGTGCACCTTGCGTCGCTGGGTTACCCGTCCCATGTTCCACCCTGCCTGTTCATTACTCCATCATGGCACCAATGGCGGATGCCACCCGCCCAAAGCTCAGCCCAGGAGTGCGCTCCAGTCCACGGGTCCGTTGGACGCCGGCTTGCCCTTGGGCTGGCTGGTCCGCGCATTGCTCCGCGGTTTGGCTTTGGCCGGCCCGTCCTGGGCGCGCGGTATGGGCTGCCCCCATGGCAGGGAGAAAGCAGGCACCGGCTCGCCCAACTGCACTCCATGGGGCGGCACCACCAGCACCCCGTCAGCAGCGGCAAGCCCGCGCATCATGCCCGGGCCCGTGTGCTGCGCCGGGGAGGCCATGCCGTACAGCAGCCGGAACGGCATCAGCCGGGTACGTCCGGGGTCCGGCTCAATCATGGTCCCGCACGGCACCTCCTGCACCCCCGGCATGGGGCGGTGCCCCAATGCAGCCAGCAGCGGGGCGCCCACGGTGGAAAGTGCCATCATGGCCGCCAGCGGGTTGCCGGGAAGTCCCAGGACAAAGCGGCCATCGGGCAGTTCGGCGAGAACGGCGGGGTGGCCCGGCCGCATGGCCACGCCGTCGATGAGGAGCCGGCCACCGAGTTCAGCCACCGCCCGCCGGAGGTGGTCTGTTCCTGAGCGTCCGGTGCCCCCGGTGGTGATGACGACGTCGGCCGGCAGCTCCGGAGCGTCCGGTACTTCAGGCAGGACGTCTTCAAGCGCCGCCAGCCATTCGGTGTAGGAGTCGCCGATCCGTTGCTGGCCGCCGGGGATGCCGCCCAGCATGGCGATGACTTCCGGCAGCTGCGGACCGAACGTGTCGCGCACCTGGCCGGGTGCCGGCGTGCCCCGTTCCACCACCTCTGATCCGGTCAGCAGAAGGCGCACCACAGGCTTTCCCTGGACCTGCACTTCGTCGTATCCGGCCAGCGCTGCAAGGGCCAGGTGTGCCGGATTCAGCTCCACGCCTGCCTTGACCAGGACCTCCCCTTCCGGGGCTTCCTCGCCGGCCTTCCTGATGTGCTCCCCCGCGCGGGGCTCACCGGGGCGCGCCTTGCCACCGGTCATCAGGACCGGGAGCCCCTCGTCGTCCTGGCCCAGGACAGCACTCTCGGTGCGAAGAACCGCCTTTCCACCGGCGGGGATCAGGCCGCCCGTAGCGATGGGGCTGGCTTGGTGCGGTGCCAACCGGGTGCCCGTCTCCACAGGGATCCAGGGGCCGCTTCCGTTGACTGCCCAGCCGTCCATGGCTGAGGACGCATAGTGGGGCATGTCCTGAAGGGCCACGATGTCACGGTCAAGTTTGCGGCCTAGGGCTATCCGGAGCGCCACCGGCCCGGGCGGAATCGGGGTTGCGGCATCGAACGCCGCTTGCCGGGCCTCTTCCCAGGTATGGGCCGCATGGTGGGCAGCGTGCCCCTGTTCGGTTTTGCCCGCGTGCGCCTCTACTTTACTGGCCAGCGGCGGCTCCGGTTCGCTTTGGGGTTCTGCGGTCATTCGCCGGGAGTCCCGGCGGCGGCTTCAGTCTCGTAGTCTGCGGCCAGCGAACGGGCAACGGCCAGGGCCGCATCCATGGATGCGGCGTCCACTTCCCTGCCGGGGGCCGCAGCAAGGCCCGCGGCGAAGCCTGCGATGAAGGTGGTGAGCGGCGCGGCCGGCCGCACAACGGCATGGGCAGCAACGCCTGCAAGCGCCAGCACAGCATTGACGTCTATCTGGACATCTTCAAGCTTGTACGCCTGAAGGAGTGCCCTGCACCACTCTTCCAGCGTTTCGTCCTGGCTTTTCACGAATTGCCTCCCACGTTAGCTCCGCCCATGCGCCGGTCCTGGCTTGCACGCTGGTTCGGGGCGGCAATGCCCAGCGCGGCAGCGTCGTCCCAAGTATCCACATCGGAGGTGGACCCGGCGGGGACTGTGACAAGCTGCACGTCCAGATTAGCAAGGAGGGCGCGGACAGAGCCGTTGACCAGCGCGTTGCGGGCGGCCAGTTCCCTGCAGGCTTTGGTTAACTCAGGTGTGCTGTAAAAACCGGCAAGCGGCTGGGCCCTGCCGTCTTCGGCACGGGCCATGACACCACTTCCGGCGCCGGTCCCGGCAGCGGACTGGGCCAGGGCATCGTGGAGTGCTGCCACCGCCTTTGAAGACAGGGGCATGTCGCACGCCAGCACCAAGGTGTAGGGCGCACTTCCGCCGTTCCTGGCCAAGGTGTCCAGGCCCGCGGCAATTGCAGCTGCGGGACCCGCGAACGGTGGCTCCTCCCGGCAGATGAGCAGGTTGGGCGGCCGGGCGGGCGGGGACGGCGGGCTGGAGGCTTGGGCTTCGCCCGGCAGGACACCGGCATCGCCGACAACAACGGTATGCCGGGCACCGGCTGCCGCAGCGATAGAGCGATCCACCAGGGTTCGGCCGCGGAAGACCAGGGACTGTTTGGGCACCCCGTCCAGCCGGGATGAGCGTCCCCCGGCCAGGATCAGGGCATCGAAGGCCAACCTGTTCGCTTGCACTCCCCCAGCCTAGCGATCAGCACGACCGCTGGCTGCACGGCCGCCCGGGTTTGCACCGTTGGGAGGGTGCACCGCTGGAAGGCCGCGCGGCTTGTCAGGCAGCGCGTTCCGGAAGCAGGAACGGATCCCAGGCCGGTGTCGGCTTTTCCAGTTCCTTGATCTGCCAGATGGTTCCGTGCGGCGGCTCGGGCACGAACCGCAGCGTCCATCCCATCTCGGCGGGAGTGTGGTCGCCCTTGACGTTGTTGCACCGCAGGCAGGCGGCCACCAGGTTCTCCCATGAGTCGGCCCCGCCCCGTGACTTCGGGTGTACGTGGTCGATTGTGTGGGCCGCTTTGCCGCAATAGGCACATTTATGCCCGTCGCGTCGGAGGACCCCCCTGCGGCTTACGGCCGTGGAGTGGTTGTAACGGGGCCGGATGTAGCGGTTGAGGAGAATCACGGACGGGCGTCCCAGGACATCGGTAGGGCCCACCACAGGGTCATCCCCCTCGGCCACCACGCTCGCCTTACCCGTGAGCACAAGCACCAGCGCCCGGCGGAAGGTGATAACCGCCAGCGGTTCATATCCAGCATTCAGAACGAGAGTGCGCATGCACGTACCTCTTCACGGCCGCACCCGTCAGGGGCACGAGGGCCGGCTGCCCTCGGCATGTCCGGGCTATGGATCGACATCACAAGAGTAAACAGAGAAGTGCAAAATCAGGTAATCGCCGCCCGGAGCCCATTCAGGGCCCAAAGAAAGGGAAAGGCAACGGCACCGGGGCAGCCTGTTTTAAATCCGAAAGGACCCCGGCCAGTCTGGCGGGGGTCCTCTGCGGGATTAGTCGCGGCTGCCTGGGCAGGGAGAATGCCTACCTGACGTGGATGAAAACCGGCCCGGAGCCGACGTTCGCGCTGAACACCACGGTGTCATTGCCGTTGAAGCCACCGTGCACAGCCATGCCGTTTCCAGCGTAGACAGCGATGTGGGCCATCCCTCCGCCGCCATCGGCGTAGTAGATCAGGTCACCGGGCTGGGCCTGCGAGGCAGGCACCCTGTCGCCCAGCGACAGGTAGCCGGCGGGCCAGTCATGGAAGTGGATGCCGACGGCGGCCAAGGCGTTGGTCACCAGCATGGTGCAATCCTGGTGAACACCAAGCTGGGCGTAGGCGGCGGAGAGGATTGCAGCGCCCTTGCCGCTGGCCGAAGCCTGGGCTGCTGGAGCGGCCGGGGCAGCGGCGGTGGCAAGCTTGGCCGTGACCTTGGGAGCGGCAACGGGCTGGGGAGCAGGAGCGGGGGCAGCTTCCTGGACCTGGACAGCGGGCTCGGGCTCGACGACGGGGGCCGGCGTGGTGGTCACAGCGGGCTTTTCGTAAGTGATCGCAATGGTGGAAGCCGCGGAAATCGGGGCGTCGACAGCGGTTTCAACTTCCAGCGCGGATGCGGGAGCGGAGTCACGCTTGACGTTGGCGTCGGCTGCGTTTGCCGCGATGCCGCTGGTCAGGACCAGGCCGGAAGCAGCCGCGATAACCGCAGCCTGGCGGCCCACGCCGCCGGCGTTGTCGCTGACAGCCTTGGCAATAACAGCGATTGAGTTGGTTTTGGTGACCTCGGCGCGGTGCCGTGCGGTAGCACGAGTCGTCATCAGTTCTCTCTTTCGTTTTTCCTCAGGACGGCTGTGGCCAGCCCGAGGCTGTAGGACGCGCCGGCATCTTGGGGGTATGTCGGCGCGTCCTGAACGGGGGTGTGGTTTCTAGCGGAAAAGCTTTGGGCAAAGAAATAGCCCTTGGAGCATGGAGCCCAAGAACTATTTGTTGAGGTGGTAGTACGACGAGGTACCGGTGGCGGCAGGCGAGTGGAGCAGCGTGCCCTGGGAGGGGTTGAGTGCGCTGACCATCATGCCGTTGCCCACGTAGATGCCCACGTGCGCGCCACCGTTCTGGACAACCAGGTCACCCGGCTGGGGGGTGGAGGTGGGGGTCATGATGTTCCACGCGTTGGTGCGGGGGATGCTGATCCCGGCCTGGGCGTAGGCCCACTGGACGAACCCGGAGCAATCCCAGCCGGTGATGGGGCTGGTGCCGCCCCACACGTAGGAGTGGCCGATGCCGGTGTAGGCGATGGCGGCGATGCCTGAGGTCGCAGCAGAGGCTACGGTCTCGGTTGCCTTGGTAGCCGGAGTCGCGTCCTGGCCCGCGGTGGCGGCGCGGTCCGCCGACGCGGTGGACTGGGTGCGTACCGCTTCCACCTTTGGAGCAGCGGTGGTCTTGACGGCGGGACGTTCGAAGGAAACGGTGGCCGTGGGTGCGGCAGTGACGGCGAGGGCCGTCTGGGCCGAACCGGACTCGGTGGAGGCAGAGACACCGGCAGTGGTGTCAGCTGCGGTGGCCGGGAGTCCCATGCTCAGGATGAGGCCCGAAGCCGCTGCCACAACGGCAGCCTGGCGGCCTACGGTCCCGGCATTTGCACTTACGGCCTTGGACACGGCGTCCAGGGGGTTGGTGCGAACCGTTTGCGCACGGTGGCGCGCAGAATGATGGCGTGAAGACACGAAGGTAGCCTCTCCCAATGCCTGCGAGGTGAGCTGTCGGATTCGGATGGGAGTCACCCGGCCACACTGCTTCCTGGGAAGCTCGTGACTTAACCCCAAGGCCTTCTAAGGTGAAGGCCAAAATTGGTTCCCCCGCCCCTGCCAGACGATGAAATGCGAACGGACCTTGAGCGGTGGCAGAGTTAGGCAATCCACTCAAGAGCGTCAACTTCGGAAAAGTTGGCGCGAGTTAGACGGTACAGCAGTTTTGTTTCAATGTCACATTCAGGTCACGGCGAGTCACGGCGATCTGAGAGTGAGCAATCATTCGGTTACAGCCAGCCCATCGGATCGACCACTTCACCGTTGACCTGCACCTCGAAGTGCAGGTGGCAGCCGGTGGAGGCCCCCGTAGTACCGCTCAGTGCCACAACCTCTCCGCGGGAGACAGTCTGGCCCACCTTGACGTTGAACGACGAGAGGTGGTTGTAGGTGGTCTCAAGGCCGTTGCCGTGGTCGATGACAACGCGGTTTCCGCCGCCGAACTGGTGCCAGCCGGCGAAGGTCACTGTGCCCGTCGCGGCAGCCAGGACCGAGGTCCCGCACTGGGCCACGAAGTCCTGTCCCCGGTGGAAGTCACCGGAACCGCCGGTAATCGGGCTGACGCGGTAACCAAAAGGCGAGGCAGTTACGAGGGACGTGAGCGGTGCGGCCAGGGTGCCGGCCGAAGCGGCACGGGTCACGGAGCCGGCCGACTGGGCGCTCAGGAGTTGCTTTAGCTTCCCGTCCGGGTCGGCCTGGGTGACCACGGCTGAGCGGCTGAAGTCGATCTGCGCACCGACATCGGCGGAGATCTGGGGCGGTGCACTGACGGCGGAGGCTGCCACCGGGGCAGTGCCGGAGGCGTCCGTGGCCATGACAGGACTGGTGGCCGGCACTGCGACTGTCAGGACCAGGCCGGTGGCGGCCAGGGCAATACCAGCCTTCTGGCCGATGCCGCTGGCGGCGGCAAATTCCGTCACCTGCCGGAACGGGCCCCGGCGGCGGCGCGCGTCGCGATGCGGGTCGCGGGGGCGCTCCGCTGCGGCAACTTCGACAACCCGGGGTACCGAAGGGGGGCCGGCAGCGCGGCGGCGGCCCCGGGGGGTCTGCATGGTCAAGAAGGGTTCCTCTCTGGAAAAGCCTGCGGAGTTAGCTGTCGGATTCGGGTCAGAGAGATCAAAGACCCGGTCCGCCAAGGGCAAGCTTCTGCACAGGGATGTTCCCGGAAGAATCCTTCGCTGGCGAGGCTTGCTGCTGACGGACTTCACCCCAAGGCAGTCCCCCGCTGCCGGTTGTGGTTCCCCCGCCTCTGCCAGTTACGACTCGTGCACCTGATCCGCTGGCAGAGCTCGGCTCCGGATCGGGTAACGCTTCAGTATCAACGCTCGGGTCCACTATAGGGCCTTAAGACCCTAGGTAACAATTCCGTTATGTTTGCGTGGAAGCGCCGCACTGGGGTATGGGCACCCGGCTCAGGGCTGGCGGACCGCAACAAAAACGTGCGCAGCCACCTCAGGGGGCAACTCCAGTGCGCCTTCGATTCCGGACACCCGGACGGAGATGTAATCACCCACGCGTTCCAGTGCAACAACAGCGCCGGGGCGGATCCCGCCTTCGTCCAGTTGCGCCAGCAGTTCCGGTTCCACCTGGATTGGTTCAGCCAACCGGCTGACAGTCACCGCGGAGGCGGGCCCGTAGCTCTTCATCGCTTCCACCAGGCTGATGGCACCATCGGCGAAGCCTGCGGCGGGCTGCCCGCCCAGGGCGGCGAGGCCCGGGATGGGGTTGCCGTAGGGCGACTCGGTAGGGTGTCCCAGCATCTCGTAGATCCGGCGTTCGACGCGCTCGCTCATCACGTGTTCCCAGCGGCATGCTTCGTCGTGGACGTAGGCCCAGTCCAGGCCGATGACGTCGGCCAGCAGGCGTTCGGCGAGCCGGTGCTTGCGCATGACTTCGGTCGCCCGCTTGCGGCCCGTGTCCGTGAGTTCAAGGTGACGGTCGCCAGAGACGACCACGAGCCCGTCGCGTTCCATCCGGCCGATGGTCTGGGAGACGGTGGGGCCGGAGTGGCGCAGGCGCTCGGCGATACGGGCCCGGAGGGCGACGATGTTTTCTTCCTCAAGCTCCAGGATGGTCCTGAGGTACATCTCCGTAGTGTCGATCAGATCCGTCATCCAGCTCAGCTCCTCGAGCGCAGTACCTTGCGTTGTCCCACCGTATCGCCTCTTTCCGCGAGGTAATCCGGGGGCAAGCTTAGCCTATTTTGACTTTGTCCGAATAGCTGCGCCTTGAACAGCCGCGCCTGGGCGGCCCCGTCTCATTGTCTGGACTTTGGCCCCGCCGGCTGCCGCCCCCACCGCTGTTCAGGCAGAATGGGGAAGGCCTGCAGCGCCGCCACCGCGCGCTGCCGGCCACCACTATCCGCCCGTCCGGACCAAAGTTGTTCGTCCCTGCCGAATTGGAGCACCTGTGAGCGACACCAGCATCACGATCCCCGCCGACCTCCTGCCCCAGGACGGGCGGTTCGGCGCCGGCCCGTCAAAGGTCCGCCCGGAACAGATCGATGCGCTGGCAGCAGCATCCAGGACCATCCTCGGGACCTCCCACCGGCAGGCCCCGGTCAAGAACCTGGTCGGGTCCGTCCGTGAAGGGCTGAGCCAGTTCTTCCGTGCCCCGGAGGGCTACGAGGTCGTCCTGGGAGTCGGCGGCTCCACGGCATTCTGGGATATCGCGAGCTTCGGCCTCGTGGAGAAGAAAGCCCAGCACCTGTCGTTCGGCGAGTTCGGGTCGAAGTTCGCCGCAGCCACCAACAAGGCGCCCTTCCTGGAAGCTTCCTCAATCATCAAGTCCGAGCCAGGCACCCGTCCTGCAGCCCGGGCCGAGGCCGGCGTGGACGTCTACGCCTGGCCGCAGAACGAAACCTCCACCGGCGTGGCCGCCCCGGTCGAGCGGGTATCCGGAGCCGACGAGGGATCGCTGGTCCTGGTGGACGCAACCTCGGCTGCAGGCGGCCTGGACGTGGACGTTACCCAGAGCGACGTCTACTACTTCGCCCCCCAGAAGAACTTTGCCTCCGACGGCGGCCTCTGGCTTGGCCTCTTCTCCCCCGCCGCGCTGGAGCGCGCTGACCGCATCAAGGCCGGCGGCCGGTGGATCCCGGACTTCCTGGACCTCCAGACCGCCATCGACAACTCCCGCCTGAACCAGACGTACAACACGCCTTCGCTGTCCACGCTGGTGACCCTGGACGCCCAGGTCCAGTGGCTGAACTCCAACGGCGGCCTGGACTTTGCCACCGCGCGCACTGCAGACTCCGCCGGCCGCATCTACAGCTGGGCCGAAGCATCCGCGTTCGCCACCCCGTTTGTGGCCAAGCCGGAGGAACGCTCCAACGTCATCGCCACCATCGACTTCGATGAGTCGGTTGATGCCGCAGCAGTGGCCAAGATCCTGAGGGCCAACGGCATCGTGGACACCGAGCCTTACCGGAAGCTGGGCCGCAACCAGCTGCGCATCGCCACTTTCGTGGCCATCGAGCCCAGCGACGTCTCGGCCCTGCTGTCCAGCATCGACTTCGTGGTGGGCGAGCTGCGCAAGTAGGCACTGCGCGCAGGCAGACCCAGTAAACGTACGACGGCGCCGCCCGGGTTCATCCCGGACGGCGCCGTTTTCGTTGTTCCCCGCGGAAGGGGCTGCCGGGTTTCCGGCGAAGGTGCGGCTAGGCTCCTGGCTGCGTGCCGTCGTCGTCCTGTGGATCGCCGGCAGCCGCATCTGCCTGCTGATCCGCAGCATCGGGCTCCGCGGCTTCGCCTGTTTCCTGGGCGTCCGCTTCCGGTTCCTGCTGCTGCTCGTCCTCGGGCCGGACGCGTTCGGCCCACGGCACCCACTCCGGCGCAAGGATGGAATCCCCGGACGGCAGCAGGCCCAGCTCGTTGACCGTGACCACCTTGGAGCGGGAGTTGCGCGTCAGCACCGCGTACCACTGCCAGCCCGCGTAGCCTGGCAGCCGGGATTCAAACAGGTGCGTGACCAGCCGGTCGCCCTCGCTCTTGGCCGCCAGGTGCGGACCGATGGTGGCGGCCGGGGTGATGCCCTCCACCGCGGTCCGGGCAGTGTCAACGGCCGCGGCCAGGAAGGCGTCAGGCTTGCCCGTACGCCACACCGGCACGCCTGCCTTGCGCTTGGGCGCGGCCTTGGCAGCCTGTTCCTGCACCGGCGTGCCCGGCTGTTCAGATTGGGGGTTCATGGGTGCCTAAACGTCCAGCTCGTCGGCAACCTTGCGCAGGGCGGCAGCGATGGCCTTGCCCTTGTTGCCGTCCGGGTACTTGCCTTTGGACAGGGTCCCGGACAGGTTGTCCAGGACGGTCACCAGGTCCTGCACCAGGGGTGCGAGGTCCTTCGCGCTGGGACGTTTGGCCTTGGCGATGGAGGGGGTCTTGTCCAGCACCCGCAGGCCAAGGGCCTGGGCGCCCTTGCGGCCGTCTGCCACGCCGAACTCCACGCGGGTGCCGGCCTTCAGCTCGGTCACGCCCTCGGGCAGCGACGACTTGGGCAGGAAGACCTCCTGGCCGTCTTCGCCCGCGAGGAACCCAAAGCCCTTGTCCTTGTCATACCACTTGACCTTGCCGGTAGGCACGTAATCAACCTTCTTCGTTCTGCTGTCATGAGACACGGGCGGCTGCCACCGCATCCGCAGAGTTGTGCGGGTTCAAGGTATGGCAAGCGCAAACCGCGTTGGTCTGTATCCTTCAAGGTTATCCTGCCGCGTGCCCTAATCCTGCTTCGTGGAGCCCGGTTCCGCCCCGGGCGCACAGCGTTCGGCTTTCACCCGCACCGCTCCGGCCGCTGTAGCGTTACGTCCATGACACCCTCGCGTTACCGGCGGCCGCTGACGGTCCTCGCCGCAGTTATTGCCGTTCTTTCCCTCATAGCTGTGGGAACGGTCATGGCCCTTGCCTTCGCCGGCTCGGTAGCTCCCGCCTGGGTCACCTACACCGCACTGTACGGCCTGCCGGCGGCGTTCATCCTGATGCTCCTCCTGGTGCTGGAAGGCGTTGCCGCCCGGCGGCGGGCGGGAAGGCGGGAGCCGCGGTAACGTTGGACTGATGTCCCTCATTCGCGCGCTCGGCAAGGACCTGGAGGCACGCAGCGATGATTCGTTGCGGGCGCTGTTCGCCGCGCGGCCGGACCTTATTTCCCCTTCCGTTCCGGACTTCGCCGCACTGGCGGCACGCGCCAGTTCCCGCGTCAGTGTCCAGCGCGCCCTCGAGCGGCTCAACCGGCCGCAGATGCAGGTCCTTGAAACCCTGCATCTGTGCACCAACACTGACACCGGGCACAGCGCCTCGGCAGAGGGTCTGCACCAGCTGGTCCGGGGCTCGTCCCTGGCCACCATCGAACAGATCATGGGGACCCTGCAGGAGCTTGCCCTGGCCCATCCTGCCGCTCCCCCGCATGGCACCTCCGCCCAAACCGCCGGCCAAAAATTCTACCTGCCGGTCGGCTCCCTCAAGGACGTGGTGGGAATCTATCCGGCCGGCCTGGGCCGCAGCTACACAGAACTGGTCCGCCTCCAGCCGGCCTTCGCCCAGCGGGCGGTACAGCTGGTCTCCGAACTGCACCGCAGCGGGTTCGCGGTCCACGACGCCACCACGCCCATGGAGGCGGCGCTGGCGCTTCAGCACTGGACCTCCTCCCCCGAAGCGCTGCGGGACATCCTCGCCGGCGCGCCGGAACGGACGACGGCGCTGCTCGCCAGGTTCCGCAACTGGGCCATGGGTGCCGTCCCCCAGGCGCAACGGAAGGCGTCGGTCACGACGGAGGGCGCCGACGTCGGCCCCGTTGACTGGCTCCTTGCGCGCGGGCTGCTGGTTCCGCTGGACGCCGCTCACGTGGAACTGCCGCACAGTGTGGGGCTGGCCCTGCGCGATGGCGCGATCATCAACGACTTCACCCTTGCACCACCGGTCCCGGAGCTCGGCCGGACCACCGCGGCGTTGCGCAGGAATGCGGCCCTGAGCGCAATCTCGGAAACCCTGCGGCTGGTCGCCGAGATGCTGCATTCCGTCAGGGAACACCCGCTTGCCACGCTGCGCAGCGGAGGCGTGGGCGTCCGCGAAATACGGCGCCTGGCTGAATATCTGCGGATTGACCAGGGCGCGGTGGGCCGGCTGCTGGAGCTGTGCGGCCTTGCCGGCCTGATCCGCCTCGACGTCGATTCCTCGTCGTGGGTCCAGCCGCCGCAACTGGAATGGCTCGTCCTTCCACGGCAGGAACAATGGCTGTGGCTGGTGAACGCCTGGCTGGCCAGCGAACGCGTGCCATCGATGGTGGGCCAGCCAGTGAATTCGGCGGCAGGTACACCGGCCGGCCGGTCTGCGTCCGGAACCACCATCGCCGCCTTGTCTGCCGGGGCCCAACGGCCCGACGCACCGGTGGTCCGCAAACGCATCCTGGAGATCCTGCAGGAACTCACCCGGGAGGCATCGGCTCCGGACGGCGCCGCGCCTGTGCTTGATGCCGCAGCCGTCCTGCAGCGCGCGGAATGGTCACAGCCGCGGATGGCCCGGCGGTTCAGTTCCCTGATCCGCGGTGTCCTCGCCGAGGCGGAACTGCTGGGGCTGGTGGGTTCGGGGGCGTTGAGCCAATTGGGGAGCGCTATGGCCGAGGACAACCCTGATGCCGCCCTTGCCATCCTGGGTGAGCACCTGCCTGCTGCGCTGAACCATGTCCTGCTGCAGGCGGATCTGACCGCTGTTGCCCCGGGCTACCTCGCTCCGTCGCTGACCGAAAAGCTCCTGGTGATGGCCGACGCCGAGGGCCAGGGCCCGGCCACCATCTACCGGTTCTCGGCGGAGTCCATCAAACGGGCACTCGACGACGGCTACGACGCCCCCGGCCTGTTGGCGTTCCTTAGGGAACACTCCGCCACCGCCGTGCCGCAGCCACTGGCGTATCTGGTGGAGGACACCGCCTCGCGGCACGGCAGGCTCCGCGTGGGCACGGCTGCGAGCTTTATCCAAAGCGATGATGAAGCGGCCCTCCGCGAACTGCTGGCCGGGCCGAAAGCCGCCCAGCTCGGCCTGGCCAGCCTTTCCGCCACGGTGTTGACGTCCACGGCACCCCCGCGTGAACTCGCGGCCGCACTCCGTAACCTGGGCCTGTCACCGACCGTGGACGGCGCCGAACCCGCTGCACATCATCGGCCTTCCACACCGCAGGAAAGCCTGCGCCCCGTCTATACCGCCCCGCGGACGGCGCCTCCGGCGGAGGAGGTGGAAGCCCAACTGAACGTCCTGCGGCAGGCGGGCGCCGCCGTCGGACACCACCCCGTGTCCGCGGCCGGCAGCGAGGCAGCCACCCAGCTGGGGCTTGAGGCGCTGCAAAGGGCCATCCGGCTGAAGCAACGGATCCACATGAACGTGGTGGACAGCCTGGGGAATTCCAGCCTTGAAGTTGTCGTTCCGCTATCAGTGAGCGGCGGAAGAGTCCGCGTGTTTGATCCTGCCAAGGACACCGAACGGGTACTGTCCGTGCACCGCATTATCGATATCGAGGCCGCAGAGGAACTGCGCCAGTAAAGGATTCCCCGCGTGACCGACGGACCCCTGATCGTCCAAAGTGATAAGACCATCCTCCTCGAGGTGGACCACGAACTGGCCACCGAGGCCCGGCACGCCATCGCGCCCTTTGCGGAGCTGGAACGGGCGCCCGAGCACATGCACAGCTACCGGCTGACTCCGCTGGGCCTGTGGAACGCCCGTGCCGCCGGACTGGACGCGGAAAAGGTATTGGACGCGCTGCTGAAGTATTCCCGCTTCCCGGTCCCCCATTCGCTGCTGGTCGATGTCGAGGAAACCATGTCCCGGTACGGCCGGCTGCGCCTCGAAAAGGATCCGCGCCACGGGCTGGTCATGCGGACGGATGACTACCCCGTCCTGGAGGAAGTGGTCCGGGCCAAGAAGATTGCGCCGCTGCTGGGGCCGAGGATCGACGGCGAAACGGTGGTGGTGCATGCCTCCCAACGAGGGCAGCTCAAGCAGCTGCTGCTGAAGCTGGGCTGGCCGGCGGAGGACCTGGCAGGCTACGTCGACGGCGCCCCGCACCTGATTTCGCTCAACGAGGACGGCTGGGAACTCCGGCCATACCAACGCCTGGCCGTTGAGAACTTCTGGGCGGGCGGCAGCGGAGTGGTGGTGCTGCCGTGCGGCGCCGGCAAGACCTTGGTGGGGGCCGCGGCTATGGCCACCGGTTCCACCACCACGCTGATCCTGGTCACCAACACCGTGGCCGCCCGGCAGTGGAAGGACGAACTGCTCCGGCGCACCTCCCTCACCGAGGACGAAGTGGGTGAATACTCCGGCGCCCTGAAAGAGGTCCGGCCGGTGACCATCGCCACCTACCAGGTGCTCACCACCAAGCGCGGCGGCATCTACCCGCACCTGGAACTGGTGGACGGCCACGATTGGGGGCTGATCATCTACGACGAGGTCCACCTCCTTCCGGCACCGATCTTCAGGATGACCGCCGACCTGCAGGCCCGACGCCGCCTCGGGCTGACTGCCACCCTGGTCAGGGAGGACGGCCGCGAGGGCGAGGTCTTCAGCCTGATCGGGCCCAAACGGTATGACGCGCCCTGGAAGGACATCGAGTCGCAGGGCTACATCGCACCTGCCGACTGCGTGGAGGTCCGTGTGGACCTGCCAAAGGACGAACGGGTGGCCTACGCGATGGCCGATGACGCGGACAAGTACCGCCTGTGCGCCACCTCGGAATCCAAGACCTTGGTGGTGGAGCAGTTGGTGGCACGGCACGCCGGCGAGCAGCTCCTGGTGATCGGCCAGTACATCGACCAGCTGGACGACCTCGGCGAGCGCCTGCAGGCGCCGGTGATCAAGGGCGACACCTCCGTCAAGGTTCGGCAGAAGCTCTTCGACGCGTTCCGGTCCGGGGAGTTGCAGACCCTCGTGGTGTCCAAGGTGGCCAACTTCTCCATCGACCTGCCCGAGGCCTCGGTGGCCATCCAGGTCTCGGGTTCCTTTGGGTCCCGGCAGGAGGAGGCGCAAAGGCTGGGCCGGCTCCTGCGGCCCAAGAGGGACGGCCGGGCGGCCCGCTTCTACTCCCTGGTGGCACGGGACACCCTGGACCAGGACTTCGCTGCCAAGCGGCAAAGGTTCCTTGCCGAGCAGGGGTATGCCTACCGGATCATGGACTCCAAGGATGTCCATGCGGCGGACTAGGAATCCCACCGTGCCTGCTGCGTCTGCGGCGCGCACACTGGAAGCATGAGCACACGAATCGTTCGGGCGGTGCCCGGACCAGGCCAGGAATCCGTGTGGGACTATCCCCGCCCCCCGCGGATCGAACCCAGCACGGAGCGGATCCGCATCGTCCTGGGCGGCGAGCTGATCCTCGACACCACCGACTCACTGCGCGTACTTGAGACCAGCCATCCGCCGGTCTACTACATCCCACAGTCAGCGTTCGTCCCCGGCGCGCTGGAGCCCGCTGCAGGCAGCAGCTTCTGCGAATTCAAGGGTGCGGCCAAGTACCTGACAGTGCGCGGCGGCGGTAAGGAAGCGGACGGCGCTGCGTGGTCCTACCCCGACCCGGCCTTCGGGTTCGAGGCGCTGGCTGACCGGGTGGCCGTCTACCCGGGCCGCATGGATTACTGCGAAGTGGACGGAGAGCGGGTAAGTGCCCAGCCCGGCCGGTTCTACGGGGGCTGGATCACCAGCCGGGTTGTGGGGCCGTTCAAAGGTGAGCCGGGAACGATGGACTGGTAAACCCAAGCCCACCACCATCATGCTCACAACGAATATCCAGACAACTCCCAGAGACTGGGAGCATGATGGGAGCATGAACAAGAACGGTCCAGAAGCCAGGCTGCTCGTCGTCGATGATGAACCCAACATCCGCGAGCTCCTCTCCACGTCTTTGCGGTTCGCCGGTTTTGAAGTGGTCTCTGCTGCGAACGGGCGCGATGCCCTCGCCGCCGCCGACACGCAGGCCCCTGACCTGGCCGTGCTGGACGTCATGCTCCCAGACATGGACGGCTTCACGGTGACCCGCCGGCTCCGTGCCTCCGGGAAACACTTCCCGGTCCTCTTCCTCACGGCCAAGGACGACACCGAGGACAAAGTCACGGGCCTGACCGTGGGCGGCGACGACTACGTCACCAAGCCGTTCAGCCTCGACGAGGTGGTGGCCCGGATCCGGGCCGTGCTCCGCCGGACGCAGCCCCTGCTGGACGACGACGCCGTCATCCGCGTGGACGACCTGGAACTCGACGACGACGCCCACGAGGTGCGCCGCGGCGGCACCGTCATTGAGCTCTCCCCCACGGAATTCAAGCTGCTGCGCTACCTCATGCTCAATCCCAACCGGGTCCTGTCCAAGTCGCAGATCCTGGACCACGTCTGGGAGTACAACTTCAACGGTGACGCCTCCATCGTGGAGTCCTACATCTCATACCTGCGGCGGAAAGTGGACATCGACCCCGAGGCGCCGGCCCTGATCCAGACCAAGCGCGGCGTGGGCTACGTGCTGCGGACGGCCGAAAAGCGCTGACCTTGCTGAAGCGGTGGAAGTCGGCCTCGCTCAGGTCCCAGCTGGTGGCCATGATCATGGCCCTGCTGATCGTGGCCCTGACGGTGACCGGAGCGGTCACCCTGACACTGCTGCACAGCTACCTCCAGGGGCAGGTGGACGACAAGCTGAACGCCGCCGTCGACTCTGCCCGGAAACAGCGCTCGTTCACCCAACTGCAGGCGCCCAGCTCCATTCCCACGGACTACTCGCTGATGCTCTTCGCTCCAGGCGAGCAGCCCTACACGTTCGGCGGGGACCCTGACGAGCACCCGGACATCAGCGCCATGACCGTGGAGCAGGCCCAGGCCCGTGGATTGGCCCCCTTCCAGGTCCGTGGGACGGACGGGGAGAACTGGCGGGTCGTGGCAGTGCCGGTGCAGAACGGCCCAACCACTTCCGTGGTGGTCATCGGGCTGCCTCTGGCGAGCGTGGACGACGTCCTCAAGCATGCCACCCTGGTGGTCACCGGAGTGGGCCTGCTGACGCTGCTGCTGGCCTCACTCATTGCCAGCTGGACCGTGTCGCGGTCCTTCCGGCCGTTGGCAAGGGTGGAGAAGACGGCTGCCGCCATTGCCGCCGGTGACCTGTCCCGCCGCGTGGAGGTGGGGAACCCTGCCACCGAACTGGGCCGGCTAAGCCGCTCCCTGAATGCCATGCTGGCGCATATTGAGACCGCGTTCGCGGCCCGAACCGCCTCGGAAGCAAGGATGCGCCGCTTCGCAGCCGACGCATCCCACGAGTTGCGCACTCCCCTGGTGACCATCCGCGGGTTCTCCGAGCTGTACCGCCACGGTGCCCTTGCCACGGACGAAGACGTGGCCACGGCAATGGGCCGGATCGAAAGCGAAGCCAAGCGCATGGGCTCCATGGTTGAGGATCTGCTCATGCTGGCCCGCCTCGATGAGCAGCGGCCCCTCCAGCAGAAGCCGGTGGACCTTCAGCTGATTGCCCACGACGCCGTGGTGGACACCCAGGCCAGCGACCGTTCCAGGGTGATCTCGCTAACCGGGCTCGACGGCGGACCGGCGGCCCCGGCCCCGGTCCTCGGTGACGAGGCCAAGCTGCGCCAGGTGGTGGGCAACCTGGTGGGCAATGCCTTGCGCTACACCCCGGAGGGCAGCCCCATTGAACTCGCCGTCGGGATCCGAGGGACCGACGGCGAGGAGCGGTCGGTCATCGAAGTACGGGACCATGGGCCGGGCATTTCGGAAGAGGACGCAGCCAAGGTCTTTGAACGCTTCTACCGGGCTGACACCTCCCGCACCCGGGAGACGGGCGGAAGCGGCCTTGGGCTCGCCATCGTGGCGGCAATCGTTGGCTCCCACGGCGGCTCGGTGCGGGTGGAGAAGACCGACGGCGGCGGCGCCACGCTGGTGGTCAGCCTTCCACGCCGTGAAGACGCGCCACGCGATGACGGCGTGGACGGACAGGAAGCAGCGGAGGCCAGTACCGCGGAAGCCAAGGGCAGCGACGGATCGGTTATCCACATATAGCCGCCGGCCATGGCTCCCGCCGGCCGCTGCTCCGTAGGCTCGTCCCAGCAGCCCGGAACGGCCGGGCGCGGGGGCGTTCCGCCCGCCGTATCGAAAGGGCACAGCCATGAGCATTATTTCCGTCGACACCGAATTGCTGCAGCTCAAGTCCGCCAACGTGCAGGCCACCGTGGACCGGATCAGCGCGGACGTGCAAACGATGAAGCGCGGACTGGACGAGCTGCAGGGTTCATGGCGCGGTTCCGCAGCCACCAACTTCCAGGCTCTCATTACCGAATGGACCATCACCCAGGGCAGGGTGGAGGCGTCACTCGCCTCCATCAACACTGCCCTGGCCTCTGCGGCGGCGACCTATGCCCAGGCGGAGCAGGGAAACACCCAGCGGTTCAGCTGACCCAACCGTCCCCCTGAAACCGGCCTATGCCTCCGGAGTTCCCTGGTGGAACCGCAGCCGCCACCGGCCGCCATCGAGGACCCAAAGGGAGCTGCGCAGCGTGGAGCCGGAGCGCGCGAAGCTTCGATATGTGAGCAGTACCGCGCCGGCACCGATGCGGTCAGCACCAAGAATTTCGATCTCGGTCCGCTCACCGGGGTCCTCCTCGAGGGCCATCATCATGGCATCCCGCGTCCACACCCTTCCCGAGCTGCCGATCTCCATGAAGTCCGGGTGCAGGAGGACGGCGGTCCGGCCGATATCCCCCCGCACCAGCGGCCCCAGCAGCTCACGTTCGAGCTCTTCCACCAATGCCTCGGGCGGGATGGAACCGGCCTGCTGCGTTGCCTCCGCCACTTCAAGGGCTTCGTTGTCCAGTTGGCTGAAAAGGTCCAGTTCATCGAAGGCGGAAACCGGCTCAGGAGTGGCCCTGGGCCGCCTGCCGGCGCCTGCAGGCGTGTTTCTGCCGGGTGCTGCCGCCGGACCCGCGGGGGCAGCCGCTGGGATGTCCAGCGTGGCAGGCGGGAGGCCCACACCTGTCTGCGACTGCGCGTCCAGGGAATGCCCGGCCGTGCCCTCATGGTGAACACCTGGGTGGTGTCCGCCGGGGAATCCGGGCCCTGACCTTGCTGCCACGCCCTGCTGGTAGGCGGTGGCCGCCGCCCTGGCCCGTTCGTCGGCAGCCTCGTTCAGGTCGTGGCCGGCGTGGCCCTTGACCCATTCGAATATGTAGGTGCGGCCCGCCAGTTCGCGGTCGAGTTCCTTCAGCAGTTCCACGTTCATGACGGGCTTTCCGTCGGCCTTGCGCCAGCCTTTGCGCTTCCAGCCCGGCATCCACTTGGTGATTGAATTGATCACGTACTGGCTGTCGCAAAGGATGCGCAGGTCTTCGCCGGGCAGGTGCGCAGTGGCGCGCAGGAGGTCAAGCACGGCCATCAGCTCACCTTGGTTGTTAGTACCGTGCGGCCAGCCGCCGGCGCGCCAGCAATCGTCATTCACATACCAGGCCCAACCGGCCGGACCCGGGTTTCCCAAGGCCGAACCATCAGCCGCTGCAGTAATCGTCACCGGTCCATCCTGCCAGAAGCAGCTGACAATGGCTGCGGCCCGAACAGGGCTCCCCATGTACGCGTCCCGCCTTCCCGCGGCGGGACGCCGGGAAACGACCGCACGGTGTTTCGGGCAGATTTGGAAAACGCTTACCGAACCCTTGACGCGGGCAGGGGTGTCGTTTTCAGTACCCGTCTGCACAGCTGGGCCCGTGTTTTCGGTGTTGTGCAGACGAGTAGGGACATCGACCTTTCCGAAGTCGCCTGCACCAAACCGCATCCCCCTCAAGACTCCTCTGCACAATCCGTAATTTTCAACCTGCACGATATCTGCCCGGGACTCTCGAACTCGGCGATTGAGCCAAGGATCTGGAAGAACATCTGCCCCATCGCGGTGGACGTATTTACGCTTTGATCCAGTACCACCAGATCCACTTCCCGCTCTTGGAGAGTCCTGGAGACCTCGATGAGGTTTTCCAACGGCCGCCCGAGCCGATCGATTTTCGTCACTACCAGGGCATGGGCAAGATCCGCCGTCGACAGGGGACCCGCCGCTGCCGGGGCGGGTCGGGCACCGCCTGCGGTGCAGCCCGTAAGAAGGAACAGCCCAGCCCGGAGTACAGGGACCAGCTTCGGTGATCCGGACACTGCAAGCCCTTATTCTCCTGAATACATTGGGAAGGCTGTTTCTGCTATTCGCAGCGGCAAATCTCCGGGCTTGGTACGTACCTAATTCAGGGGCGGGGTGTCGGCGGGGACAACGCCGGTCCCGTACAGGTCGGTGGCGAGGTCCCTGAGTGCACGCAGGGCGACGCGCTGGGTGAAGGGGCCGTAGGAGACCCGGGCTACTCCTAGTTCCTGCAGTTCGGCTGCGGGGAGGGCGCCCGGTGCGCCGATGACTGAGAGCTTTCCGCTTCCCAGTCCTTCGACCAGGGGTTCGATGACCTGCCGTGTGAGTGCTCCCGGGACGAACACCAGTGCGGCACCGGCGTCAAGGAACGCGCGGCCCCGGGTGACGGCGTCATCGATGCTGTCCTTGATGGGCCGGTCACCGCCACGTGCAATCGCGTCCGTGCGGGCGTTCAACTGAAACGCGATGCCTTCGTCGTTGGCGGCAGCCATGATGGCGTGCACGCGGGCGACTGCTTCATCGAACGGCCGGAGCCGGTCTTCAACATTGGCACCAACAACGCCCAGTGCGATAGCCCTGCGGATCGTCTCAGCCGGGTTGTCGTAACCATCGTCAAGATCGGCCGTGACGGGGAGGTCAACGGCGTCCACGATTGTCTTGGCCGCGGCCAGCGCTGTTTCCAGTGGCATTGTGCCGTCAGCGTAGCCATGGACGGCGGCGATGGAGTGGCCTGCGGTGGCAATCGCTTTCGTCCGGGGCAGTGCCGCGACCGTTGCCGCGCTGACGGCATCCCAGACGTTGACAACCCGCAGGATCTCCGGGGCCTCGTGCAGAGCTTTCAACTGCTGCGCGCGGCCTGACGTGTTCGTTTCGGTCATTGTTCTTCTCCGTTTTCTGTCCGCTACTTGGCAAGGAAGCTTAGGAGGATGTCGTTAACCTCGGTGGCGTGGGTCCACAGCATCCCGTGCGGGGCGCCCTCGATCTCCACATATTCGGCTGCAGGCAGGGCTTTGTGGAACTCGCGTCCGGTCGAGTCGATCGGCAGGATGTTATCGGCGGTGCCGTGCACAATAAGCGACGGCACAGTGATTTTGGCGATGTCCGCGCGGAAGTCCGTGAGCCACGTCGGCTGGGCCCACACCGATGAGTACGACGATGCCGCATAGGCAAGATTTTTGTTGGCGGTGAGTGCTTCCTCACTGAGCCGGGCCCCAAGGTAGTCCCTGGTGTTAAAGAAGTTGTCGAAAAAGTTGGTGAAGAAGGCGTAACGGTCCGCTTTTACGGCCTCAAGCAGCCCGTCGAACACCTCCTGCGGAACCCCCGCAGGGTTGTCATCGGTCTTCAGCAGAAACGGCTGAAGCGAACCGAGAAAGACTGCCTTCGACACCCGGTCAGGACCGTATGTGCTGAGGTATCGGCCCACTTCACCGGTTCCCATCGAAAACCCGCCCAGGACTGCATCATGGAGATCGAGGGCTTCGAGCACGGCGTTCAGGTCAGCGGCGTAGGTGTCGTAGTCGTGGCCCGTGCAGGGCTTGGAGGACTTGCCAAAACCGCGCCGGTCGTAGGTGATGACCCGGTAGCCGGCGTCTAGCAGAGCTGCGCTCTGCTTCTCCCACGAGGACCCGTCAAGCGGGTACCCGTGGATCAGCACAACCGGCTGGCCCTGCCCGTGGTCTTCGAAGTAGAGCTCCACGGGGACTGAGTTTTCGGTTCCGACAGTAATGAACGACATCAGGTAGTCCTTCCAACGAATATCAGAAAACGCTCGTTCTCCAGACCGTACGGGAAAGTCTGTTCTCCAGCAAACACTGCCGCGTAAACTCCCGCTAAGAGCCGACCGGGTGCCCGGGGACAGCGCGGCGGTCTGTGTTCTCCGCAGCAATGCTCAACTGATGATCGACGGCGGTCTTCGGGCCGCGGCGGCCGGCACCCTCAGGCGGGTTCGAGTTGACCGCGGAGGTGTTTCAGACCATCGCGGATCCTTGACTTGATGGTGGGCAGCGGTTCGGAGAGACTCTCAGCAACTTCACGGTAGGTGAGGGAGCCGAAGTATGCGAGCACAATCGCTTCGCGTTGCAGCGGTGATAATGCTGCCAGTGAGTCCATCAGTTGCAGGGCTTCCATCCTGTCTGTGAAGGACGTGGCGACCTCGTCGTCGGGGCGGGTCCAGGAGGCGGCGGCCCATCGAGCGTCACGGTTGATGCTGCTTTGGTGCGAGCGGACCTTGTCCACAGCCTTGCGGTGGGCGATGGTAAACAGCCAGGCGGTCGGGCTTCCCAACACGCAGTCGTATTTTGATGCGTCCTGCCAAACCACAATAAAGACTTCCTGGGTCACCTCCTCGCTGAGGCCGGGATCGACCACCACACGGCGCACCACCCCGAACACCCGCCGCGAGGTGCGCCGGTAGAACTCCGTGAAAGCCTCATGGCATCCCTCACCGGTTTCCTGCAGTAACCCGGTGAGATATGTCGGGTCTTCAGGGGCTGGGGCGTCGCGGGCCTGCGTGTCCATGGTGCCTTCACCTTCAAGTGCCGGCCCCGAACGGGCCACGGATAGAACCAACCGTCAGATCCAAACCGAGGAGAACGCTCGTTCCCGGGTCCTTCGCTTAGGATAAGGAACAGGCGTCGATCACGCAAGCGAATCGGAAGAAGTGAAGGCTGTGACTGAAGAAGACCACTGGGCCGCCGACCGTGTCCTTGCCGAGGACGCGGTGATGCGGGCGACGATTATCGAAACCGTGAGTCCGTTGTTTTATGCCCGGGGATTCACTGCCGTGGGAATGGATGAGCTGCGCGCGGTCACCGGGGTCTCGCTTAAGCGTCTGTACCGGCTCTTCCCGTCCAAAGAAGACATCGTTGAAGAGGTGCTCCTCAGCTGGCGCGGTACCTGGGAGGCAAATCTCAGGGCGCAGGTGGAGTCAACGCAGGTGCCGAGGGAGCGTTTGCTGGCCGTCTTTGATTTCCTGGCCGGATGGTTCACCTCCGAGGGGTTTCGCGGGTGCGCCTTCATCAACTCTTTTGGTGAGCTCGGAGGGATTTCCGGGCGCATTCCTGCAATCGTCCGTGCCCAAAAGAAGGAGTTCCAGGAGTACCTGGCTCGCGTCGCGACCGCTAGTGGGGCACCGGAGACGCTTGCCCCGCAACTGGCGATCCTCGCCGAGGGCGCAGTGACGACCGCTGCGATAGCAGGGAGCGCGGAATCAGCCCGCCAGGCCCGTGCCGCGGCAGAAATCCTCGTCGATGCCGCCCTTGCACCCGCGGCCTCAACCCTGATTGCCCTGTAGAAGGACGGCCACTCGTACTGCACCGACTGTGAAGGCTGAACCTCACCGCGGGGAGGGCAGGGCAATTCCCGGATTCGGTATGGGCGACCAATTCACGCCGAACGTCAGCACGAACCCAGGGCATCCGAAGCGGTGCGCCTCTCCCGTCGTCATGACTCGCACTTTCCTCCAACTTCAAGGCCCCCCGCGCAGTCACCCCCGGCGGTGAGTTTCCTGCTGGCGCCATCGCAGCGTTCCTAATGCTTCCAGCCATCGCAGCACAAGCCCATAACTCTATCGAAAGCACCGACCCGGCCAACGGCTCCGTGGTCGGAACTGTTCCCGCAGACATAGGGCTCACGTTCGATCACACACCCCTTGCCATCGGATCCCTGGTCCGGGTTGTAGACGCCACGGGAGTGGACCGGGCCGATGGGCCCGTCATGATCGTCGACAACCACGTTAGACAGGCAGTCAAGGCTGATGCGCCGGAGGGCAACTACACGGTGACGTGGCGGATTGCTTCCGCCGATGGCCACGCCATCGAAGGCACCTTTACCTTCACCGCCGGCACCGGCAGTCCCACAGCTTCCCTGCCAGTTGCCCAGGCCGGTAACAGCCCCAGTACCGGCACAGCCCTTCCAACAGGGATGATTGCGGCCGGCGCCGTGCGCTCTTGCTCATCATCGCGTTCTTGGGCCTGCCCGTCGCCGTGAAGCGCCGATTGAGCCGCCCCGATTTCTGACAACAGGTCAACATCGGGCCCCCAGCTCTGTCGGCCAGCGCAGGTGCCCCGGTATGGGTCAGGAGGCGGCGTTCCCGGTCCCAGGCTGGAGAAGCAACGCCGTGGCCGCGAGGAGGGTCGCGATGGCCTGGGCGGTGGCGGTGAGGGTTTTGTCGAAGAACCAGACAGGTTCGTACATGGCGGGGAAGGGCCCGAACGCGGGGATGTCGATGTAGCGGTAGAGGACCAGGACCGCGAACCCGCCCCCGGCGGTGAGCAGTGCCAGGACCCAGGCCGGGCGGCTGCCGCGAATCAGGACGTAGAGCCCGGCCACCGCAGCGGTGAGGGCTTCGGCGAGGAAGAGATTGCCTTCGCCGAAGCCTTCCGGGGCGGCTGACTGGTAGCCGGGGGCAAGGCGGAAGTGTATGGCGGCGTCCACGGCGAGGGCGGCCGCGGCCAGGACCCGCAGGACCAGGCATGCGGCACTGCTCCGCAGCGGCCTGTTCAGCGGTTTGGTGTTCCCTGTGTCACCGGCGTCGCGGCCGTGGCCTTGGTCGGGGCTCATTTGACGGTCAGAGTTCCGTGCATGTTGGAGTGGTAGGTGCAGTGGTAGGTGTACGTTCCGGGTTTTGCCGGGGCGGTGAACGTGATGCTCGTCCCGGCCTTGACC
>NZ_BMFW01000028.1 GCF_014639275.1 Arthrobacter liuii | reverse complement strand
CCCGGAAGCTAAGACCCACAGCGCCGATGGTACTGCACCCGGGAGGGTGTGGGAGAGTAGGACACCGCCGGACAATCATTAGGTCGAGGCCCCAACCAGAACATGGTTGGGGCCTCCCACATTTAAACCCACCACACCCACACAGCCCGCCCCCGAAAACACGCCAACCACGAACCGGCATCCCCGGAAACCATGCCAAACGTGAGCGGGCGTCCCGTCACCACCGCGGCACAACTGCCCAACTCTAACCGGAACTGATGAAGCGTCCTGAAAAACCCTGCGCGACGTGATGGAGCGTGCAGGGAGAAGCTGCAGGACGTGATGGGGCGTTCTCCGTGGGCGAAATATGCCCCAAGAATCGGTGATTAACCTCAAAAAGTGCCGGAAACACGCGGAATTTGCGGTCCGGAACGGTCCAAGCTGGTAAGTTTTCGAACAGTGGCCTGCGCGCATGCCGCGTGCAGGCTCCAGAATCAGAACAGTCCAGGAGGACATAAATGGCTAAGAACCGTAGTGAACTTGTTTCAGAGGTAGCAGGCAAGGCCGGCACCAGCCAGGCTGCCGTCAACTCCGTCCTCGACGCACTGTTCGAGGTTTTCGAGACTTCTGTCGCCGCGGGCGAGAAGATCACCATCCCGGGCTGGCTCGCCGTCGAGCGCACCGACCGTGCAGCCCGCACCGGACGCAACCCGCAGACCGGCGAAACCATCCAGATCGCGGCAGGCCACAGCGTGAAGCTGACCGCCGGCTCCAAGCTGAAGGCAGCGGTTTCCAAGAAGTAGAGCTTCTCCCTCCGGCATACAGCGGGCTGGAAAAGGAGCGGCAACCCCAGGGTTGCCGCTCCTTGGCATTTAACCCGGATTCGCCGCCCGGGCGGGCGTAGCGGACAATGGAATGGTGTCTTCTGCCGCAAAACCACGTTCGATCCCGCCCCAGTCCGATCCTGGCAAGGGAGCTGCGGCGCGGGACGCCGGAAGCGGAGGGATCCCGGTGCCCTGGCAGCTCGCAGGCCTCGCAGCACTCTTCCTCGGCCTTGCGGCGGCACTGGTCTTCTCCGGCGCCGCAGCGGTGCGCAGCGTCGCCGACCCCGGCGCCCTGGTCCGTTGGGGCCTGCCCATCAGCAAGGCAGTCCACAACGTGTCCCTGGCGACCGTCGTCGGGGGCCTGATCTTCGCCGTCGGCATCCTTCCAAAAAGCCTCAACGCCAAGAACCTCAACGGGCGCGTCCGGGACCGGGACACACCACGAGACAGCGGGGCACCCGAACATCCGGCCTTTACCCGCGTGCTTGCCGTGGCGGCGGTGGCGGGCGCGGTTTGGACCTTGTCCGCCATCGCGGTCCTGGTGCTCACGTACGCCGACGTAGCCGGGCAGGGGCTGTCGGGCGATCCCGCCTTTACCCAGGCCCTGGTGTACTTCATGACGGACATCGAAACGGGCCGCGCCTGGCTTGCCGTCATCATCATTGCCGCAGTGGTCACCACGGCGCTGTTCGGCGTCCGGTCCCTCGGCGGCCTGTTCCTCACCCTCATCCTGGCCCTCATCGGCCTGGTCCCCACGGCCCTGATTGGGCACTCCTCAAGCTCGTCGGACCACGAGGGCGCCATCAACTCGCTCGGCCTGCACCTGGTGGGTGTGAGCACCTGGGTGGGCGGCATCATCATCCTGGCCCTGCTGTCCGGGATGCTGACCGGACCCAAGGCCGGGGCAGTCACTGATATCACCGAGCCCACGCTCCGGCGGTTCTCCACCTTGGCAGGCTTCGCCTTCGTGCTGGTCTTCGCCTCGGGCATCATCAATGCCAGCATCCGCGTCACCAACTGGTCCGATCTCTTTGGCTCCGCCTACGGCCAGCTGATCCTGGCCAAGACCGCGGCCGCAGTGGTGCTGGGCGGCATCGGCTTCATGCACCGGCAATGGGTCATCCCGCAGCTGGGCCGCAAGGGCTCCACCATGTCCTCGCGGCGGGTGCTGTGGCAGCTGGTCCTGGCCGAGCTGCTGGTCATGGGTGCCACCTCGGGCATCGCCGTTGCGTTGGGCCGCTCAGCCCCGCCGCAGCCAACGGAGCTGACGCCCAACGCCTCGCCCGCCTTCATCCTCAGCGGCTATGAGCTGCCACCGGAGCTCACGGCCGAACGCTGGCTCACGGAATGGCGCCCGGACTGGCTCTGGATCGGCGTCGCCCTCTTCGGCCTGGTGACCTATCTCCTGGGCGTGGCCAAGGTCCGCCGCCGCGGCGACTCCTGGCCGTGGTTCCGCTCCCTGAACTGGGTCATCGGCCTGGTGGTCCTGACGTACATCACGTCCGGGCCGCCGTCGGTCTATGGCCGTGTCCTGTTTTCCGCGCACATGGTGGACCATATGGCCCTGACCATGGTTGCCCCGATCTTCCTGGTGCTGGGCGCGCCAGTCACCCTGGCGCTGCGCGCGCTGCCGGCCCGAGGCGACGGTTCACGCGGCACGCGCGAATGGCTCCTGGTCTTTGTGCATTCGAAGTTCTCGCAGGTGGTCACGCACCCACTGTTCGCCGCGGCCAACTTCGCCGGCTCGATCGTGCTGTTCTACTACTCGGACCTGTTCGGCTTCGCCATGCGCGAGCACGTGGGCCACGAACTGATGAACCTGCACTTCCTGCTCACCGGATACATTTTCGTGCTGAGCATGATCGGCACCGACCCGCTGCCGCGCCGCGCGCCGTACCCCATGCGGCTGCTCCTGCTGCTGGCCACCATGGGCTTCCACGCCTTCTTCGGCGTGTCCATCATGGGCGGCACGGGGCTGCTGGCGGCGGATTACTTTGGCAACCTTGGCCGCGCCTGGGGACCATCGGCCCTCGTTGACCAGCAGACCGGCGGCGCGGTGGCCTGGGGCATCGGCGAGGTGCCCACGCTGCTGGTGGCGATCGGCGTCGCCATCATGTGGTCCAGGTCGGACCAGCGGGAGACCAGACGCGTGGACCGCGCGGCGGACAGGAATAACGACGCCGATCTGACCGCTTACAACGATATGTTTGCCAAATTGGCCGAACGCGATGCCAAGCTGGCTGACCGCAACAAGCTGGAAGGACGCTGATGAGCGAAACCGTACGCACGCATGCCCGGGTCCGGGCCTCGGAACTGGTGGGCCGCAACTGGCTGAACACCGGCGGCAAGACCCTGGATCTCGAGGCCCTTCGCGGCAAGATCGTGCTGCTCGATTTCTGGACCTTCTGCTGCATCAACTGCCTGCACGTCCTGGATGAGCTGCGCCCGCTGGAGCAGCAGTACTCGGACGTGCTGGTCACCGTGGGCGTCCACTCGCCCAAGTTCGAGCACGAAGCCGACCCGGTGGCGCTGGCCGCCGCCGTGGAGCGGTACGAGATCCACCACCCTGTGCTGGATGATCCCGAGCTGGACACCTGGAAGGCCTACACCGCCCGCGCCTGGCCAACCCTGGTGGTCATCGACCCCGAGGGCTACATCGTGGCGCATCTCTCCGGAGAAGGCCACGCGGACGGACTCGCCGTGCTCATCCCCGAGCTCATCGCCGAACACGAGGCCAAGGGCACCCTCCACCGCGGCTCCGGCCCCTACGTGGCGCCCGAAGCGACATCCGGCACCCTTCGCTTCCCCGGCAAGGCTCTGTTCCTGCCGCCGGGGCGCGGTTCCACGGCCCTGAAGGGAACGGACGACGGCGGCACGGCGGCAGGTGCCGCGGCGGCGGACGCTGCGGACAAGGGTTCCTGGCTGGTCACCGACACGGGACACCACCGCCTGGTGGAGCTCGGGACGGACTTCCACACCGTCCTGGGCACCTTCGGTTCGGGCATCAAGGGCTACGCCGATGGTCCCGCCGCGGGGGACACCGCCAGTGCCCAGTTCAACGACCCCCAAGGCCTGGTCCTGCTGCCGGAAGATGTGGCAGCCAAGGCGGGCTACGACGTCGTAATTGCTGACTCGGTCAACCACCGCCTCCGTGGACTCTCGCTCACGGACGGAAAGGCCTCTACCCTGGCCGGCAACGGCATCCAGCGGCTGCTGGAAACCGGCCCTGCCCGCGTGGACGAGGAGGGCGCCGGCTTCAGCGGCTCGCTGGGCAACGATGCGCTGGACGTTGCGCTGAGTTCGCCGTGGGATGTGGTGTGGTCGCGGAAGCTGAATGCCGTGGTGGTGGCCATGGCCGGCACGCACCAGATTTTCAGCTTCGATCCTGTCGCCGGCGCCGTGGCGATCATTGCCGGTAATGGCCTGGAGGGACTCCTCGACGGTCCTGCCCACGAGGCCTGGTTCGCCCAGTCCTCCGGCCTGGCCGAAGACGCCGACGGCAACGTCTGGGTTGCCGATTCCGAGACGTCAGCCCTCCGGAAGCTGGTCATCGGCGGTGACGGCACCATCACAGTGGAGTCAGCGGTGGGCAAGGGCCTGTTCGATTTTGGCTTCCGCGACGGCGCCGCTGCCGAGGCCCGCCTGCAGCACCCGCTGGGGGTGACCGTACTGCCTGACGGCTCCGTGGCCATCGCGGATACCTACAACGGTGCCGTACGCCGCTACGACCCCTCAACCGGCACCGTGTCCACCCTGGCCCGCGGCCTCGCTGAGCCCTCCGACGTGATTGTGGACCACACGCAGTCTGCCGGATCGGAGCCTCTGCTGGTGGTGGTTGAGGCCAACAAGCACCAGCTGGTCTACGTCCCCATCCCCAAGGAAGCGCAGCAGGTGGATGAGGGTGCCTCCCAGACCCACCGCCCCAAGAGCCCTGTGGCACCCGGTCCCCTGGACCTGACCGTCCGCTTCGAGGCTCCCACCGGGCAGAAGCTCGATGACCGCTGGGGTGACCCCACGCAGCTGAAGATCTCCTCCACCCCGCCGGAGCTGATCGTGGCCGGCGGCGGCACCTCCGTGGGGCTGCTCCGGACCGTGGAGCTGTCCCCGGACGTTCCCGAGGGCGTGCTGCACATTACCGCCCGGGCCGCGGCCTGCGACGGCCCCGAAACCGAGGACGGCGAGATCCCCGACCACGCGGCCTGCCACCTCTACCAGCAGGACTGGGGCATCCCCGTGGTCCTGCAGGCCGACGGCGACACCGAGCTCGTCCTGGACCTGCGCGGCATGGACTGACCCGCCGCAGGTCTTGCCGAACTGGCCCGGTTTTCAGACTGTTGAAGCCTGAAGACCGGGGCCAGGTCCGTTTCAGCAGCCCGAAAACTGGGCCAGTTCGGGGAGCTTGTTTGTCCACATGGCGCCGCGGATGCCTGCCGCCGGCCACGCGGAGCAGACATTGTGGCGTGATGGAACCTGCAGAAATCCTCAAGTCGTCTGGAGGGGTGCTGCTGCGGCGTGACGTGGCCGCCGCCGGGGCAACGGAGACAGACATCAACCGTGCAATCCGGACTGGCTCGGTGGTGCGGCTGGAGCGCGGACTGCTGGCCGTTCCGGATGCTGACATGGAACTGGTGGGCGCAGGACGGGCCCGTAGCCTCCTGACATGCGCATCGGCCGCCCCGCATTACGTACTATGGCAGCTTCAACCGGCCGCCCGGCCTCACTACTGGCAAAACAACGGAAGAGGTACCGTCCGCTGTATCAGCCACCGGCTTCCCCTGACGCAGCGGCCCCCTCACCGGACCCTTGCAGCACTTCCCGATGTCCTGCTTCACGCGCTGCTGTGCCTACCCGAACTCGAATCGTTGGTGATGGTGGAATGTGCCTACAACAGAGGGGACATTGAGCCGTCCTCATTGTTGCAGCACCTGAAGGGCAACCGGTCAGGCAAGGCACGCAATGTTGTGTCCAAGGTCGAACGAGGCGCAGACTCCCTCCTGGAAACCCTGTTCCGGGATGCTGGTATCCACACGGAAACACAAGTGTGGATCAGTGGCGTCGGCCGCGTGGACTTCCTCCTGGAAGGCTTCCTCATCGTGGAGATCGACGGACTGGCCTTCCACCTGGAGTCACGGCAATTCAAAAAGGACCGCCGCAGGGACAACGCGGCAATACGTCAGGGCCTGCCCGTACTCAGGTTCTTTTACGATGACGTGGTCTACGCCTCAGAATCCGTCCTGGCGCAGGTCCGGGAGGTCCTGGCACGGGGGTCACTGCGGTGGCCGCACCCGAACCAGCCCAGTTTTCGGCGCGATTGGGTTTAGGGCAGTGGAGAACACGGCAGGCCTGGCTTCAAAACTGGGCCAGTCCGGGACAGGGAGGTCCGGCGAAACCTAGAAGCTCAGCATCGGGGTGACCTTCACGGTGTCACCGGCGACGTCGAGGCGGGTAGTGAAGCTGAAGTCCACCTCCGCGTCCAGGGGATACCAGGCCCCTGTGAAGGAGTTCTGCTGGAGCGCCTCCACCTTGGCCTTGCCGTCCAGCGGTGCCACCACCCAGCGCCCGCCGAAGGGCTCCACGGAGACACCCGGGTACTCGGTCACGGTCCACCGGATGCTGCCGTCCTGGACCCTGTTGTTGCTGGTGTAGTAGAAGGGGCAGTCCGGCTGGAGTTTCTGCTCCTTGACTGCCTCCGCCGCGCAGCCGTCCAGGAATTCCCTGACCTTGGCAGCCACGTCGTTCTTCAGTTTGTCGGTGGCCCGGGTCAGCAGGTTAAGCGGGGCCGCAGGGGTGTCCTTGGACGTGACGGTGGCTCGGGTGGCGGGAGCCGAGAAGTATTGCCCATCAAGGGAGGCTTCGTACTCGCCCGGGTAGAACACGGCGAAGGAGTTGCGGCCATTGGGCATGTTCACCGGAACGCCGTTGACATCGGCTTCGTTGCCGTTGACCACGGTGATATCGACGGTGGGCAGCCTCGACGGGACGAAAGCCCAGGTGTTAAAGAACAGCCACTCGGTTCCGGTCTTCTGCAGCACGAAATCCGTGCGCAGGCGGCTGCCGTCGATGGTGTACTCAAGGGGCACCATGACCTGGTCCCCTGGGCGTTCCTGGGGGTCGCCAATGGCCAGGTTGGTTACGCGGGACGCCGCCGTCTGCAATCCGGGGCCGTCCAGCATGGCCGCGTTACTGGGCGGGACCGCGGCCCGCAGGATCCCCAGCGCACGCCCGCCGTCGCCGCTCTTCAGCGCATCCAGGTACTCCCTGACCGGCTGCTGCGGGCTCGCCACGGTATTGTTCACAATGTTGATGGCCACGATGACTCCGGCGACGGCAAGCATGAGGCCCAGCAGCCATCCGGCCGCTATCCTCACCAACGCTTGACTCATCTGCACGTTTCTTACAGTAACGGCAGTGCGGACGCACACTAAAGTTGGTGTCCCCCCTAATCCGGCGGGCAACGTCCAGTTAAGGCCCGACGGCGGGGCGCCGGGACAGCATCAACGGGGGCCTTGGGCGGCCTCCCGGGACACCCGTGGCAGGGTCAGCGGCGGCGGCGCCGGGATGAAGTGCCGAACACTCCGCGGAGCAGTTCGCGTCCCAGCTGTGTGCCCATGGAGCGTGCCATGCTCTTCAGGCCGCCGCCCAGGGCGCCACCGAGTACCCCGCCGAGATCGTCCATCATGCCGCCCGCTTGCGGTTGCGGTTCCGGCTGACGGGGCCCGGGGGTCTGGTCCGCGGGGGCCGGGACCTGCGGCCGCCTGCTGCTGGGCCTGCCCAGGATCTCCTCCTCGATCCGCCGGGCTTCGGCGTCCACGTCGTAGGCGGCAGGGGTTCCCGGAGAAGCAGTGACAGGTTCGGGCGCCGCCGGCCCGGTCGGTGCGGCCGCCTTGCCCGTGAGCTTCTCGTAGGCGGACGGGTTGTCCACCGCGGTCCCGTATTTGGCCAGCAGCGCGGAGCCGGCCACGGTGCTGCGGACCAGGGCCTCCTCGCTGGGGCCCATGAGGGATTCGGGTGCCCGGAGCCGGGTGAGGGCCACAGGCGTCGGGGCGCCCTTCTCATTCATGACGGTAATGATGGCCTCGCCAATGCCCGCAGAGGTCAGCGTCTCCTCGAGGTCGTAGTCGCTCACCGGGAACGTGGACACCGTGGCCTTGAGGGCCTTGGCGTCCTCTGGTGTGAACGCGCGGAGTGCGTGCTGTACCCGGTTGGCCAGCTGCCCCAGCACGTCAGCAGGGACATCCTTGGGAGTCTGGGTCACGAAGAAGATGCCCACGCCCTTGGACCGGATCAGCCGGACGGTGGTGGTGATGGCGTCCAAAAAGGCCTTGGTGGCGCCGTTGAACAGCAGGTGTGCTTCGTCCAGGAAGAACACCAGCTTGGGCTTGTCCAGGTCGCCGGCCTCGGGGAGGTCTTCGAACAGGTCTGCCAGCAGCCACATCAGGAAGGTGGAAAAAAGCATGGGCTTGGTCTGCAGGGTGGGCAGCTCCAGGCAGGTGATTACGCCGCGCCCGTCCGGGGCCGTGCGCAGCAGTTCTGCGGTATCGAACTCGGGCTCGCCGAAGAACTTCTCCAGCCCCTGTGCCTCAAGGTTCACGAGCTCCCGCAGGATCACGCCCGCGGTGGCCTTGGACAGTCCGCCGAGTTCCTCGAGCTTGTCCTTGCCCTCGTCCGAGGTGAGGAACTGGATGACGGCTCGGAGGTCTTTGAGGTCGATCAGCTTCAGCCCGCTCTTGTCCGCGAAGTAGAAGACCAGCTGCAGGCTTGATTCCTGGGTGTCGTTCAGTTCCATGATGCGCGAGAGCAGGACGGGCCCGAACGACGTCACCGTGGCTCGGACCGGCACGCCGTTGCCGTCGCCGCCCAACGCGAGGAACTCCACCGGAAACGCCTTGCCTTGCCAGGACTGGCCGATGCCCTGGGTCCGGGCGGTGAGTTTGTCACTCCCGACGCCGGCGGTCGCAAGGCCCGAGAGGTCTCCTTTGATGTCGGCCAGGAAGACGGGGACGCCGGCGGTGGACAGCTGTTCGGCCATCATGTGCAGCGTGACGGTCTTGCCTGTGCCGGTAGCGCCGGCCACCAGCCCGTGCCGGTTCATCATGGCCAGCGGCAACCGCACCGGCGCGTCCTTGTGGAGCTCGCCGTCGATGATCGCGGCTCCCAGCTCGATGGTGGCGCCTTCCAGCGTGTAGCCCTTCTGGATGGTGGCAAGCTTCTCTGCTGTGGTTTTCGTGGCCATGGCGCTAGCTTAGCGGCGGCCGGCCTGACTGCGGTGAGACGGGGGGTCAATTCCTTGGTAGGTCCTTGGTGAATACCAGCGGCCCGATGGTTTCCGGATCGGCGTCGAGGCTGAACTGCGCCTGGTAGCCGGTGTTCAGGTAGAGGTGCTTGGCCTCCGGCTGCCGCGGGCCCGTGGTGAGGTACAGCCTGGTGTAGCCGCGGGCGGCGGCCAGGGACTCGAGCTCGGCCAGTACCACCCGGCCCAAACCACGACGGCGGTAGGCAGAGTGCGTCCAGATCCGTTTGAGTTCCGCCGTGGCGCCGTCGTACCGGCGGAACGCGCCGCCGGCGATCGACACGCCGTCCCCCTGGATGATCAGCAGGGCGCCGGAGGGGCCTTCGAATTCGGCCGCCGGGTAGCGGTTCAGCTCCTCCGCGGCAGCCGTACGCCCGAACAGGTCCCCGTACCGCGTGTCATATTCGACGGCGAGTTCGTCCAGGAGCGGCCGGACGCGCGGATCGTGCATGGGCAGGATGAGGACTTCCAGCGCGGCGTGGTCCAGTGGCCTTGGTGTCAGGGGACGGAGTTCAGGTTCTGCTGTCACTGGTCTTTCCTTGTCACTGTTCAGTTCTTTCCGACAGCGGCTGGTTCTGGAGATATTGTGGCTGACGGATCAGCGGCGAGGCTGCCTGCCACGGCCAGGATGGTCCGGGCCAGGGCATCATTTTCCCGGAACGGCGCGGCGTTGGTCTTGGGCCGGGCGAAGGCCCCCGCGCCCCAGCCGGACGTTCCGGGGCCGATGCCGAAGAGGGCGGGCTGGGGTTTGCCGTCGGCTCCCACCAGATGGTGTTGATGGGAAACCAGGAGCTTGCCCGTGGAGTGGATGCCGTCGGCGGTCAGCAGTTGCTGTTCGCTGCCCAGGCCGCTCGCGTGCAGCGAGGCGAGCACGGGGTTCAGCGACCGCGCCACCGACGTGGACGGCAGCCGCGCCTCGATCAGGGCCTTGGCCGTGACAGCCACCCCGGACTGATCGGACGAAGCAACAAAAAGCCCGGTGGTTTCGTCGGCGGTGACTTCCAGGCCGGGGCCGAGGAACTGCAGCAGTCCCGCCCGGTGCAGTGCCAGCATCTGGCGGAGCCGGTGCGGCGGCGGCCCGGAGTCCACGAAACTGAAGAAGCCGTGCCACCAGCCGTGCACCACCCGCTGGGAACGTGCGTTCAGCCGCTCCGGTGGAACCACGCGGCCCACCTCCATGTACACGTGCAGCAGGGCCAGGAACAGGGCCAGCGTCTCCGGGTGGTCCGGACTGTCGCGCAGCGCGAGGTCGTCCTCGATGTACCCGGCAATGGCGTCCTGCACCTCCCGGTGGTCCGCGAAGGCGCGGCCGTCGAAGGGCCGGTCCAGCCGTTCCAGGTTCAGGTGCAGTGCGGGGTCCGGGACCGCGGCGGCAACCAACTCGGCGCGCTCGCGGCTGTACCAGTCCAGCCCCTCGTAGCGCGCGGCAAACGGTTCCCAGTCCATGGCGCCCCGCTCCGGGCTCCCCGTCAACAGCTCGCGGTAGTAATAGTGTCCGGCCTCCTTGGCGATGAGCGGCCAGAGGTGCTGGTGGAAGTCCAGTTCGCCGTGCTGCTGCAGCAGGGATTCAACGGCAGCGGCCGTGAAGAACTGCAGTGGCCCGGGTGCCTGGCCCTGCAGGGTTGCGGAGATCTTGGAGTGGTACGGCACCCCCCGGCGCGACCCGGCCCACAGCCGTGGTTCCCGCCCGGACGGAAGGTAGCGCAGCCCGCCGTCGGACACCTCCTCGAACCTGCCGCCGCGTCCCTCCATGAGCAGGACCAGAAGGTCCACGAACGCCAGGCCCATGCCGGAGACGATCACGTCCTGCCCGGGGGCAAGGGGGGAGTAGTCGACGTCGGTGGTGTAGCTGGGTGAAGCGTGGTAGCCGCCGTGCCGGGCGGCGAAGTCCGCGAAGCTGGCGGATACGGCGTCCGGGCGGGAGTCGGTGTGGCCCAGTGCCGTCACCACGATGTCCGCGCGCAGCGTCCGGCCGTTGGCCAGTTCCACCCCGTGGCCGCCGCCGACGAGTGCGGTGATGCCCGTGGCGGTGGTGCGGTGGACCGTCACGCTGCGGCCCAGGGACCTCGCGGCGCGGCGGAAGAACCACTCGAGGTACTGGCTCTGCAGTTGGCGGGTGGGAAAGGTGGTGCCCGCCATCGACCGCAGCTGGTCCCACAGCTGCTGCGGAAAGTCAGGCACGTCGATGATGGAGGCGTCCAGCACACTGGCGGCCCACTCGGCCAGCCCCGGACCGGGAGTGGCAGGGCCCTCGCAGTCCACCGATCCGTCGGTAAACATGGTGATGTCCGCCGCCATGGAGTTCAGCAGCAGGCCGGGGTCCTGGTCGTAACGCCAGATGCGCCCCGAGCCGGGCACGTGCGGTTCCACCACGTGGATCTGAAGCGGGCCAGCGAAGACGTCCGGCCGGTTGGCCGCAATCCGTTCCAGCACTCCTGCCGTGCGCGGTCCGCCGCCGATGAAGACGATGGCCGGGATGGTGGCTGGCATGCTGGCTCCTGACGGCGTGGAGGGGGGATTGAGTGCCCATGGTAGGCAGCGTTGACGACGGCGGTCGATCGCCTTGTCACGGCCGTTAACTGCGCGTCACAGCGCGTTAAGGGACGCAAAAAACCGACTCATGACGCTGTGCGAAGTCCCGTGAAGTATTGCAACCTGCCGCCTTGCTGGGCCGTTCCGGCCGGTCCTAGATTTGCAGCCAGCAACGGGCCAAAGGGTCCCAACCCAGGCAACGGCCCAACCTGAAACCCACGACGAGAGGCGAGGTGGCACATGAGTTCAGCAGCAACGACCGTGGCGCAGTCCCAACAGCAGCAGCCGGCAGCACCGCGGGAAGCGCCGCCGTCCAAGGGTGCTGCGGCCGCCCGGCAGGCCGCGGACTATTCGTCGTACCGCGTGGTGGCAGCCAGGCATCCGTGGCGCTGGGTGGGGACGGCCGTCGTCGCGCTTGGCGTCCTGGCCGTGGCCTGGTCGCTGGCCACGAACCCCCGCTGGGAGTGGGGCGTGGTGGCGCAATGGTTTACCGCCCAGTCCGTGGTCAACGGGCTGGTTGAAACCCTGAAGCTGACCGTCATCTCCGGCATTCTCGGGTTCGTGCTGGGCTTCATCCTGGCGCTGATGCGGCTCTCCGCGTCGCCGCTGCTGGTCTCGGTGTCCTGGACGTTCTCCTGGATCTTCCGGTCCACGCCGCTGCTGGTGCAGATGCTGCTTTGGTACAACCTGGGCTACCTGTACGAGAAAATCAGCCTGGGAATCCCGTTCACGGACGTCCGGTTCTTCGAGGTGCAGACCACCACACTGATCAGCCAGTTTGCGGCAGCAGTGCTCGGTCTGACCCTGAACCAGGCCGCCTACTCGGCGGAAATCATCCGCGGCGGCATCCTTTCCGTGGACCAGGGCCAGCTGGAGGCTGCTGCGGCACTGGGTATCCCCGCCTGGCGCCGCTCCACCCGGATCGTCCTGCCGCAGGCCATGCGCGCCATCCTGCCCACGGCGTTCAACGAAATCATCGGCCTGGTGAAGGGCACCTCGATCGTCTACGTCCTGGCCTACTCCGAGCTGTTCTACACCGTGCAGGTCATCTACAACCGCACCCAGCAGGTCCTGCCGCTGCTGCTGGTGGCCACGCTCTGGTACATCGTGATCACCTCCGTGCTGAGCGTCTTCCAGTACTACATCGAACGGCACTACTCCAAGGGCGCGGTGCGGACCCTGCCGCTGACGCCCCTGCAGAAGGCCCGTAAATTCTTCGCCACCCACGCGCCGGCCCCAACGCGGAGGAACATCTGATGACCGAAACCCTGACCGCGCCTCCTGCCACCCGCGGCCTGGTGGAGATCACCGGCGTGCGCAAGTCCTTCGGCGCCACGGAAGTCCTCAAGGGCGTCAGCCTCACCGTGGAACCGGGCGGCGTGGCAGTGATCGTGGGCCCGTCCGGCTCCGGCAAGTCCACCCTGCTGCGCACCATCAACCACCTGGAAAAGGTGGACGGCGGCCACATCACCATCGACGGGCGGCTGGTGGGCTACGAGGTCCGCGGCGACCGGCTGCACGAACTGCGCGAGAAGGAGATCCTGAAGCAGCGCACCGAAATCGGCATGGTGTTCCAGAACTTCAACCTGTTCCCGCACCTCACCGCGCTGGAGAACGTGGCGGAGGCGCCGGTCGTTGCGCAGGGCCGCACCAAGGAGGAAGCCCGCCGCCGCGGCCAGGAACTGCTGGACCGGGTGGGGTTGAAGGACCGCGCGGGCGCCTACCCCCGCCAGCTCTCCGGCGGGCAGCAGCAACGCGTGGCCATCGCCCGCGCCCTGGCCCTGGACCCCAAGATCCTGCTGTTCGACGAGCCCACCTCCGCCCTTGACCCGGAACTGGTCAACGAGGTCCTGGACGTCATCCGCGAACTCGCCAAGTCCGGCACCACGCTGATCATCGTCACCCATGAGATGGGCTTCGCCCGCGACGTGGCGGACACCGTGGTGTTCATGGACCAGGGCCAGATCGTGGAACAGGGCACCCCGCAGGACATCTTCAGCAACCCGCAGGAACCGCGCACCCGGAGCTTCTTCTCCAAGGTGCTCGAACCGGCTTTCAACATCTAAGGACGCATCCCATGGCTTTCCCCACCCGCGGCCATCGCCGCAGCCGCGCTCGCGCGGTGCTTCCCGCCGTCGTACTCCTCGGCACCGCAGCGCTGGCCGGGTGCGCAGACCCCGGCGCCTCGGCCGCCGGAAACCCCAGCGGAGGAACGCCGACGACGGCGGCACGCAACGGCGTGGTCTACAACACCTCCCCGGACCAGCAGCGGATCCGGGCTGACAAGGACGCGGCGCTCGCCGCCAAGGTCCCTCAGCTGATCGGCAAGGACGGCAAGCTGACCGTCGCCACCACTGCCGGGTCCATCCCGCTGTCCTTCCACGCCACGGACGACAAGACGCCGATCGGGTCCGAACTGGACATCGCCCAGCTGGTGGCGGACAAACTCGGCCTGGAACTCGACGTGCGGGTCACGTCCTGGGAGAACTGGCCGCTGAAGACCCAGTCCGGCGACTTTGAGGCCGTGTTCTCCAACGTGGGCGTGAACAAGGACCGGGTGAAACTGTTCGACTTCGCCAGCTACCGCGCCGCCTACATGGGCTTTGAGGCCAAGAAATCCGCAAGCTACGACATCAAGGGCGCGGACGACATCTCCGGCCTGAAGGTCTCCGTGGGGTCCGGCACCAACCAGGAGAAGATCCTGCTGGCCTGGAACAAGGAACTCGAGGCCAAGGGCAAGGCGCCGGCCACGCTGCAGTACTACTCGTCCGACGCCGACACCATCCTGGCCCTCGCCTCCGGCCGGACGGACCTCAACATCGCGCCGTACCCGTCCACCGTGTACCGGGAGAACACCCGGGACGACCTCAAGGTAGTGGGCAAGGTGAACGCCGGCTGGCCGTCCGAGACGCTGGTGGCCGCAACCACGCTGCGTGGCAACGGACTGGCGCCGGTCATCTCCGAGGCCCTCAACTCCGTTATCAAGGACGGCTCGTACGGCAAGGTGCTGGAACGCTGGGGCCTGTCAGAGGAAGCCCTGCCGGAATCCAAGACCATCAGCGAGGAAAACTACGCGGCCACGCAGGCCACGGCCACCGCGTCACCGGCAGGGAAGGCATCATGAACGCATCACACACCGACACCGCGCTCGAGTCCTTCGACGCCGATTGGCAGGAATGGCACGCCGCCCACGAACGGCAGCGCGCCCACCCCCACGGTTTCCTGGCGGTGACCCACCTGCACTGGTTGGGCAGCGACGCCGCCCGGCTGGACGGTGCGCCGGGCGCCTGGAGCGTGGAGGGCGACGTCGTCCGCGTGGTTCTGGAGCCTGGCGACAGCCTGCAGCAGGACGGCAGGGAACTGAACACTCCTTCCGGCGCAACGCTGGAGTTTGGCCCCATCGAGGAGCGCGGCGGCATCAACCTGGTGTCCGGCGAGACGCTCATCGAGGTGGCGAAGCGCGGCGGCGAGTACATCGTGCGGCCGCGTCATCCTGAAAACCCGCTGCTGCAGGCCTACCAGGGCACGCCCGCTTACTCACCAGATGCAGCGTACGCCGTGCGCGGGACCTTTGTGCCGTTCGAGGCGCCGCGGCCCACCACGGTGGGTGCCGCCGTCGAAGGTATCCAACATGTGTACGAGGCGCCCGGTGAGATCCGCTTCAAGCTGGCAGGCCAGGAACTGGCGCTGACCGCATTCAACGGCCATGCCCCGGGCTCGCTGTCCGTGCTGTTCACGGACCAGACCTCGGGCTCGACCACCTATGCCGCCAACCGCTCGCTCTCCGTGGTTCCTGCTGCGGACGGGTCCGTGGTGCTGGACTTCAACCGGGCCGTGAACCTGCCGTGCGCCTACACCGACCTGGCCACCTGCCCGCTGCCGCCGGCGGAAAACCGGCTCCCCGTGTCCGTCGAGGCCGGCGAAAAGATTCCCTACGAACGTCAGGACCAGCAGTGACTAACTCTTTTACGCCGGGCTTCCTGGCCATCGAGCTCGACGACGCGGGCTGGGAGGGTGCCGAGATCTCCCGGGCCGTGCTGGCCGCCGAGTCCGCTGGCTTCCACGCCGGCACCTTCACCGACGCTCCGGCGCCGGGCCGGGCCAATGCGCTGCAACGTGCGGCCTTTGCCGGTCCGGTGACCCGGACGATCGCCCTGGTCCCCGAGGTGGACACCGTCTACACCGAGCCGTTCCACATCTCCACCCAGCTGGCCAGCCTGGACTATGTGTCCGGCGGGCGGGCCGGGTGGATCGTGACGGCGGCCGAATCGCCTGCGGCGGCTGCCGCCGTCGGACGTTCCTCCGTGACCGGCGCCGCACTGGGGCAGGAGGCAGCTGCATCCATCGAGGTGTCCCGCCGGCTGTGGGACTCGTGGGAGGATGACGCCGTTATCCGCGATGTGGCCACGGGCCGGTACCTCGACGTGGACAGACTGCACTATGTCGACTTTGATACAGCGGTGGATTTTGAGACGCCTGCCGGATTTGCCGGTGCCGGTTACTCCGTGAAGGGGCCGTCCATCATTCCGCGGCCGCTGCAGGGGCAGCTGCCGGTGCTGGCACCCGCGTCACTGCTGGGTGAAGTGTCCGCTGACGCTGTGGATGCCGTGCTGGTGTCCTCGCCGACTGCTGAGCTGCTGGCTGCGGAGGTCCGGGATGTGCGTGGCCGGATTGGCGCGCCTGTTGCGGTGGTTGCCGAGCTCGACGTCGTTCTTGACTCCCGCGGGCAGGCTGCGGGTGAGCGTGTGGCTGGCTTGGACGATGGCCGCGCTGTTTACGCCGGTTCCGCAGACGGTCTCACTGACTTCCTGTCGGAACTCCTGAAGGAGGCGGACGGCGTGCGCCTCCACCCGGCGTCGCTCTTTGTTGACTTGGAGGAGTTGGGCCGGCTGGTCCTGCCCGAATTGCGTCGCCGGGGCGTCCTCCGTCCGCCTACCCCGGACGGCACTTTCCGTGACCTGCTGGGGCTTTCGCGGCCAGCCAGCCGCTACGCAACTACCGCTGCGCCTGCCGGCGCCGGAAAGTAAGGGAAAACCATGACACAGCACACCCGTGCTACATCCGAGATCTTCACTCCGAGCGGCCAGATCCAGTTCGGGGTCTTCTTCCAGGGCGTCAACGCGGGCACCATCTGGAAAGCACCTGAATCGGGTTCGCAGACGGACTTCGAATCGTTCCGCCGCATCGCCCAGACCGCGGAGCGGGGCCTGTTCGCCGCGTTCTTCCTGGGCGAGGGGCTGCGCCTGCGGGAGCACCTGGGCCGCCCGCACGCGCTGGACGTGGTGGGCAGGCCGGATGCGCAGACCATGCTCGCCGCCCTGGCATCGGTGACCACGAACATCGGCCTGGTGGCCACCCAGAACACCACCTACAACGATCCCGCCGACCTGGCGCACCGCCTCGCCTCCCTGGACCTGATCTCGGGCGGCCGTGCGGCGTGGAACATCGTGACCACCGACAATGCCTGGACCGGAGCGAACTTCCGCCGCGGCGGCTACCTGGACCACGCCGACCGGTACAAGCACGCCGAAGCATTCGTGGAGACGGCCAAACGGATCTGGGACTCGTGGGAGACACCGGACGGCCCTGCCCGCCGGGTGCTCCAACAGGGGCAGCATTACACGGTGGATGTGACGCCGCGGCTGCCGCGCAGTGCGCAGTACCGGCCGGTGCTGTTCCAGGCCGGCGATTCGCCGGAGGGCCGGAACTTCGCGGCACGGCAGGCTGACGTGATCTTCTCTGCGCACCCGAAGTTCGACGACGCCGTGGAGTTCCGCAAGGACCTGGTGGAGCGGTCACTGGCCGCGGGGCGGGGGGCCAACGCCGTGCAGATCATGCCGGCCAGCGAATTCATCCTCGCCGCCACGGATGCTGAGGCGCTCGAGAAGAAGGAGTGGGTGCGGAGCCTGCAGATCGGCCCGCAGCAGGCGGTGGCCTACCTGGAACAGTTCTGGGGCCGCGAACTGTCGGCGTACGATCCGGACGGACCGCTGCCGGAGATCGACCCCGTGGTGGAGGAGACCTCAGAGACCCGCGGCAGCGGCTTCCACGGGGCCAAGGCCCGGCAGTTGGCGGACCAATGGCGGGCGGAGGCCAAGGACAAGGGGCTGTCCATCCGGCAGTTCGTCACGTCCCGCACGGCCCGCGTGGATGCGACCTTCACCGGCTCCTACACTGCGGTGGCAGACCAGCTGGCCGAGTACGCCCGCGTTGGTGCGGTGGACGGCTTCAACATCTCGCCGTGGCTGGTTCCCACCGGGCTGGATGACATCGTGAACCATCTGGTCCCTGAGTTGCAGGAACGCGGCGTGTACCCCACGGAGTACCGGGGCAGCACGTTGCGTGAACACCTGGGGCTGGAGACGCCTGTTCGTTCGTCCGACGGGGCTGTCGGGGCGGTCCGCGCCTGATGCGCTGGGCTGGCCTCGTTGGAACGAACGGTTCTGCCGGGAAGGCTGGCTCTGCTGGAAGGGACGACGACGGCAGCGGAGTGGGTGCCGTCGTCGACCCTTTTGTGGGTGGTGCTCCCGTCCGGTCCGGCTTCGGGGGCACTGTCACCCTGCAGCTGACGGTGTGGGAGCAGTGGCTGTAGGGCCTTGCTGCCCCTAGTCGGATTCCGGGCTTTGGCAGTAGAAACAGGTGCCGGCGTCGCAGTCTTCTGCTGTTTCCTGCTCCGTTTGGCGCTCACTCATTGGGGTCCTTTCCTTGGGGATTGTGAAGTAGCACCCCCTGCAAGGGTTTGCCCGGGACCCCTGCTGGGATCCCGGGCAACACTGGGATGGTGGCCTTCCGGCCGGCTAGTGCGCCAGGGCCGGTTCGGCCGGCTGCACCTTTTCTGCTTCGGTGGGCACGAAGCCGGCCTGGAGTTCGGACCGGAGCTTGCCCATGTCCAGCTCACCCTGCCATTTGGCGATCGCAACGCAGGAGACGATGTTGCAGACCGTGCTGGTGAGGGCGCGGGCCTCGCTCATGAAGCGGTCGATGCCAACGATGAGGGCCACGCCGGCTACGGGGAGGGTGGGCATGACCGTCAGCGTCGCAACCAGGGCCACAAAACCGCTTCCGGTGACGCCGGCCGCGCCCTTGGAGGTCAGCAGCATCATGCCGAGCATCAGCAGGATTTGGCCCCAGCTGAGGTGGATGTCGCAGGCCTGGGCGATGAACATGGACGCGAGGGTGAGGTAGATGGCCGTGCCGGTGAGGTTGAAGGAGTAGCCGGTGGGGACCACGAGCCCTACAACGCTGCGGTCGCAGCCGATCCGTTCGAGCTTGGACAGCAGGCGCGGCAGGACAGGTTCGCTGGAGGAGGTGGCCAGGACGATCAGGAATTCGTCCTTGAAGTAGCGGAGGATCTGCCACAGGCTGAAACCGGTCATCTTGGCCAGGACGCCCAGGCCCACCACCACGAAGACGATGCAGGCGGCGTAGAAGGCAAGGATCAGCATGCCGAGGTTTCCGATGGAATGGGCGCCGTATTTGCCGACGGTGAAGGCCATGGCCCCGAAGGCGCCCAGCGGGGCGACCTTCATGATGTAGCCGAACATGATGAAGAGCAGCTTGTTGAAGCTGTTGACCACGTCCAGTGCCAGCTTGCCGGGTGCACCGAGCTTGCTGAAGGCGAAGCCGCACAGCAGCGCAATGACCAGCACTGGCAGGACTTCACCGTCGGCGAAGGCGCCAACGAACGTGGTGGGGATGATGCTCAGGATGAAGTCCACGGGGTTGCTGCTGGGCAGCTGCGTGGTGTACTTCTGCGCCACCGAGGAGTCCAAGTGTGTGGGATCGATGTGCATCCCGGCGCCGGGCTGGAACAGGGTCACGGCGGCCAGGCCCAGGGCCAGGGCGAGTGCCGTCAGTGCGTAGAAGAGGCCAAGCGAACGGATGAGGGTGGGGCCCACCTTCTTGGTGTCCCGCAGTGATGTGATGCCTCCGACGATCGTGCAGAACACGATGGGGGCGATCATGAACTTCACGAGCTTGACGAAGCCATCGCCGATGGGCTTCAGGGATGCGCCGAGGTCGGGCCAGAACGCGCCCACGACGACGCCGAGGGCGACTCCGATAAGTACCTGGACATACAGGTGTCCGAGGATGGATTTGATCTTCATTGAACAACTTCCTGGTTGGTGCGGCCCCATTAATGATGGGGCAAAGAGTGGGGTTTAGGCGGACAGCTCTGTGGCGGGGGCCACGTCGATATCTGCGGTGGCGATGTGCCGGGCTGCCCGGTGGAGGGCCACTTCGCTGACGGTGCCCGTGTCATCGGAGACGATGTCGGCGGTGATCACGCCGGCAGGCGTACCGATCCGCAGGACACGGAGGGTTCCGGTGGAGGGTGATGGCCCCGCTGCATTGGCCACCACCGATGACTCCAGCGAGGCGGCAAGGGCAACTGCCACGGCTGAGGTCAGGCCGATCGCAGGGTGTGGCGCGAGCATGGACAGCATCCGCACCCGCACGTCGTGGCTGTCCGCAGTGATGGTTGTTCCGTCCGCTGCAATGTAGTCGCCGGCGGGCGCCACAACGCCAACCTTCGGTACAGCGTTCTGCGGCGGATCCCCAGGCTTCCGCAGCCCCATCGTGAGGCCGGCTGATGCCCGCGCCGCAATGAGGGTGGGCAGGTGCCCGGTGAGGCTATCGGTCATCGAGGAAAGATCGACGCCGGCATCCCCGGCTGAGACGAGGACCGCGGGGGCGCCGGCGTCCACCATCGTTGCGCTCAGGGTCCTTCCGTTGACCTCGAGTTGGTCCACCGTATTGCCGGTAGGCAGGAGTGCGCCCGTGTTCTTGCCCCAGGGGCTGTGGAAGGAGAGATTGACGGGAACGCCCGCTGCGCTGCTGCCGGGAACCCTGGCCAAACCCGACTTGGGAATGCGCCCTCCCGGGGTGGGTACGGTTCCGGTGAGCACCGCCCCGGAGGTGACGTGGCGCATGCGGACCTTGGTCATGCCGTCCCGGGCGGCGACCACGCCTGTCTGGACTGCGAACAGGGCGATGGCGGTGGCGCAGTTGCCGCAGTTGGAGCCGAGTTCAACGGTAGGGTCACCAATTCCCACCTGGGCGAAGAGATAGTCAAGGTCTGCCTCGGCGCCAGGGGTTGCCCAGATGACTGCAGCTTTTGACGTTGTGGACGTTCCGCCCCCGACGCCGTCCAGCTGCCGCGCGTCCGCTGCGCCGAAAGCGGCTGACAGCAGTGCGGGGATTTCCTCGCGGGTGGGGGCGTGGAGGGCCACGTCCCTGGCATCGAAGAGCCAGCACTTGCTGGTGCCGCCCCGGTACCAATGTCCTTTGAGTCCCACTGTATTTCTCCCTCGTAACTTGCAGGTGCCCTACTTCACGGCACCTTGTACTTCTACGATCAGGGATACGAGCCTTCAGCACAATCAAAAGTAAATGGATGATCGTATACTTTTGCTAAACTCAGTGCATGGCAATCCTCGATCTCCACCGGCTCCATGTGCTCCGCGAGGTGGGCCGTTCCGGCTCCCTGACCTCTGCTGCTGCGGCCCTTTCCTTCACCACGTCGGCGGTCTCGCAGCAGATAGCCAAACTCGAGCAGGAGATGGGTGTGGTCCTCATCGAACGCCACCCCCGGGGTGTGGTCCTGACCGAAGCGGGACACGCCCTCCTGCATTACGCAGATGAGATCGACAGGACCGTTGAAGCTGCCCGTGCCGAAATGGGGGAGTTCGCGGGCCTTCGACGGGGGCAATTGCGACTGGGGACCTTTCCCACCGTAGGAGCATCGCTGATGCCGGACGTTGTGCTGGCATTCCGCGCCCGCCACCCGGAGGTGGCAGTCACCGTTGTCAGTGCCCGCCGGGACGGCCTGCTGGAACGGCTGCGGAGGCGGGAAATCGAACTCACGCTGCTCTGGGACTACCCCTGGCAGCAAATTGACGATCCTGATCTGACCCTGGTCAGGCTGACGAACGACCCAACGGTGCTGCTGGTACCGCGCGACCATCCCATAGCGGACCTGGGCTCGGTCCGCATCGGCTCATTGAGCGACCAGGAATGGGTGGTGCGCGACGAGCACCCCGTGGCCGACGTCCTCAGCCGGGTGTGCCGCGACGCGGGGTTCGAGCCGCGGATCGCGTTCGCGGCCAACGATTACCAGGAGACGCAAGGCATGGTGGCTGCGGGTATCGGGATCGCCCTGGCACCCAGGCTGGCGCTGACCGCCCTGCGGCCTGACGTCGTGGCGGTCCCGCTCGCCGGGTCCCCGAAGCGCCGGATCCTCCTGGCCCACCTGGCAAACCGGCGGCTCAGCCCCGCCGCACAGCAGGCAGCGGAGGTGTTCCGGTCCATCGCCAAGGGCCGGCCCTCCTGACTCGATGCGGCCCCCTGGTAGTTATGCCGCCGTCAGGAAGACCCCGCGGGTTCTACTTTGCACACCATTGTATACAATGGTGTGCAAACCCGAATGAAAATAGAGGGAAACATTGGCTACCCCCATCCACCAGCGGCTCCGTGAGGACGTCCTTGCGAGCGTCTTTGCGCCTGACGAGCCGCTCACGGAGGCCAAGCTCACCGAGCGGTACGGGGCTTCCCGGACGCCGGTGCGGGAGGCGCTGCAGCGGCTGGAACAGGACGGACTGGTCGAACGGCGCGGCAAGGCGGTAGTGGTCCGCACGCATTCGGCGGAAGAGATCATCGACATCTACGAGTCGAGGATCATCCTGGAGCAGGCCGCCGCGGCCAAGGCTGCCGTCAAGGCTACCGCCCTGGACCGTCAGCTGCTCATGGGGCTGCTGACGCAGATGCAGCAGCTGGACCCTGGCGACGGCCGTGCGCTCGCCGAAACCAACCGCGCCTTCCACGCCCAGCTGTGGCGTGCGACGCACAGCCCGTCGCTGATTGGACTGCTGGAACGCCTGGACCAGCAGGTCCGCCGGTACACGCTCACCACCCTGACCTACCCGGGACGGTGGCCGGTGGTGCTGGCGGACTACGTCGACCTGCTGGCCGCCATCGGGGACGGCGACTCCGCCCGCGCGGGGGAGATCGCGGCCCGCCACATGTCCGACGCCTTGAACATCAGGTTGAAGATGTACGCCGAAGATCCCAGGACGCTCTAGGCCGCCGGCGGCCGCGGGCGTCCCGCACCAGACCCGCCGGCGGATGTTCCTGCATACTCCATCGCAACAGGAAACCCGAAAGTCGGGCGCACGGCATCAGCCGGTGCTTTTCCGTTGCCCGGGGCGCCGGAACCGGCTCCGCTGGAACAGACGACGACGGCGGCGGGGGAGTGCCGCCGTCGGCCCTTTCCATGCGGGGCGACGCCCTGCCGGAAGCTCCGACCGGACGCACAGCAACGGCACAGAAACAACCAGTCCACGGCATAGCCCAATGCGGTTTCCTAGGATCATGACCACTTCACGCACTCCCGACCAGCTGGACGTTGATCAGCCGCACCCCGAGCACGACCGGGGGCTGGAGTTCGACCTGAACACCCTGATGAGCCGCAGGACCCTGGGACTGTTCTTTGGTGCCAGCGGTGCTGTCGCCGCGCTCGCCGCATGCACGCCCGCCGGCAACACGGGCTCCACCTCTTCGGCGACATCCACGGCCACCGCCAGTTTTTCTGCGGCATCCTCGGGCTCCGCCACATCCTCAGCCGCTCCCACCCTGACGCGCGCCATCGCCGAATGCGGAGTGGAAATCCCCCAGGAAACCGCGGGCCCCTATCCCGGAGACGGCTCCAACGGGCCGAACGTCCTGGAAGCGTCCGGGGTGGTGCGCCGGGACATCACCTCAAGCTTCGGAACCGCGTCCGCCAAGGCCGAGGGCGTTCCGCTGACGTTCACGCTGACCCTCCTGGACAACGCCAACGGCTGCACCCCGTTGGCCGGCGCCGCGGTTTACGCCTGGCACTGCGACCGGGACGGAAAGTACTCGATGTACGACTCAAGCCTGAAGAGCGAAAACTACCTCAGGGGCGTGCAGCAAGCGGATGCCAACGGCCAGGTCACCTTCACATCGATCTTCCCCGGGGCCTACTCCGGGCGCTGGCCGCACATCCACTTTGAGGTATTCCAGTCGATGAACAACGCAACGGCGGCCGGGCAGGTCCTGGCTGTCTCCCAGATCGCACTGCCGCAGGCCGCCTGCGACACCGTCTACGCCACCCCGGGGTACGAGCGCAGCATCACGAACATGACCCGCACCACGCTGAAGTCGGACAACGTGTTCGGCGACGACGGCGGCATCTACCAGCTGGCCACCATGACCGGCTCAGCTGCAGCAGGCTATACGGCGGGGCTCAACGTGACCATTTAGGCGAGCAAGGGTGTCCCCGTGCTGACAGTTCTCCGCCTCCCCTTATGATGCTGGTGTTTGCTTTCTCAGCGTCTGGACCGAAGGAGATCGGGGATGGGGCAGCGTTTGTGGCACGGCAGCCCACGCGTTGGCGCCGCCTGCCTGCGTTTCCTCTTGGCCTCGTTCTGTGTAGTGGCACTCGTCTGTGGCGGCAGTACGGCCAGCGCTCCATTGGTGATGCTGCATCCCCATGAACGGGTTTCGAGCCAACCACGGGTGGTCCCGATGCCACAGCCCCTATCGGATGTCCTGGATCAACCCGCCGAGGTGCCGGGCGGGTACGCGATGACGTTGACCGCCCAGGTTGGGGCCCACCACGTCCATGCGTCCTGGACCTACGTTGACGGGCTGCCCGCGCTCAACGCGCATATGGATGCCTGGCTGCTCGGACTCCTTGACGCGGCTGCCCCGGGGGGTGGCCGCTACCGGCCCGCGATGGCACTGAACGCCGGGCAGCATCAGGGCCGGGAAATGACTGTCTCTGCCGGACCCGTTCAGGCCAAGGGCGCAATGCTGGTCGTCCGTGAACAAGTGATGGATGCCGGACCCGACGGAACGGGTGCCCTCAGGTCCGCCACCGTCTACGCCGACTTGGCTTCCGGCGCGGTCCACAGCGGCACGGAACTGCTGAGGCCTGACGCCCTACCCGCCATCCGGGCGCGCATCACGGGAATCCCCACAGGCATTGCCGCACCCGCACCTCAGGAAGCTCCGACGGACCTCGTCCTCAACCCCGCCGGGGAACTGACCGTTACCGCAGGCTTGCCCGGAATGCCGGGTCATACGGAGACCATGACGATGAATGCCGCGGATACGGCGGCCGTCCTCAGCGATTATGGCCGCCAGGCTCTTGCGCAGCTGAATGCTGCCGCGGCACCGCGTCCCACCACCGCGCCGGCATCCAGGCACGTGAACTGCGACCTCGTCCCGTGCGCTGCATTGACGTACGACGACGGGCCGGACGCCCACACGACACCACAGTTACTGGACATCCTGAAAGAGCGAAACGCCCAGGCCACGTTCTTCATGACCGGGTCCAACACGACCGCCAACCCGGCGACCGCAAAGCAGGTGGCCGACGCAGGCTACGCAATCGGCAACCACACCTTCAGCCACCCCTACCTGACCAAGCTGTCCCCGCCCGCCGTCAAAAAAGAGATCGAGCGGACCGACGCCGCGATCCTGGCGGCCACAGGCTCCACACCAGCCACCATGCGCCCGCCATACGGTGCGGCGGATGCCGCCGTCCAGGCCGCAGTGGGCAAGCCACTGATGATCTGGGCCGTCGATTCATTGGACTGGCAAAGCAAGAATCCGGCGGCCTTCGTGCCCAAAGTGCTCAAGGAAGTCACGCCGGGCGCCATGGTGCTCATGCATGATGTCCAGCCCTCCACCATCTCCGGTCAACGGGAACTGATGAGCAGCCTGCAGGGACAGGGCTACCGGCTGGTGTCCGTCCCGCAGCTCTTCGAAGGAATTCCGCTGCTGCCCGGGCACGTATACAGGTCCCGGCCGGCGCGCCAGTAGTCATCGGATGAGCTGCCGCAAGCCGTGTCGCCAGGACTACCTTCTCGCCCTTCCGTTAGGAGCTGTACGCTGCAGCTGACGGTGTGGGAGCAGTGGCTGGCAGGCTGTCCTACGCGAGGTGCACGGCGTTCCACTCCAGGAGCCGTGGTTCGGCCAGCCCTTCGGTGACGAAGGGGTCCCCGGCGACGAACCGTTCCGCTTCCTGGCGAGACGTGAAGATGCCCATCGAGCTGCCGCCAGGGTCGGGGTCCTGGAACGGGCCGAGGGCCAAGAGGCCGCCGCCGTCAGCGTGAAATGCCTCGTAGTAGGCCTTGTGGCGCGGGTAGGTCTCCATAACCCGGGAGCGATCGACGCCCTCACGCACGGTGTACAGCACGACACATTCCATGCGCCCGAACCTACCACTTGCAGGGTGGCCCTGGTTCTAAAGTCACGTCGTCCACCTGTTCGGACCCGTGACCTGCCCGAATTTCCTTCGGGTTAATGCGGAGGCCTTCGCTTCGTTCGCAGGGCGTAACCGAACGACGATGGAATCGGTTTAATCCATTCCCGACCATGGCCGGAGCTCCTTCATGCCAATCGATTCGCCGTTGTCCCGCAACGTCTACGAGCACAGCCGCCGGGCTTTTATGGGCCTTGGCGCCGGAGCCGCAGCAGCTTTTGCTGCAATGCCTTCGGCCGCTTCAGCAGCATCGAAAGGTGCAGAGCCGCTGCTGCGGTTTGGAGTAATTGCCGACTGCCAGTATGCGGACAAGCCCGACGGCCCGGTCCGTCTCTACCGGCGCTCCATTGAAAAGCTGCAGGAAGCGGTGGCGACGCTCAACGAGGCTGACCTGCGGTTCGCCGTTCATCTGGGCGACTTTGTGGACGAGTTCCCGGAGAGCTTCGATGCTGTGATGCCGATATGGGAAACGCTGCGCATGTCCAAGTACCAGGTGCTGGGCAACCATGACTTCCAGATGCCCCGCGAGCAGCTGCTGTCCACGATGAACATGCCGGCGTCCTACCACCACTTCCGGCGGGACGGGTGGCGATTCATCGTCGTGGATACCAATGACATCAGCACCTATGGCAACCCCAAAGACTCCGCCAACTACGCTCTGGCGGAAAAGATGCGTGCGGACCTGGTCGCAGCCGGAAAGCCAAACGGCCAGACATGGAACGGCGGCGTCGGCGCAGAACAGCTGACCTGGATCGAGCAGACCCTCGAACACGCCCGCGACCACGGCGAAAAGGTGGTGCTTACGGCCCACCACCCGATTTTCCCGGTCAACCAACACAACGCCTACAACGACACCGAACTGGTGGAGCTGTTGAACTCTTATGACAATGTCGTCGCGTGGCTGAACGGCCACAACCACGCCGGAAACTACGGCTTTACCGGCGGGACCCACTTCGTCAACTTCAAGGGCATGGTCGACACCCCCATCACCTCGTATGCCACCGTCCAGGCCTACGACGACCGTCTTGTGATCGAAGGCTTTGGCCGCGAACCCAACCGCATTGTTCCCATCGGCGCTCCGGCCTACGAGTTCTGAGCCGTCCGCGCGGGTTCTGGCGCATCATCCTGACCAATCCAGCTGGAAGGGGCGACGACGGCGGCGAGGTGGGTGCCGCCGTCGTACCTTCCGGAGGAGGTGCTTTGGGGCCGTTAGGCCGCGGCCACCCGCTGGATGAACTCGACGGTCTCGCGTTCTGTTTCGGCGCGGGTGGTGGGTTCGTTGTGCACCTCGTGCCGGACGCCGGGGAACACCCGGGTGCGGACGTCCGCGTGGCCTGAATCTGCCAGGCGGTTGGCCACATGGTAGGCGCCTTCGCCGTAGTTGGTGACGGGGTCCTGGTCTCCGGCGAGGATCAGGACGGGAAGATCCGCGGGGAGCTGTTTGTACCAGTCGTCGGAGGTGACTTGGTCGTAGAGGTCCACGAAGCCCTGCAGGAAGCGGGCGCTGAGCGGTGCGCCGAAGTTGTTGAAGGGGTCCCGGCCGTGGTCGGCAACCACGTCTGCGTCGAGAGCCACCCAGGCGGTGGGACCGGCGCCCTCGCTGAAGCGACCCAGGAAACCGTCGAACAACTGGGCCACCAGTTCCTGCGGCGCGGGCTGGGCGCCGCGCTCGCCGGTGGCAAGCCGCGCCAGTTCGGCGCGGTTGACCATCTTCTCGATGCCCCGCATCTGGGCGGCGATGCCACAAAGGATCAAACCGGAAAGCTGTGCACCTGGATTGACGGCCATGCCGCGCGCGATCATGGATCCCCAGCTGTGTCCGAACACCACGTACGGAAGGTGGGGGAGTGCCTCCCTGGCTTTGGCCTGCAGGGTGAGTTCATCGGCAACCACCACGCTGGCGGCATTGTCTCCGGCGTCGCCCCAGGTGCCCTGCTGCATGGCGGTGCGCCCGTGCCCGGAGTGGTCGCCGGCCACCACGATGAATCCCGCGTCCACCAGGGTGGAAATGAAGTGCAGGTAGCGGCGGGAGTGCTCGCCGAGCCCATGGATCAGCTGCACAATCGCCCTGGGTTGGCCGATGGGTTCGTAGACCCAGGCCTGGATGGTGTCGCGGCCGTTGGCGGACGTGAACTCGATTTCCTGCAGTGACATATCTTCCTCCCGTGCCGGCGCCGTCGCTGGCCTGAGGCGAGCCTAACCACAAGGCCGTCATAGTCGTCAATGATTGCTGGGTCATTTATGGGGCTTCCGCCTAGTCTGAAACCAGCCACGTCCGCCGCTTTGAAGGAAGCCGATGCCGCACCCCGAACGTCCCCTGCGCAAGCTGGGATTCCTCACCATTGGCCTGTTTGACCCCGCTGATCCGGCTGCGGGCCACGAATCCACCCTGCAGATCATTGAGCTGGGGGAGCGGCTGGGGTTCGACAGTGCCTGGCTGCGCCACCGGCATCTGCAGTTCGGGATCTCTTCTCCCGTGGCGGTGATGGCGGCGGCCAGCCAACGGACGTCCCGGATCGAGCTGGGTACTGCCGTGACGCCGCTGGGCTGGGAAAACCCATTGCGCCTGGCCGAGGACCTGGCCACCGTGGACCTGCTCGCCGGGGGACGCATCAACCCCGGCGTGAGCGTGGGGGAGCCGATGCAGTACGACACGGTGAAGCATGAGCTCTACCCGGATACGGCTGACGTGGAGGACTTCAGCTACGCCCGCGTGGAGCGGTTTGCGCGTCTGGTTGCTGGGGAGCCGGTGCGTGAGTTCTCCGGCAAGCAGGGCGTGGTTGAGGAGTTTTCCAACCGCGTGGAGCCGAACTCTCCCGGGCTGCGGGAGCGGCTTTGGTACGGGGCCGGCAGCACGAAGTCGGCGGTGTGGGCTGGGGCGAACGGGTTCAACCTGCTGTCCAGCAGCGTGATCTTTCCCGACAAGGACCAGGAGCCGGACTTCGCCCTGGTCCAGCAATCACAGATCCGGGCCTTCCGCGAGGCTGCCGCTGCGGCTGGAAATGCCGGGGCACGGGTGTCGCAGGGCCTGGTGGTGATCCCTACCGACTCGGCGACTCCGGCCCAGCGGGAGAAGTACCAGCGGTACGTCGACGAACGCACTCCCCGCACCGCTGCTCCGCAGGGGCCGAGGGGCATGATGTTCGCTCAGGATTTGATCGGGACCAGCGAGGAGGTCGCCGAGCAGCTGTACGCGCACGCCGGATTCCAGGAAGTGGATGAGGTGGCGTTCGCGCTGCCGTTCAGCTTTGAGCACGAGGATTACGTCCAGATTCTTACCGACATAGCGGGGAAGCTGGGTCCGGCGTTGGGTTGGGCACCCATGGGAGGCGAGCAGCTCGCGTCGTAGGCGGCGGTCCTGCTCGGTTCCATTACCTCCTGAAACGCCGCAGGTGCACGTCCGTGGCAACCGGACATGCACCTGCGGCGTGCCGACAGGGGGTTAGGGCTGCTCGAAAGTGCCGACTAGCCGTGCGCGGCCGATGCCGTGCGAGAAGATATTGAACCCCAGGTAGGCGGGGCTGGCTTCAGCGGGGATGTCGAGCTTCTCCACATCCAGCGCGTGGACTACCACGTGGTAGTGGTGCACGCCGTGGCCGGAGGGCGGCGCTGCGCCCACGAAGCCGGGGAAGCCTGCGTCGTTCGCCAACTGCACAGCACCCTCGGGCAGCCCGCTCTCCGCTGCACCGGAAGGCAGGGAGGTGGTGGACGCCGGCAGGTTGAAGACAGCCCAATGCCAGAAACCGCTGCCGGTGGGCGCATCGGGGTCCAAAATGGTGACCGCAAAGCTTTTGGTCTCCGCCGGAAAGCCTGACCACGACAGCTGCGGGGACCGGTCCTGGCCGCCTTCAATGCCCATCTTCCCGCTGCGCTGTGCTGGGGAAAGAGTGTGACCGTCCTCGATGTCGGCGCTGGTTATCTGAAATGCCGGAAGCTGGGGAAGTTCCTCGTAAGGGTCACGGGATGTCATTGCGTGTTGTTCTCCTCGCTCGTTACTAGGTGGACGGTCCAAGTATTACCTAAAGGGTGGGTTGACGGGTTCCGATGGGCGCCTGGGCGGTGGTCTCTGAGAAGCAGCTGCTGACGATGGCGCGCTTTCCTGGCGCAGCCGTTTGTGTTGATTCTGGATGAAGCGCCCGCTTCACTAGCCACCGGACCGAGGTGCTGGTGCAGAGACGGTGAGCGCTTTGCGGTCCGCAGCATACTTGTCCAATGTAAGAGTATTCTGCAACATGACCGTCCGGCTGGAGTCTAAGACCCTCCATCCGAGTGCAGAGAAAGCTGTTCGTGCCCTATTCTGACGCTCCTATACTTGCTGCCAGACGTCAGGTTTGGGTGTACCTGACTGGACGGCGCGTGCGTCGGAAAGATGAGCAGGTGGGAGTGGGGTGGGTGAGAGCTTCAGTACCGGAGGAACGGATTTTCATCGGTTGACCGGCTCCGGTGGCAGCTATTCCGGAGCAAAGCTTGCTGTTGCCGGGACTGTGCAGGGCAGGTGGTGACCTCCCGGGCGGGGAGGTGACTTTTTCGTCGGCGCAAGCGGGGTGAAAATCAATTCTTTCATTCCGTCGTTACCCGTTGTTCGGGTGGCGTTGGCCTGTCTCATCAGCATCGGCCGGACACTGCAGAGACCCGGTCTGTGGGTCCTGCCGCCGACGGCACAAAGAGCTGACCGGTCGGACGTCTCGCCGTGGAGGCGCTGGAGAGCTGTTGGAGGCCTTGTTGATCGAAGACCGTGAGCGGGCAATCGCTTATGTGACCGGGCGTATCTGTACGTCCTCCAGTGCCAGGCTGATCAGGGACGTGGACACCGGAGGGTTCGTGGTGATGAGCGGGGAGGTCTCCGCGGATCGCATCCACATCTACGATTTCCAGACCTGCAGCTACCTGGCCGGGAACAGAACAGCCGGCCGGTGGAATCTGTTCCACGCCCGGGACAACGCCACCATTGAGCTGATCCCGACCGAACCAGGGCGGTTCGCGGGTTTGGATCATGCTTCGGGCCAGTGGTTCACCGTCACCGTGACCGGGAAGACCGCCTTGGTCAAGGACATGGTCCCCGGAAGGTCCAAACACTACTTGCTCTGACCTGACCGAAGGTGACGTTGGTTCAGTCGCCGGCGGGGCTGGTTTGTCCTCAGGATTGCTTCCGGTTGGGGCGCGGGGCGCTTTCCGGCCCGGGGGTATCAGCTGTCTGTGGGCGGCTGGTTCGTTTAGGGCAGTCTCACGGACGGGAAGTCCTTCCATTCCTGGTGGAAGCGGTGTTCGGCGGTTAGCGCTGCGGACTCTTCAAGTGCGTGCAGGCGCCCGAAGCTGAAGCCATTTTCGTTGTGAACAAAGGCTTCGGCTCCCAGGCGGCGCAGTACGTTGCGCGTGACGATGCTGTCCTGGTGGTCGCCGAGAATCTTTTGGACCTGGTGGGCTGCCTCTGCCAGGCGCGCGGCTTTTTTCGGGCTGACGGGGCTGCCTGCTTCGGCGGCGTAGCGGAGGCGTTTGCCGTCTTTACGGGCCTCGTGCAGCGCCGGATGGTCACCGGTGCCCGCGGGGTGCTTTTTGGCTTCCCTGACAGCTCGCTTCAACCGTCTGATGTCGGACTGGATCAGCGGAGGAATGACTTTACGGGCGGTCCCGGTCCCGTGTTTGGTCAGTGCTGCTGCCGTGAGGAAGGACTCGAGTTGTTCGATGAGCTGGAAGTAGCGTTTGCTGTCCAGTGCTTCCACTACCTGCGTGTGGGCTTTTTGGTATTCGGAACCTAATTCGAGGTCGACCCGGCGGCCGACGGGACCCATGACCAGCTCCACCGGTTCGTGGGCGATCATGTCCTTGAGGCGTAGGTGCATGACTTCCGCGTCGCGGGCTTGGCCCAGGACACCGGCGAGCCACTTCAGCTCACCGCGCAGCGTTTTTGCCGTCCCGGTGTCTTTGAAAAGCTTGAGGTACGTTGCCAGGACCGAGCGGATCTTGCGGGTTGCGACCCGCATCTTATGGACGCTGTCGTGCTCGTCGAGCCTGACCCGCGGGTCCTGCTCGGTGAGCGTGTGGGCCTGCCCGGCGAGGTAGGTGAGCAGCACAGCGCCGCCGGCGCCCTTGAGCTTGGCTGGCAGTGCCGGGTACGAGCCGGGCAGATTCTTGCCCAGGGCACGAACCAATTTGGAACTCCCGGGTGCGGGCCGGACGCCGGCCTTGGCGAGCAGTTCCTGCCCGGCGTCGAGCAGCGTCCGGGGGCCGCCGGTAAGTTCAAGCTCCCATTCGCGCCAGTGCTGGCTGCTTGGCCTCGGGACGAGGGTCTCGGCGTGCACCTGGTCATCACTGAACTCGGCCAGGACATTCCCCTTCTTGTTCCGCAGCCGGTAAACGGTCCGTTTGGTGCTGAGCCGGGCCACGACGATCAGGGCGCTGTCCCTGACATGGACGCGGACCAGGCGCAGGAGCGGCTCGGGTACCCCATCACCGTCCTGGCCCAACGCTTCGTGGTATTCGTTCCGTTCACCGGGACCCGCGGGCAGTTTCAAATGCCAGCCGGCGTCGCTCCCGCCGGTCCGGCGGCGCAGGGTGATCTGCTGCGGGGCCAGGCGCAGATCCACGGTGTCAAAGTACTCGGCCTCAAGCCTCTGTCGGGCGGGTTCATCAACCCGCGCCACACCGGGCAGATCTTTGAGCCGGGGGACTGCGGCGCCCTCCTTGACGTCGAACTTGCGCTCAATCTCAACCACAGTCGTCGAAGGCATAGACCAATTTTAGATCTGGCCCCAGCCGGTGTCACCGGGCCCATGCAAGGCCCGTACACGCCCGTCTTGCCGGTGGCCGGCCGACCACCGGCAAGGTCGGCGGCCGCCGTCCCACAGAGGTCCAGGGACAGCCAAAGGGCGTGAGTTCCGGGGGGATTTGGGGAGGGCACAGCGGGTGCGTCCGGCTTACCATGGGCCGCGTGCACGAGAGTGGAAATATTTAGTTTCTTATGTCGCGTTCCTGGGTCAGCCCGTAGGGAACTTCATCGCTGAGCGCGACGGTAACGACCCCGGCGCGTGGCGGGTGATCAGGATTCCCTTGCGACCGTCACGCACGGCGTGTTCCCGGACTTCCGCAACTGCGGCATCCAGTTTCAGCTCCATGCTTTCCCGGTTGCCCGCGGTCACTCCTATGCTCGGCTCTACCCTGCCGATCTCCATGCGTCTTCCGCCTTCTCGAAGCTATCTCCTGAAAAATGCACATCCCCGGCCATGCGGTCCTAAGCATGCGGGGCAACCGTAGGACATTGCCGTGAACGCCAGCAAACACAAACGGCCCAAACGGCCTGTGCCGGCAATGCTCTCGCCGCCAAACGCAGCAGGACCCTCGAATGGGGCCCGTGGCAGACAGGCTCACCAAGTGCGGACCCGGCCCGGAAACCACGGCCGACGCCGTGACGCCCCTCAAGGAAGCCGTCCTGGCCGCACATGTCGCCGGCGCCCTTCCATCGGCACAGGTGGACATAGCGGACGCGGCAATACGGGGCCAGGTCCAGGGCCTCGGAAGTCTGGAACTGGCGCAGGTCGGGCCGCCCGGCATGGACTGGGACGCATCTTACGACGCGGCCCTTGACGCCATCGCACGCAGTTGGGCCCGCCGTCGGCAACGGATAGCACGCGGCCCAGCTCCTGACCCAAAACGCCTTTCGGCGGGGCCGCACGCTCCCGCCAGCCATCATCATGTTGCATGCACGCTGGCTGAGCGTGGGCCGCCTCAGCCCCGGCCACGCCTGAGTGCCAGCGATGACTTTACGCACCATTGACCCGGCATTTTACCGAAGTACAGGCATCCGCCCTCCTGCCACGGTTAAGGGAACAAGGCGGGGCAACGTGCGGCTCCCGGACGCGCTGGCCCGATAGGCGCTGCGTGAAGTGCTGAAATTGGCGAAGCGCAAGGCCCCTTAACTACTTCAACTCCGTCAGGATTATCCGAAACCCATTGTCCGGATGGTACGTCCAGGTCGCAGAAATTTTGTCCCAGGTGGCATCTTGCGTCCCGTCTAGGGCACGCGTCCCGTCCATCTGGCTCGCGATGGCATTGGGGACTTTGACTACGTCCAGAACGCAATCGATTTCTGTGAGGCTGAGACCGCCGCGGGATCCTTTTTTCGGCTTGCTTTGCAGGGTTATCGAGTAACCGTCGTCCCCGATTGCTCCGTAGGAGCTGCCGTTCAGACCGCACGAGCGGGCTGCTTGTTGGAGGTGGGTCTCTGCAGGTGCCGACGAAGTCGCACCTGCCGGCGTGGGAGTCTGGTCTGCTGCCGAGCCCGGCAGGCTTCCGCATCCGGACAAACCTGCGATTATGATCGGGCCCAGCAGCGCCCAGCCGGTTACGGGAGCCATGCGTGCCTGTTTGTCGCACGGCACTGGGCGTCGGTGAGTCTCGCTGGTCGAGTTCACAGTTACCCAAGGCGCGGTTGCCGACGGACGGCAGACGTCCAGCCCCGGAATTCCTGCCGCCAACTTGATCTCCCATTGCTGGATCCCTGCCCCAGCGGCACGTTCCTGGCTCCATCGTAGGAGTCAACCCGCTACGGCAGCCCACGAAGGGCACAAGAATCTATCAAGACTGATCCACTACCTGCTCCTCCACGCACGCCTGACACCAAACCGGGACGACAAAATGGGTCAGTCGTGGTTGGTGTGGTCCGCGACGATGCGCTGCGGGTCGGTGGTGGTGGGGCGGTGTTCGCGGAACCTTTCTGGGTTCTCCGCCCAGGCGTCTATGGCTGGATACAGGGACGGGAAGTCGGGGCCGTGGAGGGTGGTTGGGCCGCTTGGGTGATTGTGACGGTCGATGTAGGCTGTCGCGCAGCCCGCTTCATGGGGGAGCCGGAGGTCGTTTTCCCAAATGTCGCCGACGCTGAGCAGGCGGTGGTGCGCCCGGTGTCGGAGCATTTGGGGGAGCAGCTCACTGAACCCGGCGGGTTTGCCGGCGTCCGCCCTTACGACATCGATGTGGTCCTGGAGCCCGAGCGTCCGGAGGCTTTCGTTCACCCCGGAGGAGGGCGCGTTGGTCACGACGACCCGGAGTGCACGGCCTGTGAGGTTGTCAAGGAAGTCCGCGAGGCCGGGCGGTGGTGTTATTGCCACGTCGCCTGAGGCCAGGCGCTGACGGCTTTCGGTGAAGGCGGCGTTGAGTTGATTGGCATGAAGGTGCGGGCCGAACAGGTCCGCGACGGCTGCGTAACCGTCCGGATAGGGCCTGCAGCCCGGGCCGTTGCTGAGGAAGTGTTCCAAGGCCTCGAGCAGAGGTCCGCTGGTTGCTGCGGGGAGCCTGCGGGCGGCGGCTTCGGCGTACGCGTGTACGGGGCCGTCTCCGAGGCAAATGGTGCCGTCGAAGTCCAGAACGAGCAGTGGCAGCGGTGAATCAAAGACCGCGGCATTGTTGGCCTGGGGTGGCGGGAGGAGGTTCATGGGAGACTTTCGATCATCGCTGAGTGTGTGGGTGGGGAGCGGCGGCCTGGCTGCGGGGTCCGCCGGTCCGTCACAGGGTTCCGCCAGGCGGTGCCACGTCTAGCGGATCCTCTGGCCTTTAAGGGTGTAGGAGGCGCCGTATTCGGGGAGGAGCCTGGGAACGTCCACTTGGAGGGCTTCGGGACGGAATCCGTGGATGGGCACGACGACGCCGGGGTGGATGTCCGTGACCATTTTGTGGAGCGCTTCGCCGGTGGCGTGGCCGGTGGAGCCGATGCTGACAAAGGTGATGTCGAGCCGGTCGAGCCATTCCAGGTAGGTGTGCCAGTTGGCCATGAAGGGTCCCAGTGGTTCGCCTTGGGCGTGGATGTACGGTACGAATGTTCCCGGCGGCCGATGCGGGGCGGTCAGCGGCAGGTCCAGGAGGCTGGGAACGTCTGAGACGTCGGGTTGGATCAGGTACGAGGACGGGCAGGCCCGTACGGCGTCCAGGCTTACGGTCCGGATTGTCCCAGGGACGGCCGCTTCGGCACGGACCACGGCTTGGGCGTGACCGGGCGTCTGTGGACGGGAGCGGTCCCAGGTGGTGACGCCCTCGACGCCGAAGTGGTGCAGTAGCGCCGCTGACTGCCCGGGCCAGACCAGAACACGGCCGTGGGCGGTTGCGTGGGCGATCAGGCGTCTGGCGCGATCCACATCACGGACGTACATACTCAGCAGGGCCAGCCCGGGTGCGCGCGTCATGGCTTCTGCGGACAGATCGAGTATTTCTGCTTCGCTTCGGGGTTCCAGGGCGGGGGCGTCGGCTGGCATGTCGAAGGAGAGCATGGTTGTTTCGGTGACCAGCATGTCCACGCCGGCGACCCGGTCCACGAAGCCCCGGCTGCGTTTGGCGCCGTCGCGGTGGAAATTTATATCGCCGGTGTACGCCAGTGTCCCGTCGGGTGTGGTGACCAGGAATCCGCAGGCGCCCGGGATGTCGTGGTCCACCGGGACAGCTTCGACGGTGATGTCCCCGACGGCGACCGTCCCGGTCATGGGGGTCAATTCCGGCTGGCTGCCGGGCCCGGACGTCCCGGAGGCGAATATGGCCGCTTCGAGCAGTACGGTGTCGGGGTGCGCATAGACGGGGATGTCGGGCCTGAGGAAGCCGAGGGCACCGTCGTGGTCCAGGTGGGCGTGGGACAGGAACACGGCGGTCAGCCGGTCATCGGACCAGGCCAGGGTTGCGCCCGGGTCCAGTTGAGCGGGGTCATAGATGCCGGGCATGGCGGGTGCATACCCGACGGCGAGGCGGTCGCGCAGTTCGAAGCCGGGGCGTTCACGCACCGGGGCGCGGAACAGGTCCTGGTCGGACGGGATGTCCAGGCCCATGTCCAGGAGCACGCGCGCGGTGGGTGTGGAGACCATGATTTTGGAGGATCCGATCACTCCGATCCCGCCAAAGAATTCAATCGTTGTCATGCCAGGTCCCGTTCGTGGGTGTTGATCGTGTTGTGGTTCGTCAGCCACGGACACTGCCCTGTGTGCCGTAAACGCCGGTGACGAAGTATTTTTGCAGGAACAGAAAGAGCACGATGATGGGCAGCGTCGTGAAGGAGACTGCCGCGCAGAGCCCTGTCCAGTCGGTTCCCTCTGTCCCGTAAAAGGCTTGAAGTCCTACTTCTATGGGCCGGACAGCGTCGGATTTGGTCATGATGTAGGGCCAGACGAACGCGTTCCAGGAACCCATGAAGGAGTTCAGCGCCACTAAAACGAGGCTGGGCGCGGCAAGCGGCGCAGCGACCGAGAACAGCATCCGGAGCGGGCCGGCGCCATCCATTTCGGCTGCTTCGAAAAGTTCCTTGGGCAGCGTGAGGAAGAACTGGCGGAGCAGGAAGATGCCGAATACCGATGCGCCCCAGGGGACGATTTGGATCAGATAGGTGTCGTACCATCCCAGCTTTTGGGCCATGATGAAGTTCGGTATGAGCAGCACGGTTTGGGGCACCATCATGGCGCTCATTACCAGCAAGAAGAGGACCCCCTTGCCGCGGAACCGCATGAGGGCGAACGCGAACCCTGCCAGCAGCGATGTGATCAGGACCAGCAGGACGACGCTGCCTGCGATCAGCACCGTGTTTCCGAAGTACGTCAGCCACGGGCTCTTGCCCCAGGCCTTGGCATAGTTGGAAAAGTCCCAGGCCGGCCAGAGTCTGGGCGGGAACGTGAAGACGTCCGCGTCCGATGCGACGCTGGTGATCAGCATCCAAAAGATGGGAACCAGGAAAATGAGTCCCACGGCGATGGCGGCACCGGGCTGCAGCAGCCGCCCCACCCGGCCGTTGTGGCGGCCAGGGGTGCGCCCTGCTGGTCCCCTGCTGATACGCGGTGGCCCGGGGCGCCAGCCCGCGCGTCCTACCGAGGCGTTCGTTTGCGTTCTTGTGCTTGGGGTCATCGTGGGCGTTTTTGTTTCCACAGCCGTTACTGGGAACCCTTCATGGCCTTCATGGCCGAGTCCTGGGCTGCGGCCAGGGCATCCTGTGAACTTGATGATCCGTTCACGGCGGCCTGGATGGCTTGGGCCAGGGCACCGGAGGCTTTGTTGACCCAGGACTTCGGGGGGAGCGGAGTGGCTGCGTCAAGCTGGTTGGTGGCGTCGGTCACGAACGGAGTCTTGGCGGCGTAGTCCTTGAACGCCGGCTGGTCCATGGCGTCCTTGCTGACCGGCAGATAGCCCGTTGTAGCGGACCAGTAGGCCATTTCCTCCGGCGAGGTCAGAAACTGCATATATTTCCATGCGGCGGCCTTTTCGGCGTCCGAGCTCTTGGCGAAGAGGGCAATGTTGGTGCCGGCCAACTGGTTGGCCGGGCCTTTGGGGCCTGAGGGCAGAGCGGCGACACCGAGTTTGAACTTGTCCCCTACTGCCTTCAGGTTGAATGGGTAGCTGGCCACGGTGGAGACATCAAACGCCCCGGTGCCACCGCCCAGTGCGGCCTGGCCGGGGTAGTTGGTCCCCAGCACCAAGGACCCCTCTTTCTTCATTCGGACCAGATAGTCCATCGCCTTGGCCGCGCCGTCCTTGGTGAACTGTGGTGTCCCGTCGGCGGCGAAGACTGGTTCGCCCATCGATTCGGCCAGGATTTCAAACAATGCGGTGCCACCGGCAGGTCCTGAGGAACTGCCCGGGTCGATCGACAGGGCAACAGTGTTGCCTGTGGAGGCTGTTTTCGCGGTTGCGGCGAACTCGTCCCAGGTCTTGGGCGCCGCCGGCACCATGGCCGGGTTGTAGTACTGGACTACGACGGATTTGTTGAACGGCCACATCCAGGTTTTGCCGTCCGCGAGTTTCATGTCCTTCTTGATGCCAGCGAAGAAGCTCTGATATTGATCGCTTTTTGCCGCGTAGTCGTCCAGCGGGACGATGACTTCGCTTGTGGCGAATTCATCGGCCCAGCTTCCGTACACCTGCGCGATCGACGGGGGCGTTCCCGCGGCCGTCTGGGCGTTGATTTTCGTCTGCAGAGTTCCGTAGTCGGGCTGGTCCTGTAACTCGACCTTGATGTTCGGGTTTTTGTCCATGAAGTCTTTGGTCATCTTAGCCAGTGCGGTTTTCTGTGCGCCTGATGACATTGCCTCCATGAAGGTGACGGTCGCAGGCGCCCCGGTGTCGGCTGGCACAGTGCTGTCTGTGCCCGTGCCGGCACTCGTGTTGGCGCCGCAGGCGCTGAGCGTCAGCCCAGCGGCAACAAAGATTGAGGTGGCAAGGAGCCGGCCACGGCCGCCCGTGCACAGAGGTTTCGTGTTCTGCGTCATTTTGTTCTCCTACAAGTGATGGTGAAGTGAGTGGTAGAGCAGGGGTTTTGCCGCAACGTCTCAGACAGTCCGGCCAAGGGAGCGGGTCGTTCGCAGCTGCAGGATTGAGAGCGCCACCGTGATGCTGAAGAGAACTACGGCCAGCGCGGCGGCGTAGCCGGTTTTTCTGAATACGAATGCCTGCTGGTAGAGCTGGAAGCCCAGCGTTGCCGTGTCGAACCCGGGGCCGCCTCCGGTCATCATGAAGAACTGCGTGAAAGCCTGCAGAGAAGCCACGGAGGAGACCACGATGACGAAGATGGCGACGGGTCGAAGCTGCGGGAACGTGACGTTCCAAAATTCCTGCCAGGCGTTGCATCCGTCGAGGCGGGCCGCCTCGGACAGTTCAGTCGATATGGTGGTCAGGCCGCCGAGGAAGATCACGGTGGTGAACCCGATTTCGTGCCACAGTGAGTAGATGATCACCGCCGGCATGGCAAAGCGGGAGTTGCCGAGCCAGTCAATGTTGGGGATCCCAAACCAACTCATGACCAGATTGGCCAAGCCGAAACGTGGATTGAAAATCCAGACCCAAACAATGGATGTTGCCACCAGTGGGGTTACGTGGGCCAGGAAGACGGCGGTGCGGGCGGCAACGTTGATTCGTCTTGCCTGGCGTAGCAGCATGGCCAGTCCCAGTGAAATTGCCGTTCCGCCCACCACCATGGCACTAACGAAGTAGCCAGAGGTTAGCAACGTGGCGGCAAACGGTGGATCCTGCGAGCCGTCCACCAGCATTTGGTAATTGGCCACGCCCACGAATTTGTTTTGGTCGGGGTTCAACCAGTTCCACTTGAAAGTGCTGACGACAAAGGTGAAAATGGTCGGCCCGATGGTGAAGACCAGAAAGATCAGCATGGCCGGGAGGATAAATAGATACGCCACCGGTGACCGCAGACCGGACGTGCCCCGGGATGCCGCGGTCCTGGATGCCGCCGCGGTCTTGCCTTGGAGGATCGTCTTCAAGGTAACTCCCAACTTCAGGTAGACCTGAACGGCCCTTGGCGGGTCACCAAGATTCCAACCTTCCGGGCACAACATGACGCAACGGGAACTGAACAATGAACCGCCATGGAACAAAAAGCGGACGTTACCGCCCGTCGGCTCACCGGTGTGTCCGGGTCTCTGGGCCGGCCCAATCCCGGGACGCGAAAAAACTCTTTCCCAAGCGGGAGTCCAGTAGGCGTTCCGGGACTGGATGGTCACCACGGTTATGGAAGTGCTTGCTTAGTCGGCATGCGGCTGGCCCTCGAATCGCCCCCGTCCCAGCCCTCGCGTGCCCACCGGAACCTAAATAACCGCAACGGCGACGGAGTGCCGCATCGGATTACGCGGGAGCATCACGCTACGCCGAGGAAGTCCTCCAGCAGCACAACTTGCAGGCCGGCAGCGTCCTGTGCTGCACGGAAAGCGGCGAAATCGGCTGGGAATTCGGGTCGGAAGTGCATCAGGACGATGTCGCCGGGCCTTAGGGTGTTGCCGTATTGGTAGTCCATGCGGCCGGCGTTGGCCTTGGCTTCCCAGGTGATAACTGCTTTGAGTCCGGCGGCTGCGACTGCTTGCCGCATGGTCGTGGAGTAGGCGCCTCCCGGGGGCCTGAACAAGGCGGGTTTGCGGCCGTACTGTTGCATGGCGAAATCCTGCATCCCAATAATGTCGTCGAGTTGCCGCTGGTAGCCCCACTGCGTGGTCATGTTCACGTTATGGCTGACGGTATGGTTTTCGATCCGGCTGCCTTGTTCCATGAAGGCCTTGAAGAACGCCGGGTTGTCCCGGACCGTGTTGCTCGTCAGGAACAAACTCGCAGGAAAGTCGTTTTCGGCGAGGAGTCGGACGCTATCCGGGGATTTCACCGCTCCGTCATCAATCGTGAGGAACACAACGGGCTGTTTGGTCGGGATCCTGGTGATCACCGGAGCAAGGCCACCTTGGATGGGAGGCAAAGAATAGTCCGGAACGAAGGAGCCCCGGGGGCCCTTGGTCGATCCTGCGGGGCTTGCTGCCTGACTCGTTGCCGGCCCGTCAGGGCCAGCCGACGACTCAGTCCTGACGGCTCCCGAGGCCGGATCTTTCGCGGACGTGGTTCCGGGGGTCGAACATGCAGCCAGTGCAGTCGCCAGGGATGCCCCAAGGAAACCGAGTGCAGCGCGTCGACTGGTGTCGGAAGGGTGATCGTCACACATAGAATTTCCCGGGCCTGGAGGTCTGAAGATACGCGCTAGTAGGAGAGCAATTTGCGGAGTAACACTGCCAGTCCCTCGATGCTGAGCACCACGGCGATGACCAGCAGCGTGAAGGTGGCCACGACGTTGTATTTGCTCAGCTGGGCGGCGTTGAACATCGCTTGGCCAACGCCCCCGGCACCGACCACGGCAAGGACAGTTGCCGCGCGGACGTTGGTGTCCAGGGCGTAGAACATATGTCCGATGAACGCGGGCGATGCCTGCGGCATGGTGGATGAGAAGTATACCTGCGGCCGGGAAGCCCCGACCGCTTTGAGCGCACGTTCGGGGCCGGGGTCGACTTCCTCGATCGAGTCTGCCAGAAGCTTGCCGAGCAGGCCTACTGTGCCGATGCCCAGGGCGAGTGCCGCAGCGCTGCCGCCAAGGCCTGTCACGAGGATCAGCACAATGGCGAGAATTAGTTCGGGGATGCCTCGCACCATCAGCAGGAGGAGTCGGGCACCGGCGCGAGCGGGGCTGCTGGCTGCCACGTTCCGCGCTGCAAGGGAACCGATGATGCTGGAGAAAACGACGCCGATCAGCGTGCCTGCGAGTGCGATCGCGGTGGTGTCCCACAGCATGGCGAAGGCCTGGGGCCAGGTGTATTCGCCGGTGGAGAACGGGAAGAAGTATGCGATGCGCTCGGGCAGGACAGCCCAAATGGTGAGGAAGTCGCTCCAGTTGGGCTGGGCTATGCATGCAGAGGCGGCAATTACCGCGACCGCGGTCCAGCCCATTAGGGCCCCGCGGGCACGTTCCCATGGGGTGGGCGTCGCCGATGCCGTGTGCCCGCTGTTCAGGACCATCCGGCGTATAAAGACCGAGATAATCTCCATGACAGCACAGAGCAGGAACAGGAGCAGGGCAACAGCCATAGCACGTTTGTAATCGAGCCGCTGGATGCTTGCAGAGAGCTCGTAGCCCAACCCGGGCATGCCGACGTATCCGAGGATCGCCGATGCCCTCAGGTTGATGTCGTTGCGGTGCAGGATCGTAGCGATCCAGCTGGGCGTCACCTGCGGGAGGATGCCGGAGACGAACTGCTGCATTTTTGTCCCCCCGGCTGCACGGATAGCGGTTCGGGGGCCCTCGTCGATCTGCTCAATCGCATCGGCAAAAAGTTTGGCGACCATGCCGACCGAGTGCAGGCCGATGGCCAAGATGCCGGGAAGAGAGCCGAGGCTGAACATCGTGGCCAGAATGATGATGAGGATGAGTTCGGGAAATGCGCGTGCCAGCACGGTAGTGGCACGTCCGACCCACTGCAGGCTTGGGTGCGGGCTGGTGTTTCGGGCCGCCCAGTAGGCGACAGGTACCGAGATGATGGCCGACAGGACGGTCCCGCAGATGACAATGGCGAGGGTTAGGACCGTGAGTCGGAGCAGTTCCCCGGGCTCGGAGAAGTCGAGGGGGAACATGCGCGCGAAGAAGCGTTGGGCAGAAGTGATGCTTTTCTGAAATCGGACGCCTGAAAAATCCAGCGTCGCGAACGCCACGATCGCGGCGGCAGCGAAGAAACCCAGCACGCCCGCGATGGTAAGTGAGGCCGCCCGGCGACGGCCAGGTCCGCCACCGACCCGTGGAATCTTGGCTTGGGCCTGGGGAGTGGCGAGGGTTGTCACGATACCGCCTGCCGGAGATGCGGGACGGTTGCGTCCAGCGCCGCCAGCTCGGCCGGCACCCCGGGCGCGACCGCGCTGTAGATCTGCATGACGGAATCTCTATCGACGCCCGAGGCGGGCGTGTCCAGGACCACCTTGCCCGCGCGCAGTCCAACCAGGCGGTCGCCCCAGGACATCGCAAGCTCCACCTGGTGGAGACTGCAAAGGACCGTGAGGCCCCGCTCCCGGCCGATCTCGCGGATGAGGTCCATGACCTGCTGTGAGGACTCGGGGTCCAGTGATGCTACGGGCTCGTCGGCAAGGAGGATCTCGGGGGACTGCATCAGGGCCCGCGCGATCGCGACGCGCTGCTGCTGGCCCCCTGATAGTGTGTCGGACCGCTGGTGCTCGCGGCCGGCAAGGCCGACGCGGTCGAGGTGGCCGAGCGCTGCGGTACGGAGTTCCTTAGGGTACATCCAGGTGCCCAAGCGAGGTCCGCTGAGACGTGCAAGGGTACCGGTGAGGACATTTTCGAGTACCGAAAGTGAGCCGACGAGCTCGAACTGTTGGAACACGACGCCGATGCGGGAGCGCAGGTGTCGCAGCCCCTTGCCGCGGAGCGAAGCGACGTCCTCGCCCAGGACGCGGATGTGGCCTTCGGTGGGGACATCGAGCTTGTTGATGTGGCGCAGAAGGGTTGATTTGCCGGATCCCGACAGGCCGAGGAGGACAACGATTTCGCCCTCCCCGACCGTGAGGCTCACACCGTCGAGCGCGCGGGTTCCGCCGTAGAGCTTGACAAGTCCGTCGATTTCGACGGCATGAGCGTTGGACATGTTCAGACGCCTTCGCAGGTTTTGACGTCGGGAAGCGTCTTGCAGAGGTCGCGCAGGTTGTTGTAGTACGCGTCGTCAACCGGCTTGTAGCCTTCGCCGAAGAACTTCTCAAATGCCGGCGAGGTGGTAATGCCGGCGGCCCTGAGGTCAGCAGTTGTCACGGTGGACAACTTTTCCTTCAGCTGGGACTTGAGGTCGGCCGGGAGGGCGTCGCCTACTGAGAAGGGCGGACCGGGAACGAAGGCCTTATCAACCACTTTGAGGTCTTCGGCCTTGAACAGGCCAGCGGCCGGCCCGGTGGTGGTGACGGTGATTTCCTGCGCAAAGCCCGCGTCGCACTCCTTGCCCTGTGCAGTCTTCTGTGCCGAGACATCGTGTTTGCCTGCAAACACGGGCGTGTAGTCACCCTTCGTGAGGCCGGCCTTGTGGAGAAGGTACTGCGGGAACAGGTAGCCGGACGTCGAGTTTTCGTTGACGAAGCAAACCTTTTTGCCTTTAAACCCGGCAAGGTCCTTGATATCCGAGGCGGCCGGAACGATGGCGTTTGAGTAGTAGCCGGGCTGGTGCGTACTGGCGTCCACGGTGGCGCCTACCGGTGTGAACTGTGCGCCCTTGGCCTTGGCCTGGAGGTAGGTGAAGGCCGAGAACGAGACGACGTCCACCTGGCCGGCGACGCTGGCCTCGATCAGCGCGGCGTAATTTGAGGATTCCTTGACCTCAACCTTTTTGCCCGTCACTTTGGCAACGTAGTCGGCAACGGGCTGCCAGGTGGAGGTTGCGGAGCTCTCGTCGGGAACCATGCCGATGATGAGTGTGCTGGAGTCCTTGGCGAACGTGCCGGCCCCGGGTGTGGCCGTGTTTCCGGCAGAGGTGGCGCAGGCGCTGAGGGCGAGGATCGCGGTCAGCGCAATGGCCGAGGCCTTGACGGCGCGGCTCGCAGTGGCGAGTGACATGGGGGTGCCTTCCGGGATATGTGTCGGGTACACGCAAACTTTGTTCCGCGGGCGGGAAATTTTTGTACTGAATTTGGGTGGGAAACGTTAACAAAGATCGAACTCTTACAAACGGGTGCCCGGCGCCGCGTGGCAAGCGCCCGGCAACTGTGTCAAGCACCCCGTGACGCGCCCCCGAGGTGGGTTGTCAGCTGAGTAATTCGGGGATGTCCTGGACGCCGCTGACAATGTGGTCGTGGGGGTGGGCCGCGAGATCCTTGCGCCCCAGCTTGCCGGTCAGGACCCCGACGGCGGTCACGCCGGCGCGGGTCGCGGCGAGGAGATCGTTGACGGTGTCGCCCGCGGCGAGGACCTGCCTGACGTCCTGGACGCCCGTGCGTTCCATGGCACGGTGGATCATGTATGGCGCGGGGCGGCCGGCCGCGACTTCGTCGGAGCACACAACGGCGTCGAGCAGGAGGCTGGCCGGTCCGGCGTCGTCCGTTTCCTCCAGTGGCGCGACAACCCAGCCGAGGCTGGCCAGGAGCGGGCAGGCCACGTCACGGGAGAACCCCGTCGTGAGGGCGATCTTCATCCCGCGCCCCCGGAGGTCGGTGAGCGTTTCCTCGACGCCGGGGAGGGCGACGGGCGGGCGGGCTGCATAGTAGCGGGACAGCAAAGATTTGAAGTGATCGACGCCGCGCTCGACGAGTTCAGTTGTCGGTTCCCCGCCCACAACACGGGTAAGGCCAGCGAGGGCTTCTGTCTTGTCGGCGCCCATCCAATCCTGGACCTGAGACTCGTTGGGGCGTGTTCCGGCGACCTCGCCAACGGCGTCCGCAAGGGCCCGGTACACGGACCCGTGTTCATCAACCGTGGTGCCGGCAATGTCGCAGACGACAAGGGTGATGCTCATGGTGTCTTCTTTCGCTCGACAGTACCCGGCCGGACTGGCCCGGCCATCCGGAATAGTCTGTTGGGCCCGTCGTTCGACGCGGGCGGGTTTGGGCCGGGCACCCACAACCTGATGCTATTCGTTGGGCGTCACATGGGGACCGCGCACAGGCTACGAAGACCCAAATAGTCCATGAACAGCGTGACTCCAAGGAAAATCCTGTCCAAACTTTGCCCAACAGCATTAGCGCAGGCTTGATCCCGCGCCGGTAACGCCAGAATGTCAAGGGTATGAACGCGCAGATGCCGCCAGAGGCGATCCTCCCTGCTTCCGCTCCAGAATCACGGCTCGATGCTGACTTAGTGGTGGTTGGTGCCGGAATCGTCGGGCTAGCGCACGCTTCCCTGGCACTGGTCTCCGGCCTTAGGGTCATCGTCATTGACCGCGACTACGAGGCCGTCGGCGCCTCCGTGCGCAACTTTGGCCACGCATGCATCACTGCCCAGTCCGGCGAACTCTACGACATAGCCCAGGCATCACGCCGCCACTGGCTGGCGATGGCGGCGCGGGCCAATTTTTGGGCCAGCGAGGCCGGGGCTGTGGTGATTGCACGCACGACGACCGAGCTCACCGTGCTCGAAGAACTCTCGGCTTCGCGCGAGCCGGGGCAGGTGGTGCTTCTTGACGCGGACGAGACCGCACGCAGGACGGGGCGGCCCAATGCTGCAGGCATCCGCGGCGGTGCGTGGCTACGGGATGATCTCCGGGTGGATCCGCGCACTACCGTGGCCAAGCTGGCCGAGTGGGCCCACGCCCATGAGGACGGGAGCGTGCGGTGGAACACCGCGGCAATCGGCTTTGAAGCAAGCCACGACGGCGGAGCGGTCACCGTCCGCACGTCGCGAGGGATCCTGCGAGCCCTCAGGGCGATTATCTGCGTGGGACACGACGTGGACTACCTATGGCCAGCGCTTGCGGCCGAGCACCAGATCCGGCGCTGCTCTCTGCAGATGGCCCTTACCGCGGCACCGGAGGGCCTTGACTTGGCTCCGGCTGTCCTGACGGCAACCTCCATGCTCCGCTACCCGGCCTTCAGGGACATGCCCTCCGCAGCCCGCCTTCACGACGAGGTCCTCGCAACCCGTCCTGAACTGCTGGACATCGCGGCGAACGTCATGTGTACCCAGCGACCCGATGGAACGCTGATAGTGGGCGACTCGCACGCCTACTCACCCACCGCGATCCCGTTCCTGGATGAGGACACCAGCAAGCTCCTCCTGGATGAACAATCGGTGATCCTAGGCCGCGACCTCAAGGTCATCCAGCGGTGGCAAGGCATCTATGCGTCCTCCGACGTCGGGTCCTACCTCGTGCGTGAAGTGGAACCGGGTCTCACGGTCGTTTCAGTTACCTCCGGGGTAGGCATGACCCTGTCCTTCGGGCTCGCCGAGCGGACGCTCGCAGAATTTGAACCTGCTCTGGTCCGGGAAGCTTGATTGTCCAGGCGCACGCGCTGCGCCGCGAACATCAAGACGTGCGGCGAGCCGATGACGGTTGGCGCACTCATGTCGTGGTTGACACCGCTTGCCCGCAGCACCCGCTGTGACCTACCCCTGGGTCACGGCAGAGCGGACGCCATCTGTGGGCAGGCTGCCGGAAGGTCTTGACCCGAACTGCCTTTTTGTCGCGGGGCCTGAGCCGCCGCCGGGATCATGTTCCTGGCTTGGGAATTCCTCCATGGCTCCATCCCGGTGTCCAAAAGCCACCCCTGTCTTAGCCGCTGAATAGCTCTCCTGCCAGCAGTAGGAGTGGACAATCCACGGTAGGGTTCACCCGAATTTTCTTGTTCCGTTTGTTCCTTGTTTTGCTTGCGCACCTTCAAGCCGTACGCTGCCTGTAACTCGGCTTCCAACCGGGGCAAAGGTGTGGCAAATAAGTTCGTTGTGGCCGCCGTGTTGCGTCTATCCGCCCTTGTTCGAGCCTAGGGTGAACACATCACACAAAAAGCGGCTAAAGAAAAGCGGCCGCGGACGAACAAGGGAGATCACCATGTTGCTCTGGATAGCCGTCATTATCGCCGTACTCTGGCTGCTCGGCTTGCTCGCCAACATCGGTGGCGGTCTGATTCACATCCTGCTGGTGGTCGCCGTCATCGTCCTGATTGTCCACTTTGTCCGTGGCAGGTCGCGGGTCTGAACCGCCCATTACGAAAGGAAGGCCTGGGTCCGTGGACTCGGGCCTTCCTTCCGTGTGCGGCCTTGCAGCAGTAAGGATGAAGTGCTGATCAAAGTAGGCGCAAAGGTTGATCAACCAGCAGCGCCGTCCGGTTCTTGACGTCCCTGCAGGGCCGGGGTGCAACATTTTTGTAGCCAGGGTCGGTGGCGCCGTAGCGCCGACCCTGACAGTGCAGGGCACTGCATCCCCCATTGCAGCAGTGTCCTGCCCCAAAGGTAAGAGCCTGTCCCCAAGGACGGGACGCCGTCAGCGCAGGTTTTGATCAAGACCGGCGGCTTATCCGATGCGCACCGGTTGTGCCCGGTTACGTCGGGGGGGTGAATACACATCGCAGGTAAGGTTTTCAAACCGCAAGGTGAGGCCCGGCTCTTGGGGCTCTAACCCCGGGGTTGACACTGTCCTCGTTGCTAAAGGTGGCGTCGAAGCTGGTTTGGGAGGGTCGGCAAGTCGTAATTTTAGGGGGCCGAGAGGGCGCGGAAGAAGGCTTCTCAGGGGCCTAGTTCAGGTGGGGTAGATCCGGTCTTTGAAGTCCCAGATGAAGGAGGCGGAGTCGACGCCCTGCCAGATGATGTGGGCGGGTCCCGGTTCAGGCCGCACGCTCACGGTGGCCGATCGCTTCGAAGGTGCGGATTGAGACGTGGCGGGGAAAATCATGGTGAACTGCCGATCGCGGGCGCTACAACAAGCTTGCTGAAGGCGCAGTGAGAGCCGCCCGGGGGCGGCTCTCACTGTTTGTCAAGGTAACGGGAGGATGAACGGTAAGGAAGAATTGGTAAGGGCAGGCTAACCTTTGTTAGCATCTCGTGGTGGTTCCGTCCGGGTCCGCGGCGGCCCTGTCCAGGAGTTTTGATGTATTTCTTCCGTTCACGCGTCCGTTCCGGGGAATGCCGGGAATGCGTGCCCAATCTAAGAATGCTCGTTCCTGCTGTGGTCCTGGCCGTGAGCATGCTGACCACCTTGGGCCTTGTGGGGGTGCTCAGCAAAACCTCGTCAGCTGCGGGGCATATGGAGCTGGCGGCAGCGCAAACCCGGGGGATGGATACCGGAGCGGTGCTGGTTGACCCGCCGTCGGTCGGGGCCGGGTTCGATGGCAATCTGGCAGTGACGCTGGAGGCGTCCAAGACGCGTTTCGAACTGTCGGGCCAGCAGATTTGGGGGCAGTCCTACAACGGCTCCTTCACGGCGCCGACGATTAATGCCGAGCCGGGACAGACGGTGTCCATTACCTTGCATAATCGTCTGAAAGTGGCAACAAACCTTCATTTCCACGGTCTGCACGTTTCGCCTTCAGGGGACTCTGACAACCTCTCCTTGTGCATCCCTCCCGGGGCGACCTTCACCTACAGGCTGGCTATCCCGGCTGACCATCCGCACGGCACCTACTGGTACCACAGCCACGCCATGTCCACCGAATGCCCGAAGAATGACATGAACGGAATGCACGGCGGGCATGCCACGACGGGAATGCTGGGGATGGCCGCGCCGGGCAACACGAACCCGGCGCCATTCACCCCGGGGGATGTGGAGAACCAGATCTCCGCCGGCCTGTCCGGAGCCCTTGTCATTGGGGACACCCGCGCTGGTTTGCCCGAGCCCCTGCAGAACGTCGACACCCACACGCTGGT
>NZ_BMFW01000027.1 GCF_014639275.1 Arthrobacter liuii | reverse complement strand
CAGCGACCATCGCCATCAACGGCACCACGCAGACGTTCGCCCCCGATATTGCCGCCGAGCAGCAGGCCATTCTCGATGCCATCCGCAACCCAAAACTCACGCACTAACGAAATGAGCCAAGTCAGGTGGTGCTCCTGCTGTTTCTGCTGCCGACGCCGAGCGCGAGGCCGCGCAGGCTGAGGAGAACCGGCTGTTCCGTGAGCGGGTGGCGGAGTCCTCGGCCGAGATGAAGCTGCCGCTGTGGCTCTCCTTGTCCGTGCTGACGGTGCTGGGTATTGGAACTGCTTCCGTTGCGGCGAAGGGGTTGTCGCTCTCGATCGTGCTGGGGTACGTGATCATGGTGGCGCTGGTCCTGGTGAGCATTGCGCTGGCCAAGGTCACTCGGAAGATCTCGGCGATCGTGTTCATCACGACCATCGGCGCATACATCTCCAGTCCATGGTTCTTCGGGGCCGAGGCGCTGAACGCGGCGGTCAAGACCGTGGACTTCCTTTCCATCGCCACCGTGATGCTGACCCTGGCCGGCCTGTCCCTGGGCAAGGACATCCCGCTGCTGAAGAACATCGGCTGGAAGATCATCCCGGTGGGATTGGTGGCCATCACGGCCTCGTTCCTGCTGTCCACAGTCATTGCAGAGTTCGCGCTGGGGCTGTGGCACTGAGGTAGTTATTGGGCCGCCCCGGCTGGGTGGCTGGGCGAGGCGGACGACGGCGGTTGGCATCCGCCGTCGTCCGCTTTGTCTTGCAGGTGGGATGGAACCCACGTCGACAACTTCCGGCCGTGATTCCAGCTTGGCCTCCGTCGAGCAAGTACGGCCGGGCTTGCACGACCCTAGTAATCAGACGACGCTCGCATCGAAGGGCTCATGCATAGGGTCTATGGACGGCAACCGGTACGAGTTACTGGGGCAGTCTCCTCACAACGTATGCGAAGAAAGTTATTGTACTTCTCTCGAAATAAAACTTGATCCGGAATTCGTTCATGGGGCGGAAGCTCCGAAGAGGCGAGAGACTCGGGCAGGACCGCAGACATTTCAATGAGGCCCTTGATGGCCGAATCACTACCCTGGACCCACACTTCATTCGCCTGCCCCTGGAACTCAAATCTAGCCAGTCGAAAACGAACCTCGGCATCAGCTTTTGCTTTATCTTCATTTGCCCTTGAGAGTTCATCCCAAGAATAGAAGTACTTGTTAGCAGCTTCCAAGTAGCCCTTATATGCCACATCTCGCTTATCTTGAGATCGAGCGATAACTCCCGCGGCAATCTGTTTCTCCACGCCACCTAGTGCGGCGTTAGCTCCGATTCCTGCTCCAACAAGCGCAAGCACTGCACCGAGCAGTCCCACGAACACGGTCATCAGGTTTCTATGCCGGTCCCAGAAGCTTTCGGTGCGAGCAGGGCGAGTAATCTTCCGGTCATTCTTCACGTCAGAATCCTACTACTCGATTTACAACTCTATCACTCAGCCATCCAGGCACCGACTCCGTCAAAAAGTGCCTTCAATTGATTCAGTGCAATAGCAGCTGTTGGATGTGGCGCGCCCTTCGGATCACAAGAGGACACGAGAATACTATGATCATGGCGACCAAAGGAGCAGCATGCTGATCAGTGACACCCGCGAGCAAGATTTCGAAATAGTTATCGGACTGGTAGCCCCAATTGGAACGGATCTGGACCAGGTGATCACTAGCATCGAGAACAACCTTCGTGTATATGGATATGACAGCACATCCATACGACTAAGCAAACTGCTGCGGGGCGGCACTATAGAATCTTCAGGGGCCACCGAGGCAGGAATTTCAGGAGCGTCATACTACGAAGATCGCATGAACCTCGGTGATCTTTTGCGAAAGAAGTTCAACAGCGGTGATGCCGTCGCTGCGCTTGCTGTTGCAAATATTGTTGGCACCAGAAAAAATGCCACGGGATCGCACTCTCAGCGTCGTCGGCATGCCTGGATACTCAGAACCCTCAAACATGAAGATGAAGTTAAACTTCTCCGTACTGTATACGGAAGCCGATTCATCCTGGTCGGTGTTCATCAAGATGATTCTCAACGCGCCTTGTCTCTGAAACATCAAGTGACTTATGCCGATCCAACCGTTGCGAACGCTGCCGCGAAGGTCGCCGACCTGATGGCACGCGACGAGCAGGATGCCATAAATAAATTGGGCCAACGAGTGAGGGAAACCTATTCAATGGCCGATTATTTCATTAACATGAATGATGATCCAGAAAGAGAAATAGCGCGATTTGCATCTGTTTTGTTTGGCTCACCGTTTGAAACGCCCACCCAAGATGAACAGGCAATGTTTCACGCCTTCGCGGAAAGTCTCCGTAGCGCAGATCCAGGACGGCAAGTCGGTGCCGTGATCGCCGACTCTCAGGGGCTACTTCTTGCGCTCGGCTGCAATGACGTTCCAGCCGCGGGCGGCAGTATCCCTTGGCCGGGTAGCGACGGTGATGCTCGCGACTTCCGGAGGGGCTATGACTTCAACAAGCAGATGACCAATCAAACGATGTCAGAGCTCCTTGACATACTTGCCGAAAGCGGAGCGCTCACTGAGAACCTCGTTTCTCTTACGCGAGAGAACCGACTGGCAGAGGTGCTTGGCCTTGGCGATGGGAAGGTGAGGAAAGCCAGGATCATGTCGTTGATCGAGTTCGGTCGTATCTCGCATGCTGAAATGACTGCCATCACGGCAGCTTCAAAGCTTGGTACACCCGTGGACGGCGCCACCCTTTACACGACGGCGTTTCCGTGCCACATGTGTATGAGACTCATAGTCGCTTCAGGCATCAAGAAGGTGGTTTACGTGGACCCGTATCCGAAGTCTCTCGCGTTCGAAATGTACAGTGAAGCATTGTCTACGATCCCGTCGGACGACTCTCGGGTCCTCATTGCTCCGTTCTGGGGTGCGTCTTGGAATATATTCCGACAGGCGTTTCTGTCTGAGGGTCGTTCGAGGGACAAAGACGGTAGGTTTGAACTACCGAAACCGAGGGAGCAACGGATGAAGCTAGCTCCAGCTGATCCTCTGTTGGGTGCGGAGGAGACTGAACGACAACTCTTGATAGCAGTAGTAGAAAGACTCAACAGTAAGGACTCACCCGATGAAAACTGATGACATGGAAACCTTGCCGCAAACCGCTGTGCAGTGGTTTACAGATTTAGCTTTGGATGCTCAGAGAGACCTGAACACTCTACCTGAGTCTGCCCAACCGATTTGGTTCAGAACAGAGACACACCTTGTTGCTCCCGGATCAACATCTGAGTAGCAGCACTTCCTGTTCGCAGTCGATCGGAGGACGGACTGCTGAAGGGCATGTAGCTGGCCTCCTGATGTGGCAACTTCAATAAGTCGGACGACCATAGGCACAAGCTGCAAAGTTGTCAGACGCCCATAAAGAAAGACATCTGCCCAGCACATCTATAGTCCCGATCTGACAGGTAGCCCCTCAAACCTCCGCAACAGGCGCCGCGAACTGGGCCTCGTACAGCCGCGCGTAAGCCCCGCCGGCGGCGAGCAGTGACGCGTGGTTCCCCTGCTCCACGATCTGCCCGTTCTCCATCACCAGGATGAGGTCGGCGTCCCGGATCGTGGACAGGCGGTGCGCAATCACGAAGGACGTCCGGTCGGACCGCAGTGCGCTCATCGCCTTCTGCACCAGCACCTCCGTCCGGGTATCCACGGACGACGTCGCCTCGTCCAGGATCAAAACAGAAGGCTGCGCCAGGAACGCCCGGGCAATCGTCAGCAACTGCTTCTCGCCGGCCGACACGTTGGAGCCCTCGTCGTCCAGCACGGTGTCATACCCCTCGGGCAGGGACTTCACGAACCGGTCCACGTACGTCGCCCGCGCCGCCTCCAGCACATCGGAAGAAGAAGCCGCAGGGCGCCCGTACGCGATGTTGTCCCGGATGGTCCCGCCGAACAGCCACGTATCCTGCAGCACCATCCCCATCCGCGAGCGCAGGTCGTCCCGGGTCATGGTGGTGATATCCACGCCGTCCAGCGTGATCCGCCCGGCGTCCAGCTCGTAGAACCGCATCATCAGGTTCACCAACGTGGTCTTTCCGGCCCCGGTCGGCCCCACAATCGCCACCGTCTGCCCCGGCTCCGCCACTAGGGACAGGTTAGAGATCAGCGGCTTGTCCGGCGAATATGAGAAAGACACATCCTCGAACACCAGCCGCCCCCGCCCGGCACCGTCAGGGCTCTGCAACGAAGCACCCACAGGATCCGCCGACTGCTCCTCAGTATCCAGCAGCTCGAACACCCTCTCGGCGGAGGCAACCCCGGACTGCAGCAGGTTGGCCATGGACCCCAGCTGCGCCAACGGCTGGGTGAACTGCCGCGAGTACTGGATGAACGCCTGCACATCACCCAGCTGCATCGCCCCGGAGGCCACCTGCAGCCCGCCCACCACCGCGATCCCCACGTACACCAGGTTCCCGATGAATGTCATGGCCGGCATGATCAGCCCCGAAATGAACTGCGCCCCAAAGCTCGCCTCATACAGCTCGGCGTTCTTCTGCCGGAACCGCTCCCCCACCTCACGCTGCCGGCCGAACACCTTCACCAGCGCATGCCCGGTGTAGGTCTCCTCGATCTGCCCGTTCAGCTCGCCCGTGTTCTTCCACTGCTGCACGAACAGCTTCTGCGAGCGCTTGGCAATCAGCGTAGTGATCCCCAGCGTCAGCGGGATGGTCACCAGCGCGATCAGCGCCAGCGTGGGCGACAGGATGAACATCATCACCAGCACGCCCAGCACCGTCAGCACTGACGTCACCGCCTGGCTGATGGACTGCTGCAGGCTCTGCGAAATGTTGTCCACATCGTTGGTCACCCGGCTGAGCAACTCGCCGCGCTGGATCGAGTCGAAATACCGCAGCGGCAGCCGGTTGATCTTCGCCTCAATCTGCTCGCGCAGCCCAAACACGGTCCGCTGCACCACGCCGTTCAGCACATACGCCTGCCCCCACATGAACGCCGACCCCAGCACATACAGCACCAGCGCCCACGTCAGCACGCTCGCCAGCGCCCCGAAGTCGATCCCCGCTCCGGGCGTCAGCGTCATGGCGCTGAGCATGTCCGCCTTCTGGTTCTCCCCCGACGCCCGCAACATCGCAATCAGCTGGGCCTGCGACATCCCCGGCGGCAACTGCTTGGACACCACGCCGGAAAAGATCAGGTTAGTGCCCTCGCCCAGCAGCCGCGGCCCGATCACCTGCAGCACCACACCGGCCACGGCCATGGCCAGCACCAGAATCAGCCAAAGCCGTTCCGGGCGCAGCGTGCCCAAGAGCCGTTTGGAAGAGCCGCCGAAGTTCATCGCCTTCTCAGCCGGAACGTTCATCCCGGCAAAGGGTCCGCCCCTTCCGGGTCCGCCAGCGGGACGGGGGATGCGTACGACGTCGGCCTGGCCGGCTTTGCCTCCAGCTGCGGTCCCAGCGGACGCACCTCCGCCGTGCCCGCCTCCCGCGGTTCCGCCGGGTCGGGTTCCCGGGCGCTGCGTGATCATACCGTCTCCTCCGCCGCCAGCTGGGACGAGACAATCTCGCGGTACGTCTCCGAAGTCTGCAGCAATTCGTGGTGCGTGCCGTGCGCAACGATCCTGCCGTCGTCGAGCACCAGAATCTGGTCCGCATCCACGATGCTGGACACTCGCTGGGCGATGATCACCATGGTGGCCCCGGCGGTATTTCGCTTGAGCGCCTGGCGGAGCCGGGCGTCCGTGCCGGTGTCCAGGGACGAGAACGAATCGTCAAAGATGTACAGCTCAGGCCGCTTCACCAGGGCCCGGGCGATGGCCAGCCGCTGCCGCTGCCCGCCGGAGACGTTGGTGCCGCCCTGCGAGATGGGCGCGTCCAGCCCCTCGTCCATCCGCTCCACGAAGTCCCGCGCCTGGGCGATCTCCAGCGCCGTCCACAGTTCATCCTCTGTGGCGTCCGGGTTGCCGTAGAGCAGGTTGCTGCGCACAGTGCCGGAGAACAGGTAGGGCCGCTGCGGCACCAGGCCGATGTGCCCCCACAGCAGGTCCGGGTCCAGGTCCCTGATGTCCACGCCGTCAATGAGCACCGCACCGGACGTGACGTCGAAGAGCCGCGGCATCAGGTTAACCAAGGTGGTCTTGCCCGAGCCGGTGCTGCCGATGATGGCGGTTGTCTCCCCCGCGCGGGCGGTGAAGCTGATCCCGGACAGGACGGGCTGATCGGCACCCGGGTAGGCGAATCCGACGTCGCGCATTTCCAGCTCGCCGCGCCGGGGCTTGCCGGCAAAATCCGCGCTGGTGACCGGATTCTCCGGCGGCAGGACGCTGGAGCTGGTGCCCAGCACCTCGCCGATGCGGTCCGCGGACACCGACGCGCGCGGGATCATCACGGCCATGAACGTGGCCATCATGACGGACATCAGGATCTGCATCAGGTAGCTCAGGAACGCGATCAGTGTGCCCACCTGCATGGACCCGTCCTCGATCCGGAACGAGCCGAACCAGATCACGGCCACGCTGGAGATATTCAGGATCAGCATGACCGTGGGGAACATCAAAGCCATCAGCCGCCCGGCGCGCAGGGCAACATCCGTGACGTCCGCGTTGGCCCCGGCGAACCGCTCCGTCTCCATGTCCTCGCGCACGAACGCCCGCACCACGCGGATGCCGGTGAGCTGCTCGCGCAGGACCCGGTTCACAGTATCGATTCGTGCCTGCATCTTGCGGAACAGCGGCACCATCCGCGTGACAATGAGCCCGACGGCGATCAGCAGCACCGGGACGCACACGGCAATGAGCCAAGACAATTGGGCGTCCTGCCGGATGGCCATGATCACCCCGCCGATACTGAGCATGGGAGCGGCCACCATCAGCGTGGCGGACATCAGCACCAGCTGCTGGACCTGCTGGACGTCGTTGGTGGACCTTGTGATGAGGCTGGGAGCACCGAACCTGGTGACTTCCTGCTCCGAGAACCCGCCCACCCGTTCAAAGATGGCGCCACGCAGGTCACGGCCCAACCCCATGGCCGCCTTGGCGCCGAAGTACACGGCCACCACGGCGCACGCGATCTGGGCCAGCGTGATTAGCAGCATGAAGCTGCCGGTGGACAGGATGTAGCCGGTGTCGCCCCGGGCCACGCCCTGGTCGATGATGTCGGCGTTCAGCGTGGGCAGGTACAGCGACGCGATGGACTGCGCCAGCTGGAAAACCACGACGGCGATCAGCAGCGGCCGGTGCGGCCGCAGGTATTCGACAAGCAGCTTCCAGAGCATGGGCGGCTCCAACGTGTACGAGGTGTCCACAAACGTGGTTGCGAAGGTCAGTGTACGTCCGGAAAGGGCCATTGATCCTTCCAGTTGGCTGGGAAAAACGGCAGTTCTTCCCACGGCGTATTCATCGATCCTGCGGGAGATTCGAAGCCGCCGCTGGGTACTTCAATGGAGAGAACTAAAAGGGCGCGAGGAACGCGCCAACCCACCGCCTGACGGAAGAACGAACGATGCCTGCCACCACACAGAACGCCCCGCACCGCACTGCGAGATTCGGAATAGCCTTCATCGGCGTCCTGCTCATCGCCGTCAACCTTCGCGTGTCCTTTGTCAGCGTGGGGCCGGTCCTGGTTAACATCAGCAGCGACCTGGGGCTCTCCAGCGCCGCAGCAGGGTTCCTCACCGGGCTTCCGCTTATCGCTTTCGCGGTCTTCTCACCCTTGGCACCCGTATTCGCTTCCCGACTGGGCCTGGACCGGGCGATGTGGATGTCCCTGCTGATTCTCGCCTCGGGCATCGTGCTTCGCTCCTTGCCCGTGCCCGGTTTCATCTGGGCGGGAACTGTACTGATCGGCGTGGCCATTGCCTTTCTCAATGTCCTGGTTCCCTCCCTCGTGAAGCGGGACTTTCCGTTGCGGGTCAGCCAGGTCACCGGAAGCTACACCGCTGCCCAGGCCGCCTTCGCGGCAGTGGGGGCCGCCGTCGTCGTCCCCGTGGCGCAGACGTCCCCGGCGGGATGGCGCCTCGCCCTGGGAGTCTGGGCGGGACTGGCCCTCGTCGCCATGGCGGTGCTCCTGCCCTGGCTCCGCCGGCACACGCCAAGCACGCGGCAGTTCGCCAAACCCGAGGCCGCCTACCGGTCGCCCTGGGGTTCAGCCCTCGGCTGGCAGGTGACGGCCTTCATGGGGCTGCAATCCATTGCCTTCTACGTGCTCATGGCGTGGTTGCCCACCATCGAGCAAAGCCGCGGGATCCCGGCCACCACTGCCGGCCTGCACTTGTCCGTCTTCCTGTTGATCAGTGTCTTCGCCAGCCTGGGGACGGGCGGCGTCCTCCACCGGGGATCGGACCAACGGCTGGTTTCCTTTGCCAGCGGGGCATTGGTGTTCGTGACCTTCCTCGGGCTGGCACTCGCGCCGGAACTCATCCTGCTGTGGGTTGTCCTGGGTGCTTTGGGCTGCGGGAGCCTCATCGTCATTGCCCTGTCGCTGTTCAGCCTCCGGACGTTGAACCACCCCCAGGCAGCATCACTGTCCGGCATGGCTCAATCCGTGGGCTACGCCCTTGGCGCCGCGGGGCCGGTGGTCTTCGGCGCACTCCACGATGCCATCGCGGACTGGACGCTTCCACTGCTCGCCACCGCCGGTGCCATGGCCGTTTTAGCGTTGATGGGTCTGTTTGCCGGCCGTGACCGGGTGATCAGGGAATCAGCTGGTCGGCGCGGTACCGGTCGAACAGTGCGGTGAAGGAGTCCAGCGTCCGCCGGTATCCCATGAAGCCGGCATCCCTGCTCTTGCCCATGTCCGTGACCACCTCGATGCCGCGCCCCAGGTCACCGTCCGTGTGCCACCAGGACGCCACCCGGTTCAGGTCCGGTTCGCTGAGGTTGTGGTTCGCGGCAAGCTTCCGCCACTGGCCCTCCCGGCCTGCCATGGACTTCTCAAGGGGACGGGGCTCCCCCTGGTACCCCTCCCACTCCACGCCGAAATAGGCTGCGAGTTTCGGCCACATCCAGCGCCAGCGGAACACATCGCCGTTGACGATGTTGAAGGCCTCATTAGCGGCTTCAGGGGTGGTGGATGCCCAAAGCATGTGCTCGGCAAGCAGGCCGGCGTCCGTCGTGTCCGTCAGGCCGTTCCACTGTGTTTCGGACCCCGGGAAGACGAACGGCTCCCCGCTGTCCCGGCACAGGGCGGCCTGCGCGGCGAGCGTGAGGCCCATGTTCATGGCGTTGCCCACCGCGTGCCCGATCACGGTATGGGCACGGTGCACCGACCAGGCGAATCCCTGCCGGGCCGCCGCGGCCCAGAGTTCATCCTCCTGGGCGTAGTAGAAGTTCGGCACCGGCAGGCGCGGTTCCTCCTCATGGAAGGGAGTATCCGGCATTTCCCCGGCAGCGTAGGCCTCGAACGGTCCGAGATAGTGTTTGAGGCCGGTCATCAGGGCAACGTGGGCCACGTCCTTTCCCCGAAGGGCTGCCAGGAGGTCACGCACCATGCCGGCGTTGACGGCGGTGTTCTCTTCCTCGGTGGGGCGCCGCGACCATGCGGTGAAGTAGACGCGTGAGGGGTTCTCCGGGCCAAGCACAGCGGCGAGGGAAGAAGCGGACGTCAGGTCCGCGGAGAGCCACCGGACGCCGGGGCGCTCGGCTCCGGGGCGGCGGGACAGGGCAAGGACGGCCCAGCCCTCGCTAACCAAGGTGTCCACCAGGGCGGACCCCGCGATGCCGGTGGCTCCCACTACGAGGGCCGTCCGCCCGGTGCCCGCTGCTGATGCTAATCCAGCTACCGCTGCTGTTCCTGGGCCGATGGTCATAGTGCTCCTTCTGGTAGGTGCTGCGTGTATCCGCGCGTCAGCACGGCCTTCCGCTTTGGCGGAGGCCCGAGCGCTGCGTCGCGCCGGGACGTTGGGCCGGGATTGTTTGTGCGACGACGGCCCTCTAGCGACAAGCCGCGGCGTCAGGCAGATATTCCGGCGCTAGCCAGTCGCCACTCCGGAAACGGCAGGCCAGACACGTTCCGCGAGCGCGATGACCGGCGGCAGGGCCGGGTTGTCCGAGTCCCCGTGCCACGCCATGCGAAGGTAGATGGGGAGCGTCTCGTCCAGTACGCGGAGAAAACGCACGTGCGGATCGGACACGTTCTCCGCGACGGAGGAGACGGTCAGGGAGCAGCCTACTTCGGCCCCCACCAGTGCCATGGCGGTCCAGGAATCCGGGGCCCGCTGGACGATTTCCGGGTCGAAGCCCGCGCCCAGGCTCAGCCGCCGCAGCCGGTCGCTGAGGACGGACCCCTCATGCGGGGGCAGTGCGACGAAGGGTTCCCCCGCCAGTTCCCCCATCCGGACTTCTTCGTGTTCCGCCAGCCGGTGGGAGGCGGGGACGGCCATCACCAAGTGCTCCTCCACGATGATGCGGGACTGGACGCCGGCCGGTACGAAATCCCAGCGGCCAAGGCTGACATCCACATCGCCACGAAGCACGCGCGCCAGCGCTGGAAGCGCGAAGTCCTGGCTGTTCAGCCGCACCTCGATGCGCGGGTGGGCCCTGCGGACTTCCCTGGCCAGGACCCCCACCAGGACATGCGTGGAGGCACCCGCATAGGCGAGCTTGACGATCCCCACCTCACCCCGCCCGGCCGCGAGCGCCGTGGCTTTTGCGCGGTCCGTTGCTGCAAGGGCGGCTGCCGCGCCGTACACGAAAAAGTCGTAGTACTCGAGGGCGCTGCCGAGCAGTGCGGCGGTGGCCGCGCGGCGGGGCGTCATCGCTGGCGGCGACGCAGAGGTGCTGGTCATGTGTTTCTCCCTTGAAACAGGCATTGGGTGTGGGCAGAGCCCGTGTCGGCTCTTTGGGCCTGCAACCACGCTAGAGGTGTGGCGCAGGCCACAGTGTTCCAATGTGAAACAGGCCGCCGGCGGTATGCCGGCGGGGTTCGCTTGAGGCGAAGGAGGGTCTTGTCATGGCACCCGTCCGTGTTCAAATAGGAGGGTTGCACCGGCTGCCCGAGTCCAACCGCGGCCTCGGCCCAACGGAAGGAATAAGCACATGACCGATCCCCAAGACCATCCCCCGGTCCCCACTCCCGGGAGCGCGCAGGGCCTGGACCAGAAGGTTGAGGGCGGGTGCCCGGTGGCCCATGGCAGTGCCACCGCCCAGGGCAGTGAAAGCGAAAACCCTGCGATCGATTCCCCGCAGCCCAAGGGGCACCGGCCGCGAACCAACCAGGACTGGTGGCCCAACCAGCTGGACCTCTCCGTGCTGCACACGCACGGCCAGGCAAGCAATCCGCTCGGCCCCGCCTTCAGCTACCGCGAGGAATTCCGGAAGCTCGACGTCGAAGCCCTCAAGCAGGACATCAGCCAGGTCCTGACCACCTCGCAGGACTGGTGGCCGGCAGACTTCGGCCACTACGGCGGCCTGATGATCCGCCTGAGCTGGCACGCCGCCGGAACCTACCGCGTCCACGACGGACGCGGCGGAGCGGGCGACGGCAGCCAGCGGTTCGCGCCGCTGAACAGCTGGCCGGACAACGCCAACCTGGACAAGGCCCGGCGCCTGCTCTGGCCCGTCAAGCAGAAGTACGGCCAGAAGCTCTCCTGGGCCGACCTGTTGGTCCTCGCGGGCAATGTTGCCCTGGAGTCGATGGGCTTCAAGACGTTCGGCTTCGCTTTCGGCCGCGAGGATGTGTGGGAGCCCGAGCAGATCATCTGGGGTCCTGAAGACGCCTGGCTCGGCGATGAGCGCTACACCGGTGAGGGCACCATGGCGGACAACGTCGGTTCCACCGAGATGGGCCTCATCTACGTCAACCCTGAGGGCCCCATGGGCAACCCGGACCCGGTGGCCGCCGCCGCGTTCATCCGCGAGACGTTCAAGCGCATGGCGATGAACGACGAAGAGACTTTCGCGCTGATCGCCGGCGGCCACACGTTTGGGAAGACCCACGGCGCCGGCCCCGCCGACGCGCACGTGGGCCCCGAGCCAGAGGGCGCAGACCTCGAGGCGCAGGGCCTGGGCTGGCTGAGCACCTATGGCAGCGGCAAGGGTGGCGACGCCATCACCTCCGGCCTCGAGGTCACTTGGACGGACAAGCCCACGCAGTGGAGCAACCGCTTCCTGGAAATCCTGTTCGAGTATGAATGGGAACTGGTCAAGAGCCCTGGAGGCGCCCACCAGTGGGTTGCCAAGGACGCCCCCGAGATCATCCCGGACGCCCACGATCCCAACAAAAAGCACCGCCCCACGATGCTGACCACGGACCTGTCGCTGCGCTTCGACCCCACCTACGAGAAGATCGGCCGGCGCTTCCTGGCGAACCCGGACGAGTTCGCGCTGGCGTTCGCCAAGGCCTGGTACAAGCTGCTGCACCGCGATATGGGGCCCGTGGGCCCGCACATGCTGGGCCCGTGGGTTCCGGAAGCGCAGTTGTGGCAGGATCCGGTTCCCGACGTCGACCATGAACTGATCGGCGAGGACGACATCGCCCAACTCAAGGCCAAGCTCCTCGACTCCGGCCTGACCATCCCGCAGCTCGCCGGCACCGCCTGGGCTTCGGCTGCCACGTACCGCAAGACCGACAAGCGCGGCGGGGCCAACGGTGCGCGGATCCGGCTGGAGCCGCAGCGCAGCTGGGAAGCCCACGAGCCGGACCAGCTCTCCACGGTGTTGGAGACGCTTGAACGGGTGCAGGACGAGTTCAATGCGGCACAGTCCGGCGGCAAGAAGATCTCGCTCGCTGACCTGATCGTCCTCGGCGGCGCTGCCGCAGTGGAAAAGGCAGCAGCCGACGCCGGGTTCCCCGCCACTGTGCCGTTCCGCCCCGGCCGCACGGACGCCGCACAGGAGCAGACCGACGTCGAATCCTTCCAGTACCTGCAGCCGCGGGCAGACGGGTTCCGCAACTACCTGCGCCCGGGTGCGAAGCTCCCGCCGGAAACCCTCCTGCTGGACAAGGCGTACATGCTGGATCTTTCGGCGCCGGAGATGACGGCGCTCGTGGGCGGCATGCGTGCCCTGGGCACCAACGTGGGCGGCTCCACCCACGGCGTGCTGACGGACAAGCCGCAGGTCCTGACGAACGATTTCTTCGTCAACCTGCTCTCGCCGGGCACCAAGTGGAAGGCCTCAGAGTCCGGGGAGAACGTCTACGTGATCACCGACGCCGCCACGGGTGAACTGAAGTGGACTGCCACTCCGGTGGATCTGGTCTTCGGCTCCAACTCGCAGCTGCGGGCACTGGCCGAGGTCTACGCGAGCGAGGACGCCAGGGAGAAGTTCGTCAACGACTTCGTGGCCGCCTGGACCAAGGTGATGGAGCTGGACCGCTTCGACCTGAACTGACTCCAGTCCAACGACTGACACGTACGGGGCCGGCTGCCAACGCAGCGGGCCCCGTATTCTTTTGAGCCCCTCACAGGTCAGCCCGGGAAGCTGATGACCGCGGTGGTTCCACCGCCCGGTGTCTCTTTGAGGCTCAACTCTCCCCCATGCGCTTCCGCAATACGCAGGCAGGTGGCCAACCCCAGGCCCGATCCCTGGCCGTCGCCTTCCCGGTGCAGCCGGACCAGCGGTTCCAGCACGCGCTGCCGGTCCTTCGGGGCTATCCCCTTGCCGTTGTCCGCCACCAACACGGTGGTCCCGTGGTAGTTCGAAATGCCGCTGATCCGCACCCCAAGTTCCCGGTCCGGGCTTTGGTAGTTCACGGCATTCGCAACCAGGTTCTGCAGCAGCGTGCGCAGCTGGCCGGGGTCAACATGGAGCTTCAGATCTTCGCTGTCCAGGACAGCGCCAGGCCCGAAGGACAAGCCAAGGTCATTGGCCACCTCGGCGGCCACGGTGTTCAGGGATACATGCTGCCGCTGGATGGCGCCGCCTACCCTTGAGTAGTTCAGGACGTCCTGGAGCATGGCAAGCATCCTGTGGCCGCTGGCACCTATGAGCTGAAGATACTCCACAGCCGGGTGGTCACTGTCCACATCGGGATCGTCCTCGCCCATCTCCACGTAGCCCAGCATGGTGGTGAGGGGACCGCGCAGGTCATGGCTGACCCGGCCTGCGAACTCTGCAAGCTTCGCGTTGCTTTCCCGCAGCTCGTGGAGAGCATTGTTCAGCTGCAGGGTGCGGCGCTGGAGTTCGAGCAGTTCCACTGCCTGACGTGCGAGGATCTCCAACATGGCCACCTGCTCCCCGTTCAGTGCAGCGGGTGAGTCGGAGAATACGCACAGCGACCCGATCACGAACCCTGATGAGGTCTCCAACGGAACGGAGGCGTAAAACCGCACGGCGGCGATTTCTCCGGTAACGAAGGGATTCGACGCGAAACGGGGATCTAGGGAAGCATCGTGAACAACGGTGGGCTCACCTGAGAGGAAGACCTTTGAACACATGGAGTCTTCACGGGAACAGACGGCGGCTTCAAAGCCGACGGCCGCCACCTGCCGTTGCTCGTCCGACGTGACGACGTTGACCACCCCGTACGGGAGCCCACAAAGTTTGGCAGCCAGCTCAACGAGGTTCTGAAGGGGTTCCGTTGAGAGCTCAGCCGCAACGGGCCCTTGGCCGCCGCCGTCCACGGTTGCCAGCCCATATTCCTGCAGGACTTCATCCCGTCCTGCAGCTGAAACCGTGGGCGTTGCCGTTATCGAATGAATCCCAGCCAATGAGCTTCCCCTTTCAGACCACACAAAGGGTCCCCGGGGAGATAGTACAGGCAGGGGCCAGTGGAAGGGACGTTGACCGGCGTTGGATCGAAACATGCGTGGTAAGGCCGCCTTGAGTTTGGGAAGGAAGCCCCCGCGCGAGTCTGGCTCCAGCGCGGGGGCTTCCCGTGCTTCCCGCCGGGGAACTGGCGTGGAGGCCCTTAAAAACTACCGGCCGGTAGGTTGCCCTTACGCCCGATTCCAGCACCTTTGGCCAATCTTGATCCAACCTTGAGTGCTCCCCGGGACGCTAGCCTGCCGGGCCCGCCGCAGCGTCCGGGTCCTCTTCGGGTTCGAAAGTGTTGGGCTCCGCGCCGTCGGAAATCCCGACGCCGTCCTTCCCGCCCGGGATCCCGCCGCCGGCGTTGCCCTTGCCGGCCGCGGTGCCCTCCTGTGGCTCGTCCTCCGGCAGTGAATCAGGTGAGTTGATGGACATCGCTCCTCCTTCGTTGGCTGGGCCTCCACGCTAACAGCCAGTGTTGGAAAAGGCGCCCGAACAGCCTGAACTTTTCCCGAAGCGCACAAGTGCCAGGATGACGGCTAACCTGTCATGAGGAAAGGCCCGGTTCGTAGGTACCGACGCTCCATTCCCGTCCCTGCGGATCGAGGACCCGGGCCCGGCGCGAACCCCACTCTGTGTCCTCCGGCTCAATGACGGAAACGCCGCCGGCGGCGAGTGCCGTCCGGTAGAACGCATCGACGTCGTCAAGCAGCAGATACAGGCCGCTGCCCGTTGACCGCCCCACCAGCGGGGGACGTTCGTAAGCGGCATCATCGCTGGAAACCATCACCACCGCGTCGCCCATGCGGACTTCCGCGTGAACAACCTTGCCGTCGGGGCCATCCTGGCGGCGCACGGGTTGGAACCCTGCTTTTTCCAGCCAATCAAGGGCGGCAGCAGCGTCGGGATAGCTGACGTAGGCAAACAAGCGGCTCTCCATGCGGCGATGCTAGTTTCGCGAAACATCATCTTCAAGAGGCCGCGACCACGGAAATGACGACCGGATACGCCACTGTCCCGCCCCCGTCGGAGAGCAAAGAACATCAGCCCTTGGCCCCCGGCGGCCTGATGATGCGCCGCCGGGTGGCCTCGGCGATGGCGGCGGTGCGGTTGTCCACGCCGAGCTTGCCGTAAATGTGGACCAGGTGGGTCTTCACCGTTGCCTCGGAAATGAAAACCTCCTTGGCGATGGCACGGTTGGACAGGCCTGTGGCCAACAGTTCCAAGAGCTGCACCTCGCGCTGCGTCAGCGACGTGCCTGGGTTGCTGATCCGGTCCATCAGCAACGCCGCCGCGCGCGGTGCCAGGACAGTGCCGCCCGCCGCGGCCTGCAGGACGGCCTGCCGAAGCTGTTCCGGCGGCGCGTCCTTCAGCATGTAGCCGCTGGCCCCCGCCTCCACGGCGGCGAGGATGTCCGCGTCGGTGTCATACGTGGTGAGGATGAGCACCGGCGGCGTCGAGGCGAGCTTCCGGATGGCGGCCGTGGCGGTGACGCCGTCCATCCCCGCCCCCATCTGCAGGTCCATGAGGACAACGTCCGGGGCCTCGCCCAGGGCTGTGAGCCGCGCCAGCTCCTTCAGCGCAGCCTTGCCGTCGGAGGCCTCAGCGGCAATGGAAATGCCCTCGAACCCGGTGAGCATGGCACGCAGTCCGGCGCGGACAACCGGGTGATCGTCCACCAGCAGGACGCGCACCTCCGTCATCGAAGCTCCTTCGCCGAGGCGCCGGCCTGAACGCCGTCCAGCGGCAGCCGGATGGCCACCACCGTGCCCTGGCCGGGTGCTGATTCGACCGCCAGCGAACCGTTCAAGGCGGTGACTCGCTCCCGCAGCGAGCGCAGCCCGAACCCGCTGCCGTCCGCTGCGTCCGCGGCACCGGCCGCAGCTGACGGATCAAAACCTGCGCCGTCGTCGTAAATGTCCATGGTCACCTCGGTGCCCAGGAAGGCCAGGCTGACGACGGCGTTCGCGGCCCGGGAGTGTTCGCGGACGTTGGCGAGGCTCGCCTGCGCCGCGCGCAGCAGGGTCACGCGGACCGGCTGGGGCAGATCCTGCGGTTCGCCGTCCACGTCAAGCCGGCAGCGCAGCGCCAACCCTGAAGGGGCGGCCCCGGTCTGGGTGCTGTGGCACAGGCGCTGCAGGGCTTCCACCAGCGTTGTCCCCTCCAGCCGTGGCGAGGACCGCCCCCGGACAAAGCTGCGTGCCTCGGCCAGGTTGTCCGCAGCGGTCTGCTGCACCAGCGCCAGGCGCGCGGAAGCCGTGGCCGCATCACCGTCCCCCAGAGACTTCTCCGCCGCCCGCCCCAGCAGCACGATGCTGGAGAGCCCCTGCGCCAGGGTGTCGTGGATTTCCCGGGCCAGCCGCTCCCGCTCCGCCAGCACGCCGGCCTGATGCTGGGACCGTGCCAATTCCTCCCGCGTCCGCCGCAGCTCGTCCGCCGCGCGCCGCTGGTTTTCGGCCTCGCGGTAGAGGGCGGCGTAGGCAAGCCCCGTGATCACCGAGAAGATTGCGCCCAGCACGGGCCCGACGACGGCCGCCGCATGGGGAACCGGGGCACCGCTGGCCGCCCATTGCGAGGCGATCACCGCCAACGTCATCAGGGCTATCGCCAGCAGCGCGGCGCGCCGGGGCAGCAGGTGCAGGTGCAGGAAGAAGATGGGGAAGGCCAGCCAGGCGAAGTCAGCGCTGCCGGCAAGCAGGAACGCCCACAGGGCCGTGACCAGGCCCAGCCACAGCAGGCCGTAGCGGCGGGGGTTGAAGCCGATCCGGCCCTCAGCGTGGCGCTTTTCGAGGACGGTCCCGGCCAGGTACACGGCCGCCAGGACGACGGCGGTGCCGGCCCACAGCCAGCCCAGGGAACCTCCGGCCACCAGCATGCGGGCCAGTGCCACGGCCAGCAGCACCGCGAACCCCGTGTGCAGGGTGACCCGCAGGATTCGGAGGATCGCGGCCGAGGACGCGTTTTCGAGGGCATTGAGCGGTCCATTTGCCGGGATGCCGCCGCCCTTTCCGGGTGGTTGCGGGAGGGGCGTAGCAGGCATTCCATCAGCTTATGCCGGGACGGCCTGCACGGGATCAACCGAAAGGTTGATCCCGGGCTCCACCGTTCCATTCCTGCGGATCAACCGTTCCCGTGATGCCGCTTCGGGCCGCCCCCGGGAGAGTGGAAGGACAGAAGAATCCACCCCTGCTGAGAGAAGAAACAACGTGTTCCTGGCAATCCGCGATATCCGCTTCGCCAAAGGCCGGTTCGCCATGATGGGCGGCGTCGTAGCCCTGATCACCCTCCTGCTGGTCATGCTGTCAGGCCTGACCGCGGGACTCGCCGAGCAGTCGACATCCGCCATCGACAGGCTGGGCGCGTTGGCATCCAGGCAGGTGGACACCATCGCCTTCGGCGCGCCCGGTTCCGGCACCCCCAAAGCGTCCTACACGGAGAGCTCCGTGACCGCCGCCCAGGTGGACAGCTGGCAGCACCAGCCGGGCGTCCAGTCCGCCGAGCCGCTGGGCATCACCCAAACCCGGGCGCAGGCGGCCAACGGTTCGGGCACGGCCAACGTGGCAGTCTTCGGCGTTTCGCCAGGCAGTCCGCTGGCGCCTGTTGACGTGTCCGCAGGCACCGCCGCAGTGGGCGCTTCAATAGCGGAGGCCCTCTCCGTTGGCCAAGGCGACAAGATATCCCTCGGCGGCGTGGAGCTTTCCGTCGCCGTGGTGGTGCCGGACCAGTGGTACTCACACACCGGCGTGGTGTGGACGGCGCTGCCCGCCTGGGCCAAGGCGTCGCACGTGTCCGACGGCGGTCAGTTGGCTACCGTCATAGCCGTCACCTACTCCGCCGGTTCCAAGGTGGACGAAGGCGCGGCCGACGCGGCAGCGCATACCGCCAGCGAGTCCCGCACCGGATCCTTCCAGGCCCTGGGCTCCTTCAAGAGCGAAAACGGATCACTGACCCTGATGCAGGCATTCCTGTACGGGATTTCATCCTTGGTGATCGTGGCATTCCTGACCGTCTGGACCATCCAGCGCACCCGGGATATCGCCGTGCTGAAAGCCATGGGCGCCCCGGGTTCCTACATCCTCCGCGACGCCATGACCCAGGCTGCCGTCGTGCTCCTGGCGGGGGCCGCCCTTGGTGGGGCCGTGGGTGTTGCCGCCGGCGCACTGGCCGCCCAGGCCGCCCCGTTCCTGCTGACCGCGGGCACCACGGTGGTTCCCGTCGTCGGGATCGTTGCCCTGGGACTGGCCGGCGCTGCGCTTGCAGTCCGCCGCGCCACCAAGGTTGACGCGCTCCTGGCGCTCGGCGGCAACTAAACACCTCCCCCTCTCCCTGAAAGGAATCCCGATGCATCACTCCCCCTCAGCCGCTCCCCTGCGCCTGGTCAACGTCACCCTCGAATACCCGGACGGCGGCGGAACCACCACCGCCCTGGACCGGGTCAGCCTCGCCGCCGAGGCAGGGCAGCTGGTCTCGCTCGTCGGGCCCTCCGGATCCGGCAAATCCAGCCTCCTCGCCACCGCAGCCACCCTGGTCCGGCCCAGCCGCGGGCAGGTCATCATCGACGGCACCGATACCGCAGGCCTCACGGACAAGGACCTCGCCGCACTGCGCCGCGGAAAGGTGGGCATCATCTTCCAGCAGCCCAACCTCCTCCCCTCGCTGACCGCCGTCGAACAGCTCATCATCAGCGACCACCTTCGCGGCAAGCCCGCCAAGGCGGCGCGGACCAAGGCGGCCGAGCTGCTGGACGTCGTGGGCCTTTCCGCGGGCGCCCGGAAGCTGCCGCACCAACTCTCCGGCGGCCAGCGCCAGCGGGTGAACATCGCCCGGGCGCTCATGGGCAGCCCCAAAGTGCTGCTGGTGGACGAGCCAACCGCTGCGCTGGACCACGAACGCAGCGCCTCGATCATCGCGCTCCTGCGCCAAGTGACCACGGAGTTCGGGGTGGCCACGGTGATGGTCACGCATGACACCGAGTTCGTACCGCTCACGGACGTCGTGGCAACCATGCGCGACGGTGTGATCACCGCCCCGGTCCTCACCCGAAATGGTGCACAGTGAACGCCGTCAGGCGGAGCAGGGGGACCGTCGATCAGCCCGTCACGCTGCGCACGCAGAATTGATCGGATCTTGAGGAAAATCTTGCCCTCCCTAGACATTTCAGGTCCACGCTGGAGTTATTAGACCAACCCAGCTTGTGGGGAGCAGGAAGTCATGGGAAGCAAAGTGTTGGACAACGAAGTCACCACCGTGGGAGGCGTGCTGACCGACCAGCAGCCGCTGGATTTCCACACCTTGGGGCTGGCCGGTTGCATCGACCGGCTCACGTCGCCCCTGCGTCAGCGCGGGACCGTGGTCCGCTGGGATACTCCTCACTGGGGCGTCGAGATCCCGGCGGACTGCGCGTCCCTCCTGTACCAATCCGCCCGCGAGATGCTCAGCAACGCCTACAAATACTCCGAGGCCTCCACGCTGACTGTCCAGCTGGCGGCCGTTGACCACGGCATCCGCCTTGTGGTGGCCGACGACGGCACGGGCTTTGACTGCGAGCTCGCCACGTGCGGGCGGCACCACGGCTACGGGCTGCGGCTCATGTCCGTCGCCGTCCATGAGGCGGGCGGCGCGGTAGAGATCAGTTCCAGTCCCGGCCAGGGCACCAGCGTGTCGGTGACGCTGCCACTGGACTGACCCGCGCTGGACTGACCCGTTTGAACCGGCTCAAACTGCCGGTTCACAGGCTCGAATGCCCGCCGTTGGTGGGATGGCGGGCATCCGTACGCCTGGCGGGAAACGGACCTAGAGATATGAAGTGGAACGGCCGGCTGGCACACGATGAGCGGCCCCCAGGAACCAAACCCGGGAGCCGCTCATCCATGTTCTCTTGACAACCAGACCTACATATCAGCGGGAAAGCTTGGCGGCGTCCGGCTCCAGGTCGCCGATGTGGCCGGGCGCGTTGGCGGCCAGGACCCTTGCCACGAACGCCGCGTACTCGTCCATGTAGTGGCCCAGGAATTTGGCGGTGGACCCATCCTTGACCTCGCCGTCGTCGCCAAAAACCTCTGCCTTGTAGGTGATGTAGGCCTCGGGGGCGTTCAACTGCGGGGCGTCCAGGAAGCTCAGGACGCTGCGCATGGAGGACTGCATCACGGCGGTGCCGATGCTGCCCGGGGAGGCGCCGATGATGCCGGTGGGCTTGCGGGCAAACGAGTTGGTTCCCCACGGACGGGAACCCCAGTCGATGGCGTTCTTCAGGGCGCCCGGGATTGAACGGTTGTATTCGGGGGACACGAACAGGATCCCGTCCGCGGCCTCGATGGCTTCCTTGAGGGCACGGCCTTCGGGCGGGAAGTCGGCGTCGTAGTCGTAGCTGTACAGCGGCAGGTCCTTGATGGTGATCTCGGTGAACTCCAGTTCTTCGGGAGCGAGGTGGATCAAGGCCCTGGCCAGCCTTCGGTTGATGGAGCCGCTGCCAGGCTGCCCACGGAATATCCGATCTTGTACGTTGCCATGCGTGATCCTTTCCAATAGCCGGTCCGCGCCGGCTGGCTGTACGGTGACTGGAAACAGCACCGCCCCGGAACGGGGGTGGTGTCCACTGCGTCACCAGTCCAGCACAAAGGGCCACCCGCGGCCAGAGCGTATGGATGGTCCTTGACAGCCAGGATGCCGCGGCGCTGAATGATGGGTAGCGCAACCGCTCCGGCTTCCGCAGTATCTCCAGCTTCGAGGAGCAGCAATGACTGAAGACCATTCACGGGACGACGACGACCGGGTCCACGCCGAATCACCTGCCGAAGGCGATCCGGACGCGGACCCGGCCGACATCCGTGTGCACAGCCAGGACCCCGCCGAAGGAGCGGACGACGACGGGGCCGCTGCGAAAAGCTAACCCTTCTGTTCCGCGCCGGTCATGTCGCGCCCCAGCACGTAGCCGAGAACTATCATGGCGACGCCCAGTACGGCATGGAGCCAGTTGTCCGCAGTGTTGATGGGGATGAAGTTGGCCCCGGACCCCTGGTCGATCAGCAGGCCATACAGCCAGATCGCCAGGTACACAACGCCGCCGCCGAGCAGGAAGTACCTCGACTGCGCCGCGGTCCTGCCCATGAGCAGGCCCGCCGCACCGAAGAGCAGGTGGACGATGTTGTGGAGGATGGACACCTGGAATACGCCCAGAAGCAGGGCGCCGGAGTCATGACCTGCGAAGGTCATCTGCGAGTAGTTCGTAGTGATGCCGGGAATGAATCCCAGGATCCCCACAAGGGCGAAGATTCCGCCGGAAACAAGGGCAGTGAGTTCGATCGGAGTACGGTGGTGGCTCGCGCCAACGCCGGGATGCGCTGATGACGCAGACATGGTTTTTCTCCCTCAAATCGGATGCGGTGCTGATTGTGCGTACGCGGGGAGGCAGCATTTAGCCCCGTTCCTGCCGCATCCCCCGTACAGTTCCACTTTCAACTGGTCCGGTCAGCGCATTCAGAGTCTTAGGTCCCGAGCTTTTCCGCAGCCGCCTCCGTGGGCCGCCCCTTGCGGCACGTCCCATGCGGGGCTAGTTTTGAAACGTATCAGAAACCGCTTTCAGGACGGCCTAACGCAAAACATATGGAGTTGGAGCACATGGCGGAAACTCTCATCAGGTGGATGGACGGCGGGGCACCTGCAGAGATCAGCGGCGGAACAACGTGGGGCATGCCTTTCGCCCGGGGAACAGTCCCCGGGCCAGGCAGCCTGCGCATGAAGGATGCTGCGGGCAATCCCGTGGCCAGCCAGGCTTGGCCACTGGCCACCTGGCCGGACGGCTCCCTGAAGTGGGCGGGCATGGCACTCCCGGCGACAGGCTCGCCGTCGGACACCTACCTTGTGACGGCCGACGGCGGCGCAGCCCCCGCGGCCAGCCAGCCGCCGTCGGGCGGAGCCTCAGTCACAGTCACCGAAAGTGCCGACGCCATCACCGTGGACACCGGCAGATTGCAGATGGTGATCAACCGCCGCGGCTCCACCCTGTTCAGCAGCCTCTCCCGCGATGGCCGGGCTGTTGCCCGCGACGCACGACTGGTCAGCCTGCTGCAGGACCGCATCCACGAGGGCGCGGGGACAGCACGCCGGGCCGCCTTCACAGGTGGGGTCACCGCCGTCGCCCTGGAACAGAGCGGACCCGTGCGCGCCGTGGTGCGGCTGGAAGGCAACCACCGTCCGGACGCGCCGGAAAGCGGAAGGCGGGACTGGCTGCCCTTTGTGGTCCGGTTCTACTTCTACGCCAACGCCCGCAGCGTGCGGATGGTGCACTCCTTTATCTGGGACGGCGACGCGGAACGGGACTTCCTGTCCGGACTTGGCGTGCGCTTCACGGTGCCGCTGGAGGACGAACCGCACAACCGGCACATCCGCATCGCGGGAGCCGACGGCGGCTTCCTCACCGAGGCGGTCCGCGGACTGACCGGGCTCCGCAGGGACCCGGGCACGGACGTGCGGGAGGCGCAGATCGCCGGGCGGCCCACTCCTGCCCCGGATACCTGGAACCCGGAGGTCTCCGAACGCCTGCACTTGATCCCCGCCTGGGGCGACTACACGCTGACCCAGCTCAGCGCCGATGGATTTGAGCTGCGCAAGCGCACCGCCGCCGGCCACGGCTGGGTGGGAATCTCCGGCGGAACCCGCGCGTCCGGGTTCTGCTCCCTGAGCGATACCCGCGGCGGGCTGGGGATTGGGATCAGGGACTTCTGGCAGTCCCATCCGGGCCAGATGGATATCCGCGGCGCGGCCACCGGCGAAGCCGCCCTGACGGCATGGCTCTTCTCGCCCGAGGCCCAGCCGATGGACCTGCGTTTCTACCATGACGGCCTGGGCCAGGACACGTTCGAAGAGCAGCTCGAAGGCCTGGAGATTACGTATGAGGACTACGAACCGGGCTTCGGCAACCCCACCGGGATTGCCCGCACACATGAGTAACCCTCTTTGCCTATGAAGCCACCCCGTCCATCGAAAGCCTCGCTGCAGACGCCGCGTCGGCGTCCACCCCGGCCCTGCTGCAGGCCACCCCGGATTACCTGCACTCGGTGGGCGTGTTCGGCGATTGGGATCCGGTGGACCGGAGCACTCCGGCACGGGCGCGCTTCGAGGACCGGCTGGACTTCCTCTTCGACTTCTACGCAGGCCAGGTGGAGCAGCGCCGCTGGTACGGCTTCTGGAACTACGGCGACGTGATGCACACGTATGACGTCGACCGGCACGTGTGGCGGTACGACGTGGGGGGCAATGCATGGGACAACTCCGAGCTCTCCCCCGACCTCTGGCTCTGGTACTCCTACCTGCGCTCCGGCAGGGCGGACATCTTCCGTTTCGCGGAGGCCACGACCCGGCACACGGCCGAAGTGGACGTCTACCACCTGGGCCCATGGAAAGGCCTGGGCTCCCGGCACAACGTCCAGCACTGGGGCTGCAGCGCCAAGCAGCTGCGGATCAGCACCCCCGCCTACCGCCGTTTCTATTACTACCTGACGGCGGATGAGCGCACCGGGGACCTGCTCTCCGAACTGGTGGACAGCGACCAGAACTTCCTGGGCCTGGACCCGGTCCGCAAAGTCCGCCCGGACACGGACACCTACCGGCCCAACCGCGGCGCGTTGGGCGTTGGGCTGGGAACGGATTGGGGCTCGCTCGCCGCAACCTGGCTCACGGACTGGGAGCGCACCGGCAATCCGCGCTCCCGGGACCGGCTGCAGGGCACCATGGCGGACATCGGCTCCCTCAAGTATGGCTTCCTCACCGGCGAAGCACTGTACGACCTCGACAAGGGCCGGTTCGATACCGGCCGGGAGCAGATCCAGGTCTCGCACCTCAGCGCGGTCTTTGGGCTCGTGGAAATCTGCAGCGAGCTGGTGGACCTGGTGCCGGATCCGGAGTTCGAACGGGCCTGGCTGCAGTACTGCCGCCTGTTCCTTGCCACCAAGGAGGAGCAGGTGGAAGCCGTGGGCCAGCCGCTGGAGGGCATCCACCTCACGCAGGCACACAGCCGCCTTACCGCCTACGCGGCGGCCAGGTTGCAGGATCGTAACCTTGCCGCAAGGGCATGGGAGAGCTTCGCGGAGGGCGGGGAACACTTGAACCACGAATCAGCGTTCACACTGCGGAAGATCGAACCACCTCACGTACTGCTTCCCGTGGATGAGGCGCCCACGGTTTCCACCAATGACACCGCGCAGTTCGGCCTGGCAGTTATCCAGAACCTTGCCTTGGTAGGGGAGCACTTGGAGTGACATGGCCCCTTGGAACAGACCCGCGACGGCGGCACTTGGGCAGGTGCCGCCGTCGTTCATAACCGCATCCTGCGCATCTTCAGGTAACGCCCGGATAACACCTCTTTGCGGGTGATGAGCGGGTCAGGAGAAGTTACCCAGTCGACGCCTGCCAGCTGTTTACACCCTCTTTAAGCCCGCCATAGGGTGCTCACCTAAACAAGGTTGAAAGCAACCTTGGGAAGGGAACTGAGCACCATGAAGAGCAAGATTGCCACCGCAGCACTGGCCATCGCCAGCCTGGCCATGGCCCTGCTGGTGGGTAGCCCTGCGTCGGCCCAGGCTGCCGACAAACCGCTGATCGGCCTCACATTCGACGACGGGCCCTCGCCCGAGCGCACCGCCTTTGTCCTCGACGTTCTCAAAGAGAAGGGCGTCAAGGCGACGTTCTTCATCCAGGGCTCGCACGCCCAGCAGTACCCCGACCTTGTCCGCCGGATCAAGGACGAGGGGCACGTTATTGGCAACCATTCGTTTGACCACGCCAATTTCCCAGACCTCACCCAAGCGAACCAAAAGCAGGAGATCGACAACACCAACGCCACGCTCAAGGCAATCACCGGCACCACACCCACGCTGCTGCGTTTCCCGTTCGGCAACAGCACCCCCTACTCGCTGAAATACCTCAGGAGCATTGGCATGAGCGGCGGAATCCAGTGGCACTGGGCGGTCGGTGAACCGGGCGACTTCGAGTGCCCCGGTGCAGCTGGAGTCCAGAAGTATGTGCTGGATGAGGTTGCCTCCGGTGCAATCATCCTGCTCCACGACGGCAATGACGTCCTGTCCTGCCCCGCCTCCCAATGGGATTACCTCGCGAGCACCATCGACGCAATCCGGGCCAGGGGCTACGACTTCGGTGTGGTGGCTCCTTCCACCAAACCAAGCGCGCTCAACGAGGGCTCGTATGGCGTCGTCGTGGCTCCCTAGGTAAGCCGTCCTGCGGACGCTTCACCTTTTGTCACCCCGCTCTGGAAACCGGACCAGCCAAAAGGTATGTTGGTAAGCATGCTGATGATTTTTCCCGACTCATCAGTTCCCGGTGACACAGCGAAGGAGACGTTATGAGCACGAAGGTGGAAAAACGCATTCTGGTGAATGTACCGGTGAGCACCGCTTACAACCAGTGGACCCAGTTCGAGGAATTCCCGCACTTCATGGGCGGCGTCAAGAGCGTTACGCAGCTCAGTGACGACCGGCTGGAGTGGGTGGCCGAGATCGGCGGCGTCCGCAGGCAATGGGAAGCCAAGATCTTGGAGCAGGCCCCGGACCGAAGGGTTGCCTGGGCCGCCACCGAAGGCGCCACGAACGCCGGCGCCGTGGACTTCGAGGACGTTGGAGGCGGCCAGACCTCGTTGCGGCTGACCCTCGAATACGAGCCCGAAGGCCTCATTGAAAAGGTGGGCGACAAGCTGAACGTCGTGGACCGGCAGGCCGAGTCGGACCTGCAGAAGTTCAAGGAATTCATCGAAGATGAAGGCTACGCCAGCGGCGCCTGGCGCGGATCCGTCAACGCCGGCTCGGCCGTAGGCACGCCGGGCGTTGAGCACGCGGGAGCCTCCCGCGGCGACTCCGGCAAGGCCGGCGTTTCCGGCAAGGTTGCCGCTGGCGTGGGTATCGCAGCGGTTGCCGGCGCCGCCGCGGCGATGGCTGCCGGTGGCAAGAAGGACGAAACCGAGACCCGGGACGTGACGGTCACTGAGACCACCCCTGTAGTCCCGGCAGAGCCTGTTGTTCCCGCGGAGCCCCTGACCACCGGTGCCACCACGGGTGCTGCCTGGCCCGAAACGGACACCACCACTGGCACGGCGCCGGCCGCGGGGTCTTCCGGTTCTGTCGCCGACCTCGACGACGGCAGGGTGGGCCACCCGTTCGACCAGACCAACGGGCTGGTGGACACCATGGGCGAGTCCGATGACACGGTGGCGGGAGAAAACCGAAGCGCCGGTGAACGGCGTGAGGACGACCGCGGCACCGAGGGCGGCCTGCCTCCAGTCGGCGGCAACCTCGGCGGCCACTGACGCAGCCTGCCCCAAAAGCCAGCGCCGCCCGCCTTCCCCCAAGGCGGGCGGCGCTTTCGCGTCCGGGCTCGGCGTACCAGGAGGCAGCAATCATGGGCGTGAAGCCACCAAAGGCGACCACTGCGGAGTTGTAGCTGAAGGATAGTCCGGAGGCCCGGGTCCGGGGAACGAAGGAATCGGATATGACGGACGGCAGGGCCCCAAAGTAGGCGGCCTTGAGCAGGCCCAGGATCGTCATCACCAAGGCCAGCACCAGGAAGGAGCGGGCGCTGATCACCCAGAGGAACGGCGGGACGACGGCGGCGCCACCCTCCTGAACCTGGTCCTCGTCCTGAACCACCGGCCCGGGCGGTACTTGGGAAAGTAGGCACGTGCCCGGCTCTTTATTCCCCGCCGCCGGCTGAAATATCTGCGCGGGGACCGGTGTTGCCGCCCATATGACAACAATCGGAATCATCGGTGCAGGACATATTGGAAGCCAGGTTGCACGGAAGGCCGTGGAGCTGGGCTACGACGTAGTCATCAGCAACTCCCGTGGGCCGGAAACCCTCCAGGACCTGGTGGCTGAGCTTGGCCCTAAGGCCCGGGCGGCCACGGCAGCTGAAGCGGCAGCGGCCGGCGACTTCGCCGTGGTCACGGTGCCCTTGAAGAACTACAAGGACGTCCCGGCGGAGCCGCTGGCAGGCAAGGTTGTGATCGACACCAACAACTACTACTGGGAACGCGACGGCCGCATCCCGGCCCTGGACAAAGGCGAAGCCACGACGTCCGGGCTGCTGCAGGAGCACCTGCCCCAGTCCAAGGTGGCCAAGGGCTTCAACCACATCATGGCCCGCGACATCACCACCGACGGCTCGCCCGCCGGCGCCGAAGGCCGGCGGGCCCTGGCCACCGCCAGCGACTACCCGGAAGCCGCCGAACTGGTGACCCGCCTCTACGACGAGTTCGGCTTCGATACCGTCAACGTGGGCACCCTCTCCGAGAGCTGGCGCGTGGAGCGGGACCGCCCGGCGTACATTGCCCGGCAGACCGCCGCGGAGCTGAAGGACAACCTGGCCAAGGCACCGCGGACCATCTGACTTCACCCGCTCGGTTTCAAACGGAAACTGGCTGGCAGTTCCTACTGCCAGCCAGTTACTTGTTTAAGCCCTCACTTGCGGGCCGGGACCAGCACCACCTCGAACGGGCTGGGCGGCTGGTTGAACTGCCCGTTGACCACGGTGAGGGTGTTCCCGAACAACGCAACGGTGGTGGGGACATTGAAGGCGCCACTCTTGATGGTGGCAGCTGCAATGCCGTTCAGGTTGAACCCTTGGGAGAGATCCGCTGCGGGACCGCTCAGCTTGAGTGTCTTCACCGTGCCCAGTCCGCCGCCGCCTGCCACGAACAGCAGGTCACTGCAGGTGTCGGCCTTCATGCCGACGGCGGCGCGCCCTTGGGACGCATGGATGAACCGGGGGGCGGTGCCTTTGCGGATGTCACCGCGGAAGATATCACCGGTGGTGAGTTCCCCGGCATAAAGGTGGTGCCCTCCCCTGCCGCCATGCCCTCGGCGGAGGTGGCGCCGTCGAGCACTATTTCACCCGTTGGCGGCGCGGCCAGCGCCGGAAGGGCGGCGGGAAGGAGCAGCGAAAGGGCGCCCACAAGGCCGGCCGCAGCACGTCGGCGCACTGTTCGGCGCATGCTGGTTCCTTAGTCTGGGTTGATGCGCGCGGGGCCCATTTGCGGAAGCTCCGCACGATTGGTGTTGCCATTTAAAGCGCTGATGAAGCGCACGCGAAGGCATCGGGGTACCCAATCTGCTTACAATCGAAACCTCTGACCACTACCGAGGGACCCATGAAGAAATTCGCCACAGCCCTGTTTGCCGCCGGCCTCGTTGCTTCCGCGACGGCCTGCACCGCCACCCACCAACTGACCACCGCTGAAACCTGCGAGCGGATCCAGGCCGTTGTGTCGAACCCCGCCAACAACGCCGGCAAGACGGGCATGAACAACCTCGCCAACCAGATCCGCCCCATCCACGCGGTGGCCTCGGACGATCTCAAGCCCGCCCTCGCCTCGATCCTTGCCTACACGGACGAACAGGCCAAGGAAAACCCGGACAAGGACAAGCTGGCCGGGCTCCAGTCGGGCTACCAGGAAGCCGGCGCCACCTACAGCAAGTTCTGCAGCAGCCAGGCCGGCGGCTAGGCACTGCCGTTGAAGGGACCGGCCGCCTTCCTGCCAGGCTGCCGGTCCCGGGCTAAAGGCTGGCCGGATCCGTGTTGGCGCCGCAAAGGATGACGGCAACGCGTTCACCCCTGCCGGGCACGTAGGCGCCTGAGGTCAGCGCTGCGTAGGCGGCTGCTGCGCCATGCTCCACCACTATCCGGTAGTCATTCCACAGCGCGGAGCGCGCGGCAACGATCTGTTCATCGGGGACCAGGACGCTTTCGACGCCGCCGCGGACCGCCACGGAAAAGCCAATGTCGCCCACGCGGCGGGCACCCAGGGAGTCTGCTGCGACGCCCGAGACCGGAACGTCCACCGGTTTCCCGGCGGCCAGGGCAGCGTGCAGGGTGGGCGCGGTTTCCGGTTCCACGGCAACCACTTTGGCGAAGCCTTCGACGGCGGCGGCTACTCCCGCCATGAGCCCGCCGCCGCCGACTGCCACCAGGACGGTGTCCACCCCCGTCACTTGTTCCAGCAACTCGGAACCCACCGTTCCGGCGCCGGCAGCAATTTCGGGCTGGTCATAGGCGTGGCAGTAGACCGCCCCGGTTTCCCCTGCGTGCGCCACGGCGGCCTGGTAGGCGGCCGCATACTCGGCGCCGCCCTGGACCACGGTGGCGCCGATGGCTTTCAGCTTGTTGACCTTGACTGCCGGGGCGGCTTCGGGGACGAAGACGGTGGCGGGTACCCCGAGCTGGGCGGCTGCGTAGGCGTTGGCCAGTCCCGCGTTCCCGCCGGAAGCCACTACGACGCCGACGTCGGCCCGCAGTTCCCCGCGCTCCTTGCTGGCCAGGATGCGGTTGAGGGCACCCCGGGCCTTGAACGTGCCCGTGTGCTGCATGAATTCGCATTTAAACCAGACCTGGGCGCCGGCCGGGTCCGGGTCCGCCTCCATCACCGGTGTCCTGCGGATCAGGCCGGCCGTGCGCTGCGCTGCCTGGTCCACGTCATCGCGGGTGATCATGCCTGGACTTCGTCGTCCCAGGTGCCAGGCTCCTCCAGCGCCTCCTCCGGCTTGGGCTCCCGCGCTGCGTCTTCGCCTCCCACGTATGAGGCCGGCACGGTTCCGGCTGCATGGGCCTGCTGTTCTTCGCGGATGTTCGCTGCACCCGGCTGTTCCAGGTGCTGTCCGGACTGGGGTGCCTTCCTGGCTGCGTCCATGGCCTCCTGGGGGTCGCCCGGGCCGCGGAGGTCTGCGGCGTTCTGGGGATCGTCACTTGAAACGGTCATGGTCCTGCCCTTCACCTGGGAACTGCCTCATCCTGAAACTGCCTTATGCGGCCGGGGAACCCCTGCCCGTCCTCCAGCCTACGGTCCAGAGGGAGTCGCCGGCCCGTTCCCGCGCGATTTCCAGCAGAACGGGCGGGCCAGGACCATGGAGTCCCGGCCCGCCCCTACTGCTGTGTCCCCGCTACCGCGAGGAGGTCGGAGAGGCCGACGACGAGGCGCCACCCGAGGACATCGTCGCCGAGGAGGTGGATGACGCGGTTGACGAGGCCGTGCTGCTCGGCGAGGACGTTCCCGCTGAACCGGACGTACTGGTGGAGGACGGGCTCGACGTGGCGCCGCCGCTCTCGGCCTTCTTCAGCACGTCGTTGATCAGGCCCTCAAGTTCCTTCTGGTCCTTGTCGCCCAGATCTGTGCCGCCCTTGGTGGCTACCACCAGCAGGCGGCCCTGGGCAGCGGAAACCTGCATCAGCTTCTGCTGGTCGTCGCCGCTGCGGGTACTGACGGTGGCGAAGGTCTTCTCCGCGTCGGTGTGCGCCTTCAGCTCCTGGCTTGAGACGTCGTACTTCTGCCCCAGCGCGGAGACCGAGAACTTGGCGCACTGGCTCATCTTGCCGCTGATGCCGTTCAACGTCTTTACGGCGTCCGGGCCGTCACTGCCGGACTGGGCGGACAGCGTGCGGGGCTTGTTGCCCTCGGAAAGCGCCACGGCCACGTCGCCGTTTTCCACCTTGTCCAGCAGGCCGGCGGTGGCAATGTCCTTGCAGTCCTTGGGATCGATGGTTGCCGTGCTCATGAGCAGCTTGGCGATGTTACCGCCCTGGTTGACCTGTTCCTTGGAGTAGAGCTTGAGCTCGTTTCCGTCGTCATCCTTCATGCCCGAGATGAGGTCGCGGAGCTGGTCTTCCGAGTACACCTTGGCTTCCGCGGTCTGGCTGGCAGATGCCGACGCAGACGTCGTTGCCGTGCCTGACGGGCTGGCCGTCCCGGTGCCCCCTCCCGAGCAGCCGGCCAAAGCCAGCATCGCCGCAGTTACCAATCCAAGCGCAGAGACTTTTCGCATCAGGTTCATCCTCCGAAATAGACAGCATGCTTATTACTTCCACTGTAGAGGTTCCCCTCCGGACTGGAAAATAACGCCGCGTTCCTGCCGGCGCTGAACTGGTGCGCTGAGGCTGCCCACGATCCTTCGTGTGGAATAATCCGTGCGGGAGGCGGTGAGGCATGGACAGGGAACTGGTGCTCCGCGGGCAGATCGTCTCTGCCACCTTGGACATTCCGGACGGGGTATTGGCGGTCGACGGCGGCCTGGTCGCCTTCGCAGGGCCAGCGTCACGGTTCCCGGGGGTCCTTCCGAAGCCTGCGCCGGCTCCCCGGATTTTGTTGCCCGGCCTGGTGGATCTGCACTGCCATGGCGCTTACGGTTCTGATTTCTCCGCAGGAGATTCCGAGGGCGCAGCGCGTGCGGCACGGTACCTGCACAGCCGCGGCACCACCACCCTGCTGGCCAGCCTGGTCACCGGGGCGCCCGCCGACCTGGTACGGAACCTGCGGATGTTGAAGGAGCTGGCCGGCCAGGGGCTCGTTGCGGGCTCGCACTTGGAGGGCCCTTTCCTGTCAGGCCGGCAGCACGGAGCCCACGATCCCGCGCTGTTGCTTTCTCCCGATCCTGAGTTGGTGGCTGAACTGCTGGCGGCGGCAGGGGGGTCCCTCGCATCCATGACGCTGGCGGCGGAACTTCCCGGCGCCTTGGAACTGGCCGACCAGCTCTCTGCCCACGGCGTGGTCCCGTCGCTGGGGCACACTGCCGCGGATCATCCGGGGGCGGCCGCCTTCCTTTCACGCGCGGCGGCCGCCTTATCCTCCGCGGTTGGCCCGAAGCGCGGAACCCGGCCCACGGTGACCCATCTTTTCAATGCCATGCCGCCCCTGCACCACCGCTCCCCCGGGCCGGTTTCAGCCAGCCTCAGCGCCGCTCGGGCAGGAAAGGCTGTGGTTGAACTCATTGCCGACGATGTGCATCTGGCACCTGAGACGGTGAAGCTGGTTTTCGACCTTGTGGGGGCTGGGAATATCGCGCTGGTCACCGATTCGATGGCCGCAACGGGCATGGACGACGGCCACTATCGTCTGGGGTCGCTCTCCGTGACGGTAAGCACGGGGGTTGCACGGGTGGAGGGCACGGGGGCCGTTGCCGGCGGTACCAGCACCTTGCTGGACGTCGTCCGGTCCACCGTGTCCGCGGGAGTTCCCCTGCAGGATGCGGTCACTGCCGCGTCCGCTGTTCCCGCGTCGGTACTGGGGCTTTCAGGGCAGGCGGGTGACCTTCGTGCGGGGATGCCAGCGGACGTGGTGATGCTTGACCAGGATTTGAAGCTGGCTGGAGTGCTGCGCAGGGGTGCATGGGTTGGCGTAACCGGCTGAGCCGCCCACCGCTCAGAATGCCGGACCCCCGTTGGATGTAGATCCGAGGCCTGTAAACGTGGATTTGCAGGCGTCACACTGGTTTTGCCCACAGTTAAACAGCCTTGGGTGGCCCCGCAATTCGGCGTCCAAGTGTGACCCGTGGGGCGCGCTCCTTGTTTGCCAGGGCTCGAAGGCGCGGAACGACCCCCAAGGACAGTGGCTGGCCATGCCCGGGCGCCAGCAGCCGGGGGCCCAACGCCGCCATGTGGGCAACGGAGTCCATGGACAGCTTCCAGTTCCAGGTGGTGTACCACGGCGGTCCAGCGAGATCCGGCGCTCCCGCCAGGATTCCGCGCACCGAGTTCAGGTTGGTGGTTACAACCGCATCCCCAGTTATCAGGACGCCATCCCGGGAGCGCCAGTAGGCAACATGTCCGGGGGTGTGACCAGGCGTAGGAACGGCAACCCAACCAGGCAGACCCGGCACTTCCCCGTCTCGAGGGAGGCTTTGCACGACGTCGGTGATATCGCCCGTGGCTTCAATCCGGCGGCGGGCACGGGCTGGCAACGACCACAGAAAGGGGGCAACGAACCACCGGTCCAGCGGCATCGAAAACTCGGGAACGTACCGCCCGGCAGCCATTGCCAGTTCTGCCGGGTGGACGTAAACCGGCACGTCCCACACCCGCGCCAGGGCGCCGGCAGCACCAGAGTGGTCAGGATGGATGTGCGTCAGGAAAATGGCGGCGGGCCCGTTCCCGGGGCCGAGCATTTCCTCCACAGCCCCGCGGACCGGCGCGGCGCTGCCCGCCCATCCGCAGTCAACCATCGCCCAGGCGGGACCAGAGCGGACAAGGTAGAGATTTGAGGCCCTCGGCCCGGCGCCGCTGGTCATGAGCACGAGGCCGGGAGCAATCTCGCGGGGTTCTGAAACGCGCATCACCTTACCGACACACCACCGGCCGGGAGATCACCCTGTGCATCTTTTCCGGTGCGCTCCAGCGAGGGTGCCCGGATGGTTTCGCGCCACAGGACCTCGCCATGGAAGCAGTCTTCCGCCGCCCAGCCTCAGGCGGTAGGGCCGAACGGCCTCTCTACCCGTCCGCCCCGGGCAGGCATACCTCCACGAGTTCCCCGCTGATGTGCGTTTCGAAAACCGGCTGGCGGGATGTGGCGGGTCCGGCCTTCACTTCGCCGGTATGGAGCGAGAAAGTGCTGCGGTGCCAGGGGCAGACGACACATGCCTCCGCGCCGTCGTCCTTGATCTTGCCCTCGTGAAGCGGACCGGAAAGGTGGCTGCAGACGTCGGACAGCACGTTGACGGTGGCGCCTTTGCGGTGAACCAGCAGCGGGATACCAGCCACGACGCGCTTATGGAGGCCGCCTTCGGGCAGCTCCGCCAACGGCGCCAGCGGGTGCCAGCCGGACGGGAAGCGGTGTGGAATTTCTTCGCTGTGGTTTACCCCGGCGGCCTGGCGGTAGGTCAAGTGACCGCCAAGGAAGCCACCGGCGCTCACCGTGGCAAGCCCCAGATAGGCGAGCATCTTGCCGCTGCCTTGGCTGCCCCTTGCCCGCTGGACCAATGACGCGATATAAAGGCCCGTTGCCGTCACGTTGGCCGCCGCATGCACCAGCCCCACCCTCTGCTGCTGGGGGTGCAGCTGCGACCAGTCTGCGAACCCGGCCAACGCCGCGGGAACCACGCTGGCGGTGCCCACACCGATCAACAGCCTGGCAGCATTCCCGCCGCCGGGCACTGCATCAAGCACTCCCGCCGAGAGCCATGCGCCAATCGGGACCTGGACTGCAAGGGGGTGTACAGGGTGGCCGATGGGAACGCCATGCAGGATATCGCGGGCCCACCGGGGTTTGATGACCTTTTTGACGGCTTTCCTGATGCTCTTGGCCAGCGGGTCAAGCCATTCGGCACCCTCGAGACGGGTTACAAGCTCAAGTGCAGGCAACGGTTTCATGTGTCCTCCCTTACCCCAAACACGGCAATCCACTCACGACAGGCCACCCCGTTTATTGGAGAATTTAGGGGGAGGGACGCCGCCTGGGCCGGTGGCACCGCAGCGGCAGGACCGTGACAATAAAACAGTGGCCAAACGTCTTGAAAAACCCGCCAGTAGGGCGCTCGAAACCTGGCGAAGCCCAAGACGAAGACGACCGGTACAGCCCGAACAGTGGGGAACCCGGGGCAGGGCCCTGATTCCCCACTGTGTCCGTCCATCTCAGTCCGCGGCACCAAGGCTGCCGGCATGCACGACGGCGCCACTCGCCGTCGTATCTTCCTTCAGCATCCAGCCCACCCGCTTGACCGTCCGCAGCATCACTGCGCTCTCCACGATCTCGATGCCGGGCACCTTCTGCTGCAGCGCCAGCTCGGCGGACATGACGTCCGCCAGCGTGTGCAGCCACATGATGATCACGAAATTGGTGGGCCCGGTGGTGGAGGCGCTCAGCCGGACATTGCTGATGGTGCGGATTTCTGCGGCGGCCGCCTCATGCTGGCCCGCCGGGACGTTCACGAACCACTGGCATGTCACCGGGAACGATGAGTACCGCTGGGCGATTTCGCAGCGGAATGACAGGAGGCCGCTGGCCAGCACCCGGTTCAACTGGCGTTGGACAGTGGCCGGATGGCGGCCGAGGGCACGGGCGATGTCAGCCGCAGTAGCCCGTCCATCCCGTGCCAGGAACGGCAGCAGGTCAAGGTGGCTCTGCGGAAGCTGGGCAGCCTGCCCGGGCTCTGGACGAACCTGGGCCGCAAGCGTCCGGAGCGCCGCCAGTTGGAAGCGGCTCAGGACGTTCAGCCTCCAGTCGTCCCCGCTGCTGTGCAGGCGCGTGCACAGGGCCACCTGGTACTTGGTCAGCCCCTCAACACCCTTAAGCCGGGAAATGACCTTGGCACTGAATTCCTCCAACGAACGCGTGATGACGGTCAGCATCAGGTCCCGGTTACTGGCAGCCTCTTCCACCGTGACGATTTCCGGGACAGCGGCCAGCTCCGCCGTGACGCTGTCGCGTCGGTTCATTTCGCAGTCCACCGCCACGTAGGCCAGGAGCATCTGTTTCGGATCACCCGCCAGATGGGCCGTCACCCATGCCGCCCCATTCGAGGTCAGCCGCTCCCACCGGGCCGCCAGCGTGGTGGCATGTGCGCCCAGCACCTTGGCCGCATCTGCCCAGCCAAGCCGCGGCGAGGCCTGCAGGACCTGGATGAGGGCCAGATCGTCCTCGCTGATCTCCATGGGACCTCCTTATGTATTGCATGAATCCTGCATGGAATGGGCAGCTGAAGAATAGTTCCAGCGCTTGCGGGCAATGTGAACCACGCCACTTCACAATAGTCCACAAGCCCTGACGCCGACTGCCGAGGAGAAACACGTGCCCATTACCGACGACGCCAAAGACCTGCAGGAAGACCTGGTCCGCCTGCGCCACGATCTTCACCGGCAGCCGGAAATCGGGCTCCATCTCCCCCGCACCCAGGAGAAGGTCCTCCAGGCCTTGGACGGGCTCCCGTTCGAAATCACCTTGGGCAGGGAGACGACGTCGGTCACCGCGGTCCTCCGCGGCGGCGCCGACGGCGGGGGGCACCAAAGCTCCGGCAGCGAGGCCCGCCCGGCTGTCCTCCTCCGTGCCGACATGGACGGGCTGCCCGTCCAGGAGAAGACCGGGGTGGACTTCACCTCGCAGGCCGACGGCGCCATGCACGCCTGCGGCCACGACCTGCATACCTCCATGCTCGCCGGCGCCGCCACCCTTCTCGCAGAGAAGAGGCACCAGCTCACTGGCGACGTCGTCCTCATGTTCCAGCCCGGCGAGGAAGGCTTCGACGGCGCCAGCTACATGCTCCGCGAGGGCGTCCTGGATGCCGCCGGCACCCGCGTCCAGGCCGCCTACGGCATGCACGTGTTCTCCTCACTGGAACCGCACGGCACCTTCTGCACCAAGCCGGGCGTCATGCTCAGCGCCTCGGATGGATTGGAAGTCACGGTGCTCGGTGCCGGCGGCCACGGTTCCGCCCCGCACTCCGCCAAGGATCCGGTTACCGTGGCCGCGGAGATGGTGACGGCCCTGCAGGTGATGGTCACCCGGCAGTTCAACATGTTCGATCCCGTGGTCCTGTCCGTCGGCGTGCTGCATGCCGGCACCAAGCGCAACGTCATCCCCGAGTCGGCCCACATCGAGGCCACCATCAGGACGTTCTCGGAAGCATCGCGGCTGAAGATGATGGACGCCGTGCCGCGCCTGCTCAAGGGGATCGCGGCCGCGCACGGGGTGGAGGTCGCCGTCGACTACCTCCAGGAGTACCCCCTCACCATTACCAGCGAGGACGAAACCCACACCGCCGAAAAGGTGATCACTGAACTCTTCGGCGAGCGCCGCCTTTCCCGCTGGGCCACCCCGCTGAGCGGCTCCGAGGACTTCTCCCGGGTGCTGGCCGAGGTCCCCGGGACGTTCGTGGGGCTCAGCGCCGTAGCACCCGGCGCCGACCCTGACGCCTCACCCTTCAACCACTCGCCGTACGCAACATTTGATGACGCCGTGCTGGCTGACGGGTCCGCGCTCTACGCGGAACTTGCCGTCTCGCGGCTCGCCGCCCTCTCCCAAGCATCCTGAAACACGTCCGTAAACCGGCAGCAGCGCCGCTGCCTCCTCCCCCAGACCAACCGACCAGGAAGAAGACCATGTCCGTTGCAGTAAGCAAGCCCCGGACGGGGCGCATGTCCACCGCCAAGACCATCGTCGGCACCGGCATCGGCAATGCCGTTGAGTGGTACGACTGGGCCATCTACGCCACGTTCACCCCCTTCATCGCCAGCCAGTTGTTCAGCAAGGAGGACCCGGCGTCGGCCGTGCTGTCCACCCTGGCGATCTTCGCCGTCGGCTTCGTGGCCCGGCCCTTCGGCGGCTTCCTGTTCGGCTGGATCGGCGACCGGGTGGGCCGCAAGACCTCGATGACCTTCGCCGTCGGCCTCGCCTCGCTGGGCAGCCTGATGATCGGCGTCGCACCCACCTTCGCCAGCGTCGGCGCATTCGCCTCGCTCATGCTGCTGGTGGCCCGGCTGGTGCAGGGCCTGGCGCACGGCGGTGAGCTGCCGTCGTCGCAAACGTACCTGTCCGAGATGGCACCCAAGGAGCACCGCGGCTTTTGGGCCACGCTGATCTACACGTCCGGGACGGTGGGCATCCTGTTCGGCACGCTGCTGGGCGCGGTCCTGAACATGGCGTTGAGCACGGAGGCGATGAACGCGTGGGGCTGGCGCGTGCCGTTCCTGATCGGCGCGGCAATGGGCCTGTACGCGCTGATCATGCGGTCACGGCTGCACGAAACCGAGGCATTCCAGGGCGAAGCGACCACCGAAAAGCGCGCGCCGATCTGGCCCCAGATTGTCCACTACCGCAAGCAGGCACTGCAGGTGATCGGCCTGACGGTGGGCCTCACGGTGATCTACTACATCTGGGGCGTGGTGGCTCCGAGCTACGCAACCACCGCACTGAAAATCGACCGCGGCGAGGCCCTGTGGGCCGGCGTGATCGCCAACATCGTGTTCATCGCCGCGCTGCCGGTCTGGGGAAAGCTGTCGGACCGGATCGGCCGCAAGAAGGTCCTCTGGGCCGGGGCCATCGGCTCCGCGGTGCTGCACTTCCCCATGACCTGGCTGCTGAAGGACTCAGCGTGGCAGCTGGCCGTGAGCATGTCCGTGATGCTGGTTTTCGTGGCCGCGAGCGCCGCCATTGTCCCCGCCGTCTACGCTGAACTGTTCCCGACGTCGATCCGCACCGTGGGCGTTGGCGTCCCCTACTCCATCTGCGTGGCGGTATTCGGCGGCACCGCACCCTACCTGCAGCAGTGGCTGGGTTCCTCGCTGGGTGCGCCGCAGGTGTTCAACGTGTACGCGGTGCTGTTGCTGGTGGTCAGCGCGGCGTTCGTCTTCACCATCCCCGAGACCAAAGGCAAGGACCTGACGCACTGACTCCCTGCTCCACAAGACATCCCCTGCGCATGCTGCTGCGCCGGGGATGTCTTGTTAATGGCCGATGCGCCGCGGTCCAGGAGATGCAGCGTGCAGCAGCCTAACCCTGGGCAGCCACCGGCAGCACCAGCAGGTAGCCGGCTGCCAGCCCGCTGCTCCAACGCCGCGGCTCCCGGACCACGAACTGCGTGGCCAACTGCTCAGGCGTGAGCAGGCTGTTGGGCGCGGGCGACGGCCCCCACTGCCCGCTGCCGTACGGGTAAAGCGGGTCCAGGACACGGATGCCGGTCACTGCAAACTCCGGGAACTGGCGGGGATCGCCCAGGGATTCGAACCCGCTCATCACCCAGGCGTGGCGGCCGCTCCACATCACCAGCCCCACAGGCCGGCCCGTCCCAGTGATGGCACTGGCCGCTGTCCGCAGAGCTTCCGCATAGCCAGGGACGCTGACGACGGCGTATGGCCCCATCCCCGATTCCGTGAGCACCTGCGCCCAGCCGAAAGGGTTGGCGCCGTTGAACGAATCGGACGAGCGTGCGCGCGCCTTCTCCCACAGTTCATTTTGCTGCGCCCTGTCAGCCCACGTGCCGCCGCCTGTGTCGTCAATGAGGTTGTGGGTCATCTGGATGCTGGCCGCCACGCACCAGTCGAAGGTGTACTGCGGCACGAAGTCACCTTGCCGGTACAGGTCGAGGGCGAACGGCCGGGGCGCCGCAGCCGGGACCGGAGCCTGGGTGGGCGCGGGCGACGAAGGAGGAGCCGCCGTCGGGATGGGAACCGGTGGAGGAGCAAGCGCGGTGGCCCGCGGCGGCCCGGCAGCCGTATCGGATGATGCGGCAGACGGAGCGGGAGCGGTGGCACCCTCCTGGAAGCCAACTGTCGGCGAGCAGGCCGCGAGGAATCCGGCCAGGGCGACGAGCCAGGCCGAGAAACGGAGACGGGCTCCGGTCATAATCGCCCCATTCCTGCAGCGCGGGCCATTCCCGTAGAGCGGGCTTACCTCCTAACAGTCTCCCGCCCACGCTTCCCCTTGACTACCCTGCCGACCATTCCCTACACTTTTCATAAAGCAGAATCTAAATTCCATAAAGCGGAAAAACGACGAAGCCAAGCGCAAGGGAAGATAGATCAAATCCCCTCCTCGGAAGGACCTACGATGACGTACACAGTGAACTGCTCCATCCTCCTCACGGAGCTGCCCCTGCTCGAGCGCCCCGCCGCCGCAAAGGCCGCCGGCTTCGATGCCGTCGAGTTCTGGTGGCCGTTCGAAACCTCAGTCCCGGCCGACTCCGAAATCACCAAGTTCGAGAACGCCATCACGGATGCCGGCGTCCAGCTCACCGGGTTGAACTTCAATGCCGGCAACATGCCCGGCGGCGACCGCGGCCTGGTCTCCTGGAAGGGACGCTGCTCCGAGTTCAAGGACAACATCGACGTCGTTGCCGGCATTGGCGAGCGCCTGGGCTGCAAGGCCTTCAACGCCCTCTACGGCAACCGGCAGGACGAATTCGCCCCTGAAGAACAGGACGAACTCGCCGTCAGGAACCTGGCTGCAGCGGCCGAAGGCGTCGCCCGCATCGGCGGCACCGTCCTCCTGGAACCGGTCAGCGGCGCACCCAGGTACCCGCTCCTCACCGCTGCTGACGCACTCAAGGTCATTTCCCGCGTGAAGGCGGAGGCCGGCGTCGGCAACATCAAGCTCCTCGCCGACTTCTACCACCTCTCAGTCAACGGCGACGACGTCGAGTCTGTCATCGAAAACCATGCCAAGGACTTCGGCCACATCCAGATCGCCGACAACCCCGGCCGCGGCGCCCCCGGCACCGGAACCCTGCCGCTCGGCGAATGGATTGCCCGCAGCCGCGAACTCGGCTACCAGGGCTACATCGGCCTCGAATACAAGGAACCGCAGGAAACGGCCTTCAGCTGGGCCATCCGCGAGCACGCCGCCAAGTAATCGCCACCCGCACCCAACTAAGTAGCAGCAAGTGTCGTTTTGAGCTTCCAAAACGACACTTAGCGCGACCTAGTTGGGCCACCACAGACTTTTAGAAAGAGAACCATCATGAGCAACGTTGCAGTCATCGGACTCGGAATCATGGGCCTGCCCATGGCTATCAACCTCGTCAAGGCCGGACACACCGTCACCGGCTTCAACCGCAGCCAGGACAAGATCGGCAAGCTGGTCTCTGAAGGCGGCAAGGGCGCCTCGAGCATCGCCGACGCCGTCAAGGACGCCGACGTCGTCATCACCATGGTGCCGGACTCCCCCGACGTTGAGGGCGTGGTCAGCGGCGAGGACGGCGTCTTCGCCAACGCCAAGCAGGGCACCCTGTGGATCGACGCCTCCAGCATCCGCCCCGACGTCGCCAAACGCCTCTCCGACGACGCCCGCGAGGCCGGCATCCGCCCCCTCGACGCCCCGGTCTCCGGCGGCGAACAAGGTGCCATCGACGCAGCACTCTCCATTATGGTGGGCGGCGACAAGGCAGACTTCGAGGACGCCCAGGACGTCCTGAACGCCGTCGGCAAGACCATCGTCCATGTCGGCCCCTCCGGCTCCGGCCAGACCGTCAAGGCAGCCAACCAGCTGATCGTCGCCGTCAACATCGAGGTTCTCGGCGAGGCCATCGCCTTCCTCGAGGCCTACGGCGTTGACACCGACGCAGCCCTCAAGGTCCTCGGCGGTGGCCTGGCCGGCTCCAAGGTCCTTGACCAGAAGGGCCAGAAGATGCTGGACCGCAACTTCGACCCCGGCTTCCGCCTGGCCCTCCACCACAAGGACCTCGGCATCGTCACCTCCGCCGCCCGCGAAGCCAACGTCGCCATCCCGCTCGGCGCCGTCGCCGCCCAGCTCGTCGCCGCCACCGTCAACCAGGGCGACGGCGCACTGGACCACTCCGGACTCTTCAAGCAGGTCCTCCAGCTCAGCGGCAGGAAATAGGAGCAGCCCCGCCGAAACGGGGCACTTCGACACAAACACGCCGGCCGCCGTCGTCAATTACGACGGCGGCCACCCCCCAAAGTGCCCCGGTACCGCCGGGCCTCCCTTCAGCACACCCTCCCCGCCCACTCCCTACCCTCGCAAGCTCGGTCAGGGAACCCTGCGGGCGTGGGCCCACCGACTTTCCCCACAAATTTTCAAGGAGCACCCCATGAGCAAGATGCGTACCGTTGATGCAGCGGTGGCCATCCTGGAAAAGGAAGGCGCCATCGAGGCGTTCGGCCTGCCAGGCGCCGCGATCAACCCCTTCTACTCCGCAATGCGCGCCCACGGCGGCATCCGCCACACCCTGGCCCGCCACGTTGAAGGCGCCAGCCACATGGCCGACGGCTTCAGCCGCGCCAAGGACGGCAACATCGGCATCTGCATCGGCACCTCCGGTCCCGCCGGTACCGACATGATCACCGGCCTCTACGCCGCCTGGGCAGATTCCATCCCCATGCTCTGCATCACCGGCCAGGCCCCGGTAGCCAAGCTGCACAAGGAAGACTTCCAGGCCGTGGACATCGAGTCCATCGCCAAGCCCGTCACCAAGATGGCCATGACCATCCTGGAACCCGGCCAGGTACCCGGCGCGTTCCAGAAAGCCTTCCAGCTGATGCGTTCCGGCCGCCCCGGCCCCGTGCTGCTGGACCTGCCCATCGACGTCCAGATGGCCGAGATCGAGTTCGACATCGACACCTACGAGCCGCTGCCCGTCGAAAAGCCCAAGGCCTCCCGCAAGCAGCTCGAAAAGGCCCTGGACATGCTGCTCGCCGCCAAGCACCCGCTGATCGTGGCCGGCGGCGGCATCGTCAACGCCGGCGCCTCCGCCCAGCTGGTAGAACTTGCCGAGACCCTCAACGTGCCGGTCATCCCCACCCTGATGGGCTGGGGCACCATCCCGGACGACCACCAGCTCATGGCCGGCATGGTGGGCCTGCAGACCAGCCACCGCTACGGCAACGAGAACTACCTGCAATCCGACTTCGTGATCGGCATCGGCAACCGCTGGGCCAACCGCCACACCGGTGGCCTGGAAACCTACACCGCAGGCCGGAAGTTCGTGCACATCGACATCGAGCCCACGCAGATCGGCCGCGTGTTCTCGCCGGACCTGGGCATCGCGTCCGACGCCGGCGCGGCGCTGGCGGGGCTGGTTGAGCTCGCCAGGGAGCGGGCTGACGCCGGGTCCCTGCCGGACTACAGCGCTTGGGTTGCCGAGTGCCAAGACCGCAAGGCCTCCCTGCACCGCAAGACGCACTTCGAGAACATCCCCATCAAGCCGCAGCGCGTGTACGAGGAGATGAACAAGTCCTTCGGCCGCGACACCACCTACGTGTCCACCATCGGCCTGTCCCAGATCGCCGGCGCGCAGATGCTGCACGTCTTCGGCCCGCGCAAGTGGATCAACGCCGGCCAGGCAGGCCCCCTGGGCTGGACCGCACCGGCAGCCCTCGGCGTCGCCCGTTCCAACCCGGACCAGACCGTGGTGGCACTCTCGGGCGACTACGACTTCCAGTTCATGATCGAGGAACTGGCCGTGGGCGCGCAGTTCAACCTGCCCTACATCCACGTGGTGGTGAACAACTCCTACCTGGGCCTGATCCGCCAGTCCCAGCGCGGGTTCAACATGGAGCAGAACGTGTCCCTGGCGTTCGAGAACATCAACAGCTCCCACCTGTCCGAGGACACCCGCGGCTACGGCGTTGACCACCTGAAGGTGGCCGAGGGCCTCGGCTGCAAGGCCGTCCGCGTGGAGGACCCCAACGACCTCGCCGCCGCGTTCGACAAGGCCAAGGCCCTGATGGGTGAGTTCCAGGTTCCCGTGGTGGTGGAAGTGATCCTCGAAAAGGTCACCAACATCTCCATGGGCGTGGAAATCAACGCCGTCAACGAGTTCGAGGAACTGGCCGAGACCGCCGCCGACGCCCCCACCGCCATCCTGGCACTGCAGGGCTAACCATGCGCATCGTGATTGCCCCGGACAAGTTCAAGGGATCGCTCTCAGCACCGGAGGTCTGCGCGCACCTGGAGAAGGGCCTGCAGCGCGGCGCCGGCGGGAACCTTGACGTGGTCCGGATTCCGGTGGCCGACGGCGGCGAGGGCACCCTTGACGCCGCCGTCGGCTCCGGTTTCACCCGCCGCACGGCAACGGTCTGTGGGCCCACCGGCCAGCCGGTCGAGGCCGAGTTCGCTGTCCGGGGCCACGAGGCCGTCATCGAGATGGCCACGGCGTCCGGGCTTGCCCTGGTGCCAAGCGTCCAGAAGGGCGGCCGGCCGGATTCGGCGGATGCCACCACGGCCACCAGCCTGGGCACCGGACAGCTCATCCGGGCAGCGCTGGACGCGGGCTGCCGCCGCATCGTGCTGGGCGTCGGGGGAAGTGCGAATACCGACGGCGGCGCGGGGCTCCTTCGGGGCCTCGGCGCCAGGTTCCTGGACAGCAGGAACAACGAACTTCCACCCGGCGGGGCTGCGCTGGCAAACCTGCACAGCATTGACTTCACCGATTTCGAGCCCCGCCTGGTGGACACCCGGTTTGTGCTGGCATCCGATGTGGACAACCCGCTGCTCGGCGCCCAAGGCGCCGCAGCGGTGTTCGGGCCGCAGAAGGGCGCCACACGACAAGACGTCGGCATGCTCGACGCCGCCCTGGCCAGGTTTGTCGAAGTCCTGGCCAGGGAGATCGGATTCCGCGCCGTCAAAGCTGCCGAGGCTCCCGGAGCCGGAGCAGCCGGCGGTGTGGGCTACGCCGCCATCGCCGTCCTGGCCGCAACGCGGCGGCCGGGCATCGACGTCGTCCTCGAATTCACTGGACTGGCGGACCGGCTGGGCGGCGCGGACCTGGTGATCACGGGCGAGGGCAGCCTGGACGAGCAAAGCCTGCTGGGCAAGACCCCCATGGGCGTTGCCCGGGCGGCCGCAGCGCAGGGCGTTCCGGTCGTTGCGGTCTGCGGCCGGACCACCCTGGACCGGGACCAGGCGGCTGCCGCCGGATTCGGGAACATCCACGCTTTGACGGCGCTGGAAAGCGATGTAAACAGGTGCATAGCAGAGGCAGGGCCGCTGCTGGAGCAGCTGGGCACCCAGATCAGTGCGGGGCTGGCGGCCAACAGGCCTGCCACCGCAAGTACCAAGGAGGACCTCCGTGTCTGAAGAACGCTTTGACCTCGTCATCCGGGGCCAGCGCATCCTGACCACCGCCGGCATTGCCCCGCGCGAGGTGGGGGTGCGCAACGGCAAGATCGTGGCCATCGAGCCGCTGGGCAACGGGCTGGCCGGTTCCGAGGTCATCGAACTGGCCGACGACGAAACCCTGCTCCCCGGCCTGGTGGACACCCACGTCCACGTCAACGAGCCCGGCCGCACTGAGTGGGAGGGCTTCGCCTCCGCCACCCGGGCCGCGGCGGCCGGTGGCGTCACCACCATCATCGACATGCCGCTGAACTCCGTTCCGCCCACCACCACGGTGGAAAACCTCAAGCTCAAGCGCGAGGTGGCCGAGGACCAGGCGTTCGTCGACGTCGGATTCTGGGGCGGCGCCATCCCCGGCAACAAGGCGGACCTGCGCCCCCTGCATGACGAGGGCGTCTTCGGCTTCAAGTGCTTCCTCCTGCACTCCGGCGTGGATGAGTTCCCGCACCTGGACGCCGACGAGATGGAGGAGGACATGGCCGAGCTGAAGTCCTTCGACTCGCTCATGATCGTCCACGCCGAGGACTCCCACGCCATCGACCGAGCGCCCCATCCGGGCGGCGACCACTACTCCACGTTCCTGGCATCCCGCCCCCGCGGCGCCGAGAACAAGGCCATCGCCGAGGTCATCGAACGGGCCCGCTGGACCGGTGCCCGTGCGCACATCCTGCACCTGTCGTCGTCGGACGCGCTGCCCATGATTGCCAGTGCCAAGCGCGACGGCGTGAAGCTCACCGTGGAGACGTGCCCGCACTACCTGACCCTGATGGCGGAGGAAATCCCGGACGGCGCCACGGCCTACAAGTGCTGCCCGCCCATCCGCGAAGCGTCCAACCGGGAATTGCTGTGGCAGGGCCTGCAGGACGGCACCATCGACTGCATCGTCTCGGACCATTCCCCCTCCACGCTGGACCTCAAGGACCTGGAAAACGGCGACTTCGCCGTCGCATGGGGCGGCGTCTCCTCGCTGCAACTGGGCCTGTCCCTGATCTGGACCGAAGCCCGGCACCGCGGCATCCCGCTGGAACAGGTGGTGTCCTGGATGGCGGAGAAGCCCGCCAACCTGGCCCGCCTCACCAACAAGGGGCAGCTGGCCCTGGGCTACGACGCCGACTTCGCCGTTTTCGCGCCCGACGAGGCCTTCGTGGTGGACGTGTCCAAGCTCAAGCACAAGAACCCCATCACCCCTTACGACGGCAAGGCCCTGTCCGGCGTGGTGCGCAAGACCTTCCTCCGCGGAACCGTAGTGGACGGCCAGACCCCCACGGGCAGGCTGATCCGCCGCGGCGGCGTCTAAGGGCCCGCCATGGCAGTGGAAGCCCACCATCCACGGGCGGCCGCAGCGCATCCGGCCCTCCAGCCGGTTCCGGCACGGCGCGCCACCGCCCATGGGCTGGCCCTGTGGGTGGTTCCGGCCGAAGGAACCAGCCCGGAGCTCCTGCTCCATGCTGCCCAACTGGTCCTTGCCAGGGCCCTCGAAACTGCTCCGGAGGCGGAAGTCCACTGGCCTGCCGCCGGAGCCCCCACGTCCGCCGTGGAGGATGCAAAAGACGACTCCTCCCGCGCTTCCTCCGCGGCGGAGGCAACCAGCCCGGCACTTTCAGCAGCCGACGGCGGGACGCGCCTCCCGCCGTCGGCCGGCCCCGTCAGCCGGGTCGCCGTGGACCTCGCCGCCGACACCGTCCTGCTGGACGGCAGCCCGGTGGCGCTGACCGGCGTGGAGTACAAGGTGCTGCGCTACCTGGTGACCCACCTGTCCCGGACGGTGGACCGCGGGGAACTGCAGCAGTTCCTGGAATCGCTTGACTTTCCCGGCGCCACCGCACGCTCCATCGACGTCTATGTGGGCAGGATCCGCCGCAAACTGGGCAACGCCCGCCATGCCGTGGCCACCGTCCGCGGCGGCGGGTACCAGTTTGTGCCCGGTCCGCACGCGGCCGTTCGCGGTCCCGCGGAATACTGCATATGACGCGCTGGTTTGTATGAGTAGGCGGCAACCCGCTTCACTGGATGTTTGGCCATCACTGACCGAGTCTTACAAAGGAACGCCATGAGCCCCACCCTGACCACCAAGCTTCAGCCCGGCACCCCGGCTCCTGATTTCACCCTCCGGGACGCCCAGGGCCGGGAGACCTCCTTGGCCGAGTACCGCGGCAAGAACGTCATCGTCTACTTCTACCCCAAGGCCGCGACCCCCGGCTGCACCACCGAGGCCTGCGACTTCCGCGACAGCCTGGCCTCCCTGCAAGGTAAGGGCTACGAAGTCGTCGGCATCTCCCCTGATGCCCAGGAAGCCCTCGCCGGCTTCAGCGGCGACTTCTCGCTGACCTTCCCGTTGCTCTCCGACCCCGACCACGCCGTGGCCCTGGCCTATGGCGCCTGGGGCGAAAAGCTGGTCCACGGCGAAATCCACGAAGGCATCGTCCGCTCCACGGTTGTGGTGGACCCCGACGGCAACGTCACCCTGGCCCAGTACCAGGTGAAGGCCGACGGCCACGTAGCCCGCCTCAAAGAAGCGCTCGGACTCTAAACCCCTCATCACTTCCTGCAGCATTCCCCCGGACGCCCCAGCACATCCTGCTTGGGCGTCCGGCATTTAATCAGCTGCCTGCGCCTCTGCCGCCGTCGCCCAATACGAAGCCGAAACCCGCCGGTAAACAGGAGCCAGGAAGGCCAGCAGCGCAGCCGCGATCATGATGATCCCGGCCGCCAGGAACACCAGGGCGATTCCGATGGAGGTGCCCTCACCCAGCAGCGGTGCCAGGGCGGCCACGCCGTCCGCAGACCGCGCGTAGGGGATGATCCAGAACTGCGCGATGGGGGCGATGACGAACGCGGTGACCGGTGCCGCCGCGGATTCGAATGCATGGCGAAGCCAAACACGCGCCCCTGCCGCTCCAACGGCACCACGCGCTGAATGACGGTCTGCTCGGCCGCCTCGACGAACGGGACCAGCACCAGGTACAGCCAGATCCCGAGAATGTAGAGCCACGCCCACTCCCGCAACGTGAATACGGCGCCAAGGACGCTACTTCCTGCGCCAGTACTTGCCCCAGTCAACTTCCATGGCCCACAGCGCCAGGAGCATCGCGTCCATGGTCATCAGTCCCGCCATTAGGTACGACCAACCGAGCAACAAACTCACAGCAATCTCCTGACTATCCCCCAGCCAATCGATTGCTGCTAAGTGTGGCACCTAAAGCGCCGCTACGGAATGCCCTCCGCCCGCAGTCTTGAAGAGAATGCCAAGCCTGTGGTGTGCCTCGGTCTCCAGCTTGAGCCTGCGGGTCAGTTGCTCCACGTGCCGGGACATCTCTTCCCCCACCGGGAGCCGGTCTCCGGGCCAGCTGGAAACTGCGCGCGATTCGGCAAGGGCATGCTCCAGGTCCCTGGCCGCTGCCCGTACCTTTCGGGAGTGGAAGTAAAGACGAAGCAGCGCTTCGCCCTTCCTCTTGACCTGTTCCATTGGCTTCCCCGCCTTCCGCAACCCTTACAGCCTCCGCACGGGTCGTCGTCGTACCCTGTTCCCAGGAAGCTGCTGCGTCCTTCGAGTGTGACCGGCGTTCCTCAACGTCCCGGCAAGCAGATGCCAAGATTTCCGCAAGATCTGCTGAGTGGCGCGCACAGGCGGCCGCGGAAGGGGCAGGTGACGCTGCTGTCAGCGAAGTCACCGGAAACTGTGAAGCCCAAGACATGCCGTGTCCGCTTTAATACGGTAGAAGTAGAGCATGGTCTCTCCCCCCGAATCCCGCCGTGCGGTGGTCATCGAAGATGACCCGGACATCCGCGGACTGCTGGTCCGCGTCCTGGTAAAGCAGGGCTTCGACGTCACCCACGCCGGAGCCGGCCTGCCGGGGGTGGAGGAAGTCCGCCGCCGCAAACCGGACCTGGTGACGCTGGACCTGAACCTGCCGGACCTTGACGGGCTGGAGGTTTGCAAGCTGTTGCGGGAGTTCTCCGACGCGTTCATCGTGATGCTCACCGCCCGCGCGGACGAACTCGACAAGCTGACCGGCCTGGACAACGGCGCCGACGAATACATCAGCAAACCGTTCAGCCCGCGGGAGCTTCAGTCGCGGATCAACGCCCTGTTCCGCCGCCGCCCCTCCGCCGCGGCGGAGTCCGCCGCCCGGGGCGAGCTGGAACGCGCCACCGAAGTGCAGCAGAGCCTCCTGCCCAAGGAGGACATCCGGGTGGCGGGTTACGACGTCGCGGGCGTCTTCCGTCCCTCCCGCAACGTGGGCGGGGACTTCTACGACTGGTACCAGACACCCGAGGGCCTCCACCTGACCTTCGCCGATGCCATGGGCAAGGGCATGGGTGCGGCGCTGATCGCGGCAACGGTCCGCGCAGTGATGCGCTCCACGGGCCTGCGGCAGGACCTCGACGCCGGCTTCGCCTCTGCCAGCAGGGCGATTGCCACGGACCTGGACTCCTCCAATTCCTTCGTCACCCTGTTCCACGCCCGGCTGGACGCGGCATCCGGCCGGGTCAGCTATGTCGACGCCGGGCACGGACTTGCGCTGCACGTCCAGCCGGCCGGGGCGGCGGACCGCCTCCCCTCCGGAGGACCGCCGGTGGGCGCCTGGCCCGGGACACAGTGGCCGCAGGCGGAACTGGACCTGGCCCCGGGTGATTCCCTGGTGGTGGTCAGCGACGGCGTGCTGGACGTGTTCGGGTCAGTGGAGGAGTTCACCGACGCCGTGCAGCAGGCAACGCAGTCGGCGGCTTCCGCGAACGAAGCCAGCAACTCCATCCTGGCGCTCGCCCCCGCAGAGACCGCCGAAGACGACGTCACGGTTGTTGTGGTCCGCCGGCTCCCCGTGGAGGTGGCGGCATGACCCGATTCTGGACCCGGCTGGTGGTGGTGCTGACCGTCCTCACCGGCCTGAACTACATCGCCTGGCGTTGGGCGGCGTCCCTCAACTGGGACGCCTGGTGGATCGCGCTCCCCCTGGTGGTTGCAGAAACCTACAGCCTTATCGACGTCATGCTGTTCGGCATGACGGTCTGGAAACTGAAGATCCGCAAGGGCGCCCCTCAGCCGCCCCACGACGCAACCGTGGACGTCTTCATCACCACCTACAACGAAGACCTGGACATGGTCCTCACCACTGCGCTGGCAGCCCAGAAGATCCGGCATCCGCACAGCACGTGGATCCTGGACGACGGCGCGCGTCCCGAGCTCAAGGCCCTGGCGGAACAGCATGGCCTGGGCTACGTCACCCGGAGCGCGGACTGGACCAAGAACCTCCCCCGGCATGCCAAGGCCGGCAACCTCAACAACGCCCTCATGGTCACCCATGGCGAGTTCCTCCTGATCCTTGACGCGGACCAGATTCCGGAGCCGGACATCCTGGAAAAGACCCTGGGCTACTTCAACAACCGCCGGGTGGCCCTGGTCCAGACCCCGCAGTACTTCAGCAACGTCCCCGAGAGCGACCCGCTCGGCAGCCAGGCACCGCTGTTCTACGGCCCCATCCAGCAGGGCAAGGACGGCTGGAACGCCGCCTTCTTCTGCGGCTCAAACGCCATCCTGCGCCGCGAAGCCCTGATGCAGCTGGGCTTGGTCGGTTACGTGAAGGAGACCGAGAAGAGCATCCGCCGCGCCCTGGCTGCTTCCCGGGCTGCCATCAGGCAGGCCCGCAAGTCAGCGGACGTGGAGTCGCCCCTGGTGTCCGAGGTCCTCGACGAGGTGGAAGCCGCCACCCGCGAGGCGCAGGAGGAAGTCGACGCCGGCCGGCCCCTCAGCGAGGTGACCTACCGGGTCCGCCGCCGCGTGGACGCCGCCGTCCAGACCCTGGTCGAGGCAGACGTCGCAGCCCTGCAGGCAGACCTGGAAGAAATCGCCGCCATGGAACTGGCCCACGTGGGTGAATCCGGCGTCCCAGTGGTGGCCGATGACGCCGTCCAGCGCATGTCCGCCCGCGACTGGTCGCCGCTGGGCGCACTGGAATCCGTCCAGGCCGTCCTGGATGCGCTGACCGTGGAACGCAGCGACGAAGCCCAGCCGGTGATGCCGCTGGCCACCATCTCCGTCACCGAGGACATGGCCACCGCCATGCGCATGCACGGCATGGGCTGGGAGAGCGTCTACCACCACGAGATCCTGGCGTACGGCCTGGCACCGGAGGACATTGCCACCATGCTCACCCAGCGCCTTCGCTGGGCGCAGGGCACCATCCAGGTGCTGCTCCGCGAGAACCCCCTGGTGCAGAAGGGCCTGAAGCTCGGCCAGCGCCTGATGTACTTCGCCACCATGTGGACCTACCTGAGCGGGTTCGCCGCCGTCATCTACTTCGCGGCCCCCATCATCTACCTGCTGCTGGGCATCCTTCCAGTCAGCAGCCTCAGCTGGGACTTCTTCATCCGGTTCATCCCGTTTATGGTGGTCAACCAGCTGCTGTTCGCCGTGGCCGGCCGCGGCATCCCCACGTGGCGTGGCCAGCAGTACAGCCTGGCGCTGTTCCCCACCTGGATCAAGGCATGCACGACGGCGGCCCGCAACGTTTGGTTCGGTCGCCCGCTCGGGTTTGCCGTCACGCCCAAGGCGCGCCAAAGCGGTGGACCCAGCTGGAGCCTCATCAAGCCCCAGATCGTGGTGTCCGTCCTGCTGGCCGTCGCCGCCGTCGTCGGAATCATCCGCCTGGCCACCGGGCTGGCGGAACCGCTGGGCACCCTGGTCAACGTCGTCTGGGTGGTCTTTGACCTGGTGGTCATGAGCATCCTGGTCCGCGCCGTGCTCTACAAGGGGTACGAACCGGCCGAAGAACCTGCAAACAGAGAGGAATCATGATGGAGTTCAGTTACGAGGTCAAGGATTCGTACGCGGAGGTCAAAGCGGACGGGCGGCTTAACATGGTCTCCGCGCCCAAGCTGCGCGAATTCGTCACAGACGTGATCGCCGGCGGGTCCAACCGGATCGTGGTCAACCTGGAACACACCGCCTTCATGGACTCCTCAGGCCTGGGTGCGCTGATTGGCTGCCTCAAGGCTGCCCGCCAAGCCGGCGGCGACCTTCGCATCGCCGCGGTGCAGCCCCAGGTGGACATGGTGCTGAAGCTGACCAGCATGGACAAGGTCCTCACCGCCTACCCCTCGGCCGAGGAGGCGTTCAGCAATGACTGATGTCCTGGCCTCGCGCAGCTTCCGGGGGCTGGCCGCCGAAGACGCGATCGAAGCGGTCCACAACGACCTCGACAGCCTCTGGTTGGACGCCCCGTTCGTCAACGACGTGGACCAGATGACGTTTACCACGGCGGTGATCGAGTCTGCATCCAACATCGTGCAACACGCCCAGCCGGCCGGGGAACGGGACGTGGAGCTGGGCGTGGAAACCACGGTACAGCCCGCACTGCTGCAGGCCCGGGTCAGCGCCTACCATGCCAAGCCGCCGTTCGGCCCCATGGAGCCGGCCATTCCCGGGGAAGATGCGGAGTCCGGGCGTGGCCTGGCGCTGATCGAGGCGCTGGTCACCACGGTGACCTTCGAACGCCAGGACGGCACCAATACGTGGGTGCTGTCCAGGACCTCCTCCCAGGACTAGGGTTTGGCGCGGCCCTTGACACTGCCGCATCGCTGCTCTTGAATATTACGTATGCTGAAATAACAGTTCCATGATGCGGAAGCTGATGGTGGTGTTCCACCGATCAGTGCCGGGTACTCTGGCATCCGCATAGCCGTCACCGTGGATGCCAGCATGACCTTCAAGGATTACGACCAGCATGAAGCTTGCCGAATTCAACAGCGCGGACCCAGCCGCGGCCCAGGCCATCCTTCGCCCCTGCATCGACGTCAGCCGCTGGGTGGAGGCGGTGGCAGCAGCCCGTCCGTTCGCCGGCCGGACGGAACTCCTGGAGTTTGCCGCCCAGGCCGCCGGCCCCTTCACCCCGGACGAAGTTGAGGCCGCCATGGCCCACCACCCAAGAATCGGGGAACGCCCGACGGCGGCCGGCACCGAGGCCTCGATGTCCCGTTCCGAGCAGGCAGGGGTGGACCCGGCAGACGCCGCTGCCGCAGAGGCCCTGGCCAGGGGCAACCGGGAGTACGAGGAAAAGTTCGGCCGGGTCTTCCTGATCCGGGCGGCGGGACGCACCGCGCCGGAAATCCTGCAGGCCCTGAACCAGCGGCTCACCAACTCCCCCGAAGAGGAAGACACCATCGCGGCCCAGCAGCTGCGCGAAATCGCCGTACTGCGGCTTGAAGGACTGATCAGCGAATGAGCGTCTCCCACGTGACCACCCACATCCTGGACACAGGTGCCGGGCGCCCTGCGGTGGGGGTCGCCGTCGTGCTTTCAAAGAACGACGCCGGCACCTGGCGCGAGCTCGCGGCGTCCAGCACCGACGCTGACGGCCGGGCCAAGGACCTGGGGCCGGAACAGCTGGAACCCGGGCACTACAAGCTGAACTTCGCCACGGGCAAGTACTACGCCGGGCTCCAGACGGCAACGTTCTTCCCGGAAGTGGACTTGGTCTTCGACGTCACCGGTCCCGAGCACTACCACGTGCCCCTGCTCCTTAGCCCCTTCGCGTACTCCACCTACCGCGGAAGCTAACAGCGCAGCCGATGCCCGCGAAATGGCATCTGACGGCAGTGCGCGGCTGGCAAAGTCATAGGGTCGTTGCAACGCTCTGATTGATGGAGCGTTAGATGGTCAAGTTGTTCCCGTCGAATGCCCGCACTGAGTTTGTTGATTTGGTGTGCGGCGGGCTGTCGATTCTGGAGGCCT
>NZ_BMFW01000026.1 GCF_014639275.1 Arthrobacter liuii | reverse complement strand
GGGGACTCTCATGATCCGGACCCCTCTGTGCCTGAACCGGCCTTGCTGTTGATTGCGCGCTGCGCGGGGTAGGTTTCGACGTGAGAGGCGATCAGGGCAAGGACAAGGGGAGGCCATGCTTTTTGAGCCGTTGTATGCGTACTACCGGACGCTGGGGCACAGGGGCCGGGCGGTGCTGTTTCAGCTTCCGCTGTCCACTACGATGCTGCTGGTTGTGGTCCTGACGATGGTCCTGCATCCGCAACTCGATGTGGGCGGCTCATTTTTGTACAGCCTGGGAATCCATGTTCTCCTGCTTGCCGCGTGCTCCCTGGTGCCGTGGGGCCGCCTCCCGGAACGGGCCGTGCTCATCATACCGGTCCTTGACTGCATAGCCGTGGGGATCTCCCGCGAGGCCGCCGACGAGTACCTCACCGTCCTGGGCTTCCTCCTGGTGTTTCCTGTCGTGTGGCTGGCGGCGGACCGGCGCCGGACCGGTGTCCTGCTCGCCGTCGTCGCCACCATCCTCAGCGCCGTGCTGCCCCCGGTCATTCTCGGTACGGGCTTCGACGGGCCGGACTTCATCCGGATCGTCCTGCTGCCCGTCATCCTCGGAGCAACCGCGCTCACCGCCCACGGAATCGTCAACGCCCTCACGTTGCAGCGGCAACAGCTGGAAGCCCAGGGCTGCGAGGTCCGGGACCTCCTATCTGCCAGCGAGGACCGGGAGCGGCTCCTCAACACGGTCATGGACACTGTGAGTGTCGGAGTCTGCGCCCTCGACGCCCAGGGCCGCGTCGTCCTTATGAACCATCAACTCAGCAGTCATCTGGGCCGAACCATCACGGGCACACCCACGCCCGATGATCACGCCGAGTTCCCCGTCTACGGCGCCGACCGGAAGCTTCCCCTTCCTATGGAGCGGCATCCTGCGTTCCGCGCCTCAAGTGGTGAGTCCTTCACGGACGAACTGATCTGGGCCGGCGACAGAACCGGTCAGAAGGCGTATTCCACGACATGCCGACTGATCGAGGGCACCAACGGCCAGCACTCCGGGGCGGTCCTCGCGTTTACCGATGTCACGGCGCTGGTTGAAGCACTGTCGGCCAAGGACCAGTTCGTCTCGAACGTCTCGCACGAGTTGCGGACCCCGCTGACGTCCATCCTCGGCTACCTGGAGTTGGGCCTGGCGGAAGAGGGCGTTGATCCCGAGATGGAGTTTTACCTGACAGTGGCCAGGCGCAACGCCGAACGGCTGCTGCACCTGGTCGGAGACCTGCTCACCATCGCCTCCGACGCCATCACCATTGAACCCCGTGACGCGGACTTGACCGAAGTCGTCCGCCACAGCGTCCAGGCCGCCCAACCCAGGGCCAAGGCCGGCGGCCTCACCCTGGAACTCCTCCCCAGCGGAACCGCGCCCGGCCACTTCGACCCCGACCGCATCACCCAGGCTGTCGACAACTTGATCTCCAACGCCATCAAATACACCCCGCGCGGCGGTACCGTCACCCTCCAAGTCAGCAACGACGGCCACGAACTCCGCTGCGAAGTCACCGATACCGGCGTCGGCATGACCGAGGAGGAACTGGATCAGGCCTTCACCCGCTTCTTCCGGGCCGCAAACGCACACTCCTCGACCATTCCCGGCGCCGGGCTGGGCCTGGCAATCACTAAATCCATCGTCGAAAACCACCGCGGCTACATCACCCTCTCCAGCAGGCCCGGAGAGGGCACCACCGCAACCCTGACCCTGCCGGCCGCCGATGCGGATGCCGCATCCATGGTGACCGCCTAGCACGTGGAATCCCCTACAGAGCACCGGGCGGAAGGGGAGAAATAGGGGGCCGCTCCCCCTCGACTGGTCACCTGTCCGGGCCTATTCTGTCCTCGCAAGATCCCGACAATGATGACGGAGGTGTCGACATGGGAGCACAGGAAGACACAGCATTGGTGCGGCGCGGCTATGAGGCGTTCACCGCCGGCGACATGGACACGCTCAGGGAACTGTTCACCGAGGACGCCGTCTGGCATATTGGCGGCACCGGGCCCCTGTCTGGAGACAAGAAGGGCCGGGACGCAATCCTTGCCTATTTCGGTGAGCTGTACTCACGCTCGAACGGCACTCTCAAAGTCACCCTGGACGACGTGGCCTCGGGCGACAAATACACGATCGGCGTCCAGTCGGGCCATGCGGAGCGCGACGGTAAATCCCTGGACCAGCGGATCGTCATCGTGTTCACGATCGCTGGCGGGAAGGTGACTGAAGTCCTGGAGGCGCCGGACGATACGGCCAAGGCATCCGACTTCTGGGCATAGCCAAGATCAGCACTGGAGGAAGCCCGATGTTCGCCAGAGTCAGCACCTACAAGACTGATCCCGCCGCCACGGCGGATGCACCCACGGAAGAGACAGTAAAGCGGGTCCTCGAGATCCCCGGATGCCGCGGGATCTACTTCCTCTACGCGAAAGACTCCCAGAAGGCGCTGTCCATCACCTTATGGGAAAGCGAGGAAGCCCTTGATGCCAGCCAGCAGGCCGCGAATGCCATCCGCTCAGACAGCAGCAAAGAGCAGAACAGCCAGATCGTTGACGTTGAACAATTCGAGGTCACGGTCAGCAGCATCAAGAATTGAGAATCGCCCGGGGTGCGACTTTCCCTTGCCCGGCGTCCTCAGCCGGAAGCGGATTACGCTTGCAATCCAAACCCTAAGCATGCTTACTGTTGGTGCAGCCGAATGCGAACGGCTGCCGAACCAGAGGAGGAAACACCATGGGACTGGGCGACAAGATCGACAACGCTGCCGAGAAGGCAGGCGGCAAGGCCAAGGAGACGGCCGGCACCGCAACAGGCGATGAAAGCCTGCGCACCGAAGGCCAGGCTGACCAGGCCAAGGGCGATGTGAAGCAGGCCGGCGAAAAGGTCAAGGACGCCTTCAAACACTGACAGACATCACGGGAAGGGCGCGCTCAGCGAACGGGGCGCGCCTTTTCTGTGTCTCCGGAGCGATCGTCTTTCTCGCGTAGCGTAGGGGCAACGACAATGGGGGTATCTCGTGGAGGTTGACCGATGACGCAGATCAAGCGCCGTGCACCGGACCCCGAGTGGGTGCAGATGTACCGGCAAGGTATCCCGACGCCGAAGATCGCTGCGGGCGCTGGAGTCGCAGAAACCACCGTCCGCTACCACCTGGCCATCGCCGCCAATCAGGACCCGAAACTGCGCGCGGAGCACAAGGCCGCCCTGCCGCCGGCTCCCCCGCAGGCGACTGCTGCCGGCCGGCGGAACCTGGAGGACGTCCTGGCCTTTTACGCCGTTGAGGGCCGACTGCCCGTCCACCGTCGCTCCCAGCGGGAGTCCGCGCTGGCAGGGTGGCTGGCCTGGCGGCGTCAGGAAGCCGACAACGGCAGCCTCTCCCCCGTCTACGCCGACGCCCTGGACGCCATTCCGGGCTGGCGGACATACCCGACCAAGCGGGACGCCGACGCGGCCCGGTGGAAACAGCGGCTGGGCCAGGTGGACGCCTATCTCAAGGCTGGCAACGAATGGCCCCGGCACAACAAAACCGATGACCGGGAAGAGCGCACCCTGGGGGTCTGGTTGCACACCCAGCGCATCTTTTACCGGACGCTAAGGCGGCCCTCCAACCACTACGATCCTGGTTCCTCAGCGGGGTGCCGGCGCGGGGCCAGCTAGTCGTAGTCGAACGGCGACACCGGCGCAGAGGACGACGGCGGTGCCTCCGAGGATTGTGGCCCAGGTGAGTTGTTCGTGGAGTAGAAAGGCGGCCCATAGGATGCTGAGGACGGGTTGGGTGAGTTGGACCTGGCTAACCTGTGCCATGGGGCCGATGGCGAGCCCGCGGTACCAGGCGAAAAAGCCAAGGAACATGCTCACGACAGCCAGATAGGTGAACGCGGCCCACTCGATCGGGGTCCCGCTGGGTGGTTGCTGCGCTAGGGCTGTGATGGTCAAGCCGAGCATCAGCGGGGACGCGATCGCGAGTGCCCATGAGACGGTTTGCCATGCCCCGAGTTCACGGGCGAGTAGGCCGCCTTCCGCGTATCCGATGGAAGCAGCCAGGACGGCCGCGAAGAGCAGCAGATCTGATGAGGTGAGGTGTGCGAGGCCGCCTCCCTGGAGCGCGGCGAACCCGATCGCCACGATGGAGCCGACAGCTGCCAGAACCCAGAACGAGATTGGTGGTCGTTCTTTGCCCCGGATGACTGCCATGACGGCAGTCGCAGCGGGCAGGAGTGCGATCACCACAGCTCCGTGACTGGCCGGTGCTGTCGTGAGGGCGAAGGAGGTGAGTAGGGGGAAGCCGATGACGATACCGCCGGCGACGACGGCCAGTCGTATCCATTGGACGCCGGTGGGGAACCGTTGCCGGGTAATGGCCAGTGCTGGGATAGCGAGGGCTGCGGCGATCACTGCCCGCCCTGATCCGATGAATAAGGGTGAGAGCCCGCCGACTGCTACACGGGTGAAAGGCACGGTGAAAGAGAACGCGAGAACGCCGAGCAATCCCCAGGCGAGTCCTGCCCGAGAGGCTGGTAGCACGGCCGGCTTTTCGAGAGTAGCGCTACTATTAGGGTTCATGACTAACGATAGCAGTACGAGAATCGTGGTGGCTCTGCGGGAGTGGATCGCAATCGCTCCTGCCGGCGCGAAGCTTCCGTCGACCCGCTCGTTGGTGATCCGTTATGAGGCCAGTCCCGTCACCGTACAGAAAGCACTGCGCACCCTGAGCGGGCTGGGACTGATTGCGAGCAGACCCGGAGTTGGTACCTTCGTTCGGGCCGTCCGCACCGCGAAGCCCTCGGATTTTGGCTGGCAGACCGCTGCACTCGGATCCCCGCGCAACCGATTCTCCGCATCGCCGGCGACGATGCGGCCCACACCAGCTGACGCTATCGCTCTTCATGGTGGATACCCCGACCGGGATCTGCTGCCTGAACGCCTTATACGTGCTGCCCTGGCCCGGGCGGGACGCAGTGACGCCGCGTTCACGCGTTCTCCCGTCGCTGGTTTGCCTGAGTTGCAGTCGTGGTTTGCCTCCGAACTGGCTACTGCTGCCCCTGTCGGAGTGACTCCGCCCCTGGCCGGTGACGTCATCGTGCTTCCCGGCAGTCAGAGCGGGCTCAGCTCGATCTTTCGGGCGCTGGTCACTGACGGCCGGCCGCTGCTGATCGAGTCGCCTTCCTACTGGGGTGCGATCCTCGCAGCAGCACAGGCCGGTGTCCGCCTGGTCCCCATCGCCTCCGGCCCCACTGGCCCTGACCCGGAAAACGTCGCCCAGGCGTTCGAAGAAACCGGTGCCCGAGCGTTCTATGTACAACCGAACTACGCCAACCCGACCGGAACCCAATGGTCGGCCGGGGCCGCGCGCCAGATACTTGACGTGGCCCGGACCTATGGTGCGTTCCTCATCGAGGACGACTGGGCCCACGACTTTGGCATCACCACCGACCCAACACCGGTAGCAGCCAAAGATGACAACGGGAACGTCGTCTATATCCGTTCACTGACCAAAAGCGTGTCACCCGCACTCAGGATCGCCGCGATCATCGCCCGCGGACCGGCCCGAGAACGGATCATCGCTGACCGGGCTGCCGCGTCCATGTACGTCAGTGGAGTCCTACAGGCCGCTGCCCTGGACATCATCACTCAGCCCGGTTGGCAGACTCACCTCCGCGGTCTCCGTCAGCAGCTCCGGTCGCGACGGGACCTGCTCGCCGACAGCCTCACCCAGCACGCGCCTCTCGCGCATATCACGGCCATCCCACCCGGCGGATTAAACCTCTGGGTCCGCCTCCCCGACACGACAGACCTGCCCTCCTTCACCCGTGAGTGCGAGTCAAACAACGTCCTGGTTGCTCCCGGTGGCGAATGGTTCCCCGCGGAACCCACAGGACCCTTTATCCGCCTCAACTACTCCGGCCCAAATCCTGGCGCCTACCCGGAGGCAGCTCGCATCATCGGCCGAACCCTGGAAAAAGCCAACAACTAGGGGACGAACGTCCATGCGCTGGTGCGGGCGTCGGCCCCAGAAATAATGAGAAACACGCCCACGAGGGCCAGTAGCAAAAGAGCGATGCTTACCTGGTGTGCGCCTACAAGGCGATGGGCGTAGCAAGCTCTGCGTCGCGCGCTGGCAGGCAGCGCTTTTTCAGTTCACCATGTTCAATTGGTTCTCGTGGAACCTCTCGAAGATACCTACACCAATGCCACCGTCATCTTGCGCCCGGCGCGGGTCGCTGTTCTGTTCCGCGGCGGTGATCATTGGCGCTCGTCGGCTCGCTTGGCAATCTCTGTTACCGGAAAGTATTGGGGTGGAGCTGGGTTCATTCTTGTCCCTTTCAAAGATGACGGGACGGTTGCCCCCGAAATTATTGACGTTGTTGCAGCTTATGATCCTGACCACGTAGTTACCGTGCGCCTGCCGCGTAGAGAGATGGAGCGAGTAAATCCGGGGTTTATCGCCCTTCGCTCCGAGGATGGCAAACTTCTCGTCGAGGCTGAGGAACGCAGGTCCTATCTGACTCGCCCCGATGTTATTGACCTGCCTATACAGGACTCCGTGGCTTTGAAGGCCCGGGCTTTCGTGGCGGCGGCGTGTACCCCGTTTCGTTACGGCGATCCGGGTGAGGTTCAAAGTGAGAGCATCGAACACTTGGATTTCGAGGTGGGCCCACGACCGGGCCGCCTCATTGCCGCGGCGCGTCCGATGCCCTCTGAATCGGTCGTTCTTGCCGGTTCGGAGACTTGGACGGGGTCGGGGTCGCTCTCCCTCGCGATCCGCACAGGAGTGCTGCCCTACGCGCTCGAGAAAGACCAGAATGAGCGCGAAGAACCTGATGAGGCCCAGATGATGAGGCTCGCTCTCGACCCCGAAAGGTGGTCCAGGAAAGCGCCAGGTGATCTCGTGGAGAGAATGAACGTAGGCGGGGCATCAACCGGCGAAAAGACATTTTTTTGGTGTGACGAGCCGGACGGCGGCTTAACCTCACTGCGGTACCGCTTTTCGATCGACGCCGGCGCCGTTGTTGTTGGTGACACCGCTGAGGATTTCGCGCTGGCTTATGCCTACGAGCGGCTGCTCGGCTTTGGCGTCTGGCTCAGCTCCGAGATGCTGACGAACGAAACCGTTGCCCGCACAATCCGGTTAGAACTCGCAAATGCAGGGATGCGTGTCCAGGGGTGGGCCGGCCGCCTCCTATTGTCCTCAAGCTCACTCGATAGAGCAGAATTGACGGGGCTTACGGAGGTGCTGTGTGGGGACAGCTGGGAGGCTAACCCCTTCCCTGATGCTTCTACGGACGCGATCGGAAGAAGCAAAAGTTTGCCTGACGGGGTAGAACTTGGCGTGCCTGAACTCCGTCTAGGGCTCCATCAAATGGCCGTGGCGGAGCCGCCTGAGACGCAACTCTCTGTCCCTGTCTCGGTTGCCCAGGACGGCACCACGTTTATGCGTGCACCGCTCGCAACCCCGCAGCCCGCGGCACTAATAAGGCCAAAGAACGGACCAGTGAGGCCGTACTGGTATGTAGGCGTGAACTTCTGGGAGACGTCAATGCCACACGGTCGAGGAGTCCCACAGATTTTCGTTCAACCAGAGCGGCAGCCTTTCATAAATAGCGGGGTCAGGAGCAGCAGGGACGGGTTTGTCTTCCACTCCCAAGCCGGGGGACTTATTGGAGCCGGGGCCTCCTTGACGAGCCAGATTTCACAACCCAGGCTCAAGATTCTTGGCATGCAACCTTGGGTGCAAGCCATGGCTAATCAGGCAGGTCTTGAGGCAAAGTCATCTGTCCCTGGAATGCATGCCCAGCTCCTGGCCCGTCGGCTCGGGGGAAGGCAGGCATTGGCTGAGATGGTTTCGGGGCCGTTTCACCCTGCACTTAGAAGGTTCGCGTCAGGCGATCCGAAAAAGCCGGCCGAGCGTACGAGCAAAGTCTTCCCTCTAAGGGACGGAGTTGCACTCGGGTACGACCCATATCCAAGGTTTGAAGCGCTGTGCAGGTGCGTTCCGGGACTGCGAGATGAGGATGTGCGAAGTTGGATCGATCAGCTTGCACAGGCCGATCTCCTCCGGCGTGGATTTATCCTTGATTGCTCCGACTGCACGCGGCCCTCGTTCGTGGGGATCGATCAGATCGGGCAGCGTTTTCTCTGCGTCAGGTGCTCTGCAGTAAATGAGCTGACAGCTACACGGTGGAACAATGACGGCAACGAGCCTGCCTGGTTCTACGACCTACATGCATCGTTTAGGGAGCTTATGACGACCCACGGGGATGTTGGGCTGTTCGCAGCACAACACCTGAGACGGGGAACCTGGGAGTACTCAGACACTTCGGAAATTGAGTTCCTCGCCGCCGGCACTGGCAAACCGGTGGCAGAAATGGATCTGATTGCGCACGTCAACGGTGAAGTCGTGGTCGTTGAAGCGAAGTCCAACGGGAAATTGGGAAACGGCCCAAGAGAGGCACGCTCAGCGGCGAAAAAGAAGATCGATATTGCGTTGGCCCTGCACGCAGACAAAGTTCTTCTCGCCACTACAAGGCCAAGGATGGCAAACTCGGCAAAACAGATGCTTCGCGAGGCTGCAACACTAGCGGGAGCTAGGAATTTACGAATCGATGAAATAACCGGTCTCGGACCGGAACTCTTTGAGACAGAGCCGACATTCGATATTTGAGTTCGCGAACAGCTTTGAAACTTCGCCCTTAGCCCGACCGCATACTCATCCGGCGTCAAGACCCTGCCCGTAAGCCGGTCCCTCACCGCCCCTCAGGTAAAGAAAGGATCCGTTGACGGATCAGTGGCAGAGGATTCCGCTGGACTTCCTGAGAGGATCGGGTCTATGGATTCGATCTTCGTGAATGGAACAGTCGGCGTGGGAAAGTCAACCCTCGCGGATGCGCTCAGCGCAGCTGAACGGGGTAGCCACGCCGTCATCGATCTTGACGCCATTCGAAAACTGAGGCCAGCGCCGAGCGCGGATCGGTTCAACCACGAGCTCGAACTGCTCAATCTCAAAAGCCTCGCCGAAAACTACCGAGCTGCGGGCGCAAAACGATTCATCGTCGCAGGGGTCATCGAGGAAAAAGCCGAACTACCTCGTTACATTGATGCACTGGGTTCTGAAGGATTGTTTGTCTGCCGTCTCGTGGCTCGTTCCGACGTCTTGAAGGCACGTTTGCGCTCCCGCCATCGTGAGGATCCTGAAGGACTGATATGGCATCTCAATCGGGTCGGCACACTTACGGACATTCTTGAGGCTGCAGGAATTGATGACCTGGTAATAGATTCCTCGGACATTCCACCTGCGGAGCTTGCCGCGGCTGTTCGACGAGCAGCCGGTTGGGACTAGACCCACCAGCGCCCACATCAGGGACGCGTTGAGGGATCCCTCAGCGTGCCAATGAGGGGGCTGTCAGGAATGCCGCCAGGCTGCTATTCGGGTATGTCCTGGAAGTACTGCGCTACGTCGTAGTTGCCAATGAGCCTTGCTAGGCCGACCGGCGTCTGCCCGCTTGCGTTGACGTGCAGCGGGTCAGCGCCGTGGGCACGGAGCAGTCCGATCAGCTCACCCCGACCTTTGGAATTAAATACGGCGATCCAAAGTGATGTGTTGCCGAAGACGTTCTCCACGTCGACCTTTGCTCCTGCATCGATCAGAGAGGCAGCCGCCGCAGGGGCGAATTCCTGCGCTGCGAGATGAAGCGGCGTGAAGCCCTGGCGGTCCACAACGTCAGGCGATGATCCCGCGGCCAGCAACCGTGCTATTGCCTCGGCATCGTCTTCCAGCGCAGCGTAGTGGAGTGGAGAACGGCCGGCAGGGTCCACCCGGTGCCTCGGCTCGTTGTCCACGTTCATTCCATATTCTCGATAGCGCCAAGTCGGGTGCGCACTTCCGCTGATCTGATGTCATAACCGGTCGCCCGAGCACCTGTCCAATTGAGGCCCACGAGAATCCCGTCACCCTCGAGGCCGTCGATCCAGCGGGTGCGCCACGCGTCCAAGCGGATGGCCATCGGTTCGAAGTCCCTGTAGTCGGGGACATTCGCGATAACGCGCTCTGCTCTGCTCCGAAGGGACCAGAAAGGCATGCTGCGATCACCATCCCCGTTGAGCGGGGCCGGGAGGCCCCCTGCATCGCGGATCGCCCACACCTCACCGTTCTTGACGATCTCTTCGTAGAAGACAGTTGCATGCGCTGCGCTGACACTCATTCCCACAGCCTATGACGCTAGGGAGGCCAGCAAGCAGCCCACGAAACCCTCATAGGCGCCGGACCGTGGACAGGGCCAAGGCGGCCCGGTGAAGGATCCCGAAATGGAACCCTGTTCTGGTCCATACGGTTCTCATTGCTGGGCACGTTGCCATCCGTCGGCGTCCAAGAGGGTGCCTCTGCCCGGCGCAGCCCCTTATGGCACGCAAGAATAGAGCCTAGGCTGACGTTCGTGGAGGACACCGATAACGGCATCTTTGCTCGGGGAGTGCGATACGAGTTCATCGGCGGGGGCTACAGCAACTACCAGTTTCAAGCCGGCACTCCCTGGCTCCGTTTCGTCGTCACCCCGGAGCAGCTGGAGTTTCACGGACGCGGCCTGAACCTTTTCCGCATCGGCCCTTGGATTGTGCCGCGGAGCAAGGTCAAGGAGGTCTTCTCTAAGCGCCGGCACCGCCTGTTCCCGCCCGTCATCTGGGAAGTCGAGATTGTCACCGCGGACCCAAGTGTGTGGTTTACCTTCTGGTCGCCCCACGATTCCGGTCCGGTCCTCCTCTCGATGGAGGAATGCGGTTATCCCGTGGACTGGACCCCGCACAACTGGGTAGGCATGCCGATCGAGTGACCTGGCGAAGCTTTCGTAACTTCATTGTCCCTAGACAACGAATTCTGCTGAAAGGCTTCAGCCTGGCGTGGACCGTGCGTAAGCCGATCCCCACAGGGCGGGTGAGCCTTTCTTGCTATGACCAGCCCTCGACGGACTACCAATCCATCAACACTTCGTGCGCCGTCTCCACAATCTTGTTGGAAATATCCTCCCGGCTTTGCGGCATGTCGTCCCAGTCGTCACGAAGGACAACCAAATAGTTCAACTCCGCGGGCTGCCCTAGTTCGTGCCAAGCATGGCCCAGAATGAGATTTGCCCCGTTGTAGGGTTCGAGGACGCCGGCAACGATTTGTTGGAGCCAGTGCCGAACCAATGCGCGCCGGGCTTCGCCGTCGTCCTCATAGGGCTTGCCCAACTCCTCCCGGACCTGGACCCATAAATCAGCGGCCCCACGTGGGTCATTCCGTAGGTGTCCGGCCAGTTCGCGAAGCGTGGGAGAGTCATAGCCCTCAACAAGCAAATCCGCCGCTACATCCGGATAGTTCTCGCTGGGTACCAACCCCACTTGGTCGCGCAAGAACATCAGGCGCACATTTCCAGTTTCCTGTTTCATGGGAAAACCCTAGTCCCGGTGCCGCCCGGCCCCTCACCTCCGGAATGAATGTCCCACAGGGTGATCGTTGAGGGGCGGTCAAGGATCTTCTAGCGAACAGCAAAAGTCGCGTTTGCCATCTTCAGTGTGGATAGCGGCGTGCTCAAGCGGTATGACTTGCAGGGTTAGGCTCTGAGCAGTCGCAGCGGCGAGTGGACCGTCGGACCCAAGATCCCAGTATGCGTCGGCGGCGCATACCGGTGGAGAGCAGGCAACGAGCCGGGCAGTCGTTCCTTGAGCGCTCTCGCCTCGGCTGGCCTGCCGGCCCGGAAACGTTCTCGCCTCGGCTGGCCTGCCGGCCCGGAAACGTTCTCGATCTGCGGAATTACGTGCAGCATTCAAATTTTTTCGAAATTCTCGTTACAGTTTGCTGGCTGCCGGACATTAACAGGGCATGAGCTTGCAAACGATGGGGGAACGCGTGGATCCGGAGAGGGAAAACCGGTTCCTAGCCGCTCACGCAGCGACCCATGACCGCATCTACCGCTATTTCCGCCGCAGGACGGAGGGTGCCGCTACTGCCGAGGACCTGTGCGCGGAGGTCTTCAGGATCGTCTGGGAGAAGTCCGCGCACGGTGATGACCTCTCGGCGATCGTCCTCTTCGGCGTGGCCAAGAACGTTCTCCGGAACCATGACAGGTCACAGTCCCGATCGGCGGGACTTATCGGAGCGTTGCGTTTGGAGCGCAGCCATGAAGCCCGTGTGGACGAATCCGTCGTCCTGGAGGCCATCGAGAACTTGGCTCCGAAGGAGCGGGAAGTATTACTGCTGACGTACTGGGACGGACTGAGCGCCGTTGAAGTGTCCCAGCTCCTCAACACATCGGCGACTGCCGTGCGGATGCGCCTGCACCGGGCCCGCAAGGAACTTGGCCGCCTACTTCAGAAACAGTCAGTGTCAGAAGGAGCAGCAGAATGAGCCACGACCAATCCGTCGCCGGGCTGCTCTCAGCCGCCGATCCTGCCCTCACGGTCACCGAGGACGAACTGATTCGCAGCCGCCAGCGGTCCCTGTCGTTCGTAAACTCCGAAGTCACCCACCTGACCACAGGGGGATCCATCCACGACTTCCACCGCGCACCCGCCAAACGCCACTGGGGACGTTTCGCCGTCGCCGGGCTCGGCGCAGCGGCAGTCGCGGCAAGTGTCCTGGTCGGCTCGACCATGGCATCACGTCCGGACGACAATGCTGCGGCACCCTCAGCCACGTCAACGGCGCGGACGACACCCTCCAACGCGGCGAAGACTTCCCTGACGGGGGAAACGGTCACCGATTCCTTTGGGAACGTCGACTACTACACCACGGACCAGGGCGACACATTGGCGGGAGTTGCAGCAAACTTCCACATCACTGAGAAGGAACTCGCGGAATTCAATGAGGTCCAGCCCGGAAGTGCGCTGCCTCCGAACACGAAGCTTCGACTGATCCCGCCCCCCGGTCCGATCAACGGGGCGAAAGGGACTGCCACCGTGGATGCGAACGGCATCCCCATCAGTTACACCATCGAACCAGGTGACACCCTTGCCGGGATCACCTACCGGTTCGGAATCACCGACAAGCAACTGGCCGAAGCAAACAAGGTCGCGTTCACCTACGAGAAGGGCAATACCTACTTCGTGCGCGCCGGGAACCACATCCAGCTGCAGAAAAACCCTGTCGACAGCAGATCCGGCCGAGGAACGAGCGTCAACAATTCCTTCGGCCAAACCATTTACTACACCACCGTCGACGGAGACTCATTCGACAGCATCGGCTACCAATTCCGGTGCACCACGGACCAGTTGCTCCGGTGGAACACGACCCTTTCAGCAGACCGTCCCATCCCCGCGGGAACCAAGATAAGACTCATGCCCGGCGAAGTCACGGTCGAGGGTGCGCACGGCACCTTCACCGTGGACGCCGACGGGATTCCTCTGACCTACACCACGGCACCTGGGGACACCCAGACTCAGATCGCCTTCCGCTTCGGAATCCCCTCGATCGCGGATCTGGCATGGGCGAACCGCCCGCTCACCGGCACAGGCAGCGTCTGGTACACCTTCGCGGACCTGACCTCCGGGGAGCTGAACCCGGGCCAGACCATCAGCCTCAACCTGACCAAACCCATCCATCAATAACCCGTCGAAGTCACAGAACATGCCGTTGCGCACTGACGACCCTCATTTCCCCACGCCCGATGAAGGATCCCTCACCGGACGGAAGAGGGGGCGCACTCCTGCTGCGGTTCGGTCCAGTCCACCGTCTCGAGGAGGGGATCGTTTCGGACCCTCGTTATCAAACGTTCGGGGCCGCTTACTTTTGTGGCCTGGAGGTCGTAATCAGTTAGGACGAACCAGGTGCGGTCGGCCGACCACCAGTTCGTGGGGGTAAACCGGTAGTCGTAGTCATTCCGTTCCAGGAGCGTCGGAAGTGTGCCCAAGCGGCCCTTCCAGAGGTGATAAAGGTCTTGGGGGTCCATTCCCGTCGGCAAGCCGGCCATGAAAGCGAAGCACTCCATGTCCCTGCCTGTCGCTTCGAAAGAGGCGATCGCGCTGATAAGCGCTTCGAAACTGGCAAGATCCATCGACCCTTCCGGCGGCGGCTGGATGGAAAGGGGCCAGGAGCCGGACGGGAACCAGCGGTAGCCCGGGGGTGTCAGGTGGGGGCCAGTTAGGGTGCGCCCTTCTCGGGCCAGATAATCCGCCCAGGTCAGCCGTGACCAACCGGGGCCGGGGTTAGAGGTGTACCCGAGGGGGATGCCGACGTCAATGGTCATTTCGTCCATATTGACGTCGCCGATCATCGCCGGCTCGGCTCCAGCGGTGAGTCGGCGCCGCTTCAGGTCCTCGTAGGTCCCCGGTTTGTGGAGTCGAGGATTTTCGTACATGGCGTGGAGCACCCAAACCGATGCCGGCCAGCCTACTGGATCCAGGCCGGTGCAGACGTCCATATCTGGCCGTTCAAGCAGCCACGCGAGTTCCCGCTCCTGATCCGTCACGCGCTTCATCTGTGCACGCGAAGGCTCCGGGCCCGCGCTCACCTCCCACATCCCATGCCGAAAGCATAGAGGACCAAGATGCGCACGGTTCGCTGTGCCCGTTAGCCGATCCAACACCGGACGCCGTGAGGAAATCGTGACCAGCCCTAGTATTGTGGCGCTCTTTCCCGCGGCATACTCTTGAGCCTGCTCGGGATTGGGGTGCGATCGAATGGCCGGAAAAATCAGATTCTCGCTGCTGGCTGTTACGCTATTGGCCGTCCTGGCTGCGTGTGCAGGTCCTGCCACCCCGGTGACCGAAGCCTCGCCGGAGTCGCCGGCGCCTACTGCGTCCGGCATGGCAACCATGCTTTACACCCACTGCGGAATCAAGGAATTGCGCGTCGACGACACATTCTTCCTCGCCGAAACACCACTGGATGACGGCCAGGGCAATCCCCCTCCGGGATGGGGGAACCCTTATCAGGCCGGCACTGTGACCGTGTCCGGCTCAAAAGCTGTATTTCGGGATGACAATGGCCACATCATCACTTTCCTTGCTCGTCCGGGTGCGACAGCATTTCTCAAAGTCTGTTCCTAGGAGCAGATGGGCGGCGCGGTAAAGGATGGCTCACCGGAGGCTCCCGGCCGAGCTGCTGCTGGTCAGACTTCGACCTTGTACCCAAGAGCGAGGTCAGCAGCGTTCACTCCTCTGATACCCCAGTTCACTTTTGGTGTCTCAGAGATAGTGATCTCAAGACTGTGCGGCGCGATTCCCGCTTCCGCATCAACGCGCTGGAATAGCTCAGCGATCAGCATGCGTTTGGCATCGATGGATCGACCCTCGAACATGGAGATTTCGATAATCGTATAGTCGCTGCCGCGGTCTTCGGGGTGGATGAAGTCGGCATCGTCAAGAGCAATAAAGCGCTGGAAACACTTCTCGGCCGGATATTCGAGAGCAATCATGATCGCTCCATGAATCGCGTTCCTCAGAGCTGTCCGCCGCTGGTCAAGGCTCTCTCGATGCCCATAAACGATAATTTGTGCCATGCGAGCACGATACTGGAAGCAAGCTCCCCGTTGCCCTTAAGGCGATCCTTCAGTGGACCGTTCACCCACGTTCAGCCGGGAATGCCTGCTGATTCATAGTTTCCTGCCACGACGGTCCCACTCTGCCCTCTGACTTTCCTCATGGTCCCAGAAAGTGGCATCGTTCCGGCGGACTCGGAGAAGGTAAAGGAAATAGACCGCATTAACCAGGACGGCTGCGGAGTAGATCCATAGTGCCGCGATGTCCCTATCAACTGCAGTGAAGCCCCGGATTGCCAGGACGGAGAAACAAAGAACCAACAGGCCCGATGACCAGGCGGAGAGACGCCAACTGCCACGCGTCATTCTCGGCTGAAGACGCTTACCCTCCGGCTGTGACATGGCCGCAGCCTACAGCAGCAAACAGTGACACGATAGGCCGCCCATTCACGGCATTCTTCTGGACAAACGTGCCGCCCGTAAGCCGGTGGATCGACGGACACTCGTGTTCGTTCAGGGATGGCCAGATGGGGTGCTCAGAGCGGCAGAAACGCTCGGCTACCCAGTGCGCCACTAGACATGATCAACGCCGCCGAAAAGATCGAACCGAACGTGCCCTTACGGGATCGTAAAACCTGACAAAAGAAAGTTGCATTACGGGACAGCCGGATTGCTGATGCCTAGCGGGGCCATGCGTGCTTGAGCTGGTACCTGCAGTTGGAACTCCAGATCGAGGCGCTTCGCAACCAGCGTGCCGCCATGGAGCTTGCCGCAGATCCTGACGCCTATTCGCGTTTCCGCGAAATGTACCCGGGTAGCTAGCTGTAACGTCCACCCAAGCCGTTCGTTTAGAAGCGTTCCCTCAGCGGCTTTCTTCAGCCCAGCGCCTTGCTTCGACCATGAGGGATTCGACGATCGGCTGTTTCCGTTGCACGTATCCATCCCGATCATCATGAAATCGGTCAGCCAGTTCGAGCTTTGCGCGTTCGTATCTCACGGCGGCATCGGGATGGGCGCGAAGGTAGTCACGAAATCTCAGGCGCTGAATCCAGGTGTTCGAGCCGAGCCGCATGACGTGTACATGGTCCGTGCGATGGTCTGCGATTATCCGCTGCAGGAAAGCGTGGTCGGGATCCTCGGCAAAGGAGGCCGGAACGTACTCGAATCCCAACCGGGTGAGCGATCCGACGGCGGCCGGCGATAATGCGGCTGCCACGTCGGGTACGCCGACGGCCACATCGATCGTGTCCTTTGATGACAACCCGTGCACGCTCGTAGACCCGATATGTTCGATGGATGCGCCGTGGAACACGGTTGAGAGCAGTGTCCGGGTGCGGAGAAACCGATCGGACCAGCCCGTTTCGAAGGGAACAATTTCCACCACAGCATTCGCCCTGGTCATGCAGCCACGATACTGCCTCAGTGCAACATGACACTCTTATTTATTCGACGACGTCTTCAGTTAGCCGGGTGGGGTTGATGTCGGTGAGGGATCCCTCAGCGGGCACCCCGCAGGTGATGGTGCTCATCGCCGGATCATTTCCTAGGTGGTCCTTCTGCCCGGCGGAGCCAGCCAATAAGAAACATGATGCCCAACACCAGGTAAAGAATCCCAAGGGCAATTCGCCAAGGGCCGGCCGGTCCATCTAGACCTGTCAAAGCGGCTATCAGCCAAGCAATACCGAGGACGAGCCACCCGAAACCCAATAAGGGAAACAGCCTCCGTTTCGGTCGAGGAGCAACCCCTTCGGAGGCACTTTGGCCTGCGTCCTCACCAAATCGGTCCTCTGGCATGCGCGAACTCTACCGACGATGCCACGCCGCAGTCTAGGAGTTGATCATATGAACGGAGGGTCTGCGAGTTCTTCAACGAGAACCGACTGGAGCGCTGGGTCTTTGTGAATTGTGCGCCGTGATCTTGCCCGTAAGACGATCGGCTTACGGGACGAGAATCAGGGTCCTGTGGGACGCCGTAAGCGACAAATCACGTCCAATATTTTCCAGCGCCGGTTAGTCTGCGGGTATGAAACCCCGCGGAATTCTCATCGCTGCTCTCGTCCTGGTGGTTATCCGTGGTTTCCGTAATTGTGGCTTGGGCAAGTTTCGGTGACGGCCCAAGCCCGATGAGCACTATGGCGCTCATTAGCGCACGGTGACTGGCTAGGTGCTTGTATCCGGAGCGTCTTGGGATGAACGCCTCTCCAATTCGTTGCGTTCACGCCTTGCAGCGACAGCTAGCGGCGTCATTATGGCGACTATGGGCAAGGCCCATATGACCATAGAGGGCCAGAAGCCAAGCCAGCCCCGTGTGAGCGATGACCCGACCATCGCGACCCAGAAGAGCCAGAAGCCGGTCCATAGAAGCCGTTTCAACTTCGGCGTACGAGTCCCCTCGTCATTGCTCATGGCACACCGTAGCGTCCCGATTCTTAAAAACGATCCCCCTTTGTTCATACCGGAGTGTAACCACGAGGATGCCGCGGGCAATAGAAGCCGAGGTTTTACTGCCGAAGCACCCATAGGGCCTGCACCGTAAGCCGGTCGATCATCGTGCCCCAAAATCCCTCCGCGCCGTCCCACGTTGTGACTCGCGCCGATAAATGGCGGTGTTTTTGCGGCGCTGTTTGGCGCATGGTTCAGCGCGAAAGGGGATCGACCAACGGGGATCCTGGGTCTTTAGAGCTGGAAGGTCAACTGGGCGTTGGCAGAGGAAAGCGTCAGCGGGGAGGTGAGATCGAGGCCTGCGTCCAAGGAATAAGAGAAGTCGACGAGCCCGAGAAAAAGTCCTGAAGACGAACTACTCTGGACCATCGGCGCTAAGGCGCCGTGATTGTCTGAGAGCGTAAGCCCTTCGCCTGCGATTGCCGGAAAGACTGCACTTGCGTGATGTCTTCCTGGGATCATCTCCGTCGATCGCACGCGAATAAGAATGTCGGTGTCAGTTGTCTCCAGGGTCTGCACGGTGAATTCGATCCCGCTCTGACCCAGAACCTTCGGCATGCTGGCGAACATGCTCGAATCCTACGTCTATGCCCGGCCAATGTTCGATCGCAGCTGCAGGACGGCGTGTGAGGATCCCTTATAGGGCCGCCGGCAACAAGCTCCCCTGGGGCATGTGTACTCTGGAGCGGCGTGTGGGCGCGTCGTTGTATGAACTGAGCAGCCGCTTCATTGCTCGTGGCTGGAGCGTCTTACTGCTTTTGCTTTCCTGTCGACGATGTAGGTGCTGACGACAATTAGCAGGCCGCCTAAGCCGGTAAAGACTCCTGACAGGACATTCCCTTCGGGCCTGAGCATGTTGAACAAGCCCGCCAGGATGCCGAAACTGCCAACGACCAGAGCAATGACGTAGCGGGACTTCTTCATGTCCTAAGTATGGTCCCACTCCTGCAGCGCACTGCTGGCTTGATCCATTGTTGAGCAGCTTCAGGCGCCCACTCTTCGTTGTTCACACAAAGGGACGCGTTATGCCCACCCGTTCACACCCAGTGCCCTTTAGCCGGTGGCCGACCGTGCGATTCAGAGCACGGTTATGGATCCTCTACCGTGCTGGCCGAAGGTTTGCTTTGATGCGGCTCTCAAGGAGGCCGTCTTCCATTCACCCCTCTTCTAGCGAAGCAAAGACGCTGGACTGGACTTCTGCTGGATCACGGGTTCTGCTCGAACCAATCCGAAGCACTCAAAGCTTTAGCTTTTGGGCGCCCTACTCGATCAACGACCGGAACCCAGGTCATGGCCGGTACATCTTCCGCGAACCATTCAAAGGCCTTCAGCGAAGGGTGGGCAGCAATCGCCTCCGGATCAGTACCACCCAAAGCGACTTCTCTCGTAAGCATCAGTTCCTCCAGATGCGGCGCCTCCAGGAGCGGACCCAACCCGACCAGCCCTTTCATCGATCCAATCTCGACGCGTTTGAGACGCAGAAGGTTAGCGAGCGAAGGAAGAGTCCGTACTTGTGGCAGTCCGTAAAGGCTCAACAGCCGAAGATTCGTTTGAGCACTTAGAGCCGACAGATCGTGCAGACCACGGATCTGATTGACAGCAAGGTAGCTCAGATTAGAGCAACCATTAACGACGTCGATGGACGCCCCAGAACCCCCGCGGAGGTCTAACCACTCAAGCTGAGGTAGCGAGGCCAACAAGTTCGAAGGCATCTTTACCGCCCAGAGGGTCAGGCGACGGACACCTGATAGCCACTCCAGATCGGAGAGGTCGAGCGATGCGTGGTCGATCCACACGTCGTCCTCGGAGCGCCACTTGGCAGCAGACTGAGCGGACTTCCGTTGAGCAACCATGACTCGAGTATGCCGCAGAACCTCACGCCAAGACGCACAGAGACTGCCCGTGAGTCCGCGGGGACTAGCAAGAAGAGAACAGACATTGCTATTACGATTCGGGCCACACGCCTTCACAGAAGAACGCGAACGGACGGGACCATCACCAGCTCAGAATCGTCCCGCTGGCCGGTCGGCGTGCGCCCGGTGGAGGATCGCTCACCGGATGCCAGTTGGCGGCCCTTATTCTGATCTCGCGCTGAGGCTTTTGGCCATGTGTTCGTTCAGATAGAGCAGTTCCCGGAAGGGCACGGCTTTTCTTGCCGCCGTCGCAATGTTCCGCCCCTCTTCCGTGAAGAGGAACGGGTAGACGCTGATGCCCTCGTCGAGGGACAGAGCGGCGACCTCTTCTTCCCATCCCGGCCATCGCAGCTCGCAGTAGAACTCCGTAGCTCCGCCCCTCACGAGCCACTCGACGAATGCCGTGTGGCCAGCTCGCAGGGATGTCCACTCCAGAGTGTCCGGACCCCAATAGCAGACTTCACCTGGCTCGGCAGGAAGATCATGGTGATTGATAGCGAAGACACCACCCAGAACGTCGTAAGCGATGACGAGATGACCTGGGAGCGCTGCACGATGATCGGGATCACCTAAAGCGTTTACTGTAGCGATGTCCTCGATTCCATTGGCGCCAGCGCCGAGAACGCGCACCCATCCGTGATCGATCACGATAGCCGCGCAGTTCGACGCAATTGCTCCCAGCGTCGACGCGGCTGTCACCTGTAGACGGAAGAGAACGTTCCTTTTCGACGTGTCGTCCGCTAACAACACTTTGAAGTCGACGACCGCGCCAGCCAAGAGCGTTTCCAGCCACGGCCACGCGGGAGAATCGACGCCAAGAAGCTCATCAGCAGATCGTGTTGGAGTCATAAACAGATGCTGTCACAGGTGGCGCTTGCCCGGTTGCCGCCGACTCCCGGAAGGACAGACCAGCCGCACACGTTCCGGCGGCGCGCTGATCCCCTCCATCCGCACGCTGAAGGATCCATCAAGGTGCACGCCATGTGGACGGTATGAGCCAACATTTAGTGCAGCCAGGCTCGGCCGCGTACGCCGAAGACTTTGGCGATTGCTGTTCGAAATCCGGGCCTCCGGGCTTAAGTATGTAGACCCGATCCCGGACCACTGCGGGGGTCTGGTCCAGGACCACCATCCTGCGGACCAGAGCCGTGAATTCGGCTCAGATCCGTGGCCGCCCGGGTGCTATCGCTAGTTGCGCCAGCGCTGTTGGATCCAGCCTAGGGTGCTTTTGTTAGAGAACTCACGACGGCGCTTTAGCTCGGCTGGAACATCGTGGGTGAGCGTGGCAGCGTGCCGCCAATAGCTGGCCAGAATGGTTAGGAATGCGTCAACAGCCTCCGGATCCGCTTTCTTAGCCAGTGCGCTTTGGTGGAATAGGCGCTCCAGATTTGTTGACCCGACGTCGGATTCCAGAAGCAAGCACACGACATCAACCCAGCCTGGACCTATGCACGCCCGGCCCCAATCAAGGACGGAGATCTGCCCCCATTCGTCTATTTTTAGGTTGTCGTGCCTCAAATCGAAATGAAGCAGCGTTTCCCCCTGGACCAGGTTCTCCCATGAGCTTTCGAGCCGGGCGAGCTCCGAAAGATGTAGCAGTTCCCACTGGTTCAGTTCCTCTACGGACAGCAGCCCACAGGATCCAGTCGTTAGGAGCTGGGACCATGTTGAACAGCGTCCCCTCATCCGGTCAGCGACGGTAGGCAGACTCGCCACTGGGCTCGGCGTGAGCCGGGGCGAGAACTCATCCAACATGTCGATGACACTCAAGAGTTGATCGCGTTGCCACGGTTCTTCTGGTGTTTGCCCCTCGGCGGCCTCGAACACCAGAACCACCCAACCATCCAGCGATCCGTCGAACAGCAACCGCGGCGTCCTGACTTTAGAAGCAAGCGCTCTGGCCACACGCGCCTCAGTGATGTAGTCGGCCGCTGGCGGCGAATCCAGGGGAACGGCCTTCACGAAGAACTCATCCTCGGAGACAGTCAACAGTCCGGTCACCCCACCGGAATATCCACCAATTGTGGACGTAAAGGTGAGCGTCTCGTCTTTGAGTTGCTTCCGCAACCAGTCGTGCACTGCCAATGGCAGCCGACTCCAGTGATCTTCGTCCACGAAGTCATGCAATCAGGCCTGGTCGATGACTTCAACAGGTCCAGGTGCATCATGTCGCCCTCATCCAGCGGGGCTGGCAGTAGATTGCGAGATCGCTCCGCTTGCCTGCGGCTTGTTCAGCGATCCTTCACCGAACACCTCGGCGGCCTACCCGAGCATCGTGTGGAGAACTATCAACAACACACCTGCAACAAAGAGCAGCGCGCCGAACAGCGTGCCCAACAGTTCCATGCCCCGCAGCTGCTCAGCTTTGTCTCGACCGGGAAGGATTTTGAACTTCTCCGTAATCAGGAATACCTGATAAGCCGCTATCCGCTTACGGAAGACAAACCAAGCGGCGGCCACCAGCACGAAAACTACGGCTTCACCCATTCCCACCCCCCGAGATGATTAACAGGTTCAGCCAGGCCAGAGCCGGCCCCTCCCACTGGTCCACCCAGTGTTGCAGACCTCGTGTCTAGAAGACGTACGCTTGCCGATCCCCCAGCGGGCACACGGTCACGGACATCAAATGACGGACCTCTTTGCGATCCATGCGGCAATTGGAGACCACTCCGTGGGCGGACGATTCCTCGGGTAGGTACTCCAGTGTCGTTGGGCGTATGACGATCGCCGCGAGTGGCCTCATGAGTACTAGTCAGCCTCCCCTATTCAGTTCCTTGCTGGACGGCCACGTCGTATAGCCGAGCTTCCGCTCCGCCCGGTAGGGTCGGGCCGCAAACACACAGATCAGGATCATGGCGATACCAGGGACGACGATCAGTACAAGAACAATGGACACAAGCCATTCTGGAGGTCGACCTATGGTCACAGATGAGATCGCAATGATTGCCATGACCCCCAAAGCTGCAAGCAAACCAACCGATAGGCGCCTCAGAATTCGCCATAGATAGCCGGCCGGTGGCTGGATCGGAAGGGTGTCCCACTCGTGAGGGTACGCAATCTTGATTGCTTCTGAGTCATCCCAGATCTTTGGCACGTCTTCTTTAGCCCTCCGTCAGGGTCAGGTAGTGCTCAAAGCATATTCGTATAAGTCAGTGGGCGTGCGGCGATTCTTACGCTCCTGAAGTGATTGCGAGTGGACCTATGTCGCAAGCAACTGAGCACTCACAGGGGGGCAGCCTATGGGTGTCATTCCTTAAGCCCAGGGTCATCGCTGGGTTCATTTCGGTGTCCGCGGCCCCACTGGGCTTTGGAATAAAAGGCCTTGCCGAGATAAGTCCGCGAGGGATCCCTTACTGCGCGTCATCCGTACTACTTCTCTAGGATGCCTTCGGTTTATTGCCGCTGGTCTTCTTGGCGGTCATTCCCTTCGTGCCTTTAGCCTAGAACTCCTCAAGGAACGGTGCCTCTCCTATCCAACACCGGATCTCTGATACTGGGTGCAGGGTTCGTAGGAGGATCCTCAACCGGACAGTCTCAAGGATGTTCAGCGGGCTTGAGAGTATCGCTCAAGTTAGCCCACGCCGCTTGCCCTAGGCCCAGGCCTCCTTGGCTCTTTCGTCGAGCCGACGTATGGCGGCTGCATCATCACGGGCAAATTGATATTTGCGAGCACCTTACGCGCCCGAGCAATCATGTACTCCCACTCGGCGGGTTCGGCCCACTCGGGCCGCTCGAGATCCATCCACGGCTCCCGAAGGACCTCGCCCCCACGGCGGGCAAAGGTCTGGACCGCCCCCGTTATCTCACTGGGAAAGCTATCCGCAGGCGCGAGGATACCTCGATAGACATGTTCGATTCCAACGCTGGTCAGCGCCCAATTGCCTGGACCCATCTCGATCAATTGGCCCTTGAGCTTGCCATCGTTCCTCTTCGAGTCGAATGCCAAAGTAAGCGCGGTCGTAAGCCTGTCGATTGTCTCCGGCCAGAAGACTTTCGAAGCCACGTCCTTGAGATCGGCATTCTGGAGCTCCTTCATCATGTAAGCGCCGAATTGCTCCGACGTCGCCCCAGGTTGCCACGCGTACTCCGTCGGCCACGGGAACCTGCCGTCCGGCCGGTCCTCTAGGACGGTCGCCTTTATCCGAAGGACGTCCCGGCGGCCGTTTCCCACCGGGGTGGCGTAGTGGAACCCGACCACGACACTTGGGATTCCCTCCGATGCCGGGACTGTGACACCACGGAAGGGATCGATCGTGCGTGCCCTGTTCGCAGCGACTAAAGCGCCCGCGATCGTGTAGAAGTCGGGCCGGCCACTCATGGTTACGACCGCTTCATCTTCGGCGTCCATGTACTGCCTGAACAGCGCCTGCGAGCTCTCCACGCGTTCTTCGAGTTCTTCAACGCGGGCATCGACCCGGGCTTCGATTTCCTCTGTCGCCGCCTCAATCTTCCTCGTCGTCGCCTCGATGTAGTTCTTGCGCAGACGCGGCTCGATAAACCCAAGGAGACTGGAGAGGGCCACGGCTGAGCCGATGTTGATCAAGGCCGACTGCCACAGCCCGGTCTGGGCTGAGCTGTCCGCAGCCGCGATCGTAATACTTAAGACCGCACCGCCGATTAGAAGGGTCCCGAGGATCCACGGGAGGTTCATCTTGGTCTTTTTAGGCTCGCCACGAGATGTCATGCGTTGCCCCTTCCCGCAGTCCCTGAACCGCGCGCCCCTGCCCTTCCTCAATCATGAAAGCTCGGCCGCCCACCACGGCTGCCCTAGGAGAGCCTTGCCGCAGCTGCGCATCTCGGTATGCGGATCGTCGTTTGGACAGGCAAACATTGGATATTTCAGGTTCAGCCGACGCGGTTGCAACGGTGCTCTCTGACCAAGCGACCTAAACGGCGCCAGGGGTTGGGGAGAAGCATGCTCTCGACTAGTTCGGGCGAGACGCCGTAGTAGTCGTAGACGCCGCCATTTTTGAACTCAACCCGCATCGTCGCTGTGAGTCGGTCGTAGCCAACACTTCGGACGTTGGTGGACACGACAGGGGTCATGTTCATGGCTTCCTCCCAAGAGCCCCGCAGGCGGACCTAACTTCCACGTTCGTAATTACCTGAATGTGACTATCATCTCGAATCTGTTGACAACAGGCAAACTAATGAGTAGCAGGGTCAGGGAAGTCGCTTGAACAGTTGCCCATAAGCCGGTCCGTTGGCGTGCGGACGGGAAGGGATCCTTCGCTCGGTTCCGTATTTGGCCTCTACACGTACGTTTAGCCCGCACGATGAAATGCACGGTTACGGTGCCCTAACCGCTACATTCCAGACCGCCTCGAAATCCCTAGGGTACGAGACGTCTCACGGACGAGGCCGGCTTTCACTTGCAGCTCGTCGGCGACTTGCTAGATCGTCAGGAATCGGCGCGTGGATTCATCAGTAAATGGTAACCCCATGTGCCGACCCCGTAATCAATCAGCCGAGACAGGCTTCCCAGGCTCGATGAAGGCGCTGTGCATCGGTGGAGTTGGCCTCAGCATGGTCCGTCCATGCCAACACCCCTTGTTTCAGCGCGCTGGCAGCCGGGCGGCAACGGGCCAGATCAGGCCTAGGCTTTCGCCCCAGTGCCCGGGAAGCGCCACTAGGACCTTGCCGCTGCCATCCCCTGCCAGACGAAGAGAGAGTGTGCTTCCGGGCGCCGGCACGGGGAAGAAGCTGATGCCGCGTGTGCCAAACCTCATACCGATGGCAGAGGCTCCTTCGATGACAAGTTCAATAGCCAGACCGCCCGGTTTGAGGGACGCGGACCGGACAACGCCGGTGACCTCCTGCCACGGAGAGGCTCCGAGGCGGGTCACCTTCCGCAGCCTGCGGACCGCTAGCACTGCCCACAGGGTACAGCCGGCAAGGGGGAAGCTCAGCAAGAACCCGGTGAATCCGACGGTAAAACCGCCGGCGCACTGGCACAGGGGCAAATGGACCCATCCATGGTCGTCCGGGGAGTAGCTCATGGTGACCACGGAACCGATGGCCGGCGCTTGTCTACAGGGGTCCCCGAACGTAACGTGATTGCGCTGTGGGCGACCATCGATGACAGAGCTGAGCCCGAGATCGCAGTCTACGTATTTCGCGACGAATTCGCGCTGGCTGACCACGGTGGCATCGACATGCGGCCAGTTGCCCCAGAACGGCTGGCCGATGTGCCAGATGATCCCTAGGGCCGTGCAAGCGAGGATGATGAGGACGATTACGGCGATCCTGGCTCTTCGTGCCATCCGTCGGCGAAGGTTGTCGACATCCCGCGCAGGAGTCTCCCCGAACGGCTTGCCGGTAACGGTTAACTCAACGCCAGGCGCGAAAAGGACGGTGCTCATATTCCCCCGTTACCGTGCACCGGTCGGCGCAACTATCGCGAGTATAGCCTTATGACTTCGACGCTATTTGGCGGCGTTTCATAAACGTGAATTTGCCCAGAGCGACGGAGTGAGAGCTTGGCCTAATCCCACGCCAATATCCTGAATGCTTAGAGCTGAAATCGTCTACGAGACACTTTTTTCTATGGCTGCTGGACTGCTGTGAATAGCGGAGTCATCGGAATCGTTTTTAGCAGCGCTACATAGCATAGCCCGCAAACCACCTTCCGAAGAACGGTTGCTGAATGCATAAGACCTGCCTGCGAAACTGTCCGGTGAAGGCGCACTAGACGCACGCTGTTCAAGAGCCAGGAGACACTCGACGTTTGCTGCGCGCGCTGGCCGCCCAGTTCAGCCAAAGCTAGCCAGGTAGCGCTTTACGACGTCCTCCCTGACGCGTCCACGGGCGTTGACCTCGATGCCTTTCTCGGCTGCCCAGGCCCGGACGGCCTTTGTGTCAGCCGACGCAGCGAGACGATGAGCCCTAGGAGTCTGCCTAGTTCCGCTGGTCTTACGGCTGGCGTCTACGAAGCGGGCAAGCAGACTGCGCAGCAGGTCAGTGTTTCGATCCGCAAGGTCGATCTCATAGTCGCTGCCATCGAGAGCAAAGCGTACGGTTTCTGTCGCCTCGGATCCGTCGAGGTCATCAACAAGTTCAATCACAGTGCGTGAAGCCATTCGATGATTCTATCCAATCACCAGACGGATCCCAGCCAGCAAACATTAGCAATTGTTAAGGTCAGGAAAATGTTGTCCCGGAATTGTTAATTTTCAGCGCTCCTGGACAACAACAGGGGGTCAGGTGCGCGTTCACAGCCTGGGGCTGAAGTAGGGCACATAAATTGACACGACCGTCATGAGCACCACGTCATCAATGCATGTTTCCGTGCTACCCCCAGCTGCTCTAGCTCCACCAGCAGGTGCAACCAAAGTACTGCCTGTTTACAACTACTTGGCAAACCGCCAACAATCTTAGAGCGTGACCGCCCCGCCACTATGAATGGGACCGAGAAGCCCAGGAGGCGCCACCAGCATCGCCCAAGGGACTTTTACCTCCTAGACACTCCTCGCAGGGTTCCAACCCACCAGGCTCATGACCAAAGACGATGTTGTCGCGGACCTGGCCGAAGAAGAGAAGTCGCATGCGAGCGATCTCGCGTTCCCGTCGATGGCCTTGCAGCCTATGCGCGCTCCCCTATGCAATGTTTCTCGTGCAGGAACTGGCCTCGTTCGAGGACGCCGATGGGAAGACAGTCGCCACGATCGTCCTGGACACTAACGACGAACATGGTGCGACGATCCTCATCTCTCTGCCCTCGGTCCGAGGCGCGAGCAGCACGCATCCGGGCGGACGGTACAGGGCTAGGTCGACGGTGCACCTGAAGTGGATGCCCCCATTACATGCGAGTCCTTAGCTCTTCGAGTCTCTCACCTTGCAAGTCAGCCCACCCAGCGCGGATGGCGAAGAGGAAGAAGCCTTCGACGGCAGAAATAGCGGTCTCTACGAGGGCTTTCTCTTCCAGAGTGCCGTTGTCGCTGTGCTTGATCTTCTGCAGACGAGCACGAGTCTCATTGAGGCCGGCGGCGGCCAGACGATGAAATGACGACGCCTGTTCGACAATTTGGCCTCCATGGGCGAAGCAGAGGGCTTGAGCTCGCTTAGTCGGGCGCAGGTTTCCGGCCTTACCCTCGAAGGTCATTTTCGTCTCGCCAGGGTAGTACGTAGCGGTCCACTCCAAAACATACGCTTCGCTGAAGGCCTGACGGAGCAGGCGGTCAATGAACTCGATCAGAGAGTTCGCTGCTTGGGAGCACCCGTCGTCTGATGTCGCTAGCGCCTGACGAGCCCCAGACATTTTTCGTGACAAAGCGGCACTGACCTCTGAGATCTTGTCTTGGGAGATTCCAGACACAAGGGGACGAACCTGATTCGCGAGCGTTTCAACGTCGATCTGGTAGGTGCGAGCTTCCTCATCCCTCATGGGGACGTCCTTGAGCGGCAGGTCATGATCCAAGATGCGGTCGAGCTGAGCGTCAACCTGATACGCGATATTCAATGCTGAGCGCTCCAAGAGGTCCAGGCCACCAATCTCGCGCATCTGATGGGGTGTAAGGAACACGACGCAGTCATCGAGCGCCACGGCCACTGGAGTCAGGGAGCGAAAGAACCTCCGAAATGCAATGACAAGCAGAGCCCCATCGCTTCGCAACGCAGATTCGATCTTGTCATATGCAGCAGCACCCGCAAGACGTCGAAGGAACGTTTTTCCTTGGGGTGACGAGACGAGCTTGGTCCAGCGAGGCAGATCACCAACGAGCAGGCCTTCAATGCGAGAAACCCCCAGCATGAATATTTCTGTGTCAATAGTGGGAGGCAAGTATTCGTCTATGAAGTCCAGACGCTCCTGCCAAGGCCTGCCATCGTGGTCATCCATGACATGGCGAATAACCAAAACAAAGACTTCCAAGTACGCGATGACCGCGTCCGGGATTCCGATGACCTTACGAACCCGCGGATGGACCTCCCGCAGCGCCTCAGCCAGCGCAGACTTGTGGCAGACGCCAGTACGAATCTGGGCGCGCTTTACAGGATCGGTTTCCGTTTCACTTGGGTGATGTGTAATATTTTCCAAAGACACTATGCTCCTTAAGTGTGCGGAACACGACCAGACCTGAGAAATCGCTCGTGTCCCCGAATGGACCCCGCCGATAATGCGGGGTCTTTTTCTTGCTGTTTACTTCGCCAGGAGTCCATCCGAGTAACTTGGGACCGCGGTCCTCTTGGCAAATACGAAACTCACTCTATGGTTCTGGGCCTCATCTTGCTTGCCATCTACGGCGAAATGTGGCCATCCCGCTGGAGTCTTGCCACGTTCCGTGAAGCGAGGCCATCTAAATCGGGAAAAGGACCACGTCCCATGGAGCGTGGCCATCCCAATTGGGAATTGGCCACGTTCCAGGAACCTCACAGGGAATCGCCAACTAGGGCAGTTTTTCGCCAAAAACTTAGGACGGAATCGCCGACTAGTCGGAAAATCGCCAACTAGCCTCCGATCTCACAAAGGGGTCCTAGAAGTCCCAGTCCTCGTCTTCGGTGTTGACGGCCTTGCCGATCACGTATGAGGAGCCGGAGCCGGAGAAGAAGTCGTGGTTCTCGTCGGCGTTCGGGGACAGTGCCGAGAGGATGGCCGGGTTCACGTCCGTGACGGACGCCGGGAACATCGCTTCGTAGCCCAGGTTCATCAGGGCCTTGTTGGCGTTGTAGTGCAGGAACTTCTTGACGTCTTCTGCCAGGCCCACGCCGTCGTAGAGGTCGTGCGTGTACTGGACCTCGTTTTCGTACAGCTCGAAGAGCAGCTCGAACGTGTAGTCCTTGATCTCCTGGCGCTTCTCCTCGGAGACCTTCTCAAGCCCCTTCTGGAACTTGTAGCCGATGTAGTAACCGTGAACGGCCTCATCGCGGATAATCAGGCGGATCAGGTCGGCCGTGTTCGTCAGCTTGGCGCGTGAAGACCAGTACATCGGCAGGTAGAAGCCCGAGTAGAACAGGAAGCTCTCCAGCAGCGTGGACGCCACCTTCCGCTTCAGGGGATCGTCGCCCTGGTAGTAGTCCATGACTATCTGCGCCTTCTTCTGAAGGTTCTCATTCTCGGTGGACCAGCGGAACGCCTCGTCGATCTCCTTGGTGGAGGCCAGCGTGGAGAAGATCGAGGAGTAGCTCTTGGCGTGCACCGACTCCATGAACGCGATGTTCGTGTAGACGGCCTCTTCGTGCGGGGTCAGCGCGTCCGGGATCAGGGAGACAGCGCCCACGGTGCCCTGGATGGTGTCCAGCAAGGTCAGGCCGGTGAACACGCGCATGGTGAGCTGCTGCTCCGCCGGCGTCAGCGTGTTCCAGGACTGGACGTCGTTGGACAGGGGCACTTTCTCGGGCAGCCAAAAGTTGTTGACCAGGCGGTTCCAGACGTCGACGTCCTTGTCGTCCTGGATCCGGTTCCAGTTGATGGCCTCGACGTGGTGAAGCAGCTTGACCTTCTCGGTCATGTCATCCCCTAAATGTTGGGTGGGTTTTCTCTAAGTTAAAGCGTACGACGGCGGGCGGGCACCCGCCGTCGTACTGGCCTATTTAGTTGAAGCTACAACTAAAGCATGCAGCTAACGCAACCCTCCACCTCAGTCCCTTCCAGCGCGAGCTGGCGGAGGCGGATGTAGTAGATGGTCTTGATGCCCTTCTTCCAGGCGTAGATCTGCGCTTTGTTGATGTCGCGCGTGGTGGCGGTGTCCTTGAAGAACAGCGTCAGGGACAGGCCCTGGTCCACGTGCTGGGTGGCGGCGGCGTAGGTGTCGATGACCTTCTCGTAGCCGATCTCGTACGCGTCCTGGTAGTACTCCAGGTTGTCGTTGGTGAGGTACGGCGCCGGGTAATAGACGCGGCCCAGCTTGCCTTCCTTACGGATCTCGATCTTGGACGCCACCGGGTGGATCGAGGAGGTGGAGTTGTTGATGTAGGAGATCGATCCGGTGGGCGGCACAGCCTGCAGGTTCTGGTTGTAGATGCCGTGCTCCATGACCGAAGCCTTCAGCGCCAGCCAGTCAGCCTGCGTGGGGATGTGCACGTTCTTGAAGAGCTCCGCAACCTTCTCGGTCTGCGGCACCCACTCCTGCTCCGTGTACTTGTCGAAGAACTCGCCGGACGCGTACTTGGACTTCTCGAAGCCGCCGAAGGTCTGGCCGGTCTCCATGGCCAGCAGATTTGAGGCACGGACCGCGTGGTACACCACCGAGTAGAAGTAGATGTTGGTGAAGTCCAGGCCCTCTTCAGAGCCGTAGTGCACCCGCTCACGCGCCAGGTAGCCGTGCAGGTTCATCTGGCCCAGGCCGATGGCGTGGCTCTGGTCATTCCCCTTGGCGATGGACGGCACCGAGGTGATGTTGGACATGTCCGACACCGCCGAGAGAGACCGGATGGCCGTCTCGATGGTCAGGCCGAAGTCCGGGCTGTCCATGGTCTTGGCGATGTTCAGCGAGCCCAGGTTGCAGGAGATGTCCTTGCCGGTGTCCGCGTAGGACAGGTCATCGTTGTACGTGGTGGGCTGGGAAACCTGGAGGATCTCCGAGCACAGGTTGGACATGATGATCTTGCCGTCAATCGGGTTGGCCCGGTTCACGGTGTCCTCGAACATGATGTACGGGTAACCGGACTCGAACTGGATCTCGGCGAGGGTCTGGAAGAACTCGCGGGCCTTGATCTTGGTCTTCTTGATCCGGGAATCGTCCACCATCTCGTAGTACTTCTCGGTGACCGAGACGTCGGAGAACGGCATGCCGTAGACGCGTTCCACGTCGTACGGGGAGAACAGGTACATGTCCTCGTCCTTTTTGGCCAGCTCGAACGTGATGTCCGGGATGACGACGCCCAGGGAGAGGGTCTTGATGCGGATCTTCTCGTCCGCGTTCTCGCGCTTGGTGTCCAGGAACCGGTAGATGTCCGGGTGGTGGGCGTGCAGGTACACGGCACCGGCACCCTGGCGGGCACCGAGCTGGTTGGCGTAGGAGAAGCTGTCTTCGAGGAGCTTCATCACGGGGATGACGCCGGAGGACTGGTTCTCGATCTGCTTGATGGGCGCACCCACCTCGCGGATGTTAGTCAGCGCGAACGCCACGCCGCCGCCGCGCTTGGACAGCTGCAAAGCGGAGTTGATGGAGCGCCCGATCGACTCCATGTTGTCCTCGATGCGGAGCAGGAAGCAGGAGACCAGCTCGCCGCGCTGCTTCTTGCCCGCGTTCAGGAACGTGGGGGTGGCCGGCTGGAAGCGGCCCTCGATGATCTCATCCACCATCTGCAGGGCAAGCTGCTCGTTGCCGCGGGCGAGGTGCAGGGCCACCATGCAGACGCGGTCCTCGTAGCGCTCCAGGAAACGCTTACCGTCAAACGTCTTCAGCGTGTACGAGGTGTAGAACTTGAAGGCGCCCAGGAACGTCTCGAAACGGAACTTCTTCTTGTAGGCACGGTTGAACAGCTCACGGATGAAGTTCATCGTGTACTGGTCCAGCGTCTCGCGCTCGTAGTACTGGTTCTTCACCAGGTAGTCGAGCTTCTCCTCCAGGTCATGGAAGAACACGGTGTTGTTGTTAACGTGCTGCAGGAAGTACTGGTGCGCGGCCTCGCGGTCGGCGCCGAACTGGATTTCACCATTGGGACCATAGAGGTTCAGCATGGCGTTCAGCTCGTGGTAGCCGAGGCCCTTGTAGGCGGCGGGCATCTCGGGCTTCTGGGCCCTGGTTACTTCTGTGTCTGCGACAGTCGTGTCCAAAACGTATCCAATCCTTGGTTGACCCGGGTGACGTCTTCCGGCGTTCCCATAAGTTCGAATCTATAGAGGTGGGGTACCTGGCATTTGGCGGCAATAATGTCACCTGCCATGCAGTAGTTGTCCCCGAAGTTTGTGTTTCCGGCACCTATTACCCCGCGCAGCAGTTGCCTGTTCTGCGGGTTGTTGAGGAACCGGATGACCTGCTTGGGAACGGATCCTTCTCCCCCGGTGCCGCCGTACGTGGGCACCACCAGCACGTACGGCCGGGTGGCGAGGAGGGGTGCATCCTTTGCATAGAGCGGGATCCGGGCCACCTCACGGCCAAGCTTCGCGACGAAGCGGCTGGTGTTCTCGGATGAAGACGAAAAGTAGATGAGCTGGCTTCCGGTGGGAACCAGCCCGGTTTCCTTTTGGGGACCGGCCGGCGGGGACACCTCCACGCGCTGAGCCGCGTGGGTCGGTAAAGCAACGTGGTTACGCTGTGCTGCTGGTGCCGCCATGGGAGTCACCTCAGCTGGTTGATGGTTGCCGGCAGGAAAAGCGGGAACTCCTAGGCCACGGAGGTAACGGCGGAAAGGGCCAGTTCCTCGATCTTGTCGGGGCGGAAGCCTGACCAGTGGTCCTGGTCCGTGACCACAACGGGAGCCTGCATGTAGCCCAGTGCCTTCAGGCGCTCGAGTGCCTCGGCGTCCTGGGAGATGTCGACGCTCTGGTAGGTGATGCCCTTCTTGTCGAGCGCGCGGTAAGTGGCGTTGCACTGAACACAAGCAGGCTTCGTGTAAACCGTTACGGTCATTGTCCCTGTCCCCTTAGTTAAACTCTTTGCTGGTGCGGTGTCCCCGTCCAGCTGTAGATAGATACTACATGTAGTGCAGACGCCTCTTTGGAACCCCAAGATGATGTATTACAAGTATGTCATTTAATGCACCGTTAATCCACAGGCAAGGGCTGGAAAAATGCCCGGGATCGCGGGTTTTTTGCGGGCTGGGTCCACACCCTGTGGAGTAGTTAGCCACATATGCACAATGCGCGTGTCGTGATCGCCCGGCGTGTCGCCGTCCTGCTCCACCCATACGAAAGGGGTCCGTGACCACTACATGTAGTGGTCACGGACCCCTGGATCCCCGTTGGGCAGGCTGCTAGACCCGGCAGCTGCGTCCGCTTCCTACGGCTTGGCGGGATTGAGCCGGGCGATCGCGGTGGACAACGCGCTGGCGAAGCAGCACCACACTGCGTAAGGCGCCAGCGAAACTCCGGCAGCACGGTTCAGCCGGTAAGTGCGCCGCACCAAATCAGCGCTGCTGGCTGCAAGCACCGCGGCCTCCGCCGCTGCCAGCCACGGCCGGCGTGCACGCCAGAAGAACCAGCTCCACGACGCATTCAGGATCAGGTTTGCGGCCAGTGCGCGCCTGTACATGCGCAGCTCCCGGGCGTGGTCCTTCCCGACGGGGCCGGGACTGTCGGCGGCAGCGTCCAGTTCCACCGCCCGGTCCAGTGCGACGGCGGACGTCACGGCCAGGTCCGCATACAAGGCAGTCCACACCACCGGAAAGGCAAGGGCCGGGGGCTGCCAGTCCGGCTTTCGCAGCTTCAGGTACCAGTTGCTGTCCGGATCCGTGGCAGCCCCACCTGCAGCGGCTGTGCCGACCGTGGCCGCCGTCGTCCATCCCAGTGTCTTCAGTTTCATGGCTGATCCTCCGCTTCCTTACCCAAGGCAAACTACAGCTGGGCCTCCCGTCGGTCCAGCACGATCTGCTGCACGTCCAGGTAACCGGACTGGAACCCGGCGCGCGAGTAGCAAAGGTAGAAAAGCCACATCCGCTGGAACACGGCGTCGAACCCCAGCTCCCCCACTTCCCGGGACCGGGCCAGGAACCGTTCCTCCCACAGCCGAAGGGTGGCCGCGTAGTGGTCGCCCATTCCCATGCGTTCCCGCACCCTGAGGGTGGTGCGCTGCTGGGTCACGCTCTCGATGGCCCGGACGGACGGCAGGAAGCCGCCGGGAAAAATGTACTTGTGCACCCACGTGTAGGCGTTGCGGGTGGCCAGCATCCGGCCGTGCGGCATGGTGATCGCCTGGATAGCCACTTTCCCTCCGGGGGCCAGGACGCGGTCGATGGTCTGGAAGTAGATTGGCCAGTACTCGTACCCCACGGCCTCGATCATCTCGACGGACACCACGGCGTCGTACTCGCCTTCCACCGCACGGTAGTCCTGCAGGGCAACCGTCACCCTGTCCGCGAACCCGGCTTCGGCGATGCGTTCCTGCGCCAGCGCCTGCTGCTCGCTGGACAGCGTGACGCTGTACACGGTGGCGCCGCGGGCTGCGGCACGCAGGGCGAGCTCGCCCCAGCCGGTACCGATTTCCAGCAGCCGGGTACCTTCGCCCACGCCGGCCTTGTCCAGCAACCGGTCGATCTTTGCCTGCTGGGCCTCCGCCAGGACATCCCACGTCACGGCGGACAGCGGCCCGGCCTTCCCGGGGAACAGCGCCGACGAGTAGCTCATGGTGGAATCCAGGAAGTTGGAGAACAGCTCGTTGGAGAGGTCGTAGTGCCGGGAGATGTTGCTCCGTGTGTTTTGTTCGGCGTTGCGCTCCTGGCGGGGCGTCCGGGGCAGGTACAGCGAGCGCAGTTTCTGCAGCGGCAGGGGAATCAGGGTGTCCACCGAGGCGGCGAAGACTTCGAGCAACGCGGCCAGATCCGATGCCTCCCAGTCGCCGGCCATGAAGGATTCGCCCAGGCCGATCAGGCCGTTGTCGCCGATCCGCGTCTCGAAGGCCCGGGGCCGCACCACGGTCATCACGGGAGCGTCCGGCCCACCGGTCCCCAGCACCGAGCCGTCCGGATATTCAACGCGCAGCGGCAGCCGCTTGACCGCACCCTTGAACAGCAGGCCGGCAGCCTTGCCGGCCGCAGCAGCCTTCACGCCCGACGGCGGCTGGGCAACACCGGGCCACAGGTCAGGATCGATGGTGGCGGGCGACGCCGGCACTCCGGTTGCGCCCCATGCTGCGGGAGCGTGCCCGGCGGCTTGCTGTCCGGCGGCCTTGTTTTCGACGTTGGCTGCAGTAGCTCCGTTGTCGTCAGTCATTGTCATTGAACTGCCTCCTGTGAGGGGTGATGTGGTCTGGCAACGACGGGCAGGCGTCTTGCCCAGAGTTTAATGCCCTGGACCCGGATCAGGGCGGATACCAGCAGCGGCGCGGCAGGCACGGTCAGGGCCGCGGCCAGGATGTTAGGGATGCTGGCAGGCCTCCGCCGGCCGTCCATGGTGGCCACGAAGGGCCGGTGCCCCTCACGCTCCAGGATGATGGACACCGCCAGCCGGTCCCCGGGTGCCGGAAGCTTCATCCGGTACTGCCCGTCGACGTCGTTAAAAGGTGATACGTAAAACGCCTTTGGGACTGACGCGCGGCCGGAGGTGTCGGTTCGAAGCAGGTAGCAGTGCCGCTCCCCGTAAGTGTTGTGGACCTCGGCCACCACGCACTGGAGTTCCCCACTTGAGCGGTAGCACCAGAACAGAGTGAGTGGATTGAAGACGTAACCAAAAACCCTGGCGCTGGTGAGCATGTGGATGGGACCGCCGTCGGGCTCTAAGCCCTGGGTCCGCAGGTACCGCTCCACATTGGACCGGATGCCGGCGTCCGGATCACCCAGGTGGTCTCCTGCGCGGAACACTGCGAGTGGCCGCAGCAACACAGGCAGGGGCGGCAGGTCATCCACATCCACGAACCAGCTGTAGCTCCGGTAAGTGAAGGCATTCTTCAATGGGGTGCGCCGCACGTGGGCTATGGACGTGCGGTAGATCGAAGGCTGCATGGTCATGCAGGCTCCGCGGCCAGCAGTTCCCGCTCCCCCTCGCCGGCGGAACCGCCGGAATCAGCGGCCCGGGCCACCGGCCACGTGCGTCCCAGTTTTTCCGCGGCCCGCACCCCGGAGAGGGCGCCGTCCTCATGGAAGCCCCAGCCAAGGTACGCTCCGGCGTAGGCAATCCGGCCGTTGCTGAGCGCCGCGATGGCCTGCTGGGCCTTCAGGGAATCAGGGGTGTACTGCGGGTGTTCGTACACCATCCGCTGCAGTACCGCGCTGTCCGCGATCAGCCCGGACTCGCCCAGACTCACCAGGTAGGGCCGGCCGCCTGCCGTTTCGAGCCGCTGCAGCCGGGTGAGGTCGTAGCTCACCAGCACCTTGTCCGGCCGGGCGTCGCAGGCCGGGAGCCGGTAGTTCCAGGACGCCCTGGCGTTGCCCGCCGAGGGCAGGACGGCGGGGTCCTGGTGGAACACTGTGTGGTTCACGGAGTAGGGCATGCCTCCGAGTGCTTCCTTCTCCTCCGGGGTGGCGTCGGCGAGGAACCCGAGGGCCTGCGCGGGGTGCGTGGCGATCACGACGGCGTCAAAGTCTTCCAGCCCGTTGGCCGTTGCGAGCTCCACGCCATCGGGCAGGCGCCGGATGGCGGTGACGGGGGTGTTGAGCCGGACATCCGCCAGCGTTGCGGCGAGCTTTTCGACATACCTTGCCGAGCCGCCGGTAACAGTCCGCCACTGCGGCGAGCCCTTGATGCCCAGCATGCCGTGGTGGCCCAGGAACGTGAAGAGGTACCGCGCCGGATAGGCCAGCGCCGTGGTGGGATCGCAGGACCAGACGGCACTGACAACCGGGGTCATAAAGTGGGAGATGAAGTAAGGGCTGAACTTCTCCCGCGCCAGGAACTCCCCCAGCGTCAGTTCCGGCACCTCCACTTCGTCGCCGACGGCCGACGGCGGCGCGGTCCTGAGCAGTTCCCTCGCCTTCCGGTAAAAGCGGGTAACCTCCAGCAGCATCAGCAAATAGCGGCCGCGCAGCAGGCTGGAGGGTTTGGCGATGATTCCGCGGGCGCCGTCGCGGGCACCGGCGTATTCCAGTCCGCAGCCGTCGCAGCGGATCGACATGCTCATCTCGGAGTCCTGGGTTTCGACGCCAAGCTCGGCGAACAACCGCAGCAGGGTGGGATAGGTCCGTTCGTTGTGCACGATAAAGCCCGTGTCCACCCCGATGACGCTTCCGTCAGGCTGGGGCATGTCGTGGGTGTGGGCATGGCCACCCAGCCGCGAATCCGCCTCGAACAGGGTGACGTCGTCCTGCCGGTTAAGTACGTACGCGGCAGTCAATCCGGCCACGCCGCTGCCGATTACGGCGATGCGCCGCCGGCCGCGTGGACTTGCTGCTGGGTCAAGTGACACTTCATGCTCCTCTGCTGAACATTTGCCGCTGTGCTGGGTATACAGAGGGCAATTCGGCGCGGTCGCGGCGGCGGATGGGTGCAGTACTGTGAACTGGTGGTAAATCCCGTGCACCTGAAGACCCTCCTGGAGGTGACGCGGCTGGGCTCGTTCGCTGCCGCAGCCGCGACGCTCGGCTATACGGCCTCCGCTGTCTCGCAGCAGATGTCCGCCCTGGAGCGGGAAACGGGTGTCACCCTCTTCCAGCGGTCGGCGCGCGCCGTGATCCCTACGGAAGCCGCCGTCGTCATGACCCGGCACGCTGCAAAGGTGCTCACGGACATCGAAGCGCTCATGGCCGCCGCCTCAAGGACGCAGGACACCGAAAGCCAGGAACTGCGCCTGGGGATCTTTCCCAGCCTGGCCACCTACGTCCTGCCGCGTATCCTCAAAAACCCGGCGTGGAAGAAGCTCGGTATTGACCTGCGCGTGTCCGTGGCGGAACCAGGCCAGACCATCCAGGGGCTGCGCACCGGCGGCGACCTGGACCTGGCCGTGGTGTTCCAGGTAGGACAGACCGGGTTCGCCTGGCCCAACACCATCAACCGGCAATGGATTGGCGACGACGACTTCCGGGTGGTGCTGCCTGCCGGCTGGGGCTTCCGGGCCGATGCGAAGGTTGCGGCCGACCATCTGTCGGAGATGCCGTGGATCATGCACCATCCCGGCACCAGCGACGCGATGGTGATCGAACGCCTGTTCGCCGGCTGCAACCTGCATCCCCGGGTGGTGGCCCACAGCGACGACTTCCATGCAAGCCTGGAGATGGCTGCCGCAGGGCTGGGCGCGGCGCTGGTTCCCGAGCTGGCGTTGCGGAACAAACCGGCAGGCGTAGTGGTGCTGGACGTGCCCGAGATCCGGCTGGCACGGAACGTTTTTGCGCTGCTGATCAATGACCGCAAGACCGCCCGGGTGCAGCTTTTCGTTGATTTGCTGGCTGAAACCCTGGCAGGCATGCGCACCGCGGTGAATTAGGTCCGAACGCTGGAATGGTCTTCACTTCAGGTCTATGTTGAAACTATGAACAAGGTAGCGAGCCAGCACTTTGGGGAGATCGAGCTCAACCACGGCAGGGAGCATCTGTTCGCCGCCAAGCATGAGCTTCGCGGCCATCCGCTGGAACTCGACCTGAACATCAAGGCCCATGACCACTTCGATGAAGCAGCGCTTCGCAAGGTTGAGTACCGGCTTCGCTTCCTGCCCGAGCTGGTGGACGAGGTGCGCGAAATGATCGCCGAGGAGCTTGAGCAGGAAGGCACCAGCCCGCAGGAATACCTGCACTTCCACTGCAACGCTCTCAAGGACGAACACCTGCACAAAGTGTTCGGCGTCCAGGACCGGAGCCAGCTCACCAACGAGGTCTTCCTCAAGGCCCTCAAGCTTGGCCACGTGGGCATCTTCCCCGGCCAGCCTGAGCGCTATTTCGTCATGGATTTCACCCTCGGCGAGCACTTCACCGATGAGGTCCTGGTGGCATCCGCAGACCAGGATGGCGTGGTGGACGACGAAATAGTCTGGGAGTCCTGAAGCGGGCGCTCCAACAATGCCCGGGGACTAAAAAGGTTGGTGGGTTCACTGCCTATGCCAACAGCGGCATTTGGACCGCTGTGCACCTGGGGCAGTTCGTTGGCATGGCGCTGGTATGCGCGGGACTGGTGTCCCTGTGGGCCGCCCTCGGCGTCCAGCAGCACGCGCTGGCCTGGACCGCACGCTTCGGTGCTCTTTGTGCCGCTGCTGCCGCGGCACTTTACGCAGTCCTGCAGGCGGTGGACGGGGTGGCCCTGAAACAGGCGGTGGACGCCTGGGTTGCTGCCCCGGAGCCGGAAAAAGCGGCGCGTTTCGCCGCGGCTGAGGGCATCCGCTGGCTCGAATGGGGTGTGCGCAGCTACCACAGCATCCTGCTGGGCAGCGCGTTGGTGCTCTTGGGTGTTGTTGTCGGCGTGACCCGTCACGTTTCGCGGACCATCGGCTGGCTCATGGCGCTGTCCGGGCTGGCCTACATGGTGCAGGGATGGATCATCGGGGACTCGGGCTTTTCCGCAGCCAACGCCTTGCCCACGCTGGCCGGCATCGTGGCAATCGCCGCCTGGACCGCCTGGCTGTTTGTCAGCGCCGTACGGATGAAAAATACGACGCCGGCGGGTCACCCGCGGTGACCCTGCCGCGTTCGCTCGCTTCTCAAGGTCCGGTGCGCCGGGCGCACCGGACCTTGAGCCTCTGCGAGCTCACTTAGTCGCGCATCGTCTTATTTCACTGTTTCCAGCAGGCCTGCTCGGACCACCTGGGTGGCCCTGACCAGGTTTCGCAGCGACTCCTCGGTCTCGGCGTAGCCGCGGGTCTTCAGGCCGCAGTCCGGGTTGACCCAAAGCTGGCGGGCCGGAACGTGCTTGACGGCTGTGCTGAGCAGCCCGGTGACCTCCTGCTCGCCGGGAACGCGCGGCGAGTGGATGTCGTAGACGCCCGGGCCAACCCCGCGGCCAAAGCCATGGGACTCGAGGTCGTGGACAACCTCCATGCGGGAGCGGGCGGCCTCGATGGACGTCACGTCGGCGTCCAGGCCGTCGATCGCGTCGATGATGACGCCGAACTCCGAGTAGCAGAGGTGGGTGTGTATTTGGGTGGCATCGGCGGCGCCGGCGGTAGCCAGGCGGAACGAGTCAACGGACCACGTCAGGTAACCGGCCTGGTCTCCCGTGCGCAGGGGGAGCAGTTCGCGGAGGGCAGGCTCATCCACCTGGATGATCTTGATGCCGGCGGCTTCGAGGTCGGCGATCTCGTCGCGCAGGGCCAGGCCAACCTGGTTGGCGGTCTCGCCCAGCGGCTGGTCGTCGCGGACAAAGGACCAGGCCAGGATGGTGACCGGACCGGTGAGCATGCCCTTCATCGGTTTGCTGGTCAGGGACTGGGCGTATTCAGCCCATTTGACCGTGATGGCGGCCTTGCGGGTGACGTCGCCCCACAGGATGGACGGGCGCGTGCAGCGTGAACCGTAGGACTGGACCCAGCCGTGGACGGTGACGTCGAAGCCGTCGAGGTTCTCGGCGAAGTACTGCACCATGTCGTTGCGCTCGGGCTCGCCATGCACCAGGACGTCGTAGCCAAGCTCTTCCTGCAGGCTGACGACGCGTTTGATTTCGTCCTTCATAAGCTGCTCGTACTGCCCGTCGCTCAGCTCGCCTTTGTTGTTGCGGGCGCGGGCCGAGCGGATTTCCGAGGTCTGCGGGAAGGAGCCGATGGTGGTGGTGGGCAGCGGCGGCAGGTGCAGCGCCTCTTCCTGGGCGGCTTCGCGGACTGCGTACTCGGAGCGGCTGAAGTCGGCGGCAGTCAGCGCTTCGGTGCGGGCCCGGACGTCTGCGCGGCGGACGCCTTCTGCCGTGGCACGGGAAGCGATCACGGCGGTTGCTTCGTCGATGGCGGCCTTGGCGGAGGCCGGGTCCGCCAGGTAGGCGGCAAGGGTTTTGACCTCTACAGCTTTCTGGTCGGAGAACGCCAGCCAGCTGCGGAGCTGCTCGGACAGCTGCGTTTCCTCGGCAACGTCGTGCGGGACGTGCTGGGTGGAGGTGGACGTGGAGACGGCCACCTTTCCGGCGGCAGCCTTCAGTTCGTCCAGTTTCGCGGCAGAGGCAGCGAGGTCGTTGCGCCAGATGTTGTGGCCGTCAACGACGCCGGCAACAAGGGTCTTGTTGCCCAGGCCTGCCAGCGCGGCGGCGGAGGGAACCGTGCCCTTGAAGACGTCGATGTGGAGGGCGTCGATGTTGGTGGCAGCGAAGGTGCCCAGCTGGCCCTCGAGTGCACCGTAGGGGGTGGAGACAAGGATTTGCGGGCGGTCGGCCGCAGCGGTGAGGACCTCATAGGCGCGGGCAACAGCTGCTTCGACGTCGGCAGCCGGGATGTCCTGGTCCACCACCAGGGCGGGCTCATCGAGCTGGACCCAGCCGGCCCCTGCGGCGGCGAGCTTTCCGAGCAGCTCGACATAGACGGGCAGGATGTCCTCGAGGCGGGACAGCGGCGCAAAGCCGGCAGGGGCGCCGTCCGAAGCCTTGGACAGGAGCAGGTAGGTGACCGGGCCAACAATGTACGGGCGGGTCTCGATGCCGTTGGCCAGGGCGAAGGCGAACTCGTCAACCTTGGCGGTGGAGGCCAGGGTGAACGCGGTCTCCGGGCCGATTTCCGGCACCAGGTAGTGGTAGTTGGTGTCGAACCATTTGGTCATTTCCAGCGGCTGCTGTTCCTTGTTGCCGCGGGCCAGGGTGAAGTAGCCGTCGATGTCCAGCTTGCCCTCAGCATTGAGGAGCTTGCCGAAGCGGGCGGGAACCGCGCCGAGGTGGGCGGTGGTGTCCAGGACCTGGTCATAGTAGGAGAAGGTGCCCGGGACGGCAGCGGCTTCTGTCAGGCCAAGCTCCTGCAGGCGCTTGGCGGAGGCCAGCTGGATTGCCTTTGCCGCGGAGTCGAGTGCGGCTGCGTCGATCTTGCCGGCCCAGTAGGCCTCGACGGCTTTCTTGAGTTCGCGGCGGCGGCCGATGCGGGGGTAGCCAAGGAGCGAGGCGGACGGGAACGGGTTGTTTTTGGGCGCGGTCAGGTCAGGCATGGAGATCTCCTGGAAAAGTTGGAGTTTATGAAGATGGTCTGTTGATGCTGCGGCTGAAGATGCTCAGCTGGCGAGCTGCGGCCGGGCGTTGGCGGCCCGGCGCTGGCTGAATCGGTTGTGGCGCGGCAGGGCCAGCTTGTCCAGAACCTCCAGCGCACTCTGGTGCTCATTGAACGTGTAGAGGTGGATGCCGGGAGCACCGGCGTCCAGGGCGGCATTGGCGAGGTCCACGGTGGCGTCGACGCCGACATGGAGGCGTTCGATGTCGTTGTCGGCCGCGGCGAGCCGTTCCATCAGCTCGGGTGCCGGTTCCACTCCCGCCAGTTCCCCCAGGCGGTTCAGGCGGCGGACGCTGGTGAACGGCATGACACCGGGGATGATAGGGATGGTCACACCGGCACGGCGTGCGCGGGTGAGGAGATCGGCGTACTGCCCCGCCTCGAAGAACACCTGGGTGATGGCGAAGTCCGCGCCGGAACGCTGCTTCGCGAGCAGCACCTCGACGTCGTGCTCCTCGCTGGGTGACTCAGGATGCCGGGTGGGGTACGCAGCCACGCCAACGGCGATCTTTCCGGCGCAGAGCAGGGCTGTGCGCCGCTGCTCCACCCGGCGGATGAGGTCGATCAGGTCCTGGGCGTACCGCAGCGATCCCGATGCCGGCTGGCTGCCACCCTTGGGAAGATCGCCGCGCAGGGCAAGGATGCCCCGCACCCCGATGTCCAGCAGTTGGCCGATGATGGCCGCGAGTTCCTGCGGGGCGTTTCCCACGCAGGTCAGGTGGGCAAGCGGCCGCAATGTGGTTTCAACCAGGAGGCGGTTGATGAGCTCGACGGCGGTGTCCCGGTTGGATCCGCTGGCGCCGTAGGTCACGGAGACGTAGTCCGGTTCGGTGGCTTCCAGCTCACGGATGGTGGTCCAGAGCGTCTCCGCAGCTGCGGGCGAACGGGGTGGGAACAGCTCGTAGGACAGCGCTACAGGAGCGGTGTCGGAGAGGTTGGGATGGGTGTCAATAAGGCTTGGTGGTGACATTTGCGTCCTTGGCTTTGGGCCATTGGGGGGCTGCCTGACCGAAAGGAACAGGAAAGACCGTCAATGAATTTGAGTTTGGGGAACACGGAGGGACTCCACGAGGACGCAGCCGCGACTGTTACGCCTGGAATGAAGTAGTCCGTGAGCAAATGTCAGGCCCACATGGGGGCACCCACACCCTCCGACACGGAGGATCGCTGACACGTTACTGAGGTAACTTGCCTACGACTCTACGAGAACCAGCAGGGCGGGTACAAGCCGGCGCCGAATTAAGACGCAGTTTTACAGGATGTTTCCTCGCGCGGCAGAATTTCCTTCGCTGGGGTGGTGCCCGCTACCAGGGACGCTCAGGGCCGCTCCATTGCTGCTGTCCAGGTATTCTTCACGTTCGTGTCCGCTGTTCCGCTCGCGTTCGGCCTCCCGTGCACTGTCCTGGAGTTGGTCCAGCCGCGGTGGCCGGGCGGGCCGTGTCCCGCCCCCCATCCTATCCAAGCCGCCGGTCCGAATCCGGCAATGGGGACCCCTCCCCTTTGCTACGGAGCGGGTCTATCCTTTTGCCATGATTGAGCTTCCAGCCAGCTACAAGGAGTTCCTCGCCGACAAGAGCCAGCTGTTCATCGACACAGTCAGGCCTGTCCTGATGCAGTCCGCGGCGGAGAAACTGCACGGCGTCCGGGTGGTCTACAACCCCGGGTCCACCGGCCACCAGGCGCACCTGGACGACACCCTGCCTTTCGGTGTGGTGCTTGAGGACATCGACTAACCCCGCACGGCTCCCGACAGGGCCAGCGAGTTGCCGGACCCGCGCGCCACGACGGCATAGAGGGCCAGGACGGGAACCGAATAGAGGATCGAGAATGCGGCCAGCTGGCCGTAGGCCACTGCCCCGTGCTGGCCGAAGAAGCTGAAGATCGATACCGCTGCGGGCTGGCTGCCCTCGGACAGCAGGAGCACGAACGGGACGAAGAAGTTCCCCCAGGCCTGGATGAACACGAAGATGAACACCACGCCCAGGCCCGGGCCCATGAGTGGAAGCACGATTGAACGCAGGCCCGCCAGCCTGGAGGCGCCGTCCACCCAGGCCGCTTCCTCCAGCGCCAGCGGCACGGCATCGATGAAGTTTTTGGTCATCCAAATGGCCATGGGCAGGCTGGTGGCGGCCAGGAACAGCACCGTGGCCGGCAGGGAATCCAGCAGCCGGAGCTGCACGAACAGACCGTAGACCGGCACCATGATGGCGGTGATGGGCAGGCAGGTCCCGAACAGAATCCCGTACATGAAGGGCGTATTGAAGCGGGATCGGTAGCGGGACAGCGGGTATGCGGCGAGCACGGCCGCGGCCACTGTCACCACCCCTGTCCCTGCGGACAGCAGGAGGCTGTTCCATAACGGCCGGAACAGCAGCTCCGGGGTGAGGACGGCGGTGAAATTGTCCAGGCCGGGCTGCTGCGGCACCTTGGTGGCGTGTCCGGCCGCCGGGTCCAGGGAACCGAGGACCAGCCACAGCAGCGGCAGCAGGAAGCACGCACCGATGAACAGCAGGACCACGTCCGCCCACGTGCTGCGCTTAGGGTGGCTGGGGCGCGGTTGGCTTTCCTTCTGGCGCGGGAGCCGTTGCCCCTCCTGTACCGGGGCGGTCACGGCCTCTGCTCCTTGAGCAGGCGCAGATAGGCTGCCCCGAACACGCCGCCGACGAGGATGAGGATGGAGGCGACGGCGGTGCCGTAACCGATGTCTCCGAATTTGAAGGCCTCCTGATACGCCAGGACCGGCAGCGTGGTGCTGGCGTTGGCCGGGCCGCCGGCAGTCATGACCCAGATCAGGGTGAAGACAGCCAGGGTCTGCAGCGTGACCAGCATCAGGTTGGTGGCGATGCTGCCCCGGATCACCGGCAGCGTAATGAACGCCAGCCGCTGCCAGGCGCCGGCGCCGTCCATCTGCGCGGCTTCGGTCAGCTCCGCCGGGACGCCATTGAGCGCAGCCCGGTACACCAGCATGGAAAAGGCGGTCCCGCGCCACACGTTCGCCACCACCACGGCCACCATGGGAAGGGCATAGAGCCAGTCAGTTTCCCCCAGCCCGAACCGGCCAAGCAGTTGGTTGAGCGTCCCGTCGCGGCTGAAGAAGGCATAGGCGGCGAACCCGGCCACGATTTCCGGCAGGACCCAGGCGGCCACGACCGCGGTGCCAACAGTGGCGGAGACAACCGGACGTGCCCGCCGCATCAGGACCGCAAGGGCCAGTCCCAGCACGTTCTGGCCCAGGATGGCGGAACCGGCCACGAACAGGACAGTCAGCGCGAGCGAGAGCGGAAAGACCGGGTCCTGCAGCAGCCGCTGGTAGTTGTCCAGGCCCACCCACTCGGGGTTCCTGGCGTGCCGGCCGGTGAGTCCTGCGTTGGTGAGCGAGGCGTGGAAGGCCCACAGGACAGGGCCGGCGAGAAACACGAGCAGGAGCACGACGGCGGGCAGGACCGGCAGGTAGCGCAGCACGTGCCGGGTGCGGTGGTTGGCGGGCACCGCTACTTCCGGATCGTCTTGTCGCCGCCCACGATGCCGGCCACCGCCGTGTCATAGTCCGCCGCGGCCTGCTCCGGGGTCCTGCTGCCGGTGATGACGGCCTCGGTGGCTTCCTGGACGGCAGCGGAGATGCGCGGGTAGTCGGAGGTCGCGGGCCGGAACCTGGTCACGGCCACCAGGCCGGACACGTCCTTCACGAACGGGTTGGCGGACTGGTAGCCGGGGTCGGCGGCGACGTCGGTGCGGACGGCGATCTGTGAACTGGCCACCGTGAACGCCAGCGAGTTCTTCGCGTTGAGCGCGGTGGTGAGGAAATTGAAGGCGAGGTCGGGCTGCTTGGTTTCCGCACCGACGGCAAGGGTCCAGCCGCCGGACATGCTCACCGCACCCGGGGCCGCGCCGTTCTGCGTGGGGAACGGGGCCACGCCCATGTCCTCCCCATATCCCGGCCATTCGTAGCTCCCGCCTTTTTGCCAGAACGACGGCGCGTAGGAGCCTTCCACGGTTGCCCCAAGTTTCGCTTTGGGGAACCATCCGCCGAACACCTTCTTCCAGACGTTTGGATCCAGTTCGGCCGGGGGCACGGCCAGGTTGTCCTTGTAGAGCGTTTCGAGGAAGGTCAGCGAATCTTTGAAGCCGGCCGACCCCACAACCCATTTTTTCGAGTCCTGGTCATAGAGGCTTGTTCCGGTGCCGTACAGGAGCTCGTAGAACCCCTGCATCACCGTCCCCTCGCCGGTGCCTTTGCCGGCATACATGTTGAAGGGGATTACGTCCGGCTCGGAAGTTTTGATCTTCCTGGCGGTGTCCAGGATGTCCTGCCAGCTGGACGGGCGCCACGGCAGCGCAACCCCGGCAGCTTCAAAAACCTTCCTGTTGTACCAGATGGCCCGCGTGTCGGTGCCCAGCGGGACCGCGTACGTACCGCCGTCGTTCGCCTTGCCGGCTTCCTTGGCGCCGGCGTCGAACCTGGTCCAGTCCCCCCACCCCTGCAGGCGGCTGTCCAGGTTCAGGAGGTACCCGGCGTCCACGTCGGAGCGGACCTTGAAGGTGTCTTCGTAGAAGACGTCCGGGGCCGTGGAGGGCGACCGCAGGGCCAGGGCGAGCTTGGTGCCGTAGTCGTCGTCGTTCGCCTGGATGGGCTGCAGTTCAACCCTGACGCCCTGGTTCGCGGCTTCAAACTCCCTTTTCGCATCCTGGAACATGGTGTCCAGGGCCGTGAACGAGTCTGTCTTCTGGTAGGCCACCTTGATGGTCCTGTTTCCGCTGGCAGGATCGGCAGGCGTGCAGGCCGTGAGGACCAGCACCGCGGCGGCCAGCAGGGACACCATCACCTTATAAGCCCGTCGAGGCATGCTGTGGTCAGCTTTCCAGCAGGAGCCGCTGGGCCCGGGGCGCGAGGGTATGTTCGAGGACCAGCGAGGCCGCGCCGATGGCTCCCACATCCTCCCCTACGCCCGTGCCCACAACCTCGATGGGGTGGATCAGACGGGCGGCGCTGTTGGCGTCCAAGAGCGGCGGAACCAGTTCGAGGTAGCGCTGCGACAGGCAGGTCCAGAAGGGGCCGCCGAAGACCACGCGCTCAACGTCGAGGGTGTTGGTGACCACCGAGACGGCCCGGGCAACCAGGACGGCGGACTTGTCCAGGATGGCGGCGGCACGTTCGTCTCCTGCGTAGGCACGTGCGCACAGCTCAGAGAAGCTCTGCTGGATTTCGGCGGCGGTCCTGGCCCGGGACCCCTCCAGGATTCCGGCGGCCTCCGCTTCCGCCACCAGCACCTGGGGGATGCAGGAGGACTTCACGCAGCCGCGCTGGCCGCAGTCGCAGGGCGGTCCGTCGGGGTCCACGATGATATGGCCGATCTCGCCGGCGTTGCCTGAGGTGCCGCGGACAACTTCATCATTCAGGACGATGCCGCAGCCGATGCCGGTGCCCATGTACATGAACACGAAGCTACCGGCGCCGCTGGGACCTCCCGCCCACGTTTCCGCCACGGCCGCGCTGGTCACGTCCTTGTCCACCAGCACCGAGTAGCCGGTGGCCCTGGCCAGCGCATCACGCAGTTCCACCCGGTCCCAGCCGGGCAGCAGCGGTGGATCCACCACGGTGCCGTTGTCCAGGTCGATGGGGCCCGGAGCAGCCACGCCCAGGCCTGCGATGCGGCTGCGGTCCACGCCCGAATCTGCCACGAGCTGGTCGATTTCCGCGGCAATGGTGGCAATCACGGCGGAAGGATCGTTTCCGCCCGGGGTCTTGATCCGTGAATGCCTCACCACCGCCCCTACGAGGTCCAGCACCACCAACGTTGTCACGGCGGGGTCAAGGTGGACCCCCAGGGCGTACATGCCGCCCGGATTGAGGCGGAGGATGGTGCGGGGCTTGCCGGGGCCGCTGCCCTCCTTGCCCGCCTCGACGATTAGGTTCTGGTCCAGCAGCCGCCGGGAAATATTCGAAATGGTCTGCGGGGACAGTCCCACGATCTGGGCGAGCTCCACCCGGCTCAGGCCGCCGGACGTCCTGCGGATTGCGTCGAGGATGACGGTGAGGTTGAAGTCCCCCATCTTTGGCAAGTTGGTTCCGCGCCTCGGAGAGGATTGGCGGATCTCAGACACGGTTTCCCCTAAACGTCTTCGGCTACCTGGCGGTGGTGATGCTTGAATCGTACGTTAAGCGTGCGCCCCCGCCCATATGTGCCTGAAGCGGCGCGGCGCGGGGTTTTTCCTCTGGTCAGCGGGAGGTGCGCGTACTGCGGGTGACGGTGAACTTGGAGTTCCGGCCCTCCACCACGGTGGGTCCGACGTGCCGCTCCATGGCCGGCAGGTAGTCCAGGTGCCGGTTGTAGACGGTCCACAGCTCGCCCCCGGGAGCCAGGACGCGCGCCGCCGCCTCGATCATCTTCAGCCCCGCACCGGCATGGACGCCGGCTCCAACGTGGAAGGGCGGGTTGAGCAGCACAAGGTCCACGGCGCCATCGGGGAAAGTGCCGAGCGCATCGTCCTGCAGGACGGTGATCCGGTCCGCCAGTCCGTTCGCCCGGGCAGTGGCCAGGGCGGACTGCACGGCGGCGGCCGACTGGTCGGTGGCCGTCACGGCAGCGGCCGGGAACAGCCGCGCGTACATCGCGGCGAGGATTCCGGTGCCGCAGCCCAGGTCCACGGCGTGCCGTGCCGGCTTCATTGCGGGCAGGAAGGTCAGCAGGAATCGTGTGCCAATGTCCAGCTTTGGCCCGGCAAAGACAGCGCCGTGGGCGGCCACGTCCAGCTCCAGTTCGGTAAGGTGCGCCACCACCGGGAAGCGCGGGGGCGCCACGGCGGTTTTGGGGCTGCTGGCAAGGAGTATCCGCGATTTCTGCCGCGCAAGCTGCGGCTGCACGGAAACGAAGTACCGTTCAAGGACCGTGTTCATGCCCGGTGACATGTGCTTCACCCGGCCCCCGGCGAGCAGCCGGACGTCCGGGGCGGCGTAGCGGGCCACGGCGGCAGCGACTTCCTCCAGCTCCGCGAGCGTCTTGGGAAGCTGCAGGAGGACGGTGTCCGCTCCGGCCAGCAGTTCGCGCCCCAGGGGCAGCTGGATGAAGCCGGGAGCGGGTACCTGATCTGCCGCCCCGTCAAACGCGGCCGGCAGTTCGGCCGCGTTTAGCTGCAGCGCGCGTTCCCCGGTGACCAGGTCCTGATGAACGCGCAGCGTGGCCGGGGCAAGTAATGCGGACGCGCCGAGCGTCAGCGCCCCGTAGCGGTCGCCGATCACAGCCACGGCGCTGCCGGCCCGGCCAAGCTGTACTGCCGTCTCCAGCAGCAGCCGGTCCGTGGCATCCCAGGCCTGGAGGTTGGGGGCCTCGACATCGGGCCGCCGGCGCAGCACGGAGAAGATGTCCGCCAGGATGTCTGCTGCCACCTGTGTCCTGCCGCCTTCTGTTGCCCTCGCCGGCCCCGGGGCCCGGGGCATCACCCCCACGTTACCGGTTCCGCCGCCGTCGCCATTCCGGGCAGCTTCAGGATCGCAGCCACTGCCGCCCGTCCGGCCCGATTGGCGCCGATGGTGGACGACGACGGGCCGTAACCCACCAGATGGACGCGCGGCTCGGCTGCCACCTGGGTTCCGTCCATGGCGATCCCGCCGCCGGGTCCGCGCAGGTGGAGCGGCGCGAGGTGTTCCAGTTCGGCCCTGAAGCCCGTGGCCCAGAGGATGGCGTCGGCCGCCAGGAGGCTGCCGTCGGCGCGGCGGACTCCGCCAGGTTCGATGGAGGTGAACATGGGCTGCCGGTTGAGCGCGCCCCGTTCCCTGGCTGCGCGCAGGGCAGGAGTCCAGATGAGGCCCGTCACCGACACGACGCTTTGCGGCGCAAGCCCCTTTCGAACGCGCTCCTCCACCAGCGCCACGGCATCGTGGCCGGCCTTGGCGTCAAACGGAGCGTCGCGCCAGACCGGTTCCCTGCGCGTGAACCAGCTGGTAGTGGTGATACGCGAAATTTCTTCGAGCAGGCCGACGGCAGAGATCCCGCCACCCACTACGATTACATGCTTGCCACGGAACTCCTCCGCCGAGACGTAGTCGGCTACATGCAACTGCCTCCCCCGGAACGAAGCCTGGCCCGGGTAGATGGGCCAGAAAGGGCGGGTCCACGTTCCGGTGGCGTTGATGAGTGCCCTGGCGCTCCAGTCCCCGTCCGGTGTTTCGACCCGCAGCCGCCCTGCTGGATTGCCATCTTCGCGCCTGACAGCCCGGACCTTGACGGGCCGGCGGACGGAGAGTCCCAGCCCGGCCTCATAGCTTGCGAAGTAGCGGGTCAGGAATGTGGAGCTGGGTTCCGCGGGATCCACCTCCGGTTTGGGGATGCCCGGCAGGTCGCTGATTCCGTTGACGGTGGCCATTCGCAGGCTCTTCCAGCGGTGCCGCCACGCGCCTCCCGGACCTTCCTCGGCGTCGAGCACGGCGTAGTCAAGTCCGCGGCGCTGGAGGTGGTAGGCGGCCGACAGGCCGGCCTGGCCCGCCCCGATGACCACCACATCGGTTGGGTCAGGAATCACTCCCCCATGATAGTCGTGGAGGGCAGCCCGGCCTTAGGGTGGGCGCATGGATAATGCAGCAGCCGCAAGGACCGGAACTGAAGCCACTGGGCATGCCGCCAGGCTGGAAAAAGCCTTGGGGGTGGTGCTGGGGACGGGGCAGATACCCCTGCGGCTGCGGGCGTGGGACGGCTCGGAAGCGGGACCCGCAGGAGCACCGGTCCTGGAATTCAGGTCCCGACGGGCCCTCCGGCGCATACTCTGGTCGCCGGGGCAGCTGGGGCTGAGCAGGGCGTACGTGGCAGGCGAAATCGACGCCCCGGGTGACATCTTTGCGGCCTTCACGGCCTTGAGTTCGGCAGGCAAGTTCGCGGAGCCCGGTCCTTTCCGCCCGCCTTCCGCCAAGGAGCTCTGGCTGCTGCTGCGCACCGCGGTCCGGCTAGGCGCCCTTGGCCCCAACCCTGCGCCGCCGCCCGAGGAAGCGCGCGTGGCTAAGAAGGGCATGATGCACTCCCGCCGGCGGGATGCTGCTGCCATCTCGCATCATTACGACGTCGGCAACGACTTCTACGCCCTGGTGCTGGGACCGTCGATGGTCTATTCATGCGCTGTGTGGCCGGACGACGCCGCCGAACGGCCGGCCGCAAGCGGTGCGACCGCAGCGGACGGGACGCTGGATACCGGCCTGGACGCCGCGCAGGAGGCCAAGCTGGACCTGGTCTGCCGCAAGCTGGGCCTCCAACCCGGCATGCGGATCCTTGACGTGGGGTGCGGCTGGGGCAGCTTTGCGATCCACGCTGCAGCCAGGTACGGCGTCAGTGTGGTGGGCGTGACGCTCTCCACGGAACAGGCCGGCCTGGCCCGGAAGCGCGCGGCGGAGGCCGGCCTGACGGGCAGCGTGGAGATCCGGGTACAGGATTACCGGGACGTGCAGGACGGTCCGTTCGATGCGATCAGTTCAATCGGGATGTCGGAACACGTGGGGCGGGCGCAGATGCCTGCCTATGCCGCCGCGCTCTTCGGGCTGCTCCGCCCCGGCGGCCGGCTGCTGAACCACGCCATCTCCTGGAACGCAGGCCCCACCAGCCCCGACCCTGACTCGTTCATCCCCCGGTACGTTTTTCCCGACGGCGAAATGATCAGCCTCGGCGAGATGGTGGACGCCCTCGAATCAGCCCGGTTCGAAGTCCTCGACGTGGAGGCCCTGCGCCGCCACTACGCCCTGACCCTCCGTTCGTGGGTGGGCCGGCTTGAGCAGAACTGGGAGGAAGCGGTGCAGCTGGCCGGCGCGGGGCGGGCGCGTGTGTGGCGGTTGTACATGGCAGCCAGTGCCATCGGATTCGAGAACGGACTCACCGGGGTCAACCAGGTCCTGGTGCGCCGGCCCGGCGGGGAAGAGCCGCCGCTCCGCCGCAGCGCCTGGCTGTGATGAGGCGCCCTCCTGCCGGGACGTCACCCGGCAGGAGGACGGCCTGGGCCCGGGAGGACCCCGGGCTTGCCTAGGCCACCGGGGAGGGGCCGCCCGGCTGGGTGAAGTGCTGCGTCTTCTCGATCTGCACCACTTTGGGGTCAGTTTCGTCGGCGGCGTAGTCGGTGGGCCGGGTGAGGTCCTCGCCTGTCCGGACCTTAAGGGCCCGCAGCACCAGGGTCAGCACGGCAGCCACCACCAGGTTCAGCGCGAAAGCCGACACCGCGATGTAGACGCTGAAGTCAGTTCCCGGGATGGGCGCCACGGAACCGCCGAAGTGCGCCTTGGTCACCGGGTTCACCACGTTGTAGGCGGAGACGGTGCCGAAGATGATGCCGACCGCCCATCCGACCAGCAGCGCCCACCGGTCGAACCACCGGGTGTACAGGCCGGCCACCACGGCCGGGAAGGTCTGCAGGATCCAGATGCCCCCCAGCAGCTGCATGTTGATGGCCGCGGACTGGTCCATGGCGATCACGAAGACCAGTGCGCCCACCTTCACCACCAGCGAGACGATCTTGGACACCTTCGCCTCGGTTCTGGCATCGACGTCAGGCCGGATGAAATCGCGGTAGATGTTGCGGGTGAACATGTTCGCTGCCGCGATGGACATGATCGCTGCCGGCACCAGGGCCCCGATGGCAATGGCGGCCAGCGCGATCCCGGCAAACCAGGCCGGGAAGTGGTCCAGGAACAGTTGCGGAACCACCAGCTGCGGATTGACCGATCCGTCCAGGTCGATCGGCTTGGTACCCGCTTTGATGGCCGCGAAACCGAGCAGGGCCAGGAAGCCAAGCATCAGCGAGTAGAGCGGCAGGATGGCGGCGTTGCGGCGGATGGTGTTGCGGGCCTTCGAGGCCAGCACGGCCGTCACCGAGTGCGGGTACATGAACAACGCCATCGCCGAACCCAGCGCCAGGGACCAGTACGCAGAGTAGTTCGCCCCACCTGGGATAAAGACGCCTGCCGGCTTGCCTGTGGACTGGTTCACCGTGCCCAGCTTGGCCTGTGCCGAGCTAAAGATGCTGTCCCAGCCGCCGAACTTGATGGGCAGGTAGATGACGGCCACGATGACGGCAAGGTAGATCAGCAGGTCCTTGACCACGGCGATCATCGCCGGTGCCCGCAGGCCCGACGTGTACGTGTACGCGGCCAGGACCACGAAGGCGAGAATCAGGGGCAGGTCGGTCAGCAGGACGTTGCCGGAGCTCCCCAGGCCCAGGACGGTCAGCACGGCCTTGATACCCACCAGCTGGAGCGCGATGTAGGGCATGGTGGCCACAATGCCCGTGACGGCGACGGCCAGGGAGAGCCAGCGGCTGCCGTAGCGGCCGCCGACGAAGTCCGCGGAGGTGACGTAGCCGTGGCGGTGGGATACCGACCACAGGCGGCTCATGATGATGAAGATGATCGGATAGAGGACGATGGTGTACGGGACGGCGAAGAAGCCGGTGACCGCCCCCGTAGCCCACATCGCCGCCGGCACTGCCACGAAGGTGTAGGCGGTGTAGAGGTCCCCGCCCAGCAGGAACCAGGTGATCCAGGTACCGAATCCACGGCCGCCCAGCCCCCATTCGTCCAGGCTGTGCAGCCCTTCCACATCCGTGCTCCGGCGCCACCTGGCGGCGAGGAAGCCCATCACGGCCACGACGACGAAGAGCAGCACCACAATGATCAGGGCGGTCCAGTTGATCTCGCGTCCGTTCATGGCCGGTCCCCTCCCAACCCTGCATCGGCGGAGGCAGCGTCCCCTGATGGTGGGCCTCCCGCACGCGCCTCGGCCCGCCGTCGTCGGTCCTCCTTAGTGACCAGCCAATACGCCGTGCCGGTCAGTATGGCGGAAATTGGCACCCACAGCAGCTGGTACCAGTAGAAGAACGGCAACCCTGCCAGCCGCGGCGCATCAAAAGAGTACAGCTGCGGCATCAGCGGGAAGAGGATTGCGGCGGCCAGCAGGATACCGGCGCCGATATACGGGGCGGGCCTGGCCGGCCCGCGGATGGCGGTGTCACGCGTCAGGCGTGATCCGTTTGAAGCAGCTTCGCCGTTGGGGCTGTAGCCGGAACCTTCTGCGTGGGACATCTGTGACCTCCTCGTCAGCCTGTCCCGCGGCCCCGCTTTTGGGTCGAAGCGGCTAAGCGGCGGGACGATGCGCCCTCCATCTCCAGTTGTACCCCGCTTTGACCTGCGCGGGAAGAGTTTTCACCGGTAGCCCTGGTACAAGGCACGTTTCCGGCGGGAACGAAAATGGGAACCATCACCAGGTGATGGTTCCCATTTTCGGCCCTTCGCAGATGAGCGTGGTTAGGGTCGTCTGACGCGAGGGCGGCAGCGTGTCCTGATGCCGCTGCGGCGTGGTGCGGGAGGAGAGGGGTCAGGGCCTCTTTGAATTGGTAGCGACCAAGCTT
>NZ_BMFW01000025.1 GCF_014639275.1 Arthrobacter liuii | reverse complement strand
GCCGGCCTGCAGAGGACGGCAGTAGCGGCTGGATGCGGGCCCATTGCCCATCAGTCAAAACGGAAGTACGCGACACCCATCAAGCATCCCGGATGCGGTCATCAGGCTTTGGGAGACACGCCCTAGCCCCAACGCACGCGTGCAGGCATGATGAGCGTGACAGCGCGGGTTTGACGAGGGAGCAGACATGAGCATTGCCGGGGCACCAATAGCCAGGATCGTGGTGGGCGTCGACGGGTCGGAGGCGTCCGTGGAGGCCCTTCGCCAGGCCCAACGCCTCGCCACGCCACTGGGTGCCACGGTCCAGGCCATTGCCTGCTGGGAGTACCCGCAGATGTACAGCGGCTACGTCATGATGGGCATCGAGGGCTTCGAGGAGGGTGCCAGGAAGGTCCTGGACGAGGCGGTGGCGCAGGCTTTCGGAGCCGAGACGCCGGCCAACGTCACCTCAACCCTGGTTCGGAACCGTCCCCGGGAGGCACTGATCGACGCCAGCCGCGATGCCGACATGGTGGTGGTGGGGCGCCGCGGGCACGGCGGGTTCGGTGGCCTGCTGCTGGGCTCCGTCAGCTCCGCCATCGTGGCCCATGCCCATTGCCCCGTGCTGGTGGTCCACTTGCCCGCGGACGGTTCCGAGGGTTCCACGGATTCCGACGGTTCCAAGGGTTCCTGAGGTCCGCGGCCGCGGACAAGAAATCATCCTCTTGGGCGGGTGGTGGCAGTGCCGGCCAGTGAAGCACGACGACGGGCTCCCGCCATAGCGCTCGCCGTCGCCTTGGTGGTCCTCGCCGCCGCCCTGGCCCTGTTCCTTCCGGCACCAACCGCCGGTCCGCCGTCGGCCCCGCCATCCTCCTCACCGGCGCCGACGGTGCTGCCCAGTGGGTCCAGCCCGGCGAGCCCCGGCGTTTCGCCTTCAACGCCCGGGCCGCAGGAAACCGAAACACCCGAAGCGGGCCAGACTCGGGTGGAGCCGCCAGTCACCGTGCCGCCGGTACCCGTGCCCGAACTTCAGCCGACAGGGGTCCCGGCCCCGCCAACGCCACCGCCGGAACCGGGTCCTCCTGTGCAGCCGGCACCGTTCCCGGAAGCCCTTCGCGGCCAGGACCTCACCGTCATCCCGGGGGCAGGCCGCATGGTTGCCCTCACCTTCGATGCCGGAGCCAACGCGGCAGGACTGCCCAAGATCCTGTCCGCCCTCTCCGCCAAGGGCGTGGCCGGGACGTTCTTCCTGACCGGGAACTGGGCGGCGAACAACCCGCAGGCCGTGGCAAAGATCGTGGCCGCCGGACACCGGTTAGGAAACCATTCCATGACGCACCCCCGGTTCACCGCCCTTGGCAACGACCTGATCGCCCAACAGGTGCGCGGTGCCGAGCAGACCATCCTCGCCGCCGGCGCCGATCCCAGGCCGCTGTTCCGCTTCCCCTTCGGCGAACGGGACGCACGGACCATCGCGGCCGTCAACGCCCTGGGCTACGTGGCCGTGCGATGGACGGTGGACACCCTGGGCTGGAAAGGCACGAGCGGGGGCTCCAGCGTCCAGGCTGTGGCCGACCGCGTGCAGGCAGGGCTGCAACCCGGTGAAATCGTGCTCATGCACCTCGGATCCAACCCCGACGATGGCACCACGCTCGACGCCGACGCCCTCCCCCAGGTCATCGACCGCATCACGGCAGCGGGGTACGGTTTCACCACCCTCGATGCCCTGCTGGGCCAGTGACCTGGAGCCGGGGCCCCACGGCGAAGAACAGGCCTTCCCCGCGCAGGCGGGGAAAGACCACTCAGCCCGAATCCTCCGTCGGGCGCCCCCAGCCTGTAAAGGGTAGTGATCCGGCCCATCATGGGCTGCCGGTCCACGAGGTGGTGCTGCTGCTGGAAACGGATGCTGCCAGGGGCCTGGGCCAGGAAGAGGTAGCGCGCCGGCGCAGGCAATTCGGCGCGAACGAGCTCCCGCGCTCACAGGGCGGGAGCATTGCCCGCAAACTCGGACGCCAATTCAACAACCCGCTGGTCCATGTCCTGCTGGCCGCCGCGGCGGTGACCCTGTTCCTTGGCGAATTCCTGGACGCAGGCGTGATCCTTGCGGTGGTCCTGGTCAACACGCTGATCGGATTCATCCAGCAGCTACGGGCAGAAGCAGCCCTTGACGCCCTCCACTCGCTCATCCGCACGCACGCCGCGGTGATGCGCGGCGGCTAACGGAAGCAGGTGCCCTCCGAGGACCTGGTCCCCGGTGACCTGGTGCTGCTGGAGGCGGGTGACAAAGTACCGGCGGACCTCCGCCTGGTGCGCCTGTCCACTTTGCGGGTGGACGAATCCGCGCTGACCGGAGAATCCGACCCCGTGTCCAAGGACGAGGTGGTGCTGCCCCAGGTCACGCCCGTGGCCGACCGGAGGAACATGCTGTACAGCGGAACCCTGGTGACCGCCGGCAGCGGAGCAGGAATCGTCGTCGCCATCGGCGGCGAAACCGAACTCGGCGAAATCCACCGCCTCATGGGCGATGTCCAGCCAGTGGCCACGCCCCTGACCCTGAAACTGGCGCGGTTCAGCACCACGCTCACCATCGCCATCCTTGCCCTCGCCGCCGTGGCCTTCCTTGCCGGCCTGGCACATGGCGAACGCCCGGGCAGATGTTAACGGCCGCCGTCGCCCTTGCAGTGAGAGCCATCCCCGAAGGACTCCCCGCCGCCGTCACGGTGACGCTTGCCATCGGCGTCCGCCGCATGGCCCGCCGCCGGACCGTCCCCTCCTGACGTGGGCGCTCACCGTACGGATCCTGCTCGTTTCGGCACTCCTGGTTGCCGGGGCCTGGTGGCTCTTCGAACACGAGGTCGCCATCGGCGCATCCGTTGCCCAGGCCCGCACTTCGGCCGTTAACCTGTTCGTGGCCGTGGAAGTGTTCTACCTTTTCAGTTGCCGGTCCCTGACCCGGCCGGCCTGGCGGATGGGGCCCTTCGGCAACCGCTGGCTCCTCCTCGGCGTCGTGGTCCAGGCGGCCGGCCAGCTGGCCCTCACCTACTCGCCGCTGATGAACGAGCTCTTCCACACCGCCCCCATCAGCGCCGAAGCGTGGCTGCGGATCTTTGGCCTCGCCCTGCTGGCGTCCCTTGCTATCGCCGTGGACAAACGGCTTCGGCGCCGGGGCTTCTGATGCGTGTCACCGCCAGAGGCGGCGCCGAAACAGGACCAATGGCTCTCCCACCGGCTCCCCCGGCGCCCAATACTGAAAGGGAAAGCGGACGGTTGGCGTCGGCCTTCAGTGGACCGGAGGTCGTGGAAGTGTACCGCTGGATCGACGTTGCGGAATACCAAACAGGTTGGCCGTCCGCTGCGGCAACCCTGGTACCTGAGTTCGTGGCTCCCGCAGGCAACGGACGGTGGGGTGAAACGATGCCACTCTCTGAATTTGAAAAACGCGAACTCGAAGTGATCAGCCACGGCCTGGAAGAGGAAGACCCCAGGCTGGCGGTCCTGCTTGGCCGGGATGCCTTCGCGGTTTCACTCCGCACCCGGTTCCGGCGTGGACTCATGCTGGTCGCGGCGGGTGCCTGCGTCCTGCTCCTTGGCCTGGTGGCCAGGGCTACATTCCTGGGCATAGCGGGTTTTGCTGCCATGATCGGCGCGGCCTACTGGGCAATCAAGGACCTCCGCTGGTCCCTGCGGAACAGGAAACGGCACGTCACCCAAGTGGAAGGCAACATTGAATGAACGCGGAAACAAGGACGGGCAAGGACGCCTCCACCGAGATGCAGGCGATGCATGCGGTGGAAGCGCACCATGCGGACATGCTGAGGCAACTGAACGGGCTGGTGGGGCTCCTGACGGAGGCCGCGGAGGCGCGGGATGCTGACGCTGTGCAAACAACCCAGGCGGCCCTTCTGGACTGGTGCGATAAAGAACTGGTGCCGCACGCCCTGGCAGAAGAAGGACCCCTTTACAGCGGACCCCACGGCATGCCGGAGGCCAAGCTGCTGGTGGACGGCATGTTGGCCGAGCACCAGGTGATCGTGGGGCTCGTTGACGAACTCAGGACGGCCGACGGGGTTGCTGCCGCGGTGGCTGCCGGTTCCATCCAGCGCATCTTCGCCCTGCACCTGGACAAGGAGAACCGGCTCCTGATGCCGTTCGTCGTCGAATCCCCCGGCCTGTCACTCGCGCAGGCAGTTGAAGGACTCCACGAACTGGTGGGAGAAGGCGCCGCGCACCATCACGGGCAGGGGCACCACGGGCACTAGGACCACGACGGCGGGGGGCAGGTACCAGAGCGGCATGGGTACGACGGCGGCGGGCCGGGTCAATGGGCCAGGGTCAATGGGTCAGGGGACCACCGCTGAACGGGGCGCGGCAACATCACCCGCTGCCGCCTCCTCCGGGGCATGGACTACCAGCACCGGGCAGTGTGCATGGCTGACGCATGCTGTACTGACTGAACCGGGGACGAAGTTACCGTGCCCCCGCCTGCCGACGATCAACATAGATGCGTTGCGGCTCGCGTCAATCAGCACCGGGCTGGGCTTGCCGCGCACCAGCCGGGGGTGCACAAAGGCCGGCAGTTCCTCGAAGGCGTCCGACAGCGCCCGCTGGAGCACTTGATCGGCAGCATATTTAAAACCCTCGATCCCTACGGCCAGATACACCCCGTAGCCCGATGGTACGTCCCAGCATGCCCACGCCTCGACGGGCGCTGAAAGGGGCTCCGCCAATGCCCGGGCCACCCGCAGCGCCGCGATTGATGCCTCCGATCCGTCCACCCCCACGATGATCCTGGGACGCCGTTCGGAGGCAGGCACCGCTGCTCCGTTTCCTGCTGCTGCCACGTGCCCTCCTGTTGCTGTCGACCCCAGAGTGGACCAGAACCGCTGCGGGGAACAGGGCCAAAGGTCATTCCGGGAGAAACAGTGCCATGGTTCAGGCCGCCCCGCCAGGGGCGGCGTGCCGTGCACCGCGGACTTTGGTCCCTTCCGGGACATCCCCCGGCAGGTAACAATAGGACCAGGCCCTTCCCGGGGGCCGGCCGCACACACGCGGGATTGGTCGTGAAGAATTTTGGAGCGTTCGGTGCACATGCATGAAGCTGGGTCTGATGAAGCGACAGGATCTTCCGGGCAGGTCCGCGTGTTCATCCTTGATGACCACGAGCTCGTCCGGCAGGGGCTCAAGGACCTGCTGGAAGGCGAAGGGTTCCTTGTGGTGGGCGAAAGCGGGTCCGCGGCGGAGGCCACGCGCCGCATCCCGGCCCTGCACCCCGATATCGCCATTCTCGACGGGCGGCTTCCCGATGGAACGGGTATTGAGGTGTGCCGGGATGTGCGCTCCCTCGATCCCCGGCTGCGGTGCCTGATCCTCACCAGCTACGACGACGAACAGGCCCTCCGCGGGGCAGTCCTGGCAGGTGCATCCGGGTACATCCTGAAACAGATCAGGAGCGATGACCTCCTGGCCGGGATCCGACGGGCTGCGGCAGGTGAGTCGCTGTTCGAACCGGGAGTCGAGCAGCGGATCATCGCCGGACTTTCCACCACACCCACGGACCCCCGGTTGGACGGCCTGAGCGCCCAGGAGAAAAAAGTACTGGCGCTGATTGGCCAGGGGCTGACCAACCGGCAGATCGGCGATGACCTCTTCCTGGCAGAGAAGACTGTCAAGAATTACGTTTCGTCCATCCTGGCCAAACTGGGCTTCGAGCGCCGGACGCAGGCTGCCGTGTATGTCACCAAGGGCTCAACGGACCCCGCCTGACCTCAACCACACCCGGCCGTGACGCAGGCCGTGCCTGGCGGACAGGCTAGGCCAGCTTGGCGGACCATTCCACGGACGTGCCCTCGCCGGGCGCGCTCTCGATGATGCAGCTGCCCTTCAGCAGCTCGGCGCGGTGGCGCATGTTCGCCAGGCCGCTTACCTGGGCGGGCTCCGTGAAGCCCCGGCCGTTATCGCTGATAAGAAGCTTGACCTGGTCCCGGGCTACGGCAACAGTGACCTGGATTTCGTCCGCGCCGGAATGTCTCAGCGCGTTGCTCAGCCCCTCCGAAAGCACCGACAACAGGTGGACAGCCACGTCTTCCCTTACCGAATCCACCGCTCCGTCCATGGACACGTTGGGGGTCACGGCGTAGCTGCGCGAGTTCTCCCGGACCACGCGCAGGATCCGGCCCGTCAGGGGTTCCTGCTCCTCTTCGCCGGTGCGAAGCGAGTAGATGGTGTCCCGCAGCTTACGGATGGTGTCATCAAGTTCCGTGGTCACGGCCGCGATACGCTCATGGGCCACCGGATCCAATGTGAAGCGGCGCAGGCTCTGGACACTCAGGCCGGCAGCGAACAACCGCTGGATGACGAGGTCATGCAGGTCCCGGGCAATCCGTTCCCGATCGGTGAAAAGCAGGTTTTGTTCGCGCAGTGCGTTCACGCGCGCCAAGTCCAGCGCCAGCCCGATCCGGCTCCCAAAGATGGCACTGGACTCCGCCTCTGCCTGGTTGAAGACGGGGGCTCCGTGTGCACGGGCCAGCAGGAGAACCCCGTTGTCGCTGGAGCTGTGCCCCAGCGAACACACCAGTACGGAACCGAGCTTGTCCGCCACCTCGTCCTCGAAGACCTGCCGCGGGTCCTTGGCTACGAAAGACCCTCCGCCCTCGATCACGCCCGAGACCGCACTCGAGACCATCAGCTCCTGGCCGGCCTGGAGACCCTGCACACCAAGGCATGACCGGCATCGAAGCGAGCGGTCACCGGCTGGCACGGCTATGACGGCAAGCGCCGAGCCGGAAACGTTCAGGGCGGTGTCGGCAACAATGTCCAGGTTGTCCACATCTTCCGAAGGGGACGTCATGATCAACCGGCTGCTCAGCTCCATGCCTGCCTCCAGCCATTTCTGGCGGCGGTTGCTGTCTTCAAAGAGGCGGGCGTTCTGGATTGCCACTCCGGCCGCGGCGGCCAGTGCAACCGCAAGATCTTCATCTTCCGCGGTGAAATCCTCCCCGCCCTGCTTCTCGGTCAGGTAGAGATTCCCGAATACTACGTCCCGGACCCGGACAGGTACGCCCAGGAAGGTCCTCATGGGCGGGTGGTTCGGGGGGAAACCGGAAGTGATGGGGTGCTGGCCCAGGTCATGGAGGCGCAAAGGCTTCGGCTCCCGGATAAGCAGTCCCAGGACGCCGTGGCCCGTGGGCAGGTCGCCAATGGAACGGATGCCTTGTTCGTCGATACCCACAGTGATGAAGTGGCTCAATGTGCGGTCTTCTCCGATGACCCCCAAGGCACCGTACCTGGCGCCGAGCAGGGCGCAGGCCGACCGCACAAGACGGTCCAGGACGGCTTCGAGGCTCAGGTCCTCGGCGAGGGCCACCACTGCGGCCAACAGGCCATTGATCCGTTCCTGGGTATCCAGCAGTTCGTCTCCCCGGGAGGTGAAGTCCCTTAGCAACTCTTCCACCCTGCCCCGCATCGGAGAGCGCCAATGATGCTCAGTGCTCACGTCCCACCTCCTGCGGCAAAAACCTGCGGCGCTGCGGGTCCCTGCGCGATCCAAGCGTTCGAAACGGAAGTGCCGGCTTCCGCCCCCAATTCCGCCTTCACCTGAGCATGAAGACGCCTCTGGTGCAATTCTAGGAGAGCATCGTGGAAAATACCCCCTGTGGTCCCGGATTGGGGGGCGGTACGGGGGGCGCAGGACCTTCTTCCCTATCGGCGGCGGGTTGCCGGCCCTAGGCTACGGCCATGAATACCGCAGCCACAGAACCGGAAATCAAGGAACTCGGCGTCCACGATTGCTGGCGATACCTCCGTTCAACTTCCGTCTGCAGGGTCGCCTTCACCGACGGCGAGGCCGTAAAAAACTACCCGGTGAATTTTGTCCCCACCAACGGCACATTACTCATCCGCACCGGTGAAGGAACGAAGCTTTCATCCCTGGCGGACCGGAAGGTGGTAGCCGTGGAGGCGGACGGCATGAACCAGTACGGCACCATCGCCTGGAGCGTCATCCTCAAGGGCCGTGCCATGGTGGTGTCCGATGCAGAGGAAACCCGGGACGCCATGGAAGCCGGGCTGTCCCCTTGGCAGCCCGGCCAGAAAAACATCCTGATCCGGATCACGCCGCAGGACATCAGCGGCCGGCGGTTCGTCATCGCGGCACCAACCCACTGGTGGCCGCCCCGGGAACCGACAGCCGGGTAATCCCCGCCTGAGGCACCGCTCCACGCCGCACCATACCCCTTCGCCAGAACCAACAAAGGATGGTCCCCCATGGCACCTGCCAAACCAATCGCCGTCGGCGTCACCGACACTTCGGCGTCCAACGCCGCCCTCTTGTGGGCAGCAGCCCGGGCCAACAGGCTCAAGTGCCCGCTCGCCGTCGTGAACGTCGTGGACGACCGGTGGATGGCAGCCGAAGTCCTCCCCTACCTTGAAGTCATACGTGAATCTGGCCTGGGCCTGTTGAAGGAAGCGGGCGAAAAGGCCACAGCCGCCGAGCCCGGCCTGGAAGTTTCGCTGCAGCTGCTCGAGGGGGGCGTTGGCGCAGCGCTGGGCGCCTATTCCAAGAATGCCGCCATGCTCGTCCTGGGCACCAGCGGCCGCAACCGCGGCGCACTGACAGACCGGGCGCTGCAGGCCGCTGCCACGGCCGAGTGCCCCGTTGCCGTCATCGGCGACGGCCAGGCAGACGGGCGCGGCATCCTGGTGGGCGTGGATGGATCACGGGAATCAACGCAGGCAGTGGCCTTTGCGGCCGCCGAAGCTGACGCACTCGGAGAGGAACTGACGGTCCTCTACGCGTTCACCGGCCCCAACCGCTGGATCGCCGCCGGGCTCCCCCAGAGCAGCTTCGCCACGCATGTGGTCGAGGAGGAGCAGATCGTGCTGTCCGAAACCGAAGCAGGCCTTCGGCAGGACTACCCGGACCTTGTGGTGCACACGGTGATGGAAACCGTCCTGGAGCCGGCGGACGCCCTGCTCCGGGCCGCCTCAGGCGCCCGGCTGCTGGTCTTGGGCAGCCGGGGAAAGGGTGGCTTCGAAAGACTCTTCCTGGGGTCCACGGCACACGCGGTACTGACCCAGCCGCCGTGCCCCACGGTCATCACCCGCATGCACAAGCAGCAGCACAGCGGCTGACCGGGGCTGCTGCCTGGCCATGCCATGCCGATAGCTGGGGAAAACGGGGCACCGCTTCCGGGCCTGGACCTACGCCATGCCCGGGACGGGCTTTCGACTGCGGAAGTTCGGGAGCGGACCGATGCCGGCCGCATCAACAGCGCGCCCACGGCAACCAGCCGGAGCGTCGCGGAGATTGTCCGGACCAACGTGTTCACCCTTTTCAACGGTGTTGTGGGAGGGTGCTTCGTCCTGCTGTTGGTCCTTGGCGAATGGCGTGATGCGCTGTTTGGCCTGTCCGCCGTCAGCAATTCTCTGATCGGCATCATCCAGGAGTACCGGGCCAAGCGCTCGCTCGACCGGCTCGCCATTTTGCAGGCCGCCACGAACACTGTGATCAGGAACGGTGCCAGGGAAACCATCCCTGCGGGAGAACTGGTTCCCGGCGACCTGGTGGTGCTCACCGCCGGAGACCAGGTCACGGCAGACCTGGTGCTTCTCGGCGAAGGCCCGCTGGAGGTGGACGAATCCCTGCTGACCGGTGAATCCGAGCCGGTTCCCAAACCGGGCGGCTCCGTGCTGCTGTCCGGTTCACTGATCCTGGCCGACAGCGGCCGGGCCACCGTGCTCCGGGTGGGGCCTGACACGTTCGCTTACCGGCTAGCAGCGGATGCGCGGCGGTTCTCCCTGGTCACGTCGGAGATCCGCAGGGGGCTGGAAAAAGTCTTCGCCGTCATCACCTGGCTGCTGCTTCCCACCGCATTGCTGCTCACGAATGCGCAGATGCAGAACCAGGGCGGGTGGGCTGGAGCCCTGGAATCGGGGCGGTGGATACCGGCCACGGTGGGGGCGATTGCGGGCATCATGGCCATGATCCCGCTGGGCCTGCTCCTGATGACCAGCGTTGCATTTGCCGTGGGCGGGCTCCGGCTTGCCGGCCAAAAAGTCCTGATCCAGGAGCTTGCCGCCGTGGAGGTCCTGGCCCGGGTGGATGTGCTCTGCCTTGATAAAACCGGCACGTTGTCGGACGGTTCGGTCGTGTTCGACGCCGTCCACGACGTGGGGAGCGTTCCTGCCAGCGGGTGGCGGCCGGCGCTGGAATGGTTTGGAGCCAACGCGGACGCAAGCAGCACCGCCGCGGCCATCGGGGCCGCCTTCCCCGTGGCAGTTCCGCTTCAGGAGCAGGGAGCAGTTCCATTTTCGTCCGCGCGAAAGTGGAGTTCGGTGACCTTCGGCCCGGAGTCCGGCGCGTCCGGTACCTGGATCCTGGGAGCACCGGATACTGTGCTGGGCTTCCCTGGATGCGCCAATGCGCAGGGTATGGCCGCCGCCCTTGCCTCTACGGGCCTCCGGACGCTGGCACTGGCACACCTGGCGGCCCGGTTGCCGTCGGACGCCGCAAGGACGGGCCTGCCCCCGGAGCTGGTGCCCGTCATGCTGCTGACCTTCCGGGAGAGCATCCGCCCGGACGCGGCCCGGACGCTCGACTATTTCCGGCAGCAAGGGGTAACCGTCAAGATCATTTCCGGTGATGATCCCCGGACCGTGGCAGCGCTGGCCCGCAGGGTGGGTTTTGGAGCCGGTGTTGCCTATGACGCACGCCACCTGCCCGGCCAACCGCACCAACTGGAGGAAACGGTGGAGGCCCAGAGCCTCTTCGGAAGTGTGACCCCGTCCCAGAAACGGGATCTGGTCCGGGCCCTGAGACGGCGGGGGCACACGGTGGCCATGACCGGGGACGGGGTCAACGATGTCCTTGCACTCAAGGAGGCGGACCTGGGCATCGCGATGGACACCGCTTCGCCGGCAACCAAGGCCGTGGCCCGCCTGGTGCTCCTGGACGGGCGCTTCGAAAGGCTGCCGGCAGTTGTGGGTGAAGGACGCCGGGCCATTAGCAATATCGAGCGCGTCTCCCTGGTCTTCCTGAGTAAGACCGTGTACGCTACGGTCCTCTCCGTGGTCACCGGCATCCTGTTGCTGGCTTTTCCGTTCCTGCCCCGGCAACTGTCCGCCCTGGACGGACTGACCATTGGGCTGCCGTCGTTCTTCCTGGCGCTGCAGCCCGGTGGCCAACGCTACGCGCCCGGATTCCTCCGGCGTTCCCTCGCGTTCGCAGTGCCGGCAGGCTTCTGCGCCGCAGTCTGCGTCCTGGCGGTCAGCGCCTACGCGCAGTCGTCGGGTGACCACAGCCTGGACGCGTCGCAGTCCGCCGCCACGCTCACCCTGGGCCTCGTGGCGGCCTGGATCCTGGTGATGGCATCACGACCCCTGACCGGACCCAAGTTCGCGATCCTGGCGGGAATGTACACCGGCCTGGTGCTCTTGTTCAGCCTTCCGCTGACACAGGACTTCTTCCGGGTTGGGTGGCCGCCAGCGGACCTGCTGGCCTTCACAGTCGGCGTCGCCATCGCAGGATGCGCGGCAATCGAGGTTATCGGCCGTTTCACGGGCCGCCCGCCGCATGGGGCTGGTCGCGGGGAAACCGGGCTGGGACCTTTGACTCTGGAACCAGCGTCGAGGGAAGCGGATGGTGGAAATGCCGGGCACCGCGATGGTCCGGCTTCCACATGAGCAGGAGGCAAGAATGACTGACCTGATGAAATGGTTCGATACCCGCCGCTCCCCCATGGATGTCATCGAAAGGCTTTTCGAGGGCGACCTGGGGACCTCGGCCATCCGCGTTGAAGAGATGGTCGAGGGAAACACGCTCGTGGTGCGGGCTGAACTGCCCGGCATAGATCCGGAGAGGGACGTTGACGTGACCGTGGCCGACGGCGTGCTGTCGATCAGGGCGGAGCGGCAGGAGAAGACGGAGCAGAAGGACAAGGACGGCTACCGGTCCGAATTCCGGTATGGGTCTTTTGTCCGGCGCATTCCCCTCCCCAGCGGCGTCCAGGAGGGCGATGTCACCGCCTCCTACAAGGACGGCCTCCTCGAAGTCCGTGCTCCGATACCGGCCGAGGAACAAGGATCCGGCGGCTCGAAGATCCCCGTCACCAGGGGCTGAAGACAGCCGGGGCACGACGACGGTGCCTGGCTCCCCGGGGGACCAACCCTTGGGTGCCGGGCACTTTCAGGTGGCCGCCCGGCGCACATGGCCAGCTGCGTGCGCGTCGGCGGCAGCCTCTGCCGCCGAGATCACCGGGAGCGTCCGCACGTAGGTGTCCGGGTTCAGCGACACCGAATCGATTCCCTGGTTCACAAGGAACTCCGCGAGGTCGGGATGGTTGCTTGGCCCCTGCCCGCAGATGCCGATTTTGATGCCGGCTGCATGGGCCTTGCTGATGGCCTGGGCAATCATGGACATCACAGCCGGGTCCCGTTCATCGAACAACCCCGCAAGCTCCTCCGAGTCGCGGTCCACCCCGAGGACCAGTTGGGTGAGGTCGTTGGACCCGATGGAGAAGCCATCGAAGCGCTTGGCGAATTCCTCTGCCAGGACCACGTTGGACGGGATTTCGCACATCATGTAGACCTGAAGCCCTTCCGCACCGCGGACCAGTCCGTGCTCTTCCATCGCCTTGATGACCTGGTCCGCTTCGCGCACCGTGCGGCAGAAGGGGACCATGACGATGACGTTGCCGAACCCCAGCTGTTCCCTTACGCGCTTGAGGGCCCTGCATTCCAGGGCGAACCCTTCCCGGTATTGGCTGCTGTAGTAGCGGGAGGCGCCGCGGAACCCCAGCATGGGGTTTTCCTCCGGTCGCTCGAAGGCGCTGCCGCCGATCAGGTGGCTGTACTCGTTGCTCTTGAAGTCGCTGAGCCGGACGATCACCGGCTTGGGATGGAATGGAGCGGCGATCTTGGCGATCCCGGTGGCCAGTACGTCGATGAAGTACTCCTGGGGGTCCCGGTAGCCGCTGGTCAGCTGCCGGATGAGCGCCGCCTCTTCCGGGTCAGCCACTCTTTCCGGGTGGACCAGGGCCATGGGGTGGATTCGGATGAGGTTGTTGATGATGAACTCCATCCGTGCCAGGCCCACGCCGGCCGCCGGCAACCGCCACCACTTGAAGGCGGCGGCCGGACTCGCAATGTTGATCATTATGCCCGTGCGGGTGGCCGGGAGGGTCTCCATGTCCACTTCTTCCACGGAGAACTCCAGCAGCCCCTCGTAGACGCGGCCCTCCTCGCCTTCTGCGCAGGACAAGGTGACCTGGACGCCGTCGGAAAGCGCCTCGGTGGCGTTGCGCGTTCCCACGACGGCGGGCACTCCCAGTTCGCGGCTGACGATCGCGGCGTGGCTGGTGGGGCCGCCGTGGTCAGTGATGATGCCCGCGGCCTTCTTCATGACGGGCACCCAGTCCGGGTCCGTCATCCGCGTGACCAGCACGGAGCCGTCAACGAAGGACTCGATGTCCTTCGCATCCCGGATTACGCACGCCTGCCCCCGGGCAATGGAGTCACCGATGGCAGCGCCGGTGGCCAGGACCCGGCCGGGCTGTTCAAGGTGGTAGGCCTTGAAGGTGGACGTGCTCCGGCGCGCCTGGACCGTTTCCGGCCGTGCCTGCACCATGAAGAGTTCACCGGTTAACCCGTCCCTGGCCCACTCCATGTCCATCGGCCGCCCGTAGTGATCCTCCACGGCTGTGGCCCAGCGTGCCAGCTGGAGGATTTCCTGGTCGTCCAGGACCAGCGAGCGCTGCTCCCGTTCGCTGGTCTCCACCATCCTGGTCCGCGCATCCCCGCCCTGGCCGTAGACCATCTTGCGTTCCTTGGCGCCCACTTCCCGTTCGATCACGGGGCTGAAGCGCTGATCTGCAAGGAGCGGCTTGAACACCTGGTATTTGTCCGGGTTGATGGTCCCCTGCACCACCGTCTCCCCCAGCCCCCAGGCCGCGCTGATGACCACCACACCGGGGAAGCCGGACTCGGTGTCGATGGAGAACATCACCCCTGAAGCGCCAAGGTCCGAGCGGACCATCCGCTGCACGCCGACGGAGAGGGCAACGTCCAGGTGGTCGTAGCCCTTCATTTCGCGGTAGCTGATGGCGCGGTCCGTAAACAGGGAGGCATAACAGCGTCGGCAGGCGTCAAGGACCGCGCGCTCTCCGGCCACGTTCAGGAAGGTCTCCTGCTGGCCGGCGAAGCTGGCGTCCGGAAGGTCTTCGGCTGTGGCGCTGCTGCGGACCGCCACCGCGGTCTGGGCCTGCCCGGCACGGTGGCACAGGGTCCGGTAGTGCTCCTGGACATCGTCCGCGATGTCCCCGGGGAACGTGGCCTGAAGGAACAGCTCGCGGATCGATGCCCCGGCTTCGCGAAGTGTTGACCGGCCGGCGCGCTGATCCTCTATGTGCTTCCTGATCCGGGGTTCGAGGTTGTTGGCGGCAAGGAAAGCACGGTAGGCCGCGGCCGTGGTGGCAAATCCTTCAGGAACCCTGACTCCTGCTGATTGCAGCGCACGGCTCAGTTCCCCCAGGGAGGCGTTCTTTCCGCCCACCGAGGGAATGTCCGCGATCCCGGTGTCTTCGATCCACTTGACGTTGATGTCAGGAGCAAGGGTCTCTGCGGCGGCACTCATGGCTCGATTCTGGCCTCCGGCCCCCTGGGCAGGCAGAGGCTTTGGTCCTAGCTGCGTTTTTGGTCCCAGCTGTACCGCAGGCGGGCACGGACAGCCTTGTGGATCCAGTCCGCCAGCAGGACAGCAGGCATGGCAAGCAGCGCCAGCAGCAGGCACGTCGCCGGCGGCGGCGCCTGCCCCAGCAACGCTGAAACGTAGGGCACATATAGGCAGACAGCCAGGATGGCCAGTTCAGCCAGCACGGCCCACAGCAGCAGCCGGTTGGTTCCCCAGCCCAGCACCCACGGCGGCACCGTTGCGCTCCGGCAGGCAAAAGCGTTGGCAACCTGTGCCAGCACGACGGTGGCAAAGGCGGCGCCGGAGGCAGCCATCAGAAGCCCCGTCTCGGGAACGTTGCCGCGGGTCCAGCCGCCCGCTGCCAGGACAGCGGAGAACACCGCCATCTCCATAACGGCCTCCACCGGGCCCAGGATGCAGAAGACCCGGATGATCAGCTGCCGGTCCATCAGGTGCCTGCGCTCGGGTGGGCTGGCAAGGACGCGACTGCCGGGCGGCTCGGCGCCAAGGGCCAGCGCCGGCAGCAGGTCGGTGCCGATGTCCAGGGCAAGTATTTGAAGGACACCCAGGGCAAGCGGGAACTGGCCGCCGGAGAGTGCCCAGATGACGAAGGGGGTCAGTTCGGCCACATTGTCGGTGAGGTGGTAGGTGAGGAACCGGTGGATGTTGGCGTAGGTGGCCCTGCCCTGCTCGATGGCCGCCACGATGGTGCCGAAATGGTCATCGAGGAGGACCAGGTCCGAGGCTTCGCGCGCCACGTCGGTGCCGCTGCGTCCCATGGCCACGCCAATGTCCGCTTCTCGCAGGGCGGGGCCATCGTTGACGCCGTCTCCGGTCATGGCCACCACATGCCCCCTGGACTGCAGCGCCTTGGCGACGCGCAGCTTCTGCTCGGGCGAGACCCTGCTGACCACCACGCCATCTCGGTCCAGGAGCGCCCCGAGCATCTGCTCGTCCTCCGGCAGGTCCGTGCCTTCCACGACGCACTCCGGGGATCCGATCAGGCCGATCTGCCTGGCAATGGCCGCCGCCGTGGCCGGATGGTCTCCGGTGATCATTGCAACCTTAACGCCGGCCTGCCGTGCCTTGCCGATCACCTCGCTGACATCCGGCCTGGGCGGATCCTGCAGTCCGATCAAGCCCAGCAACTCCATTGCCGTTTCGAGTTCCCCGGCGGGACTGGACTGCCAGGAAGATGCTTCCCCAAGGCGCCGCCGGGCCACGGCAATGACCCGCAGGCCCCGGGACGCCATGGCCTCCACCTGGTCCCTCACCGCCCCGGGCACGGATGCACAGGCCGGCAGCACGGTTTCGGGGGCACCTTTGCACAGCAGGTCCCGTCCCACGATGGCGGACTCCCTCCGCCGCACCGGGTCGAACGGCAGGCGGCGGGAAGGGACGGGCCCGGATTCAGTGCCTGTCAGCCTGCGGGCAAGGACATCCATCGCCGCTTCCATCGGATCGCCCTGGGCGCGCCATTGCCCCCCGTGCAGTTCCGCCCGGCCCTGGGATGCGGCGCGCGCCGCGAGCGCAGCTTCAGCGGCCCTTTCCACTCCGCGCCCGTGGATTTCCGCTTCGGGCGCATAGCCTTCGCCCGCTATCTGGACAGACCCGGCCGCAGTGAAGACCTCGACGGCGTTCATGCGGTTCTGGGTCAGGGTGCCTGTTTTGTCGGTGCAAATGAAGGTGGTGGACCCGAGGGTTTCCACTGCTTCAAGGTTGCGGACCAGCGCATCGCGGGAGGCCATTCGTTGTGCACCCATGGCCAGGGACAGTGTCACGATGGGCAGGAGCCCTTCCGGGACCAGCGCCACGGCAACCCCGATGGCGAAGAGGAATGAATCGCGCCATTGGAACCCCACCAGCAGCGATGCCAGGTAGAAAAGGGCTGCGATGCCCAACGCCATGAACGCGGTGACCCGGACGATCCGGCGCAGTTCCATGGACAACGGCGTGGGGGGAGAAACCGCTTTGCTGGTCAGGGCTGCTATGTCGGCCAGCCTGGTCCTGGCGCCGGTTGCCGAGACGGCTGCTTCGGCGTAGCCGTTCACCAGGAAGGTGCCGCCCCAGGCTGCGTCGCCTGCAGCCTTGGGCACGGCTTCGCTTTCGCCCGTCAGCATCGATTCGTCCACCTCGCAGGCCGCGGCCGAGAGAAGCAGGATGTCGGCGGGGACGCGGTCCCCGGCGGTGAGCAGAACGACGTCGTCAACCACCAGTTCGCTGCTGTGGACCTTGCGTGTCTTCCCGTCCCGCCGGACCACTACATCGGCAGGCAGCAGGCCGCGCAACTTTGCGGCGGCATGCTGGGCGCGTTCCTGCTGGATGTGGGCGAACACACCGTTGACCACGACGACGACGACAATGGCCACCGCCAGCTGCGGCATCCCGGCAATGAACGCGAGCCCGGCGGCGCACCACAGCATGAGGGCAAAGAAGTGCGTCATCTCGCCCCAGAGCTTCCGCCATTGCGGGACGGGTTTTTCCGCCGGCAGCAGGTTGGGCCCTGCCTGCCTCAGGAGTTGCGCAGCCTGTTCAGAGCTGAGGCCCTCAGCGGTCCTCACACAGCGTCCGCCTCCTGCCCCACCAGGAGCACCGGGCAGTTGGAGTGGGCCGCGCATGCCTTGCTGACCGAGCCCATGGACGACTTGAGCAGCCCGCCCTCCCCATGCCTTCCAACCACCAGCATCTGGCCCCGCCGGCTCTCCTCCACCAGCACCTTTGCCGGCGGCCCGAACTTAACGGTCACGTCGATGTTTTCCGGCCGGTCCGCGGAAAAGGCCCGGCCAAGGGCATCCTCGACCAGGCGCCCGGCGGCATCCTCCAGCCTGGCGGTGAACTGCCGGTCGGCACCTTCCAGGCGCGATGTCACCAGGTAGTCCGGCATCCCGACGCATGAGATGACCTCAAGCCGGGCGCCAAGGCGCGCTGCCAGCGTGCCGGCGTAACGGAGGGCTGCGGAGGAGTACTCAGAGCCGTCAACACCCACGATGACGGGCTTTGTACCTGTTTCTGCGTTCATGGGCACCACGATCCCGGCTGGGGGGTGCGGTGGGAAGGGCCAAAAGTCATGCAGGCGCGGTGCCTGGATTGCCCGGGCTGTGGGGCTCAGCCGGACGTGGCCGGCCGGGGCGGCGGTGCCGGTTTCAGGTCAGTCCCGGGTTTCCAGTCGGCGCCGTGCAGCGCCCGCAAACCGTTCAGGATGGTGGCCAGGTCCACCAGCTCCTGCAGGAGGGCGCCGGCGACGGCGGGAATGAATCCCGTCATGGCTATGGCCATCAATACAAGGCTGAGGCCTATTCCGGTCCAGATACTCACCAAGGCCACTGCCACGGTCCGTTTTCCGATCGCCACGGCCTGGGCCACTTTGGACACGTCATCGAGCATGACCACCACGTCAGCCGATTCGCTGGCCGCGGTGGCGCCCTTGGCACCCATCGCGATTCCCACGTCCGCCGCTGCAAGGACGGGCGCGTCGTTGACGCCGTCGCCTACCATCAGGACCGGCCGTTCCTGGATCGCTGCCACCGTGTTGACCTTGTCCTCAGGAAGGCATTCAGCCTGGACGCGGCCGATCCCCGCTTCCTCGGCAATGTGGGCAGCCGTAGCGTGGGCATCCCCCGTTAGCAGCATGGTGTTCCGGACGCCGAGGCTGCGCAAACGCGCGAGGGTGTCCACTGCATTGCGGCGCAATGGATCCTTCATGACCAGCGCACCGGCGTACTGGCCGTCCACCGCTACGTGGACGGCCAGTTGCCCGCCGTGTACTGCCGCCTCGCGGAATCCGGTCGACAAACTCCGGACCAGGGCGGCTTTGCCCACCACCACCCCCTGGCCGTCGCACACAGCTTCCACCCCGTGGGTGGCGCTTTCCGTCGCCTGCTGCACCGGCAGGAGGCTCAGGTTGGCTGCCTTGGCGGCGTCGATCACGGAGGCTGCCAGCACATGCGAGGAGTACTGCTCCGCGGAGGCAGCCAACTGCAGGATCCTTTGGTTGCCCAGGGCTTCCCCTTGGCCGGGTGCCACCCGGATCTCGTCCAGGACGGGGCGCCCGGATGTCAGCGTTCCGGTCTTGTCAAAGACGGCAGTCTGCGCCTTCGCCAGCTGCTCGAGAGTCCGGGTGTTCTTGATGATGATGCCCTTATGGGCCGCCTGGCTGGTACCGGCCAGGAACGCCACGGGCGCGGCGATGAGGAGCGGGCAGGGCGTGGCCACCACCAGGACCTGGGCAAAGCGGAGCGGCTCACCGGACAGGAACCAGGCCGTTCCGGCCATGGCCAAGGCCAGGAGGGTGAAGGGCACGGCGTAGCGGTCAGCGAGCCGGACCACGGGAGCGCGGCTGTTGGACGCCTCCTCAACCAGGGCGATGATGCGGCTGTACTGGGAGTCGGCCGCGGTGGCCGCAGCCCGCATGCGGATGGCTGCCTCACCGTTAACCGAGCCGCTGAGCAGCAGTTGCCCCCTGCTGCGCTCCACCGGCAGGCTTTCGCCTGTCAGCGATGACTCGTCAAGGCTCGCTGAATCGGACAGGAGTTCGCCGTCAACGGGTACCAGCTCTGAGGGCCGGACCACCAGCACGTCCCCCGGCGCTACTTCACCGATCGGGGTGTCCTCGAGGACTGCGCCGGCTCCTTCGCGGTGGGCGAAGCGGGGAGCCCGGTCCAGCAGGGACCGCAGTTCACGGGCTGCACATCCCTGGGCAAAGTTCTCCAGTGACTCACCGCCCGTGAGCATCAGGATGACCACCAGCGCGGCGAGGTACTCGCCCACCGCCACCGTGCTGCCAATCGCCATCAGGGCCAAAAGATCGATTCCCCAGCGTCCCTCCCGCAGGGACCGGACCATGCCTGCCGAACGCACCACCACGATGACGGCGGCATAGGCGGACGCAAGGACGCGGACCTGCAGTTCCAGGCCGAGCTGCAGCAGCACCAGCGTGGCAAGGAGGACCAGGCAGGTCACTGCGACGACGGGATACCGCCTGACGAAGGCCCACGCCTTCTCCACGGGCGATTTGGCCGGTCCCTCAGCGTCCAGGCTGCCGGGGCTTCCGCCGGTTGCCGTGGGCGGGGCGGCCTGCCTCCTCATTCAGGGCACTTCCTCATGCAGGGCACTTCGGCACGGGGCGGTAACGGTCATCGCACATAAGGCCGAACCTACCCTGATGCCGGCGGCCGGGCTAGGGCATTTGGGCCCCGGCCCGTTAGCCGGCCATTCCCATCGCACGACCTTTGGCCCTGCCCCCGTTCCGGGCCCGGCGGCACGGTTGAGGGCCCAACATGCCCACGCGGACCGGGAGCTCCTCATGAAAGCCGTCGTCCTCTACGACACCGCGTATGGGAACACCAGGACCATAGCCGAGTCCGCGGCATCGAAGCTGGGGCGCGGCGCGGCTGCTGTTCCGGTTGACGGTTTCGATGCCGGCGCCCTGCACCCGGGTGACCTGCTCGTCGACGGCGAGGCAGAGCGGGCAGCGGAGTGGGCTGCCGGTCTTGTGGCCTCGAGGGGCAGCGGCACGGAATAGGCGGGGCCGCCTGACTCTGGCGGCCCGGGGTCTACGTCAAATCCTCCGTTCCGCTCGTCCTCTCCCTCGCGCTGCCGCGGATGCTGGATTCGCCGCGGTTCAAGGAGATCGCCCATCCCTCCGCTGGAATCTGGATGCGCCATCTGGAGCTCACGGACAGCTCCCAACTCGACGCCGAGGTTCGTGCCTGGATGCTGGAGGCGTATGGCGCTGCGGGCTGACCACGGGGCCCCTTAGAGTCCTATGGCCCTTTCATCCAGATGGCGGAATGGCGAGGCTGATGCCATGAATGAAAATGGGCAGCAGCCACGAAAGATCCACCTTTCCGAACAACCCGTCGCCGTGGTCCGCGAGCGCGTACCCATGGACGCGCTGACAAGCTTCTTCGGCCGCGCCTTCGGCGCCGTCATGGCAGCGGTCCAGCTGCAGGGCGCCAGCCCGGCCGGGCCGCCCTTCGCGCGTTACTTTGGCATGCCGGGCGAAACGGTGGACGTCGAAGCCGGGTTCCCCATCGTCGGGAACTTCCAGGGAACAGGCGAAGTGGCCGGCGGCGCGCTTCCTGACACGGATGCCTTCGAAGCGATCCACACCGGCCCTTATGACACCCTGGGCACCACCTACAACGCCATCAGGGAAAGCATGGAAGCGGAGGGCGCCGCCCCCGCGGACACCATGTGGGAGTACTACCTGAGCGATCCGGAAAAGCAGCCGGATCCGGCAACGTGGCAGACCAGGGTCATCTGGCCGGTGGCCTGAGGCGGCCGTCTGAAGCCGGCATATGAAGCCCGGAATTGCCGACCAGGGCGGCTGGAAGCTCCTCTATCTCGTCGCCGGGTTGTCGTCGATCCTGTTTGTGCTCCTGTTGGTGGCTGCCTTGGTACTCGACTTCATCGCTCCTCCGCCGGTGCACGGCGGAGCCGCGACCCTCGAGTTCATTGCCGCCAACAAGCCGAACTATGTGGCCGAGCAGGTCCTGTGGATCCTGCCGAATGTCCTGCCGGTGCTTGTTTTTGCAGCCCTGTTCGTGGCTCTCTCGGAATTTCGGAGGAGCCTGCCCCTGATAGCGCTGGTCTTCGGGGCCCTTCCATGGGCACTGCTGCTTGCGGTGCCTGTCAGCAGCAGGGGCTCGCTTAACCTGGTGTACCTGAGCGACCGCTTCATGGCTGCCGGGACCGACGAAGAACGCAGTGCCTACGCCGCCGCCGCTGAAGCCATCATTGCCGAGAACAACACTCCTGCCGTCGTCGGCGCCTTGTCAGCGCTCGGAATCCTGCTCATGGGATTGGCCATGCTGAAAGCCCGGACAGCTCCTCACCCGCGGTACCTGGCGTGGCTTGGCATTGGCACGGGAGCCTTGGGGGTGGTCAGCGAGGTCCTCCGCCACGTGGCCCCCGACTTCTATTGGGGCTACGGGATCCTGCTGTGGGTGTGGTTCATCGCCACGGGAATCGCGCTGATCCGTTTGTCCCGCATGGTCACTTAGCCTGCCCGGGCCATGTGATCAGGGTCTTTGGTCCCTAAAAGCCGGGCGGGGTCCTTTGAGAGGGTGGTTAAGGCCGGAAGATGCACCGTGGCTGGGGTTGTGCGTCCCCGGATTGCTGGCCCGGAAGTGGGCCAGCCAACCGCCCTCGTCAACGTCGACGGAGGCAGGACCTTTGAGGAGAACAAGGCTTATGTCAGGTACGTTCGAACTGTTTGTTGATGAAGAATCGCAGATCCGGTTCCGGCTTGTAATGCCCGACGGGCACGTACTGGCGGTTTCCGGACAGTTCACCGACAAACAGGCGGCGGCCGCGGCGATCGAAGAGGTACGCGAATGCGCGGGAACCGGTCTGATCCGGGACGTGGCACCGCCGCCGCCAAGCATTCACCTTGCCTCCACGCCGCACCCGCGCTACGCCATTCGGCGCGGAGCGCGCAGGCTCGGTTCCCTCGGCGTCGCCTGACTGCTTGTCCCACGATGGTGCCTTTGAGAGGCAATGGGCACTAGAAACCTGAGGAACTGCCGGAGCCGGAGAAGCTTCCGCCGCTGCTCCCATAGCCGGTGGTGCTCCCGCCACCCCTTGCGGAGTTGACGCTGCTGACACCGGTGTTGAAACCGGAGCTGAAGGTGGCGACGGAGAAGAACTGGTACGACGGATACACCGTGCCCAGGATGCTCGGTTCGTAGGTCCGCTGCCTGCGATGGTCCATGCCCCCGTGTGCCGTCTCCATCTGCTCGCGCATCAGGCGCGCCTCGCGGTCATTCCTGGCAAACCCCTGGATGACGGTTTCCGCGTGGTTCTCCAGGAGCTCCGAAAGCCGCGAGCGCGACTCATAGAGCCTGTCCAGCGCCTGTTCCGGCGTGATGCGTCCCTCGCCCAATTCTGCCGTCCACCGCTCGATCCCGCGCAGGCTTTCATCCCGGAAGGACCGCAGTGCCGTGGCGGTGGCGGAGTCCCCCTGCCCGTGGCGTTTGCTCAGAAGCTGCTCCAGCCCGGCCAGATCCTGGCGGAAGGGCGCGAGCTGCCGGTCCCAGGCCGTGGGCCAGGTGTCCGCGCGGTTCAGTAAAGCGTTGCTGTCGGCGATGACGTCGTCGAGGGCGTCCAACTCGGCCGCACTGTCCGCGTACTGCCGCGCGAGCTTGAGGTTCTTCCTGCTGCTCAGTGCCCGTTTGCCCAACGCGTGCACCCGGTTGGACAGCTCTGTGGCAGCGGCGTAGCGGCTCAGGAACGTGCGGTGTTTCTCCAGGACCTGGCTGCCATAGCGGGATGATTCGGGGATGGTGCCGGCGTTCAGTTCCATGACGTCCAACTCCATGCTGACGTTGGAGTAGCTGCGGTCCCCGCGTTGGATCTGCTTGCGGCATGCGTTCGTGGTCACGGCACGGGCAATGAGCCATGCGGCCGCGCCCGCAGCCGCGATTGCCCCGCCGACCCAGGCCGTGATCAGGAAAGCAGCGGACCTGTACCAGGGCTGGTTGATGAGCTCTGCGGCCCGGTGAATGCCGGCCACCGTGCCGTCGGTCCACTGTGCGTCACGGAAGAGTTCCTTGGAGGCGTCCTGAATGTCGCTGCGTTGCTCCAGGGACACCTTCCGGTCCTCGCCCATATACGTGCCCGCGTGGCGTCCCACCGGGTCTAGCGCGAAAATGAACAACCCGTCGGCCCACTTTTGCCCATCTGCACTGATCCACTCGGGGTGCTTGGACCGGGCGAACTTCAGGACCTCCTCATTGAGGTTGTCCTCAGCCTTTCCGTTGTACGTGAAAAGGGCAACGCGGGTGGGCTCATAGAACTGGATGCGTTCGACGGCGGGTATCAGCGTGTTTTGGTCAAGCACACCTGCGGTGTCCTCCACGATGACGGCAGCCGGCGGCACAGCAGTGCCTGGTGCTGCGACCCCCAGTAGAAGGGCAACCAGGGCGAGCACGATCACGGCACTCCGACTCAGCACGCTGCCCATATCCCTCCCCACTGCCTAGAATCAGGATGGAACCAGGAAGCGGGCCCGCCAAGGGGCCGAAGGTCCCGCTGGTGAAGGTCGGTCCGGTCAAGGAGCGCGTTCACGTGGCACAGGATTTAAGGTCCATTGTTGTCGGCTACGACGGTTCGGATGAGGCCGCGGCCGCCGTCCGCTGGGCAGCGCGGCATGCCCGGGCCACGGCCTGCCCCCTGCTTGTGGTGCATTGTTCGCTGTGGCCACTGCTGACCAGGCACCTGGGTCCGGTTCCCGGCGTGTCAGGCAGCGGGCTGGAGCAGTCGGCGCAGTCCATCCTTGATGAGGGCGTGGCGCACGCGGCAGCGGAGGTACAGGGGCTGGAGGTGGGGAGTACGCTGCTCCACGGACTGCCGGCACAGCATCTGGCCGGGATCTCCGCCGGTGAAAAGATGCTGGTTGTCGGCAGCCGCGGCCTGGGCGGCTTCCTTGGCCTCCTGGTGGGATCCGTGAGCCTGGAACTGGCGGCGACTGCCAGCTGCCCTGTCGCCGTGATCCGGCACAACCTCCACCCGGACGGGCCCATCGTCGCCGCCGTCGACGCCTCAGGTTCTCCCTCGGCGCTGGGAGATGCGTGCGTCCTGGCAACGGCGTCGAACGCGCGCCTCACGGTGGTCCACGTCCGCCACCAGCCGCCGGGCTACCGGCAGCCGGCAGGGCAGGACGCCGCGGCCGGCGCCCAAAAAGTCCTCACGGAAGCCGTGCGCCGCGCGGGCGCACTGGCTCCTGCACTTTCCGTTGACGGCAGGCTGCTCACGGACAGTTCCATCCCGCACGCCATCCTCCAAGCCGCCGAAAACGCCCGGATAGTGGTGATGGGTTCCCAAGGCCGCGGCATCCTCAGGGAAACCATCGGTTCCACAGCCCATGCGGTCCTGCACCATGCCCACGGGCCCGTCCTCATTTCCCGGCACGGCAGGTGAAGCGGTGCAAGCAGCGATGCCATCTGCGGCGCTGAAGCCGGCACCGGGGAGGAGATGGCCTTCGTGGACGACGGCGGCAACTTGGGCGAGAATGGAACCTCGGATGAGGACAGTACCCTGCACGGGTTTGGGGTCGACGGCGAATGGTGGGGTTTGGTCTGCAGTGGCTGCGGTAATTCTCCGGTGTGATGCAAACACCTTGCGCCGCTGGGACTACCGTGCCGCCGTCGAGCACGTTGCGGAGTCGGGCACGGTCTTTGAGCGCTGGCGCCTTGGTTTCTGCGCTGACATCCGGCCGGGGACGGAGGCCTGGGTTTTGCTGCAGGGCGGCAACGACATAGGCAGCGGCCTGATCGGGCACGGGTTCGTGGCGTCGGAGCCCTACCAGGCTGCCGCAGAAGCAGATCCCGACGCCACCGATTGGTTCATCGCGGTAGCTTTCGACGCCCTTCTCCCGTTGGGTGAACACCTGCGTCCCAGCACCCTTGGCCACGCCATCCCGGGCATCCGTTGGGCAGGGGCCACCGGCCCGTCACTGGTGGCCATGCCGCCGTCGTCCGAGCCTGTCCTGCGCCGGCTGTGGCGGGATTACGGGCCCACGACGGCGGATCCCGCCGAGGTGGCCGCCGGAACCTTGCCGCCGGGCGCGGTCAGCAATGTCCAGGTGAACCGCTACGAGCGGGACCCTGACGCGCGGCGCGCCTGCCTGGCCTTCCATGGCACGTCGTGCGCCGCCTGCGGCTTCTCCTTCGAGTCCACCTATGGCGGTAGTGGCGCAGGAGCGGTGGCTGTGCACCACGTAGTGCCGCCGGCGATGCTTGACAGCGCATATCAGCTCGACCCCATAGCCGACCTCATTCCGCTGTGCCACAACTGCCATGCTGTGGCCCACGGGGTGACGCAGCCGCGCAGCGTATCGGAACTCCGGAGCATCATCTCCGCCTTCGGCCATATGAGGGGTGAGGTTCTCAGCGATCTGGCACTTCAGGCCCAAGATGATGCGCGGCGGATACTCGAGGGCGGCCAGGCGTAGGATCCCTGGACTATCTTGGGACCATGGCAGAGACGGGCCGGAAAGAGTACGGGGTTGACCCTGAGGACTTTGGTTCTGCCCGGATGGATGCGGCCGCCCTGCTGGATGCGGAGTTGGGGGACGTTGACTGGTCGGTCCCGCCGCCGGGTGCGGTGCACTTCACCATCGATGCTCCCAGCGGCAAGCTCGCAGCCATGGCGTTGGGCAATCCCAATGATCCCTGCGTCCTGTTGGTACCCGGCGCCACGGGGTCCAAAGAGGATTTTTCCCTCATGATGCCCGATCTCGCCGACGCCGGCTACCTCGCGCTCACGTACGACCTGGCCGGCCAGTACCAGTCAGCAGGTGCGGGCCCGGAAAACCTGGTGCCACCCAGGAAGCACTATGACTACCGGCTTTTCGTGGATGACTTCCTGGCGGTCATGGAAACCGCACCCACCCCTGTCCACGTGGTGGCGTATTCCTTCGCCGGCATCGTCGCCCAGCTTGCCTACGTGGAGCGGCCCGGGACCTTCAGGTCCCTCACCCTGTTGGGTTGCCCGCCGGAGCCCGGCCAGGGTTTCAGGGGCGTGAACCGCATTGGCCGCTTCAGCACGTGGGTGAACGGCAGGGCCGGCGCTGCCCTCCTGATTTGGGGAATCCGCAGTGGCAGGGTGGTGCATGTACCGCCGGGCAGGCAGCGGTTCGTCAATTACCGTTTCCGTTTCACCCGCCGGGCTTCCGTCCGGGATATCTACACCCTCATGCAGAACGTTCCCGATCTTCGGCAAAAGCTCGCCGAGGCCCCGCTTCCCAAGTTCGTGGCCGTTGGGGAGCATGACCTGTGGCCGCTCCAGTTGCACCGGCTGTTCGCCCAGGCCATCCGTGCCCGGATCGGGGTCTACAGGGGTGGCCACAGTCCCTGCGAAACATCCCCGCACGAGTTCAGCCGCGACCTCATGGTCCTTTACGCGAAAGGCGAAGAGGCATAGCGCAGCCAGCGGCTCACCGCAATCCTCATTGGGAGTTCCATTCCCCTAACTTCCCAAGAGGGGTGCCATTAGGGAGTTACATTCACCGGAAATTGCGGAGGTGTATTGACTCGTGATGCCTCAACTCTCTTTCATCTTGAACGGCCGGTGATTATCGTTTAACCAAGCGCATCATGGTCATGAATAAGGCCGCAAATGATCCGCTTTCTTAGCCGGTACCAGCCAGTCCGGACAGGTACCGGGACCAAGGGACAATGCTGGGCCCCACTGAAAACCAGGCAACACAGACTCCTGGTCGGGCAGCGCTTCAGGGAAGGCGTCCGCAAGAAGCCAACCGGCGGCCACCATTGGTGCCCGGAGAGGCACGGACGGACCCCAATCTGCACAGGTTAATTACGGCGAGGACATTCGCGCGACGTCAATTCCGTTCGCGGATTTTCCCCCTTTGCCCGCGCCTGTACAACAAAGATCCAAAGTCACCCAGTTGGAATCACTCATGAACAAAATACCTCGCAAATTCGGATTGTCCCTGCTTGTCAGTACTTTGGCGCTGGGCGGTACCGCACTCACGGCAGGAGCGGCATCGGCCGACGACGGTCAAAGCAAAGTCCTTCACAGCAGCAACAGCAGCCACTCCGACCACGACCACGGCAGCTGGGAGCACGATTCACGCAACGGATATTGGGATGGATACGGCCGCTTCCACAACAAGCACGACCACCATGGATGGCGAGACGACAACAACAACTGGCGCGGAGACGATGACTACAACGGCAGGTGGCACGGCGGGGATGGTTGCGACCACGACCGCCATGGCCACTGGGACCATGACGGCCACTACCACCACGACAGGTAGCGGGTGACGGCCGGGCACAAACCGACCCGCACAGACCGGTGAGGCAGCGGCTCCTTCTCCGCTGCCTCACCATGCCGGCGGCCGGCCAGGCCCCGGCTGCAGGGGGACCGTTTCGGCACGCTCGCGGATATTGAAAAGCATCCTGCGCATCATCCAGATGTCACCGAATTCCACGAGCACAGAGGAGGCAAGTGCCGGCGGGCTCCACCGGTAACGGAAGCGGACGCGGCTGATGAGCCGCGTTGAATTCCCCGCAACCGGGTCGAGTTGCCACGTCCAGCTGGTATCCCCCGGTGTGCCCCAGACCATGGACGTGGGCGGTTCCATCGCGTGGACCGGGAGTCCGTGTTTGCCGTCCGGACTCATCGGCACGATGTCGCCCACCCCCAGGTTCTGCAGTTCCGGAATGATGCGCCGTGCGCTTGGCCGCCCGAGGTTATCGAGGATGTCGTAGCTGTACCAGCCGCCGCGGGTAAGTCCTGCCTGGACCAGCCAAGGCCAGATCCTCTCCGGCGGTGCGGCGATGGTGATCGCCCTCGTGGCATTGAAGGTGGGGTTGGGCACAAGGTCGTCGCCGGGAAGCCGCCGGGAGACCTCTTCGGGCAGCGCACCCCAGGTCAGCTGCCACGGGCGGACATAGCGGATGTACGTGAGAGCCGCGGCCGCGGTTAGGGTCACCATGATCACGCGTCCGGTGGATCGCATCAGCCCAGTCTTGGGGTCGCGTCTGGCCAGCACCAGAGCCGAATGTCCCGCCACGGGCAGCTTCAGCGGCCACCGAGCCCGTGCAGGATGGCGGCTGCCCAGTGTGCCCCGTTCGTCAGGCTCACGAGGACCACGGCCGGAACGCCCAGCGCCCACGCCGCGCGCCGCCGTCGTGCCTGGCTTTTATGGTCAGGCACTTCGGTTCAACAATGACGACGACGCCAGCCACCGTCACCGGGAAGCCCACCCCCGGCAGTGAGCAGCTTTGAGGCGCGTGCCTCTTCACGCGCCGCCTTAGAGAGGTGCCGGGTCTTTCTCCCGGCAACCATGAGCGTCCGGCCAGCCACCCGGACAGGCTGGGCCGAGTGGTTTTTCGTGTTGACGGGGAAGACCCCGCCAGGCTGGATCAGCACATGGTCGATGTCCGACGAGCCTGTCCCGACGGGGACGGCGTGGAGCGCCGCCGTAGACAATGACGGATCAGGGACCTGCAGATCCGGCGGCGTCCTGGATCTTCCGCAGTGTGGCGGGGCTGGCCGCTATCTCGATGGCTCCACCGTCCGAGTCGAGGTTCATGATCCGGAAACCCGGTGGCAGTCCCTGCTGGGTGTCTTTGTGTTGCGGCCGCCGCGGAGGGGACACGACGCGCAGACCCGTGAGGGCCTTGCTCCGGCCGGTGGGCGCCAGGGTGTCGTGTACGGCGGGCTGGAAGTTGATCCACCCTGCGGCAGTGCTGGCGATGCCCGTCTCCCACGTCCACCTCAAGGAACCGGGCGGGGCTCCCGGATACCGCAGGAACATGAGTGCCTGGCCGTTCCCCTCGAGCGGGGCAGCGGTCTCACGGAACCCCTGTGACACGAAGAAGAGGCCGCCACCGAGGAGGAGGCCGTAAAAGATTGCGTTCGCCAGGGCGTCGTCGAGCCCGCCTCCAGTGATCAGACTGGCAACCAGGATTATGGCACCAACGGCCGCGCCCACCAGCGTGGCCTTGAGGCCGGGATGCTTGGCGCCCCACTCCCTCATGCTGGTCATAGTAGGCGGCCTCCCGGAACGGGCATAGAGTCTGCGCCTCACTATCACCCGGCCCGCGCTTGCACGGCGTGCAGAACCGGTTTTCAGGGGAGAATAGTCAGCGGCTTCATCCTTGCTGCGCATGAAGTTCTGGTAACAGTTGCGGTTGGATGTGCCGCCCTGTTGTTCCGTCCCGTGTCATCGCACCAATCCAAAGCGTACGGGACAGCCTTGACGGAGGCTTCCCCAGGAGCGGCCTGCGTCGGGACCTCGAACCGGAAGGTGAAGCCGCCCGCGTCAGTCATGGGGGCAGTTTCGGTCATGACTATCGACCCGGTTGCGTCGGTAAGTGTGACCTGGACGAGGGCGTTTTCGCCGTAGCGGGGGTTGCAGTGGGCATCCCCGGCCTGTACAAGGACGACCTCGCCGGCTTTCGCCTGCGAAGGGCTCACCGCATAGTCAGGTGGGAAACAAGGAGGCTCCGCCGTCGAGGGCGGCCCCGCGCAGGCGGACGAAGCCAAGGACAGAATGCAGCCCAGGGCTGCCTGCAACCTGACCAGTCGGGGTTGTGCCCTGGAATTTCCCGCTGCAAGGAGCACCATTGGGCCATTATGCAGGCGCTGGGATGGTGCCGTTGCGCGCCGGCATATTTGTCGCCATACCGTTGCCGCAGCCGGTAGGCCACCGGGTTCGCCGTCCACCTAGAATTCCCTCATGCACATGGGTCGGGTGATCGCGGGGAGTGCGCTGTTGCTGGCATGCGGGCTGCCAACCACCGGCTGCAGCGTGGTATGCCCGGCCTCCGGATACGCCGCCATCATTACCGTCAATGTCGAGGGAAACGCCGCCGCTGTTGACGAGGTGCAACTGTGCAGCGACCAAGGCTGCTCGGAGCGGCAACCCGACCACGGGCCGGCCGTGCCCGTGAAGTCGGTGCAGCCAACTTATCCAGGCACCACGGCCCCAAACCATGCCGCTTCCACCACTCCCGCGGCTGCCTTCCTTGGGACAAGGACCGACGCCGATACTTGGGCATTCAGCATCTCCCAGCGCGGGCTGCCGGCGCACGTTACGGTCCGTGCCCTGGCAGTTGGGGGGCTGTGCTTACCGAACAGGAAAAAGACCTTACCTGGACCAGGGTCGGCGGGTCTGAACAATGTGGCGGCCCAGTCACCACTCCCCCGATCCCGCTCCGAGTTGGTTAAGGGATGTTCGCGGGTCCCATTGTCACCACTCTTGCGCGAAACCTGTGGATTAACGTGGGCTAGCGTTCAGGAAACAGCCCTACCGTGGTGGGTAAGGCCGGCGGCGCCGGTATCCGTCTGAGACCGCGGATGCCGAACAGTCCGCCGCCGGCCACCGGCCTGCCGGCCCGCTGGGCCATGTCAGGGCGTCGCCGTACCGCCGCAGGGCAAGCGGCTGCAGAATGACGAAAAGCGCGCTCAGCGAACGGGGCGCGCCTCTTCCGTGCCCCCAGGCATTTGCCCCTCCTGCTGATTCCTGCCTGTGCGAAATTCCGGCTCCGGTGCGGAGTTGCGCCTGGGTCTTCCAGCTCCACCGTCCTAGACTTTCGCCATGCATCCCTTAGTGGCGATCGGCTTGGTGTTCCTCACCGGGCTTGCCTGGATGGGCACTGTCCTGACGTTGTTGGTGTCCCTCTCCAAAGCCCAACGGCAGGCCCCGGCTGAAGCCCACTCTGGCGATGTGCCGCTGCGTTGCGGTGCGTCGCCGGCAGAGCCGTGAACCTCATGTCGCCTAAGATACTGGCATGCCTACACGTGTTCATGAGTTTTCCTGGCCCGATCGGGTCGTCATCGGCACCATTGGCGTTCCGGGGGCGCGTACGTTCTACCTGCAGGTACGCGCAGGTAGCCAAATCGTGAGTATCGCCCTTGAGAAGCAACAGTCGGCCCTGCTCGCCGAGAAAATTGACGACATCCTGGACCAACTCCTCGCCCTCGAGGGCAACCCCTTCAGCGTTCCCACGGGTACTCCCATTGAATTGGTCGACAACGATCAGCTCGAGGCCGTTCAGGAGCAGTTTCGAACCGGTGCCGTGAGCTTGGGTTGGGACCCAACGACGGCGCAGGTGGTCATAGAGGCATACCCGGTCACCGACGTCGAAGATGGAAACGACGACGAATCACTTGACCAGGACGGCGTCGAAGTGCCCGAAATGCTGCTTGTGCGGATGCCAGTGGGTACCGCCCGCGCATTCACCAAGCGCACACGTGAGGTGGTGGGCGCAGGGCGTCCCATATGCCCGCTCTGCGGATCCCCAATGGACGCCGACGGGCATACCTGCACTCCTCCCGAAGCCTGATGCCGGCACGCGACCTGCTGAATCTCGGTGCAGGGCCTCGTGTTTACGCATAGACGGTGTTTTCAACTTTCCACTGCATCAGCCTTGGGTAGACCCAGAAGGTGTAGATGCCTAGTGTGATGATGCTCAGGAGCAGCCATTTGATCCAGAGGCCAAAGATCCCCCATCCCGTTCCAATGAAACGGAGCTGTCGGCCGCTGAGATAGGTGTTCTCGGCCCTCCACCGCTCCACCAGCACAACGGCGAATGGATAGCAGATGCCAAGGGTACAGATTACGATGACGGCACCCAGCAGCTGAGTGCCTAACCACGAGGCGGCACCGCCGCGAAACTGGTAAATCTGGTTCCCAGCACCGCTGCGTGCGTAACCGGTCGAAGAAGGAACTTGCCCAAAAGCGGGCTGGCTGTTAATCGTCAAAGGATCCCCCAAAAGAATTCGCTCGAGTGTGAACGTTCAAACTGTAAACGGATGGGCGGACAATCAACGCACTGTGACGTCTACTCCGGATTCTGGATCCGAGCTGCTTCCAGCATTCCGGGCGGAGACAAGCCGTCAGGGCTGGGGGCAAAAGTCATCGATCGGTTGTCCGCGGATCTGAAGGCCCGGTTCCACGCAGCCACCGGATTCTCGCCCCGCAATCTCAAGTACATGCGCGCCTTCGCTGAGGCTTGGCCAGCCGAGGCAATTGTGCAAGCGCCGCTTGCACAATTGCCCTGGTACCACCGGCTCGCGCTGCTTCAGAAGCTCAGCGATAAGGAAAGCCGCCTCTGGTACGCGGCGGCCGCCGTCGAACACGGCTGGTCCCGGAACGTCCTGGTCCATCACATCGACACTAAGCGCGCACGCATCAGTCGCCGAGCTACCACGTAGCGACGTTTGCCTGCGGTTGACGGCCCTCACTTCTGGTAAATGTCCCGGCGATGCCCTAGGTTGACGACCACTACCAAGAGAACGTCGTCCTGGATGGTGTAGATGATCCGGTAGTCACCCACACGGACCCGATAACCTGGACGGCCGCTCAAGGCAATTGCTTTGGGCGGCCGTGGGTCTTGGCCCAGGAGCGCAATAGCACCTTGAATGCGCTCTTTGTCCTCGGGATGAATTTTCTTGAGTGCGCGGATGGCCGCAGGTCTTAGCTCAATCCGGTATGGACTCATGCCCAGCCCAGGTCCGCCTTCACTTGTACCCAGGGAATGTTATCGCCTTCTTCCGCCATTGCTGCATCGAACGCCGCAATGTCCTCGACTTCTTCCAGGGCTTCAACCATCTGCTCGTAGCGCTCTGGCGATACGAGCACGGCTGCCCTATGCCCGCGGCGTTCAATGAATACCGGCTCAGAGCCAGCTTTCTCGATGAGCTCCGGTAGGTGTGAGCGCGCGTCAGTGATGTTGATGGTCGCCATGAAATAAATGTACATCTGCTAGCAACAGATGTACATCTACTGCATGCGAGACGAGGAGGAGAAGAAGGGTGTGAGACCGCGACCTGGTTGGCGGTAACCGCCAAGCTGCCGACCGCGAGATTCCGCGAGCAATGCTCTCAATCATTCTTCAGACCTGCCCGTGCTAGTTGGCGAAATCGTAGTGCCTTGCCCCCCTTTATGCCTGTCACCGAAGCGGACGTTACCTGAAATCGATGGAGATCACTAGGCGCGATGTGAGCTTCCGCGCAACTTGAGCCTATTCCAGACAAAGAGAACCCCACCGCAGACGATTTGATCTGAAGCGGGTTCCAGGGAAACATTCGGCTTTTCAGTCCGGCTCGTTCCAGCAGACCTCCTCAACATGAGGAACTGGCGGTGCAGATAGTCGCTCCCTTCAGAATGAACGACGGCGTCTACCGCTTCGCCAGCCACGTCCATCCCCAAAATTGAGCCGGAAGGATGCAATCGACGCCTCAAGCTTGTCCTGCCTGCTGGAAGGGCAATCATGATCTTGTCCCGAACGGCGACAGCCAGAGGCCATCCCTTAGGAGGAATCGCAATATTCCAAAGCCGGTCTGCGGCGATCGACATTTCCGGATTCGCTCCAAAAGACGGACTAGGTAAGGAATCAGAGAATTCAAGGCCCTTGCTTGAGTCGAACGGTATGACAGCGGAGCCGTTTTTCTTCCGAAAATCCCGTGGGCTCAGACAGGATAATTCGGTTTTCAAGAAGGACGGCGAAAGCTGTTCGATTGAAATTACGGTACTGGAGGAATGCTAGGAACGCGAGGTCAGGCTGCTCCTGCGGCAGAACAAGAGGTAAGAGCACCGCCTCGTTCTCAGTGTAGACACCCTTAGCACCTAACGGCAGCACGGATCATACTCAACCCCAAATCCACCAGTGCGACTGCCTGATTGGACTCCAACCAGGCTGCCATCGCCTCCGCAGCCTAGTTAAAGGTGGGTCCCGACCAAGCTACGATTTTCCACGAAAGTGGGCTCAAGTCAGATTGACAAAATCAGCTTAGACTCTTCGTGAACTGACACGAAAGACGAAAGCAAAGTAAAAGACAAGTAGGCTCGGGCCTCCAATAGGCCTGTCCCCGCAGAGCTGCGGGGCAGATCAAAAGTGCCTCCGAAGGAGTATTGAATGAGCTCGCAGCAAATATATGCTCTGGTCGATGCATTTGAGCGTGATGTGAGGGAGCTGCTCACACGTTACGTGGTGCCCGATCTTGAAGAGAGCGAAATATTTGGCACATCCCTCGCCGATCTTGTGGCAAGACGCGATGCAGACCCCGCAGGACACGACAACGAACTCGTCGAATATCTCGATCTTCGCCCAGCCTATGACCTCCTCAACTCCCATCGGGGACTCCTCCCGTCCGACGTGGCCCGGGATACCCGCGAGTTAACGAATGAGCTGGAAGTCGTCGTTCCCATTCGGCATAGGGTCATGCACAGTAGGCCGCTGGCTCCAGGCGACCGCGAGCAAATACTTTCCTCATTGGTTAAGTTCAGCCATCGATACTGGAAGCGAACCGCCCGCATCATTGATGCGATAAAGGCAGATGCATCATGGCTTCCGGCAGACGCACTCAAGCCGCTTGAGGACAAGATTCGTCACAATCTTCCTCAGTCTGAGTACGACGAGACGGGCCTCCTCGGTAGGGACGCTGAAGTAACCAAAATTTGCAGCGACCTGAAGCGCAAACGGGATTCAGTAATTACTCTTTGTGGCGAGGGGGGAATCGGGAAGACCGCGCTTGCAGTCGAGGTGGCGTACAGTCTACTCGACGATCCCGACGAGCCCTTTGATCTCATCCTTTGGGCATCGCTCAAAACCGAGCGGCTAACAGGGGCCGGAGTGCAGACCCTAAACAACGCCGCTGCCTCGCTGGTGGGTATCACGGAGCAGCTGGGCTTGGCAGTCAAGAACGACTTCGCCGGCGGGATTGCGGAGCTGAGCGCGACTCTTGAGGGCTTCACACCGCTAATCGTCATCGACAACTTAGAAACGATAAGCGGCGATGATTTCATCAAACTCTACGAAGGACTACCGGACCAAGTTTCATACTTGGTTACCAGCCGAGAAGGCATAGGGCAACTGGAGCGAAGGGTTCCAGTCGGGCCGCTTTCTGAACAAGCGGCTCTGCGCCTGCTCAACCAACTCATCAAATTCCGTAGTGTCGGTTCCTTGTCTCACATCAGTTCTGAGGCTCGGGTCAACATCGTCCGTCAACTTCGATGCTCTCCTTTGGCCATAAGGTGGTTCATTTTGGCAACGGAGGCCGGAAATCAGCCGTTGGATACGATACGACACCAAGACCAGTTGCTGGACTACTGCGTTCGCTCCGTGTACGACAACCTGTCGGACGGTGCGGTCAACGCGTTCATTGCGATGGAGGCCCTCAAACGTCCCGTGACCCCGGACGACCTCGTACTACTGCTAGAGCTCAGTGTCGACGGAGTAAATACAGCTCTCAAGGAGCTTTCTCGAGGTTCCTTGGTCAAGTCCCAAGTTGTCGGCGACAGCTCCATGGTGACGCTAATCGAACTTACTGAAACGGCCCGAAGGTTCGCCGGCTCGATGGTCCCGCGCGACCACCCTGTAAGGGGGCTGGTACAACAAAATGAGTCGAAATTCCTACGAGACGAAGAAGTCCGGGTAAATGACGAGACGACCAGGAAACTCGGCCCGAATACGGTCCGAGTCCGCGTGGAAACCGATGCTCCGTCTGCTCACTTCCTACGACGTGCCCTCAGCGAATCCCGGAAGGGATCATTCGATGAATCGTTCAGATTGATCGAAGAAGCGAAGAGGCTCAATCCGGAATTTTGGGAAGTTCATCGAGTCGAAGGCTTCGTTCATGCTAAGACGGGCAACAAATTAGCCGCACGTGAAAGTTACGTCGCCGCCTACGACCTCACGTCATTGCCGGAACACCGGGCGATCGTCTCACACTTTCTCGCAGGGCATCTCGCGAGGAATATGAAGGACAGTGACGCCGCGCTGCCGTACGCGCGACACGCACACGATGTCCTGCATATTCCGGACACCGCTGCCAGCCTAGGCTCCACCTTGGTCTGGCAGAAGCAATATGACGAGGGCATCGACTTTCTGGAACATGCCGTGAAATCGGCTGAAGGCCAAATCCGCCTGATCGCTGTCACCGCCCTCACGGACGCTTATTGCCGGCGCGCGGAAGCGGCCTTGGCCGAGGACCGCAATCCTGTCCAAGCAGCGTTTGACGCCATCTGCGCTTATGGGCTCGCCTCCGATGAAATCAACCGAGGAATCGCCGATACCAAGATTCGCGATGCCGCGTGTGACGCCGCATCGGCCGCAGTTAGGTATCTCGCAACGGCCGAAAGGCTAGGCAATGAAGTGGATGCCGCTGCTGAGTTTTACGACAAACTTGCAGATCGCATGGGGCAATTAAAAGCCTCTGACCGTTGGCAGTACCTCAGGAACGCAGTCCTCAAACAACTGGTTGCACACGACTCGTACGCTCTACGCAGGCTGGTTAGATCCATCAATGCAGTCGATGCCGAGAGTTCCGCCCGCGCAGACTCTGATTCTGCGGACAGGCGACGAGGGGTCATTCGGCGGCTGAAGGGTGGCTTCGGGTTTATTGAAGACGAAAGCTCAAAAGAGAGCATCTATTTTCACAAGACGGGTCTTGTCGGAGGAATCTACTTCTCGAGCTTAGTCGAGGGAATGCAGGTCCAGTTTCGGCACAGTACGGAAGAGAACGGGAAATCGCGCGCAGAAGACGTCGAACTGCTCGTATGACGCTGTCCAGCTGGTAGTCCGGCAAAGTCCCGCTCTAACACCGGCTACAACAACTAAGCCGTGGCCGACGGCGACATATGTCCCCAGGACGAGCTGGAGCTGGTCCGGAAGGACTCGGCTCCTTCGTCCGCGCCTTCGACTTCCTCTCCCAGATTTACGACTACACCGACACGCATCTGGAGAAGCGCTCGGTCGACAAGCTCCTGCTTCCGGTTCTCAGCGTGAACGACTTGAAGGTGGCCCTGGGCCTCCCGGGCTGTGCTGGCCAAGTATGCGCTCAAGGACGGGGGTGAAACCCGGCTGCAGCCCTCCGGCGATGATGCGCTGCTGAATCCAGCCGCCGAGGTCGGCCCCGGGCAGGAGGTGAAGGAGCCTGTCCTGGCTACTTGGGAAGAGATCATCCAGCAGGCTAACTGCCGTTTGGAGGCGAGGAGCTGGACGCCAAGGGACACTTGGTTGAAGGTGCGCGGCGAGCTGGTGAACGAGACGCCGCAGAAGCAGGCGCAGAACAGCTCCCGGGGCTACTTTGGCAGCAGCCCGCTCCTGCGGGCCTTCAGGCTCTGGGCGAGGTCCAGGAGTGTCTGGGTTATCAGTTAAGGTGCGGTGGCGGCCGCCTTATAGTTCTGGAGGAGCCCAGGATCTTCGGGCATCAGTCGCTTTTGGCGCGCCAAGTGTCCGACTCCGCTATTCTGTGTTTGCAAGCCGCGACTTTTGAGCAGCGATGCGCTTGTCCCACCCTTGACGCCCGCGGGTATTCTTTCTTTGCCCTGCGGCTACACGGTCGGCCGGCGAACACTCGGTGCAGCCTCCTGCCCTCCGTCGGTTGACCACACTACGGAGCTGTGTGTAGCCGTATTTGCACGTCCATGCCCACTTGCCCGCGCCAGGGACCAGAGTTTCGGGACCGCACCCATTTTTTTCATGGTCCCAGTCCTTGATGAGTTCAGGTTCTTTGGTAGCGAGGTCACTCACGCCCTGAACCAAGCGTCGTCCTGATTCCACAGGGCAGCTTATTTTCTCTTGGCTGCACATGTATGCAGGAGTGCTCGGAAATGCGTGTCCGCGGGGGCAGACCCACCACACCGTGTTCTCGGACCCAGGCTTTATCTTGTCCGGCGTCAATGGTTCATTCTTTGCCCAGTCCCACCAGGCGGCAACATCGGGGCGGACAGTTGAGAGGTCATTGGTCCCGGGAATTAGATTCTTGCCGTTGCATTCCTGGCAGCTTCCGCCGGCTTGGATCAGTTTCGCCGGTTTCCGGCTAAATCTGTGTCCATTTGGACATCGAAGGTGTATGACGGTGGTGGCATTTCCTGCAGAAACAGCGGTCGGTTTCAGGTTGCCGTTGGCCTCGTAGTCCCACATGGCCGCCAGCTCGGGGTGAGTCGTGGCCAGGTCGTTGTAGCCAGCCAGAACGCCCCTGGCCGCGCAGAATCGGCACCCGGTCCCATGGATGGTCCGGTTGGTCACGTAGGCTTGGTAGTGGTGTCCGAGTTGATCTTTCCATCCCACTTTGCCGTTGTAGCCGGGTCCGATCATGTACGGGGTCATATCTCCGTTGGCGTCCTGGTCCCATTCGAGGGCAAACTGTGGCATGACGTCTCCGAGAGAGTTGTATCCCGGAACGATCCTTTGGCCGCTGCAGATGGAACAGTGGAATCCATCGTCGCCTGCGCGGCGTGCCTTGGCCTTGCGCCAGCTTTGCACATGGCCGCGTGTGCAGATTAGCAGTTTTTCTGCTTTTGGATCAGCAAGCGGTACGGCAAAGCGGTCATTCCACCACTGGTCGTCGCTTCTATTGCTGGTCCTCAGGCAGTCCAGATACCGCCACATAGGCTCCAGCGGATAATTCGCCGTCCTCCCCTCCAGGCCCGTTCCTAGAAGCGGCTCGAAGCTTCCGGTTCCCTTGTCCCCGAGTTGGGTGGTCCGATACCAAACGAAGGCCGGACGTAGCAACAGCCATGCCTGGTCAATAACCGCCCAACTTACCCGGGGTACTTTACGGGCAATGACCTCAGCGAGTATCTGGTACCCCTGACGGAAGGTGACCTCGCTATCTACCAGTTGTTGGTGCAGGCCGTCGTCAGTCAGGACCTCGACCAACGCCACTGCCAACGGAAGGTCGCTGGGTGCGGGTGCGCCGCGGTACCGGCACCGCTTCGCAGATGAGATGCGGGAGAAAACTTCGTTCACAATGCGCCAGATGGTTCGGCCCGAAGCGATGAGTTCTTCAAGGCGGACAGCAGCGTCAAGCACAGCATGGCAAACAAATTGGCTATGATACGAGGCCGGCAACGCCGGGCGGCCGGGTAGCTGTCTTTTGGGTGCGGCGCTGGGCCCGATCCACGATTGGTGTTTCCGGCAGACTAGTGGTCGTTCCGCCGGTTCGAGTTCCACGATGTCTCCCGCAGCGCATTTCTGACAGGCATGCCAGGAAAGGGGTGCGACGGCTCCGCGGGTGCGCGTGGAGCTCTTCAATGTGAGCTCTTGGGGGCCAAGCGCGGCCATTCGCCGGCACAGACCGTAGAGTTCCTGTGCGGTCTCTTCATAGGTCGCTTTGCCTGAATTGGTACGCCGGACTCCTGCGGCAGCCACACCCCAGAGGTACTGTGTTTCCATTCCAAGGCGTCTTCCTGTTCTCCCGGCGAAGCTGATGAGGGTCTCTCCGGCAATGTGGCGGGGTGCCAGTCCTGGTGCTAAAGGCCCTCTAGTTTTCGTCAGCACGTGGGCCCGGCTTTTTGGTTCTGTAGGCTCTCGTGCTTGCGCTCTTGTCTGCCTTCGTCTTAGTTCTGCCCAACTGCGCCCTAATATGAGCTTCAGTTGCCATATTCACTCGGGCCGCCCGGAGGTGCTCGAGTGTGACGGTCTCGCGGCGCGGATCCGCCATCTCAATCAATTCACGGGCGACCTGGGTCAACATGAGGTTGAGCGCTTGGACGCTTCCTCCCGTCATGCTATGCAGCGGTCCTGCGAAAGGCTTCAAGGTTTCGGGCCGCGTGGCGTAAAGCGGCAGGGCGTTCGCCATCTCCGTGACGAGTCCTTGCCACCTTGACATCCAATTCTCGGATTCAGGGCTGTATTCGGCCACATCGGCCCTGATGAATCGGTTGGAGATTTGCATCCCCCTCGCGCCACGCGTGAGGTTGGTGACTTCCAGGTTGATGCCGGCTAAAAGAAACGTGGCTGTCGTGTCGTCGGCCAGTCGTCGGATGGCATCGGCGGCCCTTCTGGAATAGGATCCGCCGTTTTCCAGATTCTGAACTTCGTCGATAGCGAAGACCTCGATGCCGGATCCGGCGATACCGGCGAGCACTACGGTCCGTAGGATTGGGTCGCTGTCGTGCGGTTTGTAGGCGATGCCCAGGTAGTCGGCGATTTCCATGTAAATGCTTTTGGGGGTCCCGCTGTCCGGGACACAGATGTACGCGACCGGACAGCTGCGGATGTTGTCAAGGGAACTCGGATTCACGTCGCGGTAGGCCGCGAGTACCTCGCCTAATACGAGGTGAACGGCGGTCGTTTTCCCACGGCCTGACGGGGCCGAGACGAAGACGCCATAACCGCCCCTGGGCTTTCCATGGTTGAGGTGCATGACGGTTTCGAGTGTCGTCCTGATGTTGACTACTGTCTCGTTTTCGACGGTCACCCTGTCCGACAGAAAGTCCAACCGTGCGAGGTCATATGCTGTCCTTTCCGACGGAGTCATGTTCAGCAGTTCCGCCATGGGGACGAGCCGGAACTTCTCCCCGCGCTGGAGCAGAAACTGCAGGTAGCCGGACCAGTGGGTGACCACCAGGCCTTGGTTGCCGCGAAAATCAAATCTCTCCATCTAGGTCGCTTTCCGGTGAGGGGCGTTCCACGCCAGGTGCCGTCATGGGATAGTCAGGAACGTTGTCCCAGTCCTCGCCAACCGCTGACCCTTCGGACAGGGTGGTGCGGGTTGCCGGGCCGCCCATGCCCTGCAGTTCCGCCAAGTGTTCCGCCAACTCCGCGGCCTTTTTGCGCTTTTCCGCAAGCCTGATCCTCGCCACTTCCCTCTTGATGAAAGAGGCAGATACCTCAGCCGCTTCCTCGCTGGGGATGACGTAGCCGTTTTCGACGAATTCATGGGCAATCGTCCATACGCCGGATAGGTGCGGATTGTCGAACCGGGTTTCTTTCATGTAGCAGGGGATGTAGCGGTCCTCGTGCGGAACGTAGACCCATATTGTGCGGGGATCTGTAGGCCGGTAGTGGATTTCCCATTCACCGCCATTCTTGCCAAGCTTCGAGTCCCCTGACGTGTGCATCCTTAACAGATGGAGTTCGTCGGAGTCGTACTGGCGGCGATGGAATTCGATGCCGTCACTCTGCAGAGTGCGGTGCTCGACCGGCATGAGAGAGATATAGTCGGCCTCGGCCAAAGCGAGCGGTACATATCCAACGAATGGGAACATGCTCGCGTACATCACGTTGGGGCTGACCGGTTTGGCCGACGGTGCAAGGGGGTCCCGTAAGGCGTCCAAAGGCTGGTTCTGCCAATACTGGACGATCCACCTGTCGAGCAGGATGACCAGGTCCTCGATGTCCAGCAACTCCTCTGCATCCGGGTTTTTGCCGCGCCTATCGACGCCACCGCCGGTGTTGCCCGGCAGGTAGGCGATGAACTGGTCCAGGAGGGTGTCGAAGAACCGTTCGATCATCGCCTTGTCGGTGGGTGAGCGCGTGGATGAGCGGGTGATGATGATGCCGAGTTGCCGGCAGGCGGAATCGAAGACTTTGCTGGTGAAATCCTTTCCGTTATCGGTGACGATGCGGAAGATGCGTATGACCGGCCGACGGGTTTCCCATTTCGCTACTTCCTGGAGGTCCAGCAGCGACGCCCACGGGAGCTGCTTGCCCTTCAGGACCCAGGGGTTGAACAGTTCGTCACTGCCTGGCCGCCTTTCGGCTGGTGACAGGGCCTGCGCAAGGAGGTACGCGTGCGCCGCACCCTGCCCGGAGTCCTGGACGCTCAGTGCCATGGCCGTGTGCGTGCATTTGTCCATCATGACGGTGAGGGTGAATGAGCCCGGCTTACCGTCGGGCTTGCGTGCGCGCACGTCGTACCTTGAACTGTCGATCTGCACTTCACTGCCGGGCATGATGGCTGACATCCCGTGGAACGTCCAGTCGGGAGCGTTACTTGCGGTCCTGCGGCGTTTGGCTGGGCCGTTGGGTTCGCTGCCTTTCGTTTTCTCCTTGATGGCAGCGATCAGTCTGTCACGTCCCGGGATGGGGAATTCCCTGTCAGGAAATTGTTCCTTGATCATCAGGATCACGTTGGTCGCCTGGACTTTCCAGGGGATGCTCGCCTTGTACAGCCGGTCCTCGATCATGGCATCGATGCAGCCGAGCACTGCTGAGTGGATGCCGTCCAGCGGATGGTGGTTTCGCGTGGTGCGCATATCGACGAGGCCGGCCGGGCCCGAGTCCTTGTACGCTGCCACGTAACGCTCGAGAGTACGTTTTCCGATGCCGATCCCTGCATCCTTAAGTTGCCTAACCATCAGGTCAACCCTCTGGCCCTGGGTTGTCAGTTCAGGGTTATAGCCGGGCCGGTAACCCTCGGCGCCCCCTGGTTTCCCATCGATTATTTCCTCGACCCTGGGGATCCATTCCTCCAGCCTTTGCCGTTCAGACTTGCTGGCCACGTCAAGCTTCCCAGTCTCGGGAATACGACGATCGAAGGTGGGAGGTGTATCCAATTCCCGGCAAATCTCGGAGTACGACATGACTGTCACTTCGCCGGTTTTGACGTCCCTCATGGAAAAGACGTTGTCATGGAACGCGACAATTTCCCACCGCGTCCCGGCAACGGTGACGACGTCACCCGGCCCGATTGCAGATTGCATGTGTGCCTCCCGTCCAAATAGTTGAGTCCAGACTCAGAGGTCCGGAGTGGTCGTAGCTCAAGGCCTGGCGAAACATCATGTGATAAATGGCCGGCATCCGAAACGAAGGCTGGCCGCCATCAAGCCGTCTGGCTGTCTCGGCCACTGTGTGCGGGGTCCGTAAGTATTCGAGAAGGCTTTTCTCCTCAATTTGCGTCGGATGCATGTCTTCCGCGCGGAAGCCAGCAAGCCATTCAAGATTCGTCCAGTGCCATCCGGCTATTGCATGGAGGACAACGTGCCGCCAACCCTGCCGCTCACACTCATCACTCGTCTTCGCGAATACGTGCCGTGTGTCTGTGTCGATAGCATCCATCGGCTTGACGTCATACACGGTCCTGCGCCCGTCAGCTCCTAGAACGAAGAGGTCAGGATAGTGCCGCGTGTTGTCCTTGAACGACAAACAGAAGGGTTGAGAGGTGATGAAGAGCAGTTTCTCTGTGTGTTCCAGGAGCACGAGACATCTCAACTCCTCCAATGACTCGTACCAAACGAAGTCCCCAGCGGAGATGAACGGGTAAAACCCTTCATAGTTGCGCCGGTGCGGGAAGTTATATCCTCTTCGGCTCAAAGGGAAGCCAGAAGGGTCGAAGTCGCGGATTTTCCGGTCGAGAACAACACCCCGACCGCTCTTCGCATTTTCCCGCCACAGAAGAACGTTATAACCAGTTTTATTGTTGAAATCCCTAAATGGATCACTCTTATTGCGGCTCAAAACCACTCGAAATGCACCGGCGAGCATGACCGCCTCCTCATTTTCTGAACCTCTTCTCCAGTTCAGGGCCGCTGGAGGTGTGCTGCGCCACCAACGCCCCCGTAGGGACCGCCTCAACCTTCTGCTGCTCACGTGGAGAAGTCACTGCTTTTCCTAGTAATCTCCCCGGACGTACGGCCATATCTGGACAACCCAGCGGTCAAAAACAACTGCTAGATCATCCATCAGGATGAGGTCCTCTTCACCGGCGCCCGCGCCTCTGTGACCGCTCCGAGACTGCCCTGGTAACTTGTCGATGAATTGTTTTCGGATGGTGACGAAGACGCGTTCGACCATCGCATTGGCCAACAGTGTCGTCGGGGTGTTGACGAGGGAGACACCGAGTTCTCGGCAAGCGGACTCGACCGCAGGAGAGGGGTCATCGTCTTCGATCAGGACCCTCAACGGCCGGATGGGGGGACGCCGGGAAGCAGCAGCGGCGTGCGCCGCGTCATTGAGGAGTGCGGGCCAGGAAAAGTTCATCCGCTGCAATTCCCTGAGCCGTAACAGTTTCCCAACGGGTCTGGTCCCTGGTGGCGCCAAGGCCTGGGCGATGAGGTTCGGGATGTCCGGTCTCGCATCCCCTGCTTGCACGCTCGTTGCCGCTATCGATCGATTAGATTTATCGATCATGACCGTCAAGCTCGCCATCCCGGGCTGTCCGCTGACGTTTTGACCCTCACGGCAGAGGTCAGCGAGCTGATCTGCGCTTCACTTCCAGGCAGGAAGGCACGCAACTTGCAGATCCTCTGTGGCAGGGGAGGAAGCATCGAGAGCGGCATCCGTTTGCGGGGGACAAACTTGCCCACCACGAGCAGTGGCACTGGGGATGGCCCCGACGAAGACTGGTCACTCAAATGCATGCAGTCCAACAAGTCCCGTTTCCGGTTGCCCAGGTTCCCGCTCAAAACCACGCTTAGAGTCTCATCTGGCATGTGCAACTTCGGCGTCTCGCCGCTGCCCTTGATCTCGATCCACCCAGAATATCGGCATCGACTTGGCTTGGGCGGAGATTACCCAGCCGACGCGGCCCCACGTCCTGTCCCCAGAACGCCTGGACTCCAGCGACGCTTCCAAGCACGGCTTTGCGAAACTGCCAGAAACTCGTCGTCTCGTCGGGCCCACTTTTCAATTTGCGTCTCAATTAAAATCTACGCCGACCTAAGGGCCTGTCAAGGGCCCTAAGGGCTGACTCTCGACGCTCAGAGGGGCAAAATCACCCACAAAGTTCCGGACAAGGCGTGGCATAAAACTAGAGGACCGCGACCACGCTTATGTCCGGGGTGTGGGCCTAAAATCAGGCCATGAGTGCACCCCGTTTCCAGCCCCGACTTATGGCAGTCCCTCCGGACCGGCCCTACTTCGGCAAGGTAGCGCGGATTTCTTGGCTCGAAGGCAGAACGGAAACGGAAAAAAAGAGGATCGCGACCGCCCGTCTGCAACACGCCCTTGCTGTGAAAATTACAGGCACGCTGCGGGGCATGAGATACAACGTCCGCAGCTATGCAAAGCTCGCCGGAGTCAGCTATGACCGGATGGCCAAGGTCCTTCGGGGCGAAGCCCTGATGCGACTCGAGGACATTGCGGACGCCGAACGACTTCTCGGCCTGGTCATTCCGGCGCTACTAGAAGTCAACGAAACCCGCTCGCCCGAACAAATCGCGGCAGACCAAAAAATCGAAGCCGCACTGAAGCGCCGCGAGGCGCTAAACCTCATGAGGGAGGCGATTGCCGCGGAACTCGAATTGGCGAAAGCTGGGGAGATCGAATACAACGACAAGAGCAACCCATCGCCACCCGATCCTCCCTCAAGCACGAAACCGAAGGCAGCTACCAAGACCGCCACCAGGGCGCGCAATCCGATTACTTGACCCCGCACGCCCACGCCAAATGGGTGCGGCTACCCTGGCAGGCTCATCGAACTGGCGGTCTCATCGCCCCACGCCGATGCTGTCCTTAATATGCCTTCCTCGCTGCATATAGCTGCTAGGTGTGATGTGAAGGGAGCCACTACTGAAGCGCCAAAATCCGCTCAGAGAAGCAGCTGTCAACACCCCTGCGGTTGTCCGGAAGTGTTGCGATCGAAACTGTAGACCCCGCCGGCGATAGCATTAACTGGGCCTCCTGCTTCTGCTGCGTCACTCCGGCTTTTCCACCGGAGCGCGACTTTCCTCTTCAAAGGGCGGGGGAAGCAGGGAGGATGCTGCCGCTATTATCGCGCGATCATCGCTTTTCAATGGCAGTTGGGCCAGAGCAGCAAGTGCCTGACGGCCCATCTTGGCTCGCTGAGGATCTTCTGACACAGACGCATCGAGAGCCCACCTTATTTGGTCCCAGTCAGCTCCACTGCGTAATCCCGTCTGATCCCTCCCCCGTATGAAGAAGGCAGTGACTACGAATACGGCGACCGAGATGAGTACCAATGGCGCGCACACTGCAACAATCTGCCACCAGGGAGCCTGCTCCGGGCCCATCGCTATGTTTATCGTCTGAGCCCCACCAGGATTCATAGCATAAGAATAGGCTCAACCTGAAGGCTGAGTGAGGTTCGAGAAAAGGGGGAATGCCCAGAGGCCTAGTGGATTTCGTCAAACGCACCCGTCAAAGGAGGACGCCGTCCAATGGGCCGAGACACTGCACATTAGGCACGGCCTCCGACGAGCACACAGAAGCACGCGGTTACGCATCCAAGTTCTGACTCGGGGGCGCCGACGAGCACTGGGAATCCTGTCACACCCCGCGGCTACAGTCTCATTATGTTGCAGGAGCTACGCAATGACGACGAAGGCCGCTACGTCGTGACCACGGCGACAGGAAGCCAGTATGAGTTGGACCTGACCGCCAGGACAGTGAAGCGAATCATGGCCGCTACCGCGCCCGTCATTGAGTATCTGGACGTCGGGTTTGCACAACTGCGTCGCGACGGGGAGCCTCTGGAGCTACTCATGTTGGAGTCGTGCTCAGTCGGAGCACGCGCCCGCTACTGGATCCAAGTCCGAGACGACCACATCGTCACCCTCAGACAAACCTCGCCGGTGGTCCGTATCGCTGCCCTGGACCCTTGGGAACCTTGAATTGGCAGACCCCCGGCGCACAAGAGCCTTGGAGGCGGATCTTCACCGCCGCAAGTTTCGTCCCGACAAACTGGCCCGCGTCACAAAAGACCCGGCTAAGAGCTAAACAAGAAACTTGCACGTCCGTACCAACATTGGGCATTGCTGGCGTTATCGCCGCGGATGCGGAATGCAGCCGCCTTCAACGGCCTGCATCTTCGGCCGCACACCCAAGGCAGCTATGCGGCTCTGACGGGCCAGTAGCCATGGACCTATTCCCGCGATGTATCAACTCTGACATTTCAGACCGGCCGCCATATGGACAACCGCGTCAACGGGCATTCCCGCCTCAAGCCATTCCTTCGCAGAGACGGCGATCCCTCGTAAGATCAGGTCCGGTTGTCTTGTCACGAAGAAGCCGGTCACCGACTGCGGGTGAAGATCCACTGGCAGTGCAGTAAGGACAGAGTCCAGTGAAGGAATCACGGACTGGCCAGTCGCGGTGAACTGCCATTCAGGAAAGTTTCTCCCGCCTTCGTCGGAGTAGGAATACAGCTTCCCCTCTGCAGTGTCTAGCAGAACCGTCGAAACGGGTACGTTCAAATGCTCGGCGACCTGCTCAGCCGTCCAGACTGAAGCAACCATGTCTGCCCGCGCGGCCGTGTCGGAGTCGCGCGCTTTGGCTACGTCCTGTTGTGTCGCATTGATCCCTGAGTGGCGTTCCCAGAAGTTTTGTTCAGCCACAGACAAACCCTCGGGGGTACTTCGACTGCCGTCGACGTCCATACTTTGAGTCTACAGAGTGAGATTCTGCTTGGGGCGGGTGAAGGGTCCGCCGCTGCCCAATGCCGGCCCATTCGCAACCGGGTATATAGAGCAACTAGGGTCGCTCATCCGCCTGATCAGGCAGCCACCGCACCCGTCTTTTCTATCTTCCTGCCAAAGGACCAGTCCTGCTACAGAGAACCAGGTCCCCGCACCGTGGACCAGGCCATGGATGAGATGATGTACATCGGTCCCTACCCCATTGGCAGATGCCCTCAGCGTCGCTGAACGGGGGTAGTCACGCCATCATCGACCTGGACGTGATTCGAAAGCTACGGCCCGCGCCCAGTTCGGATCGGTTCAACCACGAACTGGAACTGGGCATCCGCCAGTACCGCCAGCAGCTCAGGCCCGCAGCTAAGGAGAGGCATGACCCGCACGTTTCTTCTTCTCGACGTCGACGGCACCGTCTTCCCGCTGCCGCACCGCAAAGTCACCCCGGCGCACGACCAGCTCACGACAGCCATCGCTGTTCCACCGCGGGTTCCGGCAAAAGTGGCGTTCAGGCCAGCAGTGGTCGAGGCGGTCAAGCGGTGGGCTGCATCCGAAGCCGACGTGCAATGGTTGTCCTCCTGGGGCTGGAAGACGAAGTGGCTCGACCAGGTCGGCCTGCCTCAGCTCCCTGTCCTGTACTCCCCCGAACCCGGTGAGATCTTCTTCTGGAACCGCTCCCGACTTTCATGGAAGAAGCCCGTGCTCGGCGAACTCCTCGAGCAGCAGACGTCTCCCTTCCGGGTTGCCTGGATCGATGACGATTCTTTCTCCGTGGCCTACGGGGAAGAACTGAGGGCGGCCTATCCACTGCTGAAGGATCTCCTGTTAATTCAGCCCGACTGCTACGAAGGTCTCACCGACGAGGAAATCCGGCGGGTTGAACAATTCCTCGCTGCCCAGTGAACCTGTTGGCAGCTACCAAATCGTCTCGAACTCGTACCGCGCAGCAGTTAGCAGCTCGTCGGGGTCGTCCAAGTGGTCCATCGGGCGGTCCTGGGCGGCAAAGAGACTGCTGGGCGAAATCATCCAGTAGGCCACATCCCATGGTGGGATCCCACCGCGCTTAGCCAGTGCCATAAGCTGGGGGATAGCTTCACGGATGTCGGCCCCGCTGAACTGGTACTTGGGGAATTTGAGGACGCCTTCATGCAGGACGCCGAGCAGCTCCCCAGCTTCAGCGAGTTGAGCGACGCGGGCCGGGTCAGGCTGTCCCGGGTCCAGGAGCGCCGCCACTTCCTGGATGCTGAGTGTCCCCTTCGCGACCTCGGCCTGCCACCGTCTTTGGGCAGCGACCGACCGCTCGTAAGCCTCGTTTCCTGGCCCCACCGACACTCCCTGCTCAGTCCATATCCTTCACAACATCACGTTACGCGGTCCAAACCTCTGGCGAGTCTGCAAGAATTTCCTATGGCAACCCCTTCAGGGATGGAAAGCTACGACTCCAGCTCCGAGACCGCTGCGGTGCTTTCGGACAGCGAACTTCTCGGGGCTATCAGCGAGGGGCTTGAAGACCTGAGCCGAGGTGCCGCTTTCTCCGCAGAAGAAGTTCGCACATCAGTGCGTGAAGGTCGTCATGGGTGACGACTCTTCTCCCCAGTACGCCCGCGCGCTAAAGGCAACTGAGAATGCTTGGCGGGAGATGGCGGCGGAGTTCGGGCTACTCACGGAGGCCGAACTCTCTGCAGCTGCAGCCGAGCCATCCGCGGGCCCACAGTTCGCTTTAGACGAGATGGCTGCCGGCAGACTCCTAGCCGTCGAACGACCCGAAGGCCTCAGGTACCCAGGCTTCCAGGTAGACCGACAGAGGCACGCAATCCGTCCCGTGATGCACGACCTGATGAAGGTTGCTCGAGGCGCCGGCCGCAGTGGAACCAGCCTGGCTCTCTGGATGGTCTCCGCCACCGGCTATCTGGACGGTGCCCGGCCAGTTGATCTGCTTGAGAGCCCTGCCGCCGTGATTAACGCTGCCATTCAGTCCTTCAACGTCGAGTGGTGAAGCAGTAGCTCGACAGAACTACCGCCTTGCCAACAATAGCTTTTTGAGACGTACGCGCAGGCTCGATCAAAAAGCCCACCAGAGGCCGGGGACTGTAGCGCATCAAGACCTTTCGGATACCCCGGTACTGATCATGGGCGGGATCATGCTGTGGGCCAGGCGCTCCTTCGGCTACACGGCAGCTCCCGGCGTGCTCCTGGTCTCCGCACTCGGCGGGGTGGTTTTCGCTGTCGCAGCCGTCGCCGACAACCTCTCCGGGGGCATTCGGACCGACCTCTCGGTGGTCGTCGTCCATCTGGTCATCAGCGCTGCCAGCCTCGCAGTCTTGGCATGGTTTCTCAGCGCCCCGCAGCGCGCTGCGGCCAAAGTTCGAAAGCCCCGGCTGCGCCCAGGTGCGGCGTCGGGAGCAACCTGACCCCGCCCCTCGCAGGAGAGCGGACATCACCACAAGGACATCTTGTGGCGTTAGAGTTCGCTCCATGATCGTTTGACTCAATGGCACCCATGGAGTGGGAAAGACCACGACGAGTGCACTCGTGCAGCAACTTCTGCCCAATTCGCAGGTCCTCGACGCCGAGAAGGTCGGCGAGGTGCTCATGGACATCAAACCGGGGCTCCCCGTAACGGACAACTTTCAGCACTGGGACCCGTGGCGCCCGCTTGTCATAGAAACTGCCCGGCGCGTGCATGAATTCACCGGAGGAACACTTGTGATGCCGATGACAGTCCTGGTCGAGAGCTTCTGGCGGGAAATCAGCGACGGTCTCACTAAGCACGGCATACCGATCCGGCATTTCGTGCTCCACGCTGACCAAGAGACGCTGCGCGACCGCATACAGAACGACAAAGTTCTCGGCCCCTCGACGTTCCGCTTCGCTTATCTGGAGCCTTACGCCGAGGCAGCCCGTACCTGGCTGCACAATGACGCGGAGGTCATTGACACCACCGGAATCACACCAGAGCAAGCCGCGCAGCGGATCGCGGACTCCGCGCGTGGTCGCTGAAGGGGTGCAGGACGATCTATCGCTTCAAGTCACTCGTTAGCTTTCGGATTGAGGTCGGTAAACAAGACCCCTGAGGCAAGCCAGGAATCAGGGGATTTATAGGGGGCCTGTCCCCCTCGACAGGCCCGCGGCCCGGGCCTAATCTTTCCTCGCGAGATCCCGACGAGGATGACAGAGGTGTGGGAAATGGGATCACAGGAAGATGCGGCACTGGTGCGCCGCGGCTACGAAGCATTCATTGCAGGCGACATGGATACGCTCAGGGAACTGTTCGCCGACGACATCGTGTGGCATGCGGCCGGAACGGGAGAACTAGCAGGCGACAAGAAGGGCCCGGACGCCGTCCTGGCGTACTTCGGTGAACTCGCCTCGCGGGCGACCGGCTCCCTCAAGGTCACCCTGGAGGACGTGGCCCCGGGTGACAGGTACACGGTCGGAATCCAGTCCAACCACGCCGAGCGCAACGGCAGGACCCTGGACCAACGGCAGGTCGTCGTCTTCAGCATCTCGGACGGGAAGGTCACCGAGGCCAGGGAAATGCTGGAGGACACCGCCCTGGGCGCCGACTTCTGGTCCTGACAGGCTCCCCCGCGTGGTAACTTTTTTTCGGGCGCACCCTCGGGTTCTGGCTGCACACCCTGCGAATCGACGACGGTGCGCCCGGCCACGCTTCAAGGGAACTGGGCGTCCCAGCGGTGACGGGAATCGGCGGCCCAGGGGTGTTACTCAACGTCGATTGATGCTGGACGACGGCGTTTTACCGGTGTAGCGTCGGCCCGACCACCGTCGTGGACTATTGGGGGAATCATGCGCGACCGCCGTAAACGGCTCATCTTTCTTGCGGTCAGTGCCGCCCTTTACACCCTCTCCCTGGTCTTCAGAATTAGTCGTTCGCTAGCCAGCGGCGGCACTCTCAGCGATGCCCTCGGAGCCATAGGGCTGGGCGTGCTGATCGTCCTAGTGATCACCGGCTCCGTCCTGGCGATCTCCAGGTCCACGCAATACGCCGCCGTGGCCCGCCTGCGTGCTGAACACCCGGATGCGTTGATCGTCAAGACCTTCTGGAACGACACCCTCGCGAATCCGTTCCTGCCGGTGCGTCCGAAGCAGAGCTCCGACCGCGTTACCGGTTACTACGTCGGGCTCGTCGTCGATGACCAAGGCATCGGAATTTCCCGCATGACCCGGACCCCTGTGGAGTTCGGGTTCATTTCGTGGGAGCGTGTCCGCTCGGTTCAGACCGGTCAGGCGCAGGTTGCCCTGATCGGCCGAAGGGCACGCCCGACGATTATGATCACGTATGAAGACGATCCGGGTCCGTTCCTGAACAGGATCGAGCTTCTCGTTGTCGGCAAGGCGGCCGCGGCTGCCGCTGCGGCCCTGCCAGGAACAATTCTCAGCCGCCGGCCAGCCGAGATGGATTCCGGCCCAAGCACATGGCTGCGGCCGACGTTCCGTACCGCCCCCGCGGAGCCGCCAGGGCAAGTCGGCCCCTGACGTGGCTTCACGTGAACAGGGCGTGCCGGACTCTGTCGATCAAGGCCCGTAACTTCCGGCGCGGTTCGGCTCGGGTGGTGGATCCGCTATCGACATAACCGCCTGCCGGGTGGCAAGTACAAGGCGTGACAAGCAAAGGGAGCTGTGACTTGTTCACCGAAGTCTGGGGACCAAGGATCGGTCCGGCCGGCAGGCCTGGGAACTTCATAGCGGCCGATGATCCAACTCTGACGACGGGAGAACAGTATGGCTGGAATCAACGCGAAGTTCCACAAGGAATACCTCGGGACGTGAGGGAGCCGGTGCCGCTTCAGGCCACGCTGGGCGCGCTGGCGACAATGTAATCCCTTGCCGCCGGTCCGGTCATCGCCACGGTGTTCCTGCCCGGGGTGATGCCCCTGTCGCGCAGGGCAAGCCAAAGAATCGTCTCCGGCTGCGGAGCGCGCCCTGTGAGAAGGCACCAGCTCGTATACAGCCCGAACAACTCTTCCCGGTCCAGGCCCCTATCGCTGCCTGGGTCCATGCTGACGGCTTCGCTAAGGAACGCATCGAAATGCAAGCGATAGGCACGATGCTCTCGTCGGCCGAAAACCCTCACGGTGCGCTCCAAGGGACAGGCCACAGGGCAGCTAATCTTGCTGGTCTGAAGATATGTGCAGCCTACCCGCCTGTCCAGACCCCCGCGGGCACCCCGTCAGCTGTACGGGGAATCAGACCGTGCCGCGCCGTCCTTGCGGATCTCGAACTCGGTGGCGTCCAGGAGCCGCCGGCTGCCGGTGAGGACATCCTGGATCCAGAAGAGCTCGTCACGGGGCGCGATGTCTGTGACCTTGCCGTAGTGGACGAGGCTTCCCTGGTAGTAGGCCTCCACCCAGTCACCGCATGAGAGTTGGCTACTGGAGATGACGGCGTCGGGGGAATCGATTAGGTCGGAATTATCCATGCCGCCAGCGTCCCATCCGAAGGTTGCCCCCGGGTGTCCGCGGGGTGTTCTGCCGGCGCTTGGGGCAATCACTCTTGTCCCTCGCGTAGCCTAGGGGCAAAGACTATGGGGGTAGCAATGATTTTGAGTCCGGCCTTCGGCATCATGGGCATCCTGTACGCGATCGTCATGATCGCCGTGGCCGTCCTGGCGGTCTACGCCCTGGTCCTGGCCATCATCTACCTGCGGCTGCGGATTGCGGAGCTGAAGCGGACGGCGCCCCCAAGGAACAACCCACCGGTTCGATGACGCAGGCCAAACGCCCAACCCCGTACCCGGAGTGGGTGCTGATGTACCGGAAAGGCATCCCGGCCACAAAGATTGCCGCGATGTCCGGAACCGCCCAGTCGGTGATCCGCTACCACCTGGCCACCGCCGCAAAGCAGGACCCTGGGTTGCGGGCCGCCCACCGCGCCGCGGCCACACCGGTCCCCAAACGCGCCACCGGGCCCGGCCAGCGGAACCTGCAGAAGGTCCTGGCCTTCTACACAGCCGAGGGCCGGCTTCCGGTGCACCGCCGCTCCCAACGGGAGTCTGCCCTGGCCGGGTGGCTGGTCCGGCGCCGTCAGGAAGCCGACAACGGCAGACTCTCCCCCGCCTACGCCGACGCCCTGGATGCCATCCCGGGCTGGCGGACATACCCGACCAAGCGGGACGCTGACGCCGCCCGGTGGAAGCAGCGCCTTGCAGAGGTTTCCGCCTACCTGGCGGCCGGGAACGAATTCCCCCGGCACAACAAGACCGACGACCGGGAGGAGCGCACCCTCGGGGTGTGGCTGCATACCCAGCGCATCGACTACCGGGCCGGGAAGCTCACCCAAGCCAAGGAAGCACAGCTGAACGAGATCATTCCCGGGTGGCGGCAAGGCCGGCCGCGGCGGGGCGTGAACAGCCGGCAGTGACCTCCCGGCACTACTGGAGCGCGCTGCGCAGCCGTTCCGTGAGCCCGTCGACGGATTCCCGCCATTCGGGTTCGTCGGCGTCATCCCACATCTCGGCCAGCTCTGATTTCTCCCCCGCGACCCGTTCGACGGCTTCCACTGCCATTTCGACGTCTTCGGCGGTGATCTCCGGCCCGTGGGCGGTCACCCAGTCAGTGACGTTTTCGGGCAGGTCACCGAGCGGGTTGCCCTGGCTCGCGGCGGTCACCTCCGCGGCGGCGAGGGCAATGGCCCCATCCGGCGCCTCCACGTACCGGTCCCCGGCCTTCGCCAGAGCCTTGCGGACGACGGCGGCCCCGCGGGCTTCGAGTTCCTCCAGCCAGTCCAGTGCGTCGTCGTTCTCAAACGGCAGGTAACCCCATGCGCCCATCAATCGTCCCTCCCGGTTGGCTGGCCTTCAATGTCTGCCCTGAGCGCTGCGAGCTGGCTACGGACCCGTGGAAGATCCCGTTTCGCGGTGTTCCACAGAATGTCATATCGAGTGGAGGTGTAATCGTGGGCAAGAATGTTGCGCAGTCCCCGCAACGCCCGCCACGGTATGTCCGGATATTGCTCGCGCACCCGCTCGGGGAAACGGTCGGCCGCCGTATTCAGGTCCATGGAAATTGACTTCAAGCTCTCCCGGGACCGCCAGTTCGCCGGCCGGTTAAAGGCCTCCTCCCCTTCCGCCACGATCTCCCGGGCCCAGTCCAGGCGCTGTTCCATGGCCTCAAGCAGCGTCAGGATCCGTTCCGGCGGCGCCTCGGCCAGGGAAAACGTGGACTCCTGTCGCTTCCGGTGAGCGAAATGGCCGCCGGCAGCGCCATCGGGCGTGTGGTTCACAGGGGCACCGCCTCGGACAGTATTCGATCCATCACCGGCCCGGTGGCCCCGGACGGGATGATGTCCACCTCCACGCCGAGCAACTCGACCATGTCGAGCCGGAGCTCGGACAGGTCGAAAAGTGTCGCTCCGGGCTCAAGGTCGACCAGCAGGTCCAGGTCCGAAGCTGGCGTGTCCTCGCCGCGGACGGCCGAGCCGAAGACGCGAACATTGTGGGCCCGGTGCCGTTCGGCGATCTCAAGGGCCTCCTGGCGATGCTCCGCGAGCATCTCGGACGGTCGTCTCCTGAGGGCAGCCATGATCCGCCCGATCGTCTCCGGCTGGGGTGTCCGCTTCCCGGACTCATACGCCGACAGGTTCGGCTGGCTGACCCGGGCCAGCTCGGCGAGCTGCTTCTGACTCAGCCCCGCCCTCAATCGCATGGACCTTATGCTTGCCATCAACGGAGTATATCGCCGCGATATATCCGGCGGCCAGCCTGCCAGCCCGCCGAAGCGGGGCCACGTACTCGACGGACCCTCGCCTGAACCGGTGGACGGCCACACAGATGAGGACCGCCACGNCGCCCTAGCCCGCCGCCGCATCAACGTCCTCTGGGCCATGCTCCGCGACCACACCACCTACCAGGAACCAATACCAAGAGTCCGCGCTCAAGCTGCTTGACAGAAACATTGAGATTCCCAATGGCCGGCTTCCTCCCTGGTGGCGATGTGGGCTGGGCGGTCCCCGATTTTCAGAGCATCAGTAATGGACTGGCGTGGCTTCACCTTGGTCCTGGACCTTGTGGAAGGGGACGGCGTCCACCGGCCGGGTGTCGAGGAAGAGCACTGCCACAAGGCGGGAGTGAACGACGGTGTAGCGGGTGGGCCGGTCCAGCCAGGAGTGGATCCCCGTGTACTCCTCGACGAACAACCCATCACCGAGCAGTCGCCGCTCCCGGAGCAGGTCGTAGACAACACGAGGCGCTGCTAGATCCAGTCGCGTTTCTTGAAGGCCATATAAAGGACGGCTGATCCGGCGACGATCAGGGACAGCGAGAGCCAAAGCCCCGAGTCGCTCTGGAAGCCGAAGAACGGCACGTTTTGCCCGAAGAAGCCGGTCACGGCGGTCGGCACGGCAATGATCGCAGCCCAGCTGGTGACCTTCTTCATGACCAGGTTCATCTGGTTTCCCTGGATACTGATGTGGGTCTCCAGAATGGTCGTTACCAGGTCGCGAAGGGACTCGGTCCATTCCGTTGCTCGCAGCACGTGATCGTAGACGTCCTGGAGGAACGGCTGCATGGCCGCGCTGCAGCCGACCAGATCATCGCGGCGGAGCAGGGTGTTCAGGACCTCACGCATCGGTAGGACGATGCGGCGGAGCTTGACCAGGCTCTTGCGCATCTCAAAGGTCTTCCGTTGCAGATCGTGATCCGGTGAATGGTCATCGAACAGACCATCTTCGAGGGCTTCGATATACCCGTCCAGCTCCTGGACGGCGTCGAAGTGGCCGTCCACGATCAGGTCCAGCAGGCCCCAGAACAGGAACGGTACCCCGTGTACTGTCAGGTCCGTTTCGGCGTCCCAGTGCGCCGTCAGCTTGTCGGTATCGAACTCGGGGCCGTGGACGGTCACCAGCGCATTCCGGGTGACGAAGGCCGATATTTCGGCCACGGCGAGCTCCCCGCTCCCGGGGACCAGATGGGCTTCATAGGCGGAAAGGAACAAATGGTTCGGATAGCGGTCCAACTTGGGCCGCTGAAAATCATGCACCGCGTCCTCAACGGCGAGCCGGTGCAGGCCGTACACAGTCTCCACCCCAAGGAGGTCATCAGCGGTCGGGTCCGTGAAATCGATCCACAACACCACATCATGCTGGTGGGCCATGGCCTCAATCTCGTGGGCGCCAAC
>NZ_BMFW01000024.1 GCF_014639275.1 Arthrobacter liuii | reverse complement strand
GACATTCCGTAATTCTTGTCCCCGCAAAGCGAAAACAATCTGCTCCCGTGACTGTGGAGATTCCCACCGCTGGCCATGACCGCGAGCCACGGCGCCGACATCCAACGACCGAGCAGATCAGGTTGACGGAAGATCAATTATCGGCACCTGTTTGGCAGGGGAGTGCCGCCACGAGGCAGATTCGGCGGTGTCGTCTGGGCCGCCCTGTCGCGGGTCTCCTACCCACGTCGCGTCGCCTCAAGCAACGTTAAGCCAACGTCCATCCTGCCCGCTTTATGACATGTCTGTTATAGGCTTTTTATCTGTGGGGCGCCGGAAGTGGTGCCTGGGCTCATTGCCGGGCGGGTGCTGCGTCTGCCTCTGCTGCGCGGTACGCAGCGATGAGCGAACGTGTGTCGCCGCGCCACGGTGCGCCGTGGCCTGGAATGACCCAATCCACATCCAAACTTGCGAGTCTGTCGATGGACCGCGACGATTCGGTTTGATTGTCGGTGAAGGGCGCTGGTTGCGGACCTTGCCTTCCGGTTAGCACGTGGCGTGTAGTGAGCTCGTCGCCGACAAAGACCGCACGGACGGCCGGGACGTAGACAGCGACGCTTCCCGGCGAGTGGCCTGGCATGGCGATGATCTGCGGCGCGCCTGGCAACGCCGGAATGTCTCCGTCGTGGACTGGCGCGACCTTCCGCACGGGCGGGACGCGCAAGGCGCCCTTGGTGATCGCATGCGCGAAGAAACGGACCGTTGGACCAACCCGCCGTGGATCTTTTTGTGTGGCCGGCGGCTTGGCGCCTTCCGCACGGTCGGCATCCTCGGCACCGATGTAGACCGGGATATCGAGCTCTGTCCTGAGTCGCTCGGCGAAGCCGATATGGTCGCTGTCGCCATGCGTGAGCACGATCCCTTTGATATCAGTGATCGGACGGTCAAGCTCCTGCAGCTCGCGCTGGAGATCCCGGTAGTGCCCGGGCAGGCCGGCGTCGACAAGGGTGATGCCCTCGTCGGTCACGATGAGATGGGCCGCGACGATGTCGTTGCCGATGCGGCGGAGTTGCGGCGCAAGTTCCATGAAGGCTACGATAATTAGCCATCGAGAGGAGGTCAAGATGCCCGCTCCGGAGAAGACTTCCCAAGAGGCCATCGTGGCCGCAGGCCGCGAGCTCGTCGAACGGGATGCCATCGCTGGGCTCACCATGCAAGCCGTGGCAGAGAAGGTTGGCGTCAGGGCACCATCGCTCTATAAACGCGTGCGCAACCGTGATGAGCTCATGGACCTCGTGGTGGCGGCAACGATTGCAGATCTGGCCCAAGCGTTGCGGGACGTGATTGCTGGCATCGATGACCCTCGGGACCAGCTGAAGTCCGCTGCCGGAACGCTTCGCGCCTTCGGGCATGGAAGGCCGAAGAGCTTTGAGCTGATTTTCGGCCCAGCGCGCGAAGCAAGCGAGGGCACCCGTGCCGCACGCGATCGTGCGGTCGCACCGCTTCTTTCCTCGTGTTCGGCGCTGGTCGGCGAGCAGCGGGCTCTTGACGCTGCACGGCTCGTCACGGCGTGGGCCAACGGATTCATCACGATGGAGCTGGCTGAGTCCTTCCAGATGGGCGGAGATGTCGACTGCTCATGGGCATGGGGGCTGGACCGGATCGTCCGCGCCCTGTGACATCGACCAGCCTTTCCTGGGCGGCAATCGGGGTGTGCCGGGCCTGAGCAAGCAAGGCGTCAATCGTGCATACGAAAAGCGATAGCTGCTGCCGTTGGGAATGCCCCACCCTTTCGTCGTCAAGGGGCTCACTCCCCACCCAAGTTAACGGAGAGGGAAAGACCAATTATCGGCGCTCAAAATTGGCGGCGAGAACCGTAAAAGGGGGGCGACTTCCGGTCATCGTGGAATGGCGGCTCCAATTCCAATGTGGACTCGCATTCAAGCCGACCGGCTTCCCATCCAATCCGCCTGCACCAATCCTTCCACGACCTAACCCCGCTCGGCCCCTCCAGAAATCCGGGCCATGGAGCGACGATGAATAGACACGTGGAGGTCGCATAGAACGATGCGTTCCCGCCAGAGCGGGCGCCGAGGGTGAACCAACCGTTGGTGACTTGGTGTTCACCGATGGTCAAGGTCCGCAGGGTTACCCTCCGGGCATGATCAATAGTCTTCAGGCCGCCGTCCTGGGTTTCCTTCAGGGCATTACCGAACTTTTCCCGATCTCCAGTTTGGGCCAGAGGGCAGGCCGGGTTTTCTGTGGCCTAAAACGTCGCCGTCTCGTTGCGTGCTCGTGCGGCCAGCTGGTCGCGGGCCTCAACCCGCTCGGGGGCCAGTTCCGGCAACAGCCGATGGGCGGCGGCGAGGAGTCCGAAGTAGCCGTGGCCGTCCAGCCCAACCTTGGTGGCCTCATTGATGCCCGGAAGGACGACCCGGGCGCCCTGGGGTGTCCGGGCGTGCGGAGCGATGAGCCCGTCGAGGTCGGTCGGGTCCCGCCCACTTGCCATCGGTGCGGCCGTCTCCTCTAGCGGCGCCGGACTCCCGGTTATGGCAGATTGCCGGAAGTTCGCTCGGCGTCGCCTCCTGAAATGATAGGGAAGCGGGTCCGGGTGTTTAGGCGTCATCATTGTCACCTTCCGGGACGCGTCGGAAGTCCCTGGAGAGATAGAGGGCCAGGGCCGCTGAATTGCTGTCCTCAACGGTGACGGCGACCGTGGCACGGCCTAGGGTGTGCAGGATGTGCATGCTGCGTCGGAGGAGTTCCTCGGCCAGCCCTTGGCGGCGGTGATCCGGGTGGGTGAAGAGTTCATCGATGACCGCTTCACCGTCGCGTTCGGTGACGATGATCGCGGCCGTGATCTGTCCCTCGGGTCCGTAAGTGACGAGGGACGCCGCCTCGGCGATGCGGGTGCGGCGCTCATCGGTTGAGGCGGAAGCCCGGCCCAGATTTCGCTGCCGGGATTGTCCGGCGTAGGCGTGCCGATGCAGCCGCGCGAGTTGAGGGAGATCCGCCGGTTCCAACTGCCGAAAAGGGACGCGGGCCGGCACGGTGCTTCCTGGTCCGGTCGCCGCAATAAGAGTGATCGAAGCATTCATGGCGGTGTTGCCTCTCCTGAGACGCGGCGGAACTGTTGAATATAGTGTCCGGCATCGTGCCGGTATTTTGGCCCCGGACACTGGGACTGTGATCCGGTTGTAGTCTGGCGGTGCAGGCGGTACTACTGCACCGAGGATCTTCCGGAAGGGTTCCACATGCCATTTATCAAGAGTCTGAAGCAGCGGATCACCGCCGCGATGGACGCGTTCACCGGTTCTCCGGACCCGCAGCAGCGCGTCCGCCAGGCAACCTCTGCCCTACCACAGGCCATGTCGACGGCGCAGGCCCGGATCGAAGGGACCAGGAACTACATAGGTTCACTTCCGGTCCCGGTCGGGCCGGGGGCGCTTCAAGACATCGCCGAGGCTGAGAGCTGCCTCCGCTCAGCGATGGCAGCGCAGACTACTGATCCGGTCACCGCCCTGGCGAACGCGCGGATGGCAGCAGAGCTGGCTACCCGGGCCGGGCAGATGGCCCAGGCCGACGCTAATGCCGGCATGCACGGAAATAACGGTGGGTCTTGGGGCCGCCCCGGTTCCGGGAACGGTGGTGGGTTTGCCCGCGGGCTCGGCGCCGGAGCGCTTGGCGGGATCGCGGGAAACATGCTCTTCGGAGGGCTTTTCGAAGACCGGGACGGCGGCGAGAGACGCAATTTTGACGCCCTGGGCGGCGATGACGACTTCGGTGGCGACACCGGCGGCTTCGGGGGAGGAGACGCGGGCGGCTTTGGTGGTGGCGATGAGGGAGGCTTCTGAATTCTTCGCACAAGGTAGGGAAGGACCCGGGGCCCGTGCGGAGCAGGTCACTGTCCCGCACGGCCGCTTGGCAAAGGGATCTTGGGCTCACGGGAACCCATTTCGGCCCCGTCCTCGGGTTGGTGCCCGACCTCGGGCGGTCGTCACCAGTCAGAGAGACAGGTTAAAGATCTTCAGGTTTGGATCCCTGGTTCAGCTGGGGAGTTAGCCTTGGGCGGCCTGTTTGGCGGCGGCCTGGCCGCCAGGGCCGCGCAACAGGTGCGCTATGGTCACTGCAAGGAGGGAGCCGGCGAGCGGGCCGGCGACGTAGATCCAGAACCGGCTGAAATCCCCGGTGATCAGGTCAGGGCCAAGCGACCTTGCCGCCGTTCATTGAGGCTCCGCTCACGGGGCCTGCCCGGAGCCCGCCATGACGATGTACGCGGCGATCCCGAATGCAGACAGGGCGCCCACATTCTGCGTCCCGGAGGCGACGGCGAGAATGGTGCTGACGAGCCCCGCGGTCAATACCACTTCCAGGATGAGGGCCTGGTAGTCGGTGAATTCCGGGCCTGGAATGGTCATCCCGTCCGTGCCGTGATGACCGAACACGGCCAGGAGCGTGGCGGAGGCGAGCACCGCCCCGCCAGCCTGGACCAGGACATAGCCAGGGATTCTCCTCCAGGGGAAGTCCCGGCGCAGTGCGAACGCCAGGGTCACGGCGGGGTTCAGATGGACCCCCGAAGTGGGGCCGATGAACAGGACGACGGCGATGATCGTCAGCGCCGGTGCCATCACCGTGGCCGTGTGCCCGATCCCACCGTGGTTGGCGGTATTTACGACGTCGGCGCCCGCCGCAGCCAGTACCAGAAGGTAGGTCCCGAGGAACTCACCGAAAAGCCTGCGTAATCTGTTGCCGGGCTTGTTGAACGCCCGGATCAGGCGGTGGTCCTGTGCCGAGAGCCCCGGGTGCCGCCGCCCTGCCGTGCTTGGTGTCGGCATCTGTCCTGCCTAGAACCCGGCGATACGCGCGGGGACGACGGTGTCTTCGCTCAGATGGTAGGACGCACAGACCCGGTGGTACCCGTCGGCGATCCGGGCAGCGGTCCTGGCCTTATTGTTTCCGCAGATGATCAGGCAGGGCGAGAGTGCCGTGCCGGCCCTGACCCGGCCCAGTTCCTTGGCAACGTCGGGGTCATCGGCAGGCAGCAGGGGCAGGCCGGCTGCCCGCAGAAGGTCCTTGGCCTTGAACGAGACGGTGTCCGCTTCCCTCAGGGCCTTGACTGCCCGGTTGACGGCTTTGGGGCCGGCGATCAGGGAGAGGTAGGAGGCCGCCGCCGGATAGTCGTGCTTCTCAGGTTTGTCTAGCCACTTCACTGGCGGGTCGGTGTCGCGGTCGGCGTGGGAAGGTCCCTCGTGTTTGGTCATGATGCTCCTCATGGTCTGTTCGTACTCGGTGTCCAGTCGTGCCGGGTGTCCGACGGTCTCGTGGTGGTTCGGATTATCCTCCCCATGACCCGGGAACGGTCAGTAAAGCCGGCCACCGCCGTGCCAGGACGCCGGCTGACGAGATTTTGCGTCGGCTTGGGCTACCTGCCCGGCCCGGGTAGGCAGATCTGCTCGCCGTTCTGATCGACTGGATCCGGAGGTGGGTTTCGTCGGCGGATGGGTGCGGGCTTGTGACGACAAAAGCGATGCTTACGCGCGGTTGAGGGGGCGGGGCGCGTGCCGCCGGCCGGCCGGGAGGCGGGTTCTGAGGTGGTTCCCGGCCAGAGATCCTGCGCTGACGAGGACGATCGGGAGCAAGGGTTCGTGCCAGAGGATGCTGCCGGCGCAGCCGGCCCCGATGGCGGCAATGAACAGCAGGCGCGCCCACGTTGCGCTGCGTCGTCCCCGCACCGGCATGTGTCCGGAAGTGTGCTGGCTTCCGTAAAGTCCGGTATGGCTGCACGAGGAAACGGGCGCTGTGAATTCCTCGGTGATGAGGGTAACCAAGGGCAGCGGTACCCCGGTGGTTTGGGCGGCCTGGGTCGGGGTGAGCCCGCGGGAGAGGAGTCGGGGCACCAGGAGGGTGCGCAGCCCGGATCGGTGGTCCCGGTCGGGCCGGGATCTCCCGCCGGGGGCCAGATCCGCTGGATAGTCAGTCATGGCACCTCGTTGTTTGTGCTCGTTTCACTTTGACGGTGCAGGCTGGCCCGTCTTGGTTGTGTTTCGGTTGGGTTCCCGGTGTGCCCAGTCCGGGGGGATGGCGGCTTCGAGGGCGTCATCGACGGTGATGACGCCCAGGATGTGGTGACCAAGAACCTCATGGTCGATTCGGGCCTGTCCTCCCTTCCCTCACTGCTGACCATCTCGAACCGGCTGAAGAACATCGACCCCGGAAGCGTTAACTTCATCACCGTTCCAACGGTTCCCGCACCGCAGGACCCCAACCGGCTTACCCTGGAGGAACCGGCGGCCTCGGACTTGTTTGCGGCGCTGCGCCGCAGCCCGGACCTCAGCCAGCCCGCTCCCCCGGCCCCTACGCAGACCCCGGCAACACCCCCGGCACCTGCGTACGAGAAGTCGCTGCAGCCGGTATCCATCGTNCTACAGTGCCGGGTACAAAGACGTCGCCGCCGACGTGGCCGCCCTGTTCGGACTACCTTCCGGCCGCGTCCAACAGGTGCCGAACATCCAAGGAGTCCAGCTCTACGCCGGCACAGACTTCGCAACCGGCACCAAACCGGCCACCCCACCCCCGCCGGCCGGCTCCCCGGGCACCGAGGTGGCACAGACCGGCAGCGACGTGACCTGCCAGACGGCCAACACCACCGGCTAACAAGACCCAGGGCCTTCCCATGCGGAAGTGGTAGTACTGCAGATGGGTTTCACCGGGAAACGGGGGTAGGAAAAGAGGATCGATGTGCTCCACAATTGGTTAGTCATGGACGCGCTGATCGTGTTTTTTGGAGCCGCGGCGTTATTAGCGGCCGCGGCCGTTTTCCGGGCAAAGAGCCTCTACGGGCGCGTGGACGCCGCTGCAGCCGTGGCTTTGGCATTGGTCATGGTCGCGGTAGGGCTGGGCTGGGCGCCGTTGGTGACGGGACGGCTTGAAATGATGCTCGCTGTCGTGCTGGCAGGGTTCGCCACGAGTATCGCCTTTCGGAAAGGCGCCCCAGAAAGCCCTGGCCTGTTTCCGGGGATTTATGGCGCCGGAGTGACGGTACTGGCGGTCTGGGTGCTGTTCTCAGCTGCCCACGGCGGCGGTACGGCAACGGATCATCCGGCGCATCAGCTGGGCGCAATTCTGGGGGCTCTGCTGGGCTGCTTGCTCATGGTCTTCGCCGCCGCGGGTTGGATGATGGGCCATCGCTACGGAATACAGCAAATACGCACTGAATGCTGGGCTTGTGCCAAGTGGAACACCTACTCTGCCAGTGGAGTCTGCGGTGATGGCGGACCACCTGAGACCGCGGGCGCCTCCCCCAGCCGCTGCCAACTTCCACCAGCCCAACACTCTTTGTTCCCGCACGACCCAGTTCTCGTTCTAGCTGAGCCCAAATCGGGGCTTATCGTGATGTGCAGAGAGCATGGAGCAGGTGGCGACGGCGTCGTTAAGAGGCGGAACGCCCATCCCAATCGCAGCCGGCTCCCCCGACGGTCAGCCACTGTTCAGGAACCGCCTCTAGTGTTGATCGCATGCCCGGCGGCGGTGTCATCTGCCTGAGAGCGTCCCGGTGCGCTAGGCTCACCGCCCAGCGTGTCGAGCCAGATACACCGTTAATTCCACAGTCCCGGGTGGGGTCACCAAAACCAAGGTTCCGGCGGCCTGTAAGGTGGAGGCGGGCCGCGACGGTTTGTTTGTGCTGAAGGTTCGTTGCACAGTAACAAGGATGGTTGAGGGAATGGCGTGACCGGAGCTGTTGAATGGGCGTGCTTTTCGGTCGGCGTGTTCTTGGCGATCTGGACCTGGACGAGTGTGATCGGGACCCTCATCGTGCCCCGACAGCACAAAGACCGGCTTTCCGCGGCGGCCGGCCTGATTGCTAAGGGAGTTTTTGCTGTGGCCCGGCGCCCGATCAGGACTTATCGGCGTTTGGACCGGCTGCTGGCGTGGCAGGCACCCATGTCTTTGTTTATCAGGCTCGGCATGTGGATGCTGTTGTTTTATTTCTCCTTTGCCCTGATGCTGCTTCCGTCCGTCCACGCTGACGCCCAGCGGGCGCTAACTGAGGCAGGTTCAGCCTTGTTCACCCTGGGCTACGCGCCCCCGGACGAAGCGGGAAACACTTTGCTGGTGTATTTGGCGGCCTTCACCGGACTCGTCGTCATCGCACTGCAGGTCGGGTACCTGCCCGCGCTCTACGCAGCTTTTAACCGTCGGGAATCCGAGGTTACCCTTCTTGTGTCTCGTGCCGGTTCCCCAGCGTGGGGGCCGGAGCTTCTGATCCGTACCCGTTTCGGCCTGTCTACCGTGGACACGACCGCGGAGCTGGGGACGCTTTACGCCACGTGGGAACAGTGGGCCGCGGAGGTCGCCGAGTCTCACAGCACGTACTTGACCCTATGCACGCTTCGGTCGCCGCTGCCGGAGTCGAACTGGCTGACTGCGCTACTCAGCGTCATGGACAGTGCCGCGCTGCAGCTCTCTCTGAGCCCAGGCATTGCTCCGACTCTGAGAGCGCGGCTGCTCCTTCGGATGGGCTTTACATGCCTAAATCAGATAGCGGAGGCGCTGTCCGTTCCAGTGGTCGAGGACGTCGACCCGGACGGGGAGACGGAACTGACATTTTCTGAGTTCAGCCACGCAGTGTCGTTGCTTCGCTCAGCCGGGTACCCGGTGGAACACACAGCCGAACAGGCTTGGCCGCATTTCCGCGGGTGGCGGCTGAACTATGAAGCGGTCGCCTACCGGCTGGCCTACATTATCGACGCGCCCCCGGCGCTCTGGAGCGGACCCCGCAGGCTGGCAACGGCGCAAATACCGCCGAAGCGGCCAGCAAACCGCGTAGCCTCCGAAGCCCACTCCGAGGACCCTCAACTAAATCTCCGCGGACCCGATCCAACCCCGTAGCCGCTGCCATCCATCACGGCGATGGAAACCGCGGCCAGCCCAGGCACCTACGTGTCAGGCGTTGTAGGTGTGTACGGCAGACGCGCCGTGAGCGGGATGCATTTTCAAGAGACGGCTTCGAGAAGGCGGAAGACGCATGGAGACCGGCAGGTTAGAGCAGCGCATAGGAGTGATCGCGGTCGACTGGGAAAGCATGGACCTGAAACTGGACGCCGCCGTTGCGGAAGTCCGGGAAAATGCCGAATTTTGCCTAGGGCCGAGCCTGCAGCTCCGGATAAACCGGCAATCGAAGCATGGAGCTGTTGGTTGCACGGTTGGCGCCCGTGTCCTAAGCGGACACGGGCGCCAACAATATGGGTTCTTTCGTTAGTCGTCGGTGAGGACGACGCGGAAGCGGGCGAGGCCGGACATCATGCGGTCGAAGCCTTCGGCTGCCTTGTCCAGCGGGTAGGTTTCGATCATCGGCCGTACGCCGGTCAGGGCGGCGAAGCGGAGGGTGTCTTCGGAGTCTTTCGCGGTGCCCGACGCGTGGCCGGCGACGGTGCGGCTGCCGCCGACGAGGTCGCCCGCGCTGACGGCAAGCGGTGTGTGCGGGACGCCCAGGACGACGAGTCGTCCGCGGGCGCTCAGCCCCGGGACGGTTACGGCCATCGATTCAGCGTCGGTGACGGTGGCCAGGACGACGGTGGCGCCGCCGAGGCGCTTGAGTTCGGCCGTGACGTCGGTGGTTGTGCTGTCGATGTAGTGGTGCGCGCCGAGCTCGCGTGCGAACGATTCCTTCTCCTCGCCTCGGGCGATGGCTACCGTTTCGAAGCCCATTTTCGCGGCGAACTGGACGCCGAGGTGGCCGAGGCCGCCGAGGCCCAGAACCGCGACCAGGTCTCCGGGGCGTGCGCCGCTGTTGCGCAGTCCGTTGAAGGTGGTGACGCCGGCGCACATCAGCGGTGCGGCGTCGGCGAAGCTGAGCGCGTCAGGGATCAGTGCCAGCGCGTCGGCCGGGGCGACCAGGTATTCGGCGTGGCCGCCGTCGGAGGTCAGGCCGGTGGTTTTTCCGACCTTGCAGGAGATGAAGTCCCCGTCCCGGCAGGACTCGCATTCGAAGCATGCGCCGCCGAACCAGCCCACTCCCACGCGCTGGCCCGGTGTCCAGCGGGTGACGCCTTCGCCGACGGTCTCGATGGTGCCGGCGACCTCGTGGCCGGGTGTCCGCGGGTAGGAAGAGGCGAAGCCTGCCGCGCCCATGGAATCGCTGTGGCAGATGCCGCTGGCCGCGACCTTGATCAGGACATGCCCGCGGGGAACTTCGGGAACGTCGAGCTCGACGGCCTCGAGGGAAGTGCCGGGGTTGGCGAATTGAACTGCTTTCATGGTGATGGTCTCTTTCGTCGTCGGTGGCGTACGGTCGTCCGCGCCTCCACGGGGTGGGGGCGCGGTTGGGGCTTGGAGGTTTAGCGGACGATTTTGAAGTTGAAGTCGGGTGTGCCGAGGGCGCCCCAGAGGCGCAGCCAGACGGGCAGGAGCATTTCGGTGCCGCGGGCGGTGGTGATGTCGCCGAGGTCGATCACATCACGGTGCCCGAACTCTTTCAAGAGCGCGGTGACGGTGTCCTTGGCGTCGGTGTCGTTACCGGAAACGAAGAGCGTGCCGGGGTCGCTGATCCGGTCCGGATGGGCCATGAGGTCGGCGTTGAGGGTGTTCAGGGACTTCACTACCCGCGTTTGCGGGTAGGAGCGCTGGATCTGCTCGCCGAGGGAATCGGTGTCCTTGACGAGCAGGGTAGGCGGCATCCCCTTGCTGAAGTCCAGCGGGTTCGCGATGTCCAGGATGATCGTGCCGTCAAGGTTTTCGGCCCCGGCCTGAGCCAAAACGTCCAAGGAGGCGCCGCCGTTCGTGGCATTCACAATGAGGTCCGCACCGGCGGCGGCATCGGCGAAGCCTGCCAGGGTGATCCCGGGGCTTTCCGCGGCCCAGGCCCCGAATGGTGCGTTGCCCATCGCGTCCGGCTCGGTGCGCGCCAGTGTCGCCTCCGGATCGCGCGTGCCTACGGTCACGATATGGCCCAGTTCGGCGAGGCGGGGTGCGATGGTCCGGCCTACGGTGCCGGTTCCGAGGACTGCTGTCTTCATGGATGGATCTCCTTGTTCAGTGCGGATAGTTCAGTACGGATTCGGGTACAGGAATCGACTGCGGGATTTAGCTAGAGGGATGTGACTGCAGGACTGGTCAGCGGGTGAGGATTTTGAATCCGAGGTTGCGCCCGTACCCGGCTTCGAAGGCCAGGGTGAACCACAGGGTGACGAAGTCGTCGACGGTTTTCGCTTTGTCGTTGTCCCCGATTCGGATCGGGCGCAGCCCGGTGGCTGCGATAAGGGCTTCCGTGACCGTCTGGCCAGGGCCCGCGGGCCCGCTGTAGAGGAGGTCGCCCGTTTCTTCACCGTAGCAAGGGTCCTTGAAATTTTCCCAACCCAGGCTGTTGAACGCCCGGTACGCCCGGGCTGTGGGGGCGTGTTCGGCGATCAGAGCCAGACTGTTCATGGTCGGGGCGCCGATGTTGTTGGTAGCGTCGATAACCACCTTGCCCGCCAGGTCTCGGCCGTAGGCGGGGATGGCGTCCGCCATGGCGGCGCCGTTGATCGCCCACACCACGGCCTCGGAGGAGTCGAGGGCTTCTTGGATACTACTAAGGCGGGCTCCCGTGTGGCGGGCGTCATCCAGACCGTCCCGGCCCGGGTTGCGGGTACCGACGGTGACGGCGTGGCCGGCTTCGGCAAAGCGGGTGGCCAGCGTCCGGCCGATGATGCCGGTGCCGATGACCGCGACGCGGATGCTGTTCATCCGGGATTCCTCCAGGTGCTGCTTAGTCATCAGCTGACCTGGACCCCGCCGTCGACGTCCAGGACGGTGCCGGTGATGAAGGTGTTTCCCATCAGGAACACGGCCGCGGTGGCGACGTCAGAGGGCAGTCTGGCGCGGCCGGCCGGCACGTTCGCCGCGTACCCGGCGAGCATGCCCTGGCGCATCTCCTCGGGCATTCCCGCGTAGGCCGGGGTGTCCACCAGACCTGGGGCGATCACGTTGACCCGCACCGGGGCGAGGTCGATCGCATTGGCCTTACCGAAAGCCTCAAGCGCGGCGTTGATCGCGGCCATCATGGGACGCCCCGGGGCGTGCTTGCGGCTGGCGCCCCCGCCGACAAGGGTGATGGACCCGTCCCGGGCGATCCGGTCTGCCGCTGCGCGGACTGCCTCGTAGTACCCCCAGAACTTGGTGTCCATGAAGGGCCGGACCTGATCGGTGGACAAGTCCCGGACTCCGCCCATGGCGCCCGGGCCTGCGGAGAGCACCAAGTGGTCAAAGGCGCCGATCCGGTCAAACAGTGACTCCACCGAGGACGTGGAGGTCAGATCCACACGCTCAAGCCCGACTCCCGCAGGGAGGTTGACGCCCTCCGTGGTACGGGCGGCGGCGGTGACGCGGGCGCCGGCTGCTGCTACGTGCTCGACGACGGCGCGTCCGATGCCCGAGGTGCCTCCGATGACGAGGACGTGCTTCCCGGCAAAGTTGAAAGAGCTCATGGGTTCTCCCGAAAGTAGGGGGTAGATCCGATGTGACGGATCGTTCTCAAACAGTTTGTGACGGAACGATCCGTCTGTCAAACTGGATGCAGAAAACACAGTAAATGTTCAGAAGGAGTGTGGTTTCCGTGGCACGCAGGAGCGGCGAGGAAAACCGGCGCAATGTACTCGAGGTGGCGACACGCCTGTTCTACGAGCAAGGGATCCGGGCGGTCGGGATGGACACCGTGGTCAAGGAGTGCGGCGTAGGCAACGCCACGATCTATCGCCAGTATCCCACCAAGGACGCCCTGGCCACGGCCTATGTTCAGGGGCGCGCGGATGCCTGGTTCGAGCGCATGGAGCAGGCCGCCGGGGAATCATCCTCTCCGGCGGGCAGGCTGATGGCTGTTTTCGAAGTGCTCGCCGGGGACACGGCCGGACCCACGTATCGCGGGTGTCCGATGCTGAACACCAACACCGAGTTCCCGGAAGGCGGACACCCGGCGCATCTGGTCGCCGTCGAGCATAAACAGCAAGTCCGGGACTGGTTCCGGGCCCTCGCCGTCGACGCCGGTGTCCCGGACCCGGACCGGCTCGCGGACGAACTGCTCATCATCCTCAACGGCGCCTATGCCACCGCGGCCGTCCTCGACGGCGCCACTTACGGTCAGCGGGCCCTCCACCTTGCCCGGCTCCTCATCGACAACGCCTGCCCGAACCCCTAAGACCCGCCCGACCAGAGCTCTTGCCCGTAAAGGCAGCGGTGGACGTAGCATCCATGCACCCCGCGCACGCCCCCATCCCGCACACGGCCAAATCAGCTTCACGAGCCTGAACCATGCCCTCCTGATTCTGTCAACTATTTTTGGCCCCGGCCGGCCTCGATCACACGCCGATCCTGTTCACCCGACGTTTACCCCCGACCCGTAAGCTCACCAGCATGAAAAAGTCCATGGACGACACGGAAATGCTGCCCGCGCGTCCCGCAGCAGACTGGACTCATCTTCGCCCCGGCCAGCCGGTCACGGTGGCCGAAAACGGACATCCGGCCCGCACCGGCACCATCGACGCCGTGACCACCGACGCGTCCATCCTCTGGGTACGGCTGCCTGGAATAGCCCCGCGCCGCATGTTCCTTCACACGGACCCCGTGGACATCCGGTCCGCACACTAAAGCCCCCAGCACCTCGATCAGTCCGGTTCAACTCACCGACCCGCCCGTCCGAACCGGAGTCCCCGTAGTATCGCGAGCAGGGCGAAACCACCGGCGCAGCGGGCGCTCGGACCCCTCACCGGTCGTCCTGTCGCGGTCACTCTCGCCAGCCACCTCTGGCAGGTTCCCGGCCAGTTCCGCCACTTCAGCGGATCGTCCTGTCGTGCCCGCGATAGCCCGGTAGAGGATCCATTACCGTGCAGCCCACCGGCTCCTAGGAACAGATGTTGAGAAAACCTGTGGCACCCGGACGAGCAAGGAAAGTGATGACGTGGCCATTGTCATCCCGAAATACAGCTTTTGAGCCGGACACGGTCACAGTGCCAGCCTGATAAGGGTTTCCCCACCCCGGAGGGGGATTGCCCTGGCCGTCGTCCAGTGGTGATTCGGCGAGGAAGAATGTGTCGTCGACGCGCAATTCCTTGATTCCGCAATGGGTGTAAAGCATAGTTGGCATGCCGGAAGCGGTGGGTGCCGGCGGCTCCGAGGAGGCTTGGGTAATGGGGGTGGCAGGACCTGCGCATGCAACCAGGACGGCCAATAGCGTAACGGCCAATAGCGAGAGTCTGATTTTTCCGGCCATTTGACCGCACCCCAATTCCCGATCAGGCTCAAAGAGTATGCCGTGAGAGAGAGCGCCACAATACTAGGGCTAGTCACGTTTTCCTCACGGCGCGTCCGGTGTTGGATCCTTCGAGGGCGGCGGGCGAATCGACGTAGCGATTTGTGAACACGAGTGGAGAGCAAAGGGGCACTTGTGCACAAGAGTAGCGGGCAGCCCCTGATCACAACCCGACTTCACAAGGCCCGGAATTTAGCGGGAAGTTGTGCAATCAGCTTCTGAAAACGACAACAACCACGCTGAGTTCCGGCAGGTCTTCTGGCTCGGTTCGCAATAATCAAAGGCTCTGCGAACTCAAGGTCATAGCTGTTTATAAGCTGGACGGCTGGTGCAGTGATCAGAACTGTCAGGGATGGCGCAAGCTCAATAACTTCGTCCTTGAAAAAGCAGATATAAGTGTGGACACTGTCCACACTCCGTTTGACACGACAAACTCCCGCGGCCACCCTCTTCACCGGTCCCCCAGGCCGGCCTGCGGCAGCGCAGGAGTGCAGGTGCGGACAAGTCATGTTGTCCCCACTCCCCCGCGGCATGAATAGGTGTAGGCCAACCACGGCCAAACCGACAGAACCGGAACGAGGACCACAAGAAATCAGTCACAGCAACCGGAAGTCTCCCCAGCCAGGGACTTGAACCCGCCACCCCACACACCTGCATAAGCTCCGCGGCAGCCAAGCCAAAGCCCGCACCCGTAGCGTCAGAGGCGCCCCAGCGCAAGCTTTGTCAACACATCAAAGCAAAAAAGCCTCTGACGAGGGAAAACACTGTGCCCGAGGTGGGACTCGAACTACATTCCAGCCCTTGAAAACAGTGGGAACCCGCGAAAACATGCGGAGACCGGAGCAGTACGAGGGATGTAAGACTTCATCCGGCGCCAAGAGTGTGGACAATGTACACGCCGCAGTTCGGGCCCCCTTCAGAAACTCAGATCCAACGATCGCACCCTGAAGAAGGAGTGCGGTTCTTCTTTGTCCTGACTGCTTCGGCACTCAGCTGGGTCCTCATTTTCTTGCCTGCGACACCCGGGGACACGGGACCTGAATCCACCTGTGTACAGCACCCCGTCCCGTCCTGTACAAGGTCGCAGAGCCGTGATCAGTTAAGCCATCCCGAACCGGCCTTATCGCGCCCAGTCATGCCGCTCGGTCCCTGTCCGCCGATGGACAAGCAGAAGTACGAACTGCTTGTCATTCTGATACCTCCCATGATCGCTGGGCGGGCCCTCCGCGCAACCAGGGCGCTACGCGCCGACCCCGGAACCGAAAACTTCCCAGGCCAGAGCCGGATGGCTCCGAGTCGAAGTTTTCGGCCCCGGCGCCGGTCCCCCAAGTTGCACTCCGGCCCCTCAACCCAGCGGACGGTCCCCTACCAGAACGACGCCCACAACCAACAACCGCAGAAGAAACAGCAATAACCAGGGTGAAGGAAACACGGAATCATGGAAAAGCTCACAATCAAAACACCATCAGATGTCCTCAGCTTCATCGGCCACACCCTCGGCTTCTGGCCCCAGGAAAGCCTGGTCTGCATCACCATGCACGACAACAGCATCGGCGCGACCCTCCGCATCGACCTCCCCCGCCACCCCGGACAGGAACTCCCCTACGCACGCACCGTCGCCCACTACCTCACCAGCGACACCACGGCCACGTCCGTTCTCTTCGCCGTCTACACCAGCGAAACCGCCCAACCCGGACAGCCCAGACCGCATGCCGGGGCCATCGCCGCGCTCACCGGAGTCCTCGCCGAACAGGGCATCACCATCCGGGACGGACTCTTCGTCGGCGACGAAACCTTCTCCCCCTTCGACGGCGAACCCGGCACCAGCCTCGCCCTGCCCGTCAGCTCCACCCAGACCAGCGCCATCAACGCCGAATTCATCTACCGCGGCAGCTTTGTTGAAGCCAGCGACCGCGTCACCCTCCCCACGACCGGTCAGGAAGCAGCCAAAGCGACCGCCGTCGAACGCTCCATGGAAAACATTAGGTCGCAAGCGACCGACACCGCGCTCCAGCAAGGCCGGAAACTCTGGTCAGACATACTCGCCTCCACAACCTTCCCCAGCGACGACCACTGCCACGCACTCGTCGCGAACCTGCAATTCCCCGCCATCCGCGACCGGCTCATAGCCGACATCCCTGGAATGGACGAACCCATGCAGAACATCCTGTTCGCCCAAACCACACAGCCGCCAGCATGGTCGCGCATCGAATGGGCACAACAATTACTCCTGCACGCGTACACCCGCACCTCGCCCGAACACGCAGCACCGGTCCTCACCGCCATCGGCTACATCAACTGGTGGGAAGGCAAAGGCAGCAAAGCACACCAATTCCTCCAACTCGCCCTCGACACCGACCCCGCCTACCGTCTCGCCCGCCTCAGCGACCAAATGGTCGGCTCCGGCATCGTCGCAGGATGGAACATGAACAAGAACACGGCTTACAAAGCCCTACCGATCGACATGCCGTAATTCTTGTCCCCGCAAGGCGAAAACAATGCGCTCCCCGCGACAGTGGAAATTCCCTACCGCAGGCCAAGACCGCGAGCCACGGCTCCGACATAATCCAACGACCGAGCAGATCAGGTTGACGGAACGTCCATTATCGGCCCTTTAAAATTGGCGGGGGAGTGCCCCGAAAAGGGGCTTCTGCCCCGTCACTTAGCGCGTTTTTCCCCAGACCGCGTACGTCGGAACTGTTCAGCCAGCGTCCGGTTCACGGTGGGAATGTCGAGAAATGCAGGGTCAAAAGGCGCGTCGGAGCCGGTTATGTCAGCGACCCAGGCTGAGTGCTCGGCGTGGTCTGGATGCCTCGGGTCGGCCAGCGCATCCATGATCTCTTCGTACCCGGGAAAACCGCCGGAGTCTTCCAGCGGGCCGCGCCGCGCGCCGTCAATCAACCGGGCCGGCGGACTATCTTTGTCCGCTGGCCGGCGGGATACCAGCTCAAGCCGGTGAAGCCAGCTGTCACCAAAGTCGTACTCGTAAAACGCCTCGGCAGAACCCAGCGCGAGCAACTGATCCAGGGAGCAATCCTCCTCAGGCCTGTCCCCCGGTTCTTCACATTCCTGCCCTGGAAGCCACTGCAGGACTTCCGGGAATTGGCCGTCAACCGGCCGCAGCGGCGCAAACGGGTCGCTTGCTACAAACCTGTGCAGGTGCGCGTCCTCCCAGCCAAAGGCTGTCTGCAGGACCTGGTGCACCTGGTTCAGAGCCAAGGAGCTCCGAAGCTGGAATACACGCCATATCTCAGGCTCGCTGTCGATCAGCACCACGCGCACCTCCAGAATCGATTCCTGGTCAGCCCCCGCCTCGGCGTTGAAGATGTCCATGAAATCCATTCTTACAGGGGCCGCTGCCCTACCTGTAAGTCGGAGTGACCTCTACCCACGGGGTCGCCTAGTTTGGCGACAGGTCAGTTATTGGCGTTTTTCACCTGCCGATGAGGGATCTGTCGGCAGGCGGCGGGACTGCCCCCAGGTCCGCGTCGATGCTGTAGATGGTGTCGAAGGTGTCAGTAATCCTGGTGATGTCCTCAAGCGTGATGTTGATGGACGCGGACCGTTTCTTCAGGTGCCGGACCAGTTCGGTCTGCGGCCACATCAGCTGGTCCATGTAGGTGTTGAATGATCGTCCGGTGGCCTTGGTGTAGTCCGAGAGCGCCTGCCGGTCTGTGATTCTTCTGCCGTACGTGAGCTCGATGTCGACGTCGCCGAGTGGATCGATGCCCGGGCTGAGGTAGCTTCCGAAAATCCTGAGCGTGCCGATGAACAGGGGTTTGCCCGGATCGCCGTTGTAGGCGTGCGCCCGTTCCACCAACCCTGCTACCAGGCGGTCTGCGGTTTTTCTGCTGATGGGCTTTCCGAAGCTTGCCATTGCCAGGGCATTGCCCTGGATGGTCGAGTCCCACCAGACGTCGCCCTGAGTGTCGACCCGGACCTTCGCCATGTACCCGGCAGCTTCCAGTTCCGCGAGAACGGCTTCATGTTCGTATCCGGTCCCGTCGAGCAGATCCGCCACGGCCTCTGCGACCATCTCACAGCCTCTGAATTTGCGGACAATCGAGCGGGCCAGCCCGGCCGGCAGCCCGGCCACGGTGTCGGTCTTTGCAACCCTCATGCCCAAAGCCTAAGCATCAAAAGCGGAAGCATCGACCGGGATGACGGTCCGTGATGCCCTCGAGAACCGTTCACCCTTCCCAGCCAACTTCAAGGTTCAGCCTGCAGGATGTGGAATGGAACTTCGGCCAACCGCTATTTGGCCGGAGTTTCGCCATTCCGGGCCCTGCCGCAAGATGCGGAGTGATTCGGCGCGACCCCGTTCTACAAACGCACCCCCTGCCGGGCAGCACAGAACCACGCGCGCTCCCCTTGACCGGCCGGAGCCGTCAAGCTAGCTTGACTTCATGAACGATGGAGCCGGGTCGGTCGAGCAAGCCCTCAGCGGCGGAGATGTCCACGAGCTTCTTAGAGTATGGGAAGACTTCAACCGCGGTGAGACCTGGCGCGAGGTTTCTGCCACCGGCAGTGACGAAGCCCGGGTGGCGGCCGCGCAGTTCCTCGCGGAGGTAAGAGAAGTCGCAGCGCTGGAGGCGCTGCGTGCAAACGCGAAGGCTGTCAAGCTGCTCACCGCCCGGCGCTGGTACGTCATAAAATCCGCCCGGGAGGCCGGCGCGACGTGGGCCCAGATCGGCGAAGCGCTGGGGATCACCAAACAAGCCGCCCACGACTTCTACCGCCGCAAGATCGAAGAGCAGGAAAAGTACCTGCCCGACCTTCACGACGCCGCAGCCGCACGTGCAGTCCTGGAGGAAGCGAAGGAAGACTAGCGGCGTAGACCGCAAGGCAGTCCGTTCACCGGCCGTGGACCCTTTCGAACACTCCCCCAACTCGCCAGCTTGACAGAACCTATCTTATCGGTACTTTGGCCCCGTGTGTAAAAGTGGCCCAAATTAGGAGTCCGCCCTCTGCCTCATCACCTGAAGCACGGCGAAATTTGGAAGCACAGTGCTCTGGTGCTGGCAATGGGCGCGTACGGTGATGGCTTGGCCGCGTAGTGTTGATTGCGGATACAGGACGGTTGGTCCGGGGAAAGAGTTAGGAGGCGCGGCTGTGGCAGGAGCAGCGACGCACCCGGAGGTCAACGGCTCCGGCTCGAACCCGTCCCAGCGGCGGATGACTATTAAAGAAGTCGCACAGATGGCAGGCGTTTCATACGGAACCGTGTCCCGAGTTCTTAACGGCCATCCCGAAGTCAACGAGTCTACCCGGCAGCGGGTATTGCAGATCATTAAGGATGTTGGGTATCGCCGCAATAGGGCCGCTACCACTCTTGTGACCAGTCGCTCGACATCCATCGGCATCGTAACCGATGGGTCCCCGCGTTTTGGGCCGGTCGGAACGCTTCTGGCGCTGGAGAACGTAGCCAGGGAAAAGGGATACTCAACCACTGTAGCTTCTGTCCGACCCCCGTACGAGGAATCGATCCCGAACGCGCTCAACACCTTGGAAGACCTCGGAGTCGACGGCATAATTGTCATCGCGCCGCTGGTGTCCATGGCTGCTGCCGTTTGGCGCGCAACGCGTCGGGTGCCTCTTGAAATGGTCGCAGCGGGTGTTTCTTCCACTCCGGATGTCTTCACTTACTCTGAAAATCAAGAACTCGGGGCCCGGCTGGCAACTCAGCACCTCATCGACCTCGGACACACAGACATCGCCCACATCGCAGGTTCCATGGAGTGGTTTGACGGGCGCGTGCGAAAGCGCGGGTGGGAAGCAGCGCTCAAGGACGCCGACCTCGAACCAGGGGTGTGCCTTGAAGGCGACTGGAGCCCAAAGTGGGCATACGAAACGGGCCTGCAGCTCGTCAAGGAAAACAAGGTACCCCAAGCAATTTTTGCTGCCAGTGACCACACTGCGCTTGGCCTCATTCGTGCCTTCGCCGAGAACGGAGTCCGCGTTCCGGAAGACGTCAGTATCGTCGGCTTCGACGACATCGAAGGATCCGACTACTTTCTCCCGCCGCTTACGACGGTACGTCAGGACTTCACGTCTTTGGATGGGGAGATAGCCACGTCTTGGACAACCATGTCTACGACGGAGATGGCCTCACAATTATCGGCTTGGAGGAAGCGCCGGATACCTACGGCCACTTCGCAGCCAACTGGCTGGAACGTCAGCTTAAACGCCCCGTGGAACGGCTTGATTGGCTACAGGGTGGACAGGCCAAGGAGTCAACATGGCGCCTGCAAGACTCGGGAAAAATAATTGCCCGAAGTGGCCGGTCGTTGCGCCTTCCCTCCAAACAACCCGATCGCGTGCTCAAAGTTCGGTAGGGAGATTGGCTCTTCGGCTGCTATTTCCACTGACCAAGCGGCCCTACCGCAGGATGAATACGCTCACTTTGAATCCGCAGGGATGCCAGTAGGAGCACGGACGGGCTGGTTGGCTGGGTTCGGGTTTGCCAAGCAGAACTCAACTGACGCCTCTCACCTGACAAAGTGCAGGGCAGGACCCCGCCGCCAACTTGTGCTCCACGACGTGGCGTAGATCAGGCAGGGGTCGATCCGATGCCGGCGCTGCTAACCCGGCCGATCTTAAGATCAGCCATGTCCAGCAAGCGCCGCCCGCCGGTCAGTTCGTCCATGATCCAGAACAGGCCGTGATCCGGGACCCTTTCGGTCACGCGCCCGCGGTGGACGAGGGAGCCCTTGTACCGGGCGGCGATGAGATCCCCGGCAGCGAGGTCATGGCAGGTATCAACAGTCTCTTCATTCATGGTCATGAGTCGCATCCTTTCCGAAGCGTTCCGCTCTCACAGAGTGCACGTTCAAGGTTGCACGAAAGTTTCCGCCGCAGGGTTTCTTCGTACTCACGTACGACCCAACTTCCCCAGTCCCGCTCCATTGGGCCGTAATGAGACCTCGCGACAACACGGTCGACTTGGCAATGCGGGCATTTGCTCTCTTCCGGTTTTGCTGCACTGACCATCGCAGGGGGAATAGTGCCGCTCCTCATCTGACCCCCTTGGTCCGGCTCAGAAGCGGCTTACAGACAAGTCCACTTTGCGGGGCGCCGGGGCAACCCGTGACTCCGGCAGGATGACGACGGAGCGCCTGTGCCAGAATCCTCGGGGTGGCAGGGGCGGTCATTTTCCCATTGGCTGCTGACGACTAGCCGGCGTAGGGGTCGGCGATGCCGATGTACTGGGTGTAGAGGTATTCCTCGATGCCCTCGAGGCCTCCTTCGCGGCCCAGGCCGGACTGCTTGACCCCGCCGAAGGGGGCCGCGGCGTTGGAGACCACGCCGGCGTTCAGGCCCAGCATGCCGGTCTCGAGGCGTTCGCCCATCCGGATGCCCCGGTTGAGGTCCTTTGTGAAGACGTAGGCGACGAGTCCGTACTCGGTGTTGTTCGCCAGCCGGACCGCCTCGTCCTCGGTTGAGAAGGTGATGATCGGCGCGACCGGTCCGAAGATTTCCTCGGACAGGATCCGGGTGCCTTCGGTGACGCCCTTGAGGATCGTGGGCTGGTAGAAGTAGCCCGGGCCCTCGACGGCGGCGCCGCCGATCACCGCGACCGCACCCGCGGCCACGGCGTCGGTGACGAGCTCGTGGACCTTGTCGCGGCTCTTCGCGTCGATCAGGGGGCCCACCTTGGACTCCGCCTCGGTGCCCCGGGCCGTGGTCATGCCGGACATCTTCGCGGCGAACTTCTCCGCGAACTCGTCGGCGACGGAGTCGTGCACGATGAACCGGTTCGCCGCGGTGCAGGCCTCGCCCATGTTCCGCAGCTTCGCCAGCATTGCCCCGGCGACGGCGGCGTCGACGTCGGCGTCTTCAAAGACCACGAACGGGGCGTTGCCGCCGAGCTCCATCGAGGTCCGCAGCACGTTTTCGGAGGCGTCCGCGAGCAGCCGGCGGCCGACCTCGGTGGAGCCGGTGAAGGAAAGCTTGCGCAGCCTCGAGTCCTTGATCAGCGGCCCCGTCGTGGCACCGGCGGTGGACGTCGGGATCACGTTCAGCACCCCCGCCGGCAGCCCGGCCTCCATCATCACGGCGGCGAACAGCTGGGAGGTCAGCGGCGTCAGGTTCGCGGACTTCAGCACCATGGTGCAGCCCGCGGCGACGGCGGGGGCGACCTTGCGCGTTGCCATGGCCAGCGGGAAGTTCCATGGCGTGATCAGCAGGCACGGGCCCACCGGCTTCTTCGTCACCAGCAGGCGGGACTTCCCGTCCGGGGACACCGAGTAGCGGCCGAAGGCCCGCACGGCCTCTTCGGAGAACCAGCGCAGGAACTCCGCGCCGTAGGTGACCTCGCCGCGGGCCTCTGCCAGGGGCTTGCCCATCTCCAGGGTCATCAGCAGCGCGAAGTCCTCCGCGCGGGCCGTGACCATCTCGAAGGCCCGGCGCAGGATCTCCCCGCGCTCACGGGCCGGGACCTTCGCCCAGGACTCCTGCGCGGCGGCCGCCGCGTCCAGGGCGGCCGCCCCGTCCTCGGGCCCGGCGTCGGCGATGCTCAGCAGCACCTTCCCCGTCGAGGGGTCCTCCACCTCGAAGGTCTTCCCGGACACGGCCGGACGCCACCGGCCATCAATCAGCAGACCCGTCGGCACCGAGGCCAGCAGCTCGGCCTCACGCTGGGGAGTTGTTGTCATTGTTGTCTCCTAAGATCTTGACACCGGAGTGGGTCGTCGGCGGTGAGCCCTGTTCTACTGTGCGGGGCCAAGCGGCGAAAAATCCGTGGCGGTCAGGTACAGGGATGAGATGTTGTCGGTAAGTTCGCCATTCGCGACGGATGCTGCGCGCGCAGCCACCCACCTGGGATCGGTTTTAAACCCTTCCCAGTTTGATTCGGGGTCGCCCTCATGTCGCACCAGATAAATCAGGGTGTCCGGGTCTTCGTCGGATATCCAGTAGCCGATAGCTTGGATGCCGTGGACGGGGAAAAGCCTGGTCGTGTGGGTGCGGAAGCGCTCCAGAAGCGCTCCCATCTTTCCCGCCGCGGCGTTGTAGGTCCGGAGCTCGAATGTCACGGTCGGTTTCCTGTCGTTGATGGCCGCAGAGGACTGGTGGCATCCCAATACCGGCCACCGGCAGGAGGGGGGACCTGCCGGTGACCGGTGTCGTTTTTGCCGGGACTGAGCCCTCTAGCTGGCGTGGTCGTGATCGGTGTTGAACATGATGACCTGTCGGACTGCTTTCCCGTCAGCCAACTGGTCCATGGCCTGGTTGACATCGGCCAGGGCGATGCGGGTGGTGATGAGTTCTTCGACGGGTAGCTTTCCCTCCCGCCAGAGCTGGGCATATTTCGGGATGTCTCGCGACGGTACGGCGGATCCGAGATAGCTGCCGATGATCGTCCGGGCTTCGGCGGTGATGGTCATGGGCGGGATCTGCGCGCGGGCGTCCGGTGAGGGCAGTCCAGCAGTGATGGTCGTTCCGCCTACCGCGGTTGCGGCAAATGCAGTTTCGAAGGCCTTCGGATTACCCGCGCATTCGATGACGTATTTGGCCTTTATTCCCTGCTCGAGCACCTGCTGTGGGGTGTAGGTTTCGTGGGCGCCGAGGCGGCGGGCGTGCTCTAGTTTCTCTTCGAGCGTGTCCACGGCGACGATGCGCGAGACGCTTTGGGAGACAGCCGTGATCAGCGCGGCCATGCCGACGCCACCAAGGCCGACGATCATGATGCTGTCTTCAGGTTTGGGGCGCGCTGCGTTCAGCACGGCGCCGCCGCCGGTAAGGACGGCGCACCCAAGAACGGCGGCAATATCCGGGGGAACGTCATCCGCGACAGGTACGGCGGAGGCCCTGTCCACGACGGCATGGGTGGCGAAGCCTGAAACGCCGAGGTGATGGAAGATTCTCTCGCCGTCCCGGGTGAGGTGCATGGATCCATGCAGCAAGACACCTTCACCGTTGGCTTTGGAGCCTTCGCTGCAGGGCAACCGGCCATCTTCGGCACAGTTGGCGCACTGCTCGCACCTGGGGAGGAAAGACATGACCACACGTTGGCCCGGCCGCAAGTCGTCGACTTCCGAGCCGACCTCCACAACACGTCCTGCCGCTTCGTGTCCGAGCAGCATGGGGACTGGGCGAACCCGGTTACCGTCGACAACGCTCAAATCCGAGTGACAGATCCCTGCGGCTTCGAGCCGCACGAGGATTTCGGTGGGCCCGGGGTCTCCGAGCTCCAGCTCGGAGATGGTGATAGGCCGGGATTCGCTGAAGGGGCGGGGACGGCCGATTTCTTCAAGAACTGCGCCGGTGATCTTCATTTGTCCGCTTCTTTTCGGTCTGTCTGTTTACTTTGTCCAGCCCCATTCCGCGGAGGCGCCGCGGGTTTGAAGGTTGCTTCCGCAACTTGACTTGCCAGAGGGTCTCCAGCTCTCAAGGGGGCGTTCGCGAATACTCCTTCGTGGGCGAGGACGGGTCTGCGGTCCCCGGCCAGTTCCGGGTATTTTTCTTCGAGCTTTTCCCGTTTGGACATCAACCCATGCCATCCGCGAACCGTCTCCGGGTCTCCCCGCCGGATTCCGTGCCACGTGTTGGGCATCTGTTCGCGGGAGGGACCAGGGTCTGCGGTGCCGGACAGCCTCACGGCCGCCGGAACCCTGCCTGTCGCAGCGCCGCATTCACGACAGGGCGGTGTGTCGTCGAACATCGACTGCAGGGCGGCTTCGAAGCGGTGGCCGTCGGCGCATTTCACGTCGTAAAGGATCATGGCCCGCCGCTTAGGAGTAATAACCGTCGGGCGCGAACTTGAGCGTTTTTCGCTGCTCCGGATCATGGCCGAAAATGACATCCGCGTTGGTGCGTTCGGCAATGCCGCGCAGCTTTTCCACGGATTCGAGCCACTTAAGGTTGTCCCATACGATCGCGGCGCCGACAGCGGGCGGACCCCAGCTGGCTCCGAGATAGACGGCGTCGGAGGTGAAGATCTTGGTGCCATCGTTGGGAAGATCGACCTGCAGCGACATGGTGCCCCAGGTGTGGCCAGGGGTGGCGATCACACTCACACCCGGAAGGATCTCTGCGTCGCCGGCAACCGGTTCCAGGTTAAGACCATCGAAGTCCGAAACCAGGTGAGCGCCCTGGAAGGCGCCGGAGATGCCCTTGACGCCCTCGATTTCATCGATGCTGGCGATAATCCGGGTCTTGCCGTTGTCGAACATTTTCGCGTTCGCCGCGTGGTCGAAATGAAGATGCGAAAGGACCAGGATATCGATGTCGCTCGGTTCCAGTTCCAGCTCGGCCAGTGCCGAATCAAGGTAGCCCGGACCGGAGGGGTCTTCCTTGACAGGAAAGAAGTCCTGGAACCCTGTTGGCGCCCAGCGCGTCTCCCAATCGCGGGGCACTCCCGTGTCCCAGAGCACCCGACCTTCGGGATGCTCGATGAGCACCGCGTGGGTGGGGCAATCACCCCAGGCCGGAGGTGCGCTCTTGTGGTTGCGGTCCATGATTGTTGTCCCGCCTTTGAGCAACAGCCAGGTGTGATCGGTCTCCATCACCCCGCTGGAGAGTACATGCAGTTTCATATCGTCGCCCATGACGATCCTTTCTGTAGGGAATCCGTTTCATCGAGACTATGGGCTGCGCCACACGCTACCTATATCGCTTATGACTATTGTTCGAAGAGAAAGTTGTGCTTGGTGCACATGCATCTTGTACCGTGATCGGAAGATAGGGACGAGGCCCACAAGTATGAAGACCATGGGTATATGGCTGGAGCGCATCGAAGCAGGGATTACTGATGAAAGCCTGGCGAAGGCGTTGCAAGAGGCGCTCGACAGGCATGAAGTAACCGACAGCGCAGCACGGGCTGCCCTGAGCATCAATGCCCGGCTCCGTGAGCGGCGACAACGCGAGGACCTGCTCCGGGCGCTCCATGACACCGCGACGGATCTGACGGGGATCAGGGACGTTGAGGCGGTTTTGCTGGCGATCGTGAAGCGCACCCGCATCCTCGCCGGAAGCGACATGGCGTACATCAGTCTTAACGACTACGAACGACACGAGACGTACATCAGGAAATCCGATGGCGTTGCCACTGAGGATTACCGAACCATCCGGATGCCGATTGGAACCGGCGTGTTGGGGAAAGCCGCAGCCGGGCTCTCGCCGTATCAGACCGAGGACTACCTCACCGACCTCGCCATCTCGCATCTGCCGCATATCGACAACATCGTCGGCAAAGAGGGAGTGCGCGCGATACTCGGGGTTCCGTTGCACCTTTACGGCAAGGTCATCGGCGCACTTCTTATCGCGGACAGGATGCCCCGGGTATACGGGCCGGAGCTCGTTGACCTGGTGGATGCGATCGGCAAGCATGCCGCCGTCGCGATCGACAATGCGCAGCGCTTCGCGGAAGCCACCTCCGCCCTGCAACGGCTGGGAAACGAAAACCGCACCCGGCTCGAAGAGATGGGCGGCCTTCAGAGACTCATCGACCTCGACGAACGATTCATTGAGGTCGTGGTCCGCGGGAGCGGCCTTGAAGGATTTGCCGCCCTCTCCCGGCAGATCCTGGGCACAGACATACTGGTACTCGATCCTGCTAACGGCATCCTGCAGGAAGAGCCCCTGGAATCGCTGCATCCGGGTACCGCCCCGCTTGGTGCACTGCTCAGAGGCGCGGGTGAGCAAGCGACGTTCGAATCGACTGTTGCCCAAGCGGTGGCCACCGGGCGCCCACACATCTTCGTCACCAATAATGAAGAACTGGTCCTGGTCCCAGCCCAAGCAGGCCCGAAGCATTTGGCCACCCTCGTCGCCCGCGGCCCGCTGAACGGAAGCCAACGCTCCATCGCCGAAAGACTGGCAGTCTTCCTCACAGTCCTACGGCTCTTTGACCAGGCCACACACGATTCGGCGCAACGGCTTCAGTTCGAAGTCCTCGATGACCTCCTCTCTGACCGAGACGTCCCACTGGACCTCATCCAGCAAAGGACTGCACGCTTTGGAGTACGGCCCAACGGAGAAATGACGGTCGCCGTCTTCGATTCCGCCGGCGCAGACTACGCCCGCGTCGAGAAAACCATCCGTGAGGGCCTTGGCCCGGCAAAGGCACTTATCGCCCGCCGAGGATCCCGCATATGTGTCCTGGTCTCCGGCAGCAAAACCCTCACCGAAGCGGTGATGGCCAAACTGAAGGAAAGTGGAATTCCCGCCACCGCCGGACACGCCAGCACTACCGACGGACTGGCCGGTGTAAAAAGGGCGAACCATCAGGCTGAACTAGCCTTGTCCAGCCTGCTGGTCCTGGAACGACGCGGCGAGCTCCTGGACGGAGACCAGCTCGGGCATTTGGGACTGCTGCTCGCCGCCGTCCACTCCACCGGAGCCCAAGAGAGCCTCTACTCACAGATCCAGCCGCTCATCGACCACGACAGTGAACACAACACCAAACTGACCCGGACAGCCTGGACGTTCCTGGAAACACACCACAACCTGGCACGAACTGCTGAAAGCCTCTTCATCCACCGCAACACCGTCAAACAGCGCCTCGAACGCATCGCTCTCCTGCTCGGCGAAGACTGGCTCGACGCCACACGTCAACTCGACAACCATCTGACCCTCAGGATCTGGCACCTGAAAACCACCGGCAATGCATCCCGCTAAGGCATTGCATCCCGCTAACATGTCACCGACGCTCTATTCCCCACTTAGCGTAGAGAACAGCATGCCTGGATTCCGTTCCTGCGAGCGAGCCCGGGCCAGGTCTTCTCTACGAGGAACCAGCCCGGCAAGAGAGCCCCCACGGCGGCAGGACTCTGAAGCACTCGGACATTAACCTGTGCAGCCACACATAGGAGTGCCCACAATTATGGTTCGTCACACCTATGCCCACTCTGCTGCACCGACAACACTGAATGTAGCGATTGCGGTCACCGATGACGCAAGAAATTGGCAAAGGAGCTAACTCAATGAGTACCCATTCCGGCAGGCGGGCGCTGGTCCTAGGGGGTCCATTGGCGGACTTACCGCAGGCCTTCTACTCAAGGAACAAGGGTTTGATGTCACGATCTTCGAACGGACGCCCACCGAGTTGGGTAATCGTGGAGGCGGCATCGTCCTTCAGCCTGACACCCTTCGATGGTTCAGGGAACGAAGCACTATCACCCCTGAGGACGTCAGCACTTCCACGCAGTTCCTCCGCTATCTGGGAGCAGAAAACAAGGTCATCTTCGAAGAGAAGGCCGAGTGGCATTACAGCTCCTGGAGTGTCATGTACAACTCGCTGCTGGCGGACTTCGGGCGAGAAAGCTACGTCCTGGGCGAATACGCCGTCGGGTTCGATCAGGACCCCGAGGGGGTCGATGTCCGCTTCGTCAGCGGCAGGACAGAGCGCGCCGATCTCGTGGTCTTCGCGGACGGCATCACCTCCGTAGGGCGGAAGCGCCTTTACCCCGACGCCGGCCTCTCCTATTCGGGTTACATCGGCTGGCGCGGCACGGTTCTGGAAAGCGACGTCTCCCCCGAAACGGCAGAGTTACTGGGCAGCTCTTTGACATACTCGGTGGGCCCGGACACCCACATCTGCATGTACCCGATCCCGGGCCCGGACAACGGCTTCGAAGTTGGCAAGCGCCTGCTCAATTACGTCTGGTACCGGAATGTCGCGGAAGGCCCCGAGCTTGATGAAATCCTGACCGACAAGCGCGGATTCACCGGGCCGGTCTCCGTTCACCCCGGCCAGGTGCAGGACCGATACATCACGGAGATGAAAGCCGCAGCAGCCGAGCTGCTGGCACCGGCAGCAGCAGAACTGGTCAATCTCACCGCCGAGCCATACATCCAGCCGGTACTGGACGTGCGTACACCGCGCATGATTCAAGGACGTGTGGCACTGATCGGTGACGCCGCCTTCGCCGCCCGCCCGCACGCCGCGGCCGCTGCCGCCAAAGCAGCCGCAGACGCCTGGGCCCTAGCCGCGGCTCTGAGCAAAAACGACAACGTCGCAACAGCCTTGGCCAAGTGGGAACCAGGACAGCTTCAGGTCGGCCGCGACCTCATCGACCGAGTGACCAGGATGGGTGCACGCTCCCAGTTTCAAAACACGTGGACTCCTGGGGATCCGGACCTCCGGTTCGGCCTCTATGGACCCGGACAGTAGTCCCGTCCCGCGCCGCGTCTATGTGCACAAGTCTTCAACACAACCTCGGAGGGAAGCCATGCTGGCTCACGTTTATTTCGGACCTGGGCAGGCCGAGTGGCGCAACCACCCAGACCCGATAATCCCAGACGATATTTCCCCAGAAACCTTTGGCCCTACGGCCCTGATCGCCCACCGTCTGAAGCTCTCGGACGTGGAAAAGGGTTACAAAATCTTCAAAAACGCAGCCGAAACCGATGCCCTGAAAGTGGTGCTGAGCGCATGACTGAAACACGATTCCTTTCCGATCTTCCCCTCGCCGGTGAGCTCATCGGCACCAACTTCGAAGGGTGGTCCGACGAACTGAAAAAGGAGTTCGAAGAGCACGCATTCGACGGTGCCGTCGGTTCCAAGCTTCTGAGCGAAAACGACAGGGTCCGTGTCTGGGAAATCAGGCTCGCCCCGGGTGAGCGCTGGCACGTACATCGCCATGTCCTGGATTACTTCTGGACGGCAGTCAACGGCGGTCGCAGCCGCCAGCACACCTTCGACGGCACCACCCGCGATGTAACCTATCAGCCGGGAGAAACCCGCCACTTCCATTTCGGTGCCGGAGAGTACCTGCTGCATGACATCGAGAATGTCGGCGACAACGAAATTGTGTTCACCACTGTTGAGCACGTGAATTCTGAGAACGATCCCCTCCCACTGAACGAAAAGTAGCAACCGGATATCTAAGGCTCCGGGCTTCAATCACTGTGAAGCCCGGAGCCTTTCCGTCAGCCTCTCCACCACGGAACAATGCATGGGGCGAGGCGTCCGAACTCCGCTTGGCAAGACAAGAGAACGACGTCCGCTGCGATGCCCCTGACACCAACGACAGAAAGCACCACCAGACGATGACCCAAACGACGGTCGAACGCAGTACCAGGCCACTTCGATCAGCATCCTGGTCCAAAACTGCTGCACATGTCATTGTCGACAGCCTGCTCGCCCACGGAGTCAAGAGGGTGCACGTCGTACCCGGCGAGAGTTTCCAGGACGTTCTCGACGGACTGCACGGATCGGTGATCGAGACCATTCACTGCCACAAAGGAAGCCAACGGTGCCCCGATCATTCGGACGACCGTTGCTGTGGGCGGTGGCATCGCCGCCGTCCGCCGTGGCCAGCTCCGCTACCTGGCCAGCGTCGAAGAAACATTGACCACCGGCATATATCCCTTCCAGGCTCCGCTGGCCGAAGGCTGGGGGGTGACCAGCTTCGAGTTCCTTGACCCCACCACCCATCCCGTCTATGCGCTGCGTCCTGCGGACCCACTTCAGGTGACATGGGGCTTCTATTCACCGGAGGCATCGTTCTGCTACCCCAGGGGCGAGGGCCCGTGGGAGAGCAGCCCTAAGACCCGCTGCACGTCGCGGATCACCAGTGAGGGTGGCTCTCCTTCGCAACAGAACTACGTTCAGCCCCGCGGCCGGGGTGAAACGACTGACATAGCAGCTGTCGGCCGTTGGGGTGGCGCATGGTTTTCACAGGAACCGGCACCATTTCAATGGCTGTTTTTGTTGAGAGATCTTACCGGGACCGCCAGGCCGTCACCCGAACGGGCATTCTGCGTTGGTTGCATCGGTGAAGTCCTTGGCGATTTCGGGCCAGGCCTCCGCGTGCTCCGGTTTGACCTGGGATTTTGCGGTGATGAAGATCAATTTCGGCTCCTTCGTGGGCCGCCCGGATCGAGACGGCCCGGTCGGCCGAGATGACGGTCAGGCTGTCTGCACTGGATGGTTAGGATCGCGGGCTCCTGCGGCAGCCTCTGGTTTGATGAGGAGTCGCTGCAGCCGGTCGCCGATGAGTGCCGAGGCCCAACCCAGGCCTGCGCCGATCACGAGCGCCGCTACGGTGGGCCAGAATGAGAGCGCTGTGCCGAAAAACGCAGCAGTGCCGGCGAAAGCTCCTGGAATGAATGACAGCGGGGCCCATCCTGCCTGCAGACACATGGCCAGGGCTGCAACGCCCACGCCGACGGCCAGGACGCCCGGGAAGTCCGCCACGGTGGTCAGCAGCGCGACAAGCCAGCCGTAGACGACTCCTGACAGATTGGCCGCCAGGCCGTTTCTGAATCCGTGGGCTCCTCCGCCTGCGGCGAAGAAGCATGCCCAGGCTATGAAGGCCACCCAGGTGATGAGGCCCAGTTCGATGCTTACTTGTGTCCAGATGCCGGCCAGTATGCCGACAGATAACCCCACGCCTATGTACGGTTTCATTTCATGCTCCTTGTGATGTGTTGAAGTCCGGGTGAGCTTTTCAGGGCACGAGAATGGCCCGGCCGCGCACCAGGCCTGCTTCGAGGTCGCTGATCGCGTGCTGGAAGTCGTCCAGGGTGTATTTCTGGGTATGGAGGGTGACGGCCCCGCGTGCGGCGAGGGCCATGAGGTCCTGCAGATCGTTGTAGGAGCCGACGAGGTTGCCGATGATGTTAATCTCGGCTGAGACGATGTCGATGGTGGGGACGTTGATGTTCTCGCCGTAGCCCACGACGTAGTAGTCCCCTGCCTGGCGCAGCATTGCAAGCCCTTGAGCGGTTGCGCCGCCTTCTCCGACGAAGTCGATCAGCGCCTGGGCGCCCTTTCCGCCGGTGAGTGCGAGGACTTGGTCGATCTGCGACCCGTCGGCGAGGACGCCGGCGTCCGCGCCGATCTCTCTTGCCAGGTCCAGGGCGGCGGCGCTGCGGTCGACGACCACGATTCGGGCGGGGGTGAGTGCTTTGAGGACCTGGATTCCGATGTGTCCCAGGCCCCCGGCTCCGATGACCACGCAGGTGTCCCGGGCTGTCAGCCGCTTGGCTGCTTTAGCGGCCGCGTGATAGGCCGTCAGGCCGGCGTCGGCCAGGGCGGCGACGTCGGCCGGTTCCAGGGCATCGTCGATTTTGACGACGGAGCGCGCGGACGTCAGGACGTACTCGGCGTACCCTCCGCCGGTGTCGATGCCGGGGAATTTGCTCTCCTCGCAGTGCACATCGTCGCCCGAGCGGCAGGCTCGGCACAGGCCGCAGGTGATGAGCGGGTGAAGGATGACTTTGTCCCCTTCCTTCACGTTGGTGACGGCGCTCCCGACTGCATGGACCCAGCCGGCGTTTTCGTGGCCGATCGTGTACGGCAGGTGGACGTGGGACTTGTCAGCCCACTGGCCCTCCAGGATGTGCAGATCCGTTCGGCACACTCCGGCCCCGCCGATTTTGACCACGACGTCCAGGGGGCCGGTGACGCTGGGGACCGGCACTTCGGCCATCTTGAGTTCCTGGTGGTAGCCGACCACTTGGACGGCTCGCATGGTGTTCATTGGTGGGTCTCCTTGACTGTAAAGGGAAGTTGTTCGTGGTTGGGGGTGGCTTCGGCGCCTTCGGGCCGGGCGGTCTGGTCTGCGCCGGATCCGTCATAGCGGGTGCGGAGCAGGCCGCGGCAAAAGTGGGCGTTTCCGTCAATGGAAATGCGTGTCGAGCGGGCACGGCGCAATGCCATGGGCACCGCCTCGGCGGGGTAGGGGTGGCCTTCGTGGTTGACCAGGACAATCGAGTTCGTTCCTCCCGGCAGGCCGAGGGCGGTGCGTCTGCGCAGCAGTGCCTCTTTGTTCCTCCCCTCCGGAAGGTCCCAGAGACGCACGTTCCCCATGTCCGTTTCCAAAAGGTCGGGGTCGGACCGCAGGAGTTCGGTGAGGCATCGTTCCATGGCGGCCGTGTGTGCCTTCCGGCGGAATGTCCATCGCAGTTCCTCCAGGCTGTCTTCCGCCTCGTGCTTGAACGTGCCGCGGTAGCCGGCGTCGGCGGCTAAGCCGGCATTGATGAGGTCGGAGTCGTGGTGGTCGTCGAGTTCGACGGTAACGCTCGCCACTCCTTTGAGTGCCGTGATGACGTCCTTGCTGTCGGAGGCCATGAGGTAGGCAAAATTCGGTGAGCAGAACGAGGTGGGCAGGCGCAGATGAAGCCTCACAACGGCACCGTCACTGCCGGCCGTGACCTCCAACGAGCGGACGAATCCAAGGTCCGTGATCGGCTCGTCGAGTTCTGGATCGAGAACGGCGCCCAGCGCAACGCGAACGTCTTCTTTGGTGACCCTGCTGGTCGCCCGGGCCGCGCAAGGTTCCGCGTGGACGGCAGTCATCGGACGCCGGCCAGGTCGGCCCGTTCCGGCTGGCGGGGTCCGGTTGCGGTCTCTTCTGCGTTCGGTAGTTGGAGCTCTGCGGGGACGGGGATGTTGTACATCTTGGCTGCGTTGAGCCCGAGGATCTTCTTCTTCTGAACTGTCGTGAGCGGCGCGTACTCCGTCATGTCCTCCGGGATCTGGAAATCGACGAACCGCTCGATCAGCCAGCGTGGCGTCCAGAGTGCGTAGTCACTGGAGAACTGGATCCGGTCCTCCCCGATCCAGTAGATGAGCTCGCCGATGATCTGGGCGAAGTATCGGGGTCGGGTGTGCATGAACGGCATCGCGACGGCCAACCCGCCGTGGACGTTGGGCTCCTGGGTGGCGATCCAGCAGAAGTCTTCGAGCCGGGGCAGGCCAACGTGTTCGACGATGAAGTTGAGGTCAGTGAAATCCGAGGCGGCGTGGTCGACGTCCGCGACGTCGAAGGCGTCCCGGTCCAGCGGGCGGATGGTGGGCCCCTTGTGGATGTGGATGTTCTTGATGCCGAGCTTGCGGCACTCCTCGAAGTACCGGTACGACCATGGGTCCGAGAGCTTGTAGCCCCGCGATTCCCCATGCCATTCGGCGGTGTAGAGCTTGACGCCGGTGAAGTTCATTTTTTCGTGGTCGGCCCGCAGCCGGTCGAGGCCGGCCTCCCCGTGCCGGGGATCGTAGCAGTGGTTGTAGGTGAGCTTGTCCGGGTTGGCGGCCGCGAGGCCGTAGGCCTCCTGGACCTGCGCGAAACCGTTCTTGTAGAACTCTCCGAGGTAGGCCGGCTGGAAGATCGCGTGATCCACGTAACCGTCGTCGAACAGGTCTTTCATGAGGCGTTCGCCGCCTTGGTAGAGGTACTCCTCGTAGGACCACTGCTCCGCCTCCGGGGAGAGATTGCGGTGATAGTCGTAGAAGCAGTCGATGAACTGCTTGCCGTGAATGTTGCGCTGGTTCTCCGGCCGGGCGTCCCATAAGGCGATGTGGGCGTCCACAATGAAGTAGTTTTCGCCGTCTTTGCTGTACATGTCTGGTCTCTCCTTCCGCGACTGCCATAGTCGCGTCCCCCATGACGTTAAGCCCGGTCAACGGCTCCAGGCGTGTGACTGGTGTCTCAATTTGAGACACGCCATGCGGCCGGGACTCCCGGCTCGCAGTATTCTCGAGTGACAGAACCAAGGAGGCGGCAATGGCGCCGAACCAAGATGAACGACTCGCCAGGCTGGCCCGCGAGGCCCAACCTGGCCAGATCATGACTGCCGCCAAGCGACTCCTCGCGTCATGGCAGCGCAGTGAAGAATATGGGGTCTCGGCCGAAACCGCAGAACCGGCGTGGGCCGGTAACATCGAGAGCGATTCGCTGTTCTTCCAGTGCGGGCGCGAAGTCCTCACCGGGCTGCACAGCACGTTGGCTAACGAACCTCTCAGCCTCATGCTCACCGACGCAGACGGGCTCGTCCTCAACCGGTTCAGCGGCGACACCTCGCTTTTGCGGGCACTGGACAAGGTGTACCTGGCACCAGGCTTCGCGTTCTCGGAACGGGACGCCGGAACGAACGGGTTGGGGCTTGCCCTAGCCGACCGCACGCCCACACTCGTGCGGGCCGAGGAACACTACAGCGCCAGCCTACGAACCTACACGTGCGCCGCAGTTCCCGTGCTGGATCCCGTCACCGGCCGCCTGGAAGGCAGCGTCAACATCACCACCTGGTCCAAGTCTTCACCGGAACTCCTGCTTGCCCTGGCACAGTCCGCGGCAAGCAACACGTCCACGCTTATGCTTGCCAGGTCCCAGGGACGATCAAGAAAACCCGCACCGCGCGGCGGGGTCTTCCGGGTTCAGCGGGGCCGGTTCGAACCCGGCTCGGGAACTTTGCGAGCAATGTCATCAGTGTGGACCGACGCACTCGATCAGGCGACACGGGCCCTGGCAGCGGGCCGAGTGGTGGCAGCGGTCGGTGAGCCAGGCACAGGACGTGCCACCCTCCTGGGCCAGGCACTGCGCCAAGCGCACCCGCGCAGCCGCATCCTGTGCGCCGCGGCGCCCGCTCCTGAGGACGTCGAAGCGTGGCTGTCCCTCTGGACCCCCGAACTGGCCAAACCCGAAACCGCTGTCATCGTAGAGAACGTCGATGCTCTCCCCGCGTGGGGCGCCCAGGCTCTGCACGAGCGTGCCACCGCTGCGCTGCGGTCACTGCGGCCGGCTTCCGACGGCAGCCCTCCTGCCTTGGTTTGGGCAGTCACTTCCGATGACCTGGCCGCGATCCCGCAACCACTCGGCGCCATGGTCGACACGGTCGTATCGGTCCCGTCACTGCGGGAGCGCAGCGGCGACATTATGCCACTGGCCCGATACGCCGCCCGCCAGACCCGTCTGCGTGAGGTGGACGTTAGCTCCGCAGCGGAACGGGTACTGACCGGCTACGACTGGCCGGGGAACATCGACGAGCTTTTCCGTGTGATTCATGCCGCGTCCTTGCGCACCGAGACAATCGATGTCCAGCACCTGCCACCCGCGCTAGCCGGGCCACCCGGCCCTCATCTCACGCGAATCGAGTCCTTTGAACGCGACGAAATTGTCCGGTGCCTTTCCCGACCGGGAATCACCGTCGGGATGGCGGCCGACGAGCTTGGATTGAGCCGGGCCACCATCTACAGACGGATGGCCCGGCTCGGAATTGTGCTGCCGAGATAAGGCCTCCAACCCCGCACGAACATCGCCCGGTTGGGCCCGGATTCATCAATGCAGTCCCCAGAGTTTAGGGGTTCCGGTGCCGACCACGCTAGGTGCCGGACTGCTCCTGCAGGAAGCTGTCGAGAAGGCCCGTGTCAGGAAGCTGGGCATGGCCGACATTTCAGCAGGAACATTTACCATCTCAAATCTTGGCATGTCGATCCCGTCGCCGCCCTCGTGGATCATCACCCGACCCCATCCGCCGCTCAGATGGATCCAGATGATACTGCCGTCCCGGGTGACTTCATCAACCCATCCGGTGCCAACTACCTGGAGACCGCGGCGAAGCTCGACAAATTCCTGCGGCCAGAGGCGCTTCCACTGCTTCATGAGGAGCGTTTGGCTGGCCCCGGTAGCCGTAGGATTCTGGATGGTCAGGGCTAACAACGTTTCCTTCGCGGCCTCGCCGACGCGGTTGTAGCCCCGCCCGTTGAGGAGGACGCTGTCCCTGGACTGTTGGTGCAGGCTCATGCCGGTGCTCCTTTCGCTCTGGCGGCTGGCTTAATCCATAGCCTCTCGTTGGCCCACACCGGATCCACGGCTTAGAGATTCCGTCGGCCGCGCCTGTTTCGATGTGTGTCTTGATCTGTGAGAGGAAGCGGGCGGCGTCTGCTCCGTCGACGATCCGGTGGTCGTGGGTCAGGACCAGGTAGACAAAGGATCTGATGCCCGATACGGACATCCTCTGAGGGGAGAGGCACGACGCGTTCCACAACGGCCCCGGTGCCGAGGATTGCTGTCTGCGGGTAGTTAAGGTTGGGGGTATCGAACAGCGAGCCCCTACTGCCGGTGTTGGTGATCGTGAAAGTCCCGCCCTCCATGTCACCGGGAGTTATGCTGCCGGTACGCACCGGCCGGCGAGATCGTCCACAGCCGCGGCGATCTCGTCAACGCCCTTCGTCTGGGCATTGCGCACCACAGGAACCATCAGTCCTTTGCGCGAATCAACTGCGATGCCCAGGTTGACCGAGTCATAGTAAACGAGCTCCGTGCCACTGTTCGCGGTCGTGGTGTTGAACACCGGATAGACCTGCTGAGCCTCGACGGCGGCCTGATAAAGAACGGAAGGTAGGAGATCTTGCGACCCTCGGCCTTGTAGCTCTTTCTCATCCTGGAAACCGCGGTGACGCGTCGACCTCCACGACAGTGGTCAGCTGCGCTGTTGACTCCATCATCCTGTCCGCGATCACGCGCCGGATCGGCGTGAGCTTCTCCCGGCGCTCCCCGGCCCGGACGGCGACAGAAACGGAAGATACCGCAGGGGCGAGTGAGGACGGAACCGGTATGCCCTGGGAGGGGCCGGTGACAGAACCACCAGCTCCGGGGCCGGCTTCCGGGGAAAACGCCCTGGCGGTGGCCGACGGGTTGTCCTGGGAGGGGCCGGCCACGGGCGGCGGCTGGGGAACAGAAGCCGGCTGCGCGATCGTCAGGTGTTCGATGACGGCTAGCTAGTTCGGTTCCCTCTTCGACGGCGTCCTCCTCGTGGACGAGGATACGGACCAGCGTGCCTGAGAAGGGAACAGATATCTCGGTATCGACCTTGTCCGTCGCCACCTCGAGTAACGGCTCGCCGTCGGTGACCGGATCTCCTGGTTTTTTCAGCCAGCGCGAAAGGGGCGCGACCGTTCCGCCCGCTCCCATCGCTGGCAGAGTGAACGTCGTTGTCGTCGTGTCTGTCATTGGGTGAGGTCCAGGGTGGCGCGGACGATGCTGTCGACGTCGATGCCGTGGTAGCGGTAGACGTCGTCGATGTCACCGGCCTGGCCGAAGCTGTCTACGCCGAGGTTGCGGCTTTTGACCTGGTGCACGCCGGCGAGGAACGCGAGTGTGTGGGGGTGTCCGTCGAGTACGGTGACCATGGGAACGGCACGTTCTGGTGGCAGGATCTGGTCCAGGATCCAGGAGGGTGCGTCCTGGTTCTGTCCGTTGCGGCCCTGGAGTGCTTCGTAGAGCAGGCCCGGGCTGGTGATACATACGACGTCGACCGGGGTGCCGTGGGCCGCGAGGCGTTCGGAGGCTGCCAGTGCTTCGGGGACCAGGGCTCCCATGGTGACGATCGTCGCGGACGGGTCGGTGGCCGCGCGCAGCACGTAACCGCCGGCAACCACCTGGCGGCGGCGACGCTCACGGGCGGCCGGGTCCTCGGGCACGGCGGCCAGCTGCTGGTCGACCGGTTTGGTGGAGAGCCGCAGATATGCGGATTTGCCCTCGGGTCGGCCGAGTTGGGACATGGAGGCGAGCAGCGTCCATTCGGCGTCGATGGCGAATGCCGGTTCGTAGCTGGTGCACCCGGGCTGTTCCAACCCGATGGAGGGGGTCTTGATGGACTGGTGTGCCCCGCCTTCGGGGGCTAGCGTGACACCGGACGGTGTCCCGACGAGGATGGATTGCCCGCCGGCGTAGATACCGTAGGACCAGGGTTCGAGGGCGCGTTCGACGAACGGGTCATAGAGCACACCGATCGGGAAAAGCGGCTGGCCCCAGCGGCTCCAGGTCGCGCCGAGCTCGCCCAGGAGGCTTACCAGGTTGACTTCGGCGATGCCGAGTTCGATGTGTTGTCCGGTGGGATTTTCCCGCCAGTGCATCACGGTCTCGGCGTCGTCACTGAACCAGTTCTGGCGCTCTTCAACGGACCACACGCCGACCTTGTTCACCCAGCCGGCGAGGTTGGTACTGGAGCTCACGTCGGGACTGACGGTCACGACGCGCCGGGCGACCTCGGGCGCGGCCCGCTTGAGGTCAAGCAGCGCCCGCCCGAGTGCGGCCTGCGTGGTTGCCGTGCCCGAGGGGGTCCGGCCGAAATCAGTCGGAACTGTCGGCGGCGCCACGACCGGTTGGGTGTCGCGATGGAGGGTTTCAGCCGTTGTCCGGACCAGCTGCCCCTCGGGGCTTGAGGGGTCAAAACGCGTCCAGGGGGCATCAGGGTTCTCACCCATCCGGTCTGCGAGCTGCCGGTATTGCTCGACCGTGAGCAGCGAGGAGTGGTTCTGCGGGTGGCCCTCGGTGGGCAGGCCGTTGCCCTTGACGGTGTAGGCGATGATGACGGTCGGTTTGGTGTCATCGATCTGCGAGTAGGCCTCGCGCAGCGCGGCCAGGTCGTGGCCGCCCAGGTTCCTGATCGCCCGGATCAACACCTCATCTTCGACGCCCGCGATGAGGCCGGCGATGGCCTCACTCCCTGCGCCCTCACCCGGGAGGCGGCGGCGCAGCTCTTCGGCGGAGCAACGCAGGAGCCGCTGGTACTCCGGGTTGGACATCTCAACAATGCGTTCCCGCAGGGCATCGCCTCCGGTGCGGGCCATGAGGCTTTCCAGGAGGTGCCCGAAGCGCACGGTAATGACCTGCCAGCCGGCAGCCGCGAACAGACGCTCGAACTTGCCCGCGGCGATGTTGGGCACGACCCGGTCCAGGGACTGCCGGTTCAGATCAACAATCCACACGATCTCACCAAGATCGGCAACATTGGAATCCAGGACAGTCTCCCAGACAGCCCCCTCGTCCAGCTCGGCGTCACCGACGAGCGAATACTGGCGCCCCCGGCTCGGGACCCCGCTCACCGTCTCGGTGTAACGCCGCGAGATCGCCCCCCAGATCGGCGCCGTCGCACCGATACCGACCGAACCGGTGGAGTAGTCCACCGGGTCCGGGTCCTTGGACCGGCTCGGGTAACTCTGAAGCCCGCCGAACTCCCGCAGCGTCGTGAGGTACTTCTCCTCCAGGCTGCCCAGCAGATAATTGATCCCATGCAGCACCGGGGAGGCATGCGGCTTCACAGACACCCGGTCCTCCGGACGGAGCTGGCCGAACCAGAGCGAGGTCATGATCGTGGCGATCGAGGCACTCGAAGCCTGATGCCCGCCGACCTTGATCCCGGACACGTTCGGGCGCACCCGATTCGCGTGGTGAATGATCGAGGTCGAAAGCCACAACACACGACGCTCGATCGCGGCCAAGGCATCCAAACGCGGATCGCCGTAGAACGAAGCAGCATCCGCCGCCACATCCTCACTGACAGGGCTCAGGTTCATAAGAGTGCCTTCAACTAATAATTTTCGGGGGAAATCGAGGAGGGGTTTGAAAGACCCGTCAGGGGGTGGACGGGGAGGGGCAGCTCTCGTGAAGCTGCCCCCAGCTGACCGGTGGCAGATAGCCAGTGATCGCTCATACCGCGGCGGGGATTGCTCATAAGTCCACCATGCATAAACACTCTGCGCAAGCTGTGTTGTGTAAAATGAGCAAAATGCGCATTTGATCACCCGAACCGTTTCAGGAGACTAAGCAAAATGACCACACACCGGAAGGCTGACCCCATCGATGCGGCTTTGCTAAAAGCGCTCATCGCCGACCCTGACGCCACAAACATCGCCGTTGCCGAGTCCACGGGACTCGCCCGCAATACCGTCCGTTCCCGGCTCGCCCGATATGCGGAAGAAGCAGCGCTGCGCTCCTTCGAGCGCAGAATCGACCCCGCATTCCTCGGTTACCCACTGAGTGCTTACGTCGTTACCAAGGTCACGCAACGCAAACTGGCCTCTGTAGGCAAGGCCCTTGGCGAGATACCAGAGGTCCTGGAAGTACAGGGATTGAGCGGAGTCAGCGATCTGCTGGTCCACGTGGTCGCCCGCGACGCGGACGATCTGTACCGCATCGCCGGGCGAATCCTCGGCACTGACGGCGTCAAACGCACAAATACCGGACTTGTCATGCGTGAACTCGTCACCTACCGCATCGCGCAACTCCTGACCGCGGATGACGCCAAAAACTAAACGGCGGCCCCACGCATCCCCGTGGGTAATGACTCCTGCACCCAAATCCAGAGCGACCAGAAACTTGCGTATCGCCGGGGAAGGCGATGTTCGACCACCTCGCAGCGCGCTTGGGGTCAGGCCACCGCCGTGGCGGTCACCGACCTCCCCGGGACTAGGGGCGGCTTCTGAAAAAGTGAAATATCCGACGCTAAGGTTTTGCCGAGCGTCGTAGCGGCCTGTATTTGCCGGGTTTGATGTGGTTGGCGCGGGGCCAGGTGTAGTCGCCGGTCAGGTTGATGTGTTCCCACCCCAGGGGCGAGAGGAACCGCAGCAGCTCCGGGTCAGTGGCCTTGCCGTCGCTGTTCAGGGTAGTGATGGACCGGTCGAGGTAGACGGTGTTCCAGAGAACGATGGCTGCGGTGAGAAGATTCAGCCCTGAAGCCCGGTAGCGCTGCTGCTCGAAGGACCGGTCGCGGATCTCTCCGAGGCGGTTGAAGAACACTGCCCGGGCCAGGGTGTTCCGGGCCTCGCCCTTGTTCAGCCCGGCAGTCACCTTGGGACGCAAGCCGGGATCTTGGAGCCAATCCAGCAGGAAAAGGGTCCGTTCCAGTCTGCCCAGTTCCCGCAGCGCGGTGGCGAGCCCGTTTTGGCGCGGGTAGGCACCGAGCTTGCGCATCATCAAGGAGGCCGTCACGGTGCCGGTCTTGATCGATGCGGCCAGCCGAAGGATCTCGTCCCAGTGTTCGGTGATGGTTTTCGTGTTGAGGGTGCCGCCGATCAGCGGAGACAACGTCGACAGTTGAGAATCTTTGGTGGTCGTGTAGAGGCGGGTGTCGCCGATGTTGCGGATCCGGGGTGCGAACCGGTAGCCGAGCAGGTGCATGAGGGCAAAGAGATGGTCGGTGAACCCGGCGGTATCGGTGTAGTGTTCCTGGATCGCGAGGTCGGACTCGTGGTAAGGCAGCCTGTCCAGGACATAGGTCGCGTCGCGGTCCCCGACGTCGATGAGTTTGCTGTGGAAGGGCGAGTACTGGTCAGAGACATGCGTGTAGATCAGCCGTCCGGGCCCGGCACCGTACTTGGGGTTCACATGCCCGGTGGATTCGGCCTGGCTGCCGGCACGGAAGCGCTGCCCGTCAGAGGACGAGGTGGTGCCATCGCCCCCAGTGCGCGGCGAAGGAATGAACGTGCTGGGTGTTCACCAGTTCCGCCAGCGCGGCGCTGTAGGTTTCATCCCGGATGTAGGAGGCTTGGTGGCGGTCCAGTTGGGCATAGGTGACGCCGGTGCATGACTCCGACATCTTCGTCAATCCCAGGTTGATTCCGTCGGCCAGGATCGCGGTGAGCAGGAGCTGCTTGTCCTTGGAAGGTTGGCCGGACTTGAGGTTGGTGAAGTGGCGGGTGAACCCGGTCCAACCATCGACTTCCATCAACAGGTCGGTGATTCGGATCCGCGGGAGCATGGCGCTGGCCTGGTCGATCAGGGGTTGCGCATTTTGCGGCACGATTGTCTCGAGCGGGGTGATCTTCACGCCGTTAGCGGTGATCAGCACCCCGGGCAGTTCGTCGCGGGCTGCAAGCCCGTTGACCTGGTGCAGCCGTTCACTGAGCAGGGCAAGTCGGTCCTGGAGATAGTGGTCGCCGCCGGTGGCCGTGACCAGGGGAAGGGTCCCGGCGTCCTTCATGACCGTGTAGTCGGTGCCGGCCAGAAGGTAGTCATTGAAGTCGCGAAACTGGCGGGAACCGGTGACCCACATGTCTCCGGAGCGCAGCGCGTTCTTGAGTTCCGCGAGGGCGCAGAACTCGTAGAAGCCCCGGTCGGTGCCGGTGGCGGTGAATACCAGGGGCCTCCACCGGGCCCGGATGAACGACGTGGGTGCATCGTCCGGGATCTTTCGGGCGCCGGTGGTGTTCAGGGTCCGGATGACATTGATCGCGGCCAGCAGGTCTTGTGCGGCGGGGGCTGCCTGGAGGTGGAGGGTTGCAAGGAATGCCGGGGTGTGGCGGCGCAGCGTGGTGAAGTGGGCGCTGACGAGGGCGAGGTGGTCTTCGAGGGCCGGCCGGGTGAGCTCCTTGGCTTGGGCGTTGCATTCGGCCAAGGATTCCCAGCCGATGGCTGTTTCGATCGCGGCGAAGGGATCCTCGCCGTTTTCCCTGGCCTCGATGAGGGCGTCACCGAGTTTGGAGTGCAGGCGCATCATGGCTGAGACGGTGGTGCGGGACGCCAGGGTGTTCTGGTTTTGTTTGTTCTGGGCGGTGCGGATGATTCGGCCCATGATTCGGTCGTGCAGCTCGATGATTTCGTCGGTGACGGTTGCCATGCTTTCCACGGACAGGGCAAAGAGGGTTGCGTATCGGCGTCCGGGCTCGAACTTGGCAAGGTCTGCCGCGGTCATGGATGCGCCCTCGCGGGCCAACTTCAGCAACCTGTTCCGGTGCACCAGTTTGCCGGCGGCCCAGGGAAGGTCGAGGGCACGCCAGGTAGTGAGTCGCTCGATGTGCTCGTTCATCGCCCGTGCGTTGGGGCGCAGCGGGGCCTGCCGTAACCATCCGATTTCGGTCAATGGACTATCGGGGCGGCGAAGCAGCAAGCCGTCTAGGCGCCGCCGGTGCTCGACCGAGAGGTGGCCGCATAAGGTGGCGTGGATTCGCCGGCTCCCTTTGGTCAGGGCCTGCGCGCAGGCCCGTTCAATGATCGCGATCCCGGGAGAGGCAACCCTCCGTGATTGCAGGAAGTCCCTCGCGTTTTCGACCAGGAGCAGGCCCTTGTCTGTTTGCGAAGCCACATCTCCCACGTGCTCCACGAGCTGGCGGAAGTCCGTGATTCCGAACGTGCGTGCCCGCGACGATCTGATCGCTCTCGGCATCCCGGACGACCACATTCCACGGACGCTAGGCTAGGAACTGGAACGCCCGAGAATGGTCCTTCGAAAAATGGTGACACGCCAACGGGTTTCGTTTATACAGACACGCCGCGAAATCGATGTCGGAAACCCGCGCCGGAAATCAACGTCGGCAAACCCTGCCGTGGAGGTATTATCGACACATGTTGATCGGATATGCACGCGTTTCCACCGCCGAACAAAACCCCGACCACCAAACGGACGCGCTCACCCGCGCCGGCGTCGACCCGGCAAACATCTACCTCGACCACGCCAGCGGCGCCAAAGCCAGCAGGCCCGAGCTCGACAAGGCCCTCGCCTCCGCCAACCGGGCCGGCGACCAGCTCGTCATCACCCGCCTGGACAGACTCGGACGCTCAGTACTCCACCTCGTCACCCTCGGCGCAGCCCTCCGGGAACGCGGTGTGGGATTGCGTGTCCTCGAGCAAGGCATCGACACCACGACCGCGGAAGGGCGGGCGATGTTCGGGATGCTCTCCGTCCTGGCCGAACTCCAACGCGAACTCATCATCGCCAACACCCGCGACGGCCTCGCGGCCGCCCGCGCCCGCGGACGAACCGGCGGAAGACGCCCGAAACTCACCCCCGACCAGGCCCACCACGCCCAACAGCTCTACGACGCAGGGGACCACACCGTCCAACGCATCGCCGATCTGCTTCAGGTCCCGCGCTCCACGATCTATGGCCACCTCAACAAAACAAGCATCGGACGACGAGCCGCCGGCGGCGCCGCTGACCCGGTGTAACAGCGGCGCCGACCAGCCTTAGCGGACGATCCCGTTGCATACCCACCAGGACGCCTATTACCCGGACCTGACCGGCTTAGAGTGATTGGTCCAAGTGGCCGCAATTTCATTAGGGACTGCCCCCGGTTTTCCGCATCCGTCCTGGGTTTGGGCATGTTCTTCACGAAAACCAAGTTGTCGTGTCCGCTAGTTCACTTTTTGCACGATCCCACTCGCTGGCCTCCCGTGTTGTGCCAAACGGTACCTCCTGGTCGATGCGGATCGTGTACTTGTCGTGATTGTGTTGCATAACCAGGATTCCCTGCCGACATTGAAGAGCGGCAGGTATAAGTCGGCTGACGGCGCGACTAATCTCCTCGTCTCTGCTCTGGCGCTCCTTCAGAGTCACGACTTCAACGGAAAGAGAAAGCGACGGACGCGGAAAGAGGTCGCTGCCGCTTAGCGAGAAAGCATCGTTGGCTCTCGATACGTGATCGTAGGACACAGGCCCCCCTTTACTACGTCGACCGCCCGTGGGTTTCATGTCGTTTATGTGCATCTCGTGTTTGCGAAATTCCTGCGGACGCACGAGTGACCACTAGTGTGCAGGCCTATCCGCGGAACAAGTAAGGGGGTCTCCCCGTTACGCCCGGCTCCAGGACGAAGAGTGCACCTGCATGACGCTGGTCCTGTAACTGCCGGGACGTGAGGCCGTTGCGGGCCGAGGTGACGAATAGCTGATTGAGTGTGGGCCCGCCGAAAGCGACACTTGTGGGTCTGGCGACCGGCAGAAGGAGTGTTTCCAGCAGTGTGCCGTCTGGGCTGAAGCGGCGGACGCAACCCCCGTCCCACATGGCTACCCAAATGGTTCCCTCGGCGTCTACCGCCATTCCGTCCGGCGTGGCTATGGGATCGGGTAGATCAACGAGAAGTCGGCGGTTGTGGATCTTGCCTGTGTCGATATCGAAATCGTAGGCATCCACTCTTTTGGTGGTCGAATCAGTGAAGTATAAGGTTCGACCATCAGGGGACCAGTCTAGGCCGTTTGAAATGGAAACGTTCTCAAGTACCGGCGTAACCTGGAGGCTGCTGTTGATTCGGTAAATGCTCCCAGCCGATGGTGAGAGGTCTGTTGCCATCGTCCCGGCCCAGAGACGTCCGGCGGGATCGCATGCGCCGTCATTCATCCGGTTGCCGGGAATGGCTGACTCGATGGGTACGACGAGCTCGAAGGTATCCCCGTCAGGATGAATGAAACCGATCCCGTCACGCACAGCACACACTAGTCCCCCCGAGTGTCGGCGCGCGACCATCCCAAGTGGTTGGCCAACGTCAATGCTGCGGTCCGCCCCTGACCCGGGGTCAAAGAAGTGGACCCTGCCGGAGAAGATATCGACCCATAGTAGTTCTTGATGCTGCTCGTCCCACCACGGTCCTTCGGCAAGATCGGCGTCGGCGTCGAGGGCAATGTCAAGCTGCCTGCTTTTCATGATGACGAAGTCTCCAAACAGCCGTTTCAACGAAGGGACCGGGCGCCGCGCGATCGGAAGCGCGACGCCCGGGGCCGGCGTTTATGTCTTTCACGCAGCCGCGGCGAACCGGGAATCGGTCAGCGTGTACTTTTCCAGTGCTCCATCTGCAAAATCGATGCCCAGTCCGGGAACTTCCCGCGCCTCGACGTATCCGCCAGTGGCTGTCAGGGGCTGTTCGAGCAGCCCGTCCCAGCCTGGCCCACCGTAGGCGTCGAACTCGATCATGGGAGCATTCTCGCAACTCAGGATGGTATGCAGGCCCGCGGCCAATGCCACTCCCGTTCCGGAGCAGCAGGCAATGTGGGGGACGCACAGGAGGTTCCACGAACTGGCCATATCGGCCACCCGCTTGCACTCGGAGATGCCACCAACGCTGGTGCAGTCCGGCTGGAGGACATCGAAGGTCCGCTTGCGGAGAAGGTCGAGGTACTCGTAGCGGGTAAGCAGTGACTCGCCGCCGGCGAGTTTGAGCGACACCCGGTCAGAGAGCCAGGAATGATCGTCAATGTACTGGGTGAGGCTGCGGGAGAGAATGGGTTCTTCCAGCCACGAAACGCCCAATTGCTCGAGTTCGGTAGCAAGGGTGAGAGCCTCCCGGCGGTCGAAGGCCATGTTGGCATCGACCATGATGTCGATGTCGGGACCGACGGCATCACGGACTCGGGCGACCATGTCCACGCCCTTGCTCAGGCTCGGGCCGTTGCGCAGCTTCATCGCAAAGAAGCCCTGCTCAACAGCTGCTATGGACTCTTCGACTATTTCTTCGGTCGGCTTCAGCGACGGCGCGTAGTAAGCTTTCACCTTTGACTTGGAGGCTCCCAGGAGGCGATAAACCGGCTGATTGCTTGCCTTGCCGAGCAGATCCCACAGGGCGATATCGATACCGCTGAGTGCGTAGGTCTCGATCCCCCGGCGGCCCCACATGTGCGTGGCGTTGAGCATGTCCTGCCAGATGGCTGCGATGTCCAGTGGATCACGCCCGATGAGCATGGGACCAAGCTGGTGGTTGATGATGGGACCGACGGTGGGAAAGTACTCGGCCGAGAATCCGGCTTCACCGATCCCTTCGATACCTTCGTCGGTTTTTACCCGGACGATGATGCCGCCTTTGACGTTGACTTCCATCGCACCCCAGCGAAGGGGCTCATCCAGCGGCACTCCGACGGGGAAGGCCTTTACCTCTGTTATTTTCATACTTTTCAGTCCTTTCGCGGGTGTCGCGAGTGTGCGGAAGGCGGCCCCGGCAGTTAGGTAACTACTGGGCCGCGGCGGCCCGGCAGTTAGGTAACTACCGGGCCGCGGCGCCCGCGTTGGGAGGTTAGCTGTCGCGGGGAACTGACTGCTGCAGGTGCGGGATCAGGTCGTTCCAGTCGTAGTCGCCGTCATAGAAGTACTCCGTGGTGTCGTAAGTCCCGTCCATGGTGTCCTTGAGCGATTTGGGACCAGGGAATCCGATGGTTTTCCACCCCATCCGATCCTTGTTGCCGCCGTACACGGGATCACAGTAGAACCCCTGCCTGGTGTGCAGGCACAAGGTATCGAAGAAGGACAGGTCCTCGTCGAAGACGCCCTGCAGGAAGGTGGTTATGGGTTCTTTCGTTCCGTGTGTGACTCTGGTGGGTTTGGGCGCCCCGGAGAGCTCCACGAAGACTTGGTCCTGCTGGTCATCAATGAGGTCCACGAAATTCCCGCCGAACAAACGCTCGGACAGGGCATCCAACTCCTTGATGCCCTGGCGGTAGAGTTCCTGCATCTTGAACTGTCGGGCGCGCCAGGCGTCGGCTGCTTTGCCAGCCATCTTGAGGAATCCGGAGCCGTCCGCAGCAGCGTAAACGTAGCCGATTCCCGAAATGTACCTGTCGATGGCGCTGGACATCTCCATGGGCGGCTCCACCAACACCATCCTGCACCTGCTGGCCGCCGCCCAGGAAGCCGGCGTGGAATACGGCCTGGCCGAGATGGACGCCAAATCCCGCCAGGTGCCCTGCCTGGCCAAGGTGGCCCCCAACGTTGCCGGAAACAAGACCTATTACATGGAGGACGTACACCGCGCCGGCGGCATCCCCGCGCTGCTGGGCGAGCTGAACCGCGGCGGCCTCCTGCACAAGAACGTCCACTCCGTGCACTCCACCGACCTGGACGGCTGGCTGGACGACTGGGACATCCGCGGCGGCAAGGCCACCGAAGAGGCACAGGCCCTGTGGCACGCAGCCCCGGGCGGCGTCCGCTCCTCCACCGCGTTCTCACAGTCGAACGAGTGGACCTCCCTGGACACCGACGCCGCAGAAGGCTGCATCCGCTCGGTGGAGCACGCCTTCTCCAAGGACGGCGGCCTGGCCGTGCTGCGCGGCAACGTGGCAGTGGACGGCGCCGTGGTGAAGACCGCCGGCGTGGACGAATCCATCTGGACCTTCTCGGCCCCGGCCGTTGTGTGCGAATCCCAGGACGAAGCCGTGGAGAAGATCCTGAACAAGCAGATCAAGGAAGGCGACGTGGTGGTCATCCGCTACGAAGGCCCCAAGGGCGGTCCCGGCATGCAGGAAATGCTGTACCCGACGTCGTTCCTCAAGGGCCGCGGCCTGGGCAAGAAGTGCGCGCTCATCACGGACGGCCGCTTCTCCGGCGGCACCTCCGGCCTGTCCATCGGGCACATCTCGCCCGAGGCTGCCTCCGGCGGAACCATCGCCCTGGTGGAGGACGGCGACATCATCAGCATCAACATCAGCCAGCGCTCCCTGCAGCTGGAGGTCTCCGAGGAGCTCCTCGCCGAACGCCGCGAGAAGCTGCTGATCAACGGCGGCTACAAGCCCAAGGACAGGGACCGCCACGTCTCTGCCGCGCTGCGCGCCTACGCCGCCATGGCCACCTCCGCGGACAAGGGTGCCGTCCGCGACGTGTCCCTCCTGAGAGCTAACGGCTGCCTACCCTAAAAATCCGACTGATGCAGAGGGAGAGACTGAAATTCGTGTTTATCGCTTAGCCCCTTGCTTGCCCAGTGGCCCGTTGCCCGGTAGCCAGGGGATGCGAAATCTGCCGATATGGTCTCTCTCTGCCCTCAATTCAGAGGCCTTCAGCTAAGGCTCCCCAGCCGGGAGTCAGAGGGTCCGGACCAGCCCCCGTCGCAGCGGAGCGCTGTGCCCGTCACGTAGGAGGCCAGGCCACTGCACAGAAACGCGGCCGTTGCTGCGAATTCCTCGGTGTTTCCGTAACGCCCCGCCGGAATGGACGTCCGGGATTCTGCTTCGATCATGTCAACCGTGACTCCGCGTCGTCGGGCTGCGGCAAGGTCAAGGCCCCGGGTTCGCTCTGTCGCGATTCGCCCGGGAAGCAGCATGTTGACTGTGACGTCGTCCGATGCCACCTCGGCCGCGAGCGTTTTCAGGTATCCGGCCAGGGCGGCACGGCCGGTGTTGGATAGCGCCAGATTCGGCAGCGGTGCGGCCACACCGCTTGAGCCTATTGCCAAAATCCGGCCCCAACGACGTTTTCTCATTCCGGGCAGAAAGCTGCTTACGAGTGCGTGCTGGGGCCGAAGCAAGAGTTCAAACGCGGAGGACATATCTTCACTGCTGAGGCCGGCCGCTGTTCCCGGTGCCGGCCCGGGTCCGTTGAGCACGAGGATGTCAACGGACCCAAAGCGCGCGTTGGCGGCGGTTACAGCTGCGGTGAGGCCCTCCTGCGTGCATAGGTCGGTTTCAACGCCGATCGCTGCAGATGGTAACTCTGCGGCGATCCTTGTGGCCTCCTCGCCGCGTCGGCCCGTGATGACCAGGTTCGCGCCTTCGGCGGCCAGTGCCGAGGCGACGGCCAATCCCAGGCCTCCGGTAGATGCCGCCACGAAGGCTGTCTTGCCCTGAATGCCGAGATCCACTAGGAGGCCCGCCGTGCCCTAGGCAATGCAGGGGTGCGTCGTGAAGGGTTCACGTGGCTTGTCTCCGTGGTGTTAGAGGGTCAGGGCGATGTACTTCATGTCCTGGTATTCCTCGATCCCTGTAGGTCCACCTTCGCGGCCAAGACCTGATGACTTGATACCGCCAAACGGTGAGGCCGCCTCCGAAATAATCGCGCGGTTAATGCCCACCATTCCTGCCTCCAAGCGCTCGGCCGCCCGCATCGCCTTGCTGAGATTCTGGGTGTAAAGGTAAGCCACGAGCCCGTACTCGGTGTCGTTCGCCATGTCGATGGCATCGTCGTCGGACTCGGCCGCATAGAGAACAGCGACGGGACCAAAGATTTCCGCTCGCGCGATCGTGGAGCCCGGGGCCACCCCGTCGATGACGGTGGGCTCCATAAAGAAGCCTTCCCCTTCGATCGCATGGCCGCCCGCGAGAACATTTGCCCCCTCACCCTTGGCCGTTTCCAGGAGTTCCAGCACGGAGTCCCGCTGCTTGCCGTCGACGAGCGGACCCACGATGGTTCCGGCGGCCGTGCCGGCGCCGACACGCAGTTCGGCCACACGCTTCAGGAAGCTTTCCCGGAAGGCAGGCAGCACGTCCTTGTGAACGATGATCCGGTTGGCCGCGACACAGGCCTGGCCAGCATTGCGGAACTTCGCGGTGACCGCCCCCTCCGCGGCTGCCTCGACGTCGGCGTCCGAGAGGACCAGGAATGGCCCGTTGCCGCCCAGCTCCATGGAGGATGCCATGACGTTGTCCGCCGCCTGCTTCAACAGCGCCGTACCGACTCCGGTGGAGCCCGTAAAGCTAACCTTGCGCAGGCGCCGGTCGCTCATCAAGGCCGCAGACTGTGCCCCTGACTTGCTGGTGGTGACGAGGTTGACGACGCCATCAGGGATACCGACCGAACGCAGGACCTCCACGAAGAGGTGCATCGTCAGCGGGGTCTGGGATGCCGGCTTGATGATCACAGTGCAGCCGGCAGCCAGGGCCGCTCCGACTTTCCGGGTTCCCATGGCGAGAGGGAAATTCCACGGCGTGATCAGCAACGACGGACCCACTGGCTGGTAAGTCGTTATTATCCGGTAATCACCATCAGGCGCGGGCCCGTAATTGCCGGTCTGGGACGGCACCTGTTCGGAAAACCAGCGGAGAAACTCTGCCGCGTACGCCACTTCGCCTCTGGCCTCAGCCAAGGGTTTGCCCATTTCGGTCGCCATCGTCCATGCGAAATCTTCCGTGCGGGCGATGACGGCGTCAAAGGCCATACGCAGGAGCTCGGCCCGAACGCGCGGCTTGGTCAGTCCCCACGCCTCCTGCGCCGCGGAGGCGGCGTCGAGGGCCTCTGCCGCGTCTTTGAGTGAGGCGTCCGAGACGGCTGCGAACTCTTCGCCGGTGGCCGGGTTCACCACCGGGATGTGTGCCTCGTCCTGCGCGGGCCGCCACTCTCCATTGAGGAAGAGGCCTGTGGGGATGCTGAAAGTACCGTGATCGGCGGTGAGCTTGGTGGTGCTTGGGATCTCAACCATGTGATTCCTCTGCTCCTGTTGAAGGTGTCAAGTCTGCAAATTGAAGGCGCACAGCCACCAAAATATGCTGCTGCGGTTGACTTACATGTTACATGCAGTCATTCTGTGTGAGGTAATTAACTTTCCAGCACCGAAAGGCAACGGGGCCTCCATGAGTACCAAGACAAGTTCAGCCAGCGCTATTCCCCGGAGAGTGGCAGCGGCTTCGATGATCGGCACCACCATTGAGTGGTACGACTACTACATCTTCGGCACAGCCGCCGTACTGGTCCTGAACAACCAGTTTTTTCCCACGCTCGACCCGGCAGCGGCCACCCTCGCGTCCCTTGCCACGTTCGCTGTCGCTTTCATTGCCCGTCCGTTCGGCGGCGCGATCTTCGGGCATTTCGGCGACAAGTACAGTCGCAAGAAAATGCTGGTGTGGTCCCTCTTGATGATGGGTGCATCAACGTTTATCGTCGGCCTCCTCCCGAACTACGACGCGATCGGCATCGCTGCGCCGATCATCCTCGTCGCCCTGCGCTTCCTGCAGGGCCTTGCCGTCGGCGGTGAATGGGGCGGCGCGGTGCTCATGGCACTCGAACACGCTCCCGCAAACCGTCGCGCCTTTTACGCTTCATGGACCCAGTGCGGCGTACCTGCGGCCCTCGTGCTCTCCAGCGGCATCTTCTTCCTCATGCAGAAGACCCCGCCGGAGTTCTTCAACACCTGGGGCTGGCGCATCCCATTCCTACTCTCTGCGCTGTTGATCGTGGTGGGACTCTTCATCCGGCTGCGCGTCTCCGAATCGCCGGAGTTCCTCAAGATGAAGTCGGACGAGAAAGACGTCCGGGTGCCTGTCCTCGAAGTATTCCGGAGCGCCAAAAAGCCGCTCATCCTCGGCTCTCTGGCCATGGCCTCGCCGAACATCATCTTCTACATCTGTTCGGTCTACATGCTCAGCTACGGCCCCGGAGTCGTCGGGGTCAGCCGGGACGTCATCTTCCTCTCCGTTATCTTCGCCGCCTTTATCCAGGTCTTCACCATCCCCCTGGTCGCTACAGTGGCGGACAGGCTCGGCAAGAAGAAGATCCTCCAGGCCGGCGCCCTGGCCGTCGCCGTCCTGGCCTACCCGGTATTCCTGCTGGTCGACACGGGCGAGACACTCCTGATCGTCCTGGCCATGGTCCTCGCCCTACCCGTGGCCCACGCCATGGCATACTCCGTTATCGCCAGCTTCATCCCCGAGCTTTTCGAGCCGGAAGTCCGCTTCACAGGTGCCTCACTGGCCTACCAGATCGGCGGAATCATCACCTCGGCGCCGGCCCCCTTCCTGGCCGCCCTGCTTTACACCGAAACAGGCGCGTCCTGGGGTATAGCGCTCTACATCGCCGGGGCTGCCCTCATCGGGCTGCTCGCGATCACCCTCGGCAAGGAACGCAAAGCTGCCACGGCCCCCAAGGTCGAAGAACTCACGCACACCTAAAAGATCTGAAAAGGAAAATCTCGTGACCGAGCTCATCAAGGCCGCTGTCCTCACGGCTGTGAACAAGCCGCTGGAAATCCAGGAATTCCCTGCACCTGCCCCGTCTACAGGAGGCGCCGTGGTCACGGTGGCCTACGCGGGCATCTGCGGCACCGACATCCACTTAAAAACAGGGAATCTCTCTGTTCCCATGCCCATCGTCATGGGCCACGAAGCAGTCGGCACGATCGCAGCTCTCGATCCGGCACCGTCCACCGACATCAATGGTGCGCCGCTCCGCGTGGGCGACAGAGTTGTCTGGTCCAACAACATTCCCTGCGGCCGGTGCCATGAGTGCCTCGTCCTAAAAGAACGCACCCTCTGCAAATCCCGCAAAATCTACGGCATCAACCGGACCAGCAGCGAGGCCCCGCATTTGCTCGGCGGGATGGCGGGCCAGATCGCCCTCGAAGCCGGCACGGCGATCATCCGGATCCCCGACGACGTGACCTTCGAGGAAGTGATCGCTCTGGGCTGCGCCGGCCCCACCGCTCTGCACGGGATGCTGGAAAACCTTACGATCCATCCGGGAGACACCGTAGCAGTGCAGGGCAGCGGCCCCGTTGGACTAGCCGCAGCAATCTACGCCAAACAAATGGGCGCGGACCAGGTCATCCTCCTCGGCGCACCGGCGTCCCGCCTCGAACTCGCCCTTGAGATCGGCGCCTGCGACGAGGTTATCGACATGGGCATCTACACGGACCCCGCTGCACGTTTGGAGAAGCTTCGCCAGATGACCGCGCAGGAACGGGGCGCGGACGTCGTTATCGAATGCGCAGGGGTGCCGGCGGCGGTGGCCGAAAGCCTCGACCTTGCCCGCCCCAACGGACAGGTCCTGATTCTGGGACAGTACACCGACCACGGGGCTACACCCATCAACCCGCACTACATCACCAAAAAGCAGCTCAAGATCTTCGGCTCCTGGGGCTTCGCCGAAGCCCACTACGTGAAATATGTGGAGTCGCTGCCCCAGCTCCGCAAGCGGCATGATCTGGGCGCCCTGTTGACCGTCTTCGCCCTCGAGGACGTCAATGAGGCAATGGACACCGTCGCCGCGGGACAGTGCACCAAGGCAGTCCTCAAGCCCTGATCCTCACAGCGGCTCAGGAATAGTCGTTGGGCCAGCGCAGGGCCTCGGTGACGGCGTCGGCGTCGAACTCCCCGTTGTCCCCGGCCTCCTGCGCGATCAGCAGCTCTGCCGTATTGACGATGTGGCGGCGCATCGCCCCTGCAGCGGCCGGTCCGTCATGCGCTGAGATCGCTTCGACAATGTCAAGGTGGTCATCAACGACGTCCTGGCAGGATCGTGCGGCCGGAGCGGTACCCACCCCCCTCGTCAGCACCAGATTGCGGAGGTTTTCAAGGACATCGACCAGCTTCGTGTTGCCCGCATTCTCCATAATCTGCAGGTGGAAATCGCGGTCGGCCCGAAGGGTTGCCTCAGCGTCATCCTCGTCCGCTGCGGCCTGCATATGGGCGAAACACTCGAGGATGCGGCTCATTCCGGCCTCGGAAACCGTCCGGGCGACCTTGGCCGCCGCGGGCACTTCAAGCATCAGCCGGATCTGGAAGACCTCCACCAGATCCGTGAGTGTGGTCGCAAGGATCGTGGCCCCCTTGTTCTTGTCAATCCGGATCATTCCCGCCCGTGCCAGCTGAAGCAGGGCCTCGCGGGCCGGGGTTCTGGAGACGCCGATGCGCTCACCCAGGCTGTTGGCTGAATACGTTTCACCTGCAACCAGCTCGCCGGAAGTGATCGCTTCACGAAAAAGCTCCACGGCTTGATCGGTAAGGGACATACCACGGCTCAGTTTTTTCACTTCACCATCATTTCAGCAACGGAAGAAAAGTAATGACAACGAATCGAATCGCAGTGATCGGCGGCGGAATCATCGGCACCGCAGTCGCCCGGCAACTCTCCCGGATGGTCGACGGCGCCCAAATCACCCTCATTGAGAAAGAGTCCGACCTGGCCGGACACCAGACCGGCCACAACTCCGGCGTCGTCCACGCAGGCCTCTACTACGAACCCGGCTCTCTCAAAGCCCGGCTATGCCGCCGCGGGGTTGAACTGCTGGCCGAATACGCCACCGAGAACAACATCGCCTACGACGAATGCGGAAAGGTTGTCGTAGCGCACAACAGCCTCGAGCTCGACCGGCTTCACAACATCTTCGAACGGGCCAAGGCCAACGGCGTCCCGGACGTCTCCATTATTGACCGGGACCGCCTGCGCGAGCTGGAACCCGCCTGCACCGGAGGCATCGCGGCCCTGCACTCACCACACACGGCAATCATCGACTACCCCGCACTGACCCGGTCACTCGGTAAGGACGTCGAAGCCGGCGGCGGTCAGATACGCCTCGGCGCTATGGTAACGGGGTTGGACGTGACCGAATCCGAGGTCCGCGTTTCCGGAACCGGCTTCGACTCAGAGGCCTTCGACCTCGTCATCACGTGCGCAGGCCTGCAGTCTGACAGGCTCGCCAACGCAGTCACTGACCGGACAGGAACCGCCCGGAAGAAAGACGACGGGCCCCAGATCGTGCCGTTCTACGGCGACTACTTCCTGCTCCGGCCCGAGCGCTCCTCACTGGTCAACGGGCTCATCTACCCCGTCCCGGACCCCCAGTACCCCTTCCTCGGTGTACACCTGACCAAACGCGTGGACGGCGCAGTCATGCTCGGCCCCAACGCCTTCCTGTCCCTAGCCCGCGAAAACTACCGGAACAACGCACCCAACCTCCGCGACCTCGCGGACACGCTGACCTACCCGGGCTTCTGGAAGTTCGCTGCCGAGAACATTCCCGCGACCCTCCAGCAGGTCCGCACAGCGGTCAGCAAGAATGCCTTCGTCGAGGAAGCCCGCAAATTCGTGCCGGCCATCGAAGCAGCGGACGTGGTCAAGGGAGTGCGCGGAATCCGCGCGCAGGCCCTCAACGCGGACGGAAGCCTGGTAGACGACTTCGTCATCCGCTCCACAGGCCGGCTCGTTCAGGTCCGCAACGCACCCTCCCCCGGGGCCACGGCTTCCCTCGCCATCGCCGAACACATCGTTGAGGAAGCCCTCGCGCAAGCGGCATAGGCATAGACGACGGGGTGTACCAATCCCCAGACGGCCCGCCCTGGCTACCGCAGACCATGACTAAAGGTGGCCGCGCGTCGTATATCTCGTCACCCGGCAGGGCTAGGTACACCCCAAACTAACAAACGAAGCCTTTACGGACCGCTTCACATACTTTCCACTATGGAACGCGTGCGAATCCCGCATCGGCTGTGGGCCGAGCAGATCATGGCGTATTTACCCGTAACCAGCTGGTCGGTGAAAGGTCCGCAGCAGATGCTTGGAAAGGAATTATGGGCTGGCCCGAAGCACCAGAAACCTCCAATACCCTCGGATGGTCCGAACTAAGGCATGGGCAACTTATCGAGGTGCTGGATAGCGACCTTATAGTCTCGCGCGGTGTAGTCGACGACTTCACGTCTGACCGACAGGTCGTGTGGCTACGCCTGAGCTACGGGACGGGCAGGCAGGTGTTCCATCAGCGCGACGGATGGCAGCTCCGCGCCGTCCGCGGCACACCCTGAGACCAGGAATGGGCGGCTTGCTGTGCGGGTGCTCAGCACGCCCGGTCCTCCCGGCGTGACGTGAAGTGGATGAGTACACCCCAACCTGACGTTGGAGCCGTCCGACATGGGAAGACTCGCCCCGTGCCCGGTCGATGGGTCTGACGCCCTGCGCCGGCAGAGCCGCAACAGGTGGCATCGCGCCGTTTGTCCCGAGTGGCTGTCATCATTTCCTGATGCTTTGGCCTGTTTCGACCGTTCTCGAGCCGATGAACGTGCTTGCGTTGGTTGCGGACTGTCAGCTTGAGATCTGAGATGATCCGCAGCACCTGTCAGTAAATCGATTCTGGACATTATTCCAACGCAATGCACCGCTTGAGGCGTCAGATATGCCCTTATTTTCAGCTCGTCAGGGCGGCTGCCCAGGCAATGGCGTTCCGTTGCCGGTAGTCCAGCACATCGATGTCCTGATCGCTCTGGACAAGGGCCAAGTCGATCGATGCCAGCCGCTGCTGCAGAACTACTGGGTCAATCAGCCGGGCGTCCACCAGTGCTCGAACGAACTCGAAGTCCTTTTCGCGGTGTGCCATGAGCTTCGCAACGCATAGGGGTCATGGTCACGTCCCGCTGAGTGGTGGAGTTTCTCGACACCGTGCGGGTCAGCTGGTTTTGATTATGCCGCAGCGAGTTCGGGAAGTGGAACCACCTCCTCGACCTGCTTGTCTGCCGGTGTGCCGGATT
>NZ_BMFW01000023.1 GCF_014639275.1 Arthrobacter liuii | reverse complement strand
CCGGTGTGGCCAGCACCATCCAGAACAGCACGGATGAGAACGGCACCACCGGAACTGACAGTGGTTCCTTCGCTTCGGCGACGGACCTTGGCCTGAACCTGGGTGCGAACGCCGGTGTGGCCAGCACTATCCAGAACACCACCGCCGGTCAGAACACCGGAATCATCGGCAGCTAATCCAGCCGACCCGGGGGCCGGATGCCATACACGGCATCCGGCCCTTCCCGGGGCCAAGGTAGGCTTGCCCGCCCTGGCAGAAGGCTCTGAAGCAGACAACCAGTTCGGGGCAGTCCACACCCCGGCCGGTTGAAATAGCGGTTTGCCTTGTCACTGACGGAACGATGAACGGTACCTGCCGGCCTTTGGGGGCGACTGGGTAGGGATTTAGTTTCCCGGTTGCCTCGGTAGAAACCCGGGGTGGCGTCCGTTTGGGCTGCGGTGTCCTCGTCGCTTGATGAGGCCAGAGGGGATGCCCACTGATCTGTTGACTCCCTCACCTAAGATGTTGGGTCATCGCAGCGTCCCTAAAGGGATCGGATAATGGGACACCATGCACTGCCCGAGCTCCGCATGTCCCGATACGTACGCTATGCCCATGAGCAACGCTCTCAACTTAGAGGTTCAGGCACCCACTCTGTTGTGAACACTGCATCGGGGCACGAAGCGGCGGTCACCTGTGGCGGGAAGAACAGACTCCATTTCGTGGCAGGGAAGCCGTTCTTCAGATCCACGGCGGCGTTGCCCGGACTGTAGCCATAGTTGGCCCTAGCTGTTCCCAACGCCGGCAGCAGCTGATGGTCAGGCCCGATGACGTACTCCAAAATTTCCGTTTCGGGAGCGACATTGTCGTGTACGGGAATACTGCCGGTTCCGATTAGTTCCGGCACGTTGCTCGCGTTGTCGAATCTGACAGTGAACGCGAGCATGCCATTTGGAGCAGTCCAGATCGACTCAAGCCGAGCAGTCACTGCGCCTTTGGGCGGGCATACCAGAGATGGCTCGGCAGGCGGTACGGGAGACGAAGCCAGGGGAGGCGGCGGTGCCTGAGGTGGCGCTGTGGTGGGAGGTTCGGGAACCGCCGGTGGCTGGGGGAGGCTGTATGGGCCGCTGACTTGCGAGGTCTTCTGGGGCGCCGAACTCATGTTTGGGGCAGCCTTGGGGCTTTCACTCGGACGTGAGTCACTTACCGCCATCGGCGGGAGCGGCTTGGCTGGGGCAGACTCGCGGGGCGTTGATGTGACCGTTACCGTCGGGGCCGGGGCGACGCTGGGGGCCGCACATGCGGCAAGTAGCGACACCATGACGGCCAGGGGCACCAGAGTATGTTTTGAATTCATTAGCCCCCATTTCGTGCCGAAAGCACCGAGCTGATCGTACGGCTAGAGACTCCTCTCGTCCACTGCGAACGCCCGGGCGAGAAGACCGCCATCGCTGCGAGTTACGCAGCAGGCCCTATCTCCTGCTGCCTCGATATCCCTCTCAAAAGACGGTCGTTTATGACAGCCGTGCGTCTGACTCGCTGGGATAAATGGCGGTCTTTTTGCAGCGCAATTTGTTCGCCCGGCACGCAGCCCGCACGGGATCCTCTACCGGACACTACCGGTGGCTTTCCTGTTCCTTCTCGATGCGTGCTATCTCGGCGTCGATGTGGGTTATCCAAGCCTGAACCTCTTGCGCTCGGCCGGGCGCAGTCCAACCGAAGAGGTCGCTGATCCGCCACATAGACCCGTACATCGCCTTCAAAGCTCCGTGAACCGCTACACGAGTTAAAACGGGGTCTGGTGCGGTGTCGTATATGACGGGATCCGTGTTGGTCTGTTTTAGGAGCCTCCACAGCCCCCGAGTTCAGCATGGGCAACGCCCGAATAGATGTTGTACGCGCCCATGAATCCGATCTCGTCAATAAAGCTCTCCACCCTTTTGGTGTACTTCGGGCGAATTTCTGCCTCCAGCTCGTCGCCTTTCTGCCCGAATACTTGGAGTCCGAGCTCCCGGGCATATGTCTCTACCGCCGAGACTGATTCATGGGCGTTTACGGATGGATCTCCATCTATCGCCAGGGTTGCCCGCTCAAGTTCCCTCGCGCTGTTTCGGCGCAGAAGGAGCATGCGGCACGTTCGCTGCCGCGCGCTGAGGCCCGGCTCAAACAGCCACCAGACGACCGAGCCTGCTTCGAGCGATGTTCGAGTTAGCGCCTCAACTCCTGGGGCGGGGCGACCGGCTCGAACTAGCGGTGCCATACAACGAGCCATCTCCACGGTGAACTTCGTCGCCATCTGGCCTAGTTGATAGGCCGTACGAACTGGGCGCTCGCCCCAGAAACTTCCGTCAGGTCGTCTATCGGCATTGGCCACCTCAGCGGCAGCAGGCGAACTTGATTCGAAAGTCCAATTGTCGGCGCCCGTCCATGCATCTACCCGAGTTGCGGCGTCTTCTAAAAGGTGTCCAAGCTCCTCATAATGTGTCACTCACGACATATTGCCACCATCCCGAATCAGCCTTGGGGTGTGCCTGTAAGCCGGTCCTTCAACGGACGCTACTGACCGGCCACGAACTCGTTTCCGAGTCTTGAACTCAGGTCCGGGGGTGTGCGGCGGAGTAGGCTGGGTGCGCGTGCAGGCGACTTCTAACATTAGTGCAGACGGCATCTGACACTGACACGGGGCATCCGGGCCATCGATGATTCCCATAAGCTCCGCCCGCAAAACTGCCCGGTGAAGGTGCCCAAAGTGCTACACATCAAATCGTCAGGAAAGCGTTCAGGTGGTGAGTGCAGCTCGCTGAATTCGCCCGCAAACATCGCCCACTAATCATGAGACATCGGAACAGTGAATAAACAAACTCCTTGGCGGCGCACAACTGCCCCTCTGCAGTGCCAGTTAGTGCTGCCACTCGATTAGATATGTGAAGCCTTCCGCAAGTCACGGCAGCCCGGCCATCCGGGCGGCCAGGTGCAGCGCCGCCAGCCGGCCCGTGCCCCGCGGATCACCGCCGCACAGCTCGAAAATCCGCTGCAGCCGGTGGTGCATCGACTGCCGTTCCAAGTGCAGTTCGCGGGCTGACTGCGCGGTGTTGCATCCCGAGTCCAGCCACACCTGAAGCGTCTCCAGCAGCTGGGACTGCCGCTGCGCATCATGTTCCAGGACCGCCCGCAACTGCCGGTTGACGAACGCCTCCCGCGCAGAGGCGTCGAGGCAGGTCAGTGAAAGGCTTTCTACTGCGGAATCCTCCGCATCCACCACCACCAACCCGTGCGACGGATGCCGCCTGCGCGCGGACGCATTCCGGCGCCGGATCTGGCGGACCTCCAGCGCCCGGCGCGCTTCAGCCAGGGACCAGGCAGCTTCTGCCGCCCCGTCGGCCAGCGGACCAACGGCGATCACTGCGTCGTGGTCTCCCTCCAGGCCCTGAAGGGATTGCAGGAGCTTCCGCCGTTCACCGGCAGGATCCGTGCAGGGCAGGCCGATCATCACCACCAGTTCCGCGTCGTCCAGGTACGCGGCGCAGGGTATTCGGTGTGAGCTCAGGAAATTCTCGACGGCGCCACGCAGCTCCTGCGGTGACGCGGCGTGGATGGCCGCGACAACAGCGGGGGAATCCGTCGGAAAGCCGGCGCCCGGGGCCAGCTGCTCAAGGCGCCACTCCGGGGCGGAATTGAGCACCGCCCGCATCAGTTCAGCCCCGGCCAAGGCATGCAGCCCTGGGGGAGTGTGCTGCAGCAGGGCCAGTCCCAGGATATCGACGGCGCGTTCCCCGGCCACCTGCGCCAGCGCCGTGTCCGCAGCGTCCGGCACCCGCACCTCCACCCGGCCCATGAGGACTCCGCGCACGGGGATGTCCACGCTGATGACCGTTCCGCCAGCCACCCCGTAAAAGCCGCCGTGCCTGCCCCGCCCCGGGCCGCCGTCGTCCGCTGGTCGTTCCCCCGCCGCCGATTCCACCTCAGTCCCCTCCTGGGCGCTGCTCCACCCCTCCGGCACGGCACTGCCCATGGTGACGCCCCATGGCGAGCTCAGCTTCACGGCTGAGCCGGTGATGCCGGCCAACACACCCAGGATCTTGTCCAGCGAGGCCCCGTGCGCCAGCTCGGCTGCCATGGCGCGCGTTGCGGCGTCGGCCTGCTGCAGGTGCCCCACCGACTCGCTGACCAGCATGGAATTGATGGCCTGCATGACGCCCACGAAGGGCACCACCTTGCGCAGCTCCACCACCGGAAGGCCGTATTCCTCGGCTTTGGCCAGCATGTCGGCAGGGATTTCCGGCAGGGCGCCCCCGGTCTCGATGGCCAATGCAGCAACGCCGCGCTGGGCCAGTTCGCGCACGTATTCTTCGCGTTTTGCCGGTGCTGCCGTGGCCAGCGTGATCCCGCCGCAGAGCAGCAGCTCGCCGCCGCGGAGCAGGGGAGCGATGTCCAGCACCTCACTGGAGTGGACCCAGCGGACCGGCTGCGCATCGGCCACCACCCCTAGAGGATGGACTACGGGATCGGCGGCGGCAAGGGCGGGGTGGGCGAGTATTTCGCCGAGAAACACTGACACGACAATCCGTAACGTAATAGGAAATTCTGTTAGACACATCGTATCTTGTTCCTTGTGATGGGGGCCACATAGCCTATTTGGTACTTATCCACCTCACGGAGGCCCCCATGCAAGAAAAGCTTTCAACAGCCCCGCACGGCCAACCTGCCCAGGCACCCCAGGACCACAGCGCCGTGGACCACGAAGCCTGGCTGCAGCCCATCCCCGAATCAGCACGAACACGCAAGGTATCCGGCCAGTTCTGGATCTGGGCGGGTGCCAACCTGGCGCCCATCAACTGGGTGCTGGGGGCACTCGGTATCCAGCTGGGACTCGGCTTGGCGGACACCATTACCGTCCTGGTTTTGGGCAACCTGATCGGCATGCTGCTATTCGGCTGCTTCGTCCTCCTGGGACAGAAGACCGGAGCCACCGGCATGGTCCTGGCCCGGGCGGCATTCGGACGGCGCGGCAACTACCTGCCGGCCGCCATCCAGGCCCTGCTGGTCATCGGCTGGTGCGCAGTAAACACCTGGATCATCCTGGACCTGGTCATGGCACTCTTCGGAACCCTCGGCTGGGTTGATCCGGAAGCGCCCAACTACGGCTGGAAGATCGGCGTCGCCACCTTCATCATGGCCCTCCAGGTGGCCATCGCCTGGTTCGGCTACAAGGCCATCGCGGCCTTCGAAAAATGGACCGTGCCGCCCACCATCCTCATCCTGGCCGTCATGTCGGCCGTCGCCTGGTTCGGCATGGACATCGACTGGGGCTACGCCGGGCCGGCCGGTGCCATCCTGGAAGGTTCGGAGCGGATCGCCGCCATGAGCGCCGTCATGACGGCCATCGGCATCGGGTGGGGCATCACCTGGTTCACCTACGCCGCGGACTACTCCCGGTTCGTCAGCACCAGCGTCCCCAAGAAGAAGGTCTACCTCGCCTCAGTGCTGGGCCAGTTCATCCCGGTCGTGTGGCTGGGCGTCCTTGGCGCAAGCCTGGCCACCAACAGCGGCGAGATCGATCCCGGCAAGCTGATCGTCCTGAACTTCGGTGCCATGGCGCTGCCCGTGCTGCTGATGGTCCTGCACGGGCCCATCGCCACCAACATCCTGAACATCTACACCTTCTCCGTGGCCACCCAGGCCCTGGACATCTCCGTCAGCCGCCGCAAGCTCAACCTGTTCGTCGGCGTCTTCTCGCTCGCCGCCGTCGTATTCTTCATCTTCCAGGAGGACTTCGCAGCAGTACTCGATGCCTGGCTGATCGGCCTGGTGGCCTGGGTTGCCGCCTGGGGCGGGATCATGCTGGTGCACTACTTCTGGCTGGAGAAGCGCTGGCCCGGCGGGACCGAGCGACTGTTCGACGGCGTGGGCACCAAGCGGCTGCCGGTGGTCAACTGGGCGGGACTCGTCTCCCTCGTGGCCGGGATCTTCGCCACCTGGCTGTTCATGTACGGCCTGATCCCCATCATGCAGGGCCCCATCGCCGTGGCCCTGGGCGGCTGGGACCTGTCCTGGCTCGCCGGCGGACTGACCAGCGCCGGGGTGTACGCCGTCCTCGGGCCGCGGCAGCACATCCGCTACCTTGCCCTGGAGCCCCGCTCCACGCGGAAGGCGGACATCGCTCCTGAAGCAGCCGCTCCTGAAACGGAGAGCCAGGCGGCCGGCAGCCCCGCCCTCCCCGCCCTCTAATCTCCCTTCCCTAAAACCTGGCGGGCGCCCAGCGCCCGCCAGAAAGGATTTTCCAGTGAACCAGCCCGCCTTCGCGGACGCCCTGCACCCCATCACGTGGCCCAACGGTTTCAAAGCCGCAGCATCCTTCACCTTCGATGTGGATGCTGAATCCTGCACCATCGCCCACGACCCCACCAGCACCCGGCGCATGTCGCTGATGACCCACCAGTCCTACGGGCCGAAGGTTGCGGTGCCGCGGCTGCTGAAAATCCTGGAGCGCCAGGACATCAAGGCCACCTTCTTCATCCCCGGCTTCACCGCCGAGTCCTACCCCGACGTGGTGCGGCGGATCGTGGACGGCGGGCACGAGGTGGCGCACCACGGCTACCTGCACGAACCCATGCAGGGTATCGACGCCGCCACCGAGGCCAGCTACATCGACCGCGGCCTGGAGGCCCTGGCAAAGGTGGCCGGAGTCCGCCCGGTGGGGTACCGGGCACCGTGGTGGGAGCTGAACTGGCACTCCCCGGGCCTGCTGGCCGATCGCGGCTTCCTTTACGATTCCAGCCTGCTCGACGGCGATGCCCCCTACCGCTTCGCCGTCGCCCCAGACGATCCCCGCGACATCGTGGAGATCCCCGTGGACTGGACGCTGGACGACTGGGAGCAGTACGCGTTCTACCCCGGCGTCACCGGCAGCGGCGTGATTGAGAGCCCAGCGAAGGTCCTGGAGATGTGGACGCTTGAGGCCGAGGCCCATCACTCCCAGGGCACCTGCTTCGTCCTCACCAACCACCCGTTCATCTCCGGCCGGCCGTCCAAGGCGGCGGCACTGGAACAGCTGATCGAACGGGTGAAGGGCATGGACGGCATGTGGGTAACCACCATGGAACAGATTGCACTCCACACGAAGGCCACGGTCACCGAGGTCCACACCCACGCCAGGATCGACGTGCCGGTATTCCCGGGCGCGGGTGCACAGTTCAAGCCGGCCGTGGTGCGGCAGGGGGTGCTGGCCTAGAGTGGCAAAAGGGGCCGGTTCGGCCGGCCGGGAGGAGTTCTGGTATGGACATTACTGACAGCGGCGTAGAGCAGGAACTGTCCTGGCAGGTTCCGCTTTACGAGCAGTTCCATCGGCACCCGGAGCTGGGCCTTGCCGAACACGAAACATCCGCCGCCATCGCAGCGAAGCTGGCCGGCTGGGGCTTCGATGTGCGGCACTTTGGTGGGACCGGCGTCGTAGGCGTTCTTGCCAACGGAACGGGCCCGGGGGTGCTGGCCCGGGCAGACATGGATGCCCTCCCCGTCGCCGAGGCCACGGGAGCGCCCTACGCCTCTGCCGTTCCGGGCGTGATGCACGCCTGCGGCCATGACATGCACGTGGTGGCGCTGCTCGGCGCTGCGAAGTACCTGGCTGAACACCAGGACACGTGGCGGGGCACCTACACCGCCCTGTTCCAGCCGGCAGAGGAGACGGCGGCGGGTTCGCAGGCAATGCTCGACGACGGCCTGGCCGCCGGTGTCCCACGGCCCGATGTCGCGCTGGCCCAGCACGTCATGCCCACCGAAGCGGGAACCATCGGCACCACCCCTGGCCCGGTCCTGTCGGCCGGCGACTCCATCCGGATCACCATCCACGGCCGTGGCGCCCACGGCTCCATGCCGCACAAAGCGGTGGATCCGGTGGTGCTGGCCGCCTCGATCGTCCTCCGGCTGCAGACGGTGGTGTCCCGCGAAACGACACCTGGCGAGTTCGCCGTGCTGACCGTTGGCTCGGTGAACGCCGGGACTACCGCCAACATCATTCCGGACCGGGCTGAGCTGCTCCTGAACCTCCGCACCTACGATCAGGCGATCCGGAGCCAGATGATTGCCGCGATCGAGCGAATCGTGCGGGGCGAGTGTTCGGCGGCTGGCTCCCCGCAGGAACCGGAGTTTGAGTATTACGACCAGTACCCGCTGACCAGCAACGACGCGGAAGCCAACGCGCGGATCACTGCAGCCTTCACAAGGACCTTTGGTTCGGACGCTGTCTACCGCACGGCTCCACAGACGGCGTCCGAGGATTTCAGCCGCATTCCTGACGCTTTCGGTATCCCCTATGTGTACTGGATCGTGGGTTCCGTGCCGCCGGAAACCTACCGGCGGGCAGTGGAGAACGGAACGGTGGACACCGACATTCCCGCCAACCACTCGCCGTTCTTCCTGCCCGCAGTTGAACCCACCCTTCGCGTGGCAACGCGGGCCCAGGCGGCAGCCGCGCTCGCCTACCTCGCGGCGCAGCCCGGTTAGGCTCCCGCCAGCAGGGACTGCATTTGCGCTGCCGCGCCGCTGCCCGGTGCCGGCGTGTACACCACAATGTGCAGGTCCGGCCGGTCTGAGGGCGACACCTGATGGTGCTCCAGCTGAAGTACTCCCACAGCGGGGTGGTGGAAGAGGCGCTCGCGGGACTCGAAGCCCAAGATGTCGTAGAGGTCCCAGCCGTGCCGGAATTCAGGGCTCGCTTCCTTAAGCCGCTCCACCTGGTACTGGATGTCCGGGTCGCCCAGCCGCTGCCCGGTTTCGGCCCGGAACTCGGCCAGGAACCGTTTGCTGGTGGTGTCCCAGTCGGGGAGCAGGTCCCGGACATAGGGGTCGGTGAACACCAGCCACAGCAGGTTCCGGTCTGTCGCCGGCACGTTGGCGATGTTGGGGTAGAGCGCCGCATACCCCTTGTTCCATCCGGCCACGCCCCAGTCCGGGAACAAGGCAAAGGACGGATTGGGGTCCAGGGCATCCAACAAGCGCTGGATGTGGGGAGGGGCGGTATCGGCTGCCGGTCCGGCAGGTGCCGCGGAGGCGTACCCGCCCAGGGACAGCACGTAACCAAGCCCGGTGCTTGAAAGATGCAGTGCGCGGCTGATGGCTTCCAACACCTGCCGGGATGGGCTGATGTCCCGGCCCTGCTCCAGCCAGGTGTACCAGGTGACGCTGACGCCGGAAAGGAAGGCCACCTCTTCCCGGCGCAGCCCCCGCTCCCGCGTGCGGCCAACCGGGGGAAGGCCATAGTCGGCCCGCAGGGCCTGGTCGCGGCGGGCGCGAAGGAAGAGGCCAAGTTCTTTGCGGCGCCCGGGCTCATTCACTCCTTAATACTATTACTCTGTTACTTTTACTACTAGTATCAGCGCTGTCTTCCACCGAGGGCAGCAAACCCGCAGGATGGTAAGCATGCCTGCACTCCGCTCTAAAACAGTCACCCACGGCCGCAACATGGCCGGAGCCCGCGCACTGCTGCGCGCCTCCGGCGTCGCCAACTCGGATATCGGCAAGCCGATCATTGCCGTAGCCAACTCCTTCACCGAATTCGTTCCCGGCCACACCCACCTCGCCCCCGTGGGCCGGATCGTCTCCGACGCCATCCTCGCCGCGGGCGCCGTGCCGCGCGAGTTCAACACCATCGCCGTGGACGACGGCATCGCGATGGGCCACTCCGGCATGCTCTACTCGCTGCCGTCCCGCGACCTGATCGCCGACTCCGTGGAGTACATGGTCAACGCCCACTGCGCCGACGCCCTGGTCTGCATCTCCAACTGCGACAAGATCACCCCCGGCATGCTCATGGCCGCACTGCGCCTGAACATCCCCGTGGTCTTCGTCTCCGGCGGCCCCATGGAAGCCGGCCGCGTAACCCTGACCGACGGCTCCGTCCGCTCCCTGGACCTGGTGAACGCCATCGCCGACGCCGTGGACGAGTCCATCTCCGATGAAGACATCAACCTCATCGAAGAGAACGCCTGCCCCACCTGCGGTTCCTGCTCCGGCATGTTTACCGCCAACTCCATGAACTGCCTCGCCGAGGCCATCGGCCTGGCCCTGCCGGGCAACGGCTCCGTGCTGGCCACCCACACCGCGCGCAAGGCACTGTACGAGAAGGCCGGCCGGACCGTCGTCGAGCTCGTGAAGCGCTACTACGACGGCGACGACGACTCCGTACTGCCGCGCTCCATCGCCACCGCCAAAGCCTTCGACAACGCCATGGCCCTGGACATCTCCATGGGCGGCTCCACCAACACCATCCTGCACCTGCTGGCCGCGGCCCAGGAGGCCGGCGTGGACTACGGCCTGGCCGAGATGGACGCCAAGTCCCGCCAGGTGCCCTGCCTGGCCAAGGTGGCCCCGAATGTGGCCAAGGACAAGACCTACTACATGGAGGACGTGCACCGCGCCGGCGGCATCCCCGCCCTGCTGGGTGAGCTGAACCGCGGCGGCCTCCTGCACAAGGACGTCCACTCGGTGCACTCCAATGACCTGGACGGCTGGCTGGACGACTGGGACATCCGCGGCGGCAAAGCCACCGAAGAAGCGCAGGCCCTATGGCACGCGGCTCCCGGCGGTGTCCGCTCCTCCACCGCGTTCTCGCAGTCGAACCAGTGGACCTCCCTGGACACCGACGCCGCGGAAGGCTGCATCCGCTCCGTGGAACACGCCTACTCCAAGGACGGCGGCCTGGCCGTGCTCCGCGGCAACGTGGCAGTGGACGGCGCCGTGGTGAAGACCGCCGGCGTGGACGAGTCCATCTGGACCTTCCAGGGCCCGGCCGTGGTGTGCGAGTCCCAGGACGAAGCCGTGGAAAAGATCCTGAACAAGCAGGTCAAGGAGGGCGACGTGGTGGTGATCCGCTACGAAGGCCCCCGCGGTGGTCCGGGCATGCAGGAAATGCTCTACCCGACGTCGTTCCTCAAGGGCCGCGGCCTGGGCAAGAAGTGCGCCCTCATCACCGACGGCCGCTTCTCCGGCGGCACCTCCGGCCTGTCCATCGGGCACATCTCCCCGGAGGCTGCCTCCGGCGGCACCATCGCCCTGGTGGAGGACGGCGACATCATCAGCATCGACATCAGCCAGCGCTCCATGCAGTTGGAGGTCTCCGACGAGATCCTGGCCGAACGCCGCGAAAAACTGGAAGTCAACGGCGGATACAAGCCGAAGGACCGGGACCGCCAGGTGTCCGCTGCGCTGCGCGCCTACGCCGCCATGGCACTGTCAGCTGACAAGGGCGCAGTCCGGGACGTGTCGCTGCTGGAGCGGTAGCTCCTTTCCCCGGGCGGGGGAGCGGCGGGCCCTCCGGCCCTCCCCCTCCGGGGAACACCGCGCCACACTTTAAGGGTCATCGTCAGGCCCAAGGAGGGTGTGGTGCAAAGGTTCATCAAGGCGCTCGCGGCAGCGTCCTCCGCGTTGCTTGTCCTGGCAGCGTGCTCGCCGCAGTTGGGAAGCCAGCAGCCGACGTCGTCCGCTTCCGGCGCTGGCAGCCCATCGGCAACGGTGACCGGCACGCCCGCCGCACCAACGCCGTCGAACGTTTCCTCCACGCCGCCGGCTGCGCCCGGCACCCAGGCATCCAACACGCAAGCACCCAGCACCGCTGCGGCGAAATGGACCACGTTTAAGACGGCGGATGGAACCATGGTGTTCGACGTTCCGGCCGCCTGGACAGTCAAGGACCCGGCAGGGGAGTTGGCCGAGGGGGGAGGGGCCTTTGCGGAGGTGCGGAACCAGGCCGGAAAGGTGATGGCGACGCTGCGGACCAACATGGCCACCGGATCCACGTGCACCGAGAGGTACCCGTACGAAGTCCTGGACAGCGTGGACATCCCCGCTTTGGCCCAGGGCGGCGTGGTGCCGCAGTTTGTCTTCGAGACCCGTGGAAACGCCGCAACGCCGGGCATGTACCACACCCCGGCGGCCGGCTACGGCATCACATCCGGCCCCGCGCCGAGCGGCCCCGACGCCTGCCCCATCTTCCAATTTTTCCGCTGGCCGCCGAACGCTGCCATGTTCAGTGCGTCCTATGACCCCGAAAACAACGCGACACCAGGCGACCCGTCGCTGCCCTACCTCGAGAGGGCGCGGAAGTACCGGGACACTGCTGAGTACGCGGACATCAAGCAAATGATCACGTCGCTGCGTCCGGTGGCGGGTGGCAGGTACTAGGGCCAGCGTACCGCCAGGACAACGGGCCAAAGGCCCCCACCGGTTGACATATCCCTCCGGTACCCTGTTGCCATGGAGCAGGGACGTGGTGACTACCGAGGGGAAGTCATCCTGCTTGCCGGGGCAGGCCGGGCCATCCTGCTGCAGCTTGCCAATCCGGCCATTGGGCGCGGCGTGGCGGAACACAGCACCTTTACCCAGCGCCCCGTAAACAGGCTCAAGGGCACGCTGACGTACGTCTACGCCATCGTCTACGGTACGGATGAACAGGTGAAGGAAGTCCGGCGCCGGGTTAACCGGGCGCACGTACCGGTGCGCAGCACGGACACGGAAACCTCGTCCGGCTACAACGCCTACGACCCCGAACTGCAGCTTTGGGTGGTCGCCACGCTGTACGACACCGCACGCACCATCATCGAGAGGATCTACGGTCCGCTCGACGACGACTCCGCCGACTCGATGTACCGGGACTATGCGAAACTTGGCACCGCCCTGCAGTTGCCGGCAAGCAAGTGGCCCGCGGACCGGGCAGCGTTTGCAGCCTATTGGGAGGGGCAGCTCTCCACCCTCCGGGCGGAGGAGGCCGGCGCCGGGGTGGCGCACGGACTCCTGTATCCCAAGCACACGGCGCTCTGGTACCGGGCCATCATCCCGCCGGCAAGGTTCCTCACCGCCGGGCTCCTGCCCGAACAACTGCGGGAGGATTTCGGCCTTCCCTGGAACGAGCGGCGGGAGCGCCGCTTCGACCGGACCATGCGCATCCTGGCCGTTGCCTACCCCAGGCTGCCTGTGGGCATCAGGCACTGGTTCAAGGACTACTGCCTCCGTGAGCTGGAAAAAGACCTGCGCAAGGCCGCGCGGCCAGTCCAGCAAGAGGGGATCCGTGCCTAGTCCCACTTCCTGCGCGCAGCTGCGGTAAGGGGGGCCTGCCGTAACCCGTTTCAGCAGGGCCCTCGCTAGGGCCTTGGGAGCACGGTTTGATGGAGACCATGGCCCCCGAAAAAACTGTCACCACACCCAGCGAGACGCAAAAACCCAATAGCGCCGTGCATCATCCAGCCCACTGGGGCGGCGTCTTCGCCATGTCGCTGTGCGTCTTCGCGCTGATCGCCTCCGAATTCATGCCGGTCAGCCTGCTCACGCCGATGGCCTCAGAACTCAAGGTCTCAGAGGGGATGGTGGGGCAGGGCATCGCGATCTCCGGCGTCTTCGCGGTGCTGACCAGCCTGTCGGTGTCCACGCTGGCCGGCAGCATGAACCGCAAGACGCTGCTGCTGGGCCTGACCGCGGTGATGGCGGTCTCCGGGGCAGTCGTTGCGCTGGCGCCGGAATACCTGCTCTTCATGATCGGCCGCGCCCTCATTGGCGTTGTCATTGGCGGGTTCTGGTCCATGTCCACAGCTACCGCCATGCGGCTGGTGCCGGCCCACCAGGTGGGGCGCGCCCTGGCGATCTTCAACGGCGGCAATGCCCTCGCCACAGTTCTGGCGGCGCCGTTGGGCAGCTACCTTGGCTCTGTCATCGGCTGGCGCGGAGCGTTCTTCTGTTTGGTGCCCGTGGCGGTGCTCGCGCTGGTCTGGCAGTGGATCAGCCTTCCTTCCATGAAGGCCGGGGTGCGCAATTCGGGTTCCGGAAGCGTGCTCGGGATCTTCAGGGCGCTCAAGAGTGCGCCCATTGCATGGGGGATGGCCGCCTGCGGCACCTTCTTTATGGGGCAGTTCGTGCTGTTCACCTACGTCCGCCCGTTCCTGGAGACGGTGACCCGTGTCGATGTGGCCACGGTGTCCCTTGTCCTGCTGGTCATCGGTGCGGCGGGCTTTGCAGGCACCCTGCTGATTGGCCGGTTCCTGGGGAAGGGCCTGTACCGGACGCTGGTCATCATTCCGGCGCTCATGGCGATCGTCGCCGCGGCCCTTGTTCCTACCGGCGGCTGGATCGACGCCGTCGTAGTGCTCCTGGGCTTGTGGGGCCTGATGTCCACCTCCGCACCCGTGGGCTGGTGGAGTTGGATCGCGGAAGCCATGCCCGACGACGCGGAGGCGGGCGGTGGCCTGATGGTGGCCGTCGTCCAAACATCGATCGCCGTCGGCTCCACGCTGGGAGGTGTGCTGTTCGACTCCGTTGGCCATAGCGGCACCTTCCTGGTGAGCGCGGGAGTTCTTTCGGCGGCCTCAGTCCTGGCCTTCCTGGCCAGCCGCGCCACGGAGCAGAAAAGATGACCAACCAGCAGATTTGCCTTTAAGCCGAACAACAGGAGGAGAACATGAAGTACACCAAGAGCGGCGGCCAGACCGGAGCCGGACCCAAGGAATGGTTCACCGGAACGGTGCAGATCGACGGGATCCGCAACCCAGATGAGCAGTCAGCGATCGGCTGTGCGCACGTCCGGTTCGCCCCGGGCGCCCGCACCGCCTGGCACCACCACCCCAAGGGCCAGACCCTCTACGTTACGGACGGAATCGGACTGGTGGCCCGGCGGGGCGGGGAAATCCAGGAGATCCGTCCCGGCGACGTGGTCTACATCGAGCCGGGAGAGGAACACTGGCACGGCGCAACATCGGGCCGGTTCATGGCGCATGTGGCCATGCAGGAAGCTGACGGGAACGGGCAGGTGGTGACCTGGCTCGACCACGTCACCGACGAGGAATACGGGGCCTGACCAGCCCCCGGAGAAGATGGGCGGACGACGGCGGGTGGTTCCGCCGTCGTCCGCCCATCTCGGCGTGGGGTGGGTCAGTCCTCGTAGGTGTTCGCGATGTAGACATCGCACGGGGCGTTGTGCGCCACGCTGTTGGCGACGCTCCCCAGCAGCCGGCCGATGCCGCGCATCCTGCGGTTGCCCACCACGATCAGCCGGGCATCCAGGCGGATGGCTTCCTTGATGAGGGACTCGGCAGGCTTGCCGCGGGCGGCGAAGTGGGTGATTTCCACTCCCGGCCGTGATGCGGCCAGGGACTTGGCCACCATCTCAGAGCTGTCCGCGTTGGAGATCCGCACCTTGTCAGACCCCACACCGAAGGTTTCGGCGTTCTCGATCTCGAAGCCGGTCACCACGTGGAGGGACGCTCCCAGCGACTCCGCCAGGCCCAACGCCACTTCCGCAGCCTTCCGTGCCGACGGACTGGCGTCCACACCTACAACAACTACTCCACTCATCTTCTGATCCTTCGTCCTAAGTCCTGGCATAAAATCGTCCACCTGCCAGTCTAGGGACTACCCGGTTGGGTCCTTGCTAAGCACACAGCCGCTGACAACACTTTTCAGTGCACCGCCCCGGCAACGGTTTCCAGCTCACGGCTGTACTGGCTTTCTGTACGGTCCAGGCCGAAGTTAGATGAACAGGTTGAGCTTCAGCATCACAGCGCCGATCCGATCGAGGCCAGCTCCGGCGCGGCGGCCCCTGCGTACTGGTTGTCCGGCCGCGCCAACCCGTAGTGCTCGCGCAGCGTCCGGCCCGTGTATTCGGTGCGGAACAGCCCGCGTTCCTGCAGGATGGGCACCACCTGGTCCACGAACGCCTCCAGCCCCGACGGGAGCACCGGTGGCATTATGTTGAAGCCGTCCGCCGCGCCGCCGTCGAACCACTCCTGGATGGCATCAGCCACCTGCACCGGTGTACCCGCGAAGGTCCGGTGCCCGCGCCCGCCGCCCAGGCGTCCGATCAGCTGGCGCACCGTGAGTTGCTCCCGCCGGGCCAGCTGCACGATCAGCGTGTAACGGCTCTTGGCGCCCTCGATCTGGTCCTCGCTGGGCAGGTTGTCCGGCAGCTGGCGGTCCAGCGGCAGGTCCTCCGGGTCCACGCGCAGGGCCTTGCGGCTTAGGCGCGGACCTGGCTCCGCGCCGTTTCGGCGATGTTCTCGGTGACGGCCCAGGAAGCCAGGAGTTGAAGGGCTTCCTCGGAAGGGCTCCCGGGGGTGGCGGGATAAACGGTGAGGGTGTGCCCGGGGTCTTCTTCCAGGCCCAGGACCTGGTAGTTCAACTCGAGGAGCCCCACCACGGGGTGCTGGAAGAACTTGGTGCCCGCATAGTGGCGGCGGACGTTGTGCGCCGCCCAGAGCGTGCGGAATTCGTCGCTGCGCATGGACAATTCGCCGATGAGTTCGGCAATGCCCTTGTCGTGGGGGTTGCGTCCGGCTTCGCGGCGCAGGATGGCCACGTTGGTGTTCGCTGCCCGGTCCCAGTCCGTGTAGAAGTTATGGGCGCGGGGGTCCAGGAAGATAAACCTGGAGTGGTTGGCGGGCCGTGACGGGGTGCGGTACATGTCCGAATACAGCGCGTAGCCCAGGGTGTTGGCGGCCACGATGTCCAGCCGGTTGTTGCCGATGAAGGCAGGCGCCCCGGTGATGGTGTCCAGGAGGTACTGGAGCTCCGGCCGGACCTTCGAGGGTGCGGAACCGCCGGCGCTCGCGGCACGCTTTCGCCCGGACGTGTTGGCCGCCCTGGCCAGGTCATAGAGGTGGTCGTGCTCCGCGCGGTCCAGTTCCAGCGCGCCGGCAATGGCATCGAGGACACTGTCAGAGACACCGCTGAGGTTCCCACGTTCCAGGCGCGTGTAATAGTCCACACTGACTCCTGCCAGCCGGGCCACTTCCTCGCGCCGAAGCCCGGGAACGCGCCGCCGTCCGCCGTACGGTTCGATGCCTGCCTGCTCCGGGGTGATGCGCCCACGGCGGGAGGACAGGAACTGTCGTACCTCGGCTCGGTTATCCATAGGGACCACGTTACGACGGATGGCGCAACCGTAAGGAGGTTCTGCCAGAACCAGTTACGGCAGGGCCCTCGCTAAGAATCGCGGGGCCGGGTTTGATGGGATTGTCCGCTTTCAGCCTTTCACCACTTGGAGGACCCAGCATGCGCGCAACCATCATGCACGCCCCCGGAGACGTCCGCGTCGAGGACCGTGACAAGCCAGCCATCCAGCAACCCACGGATGCGGTCATCAAGCTCGTTGCCGCCTGTGTCTGTGGGTCCGACCTGTGGCCTTATCGCGGCGCTGACACGATCCACGAGCCGAGGGCGATGGGCCACGAGTACGTGGGGATCGTCGAGGAAGTCGGTTCCGACGTGAAGAACGTCCAGCCGGGCGAGTTCGTCGTCGGCTCCTTCTTTGCGTCGGACAACACCTGCGAAATCTGCCGCTCCGGCTACCAGAGCGGCTGCGTCCACCGGCAAGGAGTGGGCGGAGCCCAGGCGGAGTACCTGCGCGTCCCGCTGGCGGATGGCACCCTGGTGGCCACGCCGGGAATGCCCGACGCCGACAAGGTTCCGTCGCTGCTGGCGGCCTCCGATGTCCTGGGTACAGGATGGTTTGCCGCCAAGGCGGCCGAGGTGGGCCCCGGCAAAACGGTTGCCGTAGTGGGCGACGGCGCCGTGGGCCTTTTGGGGGTCCTGGCAGCGAAGCAGATGGGCGCCGAAAGGATCATCGCCATGTCCCGCCACGCCGACCGGCAGGCACTGGCCCGCGAGTTCGGTGCCACCGACATCGTTGAAGAGCGTGGCGATGCGGGGGTGGCGAAAATCAAGGAACTCACCGGCGGCCTGGGTGCGCACTCCGTCCTCGAAGCCGTGGGCACGCAGGAGTCCATGCTGCAGGCCATCCATGCCACCAGGGCAGGCGGGCACGTCGGTTTCGTGGGCGTGTCCCATGACGTAGCGCTGCCTGGCCGGGACCTGTTCTACTCACACGTCCACCTGCACGGCGGTCCGGCTCCGGTCCGGCAGTACCTGCCCGAGCTGATCGACCTGATCCTCCGTGGTGGGATCAATCCCGGAAAGGTCTTCGACCTCGAGCTCCCGCTTGAACAGGCAGCCGAGGCATACAAGGCCATGGACGACCGCAGCGCCATCAAGGTGCTCCTCCGCCCGTGACCGCTTTTCCCTGCGGCCGCAACGGCCGCCAAGGGTAGGACTCCCAAGACCAGTTACAGCAGGGCCACGTTGGCTGTGCCCATACACAGGGTTTCACCAGGCAAGCCCCTGTAGCATTTCGAATATCCCCCAACAGATCACAGGAGAACCATGACTACCGTCAAGGCTTATGCATCCCCGTCCGCCACGGAGGACCTGGTGGCAACCACTATCGAGCGACGCGAAGTGGGTCCCCATGACGTCCTGATCGACATCAAGTTCGCCGGCATCTGCCACTCGGACATCCACACCGTCCGCGGCGACTGGGGCCCGCAGCAGTATCCGCTGGTGCCCGGCCACGAAATCGCGGGCATCGTCACAGAGGTGGGCGCAGAGGTGACCAAGCACAAGGTGGGTGACCGCGTTGGTGTTGGCTGCATGGTCAACTCCTGCAAGGAGTGCGTCAACTGCCAGAAGGGCGAGGAGCAGTACTGCCTCAAGGGCAACGTTGGCACCTACGGCGCCGTGGACCGTGATGGCACCATCACCCAGGGCGGCTACTCCACCCACGTTGTGGTGACCGAGGACTTCGTCGTCAACATCCCCGAGGGCATCGAGCTTGATGTCGCGGCACCGCTGCTGTGCGCGGGCATCACCACGTTCTCCCCGCTGCGGCACTGGGGCGCCGGTCCCGGCAAAAAGGTCGCCGTCGTCGGCCTTGGCGGCCTGGGCCACATGGCCGTCAAGCTCGCCCACGCCATGGGCGCGGACGTGACGGTCCTGTCGCAGTCGCTGAAGAAGCAGGAAGACGGGCTGCGCCTGGGCGCTGACAGCTACTTCGCCACCAGCGATCCCGCCACCTTCGAGCAGCTCGCGGGCCAGTTCGACCTGATCATCAACACGGTCAGCGCCTCGATCGACATCAGCTCCTACCTGGGCCTGCTGAAGCTCGACGGTGCCCTGGTGAACGTCGGCGCTCCCGCCGAGCCCCTTCCCGTCAATGCCTTCGCACTGATCGGCGGCCGCCGTTCCTTCGCCGGATCCATGATCGGCGGCATCCGCGAAACGCAGGAAATGCTGAACTTCTGCGCCGAGCACGGCCTGGGCGCCGAGATCGAGGTCATCCCGGCCGAAAAGATCAACGACGCCTACGAGCGCGTCCTCGCCTCGGACGTCCGGTACCGCTTCGTGATTGACACCGCCACCCTCTAAAGCACGGACAAACCCTTACGGCTGAAGGCTCCGCAGAATCGATTCTGCGGAGCCTTCAGTGGTGTTCCGGTAGTTGATGCCGGCCCACAGATTCAGCCACTCCGGCTCCCCTGCGGCCGCGGCCGCGGCGCGCAGGGGAGTGGTGAGGTGGTGGATTTCCGGGTAGCCGTAGGGTGCGTCGCCGTGATGGCGGCGCATGAATTCGTTGTGCAGTCCCCGCGCATTGCGCCCGGAGAAGACGCGGGTGACGGCGGTGGTGGTGAAACGGTCTGACGCCGCCAGGGCGGCCCGGTGCACAGCCTTGGTTCCCGCTTCGTCAGCACGGAGGAATGCCGTGCCGGCCTGGACCGCCGCAGCACCGACGGCGAGCGCAGCACGGGTGTGCTCCGAGGTGGCAATTCCGCCTGCCGCGATGAGCGGCGCTTCAAGATCGGACAGCTCTCCGAGGATCCCGTGAAGCGGCACCAGGGGAGGAGGGGCGTCGGCCTTGAAAGTTCCGCGGTGGCCGCCGGCTTCCGGGCCCTGGACGCACAGCGCGTCAGCGCCTGCCGCAAGCGCCTGCAGTGCTTCCTGACGGTCCGTTACCGTGGCGATCACGTACACGCCATGGTGCTGGAGGGCTTCCACCACGCTGGATGCGGGAAGATCGAAGGTGAACGAAACAACGTCCGGTGCCAGGTCCAGCAGGACGTCGAGCTTCTTCTGCCAGTCGTCGTCGTCATGCCTTGGCTCTCCCAGGCTGACGCCGAAGCGTTCAGCGTCCGGGGCCAGGGAATCGGCATACCGCTGCAGGGACTTGTGGCTGATGACTGAGGCCTGGGGGACGAAAAGGTTGACCCCGAAAGGCCGGCCGGTGAGGGACCTGACTGCTTCAATCTCGGCGCGCATGGCCCCGGCGGTTTTGTAGCCCCCAGCGATGAAGCCCAGCCCTCCGGCCGCGCTGACTGCAGCCGCGAGTCGCGGGGTTGAGGGTCCGCCGGCCATTGGGGCCTGGATGACGGGCAGTGGCAGGGACTTGAGGCGAAACCTGCCGGCCTTTTGCTGCGTACCCATCTGCCCTCTCCGCTCTTTGCGCCTACCTGACGAATGCTACGCCGGTCTGCGCTTCCGTTCGAAGCGGCGGGGGAGGACCGTCCTGGTCCGCGTCACCCGGCTTCGACGAGGAGCTTGAGGTTCTCCAGGGTCTGCTGGCGCGCCCGTTCCTGCATTCGCTCGATGATGAGCTGATCAGCGAGCTTCCCCACCGCGCTCCCGGGTACGTTGTACTCAAACTCGGCAGTCACCAGGGTGGTGCCGTTCCCGCCGGGCTCGTAGTCCCACGTCTGCCACCCCTTAAGGGGGCCTTCGAACTCAATGCGCGCCCGCTGTCCACCGCCGGCTGTCTCTTCCCTCCCCGTAACCCTTGTGGTCACGTGGAAGGGGACACCCGCCATGAGGTACTTGTGCTCGACGACGGTTCCCGCACCGCCGTCGCCCTCGATCTTCTCAGCTTCACCCAGGTTGACCCACCACGCCGCCCATTGCCTGGGGTCTGATGCCACCTCGACAACGCGCTCCACCGGCGCGTCGATCGGAATGCTCACCTTGATATGGCCCATGGGATACTCCTTATGCTTGCGGCCGGATGATTGGTGATGATCAAGTACAGACGCTACTTAGGCCGCTCCGGGCCCAGCTAGGGGCCAAAGCCCCGGAGGATTGGAGAACCTTGTGTCGTCTGCCCCAGGGCAGTAAAAAAGGCGCGGACGCACGGCGAGAGGGTCCCGCCGTGCGTCCGCGCCTTGAGTGGGTGGACCGCTTAGAGGGCCAGCGCCGGCTCGTCCCCGCGCACGCTCAACGTGAAGGTGTTGGGGCCGCTGCACGTGACGGCGATGCGGCAGGTGGTGGTGTTGTGGCGCGAGGAAAGGTCGGAGACCGCGGAATCCAGGGTTTCGTGGAGTGAGCCCCGGTCCCAGATCTTCAGCGTCACGGATTCGGCAGTGTTAAACGTCATTGTTCAGTACTTTCCCTGAGTCAAGCCGGCTCGGCGTCCGGCAGTGGCCTGTCCGCGCTCGGAGGGTCGGTGGCCAGTGCTCACCGGTGGGCCTCGTTGCGTCACCAGGATTTCAGGGGCGGATGTTCCACCCCTCCCATCCATAGTGCCCGGGCGGAAAGCCGTGACTCAACCGAATCGGTCTATTTTGCAGGTGTTTCTCATCACGTGTGGGCAGTGGGCCAACGCCTAATCATCGAAGTGCGCGGTGATCTTCTCTTCCCCTGAGATGGAGGTGATGACCGTTGCGGCCACTTCGCGGAGCTTGACGTTCCTGGTGTTCGACGCGCGTGTCAGGATGCCGAAGGCCGTGTCCCGGTTGCACCTGTTCTCCGCCATTATTGCCCCGACTGCCATATCGATCACTGTCCGTGACTGCATGGCCACGGACATGTCGTTCCTGGCTTCGCTGAGCTGCGTGATCCGCAGAATCAGGCGGAGCGAGCTTGCCGCCTGGCCCGCGAAACTTTCGGCGGTGGCTGTGTCCTCAGCCGAGAACCCGTTGCTGCATCCCGAGTAGAGGTTGAGGACGGCTTCGGCTTCCCCGGCGAGATCCAACGGGACGGCAAGGATTGAAGACACGCCGTGGTGCATGGCAGTCCGGATATATGGTTCCCACCGGGTTTCGGCGGCAAGATCGGGAACGAGGATGGTGTGCCCGTTCCGGAGCGCGGTGAGGCAGGGGCCTTCGCCAAAACCGTTCTGCAACTCGTCCAGCGCGCTGGCTGCGGCGTCGCTGGCGGCTACCGCCTCCGGCCTCTTGTGCCGGAGAACTGTGACGCCGCTGTGGATGGTGTTCCCCGGCACCGACAGCCGGGATGATGCCAGGACCGCCAGCTCCGTCAGGAAAGCCTTGATGTCAGTGCTTTCCAGTACCAACTGCTGCAGCGTCAGCTCCGTATCCGGCCCTGGGCCGAAGCCGCCTGGTCCCTGCCGGAAACCATCGTTGTCCGTCATTCGGGGTCAACTCCAAAAAATTCATTCATTGCCGTGGTGATGAGACCCACCTGGGCTGCCGGAAGGCGCAGGGCCTCGTTCAGGTAGGCGTCCAAGGACATCTCGTCGACGTCGCCTCCGAGGCCGTAGTAGTACGTCCACAGCTCGATGAGGGGCACGCTGGCATCACGGAAACGCCTCGCTGCAGTTCGCCGCTGCCCGTCGGCTTCAACCAGTTGATCCGGGCCGCCGGTCCAGTCAGCGTTCACCGTTTACTTCCATCCGGGCTGTATGGGAGTTGTGTTCCTTCGACGATCTCCCGTGCAATTTCCTGGATCCGCCGGTTGGTGGAACTGGCAGCCGCCTGGAGGAGTTCAAGGGCGCCGTCCCTTCCGCCGCGAGTCTGCAGCATGACCAGCGAGACGGCCGCGTCCACGACGGCGCGGGATTTGAGGGCGGCCCGGAGCTTGCCCGGGAGGACTTCCGGGGCATGCAGCCGCAGGGCAAGGCGAAGGATGCGGGACATTGAAGCGGCATGGTCCTCCACCAACGCCACGGCAGCGGGATCGAAAGCGTGGGTGGTGTGCGCATAGGAATTCAGGGCTGCACGTGCGGAAGGATCTGTAGGGATGGGAACCGCCAGGACGGAGCGAACATCGGCCTTCGCGATGCTGGCCATGTACCGGCCCCACCGCTGGTCGTTGGCTAAGTCGTCAATGAGTACCGTCCGCTGCTGCCGGAGGGCTGTGAGGCAAGGGCCCGAGCCGAAACCGTATTGGGTTTCGTCGAGCCGCTGGCCTTCTACGCTGCTGGCGGCAACAGTGGAGGGTGCGCGGTCGCGTTCCACGGTAATGGTGCACTCCACGGTGCTGCCGTCGGCGCCCAGCCGGGAGGCGGACAGGGTGGCGAGGCCCAGGAGGAACTCGCTGAATCCGGGACTTTCCAAGAGGAGATCCTGGTATTCGTCGGCCGTGGTCAGTGCATCGTTGCTGGCCATTTGGCCTCAATCCCGAAATTGCGCCAAGTGCTGTTGCTCCTGGCTATTGGCTTCCGCTCTTGGCGCGGCCAGCCCGTGTATTCAACCTCCGGATCGTCTTGTTATCCCGAAAATCTCCTACCTTTGACACTACGCTCCTGCGGCGGTTTCTGATATAGAGGCCGATTCTCCCCGTGAATGGGGCGGCTAGGACCCGGGCGCCAACGTCCCAGTCTCGCCGCCGTCGTCATCGCTTTCCGCCTTGGTGTCCCTGCCGCCCCCCTCATCGCCGTCCATGGCCGGCCGGCTGGAGGCGAAATCATCGGAGTAGGGCGCCCGGGGGCGGGGAAGATCGTCGATGAGTTCGTTTGCGGCAAGCGCCAGCAGGTCTCGCTGGATTGCCGGTAAGGAGAGGAGTCCCTGCAGGTAGGCCTCCACCTCATATTCCCCTGCGTCGCCGGACAGGCTGAAGTATTTCAGCCACAACTCGGACACTGAGATATCAGCTGCCTTCAATGCTGCGCGGAGCCGGCGCCGTTGTTCCGGCTCATTCCGATCAAAGCCCACGGACCGTTCCTAGTCGCGCAGGGCCGGCGTCCCGGCCAGAATCGATGCACTCACGTCCTGCAGCCGGCTGCCGCTTTCCCGGGCTTCCCTCATCAGTTGCTGCAGAGCGTCCTCGTGGCTGAGTGCCAGCCGCTCCATCAGCACTCCACAAGCACGGTTGACGAGATCCCTGCTGTACAGGGAGGACTGCAGTCCTTCCGTCATTTTCCGGGGTGCCTCGCTGGCCTGGATGTGTGAGAGAAGGGTCGCCGCAGGGGCGGCGAAGAGCTGCACCAGGCTTGGGCTCGAGGAGCTGTAGGCGTCGGCGGCAGCGGCATACAGTTTCAGCGCGCCGATGGATTCCTTGCCGGCAATCAGCGGAACGCTGACGACGGACCGGATGGGCAGATGCAGGACCGCCTTTTGCCACGCAGGCCAACGCTCATCTCCACGAACGTCTTGCACCAGCACGGGCGACTCCGTTGCCCACGCCGTCAGGCACGGACCCTCACCGTGTTCGTACTGGGCAGCGTCCGCCTGTTCAACGGTCCGGTCGGTGTAGCCGCTGCTGGTGCGGCGCCCCCTGGCATCCAGCAAAGAAACCCCTGCGCCGATCGTTCCTGCCACGGACTCCTTGGCCGCACGGGCGAGGGAATGGACGGCGCTGGTAACTTTTTCCTCGGTCAGCAGCAGCCCTTGGATGCGCGCAATTACCGTGCCTAGCTCGTCAAGGGGAAGCTGATGCGCCATTCCATCAGGATAAGCCCCCGGAGCCGACGGCTGCGCTGCCGTGCGGGCAAAGGCCGCCGTAAGATGAACCCCATGCTGAATTCTGCCGATAAAGAGACCGTCCAGCACCTGCAGGAGATTCTGGTGGGTGCCGGGAATGCTGTGGAATTCCTGTCGGGACTCTCAGGATTGGCGGCAGCGGCACTGTCTGAAGCTTCCGGTGACGCGATTGAGTGCGCCGTGACCCTGAAGCTCCGCCGCCGCCCCGCAACTGCCGCCGGCAGCAGTGCCCGCGCTGTGGAACTGGACCATATCGAGCAGTCCGTGGGGGATGGCCCCTGCATCCGGGCACTGCGGGAGATGGCGCCGGTGATTATCGACGACGTTGCCAAGGATCCCCGGTGGCAAACCCTAAACCGAAAATTTGCCGAGCATGGCGTGCGAAGCACCCTGGGAGTGCCCTTGGAGATAAGCGCCGATGCCAGCGCTGCGCTGAACTTCTTTGCCACAAAACCCGGGGTGTTCACGGCTGACGTCTACGACAAGGCGGTGGGCTTTGCCGCCGCTGCCCACAACACCCTGCACCTCTCCGTCCGCATCGATAACGCGCAGAACCGGGCCGACGACCTGGAGGCGGCGCTTGAAAGCAGGACCGCAATCAATCTGGCGTGCGGCGTGATCATGGCGCAGAACCGGTGCTCGCAGGAGGAAGCGATGGAGATCCTCACCAAGGTCTCCAGCAACCGAAACCGGAAACTGCGGGACGTGGCCAAGGAACTGATCGAGCAGCTGTCCGGCAGCAGCGTCCAGACCCACTTCGACTCCTAGCCGGCCCGTTCCGGGCCGCGGGTTCGGTCGGTGACCGGGCGCCATCCCGGTCCAGTCAGCCAGCTGCCCGGACCGATACGGTGGGGTCGCCGCCGGAGTGACGGATGTCCCAGCAGTTGCCGCTGCCCATAACGCCATATTCCTTGCCTCCCGCTGATTCCAGCACCACCGCCGTGCCCTCATCGATGGCGACGGCCCATTCCACCATGCCCGCCGCTACGGCGCCTACCGCCCGGCTCAATGTTCCGGCTTGGGCCGCATGAACATCCTCCGGGACCAGCCCCAGGCCCCGGCGGATGTCCACCGCGTCCAGGCCTTTAGAGCATTCCTCCCGGCACACTTCCACCCCGTTGATCCGGTACCCGCCGGTCAGCGCCTCACGGGACGACACCATGGCTCCCGCGGAAAAACCCAAATAGGGGGCGCCGGCAGCGGCCAGCCGCGAGATCACGGTTGCCGCGGGCGAAGGCACTCCCAGTAGCCCGGCGTCATTCCGCCGCCCACCACCACGCCGTCCACGCCGTCAAACACCGAGGAATCTGTGGGTGTTCCGTTGCCGAGCAGTACAGGAACCACGTCGCAGGCAAGCCGCTCCTGCAATGGGCCGGCATATTCCGCCACCCGGCCCATTGGGGACCGCTGTCATGGACCACTACGGCGATGCGGGCCTGTCGTCCCGGGCCTGCCCGCAGCTCCGCCTCGGCGGCAAACCTGTCAAACACCTCGGGGAACTACCCGCGTCCGGCCCGGCGCCCACCAGGAAAATGCTCATGCCCACAAGCTACAGAACCATTGACGCATGCTTTGGGCTGGGCTAATGTACAACCAAATGGTTGTAGATCAGTTCAGCGAAACCGAATTGGACCGCCTCTTCCAGGCGTTCGCCGATTCCACCCGCCGGGACATTGTCCGCCGCGTCACTGTGGCCGACTACTCCGTCTCGGGGCTGGCAGTCCTCTATGCCATGAGTTTCGCCGCCGTACAAAAGCATGTGGCGGTGTTGGAGCGCGCGTCATTGGTCACCAAGGAAAAGCGCGGAAGGGAGCAGATCGTGCGGGGCAATCACGAAGGACTGCAAAAAGCCCGGCGGCTGCTCGACGAATATGAACAGATCTGGCGGCAGCGCGCCGCCAGGATGGCAGACATTCTCGCTGAAGGTTAGGAAGGCATTGCCATGACAGTCATCAGTACGGATAAGAACCCCGAGGCCCTGAGCCTTACCCTCGTTGCAGAGTTCGACGCAGGAGTCGAACGCGTCTGGCAGCTGTTCGAGGACCCGCGTCAGCTGGAGCGCTGGTGGGGCCCGCCAACCTATCCGGCGACCTTCTACAGGCATGAGTTCGTGCCGGGAGGCGCGGCCAAGTACTACATGACAGGGCCGGAAGGGCAGAAGGCACACGGCTGGTGGGAGTTCACCAGCATAGACGCGCCGCGCCAGCTCGAGTTCAACGACGGTTTTGCGGACAGCGACGGCAACCCCACGGGCGAGCTGGGCATCTCTCACGCAACCGTAGACCTGGAGTCGCTGGGGCAGCGGACCCGCATGACCATCCAATCCACGTTCGAGTCCGAGGAGCAGCTGGAGCAAATAATGGCGATGGGAATGGAAGAGGGCCTTAAGCAGGCTGTCGGTCAGATCGACAGCATCCTTGCCCAGCACGCCAACGCCTGATTCCATCGCAGCCTTTCCCCCGGCCCCAGGGGAGTGGACGACGGCGGGGCGTCCCGCCGTCGTCCGCTCCCCTTTGGCGTTGAACGCGCAAGCCCTCCGCTGAATACTGGAAGGTGGGATCAGGCCGAGGGAAGGCGGTGGCAGCAGTGAGCGGCGGGGCAGGGGATTTCCGTAAGCGCCTGGAGCGGGCAGCCGAGGTCCGTTCGTACCGCGGCGCCGGGATCAGCGCCGAGGAGGAAGCCGCGCTGGACGCCCTCGACGCGCAGGAGCGGGAGAAGCGCAGGAAGGTCAGCGACGCCGCCCGCGCGGAGTACCTGGTGAGGGATGCCATGGCGCAGGGCAAGTTCGACAACCTCAAGTACGCGGGTAAACCGATTCCCGGCCTGGGAGAATCCTACGACCCCGACTGGTGGGTCAAGGGGCTGATCCAGCGGGAGAACATCAGCGGCCTGGGCCCAGCGGCCATCCTGCTCCGTACCGAGGATGCCGAACTCGATGCCAAGCTGGACGCCCAATACACGGAGCAGCAGGTCCGGGATATCCTGCAGGATTTCAACCGGCGGGTGATTGATGCCCGGCGCCAGCTGCAGGGCGGACCGCCGGTGGTCACCAGGACCCGCGACGTGGAGGAGGAAGTGGGGCGCTGGCGCACCCGGCGTGCCGCAGCGCTGGTTGTCCAAGCCGCTGCGGAACCGGAACCCCGACGCTCCTGGTGGAAACGGTTGTGGAAGGGGGCCGGTTAGGGCACGGGGTTCGAGCGCTCGAACAGCTCACAAAGCGAGTTGTACTACTTGTCCGTCTGCCCTCGATGGATCAGCCCGATCCTGGTGCAAACCCCTTGCGACGCGGTGTTCGCGGGATGGGTTACCGCGACAACCTGGGGCAGCCCGCTGGAGAACGCGTACTCGAGAACAGCTTGCGCTGCCTCCGTGGCGTAGCCGTTGCCCCAGTGGTCCGGGTGGAAGTGCCAGCCAATCTCCGTGTCGCCCGAGGGCTGGAGCGGCAGGTCAGCGCCCGACGCCGGGATGGCCTTCAGGAGCAGCGCTCCGGCGGGTTGGGCAGAGGGGTTGTGGCGGTTTGGGTTTTCGCTCTTGAGCTGCACCGCCCAAGCCGCATGCACAGGATTGTTCATGGTGCGCCACAAGTCGATGCGCTCCCGGGCTTCGGTAATGCTGGTCATGATCCGTGGCTGGTTGCCTATGAAGCGCTGCACCTCCCAGCGGGAATAGAGGTCCAGGACAAAGCCGGCGTCGTCCGGCTCCCAGGGCCGCAGGATGAGCCGCTCTGTCTTGAGGGTCTGCATGCCACCCATGAGTCTAGGGCTTCGGGCTGGGGTTCGGTCCGATCATTGAACCGGGCGGTGGTGCGAACGGGGCTGCGGGATAGAGCGGTGCCACCTTGAGCATGTAGTTGGCCCACTGCGGCCCGGCGATCATGTATCCGTCCAGGCGGGGGTAGAAGGTGCCGTTGATGGTCACGTTCTGGCCTGCCCGCTTTTGGCCTTCCAGCGCATCCCCGAAGAAGGACGCGGTGACCATGCCGGTGGTGTAGCCCACCACCCAGGTGGACCCGTTGGTGTTCGAGGTGCCCGTCTTGGCTGCGGTGGGAACCTTGTCCTGAACCTTTGGGTTGATCCAGACGCCGGAGCCCTTCTTCAGGACGTCCTGCAGCACCGAGTTGACGCCTCGGGCCACATCCGGCTTCACTGCGTCATGGCAGTCCGGGGCCTGGGCCGGCAGCTTTGCCCCTGCCGCATCCGTAACGTCAACCAGGGCGATAGGTGCGCAGTAGCGGCCCTCCGTGGCGAATGTGGCAAAGGCGTTTGCCAGGGTGAGGGGGGCAACGCCGATGCCGCCCAGCAGGTTGCCCAGTTGGTGCATGTTGACCGGGGCGCTGTCCAGGCCGCTGTGCAGGCCTACAGAGTCCACCATCTTCTGGATACCGCAGAAATCAAGCTGCGCAGCCGATGCGAACGTGGCGGTGTTGATCGAGTTATACAGCCCATAGTTGACGGGCATGGGCCGGTAGAAGCCGTCCTCGGCGTTCTGCAGGTCGTCGGCAGCACCAAGGGCAGGGTTTGACTGCGCCGTGCTATAGGCTCCGAGCACCTTCCCGCAGCTGTCCCTCCACGGGAATCCCAGCGGGTAAACGCGGCGTGAGGCGTCAACCGGGGCGGTGAGCGACTTGCCCTCGTTCAGCCACTCAGCAAACGTGAACGGCTTCATGGTGGACCCGGGCTGGAAGCCGCCGGCACCGTTCAGGTCGTTGCCCTGGGCGTCCTTGGCATCCACATTGAAGTTCAGGTTGGTATCGAACTTGCCCGGAGCTGGCAGGAACACAGTGTTCTGCGCCATCGCCAGGATTTTGCCGCTGCCCGGCTGGATGGTCAGCAGCGAGGCCGCCCACCGGTCCGGATTTGCGCCGGCCGTCCCGTCCACCTGGGCTTGGGCGGCGGACTGGAGCCTGCTGTCCAGGGTGGTGACGATGGTCAGGCCGCCGCGGAACAGTCTCCGCTCGCGTTCAGCTTCCGTCGGCCCGTAGGCGGGATTGTTCAGGATCAGGTGGGAAATGTAATCGCAGAAGTACGGCGCCATGGCCGCATTGGCGCAGCCCTGTTGCTGGGGGGTGATCTTCAGTTGGATCGGCGTGGCCGCGGCCTCATCGTGCTGGGCCTGGCTGATCTTGCCCAGGCGCAGCATCTCGGACAGAACGTGGTTCCGCCGCGCAATCGACTTGTCCGGGTTGGTGGCCGGGTTGTACAGGGTGGGGCTGTTGACCAAGCCAGCCAGCAATGCTGCCTGGGGGAGGGTGAGGTCTTTTGCGTTGGTGCTGAAGAAGTAGCGTGCTGCGGCTTCAATGCCGTAGGCGTTGCTGCTGAAGAAAACGATGTTGAGGTAACCCTCGAGGATTTGGTCTTTTGTGTACTTCTTTTCCATGGTGACCGCGAGCTTCATCTCCCGCAGCTTGTCAGCGAGGGTTTTCTGCCCGTTCAACACCACCGCGTCCGGCCTGTCCTGCGAGAGCTGCGCCTCGTTCAGGACGTTGGTGACGTACTGCTGGGTGATGGTGGACGCGCCCTGCTCGCCACCCTTGGTCAAATTGGATACCAGCGCGCGCAGTATCCCCTGCGGATCTACGCCTGCGTGCTCGTAGAACCTGCTGTCCTCAACGGCAATTATGCCGTCCTTGATGAAGGGGGACATCTGGTCCAGCGGCACCTTCACACGGTTCTCCGCGTAGAACGTAGCGATTTGCTGCCCATCGGCGGTCAGGACCTTGGTGGCCTGCGACGGCGGCTGGACATTGAGTTCCGCCGGCAGGCTTTCAAAGAATCCGATGGAGGTACTGACGCCCATTCCTGCGGCCGCTACGGCCGGGACCACGAGGCTCGCTGCCAGGATGCCACACAGGATACTTGCGGCAACGAACCCCACCAGGCGTCCCATTCCGGCGCCAAAACCGTGCCGCCTGCGCTTCCGCTTCTTCGCCATTCCTCAGCCCTCGCGCTCGAAGGTGGGATCAGGATACGCTCCCGCCGAGGGGCGAACCAGAGGCGGAAAGGTCAGGATTTGGTCACGCCAAACCATTGACCAGCGATAGTTAGCGACATATCGTTAGATATCGCTGAATAAGCAGCGATTACTGAAAAGATGAAAGGACGATGCCACCATGAAAGGCATATTTGATGACAAAAATCCTGGTCCGGAGTTCGGCAAGGGCCGCTTCGAGCGGGGGAGGGGGCGTCGGGGACCGCACGGGCACAGGGGACCTGGGTTCGGCCCGGGCTTCGGGCCAGGCTTTGGCCCCGGTTTTGGACCCGGCTTCGGGCCAGGCTTTGGTCCGGGTTTCGGGCGGGGCGGCCGTCGGGCCAGCCGGGGTGACGTCCGGGCGGCCATCCTCTCGCTCCTGGCAGAAGCGCCATCCAATGGTTACGGACTGATCAAGACCATCGCCGCAAAAACCGGCGGGATGTGGAGGCCCAGCCCCGGATCCATCTACCCCACGCTCCAGCAGTTGGTGGACGAGGGCCTGATTGGGGCCCTCAGCGAAGGCCGCGGGACTGAGTTTGCCCTTACGGACGCAGGCAAGGCCTATGTGGCGGAACACGGTGAGGAAATGGAGAACGCCTGGAATGCTGAACCGGACAGTGCGGACAGGGACTTCCACCAAAGCATCGGCAAGCTTCTGGGTGCCATCCATCAGTTCCGTACCGGTGTGACGGAGGAACAGCGCGGTGCTGCCGTCGAGAAGATGGACGAAACCCGCCGTGCGCTTTACAAGATCCTCGCTGACTAGTGGGCGCCCGCCAGGCGCCCATTGTCCCGGCCGGCCCTGTGAGCGGAACCCGGCCCAGGGAAGCTACGCGAAGGAGTCTTCCTTGGCGCGGCGTTCGGCCGGGGCCGTAGCCGCTGCGTGGTGCGCCAGCATCTGGCCCAGGGTGCTGAAGCCGGAGCCCATCTCACCGAGGGCGTAGGCGGTCTCGGCGTGCTCGGACAGGTCAACACCGGCGGTTTCAGCCTCCCGGCTGACACGGAAGCCGACGGTCTTGTTGATGACCAGGCCGATGACAGCGGTCCCAATCCCGGACAGCAGCAGGGTGATGACTACGGCGGCCGCCTGGGCAATGAGCTGCTGGACACCGCCGCCGTAGAAGAGGCCGCCGCCCTGGCCGTCCACGGGGAGGGCGATGAGCCCCAGGGACAGCGTGCCAATGAGGCCCGCCCCCAGGTGGACGCCCACCACGTCCAGGGAGTCGTCAAGGCCAAAGCGGTACTTGAGGTCCACGAAGACGCAGCAGGCCGCTCCGGCCACCAGGCCCAGCGCGATTGCCGCGAGAGGGCTGATGTTGGCGCAGGAAGGGGTGATGGCCACCAGCCCGGCTACGACGCCGGAGGCCGCACCAAGGGATGTGGGGTGGCCGTGGCGGATCTTTTCGGTGACCAGCCAGCTCAGCATGGCTGCGGCGGGGGCCACCAGTGTGTTGATCCAGATGAGGCCTGCCTGTTCCGCGCTGGTGGCTGCGCCGGCGTTGAAGCCAAACCAGCCGAACCAGAGAATGGCGGCACCCAGCATGATAAACGGGAGGTTGTGGGGGCGGTGGTTGGGGTCCTTGGCGAAGCCGTGGCGCTGGCCGACGATGATGGCCAGGACCAGGGCGGCGGTTCCTGAACTGATTTCCACCACGGCGCCGCCGGCGAAGTCGATGACCTGGCCGAAGATTGCCGTCACGGCGCCGCCGGCGCTCATCAGCCCGCCTCCCCAGATCATGTAGGCGAGGGGGCAGTAAATCAATGTGATCCAGACAGGCACGAACAGGGCCCAGGCGCTGAACTTGGCGCGGTCGGCGATGGCGCCGCTGATCAGGGCCACGGTGATAATGGCGAAGGTGGCGCTGTACCCGGCCTTGAGGAGGTCCGGGGACCCCATGAGGTTCTGCAGGCCAAAGCTGGTGAAGGGATTGCCGAACAGGCCCAACACTCCTTCGCCGGTGGTTAGGGAGTAGCCATAGAGGACCCAGACCACGCCGACGATCCCTGCCGAGATGAAGCTCATCATGATCATGTTGAGCGCGGACTTGGCGCGGGTCATGCCGCCGTAGAAGAGGCCGAGCCCGGGGGTCATCAGCAGAACCATTGCTGCTGAAATCATCAGCCAGACTTGTTGGGCAGTGATTTCCACCGGTGGGTCCCTTCGCAACGTGACATTTTTGCAGGACCCGTGTGGCCCCGTGGCATTTCCCCCGGGATCCATTTTTGGCGTTGCGTGTTTCAACAAACGGCTCATAAAGTTGCGGTCACGTTACACAAATCGCTCCCGCGTGAAGTTCGCGTGTCAGCTATGTTTCGGGAATGTAAACGGAACCTCCACGCCCGCCACGCACCGCACCGCGCCCGCCCCTCCATTTCCCCGCCACTGCAGGCCGCGCTGCCCGTTCGAAGGTGAGAACCGCCGTCGTACGCTCTTTGCCGTCTGTTTCGGCGTTATGAACGGCGCCTCACGCGGTCAGAACCTGCGGGCGTTGGCCAGCACCGGCAGTTTTGCCCGTACGTCATCGACGGCTGAGGGGTCGATATCGACGACGGCGAGTTCAGGCTTTCCGCCAAGGGCCACCACCGCCTTGCCCAGGGGTGTGACGACGGCGCTGTGGCCGATCCCCGTGGGGGCTGTTCCTGGCGGACCTGCCCCAACGGTTTCGGGGTCGCCCTGGCCGCAGGCAACAACAAACGTGGTGCTGTCCAGCGCCCGGGCGCGCACCAGGAGGTCCCACTGCTCGGCCTTGCCTTCGCCTGCCCCCCAGGAAGCGCACACGATATTCACCTGGGCACCTGCGTTGGCATTGGCCGTGAACAGGCCCGGAAAGCGGACGTCGTAACAGGTGGCAAGCCCGAACACCGTTCCATCCAGCTCGAAGGTCACCGGCGCTTCCCCCGCGTCCACCGTCCTGGACTCGGTGAAGCCGAAGGCGTCAAAAAGGTGGACCTTGTCGTAAGAAGCCTCCACCGCGGGGCCGGTGACCAGCAGTGTATTGCGGACACGGCCATCCTTCCCCGGGGTGAACATGCCGGCCACGATCGTGATGTCCAGGTCCTTGGCAATCCTGCGGACCTCGCTTGCCCATGGGCCGTCAACCGGCTCGGCAATGTCCTTTAACGAATGGCCGAAGGCGCGCATCGTCGCCTCGGGAAAGACCACCAGTCGCGCATCTGCATTACTGGCCTGGGACGCGAAGTCCCAAATCAGTTCCAGGTTGGCGGCGGTGTCGGCACTGCTGATGACCTGGGCTACTGCGATACGCATTACTGCCTGTATCCCTCAACCTCGCTGATGGGGCGGGCCTCGGCGTCGTTCGGGTTTTCGCCGGACTCCTTCTTGGCCCTCCGTTGGCGCAGCAGGTCCCAGCACTGGTCCAGGCTTTCTTCGACGTACTTGAGCCGCGCCTGGTCCGGCGCCTGCCCGTCCCCCGAACCCTCGCGCAGCGAGTGCTCCTCCTCCACCAGGGCCTGGATGTGCGTCAAGATGTCCTGATCATTCATGGCTTCCCCTTACTCCGGTCCGGTCCCCTTCAGCGTACGTAGTAGGCGCTGAAGCCACCAGTCCCCGGGCTGTACCATCACTTCATGCCCACTGCGCTCGACATGGCAGGTCCCATCCTGGAAGTGCTCACCTGGTTGTGCCTGCCCGCCGGGCTGGGACTGCTCTTTTACACCGGATTCCTCCGCCGCTTCGTGCACCCGTGGGATGTGGCCGAGGCCGTGGTCTATTCGGATTCCACCGGGGTGGGGTTCCGCTGGTTCGACCGGAAGCACCAGGTGCACAACGCGCCCATGTCCCCCTACGACATCAGGGACATGGCCGTGGGCGACACCCTGCCCGTCTATTACCACCCCAAGCGCCCGACCCAGTGGCAGGCCACCAGGCCGGAGGAGGCGGGCAGGACGGCCTCGGTCCTGGGCCGCTGCCTGACCGCGATCGGCGCCGTGGCGTTATTGGCCGGCTTCGTCCTGCCGATGTTCTAGCTGACCAGGACCACGACAATTCCCAGGCACCCCAGAGCGACGCCCGCAAAGGCAGTCCACAGGACGGCGGGCAGGTCGGCTTCGATGCTTTCGCCTGCCAGTCCGTGGGATCTGGCCCTGTAACGGCGGCGCTGGGTGAGGTAGATGGCGAGGGCGGCCCCACCGGAAATCACCGGCAGCATCAGGATGGGCGGCCCGTATGTGGGAAGCCAGCGCAGGAAGAAGGCGCTGGCCGTCACCAGTGCCAACATGGTCCGGCCCCATGCGAGTGCCGTGCGCTCAGGCTGGAGACCGGGATCGCCGTGCGGGCTGGGTGCGCGCGATGCCACGGGATCAGCGCCAGAGAATAAAGACCAGCACGACGGCGGCAGCCAGCGCCCCTGCCCCGGCCAACAGGGGGACAAAAAACGGCAGGGGCAGCGGAGCCTTGGTGCGCATGCTGCGCTCCACCCGAAGCCACCGCACGGCAGCACCGCCACTGAGCATCATGCCCAGCAGCAGCAAAAGGACAGCCAGGCCTTTCCGGACCGGTTCGATGAAAAGGCCGGAAGTGAACGCCTCGATGGCAATGCCGCCCGCCAGCAGCGCGAGCGACGTACGGATCCAGGCCAGGAAGGTGCGCTCGTTCGCAAGGGTGAAGCGCGGGTCCGGTTCCTCGCCGCCAGGCAGCAGCCGTTCGGCCAGTTTCCCGCGCGACGGCGGTGCCGCTGGCCCGTGCGGCTGCTCACTGTTGATCACGGGGCCAGTTTAGCCGTGGCGGGTCTGTGCCTGCTCGTCAGGAAGCATGGCGCAGTGCCGCCTTGCCGGCCAGGTGTTCGCCGATGGGCAGTGCGGCGGTCGCGGCGGGGGACGGCGCATTCAACACGTGGATCATCCGTTCCGTCTCCGCCAGCAGGAAATCATGAAGAAGCGTCCCGTCCCGGCGCACGGCCTGGGCCCTGATGCCCGCCTCAAAAGGCAGCAGGTCCGCCTTGGTCAGTCCGGGTGCGTATTTGCGGCATTCCTGCAGGTAGCTTCCCTTGAACAGCGAGTTCCGGACTTCCCGCACCGCGGTGGCGGCATTGGACCTGGCGACGTTCCACAGTCCGGGAAAGCGCAAGTAGCGGCCCACGTCCTTAAGGTCCACCGAAAACTTGGGATAACCCTCCCGGGCCAAGCCCAGCACGGCATTGGGTCCCACGGTGATGCTGCCGTTGATGGTGGGAGTGAGGTGCACGCCAAGGAAAGGCAGCTCAGGATCCGGCACGGGGTAGATCAAATGGGTCACGTAGTCCCGCTTGCTTTCCGGCAGCTCAAAGTACTCGCCGCGGAAGGGAATGATCTGGACGTCGATGTCCATTCCAGCCAGCTCCGCCAGCCGGTCCGACTGCAGGCCCGCGCAGGCCACCAGGCGGCGGCAGGAATAGAGGTCATGGTCCGTGCCAACGTCCACGCGGTCGGAATGCTCCATGATCGAGCGCACTCCGGCTCCCGTTACGACTCGTCCGCCGGCATTGGAAATGAGTTCCGCAAGCTTGAGCGCCACCTCGCGGTAGTCCACGATGCCCGTGCTGGGAATGAACAGTGCGCCCAGGCCTGAAACATTGGGCTCGCGCCCCTTCAGTTCCGTTCGGTCAATGCGCTCGCAGCCGAGTCCGTGCACGGCCGCGCGCTCCTCCAGGCGGTCCAGCCGCCCAAGCTCCACGGCCGAGGTGGCCACCAGCAGCTTGTCCGGCTCGGCGTAACTGACTCCGTGCTCCCGGCAGAATTCCTTCGTCTGCTGCGACCCGGCCTTGCTGAACCGCGCTTTCAGGCTGTCCGGGGCGTAGTAGATGCCGGAATGGATCACTCCGCTGTTGTGCCCGGTCTGGTGTGAAGCCAGTGTCTCCGCGGCTTCGAGCAGGACCAGCGAGGCGCCTGGCTGCTTCCGCAGCAGCTGATAGGCGGTTGCAAGGCCCACGATCCCGCCGCCGACAACGCAGTAGTCCGTCCGATCCACAGGTCCGCCTTTCGCCGTGGCTAGATTCTAGCCACGGCCTGCTGTTTTTGCTCCGTTTCGAAGTTATCCGCCACTCCGCGGTGCAAACATGATCACGGCGACGCCCAACAGGCAGACCAGGGATCCGGCGATGTCCCACCGGTCCGGACGGAAGCCGTCAAAGAGCATTCCCCATGCCAGGGAGCCGGCCACAAACACGCCGCCGTAGGCCGCCAGGATTCGACCAAAATGGGCGTCCGGCTGGAGGGTGGCCACAAAGCCGTAGGCGCCCAGTGCGATGACGCCCAGACCGGCCCACCACCAGTCCCTGCCTTCGCGGACTGCCTGCCACACAAGCCAGGCGCCGCCGATTTCAGCTGCAGCGGCCAGCACGAACAGCACAATGGTCTTGAAAATGTTGACAGTGTCGCCCGGAATACCCACGCAGCCATCATCCCAGCCGGGAATGCGGCTGCTGGCCGGACAGTTGGGGAGGGTATGGAGCATATCGGATTCCTTTCATTCGGCCACTGGGGCCCCGGGCAGGGTTCCCGCACCAGGACAGCGGCGGACGCCCTCCTCCAGGGCATCGAACTGGCGGTTGCCGCGGAAGAGCTTGGAGTGGGCGGTGCGTTCTTCCGGGTCCACCACTTCGCCCGCCAGCAGGCATCGCCCTTTCCGCTCCTCTCAGCCATCGCCGCCAGCACCAGCCGCATCGAAATCGGCACCGGTGTCATCGATATGCGCTACGAGAATCCGCTGTATATGGCAGAAGAGGCTGCGGCGGCAGACCTGATCAGCGGCGGCAGGCTGCAGCTGGGCATCAGCCGGGGGTCACCCGAACCCGCCCGGGAGGGAGCGTCAGCATTCGGGTACCGGCCGCAGCCGGGGGAGACCGATGCGGACATGGCCCGGCGCCACACCGCTGCGTTCCGTAAGGCCATCACCGGCGCCGGCATGGCCCAGGCAGATCCACGGTACGCCGGGGGTGCCGCCGGCCTCCTGCCTGTCCAGCCCCAGTCCCCGGGTCTGGCGGAACGGATCTGGTGGGGCGCCGGGAGCAGGAAGACCGCGGTGTGGGCCGCGGAACTGGGCATGAACCTGATGAGCTCCACGCTGCTCACCGAGGACACGGGCGTCCCCTTCCACGAACTCCAGGCCGAACAGATCCAGCTGTTCCGGGACGCCTGGGCAGCAGCAGGACATGCACACACCCCGCGTGTTTCGGTCAGCCGCAGCGTCCTTCCCATCGTCGACGAAGAGGACAACTACTACTTCGCTGGCAGCGCGCTGCGCGACGGCCGGGACCAGGTAGGTGTCATTGACGGGCTGACGGCCAGGTTCGGCAAGAGCTACGTGGGCCCACCGGACCAGCTGGCGGAACAACTAGCGGCCGATACGGCGGTCCAGGCGGCCGACACCCTGCTGCTGACCGTTCCCAACCAGCTGGGCGTGGACTTCAACGCCAAGCTCCTGGGCCACATTGTGCAGTTCGTGGCCCCGGCCCTGGGATTGGGCCGATAGGACGCTGGGAACCTATTGTGATACCGAACCGTTACTCTTTAAGTGCGGCGTGGGGGCTTCGCGCCCCTACAACAGTGTGACTACGGAACGGTCATATGACGGAGAGAGAGAAATATGGCTCGCGCCGCCCTAGGCTTTACCGCATGATCCGGCTTCGGCAGCTGGCCCAGGCGGCCACCGTGCTCACCACGCCACTGGCACCAGAGGACATCCTGGCCCTGTTCAACCCTGTCTACTCTGCCCGGCAGCTGCGCGGTGTGGTCACCCGGGTGGTCCAGGAGACCGCCCAGTCGGCAACCATTTTCTTCCGCCCCGGCCGCGGCTGGAAGGCGCACCTTGCAGGGCAGTGGGCCCGCATCGGCGTCGAACTCGACGGCGTCCGCCACTGGCGCTCCTACTCGCTCAGTGCGCCCGCCGGCAAGGACCCGGCCATCACCGTCACCGACGTCGGCGCAGTCTCCGGCACCCTGGTGCGCACCACCAAGCCCGGCGATGTCCTTTTCCTGGCCCCGCCGCAGGGTGATTTCGTGCTTCCGGAGCATCCCCGTCCCCTCCTCATGGTTACCGCCGGCAGCGGCATCACTCCGGTGATGTCCATGATCCGTACGCTTGTGCCGCGGCGTCCCGACGCCGACGTCGTCCTGGTCCACTCGGCCCGCACGCCGGGCGACAGCCTGTTCCGTGAGGAGCTGGCAGAGCTCGCTGACCAGTTCCCCAACTTCCGGCTTGCGCACTGGTATACCGGCGAGCAGGGCCGGATGGACTTCTCCAGCACCAATGAGCTGGACGAGATCTGCCCGGACTGGAAGGAACGTGCAGCCTACGCCTGCGGTCCGGACAGCTTCCTGGACGATGCCGAGGCGTTGTGGAAGCGGGCCGCCCTGACCACACGCGCACCCGGGACCGACGTTGCAGTGGCGGGAGGCGCCGGCAACCTGATGATCGAGCGCTTCAACACCACCTTCAGCGCCGGTGTAGGGCACGACGGCGGGCTGGTCACCTTCGAAGCCTCCGACCGGGAGGTGGAGGCCGACGGCGACACCCCCATCCTGGACATCGGCGAGGACGCCGGGGTGCTGATGCCCAGCGGATGCCGCATGGGTATCTGCCACAGCTGCCTCACCCCGCTCCTGGCCGGCCAGGTCCGTGACCTCCGCACGGGGGAGATCCATGGCGAACCCGGCCAACTGATCCAAACGTGTGTCTCGGCAGCCGCCGGACCCGTCAACCTCGAACTCTGAGGAGCAGCACCGCATGTCTGTCATCTCACCCGCAAAAGCCACTGCCGCCGCCACCGGCGCCAGCGCCGGCACCTCAAGGACGCGCCCCGGCAAGCTGGCCGAATCGGGCAGCCCCACCGTTCGGCCGCCGGCTGCCGCCCACCTCAGCGATGAACAGGTGGCGGAGCTGGGCCGTGAGCTCGACGCCATCCGGGACGAGATCCTGGGCAAGCGCGGAGCCGAGGATGCCGCCTACATCCGCCGCATGATCAAGATCCAGCGGGGCCTGGAAATCTCCGGGCGCGCCGCCCTCCTGGTCAGCAAGAACAAGGCCGCCTGGGTCGCCGGCACCACCCTTCTGAGCTTGGCCAAGATCCTGGAAAACATGGAACTGGGCCACAACATCCTGCACGGCCAGTGGGACTGGATGCGGGACCCTGACATCCACTCCACCACTTGGGAGTGGGACTTCGTCACCCCGTCCCGGTCGTGGCAGCATACCCACAACGACCTCCACCACCGCTGGACCAACGTGGTGGGCAAGGACAACGACGTCGGATACAACCTCCTGCGCATGGATGAGCAGCAGCCGTGGAAGCCCATCAACCTTGCCAACCCGCTGTTCAACGCCATCCTGGCGCCGGTTTTCGAGTGGGGCATCGCCATCTACGACCTCGAACTGACCGAGTACAAGGAAGGCACCAAGTCCAAGGAGGCCCTGCTCAAGGACCTTAAGGCCCTGGGCAAGAAGGTCATCACCCAGTTCACCAAGGACTATGCGGCGACTCCGGCCGTAGCCATGCTGACCGGCTCGGCCAAGCAGGCACTCTTCGGCACCATCGCAGCCAACGCGGTGCGCAACGTCTGGGCGCACGCCGTCATCTTCTGCGGCCACTTCCCGGAAGGCACCGACACCTTCACCGAGGAGATGGTGGACGGCGAAACCCGCGGTGACTGGTACGTACGCCAAATGATCGGTTCTGCCAACATCTCGGGGTCCAGGTTCATGCACCTCATGACCGGCAACCTCTCCCACCAGATTGAGCACCACCTCTTCCCGGACCTGCCCTCCAACCGGTACGCCGAGGTGGCACCCAGGGTCCGCGAAATCTGTCAGCGCTACGGCCTGAAATACACCACCGGGCCGCTGTTGAAGCAGGTGGGCTCATCCTGGGCGAAGGTCTTCAAGCTGGCACTGCCCGGCAAAGCTGCCCGGGCCTAACAGGTTCCGGCCAGCACCAAGGCTCAACACCAAGGCGCCCCTGCGGAATCCGCAGGGGCGCCTTGGTGTTCGCTGGAAAGTGGCAAGCCCGCTGTTGGCGCCGCTTAGTGCCGTGTTCCGGGAGCCAGGAGCATGTGGTCCAGCTTAGGCAGCGCATGCCGGAGCCGGTGTTCGGCGCTGTCAAGAATCTCCTCCGCCTGCGACAACTCCGTGTCGGCCAGGACGATGCGTGCGGAGCCCTGCAATCGGTGGCCGGACCAGCGCAGCTGCAGGTGCTGGACAGCACGGACGCCAGGCGTGTCCTCAAGGGCGGCCTGGGCGCGCGACACGAGTTCCGGTTCGATGCCGTCCATGAGCCGCCGCCCGATGCTGCGGACGGTACCCCACAAGAGCACCATGATCGCTGCGGAGATGATCAGGCCGACGATCGGGTCGGCCAGCGGAAAGCCGAGCATGACCCCGACGGCGCCGACTACCACGGCGAGCGAGGTGAAGCCGTCCGTGCGGGCGTGCACGCCGTCCGCGACGAGAGCGGCGGAACCGATCCTGCGGCCAACCCGGATGCGGTAAATTGCCACGGCTTCATTTCCGGCAAAACCGATCAGGCCCGCTGCCATGACCCAGCCGAGGTTCTGCAGCGGCTGGGGATGGAGCAGCCGGTCTACGGACTGCCAGCCGGCCACGACGGCGGAGAGGGCCACCACGGCCACAATGAACAGGCCGGCCAGGTCTTCGGCCCTGCCGTAGCCATAGGTGTACCGGCGGGTGGCCGCCTTGCGTCCCAGGATGAAGGCAACCCACAGGGGCACCGCGGTCAGGGCGTCCGAGAAGTTGTGGATGGTGTCGGCGAGCAGGGCGACGGAACTGCTGAACAGGACCACCAGGAACTGCAGCACCGTGGTGGCCAGCAGGACAAACATGCTGATCTTCAGCGCCCGGATTCCTTCGGTGCTGGCCTCCATGGCGTCGTCAATGGAATCCGCGGCGTCGTGCGTGTGCGGGACGAACAGCTCGATCAGCCAGCCCTTGAAACCGGCATGGTGATGGTGGTCGTGGTCATGAGGGTGGTCGTGGTCGTGGTCGTGGTCGTGCGGATGGCCATGATCGTGGTCATGGTGGTGTCCGCCATTGCCCTCCGCCTGCGGGTGGTTGTGCGGATGCGTTGACTCCTTGTGCGGACCGCTCATGAGGCACTCCTTTGCGCTGCGTGGTTGGTGATGCGGTGATGGGCCGGCTCTCCGCCAAGGGCGTGCTCGGCCTGGAAGATGGCGTCGGCCACAAGCTGCCGGGCGTGCTCATTTTCCAGCCGGTAGAGCACCCGTGTCCCGTCCTGCCGCGTGGACACCATCCTCGCCAGGCGCATCTTGGCCAGGTGCTGGGACACTGCTGCGGGAGACTTGCCCACTACGTCCGCCAAGGCCCCCACCGCCATCTCCCCGTCGCGGAGCGCCAAAATGATCCGCACCCTGGTGGCGTCCGCCAGCATGGCAAAGACCTCCACGGCCAACTCCACATACTGGCTGTCCGTCCCCAGGGAGCAAGCATTCCTATCTGCATTCATACGCATATAGTGTCATAACCTCGGCCCGTCACGCACTTTTGGCGGATGCCGCCGTCGTCCCATGAAGGCTGCCGAGTGCAGGCGTGGGAATTTACCCCGATGGCTTTCATCACCGTAGGTACTGAGAACAGCACTGATATCGAGCTCCATTATGGGGACCACGGCTCGGGCCAGCCCGTCGTGCTGATCCATGGCTACCCCTTGGACGGATCCTCCTGGGAAAAGCAGGCCGCAGCACTCCTTGGCGCCGGTTACCGCGTCATCACCTATGACCGCCGCGGCTTTGGCAAATCCAGCAAGCCCACCGAGGGCTACGACTACGACACCTTGCGGCGGACCTTAACACCCTGCTCACTACCCTGGACCTGAACGATGTGGTGCTGGTGGGCTTCTCCATGGGTACCGGCGAGGTGGGCCGTTACCTCGGCACGTACGGCTCCGCCCGTGTGGCCCGCGCGGCGTTCCCCGGGTCCCTGGAGCCGTTCCTGCTCAAGACCGACGACAACCCCGGCGGCGTCCCGCAGGACGTGTTCGACGGACTCGAGGAAGCCGTCACGGCTGACCGCTATGCCTTCTTCATCGAGTTCTTCAAGAACTTCTACAACTCAGACACTTTCCTGGGCACCCCGCGCCTGAGCCAGGAAGCGGTGACCGCCAGCTGGAACGTTGCCTCTGGCGCCGGTGCCACGGCCTCTGTTGCCGCCCAGCCCACCTGGCTCACGGACTTCCGCCAGGACATCCCCAAGATCGATGTTCCCGCCCTGATCGTGCATGGCACCGTGACAACATCCTGCCCATTGACTCCACCGGCCAGTTGTTCGCCAAGGCCGTGCCGGGCGCCGAGTACGTGGAGATCGAGGGCGCCCCGCACGGCATGCTGTGGACGCATGCCGCAGAGGTCAACGAAGCACTGCTCGGCTTCCTCTCGAAGTAGGACACGCTCGCTTCCGACGGCGGCAGGAACCGCCGTCGGAAGCGGCAGGAAACCGGCGATCACCCGCGGGGTCCGCCGCCACTGCCGTGACGGCGCGGCGGACGCGTCCGGGTTTGCGTGCTGGTCGCTGCTGAGGCGTCATGCCTCATTTCCAGGAGGCCAACCTAGCGGGGGAATTTCCACCTTGTGTGCGGTTCCTGCGAAACTGGTGCTGTTGAAACCGGTGCGGGGCACAGCTGCCTGGCAAGTGCCGCGAGTTCCCCCGGCTTAAATGGTTTGGTGAGGTAGCCTGCGGCCCCCGAAGCCATTCCTGCCAGCACGTCGTCGTCCTCCGAGCGGGCCGTCAGGAACAGCAGTGGCGCGGCGCTGAGGGCCCGGATGGCGAGTGCCACCACATGCCCGTCCATGTCCGGCAGGCCAAGGTCCAGGGTGACCAGGGCAATGGCGGGATCAGCCGCGGCGGCGATTCCCTCCGCCCCGGTACCCACGGCCCTGACGTCAAAGCCTGCCCGCGTCATGACCACTGAGATCAGTCCGCGGATATCGTCGTCATCCTCCACGACAAGGCAGATACGCTGCTGTTCCATCAAGCCCCCCGGCGAAAAGTTGGCACCAGTCTACCTGCGGCTGAAACGGATGCCAGGGACCGCTGCCCTAGCCGTCGTAATGTGTACGCGCCGGCCCTTGGCCCAATGCGTTCACCACGGCAGCGGCCACGTCATGCAGCTTGGAGTTGCGGGTACTGGAGGCCGCCCTCAGGATGTCGAAGGCGTCCTGCTGGCTGCAGCGGTTCTGGGCCATGATGATGCCGACGGCCATGTCGATCACGGTGCGGGACTCCAGTGTGGCTCGGAGGTTCGCCGCCGTTTCGCTGTAGTGCGCAAAGCGCACCGCCAGGCGCAGCGCCAGTGAGGTCTGGCTGACGAAATCCTCGGCAAATTTCAGGACGCGGCCTTCAAAGCGGCGGGCGCGGCGGGAGTACAGCAACAGCGCTGCCTTGGTTTCGCCTTCAAGCCGGAATGGAAGGGCCGCAACCGAGCGGATCCCCTCGGCAATGACTGCGCTGGAGTATTCCGGCCAGCGGCCGTCCTGGGTGAGATCCGGAACGTGGATAATTTCCTGATCGGCGAAGGCTGTCATGCCGGGGGTCTCGGTGAACCCGTGCTCGAGCCGTCCAATGGACTTTGCTTCCTGGCTGCTGCTGGCAACCGTGGCCGCTTTTCGCTGGCGGAGAAGGGTGATGGCGCACAGCATTTCATCGCCCGGTTCGGAGAGGTTGCGTGCGGACACCTGTGCCAGTTCGTTGAGGAACTCCTCAACGTCGGAGCTATTGAGGACCAGTTCATGCAGGTGCTCGGTTATTGATGTATCTGATTTTGCTGTTGACTCGCTGGCCACGGTTTCTTGGTGCCATTCGTTCAGGTCAAAACGAGCCTGCAACACACGAACGCCCCGCAGCTGGACGGGAGCCGTGATGGTCGCTGGATCGACGAACTTTCCAACGGCCTGCTGCTAAACCGATATCCCGAGTATATACAACCCCGGCAGGGCGAGGCCCCCCGTGGCCTGCGCGGCCGCATACTGGCGCCCGACCGGGGCAACCGGCACAATGAAGCGGAGCCGCTGCTGCCGGGGAAGGACAGGAACATGACCAGGCTTCTCATTATCGGTCCGCCGGGTTCCGGCAAAGGAACGCAGGCCGAACACCTGGCGCGCCACTTCCGGGTTCCCGCCGTTTCCACCGGCGACATCTTCCGCAGCAACGTCAGCCGGCAGACAGACCTGGGGAACCAGGCCGCCCAGTACCTGGACGGCGGCCATTTCGTACCGGACCACCTCACCAACGCCCTGGTGAAAGACCGGCTTCTGGAGGGCGACGCGAGGCGCGGGTTCCTGCTGGACGGCTATCCGCGCACAGCGCCGCAGGCAACGGAACTGGACAGGATGCTCGCAGCCCAGGGGCATGCCCTGGACGCCGTCATCGAATTGCAGGCGCCCGACGCGGAACTGGAGCAGCGGATGCACCGCCGGGCCCTGGAACAGGGACGCACCGATGACACCATCGACGTCTTCCGCCGCCGCTTGGACCTCTACCACCGGCAGACGCATGAAGTAGTCTCGGTGTACGCGGGCCGGGGCATTCTGGTGACCGTCAACGGCAGCGGCCATCCGGGCGGGATTACCGCCCTGGCGATCGCTGCCGTCGAGCAGTTCCTCTCAGCCCCGCCGCCCCCGTCCTGACCGAAACACCGCACGGTGAAACGCACTCGAACAGAAGGAAACACTGATGAGAATTGCAGTTACAGGCGGAAGCGGAAAACTGGGGCGGCATGTGGTGCGCCGGCTCACCGACGATGGCCACCAGGTCCTCACCCTGGACCGCGCGGGTGCCCGCAGCCCGGAACTGCTGGTGGTGGACCTGCGCGACTATGGTCAGGTGGTGGACGCACTGCTGGGCGTTGATGACCGGCATGACGGGTTCGACGCCGTGGTGCACCTTGGTGCCATACCCGCACCGGGCATCCTCCCTGACGCAGCCACGTTCGAGAACAACATGCTGTCCACCTACAACGTCTTCCAGGCTGCGCGGCGCGCCGGCATCAAGAAGGTGGTGTACGCCTCCAGTGAGACCGTGCTGGGCTTGCCGTTCGACATCGACCCGCCCTACATCCCCGTGGACGAGGAATACCCGCCGCGGCCCGAAAGCACCTACTCCCTGGTGAAGACCCTGGAGGAGCGGATGGCGGTGGAACTGACCCGCTGGGATCCGGAACTGAGCGTCACGGGCCTGCGGTTCTCCAACGTCATGGACGAGGCCGACTATGCCCGGTTCCCGTCTTTCGACGCCGACGCGACGCTGCGGAAGTGGAACCTGTGGGGCTACATCGACGGCAGGGACGGGGCGCAGGCCGTGGTGCGGGCGCTGGAGAACGCCAAGCCAGGGTTCGAAGCCTTCATCATCGCCAACGCCGATACCGTGATGGGCCGGTCAAGCGCCAGCCTGGCCGAAGAGGTCTTTCCCGGCGTCAAGGTCACCAAGGAACTGGGCGAGCACGAAACGATGCTGTCCATCGACAAGGCACGGCGGCTGCTTGGTTTCGAGCCCGAACACACATGGCGGAACCACGTGACGGCCGGCTCCGGCACAGGCGAAAACCAGGGCTAACCCCAGCCCGCAGGGAACGTCAAGGGTTGGCGCAGGATCATCCAAGGAGCCGGAAGCCGTACGCTTCCGGCTCCTATCCTTTTGGTACAGCCCACCGTTGCCGACTCCCGGGGCGGATTTCCGTTCCGAAGGTCGGCGCCCCTGCCGCCGCAAGGACCCCAAAATTCGTACCCGACTCCTCGTGCTGCCTGCACTCACGGCGCTGCTCTCCGCCGTCGCCCTTTCCACGGCGTCCCTGCCCGCCGGTGCTGCCCCTGGCGTCCCCGCTGACGCTGGCGCAGCCGGCCGCTACATCGTCCAGTACGCCCCCACTGCCGATGTGGGCGTACTGGTGTCCGGGCTGCGCGGCCAGGGCCTCGCCGTCGGCCGCACCTTTGAACATGCAATCCGCGGCGCCGTCGTCACCGCCAACCCCGCCCAGGCAGCAGCCCTTGCCAGGTCCGGGAAAGTGCTGTCCGTGGAGCCCGACGCCCCCGTCAAGGTTTCCGGGACGGAGCAGCCCGCCCCCTGGGGCCTGGACCGCGCCGACCAAAGGACGCTTCCGCTCTCCGGTACCTATACATGGAACGCCGCGGGCGCCGGCGTGACCGCCTACGTGGTGGACACCGGCATCCTCGCCTCGCACACCGATTTCGGCGGCCGGGTGGCAGCCGGCTGGACCGCCGTCTCGGACGGCAACGGCACCACCGACTGCAACGGCCACGGCACCCATGTGTCCGGAACCATTGCCGGCACCACGTACGGCGTCGCCAAGAGCGCCACCCTGGTGCCGGTCAGGGTGCTTGACTGCAGCGGCTCCGGCTATAACTCGGACGTGGTGGCCGGCCTGGACTGGATCGTGGCAAACCACGCCGCGGGAATACCGGCAGTCGCCAACCTCAGCCTGGGTGGAGCGGCCAGCAGCACAGTGGACAACGCCATCCAGGCGGTCCTTGACGACGGCGTCACCACCGTAGTGGCCGCCGGAAACTCCGCCGCGGACGCCTGCACCGGTTCACCCGCACGGGTCCCCGGAGCCGTCACGGTGGCAGCCAGCGACTCCGCTGACAAGCAGGCATCGTTCTCCAACTTTGGCTCCTGCGTGGACCTGTACGCTCCCGGCGTGGGCATCACCTCCGACTACTACACCTCCACCACCGCCACGGCATCCATGTCCGGAACTTCCATGGCCGCCCCGCACACCGCCGGAGCCGCTGCCGTCCTGCTGTCACAGAACCCTGCCCTGACGCCGGCCGATGTGGCCGCTGCGCTGGTCTCCAACGCCACGCCCGGAGTGATCGGCGGGGCCACCACGGGGACCCCGAACCGCCTGCTGTTCACGGGGGTGGACGCACCGGCACCTGCTCCCGCACCTGCCCCAGCGCCGACTGTCACGGCCGTTTCGCCAGCCGGGAAGGCAACGGCGGTGGCAGTGGACGCCAACGTGACGGCCACCTTTAGCACCGCAGTGCAGGGCGTGTCTGCGGGGACTTTTGTGCTGCGGAATGCGGCCGGCAGCAGCATCACCGCCGCCGTCAGCTACAACGACACCACCAGGACCGCCACCCTTGATCCGGCCGCAAACCTGGCCGCAGACACCACTTACACCGCAACCCTGGTGGGCGGAACCTCGGCCATCCGGGATGCCGCGGGCACCCCGCTGACCACCACCAGTTGGACGTTCACCACCGGCCCCGCGCCCGCGGTCACCAGCTACAGCCCGGGCAGCAATGCCCTCCTGGTCCGCAGGAGCAGCAACGTCAGCGCCACGTTCAGCGAGACGGTCCAAGGCGTTGCCACGGCCACCTTTACGCTGAAGAACGCATCCACCGGGGCAGTAGTGGCAGCAACGGTCTACCGCAATGGCACCACCAACCAGTGGATCCTCGATCCCCAGGCAACGCTGGCCGCCAAGACCCGGTACACGGTGACGCTGACCGGCGGCGCCACCGGCATCCGGGACCTGGCGGGGAACCCGCTCGCTTCCCGCAGCTGGCAGTTCACCACCGGTTCGTTCTAGCACGGGGTGCCCGGACCAACCCTCCGGGCACCCCGTGCCCGCCCCGGACCACGCGTCCGCGGCAGCAGCGTGGCTGTCCCCGCATGATGGAGTGAATGGCCCTTTCCCGGGATAATCTTCAGCCTAGGCATTCATCACGCACGCAATTTCGGCGTGCAGGTAACAAGGCGCAGGGACGGGCAACACATTGGCACACGAAAAAGCAGGTTCCGCAGTCACGGAAAAAGGCGCTGGCAGGTGGCGCACCTTCCATGAGAAGTTCGTGGTGGATGAGCGCTACGTAGACCCTGCCGACCGGAGGGGGCTGTACCGGGCATCGGTCATCCTGGCCGTGGTGGGGCTGGCCCTCTTCATTGCCACGCTGGTCAGCGTGGTGCAGGCCGACGGCCTTTCCGCTGCCGACCATCCGGTGCACGACTGGCTGCTGACGACGCGTTCGGCAGCAGTGACTGCCATCATGATCTTCCTGGCCGTGTTCTTCGGCCCCATCGCCCTGCCCATCATCGTGCTGGTGGTGATCCTGGTCTGGGGAATAGCAGCCAAACATGCCTGGCGGCCCATCCTGCTGGCGTCCGCGATGCTGACCGGGGTGATCGTCTCGCAGATCATCCTCCACATTGTCCAGCGCTCGCGGCCGCCGGTGGACCAGATGCTGTTCGGCGCGGACCAGACCTTCTCGTTCCCGTCAGGGCACGTGCTGGGCGCCTGCGATTTCCTGCTGGTGGGCGCCTACCTGATCTTCTCCCGGCGCCGGAACCCGCGGGCAGCGGTGTTCGGCTTCATCGGGGCCGGGATCGGGATCATCCTGGCCATCGCCAGCCGGCTCTACCTGGGCTACCACTGGCCCACGGATACCCTTGCATCGTTCTCCCTGTCGCTGCTCATCCTTGGCGGAGTCATAGCGCTGGACACATGGCGCACGGCCAGGATTCCCGGGGAACCCGTCACGGGAGAGCTGTCAAAGGAAGAATCCGCCAGGGAGTGAAGCCGCCGCGGCATTGAGCCGGCATTGAAGCCGGCGTTGACCAGGTCCCGGCCGCACTCACTGCGGCCGGGACCTGGCCCGCTTTAGGTCCCGGTGCAGTTGAAGGTTCGTTGCCTCCAGCTCCAGGACCTTGGCAACGCCTGCCAGGTTCAGCCCCTGCTCCAGGAGCTCGCCGATCCGCAGCAGCACGGCAATGTCATCATCGCTGTACTGGCGCGTGCCGCCCGCTGTCCGCGACGGGGTCAGCAGGCCCCGGGTTTCGTACAGCCTGATGTTCTGCTGTCCGGTTCCCGTGAGCTCGGCAGCCACCGAGATGGCGTACAGGGCCCGTGAACCGGGGGAGCGGGCTGCCCGCCCTGCTGCAGGTTCTGCCACTTCTTCTCCCAAAATCGTTCCGGCCGATGTCTTGCCTTAGTTTCCCACGAGTGCTATAAAAAATCTATATCCACCACCATAGATTAGCGGTGGTGGGTAGCTGCAGATCCAGTACCTGGAAGCTAAAGGAGTGGGAAATGATGTTGATGCGTACCGACCCGTTCCGTGAGCTGGACCGGCTCACGCAGCAGGTCTTTGGAACCGCTGCCCGCCCGGCCGCCATGCCCATGGACGCCTGGCAGGAGGACGGGGAATTCGTGGTTGCGTTCGACCTTCCCGGCGTGAAGGTGGACTCCCTGGACCTGAATGTTGAACGGAACGTCCTCACGGTGAGGGCGGAGCGCCAGGACCCCACGCAGCCCAACGTCGAGCTCGTAGCGTCGGAGCGTCCCCGTGGCGTGTTCAGCCGCCAGCTGATCCTGGGCGACACCCTGGACACCGAGAAGATCAAGGCCAGTTACGACCAGGGCGTGCTCACCCTGCGGATTCCGGTTGCCGAACAGGCAAAGCCGCGCAAGATCGAGATCCAGACCCAGCAGGGCGACATGCACCAGATCGGCACCTAGGACCATGTTTCCCCAACGGCGCCCTGCCCTCCCGGGCAGGGCCGCCCGCGGAACAGGAGCCGGAATGATTGATGTCCCCGACTACTACACCATCCTGGGGGTGGGCCGGGATGCCACCCGGCAGGAGATCTCCCACGCTTACCGTGCCCTCATGCGCAGCCATCATCCGGACATGGAGGGCAGGCAGGCGTACGGCGACAAACAGGAGGATGAGCTCCTCCGGATTATGCAGGCGTTCAACGTGTTGCATGACCCTGTGCGCCGCGCCGACTATGACCGGAAGCTGGCGGCAGCGGCTCCAATAATGATTCCTGTCCGGAAAATCCGCGGCATCGGCGCACAATCGGGCCCCATCATCCGTGTCACTCCGGTGCGGTGGGAAAGCGGGCCCTGGTCCTGACCGGAGGCCGTGCCAATACCAGGGCCCATTCATTCAGCGAGGGCCATTCATTGAAGGAGGCGGAGACCTGAATGAGCGACTGGCGGCGCTACGATTCACACCTGATACCTGCATTCCATGAGCGCTTTGAGCGGCGGTGGGGAACGGGAACCGCGCCTTTCCTGGATCCCGAGCCGCATGAACAGCCGCTGCCGCGGGCGCAGTGGATCAATCCGGCAACCGGCGCTGCCCTGGCGGTGGTTCCGGTCTGGACTGCGGAGGAGAGGCAGCAGCGTTCCTTCGGGGTGTTCTACCTTCCGCCGGCGGGGGACATTTGGGTCCTGCGGCCCGGCTATACCGGATACCTGGAGCCGTCCGACGGGGACACGGAGCACCTTGTGACTCTGCGCAATGACGCCTTCCGCAAGGCCGTGGCGCACGCCAAGGAGTTCCTCTTCGGTTCCCAGTAGCCGCCCTTGCCGGCCCGCGGACTTGCTGCTCGTCAGCCGGCGCCGGCTGTGCAATCCTGAGACGTACCCGAACCACCGTGACCACAAGGCTGGACTCCAATGCATATCTCCGCCAAGGACCTCGCAGCGCTCATCCCTCCGGGGTTCACCCTTGGCGTCGCAACTGCAGCGTTCCAGATTGAAGGGGCACTGGACGAGGACGGCCGTGGACCTGCGGGCTGGGACAGGTTCGCCGCCAAACCCGGCGCAATCGTGGAGAACCACAGCCCGGTGGTGGCCACGGACCATTACCACCGGATGCCGCAGGACGTGGCCCTCCTAAAGCAGCTGGGCGTTGACTCCTACCGGTTCTCCTTTTCGTGGCCGCGCATCCAGCCCGGTGGGACTGGCCCCGCCAACCGCGCCGGCATGGCGTTCTATGACCGGCTCCTGGATGAGCTCCTGGCCAACGGCATCTCGCCGATGGCCACGATCTACCACTGGGACACCCCCTTGGAACTGGATGAAGCCGGCGGCTGGATGAACCGGGACACTGCATACCGGCTGGCGGAGTACGCCGCCATCGTGGCCGAGGCCTTCGGGGACAGGGTGGCGCGCTGGGTCACCATCAATGAGCCGGCAACCGTAAGTGCCAACGGCTACTCCCTGGGGCTGCATTCCCCTGGCAAGGAGCTGGCCCTGGGCGCCTTCCCCACCGTCCACTACCAGCTGCTGGGCCACGGGCTCGCCGTCCAGGCCCTGCGCGCCGCACGGGTGCCCGGCGAGATCGGCATGACCAACGTCTACTCGCCCATGGTCCCGAACTCCATCAACCCGTTGGACCGGATCAGTGCCGGGCTGATGGACCTGGGCCAGAACCGGCTCTACGCCGACCCCGTCCTCACAGGCAAATACCCCGACCTCGTCCGCGCCGCCAAGTTCTTCAGCTCCTTTGAGCATCCCGAAGGGGATATGGAGATCATCTCCCAGCCCCTGGATTTCTACGGGCTCAACTACTACATGCCCACAAAGGTGGCGGTCGGGCCAGGAAACGGGGCAGTGCCGGCGAGCATGGCCGAGGCCATGGGCAGCGACCTCAGCGCAGCGGGCAGCGGGGCTACGCCGTTCCACGTGGAAACGTGGCCGGAAGCGGACATCACCGCGTACGGCTGGCCGGTCAAGCCCGAATACATGGCGGTGGCATTGAAAGAGATGGCGGAGCGGTACCCCAATCTGCCTCCCGTGGTCATCACCGAAGGCGGTGCCAGCTTCGAGGACATCATCGTCCGGGACAAGTCCACCAACACCAGGTTCATCCCCGATGAGCGCCGGCTGAAGTACATCTCCGACCATCTTGAAACCGCGCTGCGCGCCACTGCGCCCGGTGGTGTGGCGGAATCCGTGGACCTGCGCGGCTATTACGTGTGGTCGTTGCTGGACAACTTCGAGTGGTCCGCCGGCTACAAGCAGCCCTTCGGCCTCCTGCACGTGGACCGGGAAACCCTTGAGCGCACGCCAAAGGCATCCTACTTCTGGTTCCAGGAGCTCATTGAGGAACGCGACCTGGCTGCCGCGGCGGGGGCTGCCATTGCGCAGGCAGTGGTGCCGGACCCGGTCGGGGAAGTTCCAGAGGGCAGGGGAGCGTCCGACGACGGCGCGCCCCTGGGTGCCGGCGCCCAGTAACTGAGCGGGCTGGTGCAAATACCAGCTGCTGTTCAGCTGCGGAGCAGGTCCAGCATGGAAAGCTGCTTTGCGATCCCTGCGCCGTCCGGGGAATAGATCCACGGAACCCGGGAAGTGGTGTGGTCGCCGTCCTCCGAGTGGCCGCCGGCGAACACAGACTCGCTGACGGACAGCTGCCGGATGGCGATCGCCGCAACCTTGTCCGGGTTCTCGGTGGCGAAGGCGGAGTAGATGGCCTCGTCATGCTGGCCGTTGTCGCCGATCAGGAGCCACCGCATGTCCGGAAACTCCTGGGCCAGCCGCTCCAGGTTGCGGTGCTTGTGGTCCTGTCCGCTCCGGAACCACCGGTCCTGGGTCAGGCCCCAGTCCGTCAGCAGCAGCGTGCCCTTGGGGTACATGTTGCGGGTCAGGAACCGTGCCAGCGTGGGGGCGGCGTTCCAAGGGCCCGTGGACAGGTAGATGACCGGGGCTTCGGGGTGCTCGACGGTCAGCCGGTCCAGCAGCACGGCCATGCCGGGAGTGGCCATGCGCGCCCGCTCGCTGAGCACGAAGGTGTTCCACAGCGCCAGGAAGGGCCGCGGCAGGGCCGTTACCATGACGGTGTCGTCGATGTCCGAGACGATGCCGAATTCCACGCCGGGGGCGATCACCTGGATCAGTGCCTCCGCCGGCTCGGTTCCCTCCGCGCGCAGCACCGCAGTGTGCCAGCCGGGGGACAGCTGCACATCCACTTCGGTATCGATCAGCCCGCCCCGGTCGGCCGTTACGCGGGTGACCACATCGCCGATGGTGATTTCGACGTCGGAAAACTGCAGCGGCACCCCCGTGAAGGCCCGCCAGCCCCTGATGTTCTGGTTGCCGTTCTTTGCTTCGTGCTCGGCTTTGCTCCCGGGCAGCGGCTTCCGTGTCAGCAGTACCCGCCCCAGTACCCGTACCCGGGTGGTGGAACCATAGCCCTGGTAGGCGATGGTCTGCGGCACGAACTTCCATTGTTTGGCGACCGTGATCCGGACGGCGTTGACCGCGTCGGACAAGCGGTGCGCCAGGCGGAAAAACTGGCTTCCCGACAGCGCGTACTGGCCCTTGACGTTGTGCCGGGCCAGGGGTGCCGTGTGCTGGGCGGGGTTCTTCGGAGCCGTGTCCATGCCACCACTCTGCCACAGGGCCGCGGCAGCCATCAGCCGTCGCCGAGGATCGCGCGCAGGGTCTCGGCGTTCCGCACTGCGTTCCCGCCGCCGTCGTTGTTGAAGTAGGCGTAGACGTCGATGCCCGCGCCGTCCCACTCGCGGATCCTGTCGGCCCACCAGTGGAGGTCGGCATCCGAATAGGAGCCGCCGTACAGGTGCTGGTGGTCCGGCCCGTGCAGCCGGACGTAGGTGAAGGGCGCAGTGGTACGGAGGATGCAGGGCAGGTTGGCGCCGCTCATGATGCAGTAAGCCGCCCGGTGCCGCTCCACCAGGTCAAACACCTCCGGGCTGTCCCAGCTTGGGTGCCTGAACTCGACGGCAACCCTGATCCAGGACGGAACCGCGGCCAGGAAATAGTCCAGCCGCGCGTCGTCGCGCTCCAGCTGGGGAGGTAGTTGGACCAGGAGCACGGCACGCTTGTCCCCCAGTTCATGCCAGCATCTTTCGATGCGCTCCACCCAGACTTCCGGTGAATACAGCTTGCGGGCGTGGGTCAGTCCCCGGGGAGCCTTGACGGACATGCTGAAGCCGGGCGGCAGGCGCCGGTTCCAGCCCGCGAAGGTGGTGTCCCGTGGCCACCGGTAGAAACTGGCGTTCAGCTCCACCGTGCTGAACCTGGAGACGTAGCATTGGAGCCGGTCCCTGACGGGGAGCCCAGGCGGGTACAGGACGTTCTCCCAGTGGTCGTAGCTCCAGCCGGAGGTGCCAATGTGGATTGCCATTTCCCTCAGGCTACACCCGCATATTTCCCCTTCTCGCGGGGGCCTGCTGTGGCAGGGTAATGTCATGGCGCGAATTGAAGATTATGCGGTGGTTGGCGATCTGCAGACCGGGGCCCTGGTCAGCAAGGAAGGCTCGATCGACTGGCTTTGCCTCCCGAGGTTCGATTCTCCTGCCTGCTTCAGTGCACTGCTGGACACGCCGGACTCGGGGCGCTGGCTGCTGGCGCCGGAAGGCGGCGGCGCGTGCACCCGCCGGAGTTACCGCGACGGCAGCCTGGTGCTGGATACCGAGTGGGAGACGCCTGGAGGAACGGTTCGGGTCACCGACTTTATGCCGCCCCGTGATTCCGTTGCCGACATCGTCCGGATCGTGGAAGGGGTCAGCGGCAGCGTCAGGATGCACGGAGAGCTGATCCTGCGGTTCGACTACGGCCACATCGTGCCGTGGGTGCGCAAGGACAAGCGCGGGCTGCACGCAATTGCGGGCCCGGACGCCGTCTACCTGGTCACTCCCGCGCCCCTGCACGGCGAGAACATGCACACCGTCAGCGATTTCACCGTCAACGCCGGCGAGAAAGTTCCGTTCGTGCTGACGTGGGCGCCCAGCCATGTGGGACGGCCGGTAAGCGTTGACGCCGCGGACGTCCTTGAGAGCACCCATGCATTCTGGCGGGGCTGGTCCTCGCAATGCACCGTCAAGGGGAAATACCAGGACGCAGTTGTCCGTTCCCTCGTAACGCTCAAGGCGCTGACCTACGCCCCCACCGGGGGAATCGTCGCTGCCGTCACAACCTCCCTTCCGGAACAGCCGGGCGGCCAACGCAACTGGGACTACCGCTACTGCTGGCTCCGGGACGCCGCCATGACCCTGCAGGCGTTGCTGGCCGCCGGATATACCGCTGAGGCCGCCGCCTGGCGGGACTGGCTGCTCCGGGCCGTGGCCGGAGACCCCGCAGACCTGCAGATCATGTATGGGATCCATGGCGAGCGGCGGCTGCCGGAGATGGAGCTGCCGTGGTTGAAGGGCTACGAGAACTCGGCCCCCGTGCGGATCGGAAACGCGGCGGCGGAACAGTTCCAGCTGGATGTTTGGGGCGAGGTCCTGGACTGCCTTGCGCTGACGCGGAACTCGCTGCTGAAGCACACTGACGAGGCCTGGGATGTCCAGATCGCGCTGATGGAACACCTGGAAACCATCTGGGACCAGCCGGACAACGGGCTCTGGGAAATGCGGGGACCGCGCCGGCACTTCACCCACTCCAAGGTCATGGCCTGGGTAGCCGCCGACCGCATGGTGAAGGGCGTGCGGGATTCCGGCCTCCCTGGTCCAGTGGAGCGCTGGGAGGCGCTGCGGGACCAGATCCGCGAGGACATCATGGCCAACGGTTTTGACGCGGAGCGCAATACGTTTGTCCAGTCCTACGGCCGGCCGGAACTGGATGCCAGCCTGCTGCTGATTCCCCGGGTGGGATTCCTGCCGAACGACGACCCCAGGGTCATCGGCACCATCGAGGCCATCCAACGGGAGCTGACCCAGGACGGGTTCGTGCTGCGGTACAAACCGGAAGAGAGCGACGACGGCCTGCCGGGCGACGAGGGCGTCTTCCTTGCCTGCTCATTCTGGATGGTGGAGGCGCTCCTGGGCGCCGGGCGCCATGAGGAATCGCGCGTACTTTTCGAGCGGCTGCTGGAACTGCGCAACGATGTAGGGCTGTTGAGTGAGGAATGGGCGGTGAAAGCCGGGCGACAACTGGGGAACACGCCGCAGGCATTCAGCCACTTTGCCCTTGTGACTAGCGCCTTGGAGCTCCATCAGGATACGGTTCGGCGCAGTGACACCCCCCTTCCGTCCGCAAGGGCGGATTCGCGCTGAGGCGGCGCGGACCGGGGCCTGGAACTTCTCCTTCGCGGGATAGATAAGTATACTTACTACACCTCATGGAGTGCTCCCAAGCACAATGCCGTGGTTGACGGAGGAGTGATAGTTATGGCCGGATTTTTTGAGCTCGTTGATGCCCCTGACGGTGGTTACCGGATCAGGATGATGGACGGAAGCGGGAACCTGATGGCCATCTCGGTAACCTTCCCCACCAAGAGGGCCGCCGCGGCAGGTGTCGCATTGGCCCGTGAAATTGCGGGCACCGGCCTGATCCGGGACAAGAGCCGGGCCGGCGCGGGATCCGTGATCCGTGAACGCGTCCGGCCCGTCAACACGCCCAAGGAGGAGGCGGCCCGGTTGAAAAAGGCGCCAGGGGCGCGACGGGCGGCGGTCAGCTGATGGTGGAGTCCACTGCACCCCCCGGCGGCGCGCGCCGGGGGGTCCTCTTTGACGTTGACGGAACCCTGATCGACTCGTCGTACATCCACACCCTCGCCTGGTGGGGTGCGTTCCGCCAGTACGGCCATGACGTGCCCATGGCGGCCATCCACCAACTCGTAGGGATGGGCGGCGCCCGGTTGGTGGACAACCTCCTGCCCTCCGGCCGGGACCGCGACGAAGACGAAGACATCATGGCCAGCCACGGTGCCCTCTACGCCTCGCACTGGCCTTCGCTCCGGGCCCTCGACGGCGCCAAGGAACTGCTGGGCCAGTGCCACGCCGGCGGCCTGGCGGTGGCACTTGCCTCCTCGGCGCGGCAGCGGGACCTGCAGGTCATGCGCTCCGTGCTGGAGGCTGACGCCTTCATCGATGCCGCCACTAGTGCGAACGATGCGGCGGAAAGCAAGCCTGCGCCGGACATCCTGGAGGCGGCCCTGGACTCCCTGGGTATGCACGCAGCCAATGCCGTTTACGTGGGTGACGCGGTATGGGACATGAAGGCCGCGTCGGCGCTGGGCATACCCGCAATCGGGGTTACCTGCGGGGGAATCCAGGAAGCCCAACTTCGCGACGCCGGAGCGGTGGAGGTTTACCAGGGGCCGCGCCACCTGCTGGAGAACCTGGGCTCAAGCGCCATCGGCCGCCTGTTGGCACTGCAGCCGAAGCCCTGACTCCCCTACTCCCGGTGTTGGCGGGCGGTCACAGCGGCTGGCCGCCCGGCACCGAACCCTCGTCGCCGGCAATGGCGGGCTTGGTCCATGACACCATCACTTTTACCGAGCCGTCGTCGTTCCGTTCGACGTCCGTCACCACCTCGGCCGCGGGCGCGCCCATCTCTTGCACCCGCGCCCGGTAGGTGCTGACCAGTTCCGCCAGGCTGGCTTCCGTCCACTCGCCAGGCCGCATGCGGGTGGAGATCTCGACCGGTTCCGGCTGGTACAGCGACATGGCGTTCCTCTTTCACGTGGTCTTTTGCCTGCCCTTCCCACGCTATGAGCAGCGGGCGGCCCCCACAAGCTTTTGATCAGCATGCTTACTTTTTTCGCACAAAACCGATAGCGTCGAAGAAAGGGTGCCCGCGGGCGCCCTGCCCGCCCCGGGCAGACCCCCAGGGGCAAAGTAGAGCGAAAGGGAGACTGTGAAAGCACTGACGTGGCAAGGAAAACGGTCGGTAAGCGTGGAAGAAGTGCCCGATCCCGTCATCCAGGAACCTACGGATGCGATTGTGCGGATTACCTCCACCGCGATCTGCGGCTCTGACCTGCACCTCTACGAGGTCCTGGGCCCGTACATGCACAAGGGTGATGTCGTCGGCCACGAACCGATGGGCATCGTGGAGGAAGTGGGAAGCGCCGTCACCAACCTCCGCAAGGGGGACCGCGTGGTGGTCCCGTTCAACATCTCCTGCGGCCACTGCTTCATGTGCAGCCAGGGCCTGCAGTCGCAGTGTGAAACCACGCAGGTGAAAGAGAAGGGCTCCGGCGCAGCCCTGTTCGGCTTCTCCGAGCTCTATGGGTCGGTCCCCGGCGGCCAGGCCGAATACCTCCGCGTCCCGCACGCCGACTACGGCCCCATCAAGGTGGGCAGCGAGCTTCCGGACGAGCGCTACCTCTTCCTCTCGGACATCCTCCCCACGGCATGGCAAGGGGTGGAGTACGCCAACGTTGAACCCGGCGGTGTCCTGGCGGTCTTCGGGCTCGGGCCGGTGGGCCAGTTCGCGGCACGGATCGGAGCGCACCGCGGCTACCGGGTCATCGGCATCGACCCAGTCCCCGAACGGCGCGAGATGGCCGCCCGGCACGGAGTCGAAACGCTTGACTACGCCAAAGGCGTCGCCGACGAACTGCGGGAAATGACCGATGGGAGGGGCCCGCACGGAATAGTTGACGCCGTCGGAATGGAAGCCCACGGTTCGCCGGTGGCCGGGTTTGCGCACCAGGCGCTGGGCCTCCTGCCGGACAAGCTGGCGCAAAAGGCGATGGAGACCGCGGGGGTGGACCGGCTCGCGGTGCTGCATACCGCCATCGATGCAGTCCGCCGGGGCGGCACACTGTCGCTGAGCGGTGTCTACGGCGGCCAGGCCAGCCCCATGCCCCTGCTGACCATGTTCGACAAGCAGCTTCAGCTGCGCATGGGCCAGTGCAATGTGCGGCACTGGACCGACCAGCTGCTTCCCTTGGTGGAGGACGACGCCGATCCGCTGGGCGTGACGGACCTGGTCACCCACCGCTCGGGCCTGGAGGGTGCACCGGCCCTGTACGAGAAGTTCCAGAAGAAGGAAGACGGCTGCATCAAGGTGGTCCTGAACCCCGGCGCCTGAGCCCTCAACCCAAGTAGGTAGCGGTTGTTGTCGTTATGGGGCGCCAAAACGACAACAACCGCTACCCAGTTGGGGGAGGCGCCTACGTGAGTCGGACCTGGCGGTTCATGTCCTTGTACAGCAGGTACCGGAACTCGCCCGGGCCGCCGGCGTAGCAGGCCTGCGGACAGAAAGCGCGCAGCCACATGAAGTCGCCGGCCTCCACCTCCACCCAGTCGTTGTTGAGCAGGTACATGGCCTTCCCTTCCAGGACGTACAGGCCGTGCTCCATCACGTGGGTTTCCGGGAACGGGATGACGCCGCCGGGCTGGAACGTCACGATGTTCACCTGCATGTCGTGGGCAAGGTCGTTGGAATCCGTGAAGCGGGTGGTCTTCCAGGCGTCGTTCGTGTCCGGCATGGAGGTGGGCTCCACGTCCTTCTCATTCGTAACAAAGGACTTGGCCTCGTGGCCCTCCAGGCGTTCGTAGGCCTTGCGGATCCAGTGGAAGGACACGACGTCGTCGGAAACGTTCTCCAGCCCCCACTCCGCACCGGCAGCCAGGTAGGCGTAGCCGCCCTCTTCGAGCCGGTGCAGTTCGCCGTCGAGGGTGAGGTTGACCTTGCCGCGGGTCACGAAGATGACGCCTTCGACGCCGGCCTCGAATTCGGCCTTGGGGGCGCCCCCGCCCGGACCGATCTCCACGATCAGCTGCGAGAAAGTGGTGGCGAAGCCCGAGATGGGGCGGGCAATTATCCAGGACCGGGTGTTGGAAAAGCCCGGCAGGTTGGACGTGACGATGTCCGTCATAACGCCCTTCGGGATCACCGTGTACGCCTCGGTGACGATGGCCCGCTCGGTGGTCAGGTGCGTTTGCGGCGGCAGTCCGCCGGTGGGGGAGTAGTACTTGCCCATGAAGAGGTCCTTACCTAGGAGTTGGAAGTGGTGGCGAGCCGCGGGTGGGCCAGCGCGGTGAGCTGCGGAATTCCGACGCCGGCAAGCGCCTGGACTTCCTCCGCACCTACTGCGCCGCACTGCACGCCGCGGAGGACGAATGCGGCCAGGGCACGGGCCGTGGCGGGTTCGTCCATCACGCCGCCTGCAGTTTGTTCCACGTAGTTCCGCAGGCGCGCTGCGGCTGCTGGAAGGCCCTGGCGGTAGAACGCGTAGGTGGCGGCGAAGCGGCTGGGCAGCTGGGCCGGGTGCAGGTCCCAGCCCTGGTAGTAGCCGCGCTCGAGCGACCGCCGGACCAGCCGGCCGTGCAGCTGCCAGGCGTTCGCCACGTTGTCGCCCACCGGGATGATGTTGGTGGACCCGTCCGAGAGCCGGATGCCCGTCCCAGCCACGGCCAGCTGCATGACTTCCTTGGCGAAGTCGGCCACCGGGTGCTCCATGGACTGGTACTCGGCGGAGATCTGCAGCGACGCCGAGTAGTCGTAGGTGCCGTAGTGCAGGCCGCTGATCCGTCCCGGGACGGCGTGCGGCAGCTGTGCCACCGGGGAGGTGCCTTCCGGGCCGAGGATCAGCTGCGGGGTTTCCACCTGGACCTCGAACCGGAGCCGTCCCGCTGGCAGCGAGTGGACTTCCTCCAGGCGGGACACCGCGTAATCCATCGCCTTGACCTGCGCCACGGTGGTGACCTTGGGCAGGGTCAGGACCAGGCCCGCCGGCAACTCGCCGACCGCGGCGAGGCCGGACACGAACAGGTCCAGCGTGCGCAGCCCGCGGGCCCGGGTAGGCGCCTCGAAGCACTTGAAGCGGATGCCGATGAACGGGGGTGCAGACCCGGCCGTGACGGCCTTGGCCACAGCGGACGCCGCAGCAACAGCTGCGGCGTCCTCGGCGTCGTCGCCCCTGTCCCCGAAGCCGTCCTCGAAGTCTAGGCGCAGGTCCTCGATGGGCTCGTCGGCCAGCTTTGCTGCCACGCGCGGGGCCACGGCCTCCGCCAGGGTGGCTTCCTGGCCCAGGAGCCGGCCCAGCGCTTCGAAACCGCCGTGGGCGTCCGCCGTCGCGGTTGCCTGGGCGCCCCACTCGGCGGCGAACGACGGCGTGAAGCGGTCCGCGGGCACGTACACCGTGTGCACGGGCTGGCGGGAGCCGTCGTCGCCGGGGTAGTTCTGTTCCAGCAGCCGGTCGGTGGCGGCGAGCTGGCCGTCAATGTGCGCGAGGTCCCCGGCGCTCAGTGACGGTTTTGGTGTTGCTGCCATGGCCTAGCCCACCAGTTCGTAGGCCGGGGTGGTGAGGAAGTCGGTGTAGTCCTCGGACAGGCAGATATCCGCGATCAGCTCGCTGGCGGGCTGGTAGTAGCGGCGGAACGCCTCGTCGCCGAACTCGGTGCGGAGCCGGTCGGTCTCCTCGCCAAGGACCCGCTCCACCAGCTCGCGGGTCACGGTATTGCCGGTGTCCGCCAGGACGGACTTGTTGCGGATCTGCTGCCACACCTGCGAGCGGGAGATCTCCGCGGTGGCGGCATCCTCCATCAGGTTGTGGATGGCCACCGCGCCGTTCCCGGACAGCCAGACGGCGGTGTAGGCCACGGCAACGTACAGGTTCAGTCGCAGGCCGGCCTCGGTGACCTGGCCCTCGGCGGAGGAAACGTCCAGCAGCTGCTCCGCGGTGACGGAAACCTCCGGGCGCTGCTTGTCCACCTGGTTGGGCTTGTCCCCCAGCACCGAATCGAACACCTCGCGGCAGGTGGGCACCAGGTCCGGGTGGGCAACCCAGGAGCCGTCGAACCCGTCATTGGCCTCGCGGGTCTTGTCCGCCCGGACCTTCTCGAACGCCGCCTCGGTGACCTCGGGCTGGCGGCGGTTCGGGATCACGGCCGCCATGCCGCCCATGGCGAAGGCGCCGCGCTTGTGGCAGGTCTTGACCAGGAGTTCGGTATAGGCGCGCATGAAGGGCGCGGTCATGGCCACGGAGGCGCGGTCCGGCAGGACGAATTCGTTGCCGGCATCGCGGAAGTACTTGATGATGCTGAACAGGTAGTCCCAGCGGCCGGCGTTCAGGCCGGAGGCGTGGTCCCGCAGTTCGTAGAGGATCTCGTCCATTTCGAAGGCGGCCGGGATGGTCTCGATCAGGACAGTTGCCCGGATGGTGCCCTGGTGCAGGCCCAGGAAATCCTGGGCGAACACGAACACGTCGTTCCACAGCCGGGCCTCGAGGTGGCTCTCCATCTTGGGCAGGTAGTAGTACGGGCCCTGGCCGTTGAGCACCAACTGCTTGGCGATGTGGAAGAAATGCAGCCCGAAGTCCACCAACGCGCCAACGGCCGGTTCGCCATTGACCAGCAGGTGCTTTTCCTGCATGTGCCAGCCGCGCGGCCGGGCCACCACGACGGCGAGCGGTGCGTCTGTGCGGAGCCGGTACTCCTTGCCTTCGTCCGAGGTGTAGCTGAGCGTGCCCTGGGCGGCGTCCCGCAGGTTCAGGATGGCGTCGACGACGTTGGCCCAGGTGGGCGTGCTGGCGTCCTCGAGGTCCGCCAGCCACACCTTGGCGCCGGAGTTCAGGGCATTGATGGCCATCTTTGCCGGCGACGCCGGCCCGGTCATTTCGACCCGGCGGTCCTGCAAAGCTGCCGGTGCGGGCGCAACTTTCCAGCCGCCGTCGCGCACGTCCTTGGTCTTCGGCAGGAAGTCCAGCTTGCCGGTTGCGGCAACCCGCTGCCGCTTGACGGCACGGGCCGCCAGGAGCTCGTTGCGGGTGCCGGCGAACCGGTTGTGGAGCTCTTCGACGAAGGCCAGTGCCTTGGGCGTGAGGATCTCCTCTGCGCGTGCGATGGGCCGGGGATCTGTGACGGTGATGGCCATTGTGGTCCTTTCCTTGGCTGGACGTCGGGCGGTCAGGCGGAAGCTGGCGCTGCTGCTGGTTCCGTGGCGGAATCGGTCGGTTCAGCCGTTGCAACGTGTGCGGACCGGGCGGCCGCGGCCACCGCTGCGGCAACGTCGGCAGCCACATGGGGATCGAAGACGCTGGGGATAATGTAGCTGGCATTCAGCTCGTCGTCAGCCACGCGGTTGGCGATGGCGTCCGCGGCGGCCACCAGCATCTCCGGCGTGATGTCCGAGGCTCCGGCGTCCAGCAGGCCGCGGAAGAAGCCCGGGAAGGCCAGCACGTTGTTGATCTGGTTGGGGAAATCGCTGCGGCCGGTAGCCACCACGGCGGCGTGACGGGACGCGATGACGGGATCGATTTCCGGTGTCGGGTTGGCCATGGCAAAGACGATGGCGTCTTGCGCCATCGAGGCCACCTGCTCCTCTCCGATCACGTGTGGGGCGCTGACGCCGATGAAAACGTCGGCGCCCTTCAGTGCATCGTGCAGGGTTCCGGAGAAGCCTTCCTCGTTGGTGTTGGCGGCAATCCAGGTGCGGTGCCCGTCGTCGTACTTTTCTCCCGCGTGGATGGCGCCGGACCGGCCGGCGGCAATAATGTGGCGCGCACCCTGGGCTTTGAGGAGCTGGATGATGGCGGAGCCGGCTGCGCCGACGCCGGAGACCACGATCTTCACGTCCCCGAGCTTCTTGTCCACAACGCGCAGGGCGTTGGCCAGGGCGGCGAGCGTGACGATGGCGGTGCCGTGCTGGTCATCGTGGAACACGGGGATGTCCAGCTCTTCGCGGAGCCGGTTCTCGATCTCGAAGCAGCGCGGGGCGGCGATGTCCTCCAGGTTGATGCCGCCGTAGACGGGGGCCATGGCCTTGGCGATCATGATGATTTCTTCGGTGTCCTGGGTGTCCAGGCAGACCGGCCAGGCGTCCACATTGGCGAACTGCTTGAAGAGGGCGGCCTTGCCTTCCATGACGGGGAGGGCGGCGGCGGGGCCGATGTTGCCCAGGCCCAGGACCGCCGAACCGTCGGTGAGGACGGCGATGGTGTTCCTCTTGACCGTCAGGTTGCGGGCTGCCGCGGGGTCCTCTGCGATGGCCAGGCAGACGCGGGCGACGCCGGGAGTGTAGGCGCGGGACAGGTCGTCGCGGTTGCGCAGGGCTACTTTGGGCACGACCTCGAGCTTGCCGCCCAGGTGCATCAGGAAGGTGCGGTCGGAGACGTGCTGGACCGTGACGCCATCCAGTGCGTCCAGGGCGTCCTTGACGCGGGCGGCATGGGCGTCGTCGGTGGTGTTGCAGGTGACGTCGACCACCAGGGTTTCGTGGTGGGACTCCGTGACGTCCAGCGCGGTGATCGCAGCGCCGGCAGCTCCCACGGCTGCGGCAAGCTCGCTGGTGGCACTGAAGCTCGACGGTGCTTCCACGCGCAGGGTGATCGAATTTCCGGGGCTGGGGTTCGCCATTGAATGTCCTCCTGGTTAGGCCTTGTCCGGCTGGTGAATTGATCCGGATTGTTTTCGTATTATGGATATTATTATCTACCTTATGGAAATACAACCCCTCCGAATGCGACTGCCGGCCGGCGTCGCGGCGGTGGCGGCAGTGCTGTATCTTGGGTGTTCTAAGCAATTCTTTTCACGATGCGGATAAGAGTTGTCGGATTCCGAACCGTAGGAGACAGCGGAATGGCAGGAAAAGCCTCTGGTGGGGTGCAGTCGGTGGAGCGCGTCTTCGAACTGCTGGAGCTCATCACGGATGCCGGTGGCGATGTCACGCTCAGCGAGCTTTCCTCTTCCACGGACCTGCCGCTGCCCACCATCCACCGCCTCCTCCGCACCCTGGTCTCCCTTGGCTACATCCGCCAGCTGCCCAACCGGCGTTACGCCCTGGGCCCGCGGCTCATCCGGCTGGGGGAGGGCGCCAACAAGCAGCTTGGCGCCCTGGCCCAGCCGCAGCTGAAGATCCTGGTGGACCGGCTGGGGGAAACCTCCAACATGGCCGTGCTGGATTCGGACATGGTGATTTACGTGGCACAGGTCCCGTCGCTGCACTCCATGCGCATGTTCACCGAGGTGGGCCGGCGTGCCCATACCCATGCCACCGGCGTGGGCAAGGCCATCCTGGCCCAGCTCGACGACAACACGGTCCGCGGCATCGTGGCCCGCGCCGGGATGCCCACCCCCACCGCCAAGAGCATCGGCGATGTGGACGAACTCCTGGCCGACCTCAAGCTCATCCGCGAGCGTGGCTACTCCATCGACGAGGAAGAGCAGGAGCTCGGCGTTCGTTGCTTCGCCATGGCGGTGCCCAACGCCCCCACGCCCAGTGCAATTTCGGTGTCCGGGCCGGTCTCCCGCGTGGACGAAAACTTCGCTGACAAGGCCGTCCCCATCCTTCGGGAAGCTGCCGACGCCATCTCCCGCGAACTCAACCGCACCTGAGGCACTCAGGCGGCGCCCCCGGCGTCGTTCTCCACCCGCGAGACGGCAGTTCACGGCAATGTTCCCGGGGGCAAAGTCATAGGGTCGTTGCAACGCTCTGATTGATGGAGCGTTAGATGGTCAAGTTGTTCCCGTCGAATGCCCGCACTGAGTTTGTTGATTTGGTGTGCGGCGGGCTGTCGATTCTGGAGGCCTC